>JBBCGZ010000019.1:0-325800 GCA_037200305.1 Bacteroidota bacterium
GTGGCAAAACGACAATCCAAAAAGAAACATTCAACCCATCCGGAATTGCTGATCGAAACAGCGTGGGAAGTATGCAACCAGGTAGGCGGTATATACACAGTGATTCGTTCGAAAGCTCCGTGTATCATGGAGAGTTATCACGGTCATTACTGCATGGTGGGTCCATATGTGAGCAAATCCATCCAGGCTGAGCTCGAGATCATCGATCCACCCAGCGATATCTTCGGACTTGCCGCTGCAAATCTTCGCAAGCGAGGTTATGATGTTGTCGATGCTGTGTGGCTCGTTACCGGAAAGCCGCGCGTCGTTCTTCTCAATCCTAATGTTGTCGAGGAAAAAGCTTTGAACGTAGTGAAGTATTTGTTGTGGAAGAATCACAGCATCACCATACCAACTGCAACTGAGAATCCACTCGTTAGCCAGGTGGTGGCCTTCGGATATCTTACCCGGTTGTTTTATGAGGAAGTGTTGAAGTTGATCTCTCCGGGACAGCCTGTGATCGCGCACTTCCACGAGTGGATGGCCGACTTCCAATACTCGACTTCAAGAGAGATAAACTACCGGTGAAGACCGTCTTCACGACGCACGCAACTCAACTCGGCCGGGCATCTCGCTATCAACTCGCCTTTGTTCTACGCGCATCTTTCCATTCTTCAAACACGATGAAGAAGCGAAAAGATTTGGAGTACAAACTGAAGAAGCCATCGAGTATGCATGTGCGCACGCTTGCGATGCCTTCACGACAGTAAGCGACGTTACAGCACGCGAATGCAAACATCTTCTCCGAAGAACTCCCGAAGCCATATTACCGAACGGCCTCAACATACAGCGCTTCGAAGTACACCATGAGTTTCAAAATCTTCACGAAACCTACAAGGAGCGGATACACGAGTTCGTGATCGGCCACTTCTTTCACTCATACTCTTTCGATCTCGAAAAAACGATCTACTTCTTTACGTCCGGCCGCTACGAATACAAGAACAAAGGTTTCGACCTTACACTGGAAGCACTCGCACATCTGAATGACCAACTGAAACGGGAAAAGTCGGATGTGACGGTGATCATGTTCTTCGTTAACGAAACGCGATTACTACAACATCAATCCCGACGCCCTTCATTATCGGGCCATGATGGAGGAGATTCGACAAGTGTGTGGCTGAAATACAAAAGGAGGTCGGCCGCGGACTGTTCATGAGGCAACGCGTCGTATCGATAGCCGAATGCCATCACTCAACGAGTTTGTCGACGAATACTGGAAACTTCGCTATCGAAGAACAATTCAAACGTGGAAAAGCAACAAGCTGCCGTCAACTGTTACGCATAAGCTGGTTGACGAACAGCAAGACGAGATTGTCCAGTTTCTCGCCCGACGCAACATTCAGAACAAGGCCGAAGATAAAGTCAAGATCATCTATCATCCCGATTTCATCAGCTCAACAAACCCGCTGTTCAGTTCTCGACTATAGCCAGTTTGTTCGCGGATGTCATCTTGGAATTTTCCCAAGCTACTATGAGCCGTGGGGTTATACGCCACTTGAATGTATGGCAAGCGGTGTTCCGAGCGTGACGAGTGATCTTAGTGGATTTGGTGACTATTTATTAAAACATTTTCCAGATCACAACAAGCATGGATGTATGTGGTGGAACGCGGCAAGCGTACGTTCGACTGGAGTGCGCGGACAACTTTCTGGTTTCTTATATCAGTTTCTCATGCAGACTCGCAGGGAAAGAATTACGCAGAGAAATCACGTGGAGAATTATTCGGCAGCTTTCGATTGGGAGAATTTGATTGTGCACTACCAGAATGTCTACGACAGCCTGGTGGATCCCGACACTTAGATTTAACTATCAGGAAAAGAACTGCAGGCAGTGCGAACTGAAACTGTTGCAGTTTCGAATCATTGCCATCAGGAGTGCCGGTACCTGAACACTGTTCGTGACCTTTGTTTTCTGTTCTGACCACTTGAAGTAATAGCTTGCCTCGGTACCGACGATCAGTCTCTCATGAAACTGGAAATTCAAACCAACTCGCGGACCTGTGCCAGTCCGGTGGGTGGTTGTCGTTATTGTAGGGTTGCCGGTACCACCTGCGTTGACTTCAGATATAACTGTCGACTTGTTCCCTTCGGCAAGCAAGTCCCATCCATAATTCAAGAGCCATCGACGCGACAGGTATGATTTTACGTCGAGTCCGATCGAAATGCAAAATCACTCACCTTCGAAGTTGTTGTAAGAAAGTTGTCGGTTGTCTTTGTTTGAATCGACGACACGCCAAGGCCTGTTGCGAAGCCGATGCCTGTGGCTTTCGAATTGGCGGAGTAAGTGAGAAGATATGGATTCGTTATTGGTGTAGATGTTCCGCCAAAGCTCAGAATGTTCCTTACGAGTTGATTCACCTGCAGACCCACGTAATGATTCATCTTCCTTTCTGAGGTTGGATGATCGCATTCTCTTCTGGCCGTTCCTGGGCAAAAATTTTATGAGCAGTGATCAATAAGATCACGCAAATAATTATTCTAAAGATCATTTGTTATTGCTTTGATTTTAAATGGGTCCTGAAAACTTCGGATCTGCAAGAACAGATTGATCGCTCAGGTGTGTGAAGAAAGCGATGAGCGCTTGCTTTTCGTGCTCAGTGATATTCATGCTTCTCGCGTGGGTGCCTTCCCTAAGTTTTGGATCGAGAGCAGGACTGTCGCGATGCCTTCACTGTAATGTTCGATCACGTCATCCAATGTGGCGAAGCGACCATCGTGCATGTACGGTGCAGTATATACAACATTGCGAAGTGAAGGGATCTTGAACTTGCCGTTGTCGGCAGGATCGTTGGTAACAATTTTGACGTCCGGGATCGCTGTAGTCTTTTTCGAGGCCGATGTTGGCGAATGTTCCCGCGAAAATATAACCGATGGTCGACTGTACATTGTGACAGGAGTTGCAATCGTATTTCTGTGAGAACAGAAACATGCCTTCCACTTCAAGCGGATTAAGAACTGAGTTAGTGCTTATCACGGAATTGTCGTCGTTGGGATCGACCATGAAGCGTGTCTGGTTGAATTGGTCGAAGCGTGTGTTGTTCGTATTGATCGAGGAACAGAATGATGAAAGTGCTTTCGAAATTTTTTCAGTCGTTATCTCTGCAGATCCGAATGCGTCGACGAAGAGGGGCATATAATATGATTTTTCCCGTGAGTTTTTTCGTGAGCGATTCTCCATCGGCAACTCCCATTTCTATGTGATTGCCGATCGGTTGCAACACAAGTTTTTCGAGGTCGGATTCGCGACCCATCCCAAAACAGGTGTCCTTGCTGGGGTGCAAACCCACCGGTATTTCTGTCATCAAAGAACATAATATTCCCGCCCTGGAGATTTTGAACAGGCATCGAGTTACGTGTTGTAACCCTGCCTCCGAAGCCTTGACTGAATGCTTGATTGTCGGCAAAGCCGTACGACTGTTTATGACACGAAGCACAGGCAATCGTGCTGCTAACTGAAAGATTTCGGTCGTAGAACAATACGCGACCAAGCGTGGGGAGGGCATTACTCGTGTCGGGTGAAAACGTTATACTGATAACGTTGGGCAGGAAGGTCGAGATAAACCTCGCCGGTGCTCTCCAACTGACGATCCTGGCAAGAGATTGCCAGTACAAACACAAACAAGCATACAGAGCAGCTCAGTAGATTTCGTGATGTCATACGGTCGTGATTTATGCCTATTGGACACATTAAGTTCGCCAAAAGTTGGATTCGGCTGGCTCCCCTCTGCCCTCACAAACTATACGCGCGCAGCCTGGGAATCCAACGTCCAACGTGCTTCTTATATTGCCTGTAATCTTCCCCGAACCGATCTTCTAATGAGGGTTCTTCCGACAGGATGAAATAGGTGGTGTTGATCAGGAAGAATAAGCCGGCCCATTCTAGTATAGACGTGGAGTGCAATACGAGACTTTCGCCAATCAATATGAAAAATACTCCAGAGATCATGGGATTGCGAACGTAACGGTAGGGGCCAATTATCACAAGTTTTGCGTTGGATGCCACGGAGCAAGTGTGCCGTTGCCAAATCTGCCAAACAATGTGATCGTGTAGAATAACAAGGTGATTCCAGCGAGTCCGATCACCAGTCCACACAAGTTGGATCAAAAGACTGCCAGGTATCGAATGCTGACTGCTGTTGAAAATTAAATACGGAACAACGATCGTCACCATTACAGGCAACAGCAGGATATCACGAAGATGTGCGAATAACGAAGGGCCTTTCAATTTTGTCGAAAAGGATCGGAAAACTTCGGATCAGTAAGAGCAGATTTATCACTCAGTGTTTTTAAGGGAAAGCCACAAGCGCCTTCACTTCATCCTGGGGAATATTCATTTTCCTGGCGTGACCTGTTTCATCACGAAGTTCCGGATGCAGGTTGGCATCGTCAGCAATTTGATCACTGTAGATGTTCAATGACGTCTTCCAGCGTTTGCAGACTTCCATCGTGCATGTATGGCCCGGTGAACTCTACGTTGCGCAGTGACGGAACCTTAAACTTACCGTCGTCACCACTATTGCCCGTGATGACAGACAGGCCTTTATCCTTATAATAGTTCAGGCCGATGTTGGCGAAACGGGGTTCTGTTCTTACAACCAGTTCTACCTGGTGGCAATTGTTGCAGTTGTACGTGCCCTGGAACAACCTCATTCCCTCGAGTTCTTGCTCAGACATTATGCCATCGGTCGGTTGTTTGCTTTCAACAGCCTGGAGGTATTTATCATACGTCGTGTTTTTAAATTTTATCGACGAAACGAAAAGTGACAGCGCTCGTCCGATTTGCTCTTGCGAGAAATATGAATTCCCAAATGCGTCGTTGAAGAGCTTCTGGTAATAAGGCAACTTTGAGATCTTCGCCACATTGAGGTCGGTCCCCATCTCGCGGGGATTTTGAATTGGCATCAGCACCATAGTTTCTAACTGTCCTGCACGCCCGTCCCAAAACAATCCTCCAAGAGTTTCGGTGCCCCCGCCAGCCGATCCATATCCATTTGGATCAGGTACTGCAGCGGCATCGACCGTTAAGAAGCTTGTTAGTGTCAGGTTCTGGATCGACATTGAGTTGCGGGCCGTATGTTCATTGTTGATACCCTTGCTAAACACCTGGGTCGTCGGCAAAAGCCAACGATTGTTGATGACATGAGCCACAAGAAACCATGTTGTTACTTGAAAGACCTTTCTCGTAAAACAACACTCGTCGCGAGTGTGATTACTGCGTTTTGGGGATCTTCGGAGTTCCCGTAATTGTAAGCCCGGCTAGGCAATACCGGCTCGAAAGCCGCCTTTGGCGCTCTCAGTTCTTCGGTCTGACAAGATGAAGCCAGTGCGAAGACAATCAACAGGCAAGCGGGGGTAACTACGTTCTTCGTTGACATACAGAATTTTCTTTATTGAAATGGATGGAAAACTTCGAATCGGTGATGAATAGATTTGTCCGTAAGAGTTTTGAGAAAAGCGACAATTGCGTCTACTTCATCTCCAGGTATATTCATTTTTTTAGGATTCCCATTTTCATCTTTCAGTTCCGGATGCAAGCTGGGATGATTGGCGATACCATCGCTATAATGTTGAACAACTTTTTCAAGTGTTGCGAGACTTCCATCGTGCATGTACGGTGCTGTGAGCTCTACATTGCGCAATGAGGGAACCAGGAACTTTCCATTATCCCTCGTGTCCTTTGTAATGACACCCAGTCCATTGTCGGTATAATTTTCTTGAAGGCCCGATGTTTGCAATCGTGGAGTCATTGTTACTTCCTCTACATGATGGCAGGAGTTGCAATTGTATTTGACCTGAAACAACTGCATGCCCGTGGTCTCAATCTCGGACAGAAAGTTGTCGACGGGTTGTTGATTTTTAATCGGTTGTTGTACTGATCGAGCTTTGAATTCGAAATTCTTACAGCTGATACGAAAGCTGAAAGAGCCGTCCCGACATGATCTATCGTGCGGTCCCAGTTGTCCTTGTCGGCAGGGTTACGTGGAAAAGCATTGTCGAAGAGCTTTTGGTAATAGGGGCGCGACGCAACCGAACTGAAGTTCCTCCAATGTTGGATTACCCATTTCTATCGGACTGATCATAGGTGACAGAACCATTTTATTCAATTCGTTTGCACTACCGTCCCAGAGCAATCCACCGAGGATGGCGGGAGCAGCAGAACCATAACCGACGGGAACCTGAATGCCATCACCATCACCATCTGGAGAAACAATGCGGGTCAAGACCAGGTTATGGATCGGCATCGAGTTTCGCGACGTAGCGCTTCCAGAGAATCCGCGACTTGTACTGGGCGTTTTCGGCAAAGCTTGCTGCCTGCTTTGACCATGAACCGCAAGAAGTTGTTCCGTTGGCGGAAAGGTTTTTGTCGTAAAATAATACTCTTCCGAGTGTAACCACGTCGTTGCTGAACGTAGACGTCGCGCTGTAATCAAGAAGTTTTTGTGGTAACTTCGGTCCGTCCAACACCTCATCGTCGTCTTGAGTTGGCGTTGAAGGAGACCCCGGCGACACCTGCTGGTCGTTACTGCAGGAGGTTATAGAATTGAGAAGGATCAGGCTAAGAAGAAAACTGGGAGTGACTCTCCGGCACATAGTAATTCAGGTTTACTACTCGTTTGTTTATATCCTGAATTTACACGTTCGTCGACGAGAAAGCCAAAAACATCGATAAGCTTAATGATGTTTTAACGATCTGCCTAAATCACGTTGAATACGTGGATTTTAACGCTCTAAAATCGCTGTGACGCCCATTCCTCCGGCGGTACATACCGACAAAAGTCCCCGGCCTTTACCTTTTTGAGCGAGCAACTTCGCAAGATTCATCGTAACGCGAGTACCAGTTGCTCCGAACGGATGACCTATCGCAACACTTCCGCCTTTCACATTAAGCTTACTTCTATCGATCGAGCCTAACGCTTTTTCGGTACCTAATTGCTTACGACAATACTCATCATCTTCCCATGCTTTCAGTGTACATAACACTTGTCCCGCAAAGGCTTCATGTATTTCATAGAAGTCGAAGTCCTGTAACGTCAGGTTGTTTCTTTTCAACAGTCGTGCAACAGCAAGTGTCGGTGCCATTAACAATCCAGCACCATGAACATAGTCAACCGCAGCAGCTTCGCCATCAACAAAGTATGCCTGCACGTGAGATTATTTTTAGATGCGAACTCTTCGAAGCGAGAAGTATCGATGCAGCGCCGTCGGTGAAGATGGTGCTGTTGCCCGCGGTGAGCGAACCTGCCGGAGTCTTATCGAACGCAGTTCTGAGCTTCGAAAGTTTTTCAATGGTCGTATCGGGACGAACAATCGTATCGCGCTTTACACCTTTGAACTCCGTCAGCATGTCGTCATAGAATCCTTCTTTATATGCTTTCGCAGCGTTCACGTGACTTACATACGCGAGCTCGTCTTGTGCTTGCCGACTGATCTTCCATTCCTTCACCATGATCTCGGTATGTTCGCCCATGGTCTTGCCTGTACGAGGTTCACGAATGCCGGGAATCACAGGCTTCAGATCTTTCGGACGGATCTTTAGAAATTTTCCGAGACGATCGCCGAAACTTTTCGGCATTCTGAATGTCGATAAGTTTCCAGCCGAGAGATTTAGGACCGACTACAGGCAAATCGCTGTTGGTGTCGCTGCCTCCGGCGATGGCCGATTCTATCTGGCCAGTTGCAATCTTTAGGGCGAGAAGATTCACCGCTTCGAGACTTGTGCCACAGGCACGCTGAAGATTGAAACCTGGTGTTCGATGATCGAGGTCGGTGCCAAGAACAACTTCACGCGCGAGATTCCAATCGGATGGAAATGTCAGGATGGCACCGAGTGCAACATCGCCGATGAGTTGTCCATTCATTTTAAATCGTGAGACCGTCGCCTGTACGGAGGCTGTAAGCATTTCCTGGTTCGACGTTCTGCTGTATTCTTTGAATGATTTTACGAAAGGGATGCGAACGCCTCCAATGATTGCAACTTTTCTTATTGGCTTCATAGGTTCTAGGGGTGTAGCATTGGAAATAACCTCTTTAGATCTGCTTCTTTTGGTTGAGTTGCCATACTCACAGATCTCGAAAGCTTCTACATGTTTTATTTGTGCGCCCTTATCTTTTCCATACCATTTTTCAAGCGCAGTTCTCACCTCGGGTGTGATCCTGATGTCGCGATTTGTTGAGAGCCACTTCTCGCGATCTGCAACATTCTTTGGAACCTGGTCTGCGTAGCCAGCCAATCCAGGGGAGCCACTCGTAGAATTGCGAAGCATGTGCTTCGAGAGCATGTATTTTTTGATCGTACACCGGGGAGATGTCGATCGCTATGTCGGGGCGGAAAGGATTCGGGCGTTGAAAGTAATCCTGGAAATAAAGGAAGACCGGGTTTTTCTTCGAAGGCGGAGTTTCGGCAGCGATGTTGGGTACTGCTACAAGATAAGCTGCATCCTGTACGAGCACACCTGTGTATCGATGGTCGGATGATAATCATTAGGACGCGGAGCCATTACGATATCGGCGTTCCATTCACGGATCTTCGAATGATCTGAAGCCTTACGTCGAGACTCGGTACCAGTTCACCATCGTGATTATCGAGTACATCATAAGTTACACCGAAACGTTTGCCGGCTTCCTGTGCCTCGGCATACCTGCGTTTCGCAAGTTGTCCGCCTCCTTCCGATTGATGACCCGCATCTCCGTTTGTTACCGCGACAAACTTCACGGCATAACCGAGTTGCGAAAGCAAAATGGCGGTGCCGCCAGCATCCTGATCGCAATCGTCGGGGTGTGCCCCGATCATAATCACACGGATTTGGTTGTTGTTTTGAGCAAGGGATGGAACGGATATCACCATGCAGCCAGGAGATAGAGTAGGAGCTTCATATATGGAAGTTAGGTGTTTTTGCTAAGTTTATTAATATGAGAATGCTGCTACTGATTTTTTTGCCCATCGGTCTGTTTGCGCAACAATTGGTTGTTAAGAAGACAAACGACTTCACCGTTGACGGCAAAGGTTCCTCGAATGAATGGAAAAAAACCGAATGGCTTGCGCTGGCAAATCGGGAGGGGAAGAAGCATTATGAAACGAAAGTGAAGTTGATGTACTCCGACAGCGGCATCTATTGCCTGTTTCACAACATGGACGATAAGATCACATCCACCATGAGCAAAGATTATTCTGACCTCTGGAAGGAAGATGTAGTCGAGATATTCTTTTGGACCGATGAAAAGAATCCGATCTATTTCGAGTACGAGGTATCGCCGCGCAACTTCGAGTTGCCGATCCTTGTTCCAAACTTCAACGGGAAATTTTTAGGCTGGCTGCCGTGGCACTACGAAGGCGCGCGAAAGATCCGGCATGCGACAGACATTCAGTCGAACTTATGGACTGCGGAAGTTTATATTCCATACAAAGTACTAGCACCGCTCACGAATGTTCCTCCAACAAAGGGAACGACGTGGCGGTGCAATATGTATCGTATCGATCACGACGACGGCTCAAGCGAATGGTCGTGGCAAGAGACCAAAACGAACTTTCACGACTTCCCAACGATTTGGAGTACTAAAGTTTGAGTAAGAGTCGTCAGCTCGTCATCTCGTCACCTCGTCATCTCGTCTAAGAAGCTTTTGCCATCTCCCAACCAATAATACTCTTCTTCCTCGTTGAGCTCCACGATATTCACCAAGTATACCGTCTTTCCGGATCACACGGTGGACAAGGAATTAAGTACGCGATGTGATTAGATCCGATTGCTGAACCGACAGCTTGCAGTGCATTCGGATTCTGGATCGAGCGAGCAATATCCTGGTAAGTTGTAACAGCTCCCATCGGCAGTTTCAACAACGCCTCCCAAACTTTCACCTGAAGTTGGTTCCCTTCACGAGCACGTGAAGTTTTTTTCCGTTGTCGATACCACTCGCCGAAGATCGTTGATGGCCAATGGCTCTGTGATTCTTATCGTCCATGTGAAACCACTGAGTTGTGCCAATGTAACTTCATCTTTTCGAGCTCAACACCCGGTTCGTCTTCGGAGCCGACGAATGAAAGCCAGCAGATTCCTCTTTCGGTTTACGCCGATGAGTACAACGCCGAACGGTGTTTCATGAAACCCATACTCGATCGAAGCCCGCCACCCTTTTGTTTATACTCTTGTGGTGTTACGGCCTCGAGTGTTGTAAACAGGTCGTACACTCTCGACTGACTGCTGAGGCCGGCTTGTTCGGCAGCCTCAACGATGTTGCGGCTCTCGTGGAGTTTCGTTTTCAGAAAGTCGACGGTGAGATACTGAAGGAAACGTTTCGGACTGATGCCGGCCCATTCTGCAAAAATGCGCTGGAAATGGAACGGTGAAAGATGACCTTCTCGGCCACTTCGTCAGCTCCGGCTGACGTTGGAAGTTGGTTTCCAGGAACCGGATCGCATCTTCGATGCGCTTGTAGTTGATATGTTCTTCTTTGAGCACCATCATAAAATTATCTCTTTTTTGTTTACACAAAGTTGCTTTTGGTGCAGTCGGTTCTCAACCTGATTCTTGCGTATTTTTAGGTAAATAACCCATTACATGAAAGCCATTTTCGCTCTATTCTTCGTTTTGACAGGCTCCGTTCTCTGCGCTCAAAACTTCGACACGGTACAAGTTCGTCCCTTAAAAATCACCGACAAGGTGTACATGCTGAAAGGTTCAGGGGGTAATGTCGGCCTTCTAACGGGTGGAGACGGTCTGTTGATGATCGACGACCAGTCGCGCCTCTTTCAGATAAGATCGCTGCCGCGATAAAAAATATCGACGCCGGCCAGATCCGGTTTTTGCTGAATACTCACATTCACGGGGATCATACCGGTGGAAACGAAAACTTTAAGAAGATGGGCGCGACGATCGTTGCTCACGACGTTGTTCGCGAACGAATGTCTAAAGAGACGGTGGATCCGAGAACACAGCAGAAACAACCCGCGAAGCCGAAGGCAATGTTGCCCGAAGTGACATTCGCCGACCGAATGAATTTTCATTTGAATGATGAAGACATTGAGCTTATCATTTTACTAATGGTCATACCGATGGCGATGTTGTTATCCGATTTGTGAAGGCAAATGTTTATCATGTTGGGGACCTGTTCAACAGGACAAGCTTTCCTTATATCGATGGCAGCAACGGTGGCAACTTCGAAGGACTAATTGCGAACTTCGATAAGATACTGGCCCTGATCGACGATAACGCTAAGGTCATCCCCGGCCACGGAAATTTGGCGACTAAAGCTGATGTAAAAGCATATCGCGATATGCTTTACGATCTGCACACGGGCGTAACGAAAGCTTTGAAGTCAGGTAAGAAGGTGTAAGATATTCCTGCGCTGAATCTAACCGCGAAGTATGATGCAACTTTCGGCAATGGTTTCATTAAGGGAAAGGATTTTATCGTGATCGTTGCGCAGGCACTTTCAGCGCCTAAGTAGACAATTTTTACAAGGGCGATAGCCAAGTGTTATCGCCTCCTCTTCATTTTTAAAAAACACACGATTAGATATTTTCATTCTTTTGCCGGAGCCACATCGCAACGTTCCGTATATCTTCAGATTTTTATTACCAGCAAAAAGAATTTTCTTCGTCCTGATGAGACGTTTTAGTTCAATAGATGTTATGTCCTCATGACGCAGCATACCTTCAAAATTAAAACACCAGCCGAGTTTAGTTACGAATTTAGCTTGGGATTTCTTACAAGATCCGCAAAAGAGGTCATGCATGTGGTGAACGACCGCACTGTGAAGAAGCTGCTGAAGATAGATGGAGAGTTGGTGTTGTTTTCTGTTTTCGAGGGCAACGGCCATTTACATGTTGAAGTGTCCAATAAAGACCATTCGGAGAAAATAGAATCATACGTGAAGGAGTGGTTCGATCTCGACGCCGATCTTTCTAAATTCTATACGCCCTCGCAAAGAAAGATCCCGTTCTCAAACCGATCGTCAGGAAATTTCACGGATACCGGATCATGGGTCAGCCCGACCTCTTTGAGTCACTGATATGGGCTGTTCTGGGCCAGCAGATCAACGTTGCGTTCGCCTACTCTATCAAACAAAGATTCGTCGAGAAATATGGAGAACGTTTGGAGCACGAGGGGCATACCTACTACTTATTTCCCACGCCAGATCGAGTTGCAACTTTAAGTCACGAAGAACTTTGCCGCTGCAGTTCTCTCGCCAGAAAAGTAATTACACCATAGGTATCGCGCAGGCATTTGTCGACAAGCACGTATCGCGAGAGATGTTCCACGGACGTCCGCTGTTGGAGGCAAAGGAGGAGCTCATGAAAATTAAAGGTATCGGAAACTGGACTGCCAATTATGCACTCATGAGAACATTTCGTTATCCCGATGCCTTTCTTTGGAAGACGTTGCGCTTCACAAGGCATTGCGCATTCAAATGAATATGCGAGCAAAGCCATCACTCGATCGGGTGAAGAAGATATTCAAAAAGTACAAGGGCTGGGAAGCATACGCTACGCTATACCTGTGGAAGAGCCTGTAAGGTGACTTTAATGATTGGTTTTCAATTGTAATTATATCATTAGCGTTCCAAGAACCTCGTCGATAAGTCCATAGTCTTTCGCTTCTAAAGCTGTCATGAACTTATCTCTAAGAAAAAATTCTTCGATCTCTTTCCAGGAATGACCAGTGTTCTGTCCGATCAAATGGAACAATTGTGTTTGAATCCTTTCTTGCTCGCGTGTTGCAATCCGAACGTCTTCTGTATAACCCTGCGAGCCGCTTGTTGTCGGATGCATGTGAATAGTTGCATGCGGCAATGCGTATCGTTTTCCTTTTGCCCCCGAGGATAGGAGGGCTGTTGCCATACTAGCTGTTACACCGACCGCCACCGTTGAAACGGGAGCCTGTATCAAACGCATCGCGTCGTAGATCGCAAGACCGGCGTAGACACTTCCTCCTGGGCTATTGATGTATAAGCTGATTGTTTGTTTCTGATCGATGCTGTTGAGGTAAAGCAACTGTGCCACAATTAGATTCGCGCTCACATCACTTACGGCGGTGCCGAGAAATATGATGCGTTCTTTTAATAACAGGCTAAAAATGTCATAGGCTCGCTCACACACGATTGTCAACAACCATGGGAACAAGATCTGAATGTGGTATCATGTTTAAGGAGTTTTGTCGCCGAATAAATTCTGATGAATTACTTCTAACCGCGAACGGAGTTTCTTCCGGCCATAGTATTTCACGATAAGCATTACGATGTCATTCAACGAAGCTTTCATAATCGAGGGATTTTGTTTTTACAAAAGCTTCTTATTTTCTGGAGACACTTATGTTTTTGGACTGTAGCCGAATGAGCATTCGAATAATTGAATTCATCCGCTATGCTTTCGGCAGAACGTTTCTCGTAGTAGAAAGCCTGGAGGAGATCGAGACAACTTTTGCCAGCGAGTTCGACGAGGCGCACCAGCCTTGCTATGATTGGGAAATTTTCCTCTTCAGGAATTTGAATTGTCTCGTCAAGATCAACGCGATTCTTATCGTGCTTAAACTTACGGACCCACAAATGTTTAGCGATCCCTACAATGTAAGCTGCGGGATTTTCTAGGCCACCTTCTTTCTCGAAAAGTATGATCAGGGCATCGTGAAAGATGTCTTTGGCATCTTCGGGCGAGCCGCCCATTTTAGAAACAAAAGAAGCTACGGCAGGGAATGTTTCCTCGTATAAAACCGCAACGTCTTCCGAAGTAGTACATGTTTCCATACACTAATATGTGACGAGAGCAGGCGAATTATCAACCTGCTCTCATCAAATTTATTTTTTACTCAGCCACGAGTACCGGCTCCGGCTTTTTCTCGGGAGCCACCGTTTTCGTCCTTGGAGGAGGAAGTTGTCCCTTAACCAGGTTGTAAACGCGGTAGACGACGTAAATCGATATCAGCGTGATGCCGGCCACCACAAATCCGACGATGTCGATATTCCGCAGTATACTCGTTGGAGTTTCCTGTATCACAATGTATCCTGCGATGATCGACGCAATACCACCGGCCATTTGTTGCAACGAAGAGTTGATCGACATGAATGCACCGCGATCTTTCATTTCAGGCATTGCCGAAATCAATATCGTTGAAGGAACGATACGTCCCATAATACCAGCGAACATCAGGATGTTTGAAACAAGTACTAACCAAAGGGGTATCTGGTACCAATGTGTATGAACAATCACCATCACGATGGACCATAAGATGCAATAGCGAAGATGGCCATCTTGTTGTATTTGTCACTCAAACGTCCAAGGATCGGGAAGATTGCCATTGATGCAATTCCAGAGGCGAAGAATATCATGGGAAGTTGTCCTCATTGTTACGCCGAGATTGTATTGCGCGAAGGCGCTACCGAACGGCATCAACATGAAACCACCCAATGGCAACAAGGCTGTGGCAATGTAAGCTGTAACATATTTTTTCCTCTTCATGTATTCCACAAGTGCGGAAGTGCATTACTCCCTTGTCCTTTTTGCAAAGCAAGGTGTCCAGTGACAGGCTGTAATTTCATGAACATTATTACTCCCATCAATCCGGCGATGACCACGATTACATAGAAGGGTGAGTTCCATCCCCATTTCTCAGCGAGCCAGAGACCGATCGGTATACCGAGCACCTGGCTTGCGCTGAATCCCATCTGCGTAAAACCAAACACGCGACCACGTTGATTGATCTCGAAGATATCCGTTACGATTGCCATACCAATTGCACCAATCACACCACCAAACAAGCCGGTTACGATACGTGCTGCAAGAAGCAACTCATAGGTTGGAGCAATTTGCGCAAAACAGCGTACCAACAACGAATCCGGCGTAGAACACCATGAGGAATTTCTTACGATCGTATTTATCAGCAACACCCGCCGAAAGAATGCCGAAACAAATGCGCTGAATGCGTATGCCGCTACGACGAAACCAAAATTGTGATGGGCTTATGTTTAGGGACTCCATAACCATTGGACTCAATGGGGACATCACCATAAAGTCGAGGACAACTGTAAACTGAATCAACGCGATGATCGCGATCACAAACTTTTGATAGGAAGTAAAAGGTTTTAATTCTTGATTTTGCTGCATAGGTAAATGTTGGGTGTTATTTCTTAACGTTTCTTTCTATTCTAATTCTGAACATTGATAACCGTTGCTCTTCACAAGCTCTTCAATATCAGCAACAGTGAGGGTAGGCGATACGATCCTGATCACGTGATCACAATCGTCGAGGTCAACATTCCACTTCAATATCTCAGGGTGGTGATTGAAGGGATGCTGATCTGCATTAAATCAGAGTACGTGGCGATGTTTGATTTAAGCACGAGGATTCTATCTGTCTGGGTAGTCATGGCTTCAAGGCTTAAGCGCTTTTATTACTAACTCTAGTGTATCGTTCATTACCTTCTCCGAGAACATAAACGGCTTCGCTGCAAACGATCTTCCATCCAAATGGAATTTCAACAACGTATACAGCGGTCCGTAGGTTATGCTCCAATAAACCTCCAATGGCATTTCTTTTAGCTCCTTGCTTGCGACTGCATTGTGCGCAAACTCAGCCATCACGGGTCCTATCCTTTTTGTTACGGCACTGGCAACTTCTAACCCGACCGGCGAATGCGGATCACCTCCCAGGCATTTGCCTCAACGGGGTGCGCCAGCAAATATCTTGACCTGTTTTCCCATTGCTTTTTGAGCCCCTCACGCAACGACATCTTGCTATGAAATCCCTCGAGTGTACTATCCGCGAACCTGTTGCTTAGCTCAATACCCAGGGTTTTGATCAGGTCCTCCTTGTCAGCATAATATATATATAGTGTCGCAGGGGAGATGCTCGCCTCTTTGGCCAGTTTTTGCATGCTGAAGCCCTCGAAACCCTGTTTCACCAGTAATTCGAGCGCTTTTTCCTTCACCAGGGCCTTTTTTTGTTCGTCTTGTATCCGCATTTCTTGACTTTCAACGGACAAAGATAAATGAATGTTCGTTTATTTATGAAATTTATATGGGGATTTCTGAACTTGCGAATTTACCTGAAAAGGTGAGGAGGTGACGAGATGACGAGGTGACGAGTCGGACTTTTGCGTGCGTGATCCTTTTCAAAATAAGTGCGCCTCATTGCCGATAATGATGTCGCTATTGTGCAGCATCGTCACCTCGTCACCTCGTCATCTCGTCATCTCTTCACATCGTAAGAAACTGCCTCGGGCTCACGCCCACAGCCTTCCGAAATGCATTCGAGAAATGTGATTGATCACTGAAGTTGAGCTGGTATGCAATCTCACTGATTGGACCGCTCTTTTGTTTGATAAGCTTCTTTGCGCAGTCGATCTTCAGTTGAAGAATAAATTGGTACGGGCTCTTACCGACAGTCTGCTTGAACAACCTGCCGAAATGATACGGACTAAGGTGTACAAGTCCGGCTAATTCGTGGAGACCGATATTGAATTGCATGTATGGAATGAGCGAAGTCGACTACTTGCTTTAAACTGGTAAGGGTTGAGTTTGCCCTTTGGAAAGTACGGTTCTTTGGAGCCTCGATATGTTTTCGCGAGGTGTTCGATGCAGGCAACACCCAGGCTTTCTGCATAGATCTTTTCTGCAAACACATCGTCGGTACAAACACCACCGAGTTTGGTTGCTACGTCGAGAAGGGAAAGGATCGGCCAAATTGAACTGTTGAGTAAATGTGAAGTCTTTGATCTCCAGGACCTCATTTACGAACGCCGGGTCGATCGATATTCTCAAGGAATTAATGGCTGCGTCCAACGGAGCGTCGACGGATTTTCGGCGGGCGATAAACAGGTGACAGCACCTTTGTCGCAAATTCCGTCGGTCCAACCGATGTCGGAGCTTAATTGAACATCAATCGGATCCGACCAATTGAAGATCAACGAATGATGATTTGATAGTGTTGTCGATTCAACTGATCGAGGATCGACTGCTCAACTGTAAAACCTTTCAGGATCGATTTCATATCACGAATTCAGTTAAAACATTAATTCAATCAATAATTACCTGCGGCGAAGGGTGTGTTTCGTATGACAAACGATTGCTTGTCCCCAACGAGGGGCATGGTGTCAGGCTAAAGACAACATGACGAAACGATTCCGCCCATGATGCCAAAATACCTTTCGATTAATTGTTGAGATAGGATAAAATCGTCGCTACCTGCTGCTCTTGAGATGATCAGCTACAAGCTGCTTATAATTTCGACCAACGGGAATTGCAGTCTCACCAATTAAAATTCTGGTTGCTTCGAAGGCAGTGATTTACGTGTTGCAACGATGAATGAGCGATGAACACGAAGGAACAATTGTGCGGGAAGAAATTCTTCGTAATAACTGATTGTCTGGCGAGTGATTACTTCGGTGTTGCCGATGAGCTTTAGTTTCACATAATCGCGCTGACTCTCAATATAAATTATGTCGTCGATGTAGACTTTCTGAAGCTGCTTATTCCCTTTTACAAATAGAAAAGGTTTTTCGGGAGAAGCGTCTGGCTTTTGATCGCGCGGTTGGATGCTTGCTGGCCTGACTTTGTGGATGGCCTTCAGAAATCGGTCGAAGGCAATGGGCTTCAGCAAGTAATCGACCACATCGAGATCGAATGCTTCGATCGCATAGTCCCTGTAAGCCGAAGTGATGATGGCTTTCGGTTTCTCTTGCAACGATCTGAGCAGTTCGAGTCCGCTCATCCTTGGCATCTTGATGTCAAGGAAAAGCAGATCGACATTGTTCGATTGAAGCCACGTGAACGCTTCAAGAGCATTCTTGAATCGACCGCGTACTTCAAGGAAGTCAACGCGATCTATATAGGATCGGATGATCTCTTGTCCGATGGGCTCGTCTTCAACGATGAGACAACTCAACTTCATGTTTTTCTTCCATTGAGGACATCCTTGCAAGCTTAATTTTCAGGATAACCAGGAATGTATTGTGACCGTCAATTATCTGCAGTGAATGATCTTCATCGTAGATCAACTCTAGTCGACGTCGAACATTATTGAGTCCGATCCCTCCCGACGTCGTTAGGTCGACTGGCATGCTGCTTCGGGCATTCTCGATCTTGAACACAAACTCATCTTTGTAAATGGAGCAGTCGATGTTGATCCAGGCGGTATCGATCGTTTCGGAAGCGCCGTGTTTGAAACTATTTTCAACGAAAGGAAAGATCACGAGTGGGACGATACCAAGGCACTCTGTTTGTTGTTGTTGATTGATGGATATTGATAAGTTGCCTGGATACCGGATCTTTTCGAGCTCGATATAATCGCGAATACAATTCATTTCTTTTCTAACGGATACGAACTGGTGATTACTTTCGTGAAGCATGTAGTGAAGTATTCTCGAAAGACCGAGAACCATCTCCTGGGCATGCTTTGGGTTGCGATCGATGAGCCCGTATAAATTATTGAGCGTGTTGAACATGAAGTGTGGGTTCACCTGTCTTTCAACATCTTAAGTTCCGACTCTAGCGTTTTATTTTGGATCTCGTACCACATCTTGGTGAGCTTGATGATGGTGGCAATTGCAGCGTTGGCGAACAGATAGAATCCCCGAACAAGTAGTTTTGAAACACTGTAAAGCTTGACGTCAGGCGTATAGTAATCGCCGAGATAATATATAAAGGCGTGAGCGCTGAATGCACTGACGAGAAAGGCGACTGAAAATACGATCGCGACCTGTATGTATTTTCTTTTCGTGTACAAAGGCAAGCACACGTACATCATCACGTAAGCGAGTGCCACTTGCCCTGGCATCTCGAACGTCACCATCTTGAAGAAGAAGGTGTAGTTTTGAGTGTCCCACCCAAATACCAACACGTCGAAGAAGTATATGGCAATCCAGAACAGGATATGCTGCAATACTCGGCTTTGGGCAGAAGTTTTGGTTGATTTGCGTCGGGCATCAGACAAAAATACGAGAGCAATCGGGCATATCCATCAGCAGCTTTTTACAACATTCAGTATATTACGGTTTATGACTGTTACAAAAGAAAAGATAGTGAGCATAATGAGGGACACTGGCATTGTGCCGTTGTTCACTTGCGAGGATACAGAGGAGGCTATGCAGGTGGTGCAAGCGGCCTACGACGCTGGTGTCCGTACCTTCGAGTTCACTAACAGGCGCGTTAATTCGTTTGAGGTTTTCAAACATCTCGTTGAGCATCGCAGTAAGTTCCCGGAATTGTTGTTAGGGATAGGCACCGTGCTGGACGGGGCAACGACGAAGAAGTTTATCGACGTTGGGGCCGACTTCATTATATCTCCGATATTGAAATTGGAGATGGCGGAAGTTTGTAAGAGTCATAACAAGCTTTGGATTCCTGGATGCGCGACGTTGACAGAAGCTGTGACGGCCAAAGAGAACGGCGCGGGTGTGATCAAGATATTTCCTGGTTCTGTGTTGGGTCCTGAGTTTGTGAAATCGGTGATGCCGGTGGTTCCTGATCTTGTATTGATGATAACAGGAGGTGTTGAACCAACGCGGGAAAGTCTCGGTGCATGGTTTCGCGCCGGCGCTGCTTGTGTTGGAATGGGGTCCCAATTGTTTTCGAAAGACATTTTACAGAGTCGCAACTGGCCTTTATTGCGACAGAGAATATCGGAGTCGTTGGCTATCGCAAAAGAAGTACGAGCTCCGAAAAACTAAACTATGACCGATCAACTCATCCACTTCGGAAAACTTTCTCTTCTTTATGAAAACGGCTTCGTGCGATATATCCGGACCGGCGAAACCGAGATCGTCCGAAACATTTACTTCGCGTTGCGCGATAACAATTGGGCGACAGCACCACTCGTTCGTACCGACGAACGGATTTCGGTCACGCCGAAATATTTTGAGATAACGTACACGGCCACGAATGTCGTCGATGGCAAAGCAGTATTTCGCTGGCACGTAAAGATCGCCGGCAATGATTCGGGCGAAGTTAATTTTTGCGATAGACGGCGAATGTCTCGCGCCGTTTAATCGGAATCGTGCCGGTATCTGCGTGCTTCATCCAATCCGGGATACACGTGGCAAAGATCTTCATGTCACCCGACCAGATGGATTGATATACGAACGCAATTTTTCCATCGAGCATTAGTCCTAATCAGCCCTTCCTGGATATTCAAAAGATGAGTTGGCCGATCATAGCCGACGCACGGGCTGAGCTTCAATTCGAGGGTGATATTTTCGAAACTGAAGATCAGCGCAACTGGGGAGATGACTCATTCAAAACTTATAGCACACCGCTGTCGAGACCTTACCCGGTGATGTTGAAACCCGGTGATAAAGTAAATCAGAAAGTAAGATTGATGTTGGTCAAAGGCGATAAGTTGCAGGCACTGATCTTGCGGAGGACATCGAAGTAACGATAGATGAAGGAGATCAAAAACCGTTTCCGAGGTTGAATCCAGGCTACCTGAGAATTGATGTGGATCAATCAGCAACGACGGAAAAATTACAAGCCCACATAAAAGAAACTGAAATCCCCGTTCATTCATCTTGCACTATCGCCCGATGATAGAAAGGCAAACATAGATGAGTTACTGAAGCCTGTGTTGCCAGTGGTTAGGAAATTATTTCCGAAGGCAAAGGTTGGTGCTGGCTTCACTAGTTACTTCACCGAGCTTAATAGAAACCGCTTCGATTATAATGGACTCGATTTCATCATGTACCCGCTCACGCAGCAGGCGCACCTGACTGACACACATACTGTTGTCGAAAACCTACCGGCCCAGAAAGACCAGGTTGAAGCGGCAAGGAATTTACTTTCGGTAAAGAGATCCATGTTGGCCCCGTTTACCTCGAGTCGCCCATTGGTCGCTTGGAACCCGGCTGGGCGCTGGCGAGCATAAAATATTTATCCGAAGGTGGAGCGGGTTACGTAACGATGCCTGAACCGTTTGGCGTTGAGCTGCAGAAGCTCTTAAGTCTGAATCCGGAAAGAGTAATAGCATCTTCATGCAATGAGCCGATGATCATAACAAGCTTCGTAATTGAGTCGACGGATCAACGGCATCTGATCCTCATTAATCATACATCTTCCAAGAAGTCGGTTACGGTTAGTGAGAAACTTTACACTCTCACGGAATACGAGGTGAAATTTATTCAGTTGAAATGAAGCTTGCCGGCATCGAGATCGGTGGAACGAAACTTCAGCTTGTGCTGGGTGATGATCGTGGCTCTATCGAAAGACGAATACTCATACGATAAAGGCACAGGAAGGTGCTTCGAAGATCCGTGACCTTATCGAGAAAGGCTTGTCTGACTTCGGTCACCTGGATGCCATTGGTGTTGGCTTCGGCGGACCTGTGAATCGCAACACCGGGGAAGTTTGGACTTCTTATCACGTTGCAGGATGGACCGGTTTCAACATTAGAGAATGGCTTCACGACTTAACTAACGTCGTTGTTGCGTTGGAGAATGATGCAAACGTTGCGGCGTAGGCGAATCGATAGCTGGAGCAGGGAAAGACCACCGTGTTATTTTTTATGCGACGCTTGGAAGCGGAGTTGGCGGTGGTGTTTGTATCGATAAGGAAATTTATCACGGTCAGCTTCCGGGGGAAGTTGAATTTGGTCATGTGCGTTTAGATAAATCCGGACGCATCGTACAGGATGCTTGTTCTGGTTGGGCGGTGAATGAGCGGATCCTGGAAGCTGCCGCGTTGTACGAGCAAAGTAAGCTTGCGGAGTTAGCGAAATTATATCCGGGTGCGGAAGCAAAGGCGTTATTGCCGGCAATGGAGTCGGGCGATCCGGAAGCGAAGGAGATCTTTGATGGAACGATGACCGATCTTGCATTTGGGTTATCTCACATCACGCACCTCTTTCATCCCGACACTATAATAATAGGTGGCGGTCTATCGATGGTCGGAGAGGTGTTGTGTAAGCGTGTTGAGGAAAAATCTGAAGCAATTTATTATGGATGCGTTCCAACCCGGGCCGTTGATCCAGCTTTCTAAACTTGGAGCGGACGTAGTGCCTGTTGGCGCGCTTTTCCTGGCAGCTATTGAATTAAAAAAACAGCTATGGAAGACTTTGTAAATAAATACATCGACGGACAAGTGTCGGCATTGCGGTCTATACCAGCATCCCAGGTGGCCGACCTTGTAGCATTGTTCAGAGACGCGCTTGACAAGGACCGCCAGATCTTCGTTTGTGGGAATGGTGGAAGCGCTGCGAACGCATCTCATTTCGTAACGGATCTCGGCAAGGGATCGTCGGATAAAACTTATCGTCGATTTCGTTGCATGTCGCTAAACGACAATGTGAGTTGGCTGACTGCTTTAGGGAATGATTATGATTACTCTGAGATTTTTTCGAGGCAGCTGATGAATCTTGCGAAGGCTGGAGATCTTTTGATGGTGATGAGTGTAAGTGGTAGTTCACCGAATCTTGTTAAGGCGGTTGATTGGGCGAAGGGGAATGGATGTACTTCCATTGCGCTGGTAGGGGGAAAGAAGGGTCGCCTTGCTGAGATTGCCGATCATGTGGTTGTGATAGATGATACGCACTACGGCAGGGTAGAAGATGCGCACATGGGCATATGTCACATCATCGCCTATGCTTTCATGGAAATTGAAAAACTTCAAAAGCCGAAATAAGGTCACACGGCTGTGCGTTTGTCGTTCCTCAAGTTCTTTATAGCCAACAGTTCACCCGATGTCTCATCCTTTAAGTTGGCTTTTAATGATGGTTCTGTCTTTTGGCAGGAATGATACTTATGAGGATGGTCACATTCGGTGGCGCTTTTCATCCATAGAACAATCCGGATCTGAATGGAAACTTTTGTTCACCGCGTCTGTTGACCGTGGATGGCATGTCTACTCGCAGTCAATAGAAGAAGGGGGACCGATGCCGACATCCATCGGTTTTGAGAAGAATGAAAGTTATAAGTTAGTTGGCAAGACGATCGAGAGTGGTGATGTTAAAAAATATTATGATTCAACGTTCATGATGGATGTGGCGTGGTACGAAGAGCACGTAGTTTTTCCCAACGAGTGAAGGTAAGATCGAGGACGAAGGTTACAGGAGAGATTTCGTATTCTGTTTGTTCTGAGCAGACCTGTGTTCCTGGTGAGGTGAGATTCGGCATTGACGTTGGACGATAACGCAGCGCCGGTGCAGCACTTCGGCTTATAGAAAGCATAGGTTTAGGTACACTTTGGGTCAAGGAGTGATGCATCCGGTTGCTGTTTTTTAAATTTGATGAATTAAATCCTAATAATCTGAGTCACGATTTTCACACCGAGTTTCTTAATAATGTTATGAATCAGAAGCTTGAGGAGCGTGTGATTGCTATGATTCGTGAGTTGGAGTCAATGCCGTTTGACATTGTAGTGAACCGTGAGTTGGACAAGTTTTATTACATGCAGAAGCTGGCGGAGTTGAGGGTGTTGGATGATAAGTTGTATGAGGCGTTAGAGAGAGTGAGGGTGATGTTGGTTGGCAGGTACGATACGAGGCGTGAGGTGATGTCGAGATGGAAGAATGACAGGCGGTGGCTTGCTTCACGACAAAAGAACATTGTTAGGGAAACCTTACAATGAATTACTTCTCTAATTCTTTAATGATAGAAGAAGGAGAGACACCGAGTGCTTTAGGCGATTTTGAAGATGGTGGTGATGTTGGTTGCCGTTCGCCGCGCTCGAGTAGTGAAATGAAGGTTCTGTCGAGATCGCAGTCAATCCCGAGCTGTGACTGAGAAAGCTTTTTTTCTTTTCTCAACTCCACAAGGAGATTACCAAATCTCTCCGGCAGACTCTTCATACTCAATGTGAAGTTGAAGCTGCGGAACTTTAGAAAAAAGAGTCGACGACTATAGTCGGAATCTTCGTGTATGTCTTTATCTTTGAAATGTCAGTTCAATCATCGCATTTTATTTTTTGAATTAAAGAAGTGTTGTAGCGCCTGGCGCGCGATGATGAATGATGGAAGAGATCGATAGAGATCTTACTTGTTAGGATCGAAATCGAAGTTTGAACAGTTCCTTCGGATGTACTTTCAACATCTTCGCAAGTTTGATTATAGTAGACAGCCGGAGATCACGTTTCCCGTGCTCGTACTTTGAAATGTTGCTTTCGTTCAACTCCGATTGATAGTCAGACTCCAGGAGCGACATCTTACGCTGGTCACGCAGCTTCCTGAGGTTTTCACCAAACAACTTCTTATAATCCTTTTCAGGCATCTTAAACGCGATGTATTTAAAAATCAAGCGTTTCTGGCCAAAGGTCACGGTCGAATTAGACCGTGGAGCGAAGCACATACTCAAGGCCGGCCCAAATGGACTAAAACCATGGGTGCATACACGTCAAAGGCCGATAACGAACTCGTCGTCTTGCTGCAGGCAAGCGATCGCCGCGCGTTTGAGGAAATGTATCGCCGCTATGCTGCCATGTGCTTTTCCGATTCGTTGCCGAGCGGGTCGTTGCACGGGAAGATTGTGAAGAAATTGTCCAGGAAACGTTCGTGTGGTTGTGGACCCACCGCGAATCCCTTCATCACGTCACGGAATTACGCCCGTACCTGTACGGTATTGTCAAGCACAAGGTGTTCAACTACATACGTCATGTCGTTATTCGCCGCGATTACGCAGAATACTTCCATAATTTTGGTAGCAACATCGATAATTCAAATGAGGAGCTGACGAATCTCGCGGATGTTGTAAAGCTGTTGGATCATAGCATTTCGCAGTTGCCGGAGCGTTGCCAGACAGCCTTTCGGCTCAGCAGGATCGATCACATGCCGATTGCCGCCATTGCCGAGCAAATGAATATCTCAAGTCGCACCGTAGAGAATTATATCACGCAAGCCCTGAAACATCTGCGCGAAGCCGTTAGTGGCTTCTATAAAGCAGGCTTCGTTGGCAGACAAGAACAATGATGATTAGTATGATGTCAGGTTTTCCGTACACACTTAATTATTCTAATCACTATGTGTTTGGCGACAGCGGAGTTACATTTTAATTGTGATGGCCGCTATTAAAGTATGAAAATCGATGAATTTGAAAGATTGATTAACCTTTACCTGAAAGGTAGGCTATCGGCCACCCAGAAAACACGATTGGAAAAGCAGCTCGAAGAATTTCAGCATTCAAAAAAGAGGATCACGAATTCAATGAGCAGCACTCCGATGAATTGTGGAGAAAGATATCGGCGAAGACCACAGACATCAAGCCTCGTAGAACGAACTGGATCCCGATCGCCGCCGCCATTGCTATTGTTGGTTTTACGATAGCATTTGCGTTGTCGTGGAACCGCAATAACATCACGCAGGCGAACAAGCTCATCCTCGCCGACGGCACCATCGTATGGCTGAAGGATCATGCCGCCTGGATCATTCGCAGCTATTAATCGACGACCGGCAAGTGACTCTTAAAGGCGAAGCTCTTTCGAAGTTGCAAAAGATCCGCTCCATCCGTTTGTCATTCATTGTGGTCAGTATGTTGCGAAAGTTCTTGGAACCAGCTTCAATATTTATGCAACTGATAGCGTGGTGGAGCTCACCGTACTCACGGGCAAGGTGAGGATCTCATCGGTTTCAACCGACAGCAGTGTGGTTGTTAGTCCCGCACGAGCATGTTGTCTTCACGGCGAAAGCAATCAACAGAACAGAATCGAAACCCACGAAGTTGTTTCAATTACCCGAAATACTGAGTACGACATGCATTTCGAAGACACGAACATGAATGAGATCGTAAGGCGTGTGGAGGGGAAATTTGACGTGCATATTAAATTGGAGGACGACGATATTCGGAACTGCATGATATCGGCCGACTTCACCGACCAGTCATTATCTATTACTCTTGCTATGATCTCCGAGGCACTGGGTGCACGGTACGTCATCGACGGCAAGCAGATCAATATCAGCGGCACAGGCTGTCAGAAGTAACACAATTTTTTTAATGGGTCGTATGTGTTACGGCAACATTAAGTGACTATTAGTCACTGGTCTAATTAGACCGTGAACCTAACACCCCATTTATGATAATGACTTTACAACATTTCCGCTCGTGTTGCCTGTTGATTGTTGTGCTTATGAGCATGGCGATAATGGCGAAGGCGACACCGCGACAGGAGGTCCTTGACATTGAAGTTACGATCTCTTTGAAAGACGTTACCCTGAAGCAGGCGCTCCAGGAGATCGAGGCAGTTGCCAAGGTGAAATTTGTTTACAGCAGGAATTATTTGAAGCTCGATGACAAAGTTACGATCGAAGTGACGAACAAGCGATTGGGTCAACTCTTGAGGAGTTGTTCACGCCACGCGAGATCAAGTTCTCTGTTCACGACACTGAAAACTTTGTTGTATTGACGCAAGCGAAGTTGCGTGGCAGTCTTCCGTTGGAACACCAGCAGCTTCCGGTCAACACACAACGATATGCTCTGCGTGTGTCCGGCAAGGTGCTTGACGAAGCCGGCAATGCGATGGCGGGTGTGAACATCGTTGAGAGGGGCACGGCGAATGGACGAGCAGTGACGCGGAGGGCAAGTAACAGTTTGGAAGTAGGTGATGATGCCGTGCTTGTATTCTCTTTTATTGGACATAAACCAGTTGAGCAACAAGTTGGAGGTCGGACGACGATTGACATTACGATGGATGAAGATCGATCCGTTCTCGATCCTGTCCAGGTGAATGCGGGCTACTGGAAGGTGAGTGAGCGTGAGCAGACGGGAAGTATAGCGAGGGTGACGTCTGAAGAGATCTCGCGGCAGCCTGTGGGCAACCCTATGGCCGCTCTGATTGGAAGGATGCCGGGGGGTTAACATTCAGCAGAACTCGGGCAATGCCCGGAAGCGGTTTTACGATTCAGATCCGGGGAAGGAATAGCATCCGGTCGGATGGCAATACACCATTGTATATAGTGGATGGAGTTCCGTTTCCCAGCCACATCTATTGCCGACGGTAACTCACCTTTAGCGAATCCAAGTCCACTAAATTCCAATTAACCCTTCTGACATAGAAAGTATCGAAGTCTTGAAAGGATGCGGACGCCACCGCGATCTACGGGACGCGCGGAGCCAACGGGGTTGTGTTGATCACAACCAAAAAAGGAGGTCCAGGCAAAACAAAGCTGGACCTCAATGTTTATACGGGGATTGGTCAGGTACGTCATTTCATCGATTTTGTTGAATACACCAACAGTACCTCACGATGAGACATGAGGCACATATGAATGATGGAACTCCTGTTGATCCTTCGTGGGTGTATGATCTTACAGAATGGATACAACCCGATACACAAACTGGCAAAAAGCACTCATCGGGGGCACCGCGAAAATCACCAACGCACAGTTGTCGTTTTCTGGAGGCAATGCAAATACGCAGTTTCAGATCGGCACAGGATTCTATAGTGAAGGAACTGTTTTTCCCGGGTGATTATGGAGACAAGAAAATAAGTGCGCACGCAAGTCTGTCTCATCGATCTGACAACAAGAAGTTCACTCATGCATTTCAGATAATCTAGTAATTGATAGAAATAAATTGCAACATCTGATCTGACTACACTGGCTTTATCGCTTCCTCCGGATGCACCTGCAATGTACAATGCTGACGGATCTATGAATTGGGAGAACGGAACGTGGCCGTTCTATACAAATCCTGCGATATACAAGCTTCTAAAATATAGTATCAACTCACAAAATGTTGTATCGAATCTAAATCTCGGATACGAAGTAATCACGGGCCTTAAATTCAAGGCTAACGTCGGATATAATTTGTTGTCGTCGAGAGATTTGAATCTCGTTCCGATTGCTGCTAATGATCCAATTTTGGGAGTTACAACCGGGTTCAGCGATCACACATCGGGACTTACGCAAACATGGATTGCGGAGCCGCAGGTCGAATACCAAAAGGAAATCGGCCATTGGTGACTTTGACTGCTCTCGTGGGTTCCACATTTCAACAAACAACGCGCGCGGCGGATTCTTACAGGGCCTACGGATTTACAAATGATGCACTGCTGGAGAATATCGCATCATCTGCCGGCCTCTCCACTTTGTATTCAAACTTCACAGAGTATAAATACAACGCACTGTTCGCCCGGGTCAACTATAATTTGAAAGGAAAGTATTTGTTGAACCTAACAGCACGCCGTGATGGATCGAGCAGGTTTGGGCCCGCCCGTCGACTATCGAATTTCGGAGCAAGTAGGAGCAGCATGGATTTTCTCAGAAGATTTTTTCAAGGGGTCGTCTATTGTTAGCTACGGAAAGCTTCGAGGAAGTTTTTGCGATAACTGGTAGCGACCAGATACCTGACTACGGGTATCTCGATTCCTATTCGGCGTCTCAGTATCCGTACCAGGGTGTAAGCGGATTAGTCCCAACAAGGCTTGCAAACCCTAATTATGGATGGGAAAAAACTGTAAAAACGGAAGTCGCTCTAGACCTTGGATTGTTCAGGACCGGATCGGGTTAAATGCCGCCTACTATCGAAATGAATCAGGAAATCAACTGGTTGGGTTAACGCTTCCAAGAACTGCAGGATTCGGTTCGATCCAATACAATCTTCCTGCTACAGTCAGGAACACTGGTGTCGAGTTGACATTGAGAGCTTCAAACATTGCGACACGCGATTTCAATTGGACCACTTCTATAACGTTAACGGTTCCAAAAAATAAGTTGGTCGCTTATCCTGGACTGGAGATGTCGTCTGCGGCAAATACGTGGACGGTTTGGTAAACCTCTTACGATGACTAAGACATTTCATTATATCGGTGTTGACCCCGAGAACAGGCCTTTACACATACGAGGATCTAAACAATAAAGGCAAGGGAACAGATATACCTGCTTGATCTGCAATCAACTAAAAAGCTGGGTCAGAATTATTACGGGGCAATCACCAACTCGATCACGTATCGTGGTTTTGAATTGACATTTATGTTGCAGTAATGTCAATCAGACGGGCAGAAACTTCCTGGCATCTCTTGAAGCCTTACAACTCCGGGAGGTCAGACGAACGAGCCCGTGCAAGTTATGGAGCGATGGCAGAACCCGGGGGATAACGCCAACATCCAGAAATTTACTATGGACACACCGGGATATCTCGCTCATCTGGCCGCCTCCAATGGCGACAATCTTATTGTTGATGCGTCTTTCGTGAAATTAAAGAACGCAATGTTGTCGTATTCTTTGCCTGAGAAGTTACTTAAACCGATGAGACTTCAATCGCTAAGAATTTATGTGCAAGGCCAAAACCTGGCAACTTTTACAAAGTTCGTTGGGCTTGATCCAGAGTTCCCTATTTCCAACCAAACCTGCCCTCCTCTTAGGGTCGTAACGGGTGGCATTCAAATTTCAATTTAAAATCCAACGTATCATGAAAAGACTATGCATCACTGGAGTCATTCTTCTTTCGTTGATTATTAATGCGTGTGACCAATTTGTAGAATTAGACACACCAAAAACGCAAATAGTTAGCGCCAAAGTATTCGCGAACGATGCAGGGCACGTGCATCGGTATCTGGAATTCTAAGCCAGATGATGAACGGCACTCCATTTAGCGGAGGTAGCTTTGGGATCACCGTCGCAGCCGGCCTTTCTGCCGATGAGCTTAACAATCACTCGAGCTCCCGCACAGCAGGTGGCGGTCTATAATAACAATCTCACCGCTTCGAATAACTCTACGGTCTCGGGAAACTGGAACGACATGTATCTGTACATCTATGAAGCGAACTCCATTATTGAAGGTGCCGCAGCATCACCGGGACTTATCGAAGGCAGTAAAGGATCAGGTGATCGGAGAGGCAAAATTCTTTCGTGCATTCTGTTATTTCTATCTGATCAATTTGTATGGAGATGTTCCATTGGTAACATCGACGGACTATCGCATTAATCGACTTGCATCCAGAACGCCGATGACTGACGTCTATAAGCATGATAGAGATGGACCTCATCGAAGCTCAGAAGCTTTTATTGGAGGACTATTCATTTTCGCTGGATGAGAAAGTTGAACCTAACAAGTGGGCAGCTACCGCCCTTCTTGCGAGGGCGTACCTGTATCAGAAAAAGTGGAGTGATGCTGAAACACAGGTCCAACGCAATTATAGCTAGCGGGCAATTTTCTTTACCTGACCTTGAATCTGTTTTTCTGGCAAATCTGATGAAAGCAATCTGGCAGTTGATGCCCGTCCTTCCAGGATATAATACAAATGAGGCCAGTAATGATAATTACCGGCACACCCACCAGGGTAAGCGCGACGACTTCCGTAACGGATGTGTATGAAGCTAACGACAACAGGGCGGCGTCATGGCTTGGAACGGTTACGACAGGTGGAAAGACTTATCGGTATGCATATAAGTATAAGATACGAGCTACCGGTCAGCCCCTCAGCGAGTATTATATGGTGTTTAGATTGCCGAGCAGTATTTGATCAGGGCAGAAGCAAGAGCAATGCAGAACAATCTCGGAGGTGCGATGGAGGATGTTAATGCCATTCGCGAACGAGCTGGTCTCGATCCAATCGATGTAACAGGATTAAGTCCAGCAGGATGTGCTCGATGCAATAGATCAAGAACGACGTGCCGAGTTGTTTATCGAATGGGGCCATCGCTGGTTTGATTTGAAGCGATCGGGAAAGATTGATGCCGTTCTTCGGCCGATCAAATCTGACTGGCAATCCAAAGATGCGTTGTTCCCGATACCGCAAACTGAGCTCAATGCGAACCCAAACCTTGTTCAAAATCCTTAAATATGATGTATATGAAACGAGTTGTTGTTATAGTGCTGTTTGTTAGTATTTGCAATTGTTTGTCTGCTCAAGATTGGGCTAAGGCGACGGCTCCTCCTCCAAGTGAAAAACTGAAGGTTGGAAATCGTATTCCATTTACGGAGCTGCACAACATGATCAACTATCCGAAGAAGACTCTAACGTTTTCTGAACACAAGCCGAAGTTGATCATCCTGGATTTTTGGGGAACAACGTGTAATGTCGTGTGGTTGCAATGTGGCCGAAGACAATTGAGATACAGAAGGAATTTGGGAGTGACGTGGAAATAATTCTCGTAAATAAGTTCGAACGCGAACGTTTTATTAGGGAATATCTCTTAAAACGAAAGAAAATGGACTGGGGTAGAAATGTTGCTGCCCATAAGTCTCCGGGATTCAACTATCTGGAAATATTTTCCTGAAAATAGCGTTCCTCGTTATGCATGGGATTAGTCCGGATGGTATTATTCGTTCTATAACAGACAACCTTCCATTTACTTCGGCGAATATAAAGAGATGGGTTACGTCAGGTCCTTTTGAATTGCCCCAGATGGTTGATAATTACTTTAGCGTAGACCCTGTCGAACCAATTTTGTTAAGGTAACGGAGGAGACTCACGAGAGGAGCCGTTTATATGGACCTCTTCGTTGACTAAAGGACAAATTAATGTTGCGGGAGAGGCGGCCTTTGTCCTGCAACCCTGAACAAGGGTACGCAGTTACCATAACTGGTTCGAGCATTTTTCCACCTTTACGGGCATGCATATAACAATCGAATTCGTCCTGATGACATCTTTCCCGACTTTTTTCAACGGACTGCCACGAAGTCGAGTTAAGCTAGATGTTCCTGACACAACAAAATACTACAGGGGAGCCGCAGGAACGGTGGAACGTTCATATAGTTACCAACTAATCTCCCCGAGGCCAACGAGTCTTGAAGAGTTGCAGGAAAATGATGCAAGAAGACCTGCATCGATATTTTGGTCTGAAAGCTACCTGGGAAAAGGGAAAGAAAACCTGCATAGTCTGGACCTATGTTTGATTCCACGCTCGTAAAAAGAAAGAGCATTGCGGCCGACGTATACATTGGCGACGACGAAGTCAGCCCTCGATAGCGCAAGGGTAAGGGATGCCATCCGTTTATATGGAGGTTGCTTCAAGATATTCCAGGAGCCCTTACCCGATTGTCGACGAGACCAATTACAACGGGTTGCTCATTGGCATAAGATACCAGGGCAATGGTTTGGATCTAAAGCAATTTGATAAGGACATGTCCAAGTACGGCATTCACATACGCCTTGAGGCGAGAGAGGTTGATGTTCTGGTGCTGCGTGAGCCCAATTAAATTGGAAGATGTTCCCGGTTTAAGTCATATCGGGCGATGTATTCAGGAAAGACTGCAATAAGAACGTGATTCTTCACTTTGAAAGATTGCAGTCTTGTTCCATTTATGTTTTCAATGTAAAAGCTGCATACATAATGTCCATCCAATATGTTGTAAATGTCAATAACGCTGTTGTTTTTAGCGTAGTCGACTGATTCATTTCTAGCTGTCAGGTTTGAGTGTACGTAAAGATACTTTCCATCTATGCCGGTTCCTTTGTTAACAACCAAGGGTGGCTTCGACATCTTAATATCTCCATTTACCTCAGCGACAGATATTTTGGGCAACAGAAGTGGTATCGATGGTTTTGCCAGTCAAAAGAATATTTAGTGCAGTATCCAGGCAGAGAAACTGGTTTCTATAACGGTAAGTATATACCAGTTGGTGACATTCCTCGCTGTATAGGAGGGATCCATCTGTGCATAAAATGCCATCGACTTGTTTTTTCCAGGACGTCTTTTGGTGAACCTGGTGAATCAGATCTTACAAAGATGCTTTTTTCCTGCGCTTAGATCACAGTTCGGAGAATGCAAACGTTTTTAGAGATTGGCTGCATGAGAGTATAAGCCTGGTACTTGATTGAATGCGGTATCCACTGACCATGTCGAAAGGTTGCCCCGCTGTATAGTTGGAACATAGCCATTATATAGAAAGAAGTAGGGACTGTCGATAGAGGTTGCAAAGCCCTTGTCTATTTGAAGGTGAACGCGCATTGTGTCGCTCAAATTTTTATTAACTATAAGTAGGCCGCTCCGCCTAGATCGATCCTGCAAGTAGATTCTGTCATTTGAAAATCCTGCTAGCGGAGAACCTTCCGGTTTCTGTTTTCAAAACGAAGACGATGTTGTGAAATGAGGTGGAAATATTCGCACGAAGGCGTTATTATACTTCGTCTTATCCGCTGTAACAATGCTGCCTGAAAGAACGAGAGCAGCCAAGACGGCGGTTAGCCAAAAAAGAATAAAGATAGCGTTTCATTGCTACTTGTTAAGAAAGGGATTGGTTTCCCCAAATCCCTTTCGACAATTATTCCGGTGTAACGTCGCGGAGAATTCCAGTACAATCGTTATTGACAAACGCCTGCTTGTGAGACGAACCAACCAGGATTGTACAAAGCGGATAGAGGGTGTCGTCGCTACGTTGACAGTGTACTTTTTTCGGTTGTACCTGTTGAACAAACCGTTGGACTTGCTCTGTAGAACGCCGCAATCGGAGCGAAGAAACTCCCAGCCACTGCACCACCTACCGCAAATACCACTGCCATCACAGGCAGCATCATTCTGAACTTTTTCATAAATGTGTTTTTTAGATGTTAAACGTTGTGCCTACTCTCTTCCAGGTTTTCGGCGTTGTCCTGTTTCCATTTGCAATAGAATATCTTTCGGATAGATCACGATCGCGATCGAAGCCAACACCACAAAAACCAATATTGAATACCAGGTGCTGATCCCAGCTCATCTTCTCGAGCACACCGCCGCAGGAACACGGTGTGTATTCGGAGAACCTCGTTATCACCACGATGTAAGCTGTAAACATTACCATCAGTGAAAACGACGCATACAGGGCCGGCCAGTCGAAATCGTCTTGTCAACAACAGCATAGCAATCACGATCTCAACAGCCGGCACCAGCCACACCATCGTTCCGGCAAACGCCGTCAAAACGGGTGACTGGCCGAGTTGCAACCTGAACTTGTCGCAGTCCATAAGCTTCGTCGCTGCAGCGTACACAAACAACACTAATAAACAGTGCACTGATGATTTCGATAATCCAATCTTTCTTTTGTGACATAACTTATCTGATTCCTTTCCCTGAATCGTCCCGGAGTGTCTCCAAATGTCGAATGAAACGCAGCTGTGAAAGCGGGCACGCTACTATAGCCAGCACCGACAGAAATTGATTTGATGTTCATCGCCGTCACTTCCAATTGCTTTTGAGCTCGAAGCAGTCGTTCGAAACGGATGTAGGCAAGACACTGCAACCATTTATTTGTTTTGAAGAGACGTTGCATTCTTGTGATGCTCATTTCGGCTTGCTCGGCCAACGAGCTCAACGAATGCCGATCATCAAGATGATTGTTGATCCAGCATTTGAGATGTTCGATACATCGGAATACTCGATATCGTCGTGTTATCGCGGTCATTGTTCGCCCGACAGTTCCATCGACGTGAATGTAGACTACATGTTTAATGCAGGTCTCAGAATATAGTCTGCATGCCTTACCCGGAAGGAAAGTTGTCTTGTGGGAAAGAAGGATGGGTGCTTGGGAAATGTTAGATGAAGGAACGTTGAGGCGCGTCATCAACTCCGAACGATGCTGATCGCTCACAGGAGTTTATGACCGGCTACAGTAACTTCTGTTCCGTTGAACTCTGTCACTTTTCGTATGTTGACCAAATACGAACGATGGATCTTAATGAATCGATCCTTGTTCAAACTGATCAGCGACAGCGCCATGCTAATCGAAAGGGTGACGGTTTTGTCCGACGTATAAATTTTGCAATAAGCCCGCTCTGCCTCAACAAAGTTGATCTGGCTATATTGAAATTTGGAATAAGCTTGCTGACCTGTCTTCACGAACACAAACTCTTCGTCATTGTCATTTGTCGCTCTGTATGTATTGGCATTAAATAAAGCGATGTCGAGCGCTCTCAGAAGATCTTGTTCTGTGAAAGGTTTCGCGAGATAATTCGCCGGACGAGTTTCCTTCGCGCGCCGGACGGTTCCTTTGTCTGTGTAGTCGGATAGATAGATGATTGGAATTCGCTCGTTCAACTGAAGTTCTTTCGCCGTCTGAATGCCGTCGAGTTTCCCCTGGAGCCTGATGTCCATGATCACGATGTCAGGCTTTCTTTGTTGCGTGAGAACGATTGCTTCTTCACACCGCTTTTGCATGAAGCAATTACTTCCATCCCGTGCTGGGTGATCATCGCTTCGATACTTTTCGCGATCAGCACCTGGTCTTCAACTACGAGAACAAGCGCTTTTTCCATTGCGTGTTTGGAAATTGTATGACGAATGTGGGTGCCGTTGGAGTTGTCGTACTCCATCTTCCCCTCCAATTGCGCCACTAATGCTTCGACGAGGCTGAAGCCCTGTGACCTTCCAATCGAGTGATCGTCCAACCCTATGCCGTTGTCTTTCACAGCAGCAACGACAACATCGCCGCGCGAGCGAATCGTTACGGACAAAAGAGGATTGGGTTTATGATCAAACGCATACTTGAATGCATTGCACACCAACTCCTGGATGATCAGGCTCAGCGCAAGGGCTTTGTCGATGTCTAATTCGATGTCATCTACGTACAGTGATAGACGTAAATCTTCAGTGCGAACACCATAGACATCAACCAGTTTGTGAACCAGATCTGTGAGGTAGGCGCGTGTGTTAATAATGTGATCGGCTTCGGCGTTGTAGAATTTTTCGTGCAGCATCGACATTGCATGAACACGACTTTCAGAATTCTGTGCTTCCAGCACCATCGCATGATCGGTATAATGCCGCGTTTGTAAATGAAAGATGCTAGCCAGGGTTTGAAGGTTGTTCTTGATGCGATGCCTGGTTTCAGCAAGGGAGTAGTTCGATCCTGGTTTTAGCAGCCCGCGCGTTTCGAAGGTTGACGTAGATCAGGCTACCAACTGCGGCGACGAGTAGAAGTCCAACCACGAGGGCGCCGATCTGGATCTGGCTGTTTTTGATCTTCGCCAGGTTGATCTCTTCCTGTTGTTGTAGCAATGCAATTTGTTGCTCCTTCTTTTCTGTCTCGTAACGGATGTGCATCGCCTGGAGGCTTTTGCTTTTCTCGTCGTTCAGGAGGCTATCTCGGATGATGAGTAAGCGGTCCATTAAAATCATTCCGTTTGCGAAGTCTTTTTTGACCTCGTGCGAGCTTTACTTGTAGCTCGAGATTCTGCCGGAGATATTCCGGCGTGCCCGCACGGAGGATGAGGGTTTCGGCATCGAGTAGGTATGTTCTTGATTTTTTATAGTCGGAGGTTATAAAAGATAATTCACCAAGGTTGTTGAGAACTTCGATCATTCCATTAGGATCATTAATTCGCTTTTGGATGGCGAGGCTTTCGTTGAGTTCTTTTGCTGCTGTTGGCAAGTCGCCGGTGAGCATAGAGACTTTTCCGAGGTTGTTGATGGTTCGCGCGAGGGCCTTTGGTATCGTTGAGTTGGTGTTTTAGATCAGCGGCAAGGTTGAGGTTGATGCGAGCGCTGTCGTATTGATGAGTGCGAATGAAAAGCTCTCCGAGGTTATTGTAAGATTTGGCGAGTTGTGGCCTATCGAATTTCGAGAATAAACTAATGGCTTTGTGATAGTAATCAGCAGATTTAGGGTATTCATTTGTCTTCGAAAAAATTGAAGCTATTGTGTTATAGCAGTACGCAAGCGATCGTGGCTGTTTTTTCTTTTTCGAGAATTCTAATTGCACGTAAGACATTCTCGAGAGCTTCTTCGTAAAGACCGTGGTTTTTGTAAATGACTGATAGAGCAACGGCTGTAAGAGCTAGATTATCATAGTCGTTCACACTTTGAAAGTCTTTAAACGCCTTTTTATAATATAGCATTGCAGAATCTGATTGATTAGTAGCCACATAAGAAGCTCCTAGTCCGGAATATATTGTAGCCCACCAACGACGATTAGGTTCGATGAGCGGATAAGCCAATGTCACTTTGTAATACTTTAAAGCACTGTCTATACTGAGAATTTGCATAGAATAGCCACGCTAGTCGTGCATTGAGATCACTGATTAGTCTTGGATCTCTTATACTAGAACGTATTATTTGACTCTTTAAAGAATCAATTTCTTTCTGAGTCTGACCAAAACAGATGTGGAAAACACTAGCAAGAACCAATATCGAAACCAGTTTTGCATTATAGGGGAGGTTTCTTATTTAATATAAACAAAAACGGTGAAGAGATTTCCCCTTCACCGTTAATCGTAAGCATTATATTAGGGTGTGTGTGGTGGAGGTGGTGGCGGCGGGGGAATTGTATCTTCATCCTGCTGCAACACCCGGCTTCGCATACTCATCAACACAACTCACCGCGCTGAATGCCAATCAATAGCACCAACGCATATTTCAGTAGTTTCATTTTTCAATGGATTAGTGGTGGAACATCACCAGCACCGACCCACGAAAAGGCAAAGCATTCCTAACCAGAGTTTTTTCAAACTCCAATACAGATACTCAAACTTCGTTAATGGATGTGCTGGCTTTAAGACGGGTGGTCGGCCCTCATGCGACGTCTATCGTTCCACTACCCGTGAAAGCAGTTCGACAAACAATCATCACGCGAGCCATTGATCGATCAATGATTAGTAACGCGTACTATAGTCTACACACAGCACATGAAAAAATATTTGTTGAAGAGAGATCAAAACAAAAAAAGGGAGAGCAACGCTCTCCCTTTTCAATCATCTATTAGCCAACCCTGCTACAGGACTTCATTAACTACAGTTGCCACCGAGACACTACCCCCAGACTTGACCGTCATCCTGTTTCCAATAGTTCCATTAACATTCAACTCTACCGCCAACACCTGCCGGAAACTCAACCGTCCCGATGGTGTTCCTTCAAATGAGGCAAAGTATACTTCATAATCGCCCTCCTCCAGGAATGGAATCACAAACGTTCTTCCATTCAGGCCGGGCCTCACTTCTCCACTTGCCGCCGCATTTCATAAAATACATTTGATTTCCTCCCTGCGGTTGCGTCTCCGTCGACGCACTGAACGTACCCTTCTTATATGCATACGCTACAGTTTTATGAGAGCCCGACGGCAAGTAGTTATTCAAAATACCTTTAATCGAACCCGCCTTCTCTTTCACTATCAGGTGAACCGACCCGTTCAGGTCGGCATCTCCAACAAACTTATAACGTACCGCATCGTCCATATCGTAAGTGATTGCCTTCCTGATATCGAAATCCAACACCACTTTAGTTGTTGCATTGCTTGCCACTTCGAACGTCCTCGATGCTTCTACCTCAGCCACTCCATCTGCCGAGTTTTTCAACTTGTAACGAACACCATCCATGGTCTGAACGTAGCATCCCGGCGTCGCGCCGTGAGCATCTGTATCCAGGTCCAATACCAGCGTTATGTTACCGTACGTCTTCGCCTCAAACTGGCTCGCCATCGCTAGTACCCCTTGTTGCTCCTTCAGTATAATCTTTGAGGTTAACGGTTGTCTTCACAACGCCACCAATGGATTTACCATCGACTTTGATATCTGTTACAGTCACAAATACTCCCCTAACATTTGCATCGTCAGATGGACTGTCTGTTATTTCAAACTGTACGTTGCCTTTACCGGTGGGTTCATTCGAATCGTCGCAGGAGATCAGTAAGATCGCTGCACAGCCAATCGCCAACGCCTTCATCAATTTCACTAGTCCCTTCTTCATATTAAGTTTTGATTGTGTTGCTGCAATTGACCTCCTGTTTTCAGACACCACCTGCAGATGTTTCGATGAATTGCAAATAGCGCGCACGAACGGGCCACCACGTAATTTTCATCAAAATCTAAATATGCGTTAAGATTTGTACCTGCATTTGTGGAGATGGATACTCAAACAATGTGAAACCATACCTTACCTTAGGTTAATGATCCATATTTTGATAAATGATGATGTACATCATGATCAAGTTTTGCATGCAGTGATTGTAAGGTAATCATTACAAGAAGCTAGTATGATTGATATTCGTTGACATCCCTATGTCGAGTTTGTTTCTTTGATGACTTTCTAAATCATGAAATCATATGAAAAGCTTTGGTGAAACAATTCGAACAAAGAGAGAAGCCATGGGCCTCCTTCTAAGACAAGTAGCAGCTAAGATCGAGATCGATCCATCTTTTTTAAGCCGGATCGAGACAGGTAACAAACGTCCCACCCGCGAACAGGTACTCTCAACTTGCATCCGTGCTCAACGAAGACACGAATACACTCTTGATCCAATACCTGGGCGAGCGCGTTGCGTACGAGCTCAAGGACGATGAGAACCTTGCAAATCGACGCAATCATGGTGGCGGAAAAAAAGGATCCGCTATGTAACAAAGAAAAACCGTCACGGAGGGACGAAGGACTAAAGATCAAAAGACATCAATGAATCAAACACCCACTAACTGAATTTGATTATGAAAAAAGAAAAAGGGGCCTTGATCTTGATCAACATCAAAATAAGGGCACATTAATCGAGGAAGGCACTGTGAAAGGTAACGCCCACAGTGCTTCCGAAGTTGAAGAGCTGGTAATCGAAGCGCCACGCGCCATGATAAGCCAGGGTCTTCTCGAACAGTTTGAAAGATTCTATGAATATCATCCGGCAAGAAGATTGAGTCGCAATCTGCGATCACTGTTGCTGGAATTCCTCATGTACGATGGATCCGCGGAAGCCGAATATCTCCGCGACCCTCGTAATTGACCTCGATGGCCTTTTTAGCCTTCTCGACTCAATGGAAGAAGAGGCAGAAAAGCCGGTTGGCAAACTATAAATGCGTCAATTGGCCGAAATAATAAGCTTCTAATGGGGATTTGACCACCACTGTGGACATTTTTCAACAATCTTGGAGTATTATTTGCGGCAGAGTACCGTTATCCTGCGATTTCAGAATGGCACAAAAATTTACCTGAGGTTTAAAATTTAAATATCAAGAAAGATGATTTCACGTTCGTCACGCATCATTGTCACTCTCTTCGTATGCCTGCTGCTTATCAGGCTCAGGGTGCAAGAGTAAGAAGAAGGCTATGGAAGCCCAAGCTGCCGCGGAGAAAGCCCGCGTCGAGCAGGAGGCTGCCGATAAGAAAAAACGCGAGGAAGAGGAGGTTAGAAAGAAGCGCGAAGAGGAAGAGCGGGTAAGAGCAGAAGCCGACGCCGAAGCGAAACGCCAAAGCAACAACATCCACACCCGCAGCCCGTCTCGATCAATATTTTAATGCAATCGCAGCATCTGCCAACCAATCATCTGCCAATGGTAGCATCAGCGAAGCATTAAGTCTGTTCGCGTCACCACAAACACCCGTCCTCATAGTAATCCGCCGAAGACGGTGGCATGAAAGACTACGACAAACCGACAACCATCCCAGGACTATCTAATTACCTGAAAGATCAAAAGAAGAATCTGAACTCAATCAGTGATCTTAAATTCGACGGTGCGGGCAAGATCACAGAAGTTGAACTAACCAGGAAGAAGTGACTAAATCTTAAATACAGCAAATCTTAAATACAGAATATGTTTCGTATCAAATATTTCCTCAGCCTGATGTTTGTCGGCCTCGTAGCCACAACTCTTTCTGCGCAAACAGCTGATATCAGCCCGCAGAGAAAACAGGCAATCGACTCGCTCGCACTGGAAAAAGTTCGCGACCTCAGCAAGTACATCAGTATCATCGGTAATAAGAAGACACCATACTCCGAAGCAACCCGAGTTATGGATCGCGCCGAAGAGTTGTTCATTCCAGGAAGCGAAATGGGCGTATCATCGCTCACCAGCAAGGAAGTGAACTACTACAAAGTAAGAAAGTACTTCGAAAGACTGATGGCACTCAATTCGATCGTGTCAACATCAATTGTATGACATCCACTACATCAGCGACCTCGAGCGTCAGCCCGACGGCCGCTATGTAGGGGTTGTTACAATCTACCAACGCTTCGAGGGCGAATCCGACGACGGCCTGAAATACAAAGACACAACCAAGAAGGACATCACCATCTACGTCGAGCGTAAGAAAACCCAGATCGCCGGAAGAACTATCGAATTCTGGGACGTACTCCTCGGCGATATTCGCGTGACTGAAACCGGTGCATGAGATCGTTGAGACTTCTTGTTCTCGCCGTATCACTTCTTGCTTTCTCGCATACGTATGCCCAAGTAGGCAACGACATGGACGACGAGTCGAAGCTTATGCCCAAACAAAACAGGTTAACCAGTTCTTCCGTCGATTCAATGGTGAGGAAAACGAGAAGGGTGACCGTTACTACCCATGGCGACAAAAAATACCAGGATTCCAAACTTCGCAAGAAGTACCTGGCAATGCTGTTCGACGGTGGCAACACGAGCTTCTCAAACGACCTCAAAGTTCAGTTTGCCAAAGACGTTTTAGATAAAGACAAACCCGGCATCCTCGATTTTCATGCGGCCGGCTGGGTGGCGGAGGTCCAAACAATTTTTACCGTCAACGGCAAAGATCAGCCTGTCATCTTGTTCATGGCACTGGAACCCGATCACCTCGGTTACAAATGGGTGATAAGTAACGTTTATTCCGATATCTTTTCAACATACTTCAAAAGAGACACAACCAAAATCGGTCAATTTCTTCATCCTATGAGTCACGAACTCGACTTCATGAATCTTCGAAAAGCATTTATGACTGTCGACAGCGTTGCCCAATTTGCATCGAAGCATTTCGTTCCCGATTACTTAACACTATTTCTATACGAAGTGAAGAAGGGAACTATGAAGTTCAGGTATGTTAACGATGTTAAATTCCATTTCTTCCAGATACCCGGATGGTATTTTGAATTGGCTGATTTCAACAGACCCCGGGTACAATACTGGTTGGCTGATCTCGAACCTTGTTAAATTAAATACGGACAAGGATAAAGAAGCACTTAGAAAGTTCATCTATCATGAAACTCCCTAAGATATTCCTGATAGTTTTCCTCCTGTTGTTTGTTGGGTTTTCAATCGAAGCCAACAGAAGAAAAAAACTACGTCCAAACAACCGGCGAGAACGACGAACACAAAGGGTTCAACAAAAAGACACCCACTAAGTCTACACCGAAACCAACAACCACACAGCAGTCGCAACAAAAGAAGGAGCCGCCCAAGAAGCAACTCGCTAACGAACCAGCAATCGATGCATCGGCGGGTGACGAGAAACGCGTACGCGATATCATTTCGTTTCTTGAATTCGTCCTCAATACACTCGGCAGCGAGTCAACTCCCGCCCGCGACAAAGAGACTGTGATAACCGAAAGTTATTCGAAGATCTTCCGCGACGCCAAAGTGCAAATAGAAGACGACCTCGACGCAAACGCGTACTGTCATCACCAATAAAGACGTAACAGCCTACCTGAAAGGACGTTGACTTCTTTTTCAAGGATGTGAAGTTCACGTTCGAGATTGACGGAATTCAAACCGGGGAAGTTGATGGAAAGAAATTTTATAAGGTATCATCAACGAGAAATCTCTCGGGCACCTCGGCCGATGGCGATGCTGTCAATAATAATTCTCCAAGATATATTGAAGTAAACTACGACCCCCGCAACCCAGGACCTCAAGATCGTGAGCATGTACACCAAGGGCTTCGACGAAAAGCAGGGCGATGGTCAATTGGTGGAACGAGAATGTCGTACGAGTGGCAATCCGTTTTCAGGAAACTGACAAACAAAACCGATAGTGTTTGGACTGTCCGATATCCGGCAGATGTCATCCATTACAGAGATCAATCTTGCCAACAATCAATACATTCAGAACATCGAACCACTTGGAAGGTTAACGAGCCTACAGAAGCTCAACATCAGTGGAACGACTATCAGCGATCTCACACCAATCAGAAATCTTACCGAGCTGCAGGAAGTCGACTTATCAAAGTCAGGGCGTTACCGACATCACAGTACTTAAGTATGCCAATAAGATAACAAGCTTAACCTCGAAGGCGCCGGAGTTAGTGATCTTTCTGTTGTAAAGAAAATGATCGGGCTGCAGATGTTGAATGCCCGCGAACAAAAATCAAGGATCTCTCTGGTATTCTAGACCTAACTACACTTACGAATGTGGATGTGAGTAAGACCTCAGGTTTCATCGCTGGCACCATTCCAGAATCTTACAGGCATGCAGATACTCGATGTATCGGCAACAGCAATTTCTGATCTTGCGCCATTGACCAATCTCAAGTCGCTCACTGAATTGAATATCGACAGCACGAACATTGTCAATGCTATCCCCCTTGCACAATTGACTTCACTGACCATATTGAGCATGAATAGTACTAAGGTCACAACGCTCGACCCGCTCAAGGGACTTCAGAAATTGCAAAAAGGTTTATTGTGATCATACACCAATTCGCCAGGAAATTGCAGACTCATTCATGGCTACAAAGAAAGGAACACTCGTTGTGTTCGATTCAAAAGATCTCAAGTCATGGTGGGAAACCCTTTCGAAAGACTGGCAGAAACATATTATATAAAGAGAGTCGTACCGGGCGAGTTCCTTCGAAAGACGAACTGGCAATATTGGCGAATGAAGATCGATCAATCTCAACAGTAGTGCTTACATCAACGATCTCGAACCGTTGAAACGTCTCCCCCAAATTGCAGGTGATCATCGCCGGTAAGACAGGCGTCAAAGACCTTTCGGCGATAAAGGATCATCGCGAAGTGAGGTATCTCGACATCAGCGACACAGATGTGAGTGACGTTTCTGCGCTCAACAAGTTTGCTCAGTTGAAAACATTAAAAGCCGATCGATCCAAGATACTAGACATCGATCCTTTGATCCCATTGGCTTCATTAACATCTATATATGCCGACGATACCGGTGTAAATGACATTCGTGTGTCAGATTTCCTTGCGAAGAATCCAAAAGTTCTTATCGTCTACAAAACTTTTCATGTTGAAAGATGGTGGGGCAGACTCGCTCCCGAATGAAGGTAGCGCTCGAAAAAACAATGAACGTAGGAGATAATCCGACTCGCGAAATCCTTCATAAACTTGTTGAACAAAAGACCTTGAATGTCGGCGACGCGAGCGTTAGTGAGGTTGGCTTCGTTGGGCGAATTTGTGCGCCTCGAGGAACTGAGTGTGTCGGGAACATCAATTGTCAACCTGGCAACCTTGTCGAACCTTTCTATTCGTTCGCTTCACATCACCAGCTCTCCGTTGCAAACGCTCGAAGGCATCGCGGCACTGCCGGACCTGATTGATCTTGACATCTCAAACACACCGATCACCGACTTGCGTCCGCTGTCGAAGCTGAACAATCTTGCGAAGTTTAGTTGCGCAGGCACCCAGGTTCGTAAGCTCGACGCTTTGGAGATCCTTAGTTTTCTCGAGTATCTCGATTGTTCCAATACATCTGTGAATAAGCTCGACGGCGTTTACAATCTGCCGCTGAAGAACCTGAAGTGTTACAATACCAACTTGTCTTCACGACAAGTCGATAAGTTCAAGCAGGCACACACCGACTGCCGGGTAGTTTTTTATTGACGTTTGAATTCGATGTAATCGAAATTCATATTGCCATTCCCCACGACGATCAGCCTCAATGTATGCTTGCCCTTTCTAAGTTCGAGATCTGCAATGTTGACCTTATCCCAATGATGCCATTGACGCCAGGCAATAGTGTCAGCAGGATTGTTCGTACTCAGTATGCGCGCAGGACTAACCTCTTTTCCGTCAAGCTCGATCGATATTTCTCCGTCGCCATTTGCCGTGTACATTAGCTCGGCCGAATATTCTCCATCCTCCGCCACAACAACATCGTACTTTATCCATTCGCCAGGCACTGTCCATCCAACATACAACGAGTTCATTTCGGGCTGTACCTTATTATATATTGTGTTGTCGATGTTCTTTTCCTTGGTGTAAGATAGATCCACACCTTCATTCATCCGGAACTCGTTAAGAAACGTTCCGTTAGCAGGATTTAGCTTACCGCTGCCGTTGTTGATCTTATCCGAATCGTGATAAGCGTTGTCTTCACCGCCAATGTTATAAAATTCACATTCAACCTTACCAGGGATCATTTGCGGCTTGCCATTGTATGGCTTCGACTTGCCCAGGAATCCAAGGAAAACGAGACTGATCAGGATGTAACTCTTCATAAACGACAAATGCGAAACTAATTATTATCTTTAAAGATATGAAAGGTACAAACCTCGGCGAGCTAGAAGAAATAGTCTTGTTGATTGTCGGAATTTTATTCGACGATGCTTACGGCGTTGCGATACAGGAGGAACTCGAGAAGCGTTGCGATCGAAAAGCGACTCTTAGTACGATACATGTTGCACTCCATCGCCTGGACGAAAAAGGTTTTCTTGAATCGCGACTCGACGGGCGCTACGAACGAAAGGGGAGGCCGGAGAAAGCTATTGTTTCGCGTAACGAAAGCTGGACAAAAGGCCCTTGCGAATGCCCGTGAGATGCGCAACGACTTATGGTCTGCCGTTCCTAAGGCCGCATTTAATGTTAATAGTTCTCCTTCATGACGTCGCGCGGGCAACAGCCGCCACGATGGGTTCGAAAATTCCTCTCGAACTTCCTCGACGCGCGCTTGCTCGAAGGATCTTTGGGAGATCTGGAAGAAAAGTATAGTTGCAACGTTGAACGAGCGATGCCGGTTTGGCGCGCGAACATCATGTACATCTTCGAAGCACTGGGCTTCATGAAGCTGGCGGCGTTGAGAAAAGAAGAGCCGAACTCTACGGCCGGACAAATATTTCACATCTTCACATTTTTTGGGCGACTTGTCCGGAAAGACAAAAGTTATTACCTGGTGTCGACGCTTGGTCTCGCCGCGAGTATTGCGTCGTTTCTGTTCATCATGATGTTTGTGTTGGATGAGCTTTCGTACGATAGCATTCATGTTAACCGCGATCGGATTTTTCGTGTCACCACGCACGTTCGTTTAAATGATGTTGATTTCGATTTGGCGACTGCCCAGTTTCCGGCTGCACAGGCGTTACGATCTGAGTTTCCCGAGATCGAAGAAGTGGTTCGCGTTCATTATGTTACTCGTCAGGTAGCCGTTGGTGAAAAGAAGTTTGAAGAGAAGATCGTTTTCGTTGATGATAATTTCTTCAAAGTATTCTCATTCCCATTAATTTCAGGAGATCCCGGGGGTGTGATCATCACCGAGCGAATGGCCAAAAAATATTTTGTCTCCGAGAATCCAATCGGAAACATAATGAAAATTGGAGGTGAACTTATCAAGGTGGGTGGCGTCATGAAAGACATCGATGTTCACTCACATATCAAGTTCGACGTACTAATTCCTCTCAGCTTACAATTGAATGCATGGAAGAACTCGTCCGGTCTTGAGGGTCGCGAGAATAAATGGTTCTGGATTGGCGCTTATACTTATGTGATGTTGCGTGATCCGGCGGATGAAGCAACACTGCGTGACAAGCTTCCCGCTTTCGTAAAGAAATATTTTCCTGAACGGTTTCGCGAGAGCCGTTACGAGCTTCAAAATCTGACTGACATTCACCTGGTGTCGCACAAAGACAATGAACTCGAGCCGAATGGCGATATCCTTTATGTGCGATTGTTCTCTGTGCTGGCTGTTGTTATCATTCTCGTATCGTTTATTAACCTGATCAATCTTTCCCATTTCAAGATCATCAGCCGCAATAAAGAAGTGACCATTCGAAGATCTTTCGGTCAGAATTCCTCGAAGGTGACATTACAACTTTCCATTGAAAGTCTATTGACGGGCATCATTGCCTTCCTGATCGGGATTTTGTTATATCTGATCTTCCTCCCGCAATTCAACCAGGTCGTTGAGAAGGATCTGCACTTTAATATGAGGCTAGTCGGCCTCACTTTCATATTACTTGTCATAGTTTCCTTACTCGCGGTAGCGCGACCGGCAAAGAAGGTCTCGTCTGGTGGTTTATGCCCGCAATGTTTTGATCGGCTTGCAAGTTTGTTCTTCATTCGTGCTTCTCGTGTTCTTGTTTGTTATCGATGGCCAGATCGATTTCTTCCGGAAGAAAGATCTCGGCTTCGACAAAGACAACGTCGTTGGGATCAACATGAACGATAACCTCGACCACGAAGTATTCAAGCGTGAGATAAAGAAAAACGCCAGCGTTGTAGACGCTTCGGGTGCGCAATCGCCAGGACAGGGATACGATGGCTGGCGCTTCGTACCCGAAGGTGGCTCGTACGAGAAACCGCTAATGCTGTCATTCACTTTTGCAGACGATGATTTCCTGAAGACGATGAATATCAAATTGCTCGCGGAAGAAATTTTGAGCGACATACCAGTAACGATTCTCTTTGGACTTTTATGATCAATCGTAGGGCAGCAATAGAACTTGGTTGGGCTGAAGACGCAGTCGGCAAGACTTTAGAAATTTTTGCTCCGGGTCGTACGGAGATCATGGCTAAAGGAAAAATAACAGGACTTATTGAGGATTATCACAGCGAATCTTTGCACGATCCCGTAAAACCTGTGGTGATCGGCTATAGCCCGGCTGGCCACGGTGAACTTCTCGTTCGCGTGTCAGATGTCAATGGTGAAACAATCGAAGCGTTGAAACAAACGTGGAAGAAATTCTCGAGTCGTCATTCGATTATTTTGTCCTCGATCAGCAACTCAATCGACTATATGCTAACGAAAGGAAGTTGAGCAGTGTGATGATGTTCTTTACGCTCGTAGCCTTGTACCTCACTTGTTATGGATTGTTCGCGATGAGCTCGTTATTGTTTACAAGCAAACTAAAGGAAGTAGCAATACGGAAAGTGTTTGGTGCTGGCGAAGGATCAATCCTGCGACAATTCTATAGCCGATACGCGTTGTTCAATTTAATTGCGTTGCTGATCGGAGCCCCGGTAGCGATTTGGCTTGGCAATTTATGGCTCGAAACATTTCAATATCGCATCGAACTCTCAGTTATGTTCTTTGCGAAAGCGGCGTTATTGATCTTGATCGCGGGCATGTTGTCCGTTAGCTACTACGTCGCGAAGGTTGCGTGGAGCAACCCGTTGCCGTTCCTACGCAGAGACTGACGGAGCGTACGCTCTTCGATAGAATACCCAATATATAACTGGAAATATCAACAACGTGAACACGGTTGCCGTAACAAGTCCTCCGATGATAACGACAGCCAATGGTTTCTGTGACTCGCTTCCAATACCAGTCGATACGGCCGCTGGTATCAAACCGATCGCGGCCATCATTGCTGTCATCACAACCGGCCTCGTCCTGACTTTCACAGCTTCCAGGATTGAATCCGCCAGCGATATCTTGTGTCGTAAATTCTTATTGAACTCGAGAATAAGGATCACACCGTTTTGTATACAGATACCGAACAATGCAATGAATCCAACACCCGCAGAAATTCCGAAATTGATGCCAGTAATGTGAAGGGCAATGATGCCGCCCACGATCGCGAACGGAACGTTGATCAATACAAGTCCTGAATCTTTAACGTTGCCGAGAAGAATAAACAAAAGAATGAAAAATTCCCACCAGGCAGACGGGGACAACCTGTGCGAGTCGCTTCGTTGCGCGTACCTGGTTTTCGAATTCACCCGTCCAGCCAATGCGATAGCCTACAGGAAATTGAATGGTCTTATTCACCTTCGCTTGAGCTTCCGCAATAGTACTTCCAAGATCCCGTTCGCGAACGGAGAACTTCACTCCAATAAATCTCTTTGTATTATCGCGATAGATGAAAGCGGGTCCTGTAAGTTTTTGAATCGTGCCGATCTCACGAAGCGGAATCTTTTCACCGCGCATCGTTGGCACCATCAAGTTGGAGATATCGTTCTCGTCTTTTTCTGTACTCTTGTTGATACCTGACGCGAATATCGAACTTACGCTCGTTCTCATATTTAACAGTTGCTGTCTTACCGCCGATGGCCATTTCGATAACGGCCTGCGCGTCCATCTTGGTGATACCGTAGATCGCCATCTTTTCTTCGTCGAGTAACACGCTGATCTCGGGTTGTCCCCATGTTTCTCAAAATGCCGACGTCTTTGATGCCGGGAACATCCTTTACCTGCTCGATCACTTCATTTGCAAGCTTGTCGAGCGTACCGAGATCGTCGCCAAATATCTTGATGGCGTTCGAGGCGTTGATACCAGCAACAGCTTCAGCAACATTGTCGATGATCGGCTGCGAATAGTTGTACACGATGCCCTGGTAGTTCTTCAGCTTCACGTCCATCTCACCAACGAGGTCGTCCATTGAAAGTCGGCGACTCCATTCTTCTTTCGGTTTCAGGTTCACCTGCATCTGCACGTAATAGAACCCCGAAGGATCAGTCCCATCATTCGAGCGCCCGGTTTGCGACAGCACCCCATTTACTTCGGGGAATGTTTCCAACTCTGCACGGAGTGTGTGCACCATTTTCACGGTTTCATTCAGTGAACTGCTCATCGGCAACTTGGCTTCAACCCACAACGCACCTTCATTCAACTGTGGAAGGAATTCGGTACCCAGCCATGTTGTTGAGAAAAGCGTTCCGCCGAGAACGAGACCGGCGATCATAAGACTGAGTTTCTTGTGATTGAATGTCCAGCCGAAGCCGCTTGCCACCCTATGATTAATGAAATCAACGAATTGATTATGTTTCTCCGAGACATTCTTCCGTAACAAGATCGAGCTCATTACAGGAACCAGTGTGAGTGTAAACAACAGCGCACCGAGCAACGCAAATCCCAATGTGTAGGCGAGCGGCGAGAACATTTTGCCCTCAACTTTTTGGAAGGAGAAAATTGGGAGGAGCGCAGTGATAATGATCAGCTTCGAAAAGAATACCGCCTTACCCATCTGAACGCCGGTCTCGCGAATCAAACCAAGCTTCGCCAGCTTGTTGAATTTTTCCATTCCATTCTTTCGGGCCATCTGGTCGAGACTCACGAACAATCCTTCCACCATCACGACGGCACCGTCGATGATGATACCAAAGTCCACAGCACCGAGCGACAGCAAATTGGCGCTCATGCCTTTCAGCTTCAAACACATGAAAGCGAACAACAAGGCCAGGGGAATAATGATTGACACGATGACCGTCGTTCGCCAATCGGCCATGAAAATGAGAACGATAACGGTTACGAGAATGATACCCTCGATCAGGTTGTGTGTAACAGTCTTGGTACAGTAGCTGATGAGATTATCGCGATCATAAAATGTTTCCATCTTCACATCCGCCGGAAGAAATTCCATTGTGGAGCTCGTCGATCTTAGCTTTTAACCGAGCCAATACTTCACTTGGATTTTCACCCTTTCGTTGTACAACAATACCCTCAACAACATCGTCGTTGTCGTTCATCGCCGACTTGCCCCACGCGCGGAGCGCTTCCTTCTCTTACAATTGCAACGCTCTTCACGAGCACGGGATTGTCGTTGTAATCAGCGACGATAATGTTTTCTATATCAGAGATGGAGTTGAGCAAACCGATGCCACGCACCACGTAAGCCTGCCCGTTCTTTTCGATCACGTCGCCACCAACGTTGAGGTTGCTACGCGAAACGGCTTCATAAACTTCGAGTGGTGTAAGCTCAAACTTTTGCAGCTTCGAAGGGTCGACATTAATCTCGTAGATCTTGCTTTGGCCACCGAACGCAACGACGTCGGCGATACCTGGAACTGCGCGGAGCTGCCGGTCGATGATCCAGTTCTGTATCGTGAGTAGATCGCGGGAGTCGCGTTCTTGCTTCGAAGTACGTATCGGAATATTTCGCCGGTAGGACCATACGGAGGTTGTACTTCCGGCTCCACGCCATCAGGAAACTGAACGAGGCGGAGCTGGTTGTTTACCTGCCTGTCGTGCGAAGAAGTCCTCAACATCATCATCAAAGATGATCTTGATAACGGAAAGGCCGAACATGGTGATGGAACGAACATTGGTCTTACGCTGTACCGGGCTCATCGAAACCTCAATGGGCATCGTTACGAAACGTTCGACTTCCTCGGCGCTGCGACCGTCCCACTCCGTTACGATAATGATTTGCGTGTTCGTCACATCAGGAAATGCCTCGAGAGGAATGGTGCTGTAACTGTAGATACCGGAAACAACGAGCAGGCCAACGACGAAGAAAGTGAAGAAACGATTCTTCAGTGAAAACGAGATAATATTTCGAATAAACTTGTTCATTGATCAGTCGTTAATTGCGTCGTAGATTCAACAACTGATTCTTGACGAAAACTACCTCGCCAGCTTCAACGCCACTATTGAGATAGGTAACACCACCGAGGTCGCGGAAGACTTCTACCTGTCGTGTTTCGATATGATCTTTATCCTTAAATACCATCACCCAATACTTACTCTTGTCGAATACCACCGCTGATGAAGGAACTGAGGGCAGGGAGAAAGATTCGTTATAACTCAATGTTACTGTGGCGCTCATTTCTGGTTTCAAAGCGTGATCGGCATTCTTCATCCTGATGCGAACCTTCATTGCTTTCGTGGTGGGATCAAGTATGTTGAATGTTCGGTCAACTTTTCCTTTGAACTCGCGGGTGGGATAACTTATCGTGTGAATGTCTGCATCGATACCTGGATTGATCATGGAGATCTCCGACTCGTTTACATTGGCGAGGACCCAAACCTCGTCGATCTGCGCGATCTCAAAAATGTCGTCACCATCGTCAGCGCGGATCAATTCATTTTCAGTGATATTCTTTTGAATGATGAAGCCGCTGATTGGCGCTGTGATATTATAGAGTGCTCCGGATTGAAGGTTGTAGATCTTATAGATCTCATTGATGCGCTGAAGCTCTGCTTTGGCTTTCTCGAGTTCTCTTTCGGCTGCCATCCTTTCTTTATCAGACGCGAGTTTTCCTTCCTGGAGATCCCTTACTACCTGGAGGTTTTTTTCGGCCAAGGCCAGATCGCTCAAAGCGTCCATCCTTTCGCGTTCGTATTCTGCAACCTCGCTGCTTCGAATAGACGCGAGGACTTGACCTTGTTGTACACGATCGCCAAGCTCAACGAAGATCTTCACCACGTTTCCACTCACGATCGGAAATACGTGCGCGAGACGATTGTTGTCCGCGGCGATCTTTCCGAACAATTTGATCTCGTTACCAACCGGGTGAACCTTCACAGTATCGAACTTGCTTTGTTGTAGCATTTTCTCAGTGATCTCGAAGCCCTTCTTTTCCTCAATCACTGGTTTGTGACAGGCGGCGAGGGCCAATATAAATGCTATCGATACCAGGTGGATTTTCATGGCGCTTAGTATATAGGGTACGCAATACTATAATTCAATTGCTCGGCCGACAATGCAACTTGTCTTTCGATGTGATTCATATTGATCACCGTTTCATTGTACGACTCGAAGAAGTCTACGAATTCGAGCAGCGTAATATTTCTTTTCCGGAAGTTTTCTGAAACTCCGTTAAAAAACCGTTGTGAAGTCGGCGTTGTACATTGTGCGAGCTTTCGCGTACTCCTGAACGCTCCGATTCAATGCGAGCCATGAGTTTGTTACATGTGCTGTGATCTCGCTCTTTACTTGTTGTTGAAGGGTCACCACCGACTTAGCCGACTGTTCGGCAGCTTTGATGTTTCCCTGGTTGCGATTCGTGAGGGGCAACGGCATTGAGAACATCAGGCCAACCTGGTTGATGAATGCACCGCCACGTTGATCATAGTCGCCACCGATGGAGATATCCGGGATCGCGAGACGTCTCTGGTACTGAAGATTAAGATTAGCGTAATTGATATTCGCCTTGCTGATCTTGTAATCTGGCCGTTGATCCAATGCGATTTCGACGAGGCTGTCGACAGGATGTTGTTGTTGAAACCTCGCCCACGTGTTTAAATCAACATCCGGGAAAATGTAATTAGGCGATTGCAACAATACCTGTAGTTTCCTTTGTCCTACAAGGATGTCATTAATGAAATCCGTCTTCTCATTGTTGATCCTTATGTAGATCGACTTAAGACGAATGACTTCTTTATAAGGGATGTTCCCTTTTTTCGCCTGAATGTCGTACGACACTATAATGCTATCGAGCAACCCAAGCTGTTGATTGAAGCCACGGACTGCCGATTGATGAAATAGACTTCGTAAAGAGAGTTTCGCAATTCCAGTTTCAGGTTGCGCAGCAGGTCTTCGAATTCAAAGCCGGCAATCATCGAATTTTGACGGGCTAGTTCGATCTCCTTCTTATGTTTTCCACCAAGCAGAATCAACTGCTCTATCTGAAATGCCTTCTGCCCTTGTTGACCAACATTGAAATACTTTTCATGCTGAGGATCGACAGCGTTTATCTCGCCCGACAGTTGGGCATTCGGGTATAACCGGGCTTGTATTTCGAGCGCTTGGTTGCTTCAACCTGGTAAGACTGCGCGAGTATGAGAAGATTCTTCTCGGCGAACATCTTTTCGGCATTTTCCAACGACACATGTAGAGTATCAGTCGGAGTTAGCAAAAGCGTTAAAGAACAATAAATTTCCGCAAGCATCGATGAGGGCAAAATGGGCTGTGAAAGAACATCATTCTTCCAAAGAAAGATTAAGGTGGGCTTAAATTCAAGTTAAAAGGTCTCTAATGTGTAGGGATGGGCAGCAATATCGTAAGGATAGTTCCAGCGTTAATTTGAGATTGGATCCTTATATCTCCGAAGTGACTTTTTACAATGCGATAAACAAGTGATAATCCAATTCCATTGCCTTTATACTTATTGGTATTCTTTCCGCGATAGAACGGTTCGAACAAGTGCGGCAGGTCTTCTTCAGGAATTCCGATGCCGTGATCTTTAAATTCGAGGATCGTCTTGCCAGCAGTACTCTTCAACATCGCGGAAACGCGATTGTTTACAGAATACTTGCAACCATTATCGAGTACATTGACGATCGCGGCTTTCAGCAATTGTTCATCTCCATTTACATTCAACCTGGATTCATCATCGATTGACGAATCTATTTCTATCGAGATCTGGTATTCGGGATGAAGTTTCACCAGCTCCACGCGCGAATCCCATAACAACTGATCGAGACGGAGCACGGTAAATCTTTTCTCGACATCTTCCATGCTCGCTTGAGCAAGCAACAACAGTCGGTTTGAGATTGTCTTCAAGTTCGTAATATCTTCTCTTACCGATTGAAGTACTTTAATATATTCCTGTGCGCTTCGTTCATTCAACAAGCTCACATCGATCTGACCAAGAATGGCCGTCAACGGATTCCTGATCTCGTGTGATGCGTTGGAGATGAATTGTTTCTGGGTGGTGAATGCCAGCTCGAGTCGTTCGAGCATGCTGTTAAAAGTACTCGAGAGCTTCGACAACTCATCTTTTCCGTTACCTGCATTTACGCGACGATGAAGACTCGTGGCGGAGATGTCGTCCACTTCCTTGATAACTTTCGAGATAGGCTGAAGCATTCTGCCAACATAAAAGTATCCCGAAAGGAAGATGATGAATATCGAGATTCCGAATACGATCAGAAGAATAGTGCGAAGATTGCTGAGCTTCGTTATGCCGTAGACATCAACAGCTGCAACGATTACCACGAAATGACCAAAGCGATCGGTGTACAAAAGACCGAGGCATTCATACTCACCTCTTGTAAAACGCACCTCCTGCTTTTCGCGAACCCTGTCGAGCAAGCCATTGTCGATCTCTATGAAGTTATCTTCGTCGGATGTGTAGAGGATGTCATTCTTCTCGTTGTATACCCGCACTTCTTCGCGGGTGAGATTCATTGGGTTGTCGGCCTCAATCTTCTTGAGGACGTCGTGTGTTACTTCTTCTACCTCGACTGTAAGACGAGCAACGGCTTTTGCTTTACTGGTGAGACGTGAATAAAATTCATCCTTGCGGTAATCCGCGGAAAAGAAATAAACAGCAATCGAGCTCGCTACAAGAATAAGTGCTACGATCGATGCGAAAAGAAGGATAAGCTTATTACGGATGTTCATGGCGCGTCCGCGAGCAGGTACCCGAGACCGATGCGTGTGTGAAGAAGCTTCACAGCAAAATCTTTATCGATCTTTTTACGGAGGATATTTATGTAAACTTCAACTACGTTAGTGCCGGTATCGAAATTGATACCCCAAACTTTTTCCGATAGCTCTGCTTTCGAGATCACACGTGAGGGATTTCTCATAAAGTATTCGAGTAGGTCGAATTCTTTCGCTGTCAATGAAATTGTTTTGCCTTCGCGATTGGCTGTCTTCTTACCGAGATCGAGACTGAGGTCGGCCACTTGCAGAGTTTCGCTTGTGTGATGAGAGTTGTAATCCGATCTCTTAGTAAGAGCACGGATGCGTGCCACGAGTTCCAGGAACTCGAATGGCTTTACGAGATAATCATCGGCGCCGGAATCGAAACCATGAACTTTATCCGATGTTGTGCCGAGAGCTGTCAGCATCAATATCGGGAGATGAGGTTTCTGTGCTTTGATCTTCTTGCAAAGATCAAGACCGTTGATGGATGGAATAACAATGTCGAGAAGAACTACATTGTAGTTGCGCGACAGCGCCAGTTTCTCACCGATGAAACCATCGTATGCGAGGTCAACCTCGTACTGATTTTGTTCCAGCCCGCTCTTAATGAAGGCTGCAACTTTCTGTTCATCTTCTATTACCAGGATCTTCATGCAGTGTCAAACGAATTTACCGACAAAACTGACGATTGAAAACGGTAATGCAGCTCTTAAATGACTGGATTTAATTGTTTTTTAAGCAGAATCACGTTTTTTCAATCCAATCGAGGATATAGTCGGCATCTTCTTTCCATGTAGGTTGCCCCAATATGTAGTGATTTCGCCCGTGAAACTCTTTATATGATGTGATCGATCCATTGTTCTGAGGATACTTTTTGAAGTTCCGCAGGTTCAACGAAGCGGGAATAATGTTGTCTTCACTTCCCGAAGTGATCAACAATGGCCCATGTGATTTCTTCCAATCGAGACCTGCCTGGCTTGTGAGGGTGCCCCGTGTAACGCTCTTTGACTCTGGGATCGCACTCGCTTCATAAGCAGCTTTCTGATCTTCGATAGACATTCCATTTACAAATGCATATTGAAAATCAGCTAACGACATTAAGTATGTTTTCTTAGATGAGGTGAAAACACCTAAGGCTTTTCCACCACCTTTAAAAAAGGAAAACTCGTAGGGAATAATACCTTGAGGAGGAGCAGGATGAATTGCAACGGCAGCTTCTACCAATCCACGATTGAGAAGGATCTGTGCCATCATTCCACCCAATGAATGTCCAATAGCTATCGGCTTCTCAGGCATGCTTCGAACAGCATCGACATATGAATCGATGAGCTCCGATAATTTTAACGAAGCGAGACCAGGATTGCCAAGAGGATGTTTCGCACGAAGCTCTTGGGGTTCACCTTCTTTGAATGGCCACGGCGGCGCAACGGTTCTATAACCTTTGTTTTCGAAATAGGTCCTCCAGTTGTCCCAGCCGCGGTGGGTTACAAAGGCGCCGGTGATGAAGACAATCGACTTCGACTTGATCTGTTTCATTGGGTGTTCAGGTGAAGATGAAACTACCTCGAATTTTAACTCAAGTCAATGTTTTTTATGATAATCGAGATTAAAGACCCGACAGATAGCTTTCGAGCTTGTTGAGATGCTGTTTTGCGCCTTCGAGGGCACCGTACTCTCTAACAGCAAGATCCCTGGCTTCTTTGGTTTTGAACACAGACTTGAGCGTGACTTTAGTCTGCTTGCCAACGGATTCGAAAGTGATGGTTGCATGGAATTCGGCAGGATCGTTGTCTTTGCCGGAATCGTGGAAGTACACAAGCTTCTCTGGCTTTACAACTTCAACGAAGCGAACACGATTGTCGTAGCTGCCGCCACCAGGACCGTGCATCACGAACAGCCATTCACCGCCGGGACGAACATCCATTTTGTGAGTTGTATTGGTGAAGCCATTGGGTCCCCACCATTTATCGACGTGCTTTTCGCTGGTCCACACTTCGAAGACCAGTTCACGAGGGGCATTTAAAAGCCGCGTAACTTCTATTTCCTTTTCGGATGTCACGCGGCTAATATAGTCTTTACTCGTTTCTTAATGAATTAACGGGATTGGAATGTGCAGCTCTTAATGCCTGGGTGCTAACAATAAGCAACGCAAATGTTAATGCAATGCCACCCGTGAGCGGGAAGATCCACCACGCGATGTCGGTTCTTACCGAGTAGCGTTCGAGGTACTTGGTCATTAAGTAATACGACAGGGGAGCGGATATTACGAAAGCGATGATCACCATGATCGAGAAATCTTTCGAGATAAGATTGACAAGGCTTGATACCGAAGCACCCAACACTTTACGGATACCGATCTCTTTGGTGCGCTGTTCTGCAGTGAACGAAGCGAGTCCGAACAAACCGAGGCCAGTAATGATCACGGCAAGTATGGCGAAGATGCTTGCGAGCTTGCTGGTAAGATTGATGGTTGTAAATTTTTTTCTGGAATTCGACGTCAACGAAAGTGTATTCGAATGGATATGCGGATCCGTATTTCTTGAAGATGTTTTCGATAGTCTTCAATGATGATTGAATATCCTGATTTTTATCTAGTCGGATTGTAAAAGATCCGCCCCAGTCGTCCAATACGGCGAACATCGGTTTCACTTCATCGTACGGTGATCCCATGAGTACATCGTCGTAGATGCCAACGAGCTTACGTTTCTTTCCCCACAGATCGAGCTCGGTGCCAATGGGATCTTTCAGTCCCATGATCTTGATAGCTGCCTTGTTGACGCAAATGGCAAGCGTGTCGGACTTGAAGTCTTCGGAGAGGTCGCGGCCTTCGATCATCTTCACGCCCATTGTTTTGGCCCAATCGTATTCGGTAATGATTGTTGTGAAGATCACCCTGAGATCTTCGGGCTTGCCTGGCCAGCCAACGAAATTATTCGAGTTGATATCGGTGATGGCACTGTTGGAGCGGACCACCGATTCGACAGCACCGGAAGCGAGGAGCTCGAGCTTGATTTGCTTTTGACTCTTGGCGTAATCATCATTCAACGACACTGTAACCAATCGATCTTGCGTGTATCCGATGTCGCGACCTTTTGCCAGTTGAATCTGATTGTAGATCACAAACATTGATATGATCAAAAGAATAGAGAAGCCGAATTGCATTGTAACGAGAACTTTTCTTGGGAGACTGGCTCCTTTGCCAATGGTCGGTTTTCCTTTCAACACTTTTACGGGCTGGAATCCGGAGAGATAGAATGCCGGGTAGCTACCCGCAACGAATCCTGTTATAAAGATCACACTGAGTGAATACATCCAGAACTCTTTGCTGGTATAGTCGATAAACAGTTTTTTCTCAACCATCGTGTTGTAGAGAGGCAACAGCAACTGCGCGACAATCACGGCGATGGCGAAAGAAATGAATGCTATGATGATCGACTCGCCGATAAATTGGAATATCAATTCGAAACGTCGTGAGCCAACGCTTTTTCGAATACCGACTTCACGTGCTCTTCGTTCGCTTCGTGCTGTTGCGAGATTCATAAAGTTGATGCATGCGATCACGATGATGAATACCGCGATGATGGTGAACAACTGTACGTAGTCGCTCATGCCGCCTTTCTCAATGCCATTGTCGAAGCTGGAGTACAATCGCCAGCGCTGGAGAGGATAGAGGAAGAACTCGTGTTTCATCTCTTTGTCTTCGCCGTGCTTTTCCAACATGTTTTTAATGTTGCCTTGAACCAGATCTTTGTTGGCGGGATCGTTCAACTCTACAAACATCTGGAAGGAGTAATTTCCCCAGTTGGTAGTATTCCGTCGTACCCAGTCGCTTACCTGGTAGCGATATTTCCAGGTCATCAGAAAGTCGAACTGGAATGATGAGTTGCCTGGAATGTCTTTCAAAACACCACTGACGGTAAGATCATATTGGTTATCGATTTTAATATTCTTGCCGACAGGATCTTCGTTACCGAAGAGTGCTTTTGCTGTTGATTCGGTGATGACGATAGACGCTGGTTCATCGAGAACTTTTGTTTTGTCGCCGGAGATGAGAGGGTATTCGAACATTTCGAGAAACTCTTCGCTTACCCAATAGGCCTTCTTGGTCATGCGCTTGTCTTCCGATACAGTCATGAGGTGATCTCCACCCCAGTCGGTAACAAGTGCGTGAGCAATGTTGGCATCTGCCGTCTTTAATTCCTCGTAGGTTGGAAGAGGAAGTGACTGCCATGAGTTGACTTTATTGTCGAAGTGAGCATTTACCCACACCTGGTAGAGGCGATCGGATTTCGGAAGGAATTTGTCGAACGAGGTTTCATCGGCCACCCAGAGAATGATGAGGATGGAGCAACAAATACCGATGGCGAGGCCTGATATATTTATAAATGAGTAAAAGCCGTTTTTCCGCAGGTTTCGGAAGGTTATGAGCAAGTAGTTTCTGAGCATGGCACGACGGTTTGAGTATGGGATACTGGCGTTTTTCCTAAACGTTACAGATAACGACAAGGGATGGAGCCAAACGTTGCGTGGGGATGAGATGACGAGATGACGAGATGACGAGATGACGAGGTGACGAGATGACGAGATGACGAGGTGACGAGATGACGAGATGACGAGGTGACGAGTCTGGCCCGTCGGTTGTCGCCTTGATGAAGGCTTCGTCACATCGTCACCTCGTCATATCATTCGTTCCGAAGCGATTTCACCGGATTTGACTGCGCGGCCCTTAGTGCTTGTGTGCTCACTATTAATAAAGCAAACGTCAGTGCAATCCCGCCGGTGAGCGGAAAGATCCACCACGCAATGTTTGTCCGTATCGCATAACGTTCCAGGTATTGCGACATCAGGTACCACGATAACGGTGCCGAGATCACAAAAGCAACGATGACCATGAGGGAGAAATCTTTTGAAATGAGACTTACAAGACTAGAGACGGAGGCGCCGAGCACTTTTCGTATCCCGATCTCTTTCGTCCGTTGTTCGGCGGTGTAAGAGGCGAGACCAAAGAGACCGAGACCCGTGATGATGATCGCCAGTGTAGCGAAGATGCTTGCGAGCTTGCTGGTGAGATCGATGGTGGTGAATTTTTGTGCGAAGTCCTGGTCGACAAACACGTATTCGAAAGGATAGGCAGGTGCATACTTTGTGAATATCTTTTGGATTTCGTTGAGTGACGCGGGCAAATCGTTGGTCGCATTCAAGCGAATCGAAACATTGTTCACATATTCCTGGTCAAGGACAACGTACATAGGATTCACTTCTTCATAAGGAGATCCCATCAATACATCATCAGAGACCCCGATGATCTTTCGTCTCGTGCCTGTAACGTCGAGTTCAGTGCCGATCGGATCTTTCAGGTTCATTAATTTGATCGCGGCTTTATTGACGATGATTGCATTCGAGTCGCTTTTCACGTCTTCGGAAAAGTCGCGGCCTTCAAGAATTTTAATGCCGAATGTTTTCGACCAATCGTAGTCCGTATTAATTGCAACGAACAATACTTTGACATCAGCAGGTTTGCCGGGCCAACTGACGAAGTTCATGGAGGAAATGTTGGTAACGGAGCTCATGCCACGAACAACAGATTCGACGGCATTGGATGTAACCAGTTCATCCTTCAGTGCGCGAAAATTCTTTTTCAATTCGTCGTTGTAAGCAATGGAGATGAGATTGCTTTTCGAGTACCCGATGTTGCGGCCTTTGATGAGTTGGATCTGGTTATAGATCACGAACATGGATATGATCAACAGGATAGAGAAACCGAATTGCGCGGTGACGAGGATCTTTCGCGGAAGGGAGGCATTCTTGCCGACAGTTGGTTTTCCTTTCAAAACTTTCACTGGTTGAAATCCGGATAAGTAGAATGCGGGATAGCTTCCGGCGATGATGCCGGTGAAGATGATCGAACCGAGAGTGAAGAGCCAGAACTCCTTGCTGGTGTAATCGATGAATAAGTTTTTATCGACCAGTGTGTTGTAGGAAGGCAACAACAGTTCGGCGGCAATCACTGCTATCGCAAAAGAAATTGTGGCAATAATGATTGACTCGCCGATGAATTGAAAAATGAGTTGGCGTCGACCGGAGCCGATGCTCTTGCGAATGCCGACCTCTTTTGCGCGACGTTCGCTTCGTGCTGTGGCGAGATTCATGAAGTTAATGCATGCGATCACGATGATGAAGACAGCGATGATGCTGAATAATTGAACGTAGTCGATCATGCCACCGTGCTCTACGCCATTTTCGAAGTTTGAATGCAGTCTCCAACGCAACATCGGGTATAGAAAGATCTGCGTGTTCAGGTCTTTGTTTTCGCCGTGTTCGGCGTACATGTTGCGGATGTTATTTACCACGGCGTCTTTGTTCTTTGCATCATTCAATTCCACGAAGACCTGGAAGGAGTAGCTGCGCCAGTTGGTTGTGTTGGTTGAGATCCAATCGTTGATCGTGTAATGATGTTTCCACGGCAACAGGAAGTCGAACTGGAATGATGAGTTTGATGGAATATCTTTAAGTATGCCGGCCACTGTCAAATCGTATTGATTATCCAGGCGAATGATCTTGCCCATCGGATCGTCGTTGCCGAACAAGGCTTTCGCGGTTGATTCGGTGATCACGATATTAGAGGGATTGTCGAGCACTTGTGCCGCATTGCCTTCGATGAGTGGGAACTGGAACATTTCGAGAAATTCTGCGCTCACGTATTTGCCGGATTTATTCAGGCGTTTTTCGGATACGGTGAGAAGGTGTTGATTCGTCCAATCGGCGAGAGCGACGTTGCTGATGCTGGCGTCGGCGGTTTTGAGTGCGTCGTAAGTTGGCAGGGGCAGGGTGACCCAGGAGTTGGTTTGTCCGTCGAAGTCGACATTAACATAGACCTGGTAGAGTCGGTCGGCTTTTGGGTGAAATTTATCGAACGAAGTTTCGTCGGCTACCCAGAGGATGATGAGGATGGAGCATGTGATTCCGATGGCCAGTCCGGAGATGTTGATGAAGGAGTAGAAGCCGTTTTTGCGGAGGCTTCGAATGGTAACGAGAAGGTAGCTGCGAAGCATAGTTTTGGCGGTTTAGTAAAGGGGAAACTGTGACTTTCGGAAATGGTGACGGATTAAAGTGTAAATTTTTGTCGTGGTCAGAAGGATACTGGTACTTGTCCTGGTTCTTTTTTCGTGCACGGAGCGAAAGCTTACGGTGTCGGATTTGGAGTTTCCGGATCCGGAGAGAAATGGAATTCTAAAAAATCGCGTGAGCGAAATGTTGGGCGTGGCCAGTATGCAGATCGCGAATGTGGACACGACATTTCGAAGTTCGTACGATAAGCTGGGTCATGCGATCAGGGTTTCTCCTTACCCGTTTGATGAAAAAATTTATCGATATGATTCAATGAACCTGCCTGACTCGCTATATGAGCGAAGGTGGGATGCTTCGGTGGGCTATAAGATTATTCCGACGTTCGATGAGGAGGCGACAGTTTTATACATGTACTATTTTGATCCTCGCTTTAAGGCTGATCGTTATGTGGAGGAGTTGAAGTTTGATGGATATGGAAGGCTTACGGAGGTAGACCGTCATTATTTGAAGCATACTGCGTTTAGGAATCCGCCAGCGTTTAGGGCGCTTAAGAGTAAGCCGGAGTATACGGCGAGGTATTTTTATGATGATAAGGGAAGGTTGGTGAGGGACTCGAGTGATTACGAGTATGTGACGGTGCATAAGTATTATTATTCTGATCGGTTAGATTCGATGGTGAGCACGCGATCGGATAGGGCGCGTTTTTATGAGGAGCAGAGGACTTACTATGATGAGAGTGAGTTGAGGGAGAGTACGAGGGTGGTGGTGAGGAATGGTGGTAAGGTGAGTGGGGCGTCGCAGTATGCGTATACGATAGGCTATTCTTATAAGAAGTGGTGATCACCATGTCTGGTTTTCCTGATCATTTCACTCATTTCAATCTTTAAGATTTCTTTAAGCGTTGTCTTTTTGAAAGATTGGTGCTGTAATTAAATCTTTTCATTTATGACAAAAATTAGAACATCGGCAGAGGTTGCCTATCGTAAGGAGATTGGTGTGGAGGAGACTGCGAAGATCTTAGGGTATGAGGTTGAACGTGTTATGCGAGTTCTTGAAGTTGGTGAGCTTCGGTCGAAAAGAGTTGGGGGCAAGCCACGAATGTTGCTTGGTGATGTATTGAACTACAAATTGTTCGTTCGGCAAAGGAGAAAGTCTTTGGCTTTCCTGGTGAAACAGGCGCAGGAGTTAAAACTTGGGTATCAATGAATGCATCACGCCTTTCACCGTTAACTTCTATGTTGACGAGCAGTGATGTCTGGTTTTCCTGACTTTGTTTCGTTTATTTCGTTTAGAAATTTCTCTAAACGATGTTTAAATGGAAAATTTGATTCGGAAAACAAGTCCCGGCGACCGCCGGCTGGCGAAGTCGATCATGCAGTTGCTGAAACGCCATAGTTCTGTTGCGCTGACGATTGATCGAAAGCAGGTGAAGCTTCCGAAGGGGCTTGTTAAACTTTTAACTCAAATTTTTTCAATGATAGCAGACAACAAGTCGGTTGCTGTATTGGCAGCAGAGATGGAGGTTACGACGCAAGACGCGGCGGACATTCTGAATTTTTCCAGGCCTTACGTGGTGAGATTACTGGAAGAGGGAAAGATTCCTTTCAGAAAGGTAGGAAAGCATCGGAGGATGCGACTTGCCGATGTACTTGCTTATGATAAAAAAGTAAGGAGGCAGATGGAAAAGGGGCTGAAACTTTTGACTCAGCAGGCTCAGGATCTTAAGTGGGGATACGTGTGATGAGTACGCGCAATACCGTTGCGGTATTGGATGCATGTGTGCTTTATTCGTCAGTTGCCAGGGATCTTTTACTTTGGTTGGCAAAATTTAAATTTTTCCAGCCCAAGTGGTCTTCGTCTATTCATGATGAATGGACTCGAAATCTCCTGGCTAATCGTCCCGATATTAAGCAGGATCAAGTTGATTGGACTATTGGGCAGATGGAAACATCTTTTCCAGATGCATTAATTGGCGAAAAGATAGAGATGTTAAATGCGTCCCTACCCGATGAAAAGGATTTACATGTGTTACAAGCAGCGGTTGCGTGCCGTGCTGACGTGATCGTAACGTTTAATCTCCGCGATTTTCCGACTTCGGATTTGAGTAAATTTTTCCTTGAGGCAAAACATCCGGATACATTTTGTTGCGATTTGATGAAAGTCGACAGAAAGACTGCGTTGATAGCATTTGAGAAACAAGTCGATAACCTGGAGCAGCCACGGTTGACTTTTATCGACGTACTCGACAATCTTGCAAGGTCGGGTATGCCACGAAGCGCTTCGTTACTTCATGAATTAGTGAAGCATCGACCTCGTTAGCTGTCTGGTTTTCCTGACAATTTCACTCATTCCCTCCCAATTCCTTTTGAATCCTTTGATCTCTTAAGAACCTTTGTGCCTTAACAGAAAGGGTATGCAGGAGGTGATTTTTTATTTATTCATGTGGCTCCCATTTTTTTGGATCAACTGGAGGTTGGTGGGGTGGATGGTAGAGGATAGAAGGAGGATTGAGAGATTGGAGGAGGAGAATAGTTTGTTGAGGAAGGAAATGGAAAGAGTGAAGGAGAGGTTGGCGTGATAGTAAATATGTATTAGACCATGGGAACCATGATAACCAAAGTCGCCGTAGTCAGCTTTTTCTTTTTAGGTCTGTTTCACTATTTATACCAGGGATTGGTGGCACCGCTGATGAGGTTATTTTTGCTTGAAAAGCTGTATGAGCTTAAACGTCGGTTGCGACCCTTGTATAGGTCTACCGTATCGAACACTGAGGAAGTCAGTATTCTTGATAAGTCAATAGAGACGGCTATCCAAAATCTGGACAAGTTTGATATTTATATTATTTACACAGCTTCAAGGCACGTGAAGGCAAAAACTCAGTTGCGGAACGAGACAATCAAAAGAAACAACGGTATTGGTTCACCTAACGATCCGAACCTTCGAAGCATTGCGAATCTCTTTGACGATTATTTGCTGCGAGCTTTAATGATCAATAGCGGTGGTCTTCTTTTGTGGTTGGCCCCACTATTATCCGTTGTCTATTTGAGGAATCGACTTATAACCACCTGGTCGAACCGCATTAAAGCAACAATGCGATCAACGGTTTTTCCGTCCGATTATGGCGTGGTAAGATGATCGCGATGTGGGTTGTGAGGGATGAACGCTCTTTTAAATGGTAGTCTATGACCAGGATCCGTTTCAACTATTTCTTCCGCGATGCTGACAATTATAAGTTGTTTGGCAGTGAAGTGTTTTCGAATGAAGAAGGACTGACATTGGCAGTCATCGAAAAGAGTATAAAGTCACTACTCATTGATCGGCAATTTTTTTATCCACTGCAATGGAACCTGCCAGCTGTTGACTTCCGAAGATGGATGGGGATGGAAGAAATGGATTGGTGTGAGTTTGAAGGGGTGGAAGAGGCGGAGGATGTGAACGCGGTGTCAAAGTTTACTTTTTAGTTTTCTTGTCAAACATAATGCATATTTCTTTTTCAAAAATTGAGTCGCTGGCATAGCTAAGGAGTCTTCTTTTGAATGCGTTATAGCGCACGAATGAATTCTTCACCTCGAGATCACCCGCTAATTTTTCCCCACCGAGAAGCAACTTCGACATTGTCTTGGATGTATGATCGTTCGGACTGAGAAGTTTGGTTTCGGTTAAATAGTTCATGAGATTTCCAAATCCGCCAGACTTAGAGCCTCGAGATTTTTCAGCCAGCTTTTCGATTAACGAATAACCAAAAAGGGGATCATAAAGTCTCTCCGCAATGGTGTAGTACCACAGCGGAAATATTCTTCTATTTCTCTCACCAACTAAACGTTGAAAAATCGCTCTAGACGATTCATAATAATTACGTTTATTGAAATTTTCCTCTCCCCACCTCCAGAAGCATTCCTTTAAAAAGTAGTTCATTGAGAGCCACCGCCACATGCTAAAATCGTCCATTTGAAACTTTCCCCAGCCGAGTCGTTTGAGGTTGCGATGGAATATTAATGCGAGATCCAAGTCGAGTCTTTCTTGGTTCGTTTCCGAAAACTTCTGCCGCAGGTCTATGATGTCTCTTTTTAACTGTTGAATAACATCCTCTTCTTCGTCATTAATTGTCCCTTCGGAGATAATTCCTGGTGACTGTCCAATTACATTGTTAAATTTCTCTTGGTTAGCCAAATTGAAGTTATTCCAACTCATCGGATCTTCGCGAGTGGGAGTCAATTGGCTTTTAAAAAATTCTAGGTTGTTAGCATACCTTTTCATGGCAAATTACTTCTATATATGACCTTCAATTCTTTTTTGTATTTATCTATAGATTGCACACCTCTAAAAAGTTTAAGCGATATATCGAGATAGCCTTTGACTTGATCCGTTGAGTGCTTCTCCATCTCCACCAGTGCAATCACATCCTCTTTTGCAGTGGATGAATACTTCGAAAAGAAATCGACTAGCCCTTTGTGGTACTTATTGCTTGCGTCGAAACGACATGTAAAGACAAACCATTTTAAGAAGGTATCAAAAACGAAGAACAGCGCTGTTATCATACTCGCATTTACTGCTGGGAGATCGTCTCGTGTGAGGTATTCTTTAAGATCTTCTGAATAAAGAATTTTTGGCAACTCGATACCGTTCTCTAGTCCATTAATGTCAAACGCCAAGTCTCCTGTATTGCCCGGCCCAATCGGAAAGTGCTGACCTCCAACTTCTTTGATTTCGTCAATTTGAATACTCAATTCTTTGCACGTAGAGACAATTGCTAGGGGAGCAAAGGAGACATTGGCTTGACTATGGGAACCCTCGAATTCGCGGGTAATGATGCCATTAACATTGATAATCCCTTTGACATCGTTGAGGGGGATTTCGAACGACAGGAGAGCTCTTTTGGTTAAATATGACAAACTGATTTTCTTCTGCTCGCTGCTCCATTTGGTTCGTTCACAAGTAACAAATATTCGTAAGCTAAGTACCTCATTTGGATTTTCACCATCTATGACTAGGCTGGAAAGGGAGTTTAAATTGGAATCATTTTTCCATATAGGAGTTACTTTAACTACGAGAAAGTCATGCTTGCGAGGAGTGATAATTTGTCCCTTATATTCATAGTTATGAAGATTGATTGATCGATTATCAGGTATAATAAGATCTCCACTTATGTCCGGAATTTGCAACCTTCCTGTTAGTCCCACGATATCGTCGTAGGTTTTGTAGGTGTCAATCTTAAGAATTCGTTCACTCATAACAGTTTAGCTGTGGCTTTAATAAGCGGGTCGAGATTTTTAAAGTTTGGGTTACCCGAGATTTTGCAAGTCTTAATAACGATATGCTTTTCTTCGTCAGTAGAGAGCAAGATTGAAGGCTTTTCCCCATCGGAAATTATTTTTTCGGCGCTGTCGAAAAGTTGAATATTTTTGAAATCACTAACGCCCAACAGATCAAATTCGGTATCCGTTTCTCCCTCCCATGAATTTAAGTAAGCCTTAAACGTGACCGATATTGGTCCATCATTGCAGGTTGATTTTAGCAGATATTTGAATATAAATCTCCCATCATTATCGACTGTTGGATTAGTTGTGTTTGATGGTGTTCTGAGTGAGAAAAGGCTTGATAGTTTGTTACTTTCGCCAGATATTCGGAGATGCGCAAATTTCTTAAAGATCGAACAAATGTCCTTGCTCGTTTCTGGCGCCTGTTCTTTATCGAAGAGTTTCTTGAATGATTTGTAAACTTCATCAAATATTTTCTTGATATACCATTCCGGTGCCGGTCGACGACCTTCGAAGAAATCCAAGAAGCAACTATTGTAATCCTTATTTGTTTGGCACCATTTATTGTGCGCTGGATTTTCTGAGTAACCAAGAAATAAATCGAGATGGCGTCTTTTGTTTTCGTTAAGTTCCGATTTGCTTTGGAGGCCACCAAACAAAATGCTTTCGGTTCTAATACTCGTTAGGTCAAAAGGGAGGTGATGATCAATAAGCATACCTCTATTCCTTGTGAGCATTACTTTGTTCATCGTGCCCCAATCGTCTGCTATGTCTTCTTCAGGATCTATGACTCTTATTACAAGATCTGCCTTTACCTTTTCCTTTTCCCATGAGAATTGGTTTTTAGTTGTCCGATAGTCTTCCTTTAAAGCAGGAACTTCTAACTCATAAGTTTCTTTTATAAACTTCTCACTTGGTGGGCAATTTTCGTTGTACCACTTCAGAATTTCTAATTTGAATTTTAATTGCTCAACATTTCCTAAGAAATCCCTGTTGAGTCGATAATGTTCCTTTTCCCCTTCAAATATTGTGACAATAAGTTCGTTGTTGTAAATAGGGACAAACCAATTTCTCAATACTTGTGAGTAAAATTCGTGCGTGGCTGATTCGGACGTTGGATTTTCTAAGAACGTATTGAAAAAGGGGATGAAGAACGTAGTGCCTGGCTGGCGTACCCTTTTAGACAGACCAATCACTTCAGCAAAGAGGTCCGCGTCGTCATTTAAAAGTGGAAAGGCGTCTGTATTTTTTTTGCAAAACCAACAATCTCCAAAATATCCGATGTCATCTGTTTTTGAATAATAAGGCGACAACATACCTCTGCCGATGAAGCGCGTGGTTTGCTGTTGTCCGTCGTCCTCACTATTCGGCTCGCTTAATGCAGTATAACAAAACCACATCCATAAATCAGATGAATATGCAAAAATGGAACTGCCTTTGCCCCAAGTTCCCCCGGAATTAGACAACTCTTTCTTTGCTTCATTGTCGTCAGTTTTTCGCATAAGAGAACTGAAATTTGACTTTCCTTCTGCTCCCTTAACTGAACCGGTAAGTCCAATACAATTATGCTCTTCGATTGTTAAACTAAATGTTTTCGTCTTTTTCCCTTCAATTAGTTTGATCCCATCGGCCATTTTTGGTTTGACCTCGGTGATTGCCTGTCGATGAGATTCAGAGAACAGATCAAGATGTTTCTTTCCTATGATCTCAAAGAAACCTTGAATTTGACTCCTTTTCCATTCCTCCAACTTGATAACAATCTCGACCGGCTTAGACGCTTCCAGTTTGGCATCCAAGGAGTTCTGAATGAGCTCCCTTACGAAGGTTTCAATTGAGTGCTCTCCCAAGTCTTTCAATCTTGGGGGTCGACCACCCAATCCCGCATTTCCTTTTTTCTGCTGATAATTCCATCCTATCTCCATACATCCTAAAATTCAAATGTTCAATGAATCATTGGTCAAATTTTTTTTAGAACTGGAATTTTTTCTTGGTCTTTTTCCCGACCTCGTCTTCATACATCAGTTCGATTCGTTTGACCTTCTCTCGTATTGTCGAGAACATTTTTCTCACATCTCCCTCACTATATTCATAATTGTTCCTATTAGAGCAATTAGATAATCTATCTAGTGAATCTAATATCGCCTGCACTCGTCTACCAGCTACATTTTCAAACCTTTCACGACGTACTGTCTTATCTTGTGCCATATTCCATTACTAATGATCAAATGTAATGAAATTTGGTAAAATTGTAAGGGAAATTGGCGCAGCACGCGTGAGTCGACTGGGAGAATCGGTCTTTAAGTACTTGATTATTAATAGGATAATTGGAAAAATTCTTATCTACTTTATTTGCAAAAATAGAACCGAAACGATGTCAGCTAATCGCCTTGCAAGTAGAGGAGGAACGGCATTTCCGACCTGAATGAACTGCGCTGTGCGAGGACCGCAAAAAAAGTAGTTATCTGGAAATGTTTGAATTCGAGCAGCCTCTCTCACTGTTAAACTCCGACACTGAGTCGGATCTGGATATATATAATAATGCCCGTCTTTCGAAATATGACTTGTAATGGTTTTCGACGGCTTATTTGAAAGCTGAACTCTAAATCTATCAGCGAATTTTTTTTCTTTGATTCCTTGGTCCACATTCTCATGATCTGGAAGAAGCCTCGGTGGCAAATCACTGAGTTTCGGAGAAACTCCATGCACCTTGCCAAAACAGGCAATGAAGAAATACCGGAGCAAGTCGCTGCGCATGTGGCCTCTTGAGAAGTGATTGCAAACACCTTCTATTTGTTCATCGAGGAACCAGTCGGATTCATACTTGATGCCAATGTTTGAAGACGGGATATAGTCTGCTCCAAATCCTTGCTGCGGAGTGGTCACCTTCAATAGCTGGTTCCTTATTTCTTCCTTAACATCGCGATCCACTTGAGATAGGATTCCATCGCGAACCAAATCACTGAGTGCATCCTTCCAGGCATCAACACCATCAACTTCCCTGGTCAACGAACTTCGAAGTTTTGGAAGCCCTGCGAGAACTTTTGATATTGGAACTTCGTCTTCGTCCTGAAGAATTCCAGGGACAAGGTCCAGAGACCTCCGAATGCCAAGAAGAATTACCCGATGTCTCGTTTGAGGTATACCATGTTTTTCCGCCTTAATGATAAAATCTTTTTGATGGAAAACAGGGTTTTCGTCAAGATCAAACTCACGAGCCTTAACCACGAGAGAATATATCTTGTAGCCGGGGCATTGAAGTTTGCCCTTTTTCTCATTGAAGTCTGTTAAATAAGCTTTTACAGGATTTGAGAGGTCATTAAGAATCCTGCCGAAGACCGGACTTTCTTTTGTTTCGGCAGAAAGCAGTCCCTTCACATTTTCCATTATGAACACTGCCGGATTGTGAACCGCGAGTATCCTTAGATACTGCTTATAAAGGCCAACTCTTTCATCGGTCTTCTCATTCAGAATGGTTTCCCGGCGCCGGGATCTTCCTACAATTGAGTAAGCCTGACACGGAGGACCACCAATCAATAACCAGTTTTGGTTACCTTTTAAAGCCCTTGAGATTCTTTGATCAACTTCAGTACTCGAATTCGCATTTTCACCATCGCCAAGGGTTGCTTGCCAGGCTTCTTCTTTCGCGAATTTCGCCTGTTTCGGCCACCGATCGTAAAGCTCATCCAGAGTGATTTTCCCTTTCAATAATTGATAGTAGTCGTCAGGCACCCCCCCAACTTCAAACTGACGAAAAAAACTTCGAAGTGTTAACGTCTGATGTGCGAAGTATTCTTTTTCAATAGAGAGAGCAATTTTAAAAGCTCGTTTTCCTTTTTCATCCAGCAACGAACTGAACCCTTCTCCAAGCCCACCTGGTCCAGCGAAGATGTCTATGATTGGGATCATACCTCGCGAAGTTTTTGTAGCAGATTGGCCAACACCCTATCTCGATTTTCCGACTTCTTTTTTCTTGCCTCTAATTCGCAGCTATCCCAAACGATGATGACTTTATAACCTAGCTCTTTCCAGTTTTTTTCGTTTGAACTGTCACGCAGAATTGCTGATCTCACTCGTTCCGTTATAACCTCAGACTGACTCGTTATCTGATCGCCGTATTTGCAATTTTTATGTCCATGCCAGAAGCAACCACGGACATCAACAATTGTTTTGCGTCGGCTTAGGACTATATCCGGCTTTCCGGGTAGATCCTTTGAGTGCAAGCTAAATCGGAAGCCATTTTTATGAAGGAACTTTCTAACAATAAGCTCGGGCGTGGTGTCCTTGCCCTTGATTTGACTCATGTTGTAACTACGAACTTCTCTGGAGTGAACGTCGGCCATCAGTTGCTTAAGGTCAAGCCCTTAGCAAAAGTTCCAAGAGATCTACGGTGATCCTTATCGGACTCAGGGCTAGCCCAAATATATCTTCCCTGGAGTACAGGAAGTAGCATCTATCAAAATATTTGCACGCTTTCATAAACCATTCCAAATCCAATTCGCACCTTGCTCTCTAGGGGGTCCCGCGCTCTCTTCGCCTCACTAATCACTCCGTCGCCCATCGCGGGACCAGCATTTCATAGACGCCACCGATTTCCTACTAACCTGTAGAACAAATCCCAAATTTTCCCGTTATTTGTTCTACAACCTGGTAACAAATGATCGAAACTAAACTCGGAGAGTTCGAAGAAGTACTCCTCCTCTTTACCGGAATCCTCGGCGACGACGCCTACTCATTCCGCATCGCCGAAGAATTCGAAACACAAACCGGCCGCGCCGTATCCATCGGCGCCGTACACTCCACGCTCGACCGACTCGAAACCAAAGGATTCCTAACATCAAAAATGGGTAACGCCACCGCCGAACGTGGCGGCCGACGAAAACGAATATTCACCATCACCGCCATCGGCAAACGCGCACTCAAAACATCGTACGACTTCAAAGTGTCGCTATGGAAACAATATCCCGACTTCGCCGCAAAGTTTAATTTCTCCTTTTGACGAGATGACGAAATGACGAGGTGACGAGATGACGAGGTGATGAGATGATGAGGTGACGAGATGACGAGGTGACGAAACGACGAGGTGACGAAACTTGTGCAACCTTTGAAACCATCCGCGATCTCTTGAGTTATCAATAGTTACTACAATGATACCACCAAGACTCGCACAAAAAATATTAAGAAGCATTCTCCGCGATGAACTCGTCGAAGATGTGCTCGGCGACCTCGAAGAAAAATATTATAAAACCAGCAAACGATCCGCCCTCCAGGCAAACATCAACTACTGGTTTCAAACAATAAACTACTTACGCCCCTTCGCTCTACGGCGACAAGAGGCAACACTAAACAAAACAGGTATGTTCAACAACAACTTGAAAGTCGGATGGCGACACATGCGCCGCCAGAAAATGTACTCAGCAATCAAGATCGGCGGATTCGCCCTCGGCATCGCCGCCAGCCTCTTAATAACGCTGTACATCAAAGACGAACTCAGCTTCGACACACAACCCCAAGCCGCCGATCGCATCTATCGCATCTATGAAACAGCTACCGAAGGCGACAAAATGTATAAATGGGTTTGGTTCCAGGCCCCATTCGCCAAAGTAGTAAAACAAACATGCCCCGAAGTCGAGCTTGTGGGTCGATATAACTCCTCCGAACTGTTTGGCGTAGGCAGCGCACAGATCCGCCCCGACAATCAACCCGACAACAGCTACGAAGAAGGCATCACCTACTTCGACCAGGAATTGCTCGAACTACTCGAGATCCCATTGATCTACGGCGACATCAAAACATGTCTCGACGAACGCAACGAAGTCGTTATCACACGACGCAAAGCCGAGAAGTATTGGCCCGGCGAAAATCCCGTCGGTAAGTTGATCATCTATAATAACGAAACCGAAACACCCATCAAGATCGGCGGCGTCATCGAAGACTTCCCCGCCAACTCAAGCCTGCAGTTCGACTGGCTCGTTAGCATGGCCAACCGCGAAATGTGGAAAGGCGAACAAGATGCATGGTATGCTACTAATTATCCAACTTATGTTCGCCTTCGTGAAGGTGCCGATCCCAACGAGATGATTCCCAAACTCATGAAGATCGCCGAAACATATATGGCGGCCGATCGTGCAAAAGATTTCTTAGCTCACATGGGCTTTGGATTGCAACCACTCAAAGACATTCACCTAAAGTCCGCCACAGATGGAATTGAAAGTCCCGTTACCAACACAGGCGACATGCGCTTCATCTGGTTGTTCGCTGCCGTCGCCATCTTCATAGTGCTGATCGCTTGCATCAACTTCATCAATCTCTCTACCGCAAAGTCGGCAAGTCGTGCGAAGGAAGTCGGTCTTCGCAAGACCGTCGGATCTTACAGAAGTTATCTCATCGGACAATTCCTCATCGAGTCTCTCCTTTACAGCGTAATTTCTTTCACGATAGGGATCTTACTCGCATGGGTTATGCTTCCCAACTTTAATGAGCTCGCAGGTAAGTCGATCGTATTTCCGTGGACGCAACTGTGGTTCGTTCCAAGTGTACTCGGCTCAGCGATCATTGTCGGATTGCTCGCCGGAGTTTATCCTTCATTCTACCTATCGTCTTTCAAACCAGCCGAAGTCTTGAAAGGCAGCTTCGCACGAAGCAGCAAAAATGCATTCACACGAAGCGCATTGGTTGTATTCCAATTCACAACATCTGTCGTGTTGATCATCGCCACTGTTGTGATCTATCGTCAGATGAATCACATCCTCAATGCAAAACTTGGTTATGAAAAAGACCAGGTGATCATCCTGAAGGGTACCGATATCCTCGGTAAACAAATGGACGCATTCCGTGATGAGCTTATGGGCATGAGTACCGTGAAAGCTGTTACCATCAGTGACTATCTGCCAATCCGTGGGACCAAACGCAACGGCAACGGCTTCCGCATCGAAGGCGATGAAGACAAAGATAAACGCAACACCAGCGGACAATTCTGGCGAGTAGACGAAGGCTACGCATTAACTCTTGGACTGAAAGTAGTAGACGGAAGATTCTTTCAAAAGGGCCTGGCTTCAGATTCAGATGCGGTCGTCATCAATCAGAAGATGGCAAAAGAACTCGCTCTTCAGAGTCCAGTGGGCGCCCGCGTTGTTAACTATCGTCCCTGGAATGTGATCGGTGTTGTCGAAGATTTTTATTTCAATAGTCTTCGAGGCGAAATCGAGCCATTGGCATTGGTCTTAAACGGAAGTACCAATACGATCTCTATCAAGTTAAGTACAACCGATATGGCTTTAACAATATCGAAGATCGAAGACCTGTGGATGAAATTTTCACCGCATCAACCGATACGTACCGCATTCCTCGACGACTCATTCGCGAGAATGTACGATGATGTTCTACGCATGGGACAGATCTTCACGTGCTTCGCGGTGTTCGCGATCGTCGTTGCATGTCTCGGGTTGTTTGCATTGTCGGCGTTCATGGTAGAACAACGCGGCAAAGAAATTTCTATAAGACTCGTGTTAGGAGCTTCGGTGCGAAGCATCTTCCAGTTGCTCACTGTAAATTTTGTGAAGCTTGTATTGATCTCCATAGTGATCGCCGCGCCGATTGCAAATTATGGGATGAAGCAATGGCTGTCAGGATTCGATAGCAAGACTCCTGTGGGAGTGGATGTTTATCTATTGGCTGGTGTGATCGCGTTGTTCATTGCGGTGGGAACGATCAGTTACCAGGCGATAAGGGCAGGGTTAATGAATCCAGTGAATAATCTCAGGTCTGAATAGAATACCTAGACAATCTTTTCCTGCACTGCCTTCGCTACCGCTTCGGTCATGCTGTTCACATGAAGCTTCTCATAGATGTTCTTCATGTGAAATCGCACGGTGACATACGATATGTCGAGGTCTGCGGCGATCATCTTGTAGCTTTTGCCCTGAACTAATTTCTGCAACACTTCTTTCTCGCGTGGTGATAAGCCCGTGTCAGCACTGGACTTCGCCACATCAAATTTTGTTTGGAACAGCGAGAGCACTTTTGCTGCTATCGATCCCGTCATTGGAGCGCCACCGTGAAATGCATCTTCGACAGCCTCAATGAATTTTTGTGGAGGACTGTTCTTCAATAAATATCCTGATGCGCCGGCGCAAATTGCCGCCGTGATCCTTTCATCATCTTCATACACAGTTTGCATCACAACCTTCGTGGTCGGAAATTTTGATTTGATGGATTGAACTGCTTCAATGCCTGTTATTCCCGGCATCTTGATATCCATAAGCACAACATCCGGTCTAAGAGTTGAAAGGTTTTCGATCATCTCACTGCAATCCGGAAACGCACCCAACAATTCAAACTGTGGAGAAAGACGGATCAGGTCCGCGAGTCCGTCGCGGAAAGTTTTGGAATCTTCGAAGATGCAGACACGAATCTTCATGGTGATCATAAAAATAGGCTACCTGTAATCGGTAAGCAACTATCTACTTAGATAGGCTTTCCTATCGGGTTAGACAGTACCCTGCGCCTTTCTTTCACACCAAATTCGTGATATGAAAAAGATCATCACTCTCGCCCTTCTTGCACTAGCATTAACCGCTAGTGCACAAACGGCGCAAATTGTTGCATCCGCCGGCGACAAGCTATCTACCACATCGATCAGCATAGAGTTTACGGTTGGGGATCTCGCAGTGGAGCCCTGGGAGCAGGGTTCCCTGCGTCTTTTCCAGGGATTCCAGGCCGCGAACTACGGACTGACTTTAGTTACCGGCCTCGAAAAGGAAACGATGTTTTCTTTTTATCCGAACCCAACTCAGAAGTTTCTCAACATCGAAGCCGATCTCACACCAGGCAGCACATTTCATATCACCGACATCTCCGGAAAAAATTTCGAGTTGCCCACGGAGCTTACTGCCCATAAAGCTGTCGTCGATGTTTCAACACTACCAGCTTCATTGTATGTGTTAACCATTCGCGACCACAGCGGCATCGCCTATAGAATCAAATTCATCAAAGCATTATAAATCTAAACCCCATGAAACCGATACGATTAATTTTACTCATGATGTGTGTCGCGACAGCGACTGCTTTCGCACAAGCACCACAGCGATTCAACTACCAGGCCGTTGCCCGCGATGGCTCCGGAAATCCGATCGCCGATAAAACGATCGCCGTGAAAACATCGATCGTCGATGGAAGCGCAGGCGGCACTGTGATCTTCAGCGAAACATTTACGCCCGCAACAAGCAAGCAAGGTTTATTTTCAATACAAATAGGAAGTGGCAACATCGTCACGGGCGCGTTTAGCAGCGTGACGTGGGACGCTGGTGCGAAATTCTTAAAGGTTGAAATCGATCCCGCTGGTGGTTCATCATTCACATTGTTAGGAACATCACAATTGTTAAGCGTTCCTTATGCATTAGCGGCCGACAGGCTCGTAACGCCAATGTCGATTAAAGATCTCAGCGATGTTTCAGACACGACACCTAACATCGACCAGGTATTGAAATGGGACGGCACATCGTGGGTACCCGGCACCGGCGCAGGTAGCATCACAACTTCAGCAGCCCTCGAAGGAGATGGTTCTTCAGCAACACCGCTGACGATCGCACAACAGAGTGCATCGAACGGACAAGTACTTCAATGGAATGGAACTCAGTGGAAACCCGCTACGATCAGCGGAGGAGTTGGCGACAACTGGGGAACACAAAACGTAATTACCAACACAACATTGAGCGGCGCTGGTACATCTGCATCACCACTTACAATCGCACAGAACGGTGCAACACCCGGGCTCGTATTGAAATGGAGTGGAACAGCGTGGGTACCCTCACCCGACGGCGGTGACAATTGGGGAACCGCAAAAGTAAATGCATCAACACAATTCGATGGTGATGGTACACCCGTGAATCCATTGAAGCTCGCACAACAAGGCGCAACCACAGGACAATTTCTTAAGTGGAGTGGCACCGGTTGGATCCCTGGTGATGGCGGCGGTTCATTAACACTACCTGCATCAGCGAGTGTGGCTGATCCCGGAGTTGCTTTACAAATACAGAATAACACAGGCACAGGTGTTGTAGGCATAAATAATAATGGTACTGCGGCGAATGTCTATGGAATACAAGGAAGAGTGTTGACCTCAACAGGTGCGGGTACTGCGGGTGTGTATGGACTCAACGGAGCAACAGGATCTAATGGTTTCGGTGTGCTCGGTCAACATAACGGATCCGGCACTGCAGTTAATGGTGAAGTTACTGGAAGCGGAATCGGCGTTAACGGAAAAGCAAATGGTGCAAGCGGCACTGGTGTTTATGGTTCATCACTGGGAGCATCAGGTTACGGTGTCATTGGGATAGGAAACACCGGTGTTAGCGGAACAAGCAACACAGCTGCAGGTGTTGGTATTTATGGAAATGCAACGTCCGGCGGGTATGCAGGTTGGTTCGACGAACGAGTTGCAATCAAATCAAATTCGTCATCGTCGAAAGCAAACCTCACTCTCGGTGAAACTGAAACTACCGATAAAGCACGCCTGCAATTCAATAACAGCCAGGTTGGTAAGTATTGGGAAGTCAACGGACTCTTATCAAGTGCCGCTGCTTTCGACAGACTTGCCGTCACTCACTTTAGTGGTGGTGATATCCTTACTGTTCAAGGCGATAAGAAAGTTGGTATCAACGTGTCTAATCCCCACGAAGCACTCGAGATCAACGGCAACTTACAACTCAATGGTAACATTGTTGCGAACAGCGCCCTTGGCCAGAACGGCCAGGTTCTTCAAACGCAGGCAGGAGTGTTGGCATGGGGCTCGGGAACGAATGCTCTCTATAGTAACACCCGTCTTCACGATCAGACAGCCGACTTGAATAACATCAGCACAGGCGCCAACACATTGAGTGGACTGAACAGCATGCCTTCGTTTACATTTACTGGTCCTGCGATGGTCATTATAACTTTCAGTCATGGACAACTCGTGAGCAACGGAACAGGTGATGTTGATCTCCAGGTGGAAGTAGGTTTTATGAATTCTTCAGCGACCGTTGTTATCAATAAAGCCGTGATAAACGATGTGATCCTGAACAATAAAAAGAAATCTATTTCGTATACACATCATTGCTCCTTTGGTGCCGGCGGTACTTATCTTCCTTATGTTTATGTTGGAACTACCAATGGAGGTAAGTTCAATGCTTTGAGCGCAAATGGAGCCGGGCAGGTTACGATACAAATAATTCCCCAGTAATATGTTCAGGAAGATCTTATTAATGATTGCAATCGGCATGCTCGTTCTTGTGATGATCGATTGCAAGAAAGACGGCACGCCAGAGCCAAGCGACAAAGACAAACAGCTACAGGCACTGTCTTTCACATGGACTTGTACTGTAGCCAATAAAGATGGTGTTGTGCAAACAGGCTATGATAATTTCAAAATAACGATCTCCGGAACGCCTGGCAACAATACTTTTGGTTATGTATGCAATGGAAGGCCAGCGATGAGCCCGTGGCCTTCCAGCGGCACCTTTACTTTCTCAGAGCAAACTGCCGCGACGGATTTGACGAGACAAGACGGGCTTGCTGTACATTATACTGTCGTTGGAAATACGTTTGAGGTAACTTTTGATTACAATGGAGAAGGATTTTCAGGTCGTGTAAGTGAAATACCCGGGGTTTGGGTATTTAGGTTCACCAGGAATTAAACTTTCAACGTAATCGTCGTCCCCTTATCGGACGACTCGATGGCAAGACTTCCACTCATCTCTTCGGCGCGGCGTTTCATATTGCGAAGCCCGTTGCCGGCAGAACCAGATGACGTATCGAAGCCCTTGCCATCGTCTTTTATCTCCATGGCATACTGACGGCCTTCCTTCCATAATCTTGCATTTACATTCTTTGCACCGGAATATTTCGCTGCGTTGTTGATCGCCTCTTTATAAATGAGATAGATGTTCTTTCGCTTCGCCATATCGAAGACCGTCTTCTCCATGCCGGGTTCATAATTGAAAGTGAAACCGATCCCCAGGCTTCCCATCAATTGTTCTCCGAAGTAAGTCATCTTTCGTAGCACGTTGTCGAAGCGATCATTGGATGGTTCTATGCTCCACACGATGTCGCTCATGTTGTCCACCGTTTCGCGACTGGTGTTTTCGATCTTTGCAACGATGTCGCTGGACTCGCTTCCGGATTTCATTCGAGCCATTCCGGCAAACAGTGAGATGCTGCTGATTGCGGAGCCAACTTCATCATGAAGATCACTGGCAATCCTGTTGCGTAGCTGAAGCTCCTTCATTTCCTGTGTCACCCGGAAGCGATAGAATATAAAGCCTGCGAGTGTAACACCGAGAATGAAGACTGCAGTCAATGCGTATCGTTGTGATTTCTCCTGGCTGAGTTGTGCGTTGAGCACCGCCTTTTCTCCCTGTGCGCGAATGCTGTCAGCCGTTGCCTTGATCTCGTACTCGTACTTGTATTGCGACTTGAATGATGCCTTTCGACTGGCTTCATTGTTAATGCTGTCGCGCATTTTGATGTAGATCTCGTAATATTCAAGAGCTTTCGTGGTGTTGCCCTTTTGTTTGTAGATCTCCGACAACCCTTGCGTAGACCGGCTGATACCTTTGAGGTACGACGTTCGGGAAGCGACGGCTAACGCCTCATTGTAGTAACGTATCGCATCGTCGATCTTGTTGAAATGCCTCGAGATGTCGCCCAGCACAGTCAATGAATATTGAATATTCGATGTGTTGTTAAGTCCGCGTTTGATATTCAGTGCCTTGGTTTCAAGCTCCAGCGCCGCCTGGAAATTTCCGGTCTCACGATTCACAGTCGACAATGAAGACAGTCCCTCGGCAATGATTGCATTGTCCTTCAACTCCTCACCGACCTTCACAACACGTGCTGAATATTCTCTAGCCTTATCGAAGTTTTTCTCCTTCACCAGCTCATACGCGTAATTCACAAGAGAATTCGTTAGCGCGGACCTGTCGCCTACTTCTTCTGCAATGGCGAGACTTTTTTCGATATACTGCCGGTACAAGGGCAACTCGTTTAAAGAATAGTATGCTCCCGCAATGTTGTTGTAGATGCGGGCAACCCTTCTCTTGTCGTTCATCTCTTCGGCAATCCTAAGTGCTTCGAAATAGCTGGTAAGTGACTTCTTCAAATCTCCGATCTGGTAGAACGCCATCCCCACATTGTTGACAGCGGCAAAATATCCTGACTTGTTGTCGATCTCCTTGTTGATCTGCGCTGCCTTATCGTAGTACTCGATTGCCTTCGAGAGGTCGCCTGTTTTCTTCGAGACGAAACCAAGGTTCGTGAGACACATTGCGATGCCGGCCTTATCATCGATCTCCCGAAAAGTGTCCAATGCTTTTTCATACGATGCAAGAGCACCGGGATTGTTGCTTTTGTTTTCTTCAACATAAGCGAGGTTGTTGAGCGCCGTGCCATGGTAGTGAAGAAAGAATTTTCTCAGCTCACCTGAAGCAGCCTCTGCATTTTTTGTACTGAGGTCCTGCATTATGATGCTATATTTTTCGATAGCTGCGTAGTCCTGCGACTGATCTTCGATTATGGCGTCGAGGACCTTGAGGCGCGTGGTGTCGTGATTGGCGGATTGGAGTTGATTTAAGAGAGAGTCAAGTTTTTGAGCAGACGCAATCGTTGAAACTAAAACGAGAATGGGGATAATCTGCATTAGTTTGAAATTTGTGATTTGAAATTGGTCAACAAATCTCAAATCACAAATCACAAACTTAAATTATTACACTGTTTCGAGAGCTTTACGGCAATATTCAAGACACTTGCCTACCTCTTTTACGGGAGTTGAGTCCGCAGGTATTTCATATTCCAGCTCGATCGTTCCCGGGAACTTATACTTGTTCTTCTTCATCGTTTGAAGGATAGCAACAATTGGTGTATCGCCTGAGCCCCAAACAAGATTTGCCTTTCCGTGCGCCGGGTTCTGACGGTCTTTCAAATGGGCACTGGCAATGCGATCATGCTTCGCTTCGATCAGCTCAACGGCGTTGTAACCGGCCGCAGTGTAATGACCGAGATCACAATTCAATGCGTTGTATTTCGATTCGGCGAGAGCAGCATCCCAAATGGTTGGAGTCTGCTGTTCGTGGCCGTGATATGCAACAAGTATCTTATTCTTTGCAGCAATGTCGGAGAGACGTTTGGTCTGACCAGCTTCTTGCGGGATCTCCAGTGTAACGTGAGTTGCACCGAGTGCTTTTGCAGCGCGCATACCATAGTCGACTTCGGCGTCGCTGTTGTTTGCTCCGAATGCGTTGGGCTTATATGCGTAGATGCTGATGCCAGCATCCTTATACATCTTGCGAAGTTGTTCGAACTTATCCATCGCAATCTTCGAACGCCAGTCGGCAAGATCTTTTGCTTTCTTCGCGCGCTCTGTTTTTTGTTCTTCTGTGAGTTCCGGCCGTGGACCAGGTGTGAAAGGTTTCATCGGCTCTGTAGACGCATTCGGTGCACCGACAAACGCCTCGGCTGTTGTGCCCATCAATTCGATAGCACTGATGCCAGCTTCTGTGCAGTACTTGATAACTGACTCTGCATCGGTGGGCAGGCTTCGGAACGAATATGTAATTGTGCCAAGCTGCACACCAGCGATCTTTGAATTAGGCTTACCATAATTTTTGATGATCGCCGGGAAACCCCAGCTGGATTTTTGTGCGACAACAATTGCGGTTGCCGCCAATGCGGACTTCGTAATGAAGTCACGGCGCGAGAATGTACTGGAGCTCTTCATGGTCATTAGATTAGACATATAAGATAACCTGATTTTTCCAGATAACACGTGGCCAATTCCACGAACGGAATGTTAATTAATAGCCTGCTGATCTAACGGAGCGTCTGGGTCGTACACGGGATTGTCGCTGCCAAATATTCTATTGACCCTGGGTTGCAGCCACCATACGCCTATTGGGTAGAAGATGAACAGGATGAAATCTCCGACAAACTCCCTGAAAGGTGCGGCACGTTCTTGTTCGACTGAATTTAATAATCTCGCTGCGAAGTATGAGCAATAGATACCGCCCGCGATCACCAGGATTGTTATGTATTCATTGATCGGTCCGTAGAAACCAAGGGTGGGAAAAATCATCAGGCGCGCAGACGTTGCAAGCGTAGAGAAGTAAATACACCATCGAAAGATCAGCAGCATGAGGCTGTCGCGGTAATATTCTTGTTTCGGGTAAAGCCGTGTGCCTATTACAAATACCCAAAAGTTGGCGATGACGAAAGAAGCTATTTCAACAAATGGAATTGCCTGAATAGCGTAGCCTGTCATTCCTACTAACTCCCTGGATCGGCTCATGCCAACAACCGCGAGAAAAATATACGCAAGCACAAGTAGCCCAAACGTAAGCATGAAAACCTGCCAGTGTTTCAAACGAAGAAGAATACTCATTTTAACCTTGAGATTAATCTAATTGATGATCGAGTGGTGTATCGGGATCAGCCTTCACAAAATCACCTGAAAAAACTTCATTGATGCGCGGTTGTATCCACCAAATACCGATGAGAATGAAAAGCATTAAAAAGAAGCTGCCTACAAATTCTCCGAAAGATGTTCGTCTTCCGAGTTCGGCCGAGAGCAATACTTTTGCAACAAAGTAGTACGAGTAAATTAACGAGATCCACGAAACCACCTGGAACCATGAAATAGGGTAAACGGAATTATACACAGCAAACTCAATGTTTGTGAAACTCAAATCAAATCCTATCTCATGTCGCAACTTTTCAAACGTGATAAACATGGCCATGTAAATGATGGTAGCGCTAAAAAGCCTTGTGTCAAATTTATCGAGGCCAATTTTTTCGTTGAGTTTTATACCAACCAGGTACAACCAAAGGAACAACGCAAGCCTTGCTGCAAGCCTGACATATGCCAACACCGCAGCAATCTTTATGGAAATCTCCATGCTAAAGAATGAGAAGATCCAAATTTGAATGACGCTAGATCCAAGCGGCAGCATAACGATAAGAAAGATCTGCCAGTTCTTTAGCCTAACGAATACCTCCATAGTTTGAATCTACAACCTTTTTTTCTGAAACTTGTTGGATGAAAGTACTCACCTGTACCTCACCCGGAGCTTTCGAATATTCGGAGCAATCTATCCCTACGCTTTCGAAAAATCACGCGATCATTAAGATAAAACGCATCGGTATTTGCGGCACCGACCTTCATGCGTTCGAAGGCACACAACCATATTTTAATTATCCCCGCGTTCTGGGTCATGAGTTGGCCGGCGAGCTAATCGACGCCGACGGAGCCGACGATTTCAAAAAAGGAGAGATCGTTACGTTGATACCCTATTTCAATTGCGGCTCGTGTATCGCATGCAGATCGGGTACACCGAATTGTTGTGTTAACCTGAAAGTTTTCGGAGTTCATATTGATGGCGGAATGAAAGAATACATTTCCGTTCCGTCATCTTCTCTCATGCACGGCATGGGTCTTCCTGTCGACACGCTTGCCCTGGCGGAGCCATTAGCCATCGGTGCCCATGGGATCCGACGCGCCAATGTAAAACCAGGCGAGTTCGTTTTAATTGTTGGAGCTGGCCCCATCGGACTTGGCCTGATGGAGTTCGCGAAGATTGCCGGAGCCAATGTCATCGCTCTCGATATCAATCAGCAGCGACTTGAATTCTGTCGCTCACGTCTGAATATCAATCATGTTATCAATGCCGCTTCCGCGGATGCCCTCGCGAGTATGAAAGAGATCACCAATGACGACATGCCCACCGTAGTGATCGACGCTACCGGAAGCCTGAAAGCAATCAACAACTCATTTCAATTCTTAGCTCACGGCGGACGTTACGTACTCGTTGGACTTCAGAAAGGTGAGATCGGTTTCAGTCACCCGGAGTTTCACAAGCGCGAAGGAACATTGATGAGCAGCCGGAATGCAACGCGCGAAGATTTCGATTTGGTTTTGAATGCATTGAAGACTAAGAAAATTGATCCGACCAACTATATCACACATCGGGTTTCATTCGATGATGTTCCGGGTCAATTTGAACATTGGCTGTTGCCCGGCAGCGGGGTGATAAAAGCAATGGTGGAAATTCGCGAATAAGGAGTTAATACATAAAGCTGTCGCATTGCTTTGCATAAAAACGTTATGGAATCACTCATCTACGACCTTCTTAAAAATAAAAAAACAGACGAGCTTATCAGTCAACTGAAAAACGATCCCGCGCTTCTTTCATTTGTGGATAGCAGAGGAGCAAGCTTGTTGATGCTCAGCTTCTATTTTCGAAACCAGGAGTTGAGCAGCTATATTCTTTCTCTTCAGGATCCGTCCAACATTTATGAAGCCGTTATCGCAGGCGACCTTGATACGACAATGAAGTTCCTGGCTTCGGATCCGAAGTTGATCAACAAATATTCTCCCGACGGATTTACTGTCCTCGGGTTTGCGGCGTTCTTCGATAGACCAGCGCTCGCGAGATATTTACTCGAACAGGGAGCAGATGCGAATATTTCATCGAACAATGACTTCAAGGTGGCGCCGCTTCATTCGGCCGTAGCTGCAAAGAGCTTGGAGATCACACAACTATTGCTTGAGCATAACGCCGACCCAAACGCAAGGCAACAAAATGATGTAACGCCACTGCACGCAGGCGCTCACAACAGCTCGCTGGCAATTGTAAAGGCGCTGCTGCAGGCCGGCGCCGATAAGGATCTCAAAACCAAAGACGGTAAAAACGCGATGGATTTCGCAAGGGAAGCGAACGCGAAAGAAATCATCGCCATCTTGTAAGATGTCGCAGGAAATGGTCACGTACTGTAATCAACGCAGATGACCGACGACCTGTCACGACAGTTTTCGGAGCAGATATCCAATCACCTCGGTATCCTCCACAAGATCTGTCGTACGTATAAGAAAGATCCCGACGATCGCGACGACCTGTTCCAGGAGATTGTGTTCAACGCATGGAAGTCGTTTCCCAGGTTTGAAGGTCGATCGAAGTTTTCTACGTGGCTTTATCGCGTTGCCCTTAACACGGCGTTGTATCAAAATCGCAAGGATCATTTCTTCGGAAAAAAGATTGACGTCGAGATTTTGAACAACATCTCGGTTGATGTGAAAGAGGACAATACGGACTTACTGTGGATGGCGATCAATAAACTGGATGAACTGGAGAAATCGATCGTTGTACTTTACCTTGAAGAACTTCCTTACAAAGAAATATCGGAGATCACTGGTCTTTCGGAGAACAACGTTGCCGTGAAGCTGAACAGGATCAAATCGAAAATGAAGAAAATATTGCAAGACTATGGAGCTTGATGATCTGAAGGCACAATGGGCACAATTGGCTCAACGGTCGTGCAGCCGTCGCCCGACGAGATCCGCGAGGCTCTCGAAAAGAAGCTGTCGTCGCTCCGCAGATCGGGCAGGGGCATTCGGAGAATATTCGTGATGGAGGTTGTGATTGTGCTGGCTATGTACGTCGGTGTGTTGTTGATGATGTGGTTCATGAGCGAACGATTTATGTCGTATATGTACAAGATCGTTGTCGTCACTGCCGTGGGATCGTTGCCGGTGATTTGGCGGATGTACAAGTCGCAACGATGGATCAACACCATGGACTACACAAAAGACATTCGCTCGAACATGATCGCCTTTCTCGACTACTATCGAAAGACCTTAAAATTGTACCAGTGGAGCACTTATGTCGTTGTCGCCGTTTTGTTGATACTCATGTTCAGCGACAGCGACTTTCATGGACCTTTCGTTCATGCTGAAGGCGCTCACAGTGTGTTACATGACCGCCCGCGGTGTTGCTTACAGCGCATACATCCGCATCACCTACGGTAGGAAGACTTCCATCTTCGAAGAATTCTTGAGGGAGTGAGATTTATCGGTTCTGTAGCACCGATAAATTCTCCAAATCACCGTCCCCGGCATTTTAAGGTGGATTTAACCTGACCTTAAGTGGAGATTCATTCCATAGGCGTTATTGAGCCTACGATCAGCGGCGAAGTTTTGCCAATTGTGAAAGAGTCTCCCGCTGATATCACAGAATTTTGGTCCGGCTGGCTAAAAGTTGGGGTGTAATGGATGGTATATTCTGGTGAGGGTGGCCACCCAGAGCACACAACCCGCGTCGGATCTGTTGGGGTAACAGAACGATGCGCCCGCCGGGCCTTAACTCTGGTGATCAGGTAGAAAGAATTTAAAAATATCTCATTGGGTTGAGACGCCTGCTAATGCCGGTGGGGATCGGCAGACAGGCTATTAAATGAGGTCAAGGTAGAGTTAGGTTTCTTTACCTTTAGAAAGGCAAGCCCGGTCTTGAACAGTGACCGGGTTTCCTTTTTTAGTACACGACTAATCTTAATGCCTGGGCTTTATCTTGTGACCTGATGATGATCACATGAACACCAGCACTCTTGAAATGCGGTGTGAACGTAAACAAATTTACCCCCGCCTTCACTTCAATCATATTGCTATCTGAGCCAACACCCGCCGGATCTACCACTGAGATCTTGATCTGCCCATCTTCTTCCGCGAAGTAGTCAATGTGGATCGCTTCATCTTTGGTCACCGGGTTAGGATACAGCTTCGTGATCTCCGCAAAGTTTTCAATCTTAACTGCAATCACCCGATAATAAGCTGTCGATCCATCATAGTCGGTTTGTGATAATCGATAATACGACGTTCCATGGTATGGATTGGGATCCGTTGCCTGGTACTTCAACGCTGCCGTAGATGTTCCGGCGCCATCAACCTTCAGCAGGTTTTCAAATGTTTTTCCATCATGAGATCTCTCCACCAGGAAGAAATCATTATCGTGCTCCGAAGAAGTTTCCCAATTGAGATAAACAATTCCGTTGCGAACCGATGCGTCGAACGATACCAATGCGATCGGCAGCGAAGTGTTTTGTAATAGTTGTTACCGAGAAACCATCGTGTGTTTCCTCCCGCATAGAACACGCAGTTTGCATTGGTTACCGGGAGGTTCACAGTAGTTATGTTACACGGGTCTACAACCTGCACCGATACGTTACCATCTGTGTTACCAAATGACACGAGTACCGAATTCGTGCCTTGACCGCTCACGATACTTGCGCCCGCAGGCACACTCCATGTCAACGATATTGCACCAGGTGTGGATATCGTATACGACTCAGTCGAGAACTGACAGTAAGTAGTAGATCCTACAATTGCTCCCGGAACGAAGTTGGTGCCATTCAAATCGCTCACGCACGTTAATGCCCCAACACTAAAGCCATCATTGTTGCCACCTGAATAGAAAATACAGTTTGCGATCGATATAGGTTGCGACACTACCTGGAGTCCGCATTCGTTCGCGATCGAAACAGACACGTTGCCGCTGGTGTTGCCGAACGATATGAACACCGAAGTTGTGCCCTGCCCGCTGAGGATCGAAGCTCCGGCGGGAACACTCCAGGTGTAAGTTGTAGACGCGGTAGAGCCGGTAACGTTAATCGAATATGTTTCTGTTGAAAAGTTACATGACGCATTCGTTCCAATGATAGGGCTGGAATTGAATACCGGACCGCCATCCAAATTCGACGCGCATATCGGCGTAACGCTAAAGCCATCGTTGTTTTCCACCTGTAAAGAAAGTACAACTGGTGGTGGTTACTGGTAATGAAAGATTTATCGTCTGGCATGGATTCGTGACTACCACCGACACGTTTCCGGTTTGATTGCCAAACAATACGAGAATTGACGTCGTGCCTTGTCCCCGAAATAATGGAAGCACCAGTTGGTACCGACCACACGAATGTGGTTTCGATGTTGGCACCAAGTACGTTGATCGAGTAGGCTTCAGTAGCGAAATTACAGAAGGTTGTCGATCCGATAATTGTGCCGGGATCGAGAACGCCCGCGCCATCCAGCGTTGTGGCGCATGTTTGTATCATGCTGAAACCATCGTTGTTCCCACCGGCGTAGAATAAACATGACGAACCCGTAACAGGGAATGCTGTCGGTGTAACAGTTGCACAATCTGTTATGATATCCACACTAATATTTCCGCTGCTTACACCAAATTGTACAAGGATCGTTGCAGTGCCCTGACCGCTAAGTATTGTCGCGTCTGAAGGAACGGTCCAGTTATAATAAAGTATTGGCCGGAGCGTTGTTGTAACGGCCGTGAAAGATTCGTTACCACCGAAACAGAACTCTGCAGATCCGGTGATGCCTGTTATACTGAACACCGCCCCACCATTGAGATCAGTAGCGCATGAAGGGCCGACAGAAAATCCATCGTTGTTTCCGCCTGCGTAGAAGAGACAGGTCTGCATCGTTACCGGCATCGATCGGTTCGTTACGCTACAATCGGTGATCACATCAACACTCACAGGACCATCTGTTACTCCGAATGTAACGATGACAGTGTTGGTGCCCTGGCCTTGAGAAACAACTGCATCAGCTGGAACTGTCCAGTTGTAATATGTATTTGCCGGCGCGTTGTCTACCTGTATACTGAATGATTCTGTTGAATTCTGACAGAAGCCGGTTGGTCCGACTATGCTGTTCACATTGGTCAATGCACCGCCATCGAGAGTTGTAAAGCACGATGGGCCTACAGAGAATCCATCATCAATATCACCTGCATACATCGCACAGGTTCCTGGCGAAACGGCTATGTTGAAAGTCTGACTCGTGCAAAAAGTTGTTACAGTTACGGAAACTGTTCCAGCTGATGTTCCAAACGCCACGTTGATAGTTGGAGTGTTTTGGCCGTTAACGACCGTGGCATCAGAAGGAACGGACCATACGTACCGGATATCGGCAGGAGGATTGTTGACGTTGATCGTATAACCTTCATTCGAGTTGGAGCAGAATGTTGGTGGCCCTGTAAACGCTCCGAATGAAAACTGTGGAGTACCATCCAGTGCACTAACACAATTAACAGGTAGCAGCATCGCCATCGTTGTCGCCACCCTGGTACATCGTACACACGCCGTTGGTAACGGCCATGTTGAATGTTTGATTGTCGCAGAGAGTAACGACGGTAACGCTAACCGTTCCCGGTGTATTTCCAAACTGAACGGAAACACTTGGTGTGAATTGTCCCGCAAGAATCGTTGCGTCGGATGGAACGACCCAATAATACTGGATGTCCTGCGGAGTATTGTTAGAAGTAACTGTATAAGACTCTTGTGAGAAATCGCAGAATGTAGGCGAGCCGGTCAGCGTTCCATAAGAAAACTGTCCTACACCGTCGAGTGTCGTGACACAGGACGCCGCTACCGACTACTTCCATCATTATCGCCGCCTTCATATTGAGCGAAGGCGGGTGCAACAGCAATGGTGAGTAAGATGCTAAATAATAAAAGCCCTTTAATCCTCACAGGGTATGGTTATCCGTTACGGAGCGGTACGTACTCCTCTGCCTCCCATACGCGGGTCTCGTCCACTTAGACCGGTCCATCCGGGATATTGCCTGTCGGAGATCCTTAGCCAGCTTGCTTCCTGGAAAGATCCGCCGCGGAACATCATGCCCGCGAATGAAGTCGAACCGGCATTGGGAGTAGTGTTAGCAGTGAGACCGGCATTGCCGTTCGAGCCAGGCCAGAAATCAACATCAGCGAAGCCTGTTGTTGTGAGTGCACCATTTCCATGAACACCAGTGTAAGAACGACCTGAAGCATTTCCGGTTCCAACAACAATTTCCCACACGTTGCCAGTTATTTCCATAATACCATAGTATCCGGCTCCGGCAACCACACGCGATGAGCTTGATGTTGCAAACAGCCCGACTCTCATAGGGCCACCGATACCACCAGATGTGCTTGAGTAATTTGAGTTACCCAATGTTGCACTGGGAGAAGTGGGCAACTCGCTTCCTGCACCGCTGTTAATAGCCGGGGCATACGAGGTTGCATAGAGACCTGTTGAACCCCATGCATATTCATTCAATACAGCAGGTAAAGTTCCGCGACCACATTTCTCAAGTTCTGTTTCAGTCATTACGCGAAGACCAGACCAGTCGAGATATGCCATCAGGTCTTGCGAGCTGATCGCTTGTATAGCGATGTTCTGACCGTCGGTGGATTCGTTCACTGTTCCGTTGTTATTAAGGTCGCACGCATATGTTCCCGGGATTGCACCGGCGGGGAAGATCACACACTTCACACCGTTCCTTGTTGTAGGAGCAGCAGTGTTATTCCAGAATCGCCAGCTGCGCCCTGCAGGATGTCGCTGAAGCTGCTGAGCAACGGTGAGCACATTCAGGAATTCCACGTATTGTTTCCTGTGTGATCTCATACTTCATAGAATAGAATGCTAAATAGCCTTTGGGGAATGTTGCCGGAAGGACTGAAGATGCTACGTTATTCCAGTCGTCTACTGGCGCTACTTCGCCGATAGTGTTGCCGTTACCAACGGATCCTACAGCTCCACCACCCAATGTGAGTGCTGCTTCGCTTGTGACCTGGAATGGTGCGGCTATCGTGTTTGTTCTGAACTGACCGACACAGTACCGCCATCGCCAATGTAGAATGCTGCCGTGGGTATATACACTGTTTCGATAGCATAAACTTTAACAGAAACGTTACATGCATCGAGTATACCGTCGGCACCGTACGTCCAGCGAAGAAGAACCTGCTGCCAGTTGATGCTGCCTGTTCCGTTACCGCCGCGATGAATGAAAACTCCTTTTCCGTCGGAGGTTGTTTCGAATACACCGGCAGTTCCGTTGTCGGTTTGTAATGGAGTGCTGAGCATTGTTGGTGCTCAATGTTGCATGCTGCCAGTTGCCGGCCGTACAGCCGGTACCGCCCTCAATGCGATACTTCACGAACACCCATGCTGCATCCCAGTTAGAAGGTCCGGTGGATACACGCCACGAGTTTGCCCATGAAAGATGAAGCGGATCGAGGTAAAGTTCGCCGGGTTGTTCGCACCGGCAGTCACGTTTTGTGCTGTCAATGAAGCAGAACTTACCAAATGTCGTTGGCCATTAGCCATGATGGAAGGAGCAACGCCGCTATTGCGATGCCGAATCTGAATGTTCTCATGTAAGGTTTTGACTGGTTTGTGCGGAAATTCAAGCAATTCGAATGATTTCCAACCTCCAAATACGGTAAAAACCGTCTGCATCACTGTACTCAAGTAACTTTCTACTGGACTCGTAAGATTATTTCTTAAAAAAAGGGCCTAATAGAGCCCCAAAGCTACCACGTGCTGCTGGCTCCGCCGCCGCCAGAGCTGCCACCGCCCCAGCTTCCCCCAGAAGAAGATGAGCCGCCGCTGTAGCTACTGGCCGGAAGAAGATGACGAGGAGGATGACGACGACGATGATGAAGAGGAGAGCGACGCTATTGTATAGGGCTTGCGTGTTTTGTTATTGCACGACTTACACATGTAAATCGATTCACCCGTACCTGAGTTGTAGCGCGTCGGGAGTTTGACAGTCTTATTTCTTTCAAGGTAGTAAGCCCTGGCTTTGCACGCGGGACACTCTTCGTAATGAGTCAGGCGATTCAAGTAATGCCAGGGCTTCGGTTGCATGGCACTCTTTGCATTGCCATACATCGTAATTAACCGACTTGATGTTTTCTTCGATGAGTTGTGATTTCGTGAGGGAACGCGTCGTCTTCTTTTTCGCTCAGTCTTTTCATCGAGCCCTGGCAGTGCTTACACTTTCGTGGATGATTTCTATAGAATGCTTTTCGAACGAAGTGAAATGGAAAATAGAAGAGAAACGGTATCGGAAACAAAAATGCAATGAGGACCCAATATCCAGTGCTGCGTCGAAGGTATTCGCTGACGTCGTAATATTTTCCTTTTGCCTTTAGTTTTGTTGAACATCATTCGCTCGCGAACAAGGCGATGAAAGACGGTGAGCAGCAAATACAAATACACCATCCAGAAACTTATACCTGCGGAATCCGGAGAATCTCTAACCCAGTATGCAACAAGGATGAGCAAAGGAATGACGCCGAATTCAATCAGCCATGTAATCTTCTTCACACGCATCAGCGGGGTAGTCGGGTGTACGACGGATTTCTCGAATCGGAGAACTTGTCGTTCTTAGTTGCCCATGCTATAAAGAATATCGGGCAAGGATCATCAGGTAGACCATTATAGGCGAGCCGGTCGTCGTATCAGTCTCCTGGGATGCAGCCAGCTCTGCTTTATAATTTGGATCGGTGAGGATCTTTGAAACTTCATTGACCCCATTTAACAAACCTGTATCGTAATCTCCCTCTTTAAATGAAGGCACGATCTTATCGCGCTGGATGTCTTTACAAATTTTATCCGGTAAAGCACCTTCGAGGCCATAGCCCGTATGAAATCGCAACACGTGAGGATTGTCGACAACGAGAATGAGCAGCCCGTTGCTGTTTGCTTGTCCGATACCCCAAAGATTGAATAGCGACTGTGAGAAATCTACATCGCTGGCATCACCGATTGAATTGAGTACAACGACAGCCACTTGCGCTGACGTTTGTTTTTCGAGACGGGAAAGAACGGAGTCTATTTCGGCAACGGTGCTTTCCTTGATCAGATGATCGGGATTGGAAACATAACTGTTGTTGACAAGCTTGGTGTTGGGAACAGACTCAGGAGTGTACTGCGCTAGAGCGAGTACAGTGTAAATAAGAAACAGCGCGGAAAGGGAGATCTTCCGCACGGTTACCTCGTGAACTTAAGATTCTTAAATTCCTTCATAGCATTTGAAAGGGAATCTACGGGCGTTGTTGCTATCAATCTAAGAATATTTCTGAGTTCGCGGTAGTCCGACGGCTTTGTAAAAAAACAGAATGCCCCATTTTCTAGAGCCAGCTCGATGTCGCGCTGATACGACGAGGTGCTGTACATGATCACGGGTATGTCGCGATGATCGTTGTGCTCTTTGATCTTGCCAAGACATTGCCATCCGTCCATGATCGGCATATTGATGTCGAGGAAGATGATGTTCGGTTTGTTGATTTGTCTTTCGGAAAGGATAGCCAGGGCTTCTTTGCCGTCGCTGGCTGTGTGACAGACGATGTCCGGATTTATTTCGGCAAGAGCTTCGCAGAAAAGCGTCTTATCGTCGGCATCATCGTCTGCTAATAAAAAAGTTATTCCACTATTTATAGGCATTCCTCTATCTCAATTTCTGTACTTCAGTAAAACAAGCCGCGCGCCATTGCGGTAGCCATCGACACAATAGGGATTAGTAACATTAACTCAATATAAGAGGTTCTCGCAAGAGATGCAGCTATCGAAATATCTATAGTTTCTTTTTTTCTCTGGCGGCTTCTCCACTTTATCAGGGTTATCATCGGTCGGAGTTCTAAAGCGAATACAACGATGAACAAACCCATCTTTACCAGGAAGGCCACGTTAGTCATGTAATAGTCGGCGCCTTTTTCCAATCCGCCGAAAGCGCGCCATATCCCCGTAAGCAACCAGAGGAATGCTGCAAGGGCCCAAAGGTTATCGGCAAAGAATACATCGTTGAGTCCAGTTTCATCTTTCAGCTTACGCAAAGCCGAAGCCCGCATCCATATCGATGCCGCGCCAAGACCGAATGTGAGGATGTGTATAGTAGAAATGATGTATCGGAGATCCATCTCATTTTATATTAAGGATCCGACCTGTTACTTCCCTCGATGATCTCAATAAACTTTCATTCTTCGCAAGCGATTCTCCAAACGACGGAGCCATCTCTTTGATCTTGCTCTTCCATGCTTCGGTAGCACTTTGCTTCCGGAAACATTTCTCGAGCAATCCGAACATGATTGCCGCGGCTGTCGAAGCACCGGGTGAGGCACCGAGCAGGGCTGCTACCGTTCCATCTTCCGACACAACTACCTCGGTACCGAATTCGAGAACGCCGCCGCCAGCTTTTTTATCTTTCTTGATCACCTGTACGCGCTGACCTGCAACCTTAAGCTCCCAATCGGCGAGCTTCGCAGAAGGAACATATTCTTGCAACTCTTCAATGCGGTCTTCAGGTTTCAAACGCAGCTGTTCGATGAGATACTTTGTGAGCGGAATGTTCTTCAGTCCCGCCGACAGCATTATGAGGGCATTGTCGGGACGAATCGAAGATGGAAGATCGAGCAGCGAACCGTTCTTGAGGAACTTGGTGGAGAAGCCGGCAAACGGACCGAACAACAACTCCTTCTTTCCATCGATCACACGCGTATCGATGTGCGGCACCGACATCGGCGGAGCGCCAACCGTAGCTTTACCATAAACTTTAGCCTGGTGATCTTTGATAAGATCGTCGTTCAAACATTTCAACCAGAGTCCGCTTACGGGGAATCCGCCATAACCTTTTCTTTCTTTGATCTCTGCACGCTTCAACAGGTGAAGTGTTGCGCCACCAGCGCCGATGAAACAGAACTTTGTATTCACCTGGCCTTTCTGGTTACTCAATAAATTCTTAACGAAGACATCCCAACCGCCTTTGCCATCGGGATCCAGGTCGAGACACTCAACATTATAATGGACTGTAACGCCGGGCATTGACTTGAGCTTTGCGAAGAGATCTCTTGTAAGCGATCCGAAGTTTACGTCGGTGCCGTAGTCCATGCGCGTTGCCGCGATAGGTTGTTTGTTGGCTCTTCCGCGCATGACGATCGGAGTCCACTCTGAGATCTCGTCGCGATTCTCCGACCACTTCATGTCTCTGAAGAGAGGGCTCTCCTGCATGGCTTTGAAACGGGCGCGCAGGTAGCTTACGTTGGTGTCGCCCCAAACGAAGCTCATGTGTGGTACGGATGAGATGAATTCGCCTGGATTGGGGAGATATTTTTTTTGGACGAGGTATGACCAGAACTCGCGTGAGATCTCGAATTGCTCGGAGATGTTTACGGCTTTCGAGATATCGATTGCTCCGTTCTTTTCGGGAGTGTAGTTGAGTTCGCAGAAGGCGGCATGGCCGGTGCCGGCGTTGTTCCAAGCATCGGAGCTTTCGGTGCCGGCTTCGTCGAGACGTTCGAAGACCTGGATGGTGATGTTGGGGTCGAGTTCTTTAAGGATCATACCGAGCGTAGCGCTCATGATACCTGCCCCCATCAGAACCACGTCGGTTTTTTCGACGAGAGGGAGAATCGATTTAGTCATGTGGTGTCTGGTTTTTAACCAACCACAATATTAGTGAATTAGGATTTATGGTAAATCACCACCAACGTCGCCGAAACAAACAGCGATTCGAAAACTGCAATCCATTCATTGAAACTTGCTGTTTCTCCGAAGCCCAGAGGGATGTGCAGTATCAGGAACCAAATGAACACCATGTACGCCGCTATCAATGCCGCAAGCTTTCGTTGGATCCCCGTGATCAACGCGACACCCGCCGCCGCTAATCCGACACCCGCCACGTACGACCAAAATACATCGCCCGGTATCCAACGAGGCACGAGTGTTTTCACAAAATCAATAAAGATGAAATGCTGAATGCCACCGATCAGAAAGAATATTCCAATACAGACACACGCGAAGGTGTACGCCCATTTCTTCTTATCGTATCCAATTAAAAGAAGAGCGGAGCCAATCGTTATCGACTTACCAAGGTTGGTCAACATGTAGCCATAGTCGAGAGTGGGGAGCACGGCCACCAGGTTTCTGCCACCGGCCCAGGCCAAGACGATGATGCCTGAGCAGATGACAGTGAACCTGATTTTCTGGTTTTCAAGTGCAATTGAGACCGCAGATACAATTAACAAAATCCCCGATGCATAAGCCCAGACCAACTTACCGGGTAACCCTTCCGGCCACGAGGGTGCTCGCCCCGTGATGAAATCGCCAATTAAGAAATGGATGATGCCCCAACCTATAAGGGCAACTGCTATAAATATTGACGCGATCCTGGTACTAAATAACATCGGGATAAAGGTATCGGAGAGTGATGTATCGGGGATAGGATAAAATCGTCATACCGATTTGTGATTGGTAATTTGTGATTAATCACGAATAACAAATCACAAATTCTCCGGCGTGTCTTTCGCAAGCACTAAGTTTCTGAGAACTCTCGACTCATCACTAATTCCGTCACTGACAATTTTAAAGAAATGATTTGCCTGCATTCCTGAAAATTCTTTGAACTCGCGGATGAAGTGAGATTGATCGTAGTAATCGCATGCATGCGACAACTCTGACAGCGTGCGGAATTTTCCGCTCGCATATTTTCTCTTCGTGCCCTGGAACCTTGTGATACGAGAATAATATTTCGGAGGGAATCCGGCCACCGCCGTAAAGCGTCGCTCGAATTGTTTTACAGATAAGCCAGTGATTGCACGAAGGTCGTCGAGATTTACATTGCCTTCGTTTTGGAGCACCTGGCGGATACATTCATTGATCGCATCTTTTTCGGAAGCTTGCGAGAGGTCCATAAGAAAATCCGTAGCGACTTTAATTCGCTGTTCTGCCGTTGATGCTTCGAGCATCTTCTCGTTCACATAACTATACTTGTTACCAAAGATGTGCGTGAGCTCAAATGATCCGTTGACGAGTTCGTTGTTCGGTATATTCAACAACTGACGTATCGCATGAGGATACAACCGTATTGCGAACAAACCCATACGATCTCCGAGTGTCAGAACTTTCGATTCTGATCTTGGTGCCCGCAGGTATGAAATAAAATTTTTGTTCTCCAGGAATCCGCCGTCGTAGGCGAAAATGATTTCCGGGCAACCGTCGGCCATAGCCTGGTGCTCACCGGGAAGATCGTCGCTGCGGTCGCATTCGAAGTTCCAAAAATAGCGAACGAGTCCCCGGAGGTGTTGCGGAGGAGCGTAGAGACCATAGTTCATATTATAAATTTAAACTATAATCTCCACACTTCTATTAAGTTAATCTGGCCGACAACTTCTGCAGTTCGTTTTCGCCAGGCAGTGCCTGGTAGATCAGAACCGGTGTTTGTGATGCGGTCACTGTTTCACGAATACTCTTCACCACCGAAATGTGACTTTCATTGTTCACTGCCAGGTACACCAAAATATATTCTGGAAGTTTTCGCTCTAATTGGCTGAGCAGCGCGCTGATGTCCGAAGCAATTTTAACTTCGATGTCTGGATACATCTGAAGCATGAGGTTGATCACTCCAGCCAGCAGTTCGCATTGGTCGCAATAAAATATCGCGTACTTACCACTCGTGTTCATGATTGTGTGAAATATAAATTTTACTTAGGTAAATTTCGAATTGTCTATTGAACGTCGTACTCAAAAATCGTGCACACCACTTTTTTGTAGACTATTTTCCACAAGAATCAAATTTTCATTAAACAACGTTTGATCGTAAGTGCATTCAGTGCTTAATTGCTTTTAGTTTTCAAATAATTTCCAATGGTCTGCACTTACAGTCGGTGAATGCAGATCAACAATTATACCTGAGTCAATGATATGAGCCTGACAGAAACGAAACCCACCAACGTGTTGATTGCTGAAGATGATGATGATGATTTCTTCATTTTTTCGGTGGCGATTTCAGAGACAGCTTTCACAGTTATTTTACGGAGAGCCGAGGATGGAGAATTGTTAATGAAGCTGCTGCAGGAGGAAATTCCCGATATACTTTTCCTCGACATGCTTATGCCTTGTAAAGAGGGTAAGCAATGCCTGCTCGAGATCCGCTCGGACCGACGATACGATAACCTTCCGATTATTGTTTACACGTCGCTCGAAGACCTCGATACCGTGGAATATTGTTACCGGCAGGGGTCGAATCTCTTCACGGTGAAACCAAATTCCATCGACGACCTGAAGGAGGCACTTCAACGCATCCTGTCGATCGACTGGAAGAAGACAATGTACTTCCCGCCCAAGGCGGAGTTTATTATCGGTCGTCGCACGCCGAAGGGCTGGATCTAACCAATTTCCATATAATACTTCTTTTGCCTGGCGTCGAGTTTCTCGATGGAGTAGCGAAGCAGCGTACGCGGCATAGTAGCTGCATATTTGTCGAGAAATTCCAGTAGCCTTTTTTTGTCTTTGTCTCCTGCGAAGCGCAGCATCCAACCGGTTGCTTTGTGAATGAGATCGTGTTTGTCTTTCAATAGCAACTCTGCAATCTTAAAAGTATCGTCGATATCTCCCTGGCGGATGAAGTAAGTTGTGCTGATGATCGCGATACGTCGCTCCCAAAGATCTTTTGACTTTGCAAGTTTGTAAAGCACCTTCCTGGGCTTGTCGAACAAATAGCTGCCTGTAACATTCAGCGCTGCAAGATCTACCAGGTCCCAATTGTTGATACGGTCTGTTCGACGAATGATGAGATCAAACATTTCTTTCCGGCGTTCTTCGGAGGTTTTCTTCACGCGGGAAAGTTTGTCCATAATGCTGACACCGGCCACTCTATATTCATGCACCGGGCTTTCGAGTAATTTCTCGATCTCTTTGATCGGAAGATCTCCGTACTTCTTCGCGATACCGAAAATTGTTCCCATCCGGATGCCGACAAATTTGTCACCGTGACCATAATCGCCTTCTTCCGTTTTGAAGTAGCGTTTTATTTTTTCGAGCTCAACGTTAGATTGATGTTTGTTGAGCTCTTTGATGATAGTTTGAGCGGTCACCTATTTCCCGTTAAACGCATCTTCCATTTTCTTCAAATCAATCTTACTCATATTCATCATTACCGCCATAGCACGACCGACTTTTGTGAGGTCTTTGTCTTCGAGCATGGTGAAAACTTGCTTTGGTGCAATCTGCCACGACACGCCGAAGCGATCTTTTAACCACCCACATACAGATTCCTTACCGCCATTGGCAGTGAGAGCAGACCAATAGTAGTCTACTTCTTTTTGATCTTCGCAGTTCACATAAAATGAAATGCTTTCATTGAAGTTGAATATGGGTCCGCCATTCAACGCTCTATATTGCTGACCAAAGAGTATGATTTCTCCAACCACTGTTTCTCCACTCGGTCCACCTGGAATACGAGTGATCTTGATCTTTGCGTCTTTGAAAACGGACGCGTAAAAATTAAACGCTTCTTCAAGGTTGTTATCGAACCAGAAGCATGGTGTTATCTTTTGCATAAGCTCTTTTGTTTAAATCGTGATACAAACTTAAATGCAAAACAACCAAAGTGGAGGTGTAATGGCGACAGAAAGCAGGGTGATTACGACAAATGCTTCTTGTTGCGCGGAGGATACGCAAAGGAGCAAAGGATACGCGGAGGATTCTACGCAAGTTTCTTTTCGAAGCATACGCTATTTAAAACCCCGGCATACTTACCATAGTTAGGTATTTCTTTGTAGCCAAGTTTTTTATAGAGTGCGATAGCCCAAGGTTGTCGCTTGCCTGTTTCCAGAACGCATGATGAATAGCCGAGCTCGCGCGACCAGTTTTCGAGGTCGGCGACGATGGCTGTAGCGACGCCTTTGCCGCGTATTTCTTCGCGCGTATACATTCGTTTGATCTCCATGGATTCGTCAGAAAATTTTCGGATGGCGCCGCAGCCAACAGCGCTATTGTCGATGTACGCGATAACACAATCGACGTCGTCGGTCTTATTTAGTTGTCCGTAAAAGACATGATCATCTCCGTCAAGGGATCTTAACTCTGCATCAAGGGATTCTACTAATGATTTAAAATCCTTGTCGTTTGAATTCGTTCGAAGCAGTGAAATCATCCAGACAATGTACGATTTCGGGATAACTTTTTGTTCACCTAACGATGACAACTTGTGACAATCGTTTACCTACTTATGACATCTGGACTTTGATCGACCCGTTAATGGAACCAATGAAACGGAACAGAGTTATGAAAACAAAATCAATCATCATAGCAGGCCTATCAGTCCTGCTTTCCACGGCCTTCTTTGCAAGCAATGCACAGTCGGCTAAGACAGAGATCAAAGTATTGCCGACCACTAAAGAAGGAATTGTAAAATTGCTTGTGGTAGGCTCAGCGAATGAAGTGGTAGACGTAGCGTTTTACAACCAACAAGGTCTTGTAGAAACACAGACTATCAAGTCAGACACAGACGGATTCAACAAGAGATACGATGTGCGTCAGATTATCGACCCTGGATTCTCCATGGAAGTTAGTTCAGCCGGAACCAGCGTCACTTACAAGCTCGCGAAGGCGAAGGGCAGGCTTATCCCTTATCTCGTAAAACAAACCAATACATATCCAATCGTAGCATCGAAGAACTAGTGATCATGGGTTCATTCGTCGTCATACGCGAATGACAGTTTGGGTGATCACGAGCCTGCCTAACCGGCAGGCGTTGCCCGGGTAGGTGAGTGCCCGGGCATTTTTTTGTATTTTGGTTTATGAGAATTACGGGATTCTTACTGATATACCTCATTTTGATATCATGTAGAGAACCCTCCTTCGACAACCTCCTTCAGAACTATCACGAAGACTATTTAAAACTCTATCCTCTCGCCGCTACCAGTGCAGGCGACAATCGTTACAACCAAATTCTGCCGAACAACATCAGTGTTGAGTATCGTAATGAGTTAAAGAATTTTTACAGAGACTACAGCGAGAAACTAAAGGCTATCGATCGCTCTGCACTCTCCGACAATGATCAACTCAGCTACGACCTGCTGCTATACCAGTGCAGTATCAATCTCGAAGGTCTGAAGTTCAACGATCACCTGATGCCGATCTCGCAGATACAGTCGATGCCGTTACAGGTTGCACAGCTCGCCGCAGGAACCGGCAATCAGCCTTTCAAAACGGTAAGAGACTACGACAACTGGTTGTTGCGACTCGATGGATTTGTTGCCTGGTGCGACACTGCGATTGTCAATATGAAGAAAGGGATGGCAACCGGCTATGTGATACCTAAAGCTCTTGCGCAAAAGGTTGTCCCGCAGATCGCGAGCTTCGATCACGGCCCTGTGAAAGAACACCATTATTATAAGCCGATCCTGGATATGCCTTCCGATTTCTCTGCGGATGACAAATCGCGGCTCGAGAAAGCATACTTGGATGTCATCCACAAAAAAATAATCCCAATTCATCAAAAACTAAGAGCCTTCTTCGAACAGGAATACATTCCTGCATGCCGCGAAACTTCGGGTATCGATGCGATTCCAGGTGGAAAACAGTTTTATAATTATTTGGTGAGAAAGTTCACAACAACCGACCTCACGGCCGATTCCATTTTTGCTCTCGGTAAATCTGAAGTCGACTGGATATCGAAACACCTAGACTCCGTACAAAATCTTCTTCCTTTCGGGCACGAGAACTTACATCCGTTTAAAACCGGTGACGACATCATTGCGTACTACAATGCCATCCACGAAAAGATGAAGCCGAACCTCGCAATGTTATTCAACAAAACTCCGAAAACTGGTTTCGAGGTGAGAAGGATAGAAGCGTTTCGCGAAAAGACAACGGCCGCGAATTATGTAGCAGGCTCCGAAGATGGCAAGCGTCCCGGAATTTTTTATTTCCCGTCGCCCGAGCCGGAGAACTATAGTATCGTTGGCACCGAAGATCTTTTTCTTCACGAAGCTATTCCCGGTCATCATTACCAGATCATGTTAAAGATTGAGAATAAGTCACTGCCAATGTTTCGTCGTTATCTCAACTACGGATCGTACACGGAAGGGTGGGGATTGTATGCTGAATCGTTGGGGAAGGAGCTTGGACTTTACACCGATCCTTATCAATATATTGGAATGCTGAGCGCCGAAATGCATCGCGCGATACGGTTGGTTGTTGATGCCGGGATCCATTCGCAAGGATGGACACGGGAGCAAGCGATCGAGTATTCTAAGAGGTACGAAGCTGCGAGCGAAGAAAGTATTATTTCCGAAATCGAACGCTACATGGGCAATCCCGGACAGGCGTTGACGTATAAGGTCGGGCAGTTGAAAATACTTGAGCTGAGAACGAGAGCAGAGCAAGTGTTAGGGGAGAGATTTAACATAAAAGAATTTCATCACGCAGTGTTGAATCAAGGCTCTTTGCCGCTTCATATGTTGGACAAGAGGATTGATTTTTGGATGAACAGCTATTGAACCGCTTTTGACGAGATCAAAAATTGGGTCTGCCGTTTCTTCGAAGAAAATTAGGCCCATGAATCTTCTCAAGCATTACTTCACGATCGCGCTCCGACACGTTTGGAGACATCGTTCGTTTTCGGCCATCAACATCATTGGCCTTACCCTTGGCATCACCTGCTGCATGTTCATCTACCTGTGGGTAACCGACGAAAAGTCCGTCGACAATTTTCACGAGAACGGCGATAGGCTGTACAACGTGTACATGCGAACCACTTCACCGAACGGTGTGACAGGCGCGTTGAATACGCCACGAATGATAGCGGGTACCGAAAAGATGCGGTACATAATGCCCGTGATTGAAGATGCTCAGAAGACAATTCCCGACGTAGAGGCGGTGGCATTGTATCATCCGGCCTACACACCGCCATGGGGAAAACAGGAAACTTTCAGGCTCGGCGACAAGTCGCATAAGCTCGAAGGCTCTCGCGCCAACCAGGAATTTCTTACGATGTTCAGCTTTCCCATAATAGCCGGCGACGCAAAGACTGCATTAAAACCTGGATATAATGTCGCGATATCGAGAAAGATGTCGGATTTGTTTTTTGATAACCCGCAGGCTGCGATCGGCCAGATGCTGCGCTTCGAAAATAAAATGGATCTCAACGTGACTGCGGTCTTCGAAGATCTGCAGCCAAACACGTCGTTGAAGTTCGACTTCCTGATCTCATGGGAACTGCATGCTACGGGACAAGTGAACTGGGCTTCGGGATTTGTATACTCGACCGTTTTGTTGAAACCTGGTGCCGATGTGAATAAAGTTACGGAGCAACTGAATATTCTCGCGGCTCCGAGGATTGAAAAGGTACCGGGAGCGACCACGTCGATTGGACTGCAACCGTATCGCGATCAATACCTCGTTTCAAATTTTGTTGAAGGATATCCCGAAGGCGGCAAGATCGAGTATGTGAAAATATTCTCGGGTGTTGCAGTATTCATTTTGGTGATCGCATGTGTAAACTTCATGAACCTTGCGACAGCCCGATCGGTGAAACGTGCGAAGGAGGTTGGTGTAAGAAAGGTGATCGGTTCTTCGAGAGCATTTTTGATCGGACAATTCTTCGGCGAATCTGTTTTGCTTTCATTCTTCGCGTTGCTGTTATCGGTATTATTGATCTGGGCATTGCTGCCCGCATTCAATCAATTTACCGGAAAGCATATTGCACTTCCGTTCGATCAGTTGAATACGTGGTTGATCATGGTCGGTCTCGCGTTGACTACGGGTATTGTAGCGGGAAGTTATCCAGCGTTGTTCATGTCGGCGATGAAACCCGTAAAAGTTTTGAAGGGTGTCGTAAGCTTCACGCAAAGCGCAATCTGGGTACGAAGGGGTATGGCCGTGTTCCAGTTCGGTCTTTCAATTCTTTTGTTGATCGCAACCATCGTGATGTCGCAACAGACTAGCTTCATGCAAAATGTGAATCTCGGGTTCGACAAGGAGAACTTGTTGTACATCCAGACCGAAGGCAAGCTTGCCGAATACAAAGGCTTTATGGCCTTTAAAGATGCTGCCGAAAAAATGCCGGGCGTCGTGGTTGTCGACAAGAGCAGCGAAGCTCCTCACTCTATGTCGTTCCTTGTGGACGAAGACGACGGAATTCGCGAAACAAATGAGATCGATGACTCCGCAATTAAATGGGAGGGAAGAGAGAAAGGTCAGAAAGTTGGCTTCAAGCCCACATCGGTTGGCTTCGACTTTCTCAATCTCATGAAACTTGAGGTTGCCGATGGCCGCGGGTTCTCACGTGGATTTGCTACCGACTCTGCCGATGCGTTCATGATCAACGAGCAGGCAGTGAAAGAGATGGGAATCAAAGATCCTATTGGTAAGTGGGTGTCGGCGTGGGCCAAGAAGGGGCATATCATTGGTATCCTTAAAAATTATAACACCAATTCTCTTCACGAACGTATTCGTCCTCTTATCATAGACGTGAAAGAATGGGAGGGCTTCGGTGTTGTGTTGATCCGTACCGAAGCGGGTAAGACCAAACAGGCGATTGAAAGTTTACAGGAAGTCTATAAAGAGATCAATCCCGATTACCCGTTTGCATTCAAGTTTGTTGAAGACGATCAGAACAGGATGTACCAGAGTGAACAAATGATGACGAAGCTGTCGAATGTATTTGCAGTACTGGCGATCGCCATCTCGTGTCTTGGTTTACTTGGACTGATCATGTTCTCTGCAGAACAAAGGACAAGAGAGATCGGTATTCGTAAAGCAATGGGCGCAAACCGTTTCGAGTATCGTCAGTTTGCTATCGAAAGATTTTGTGAAGATCGTGGTGATATCATTCGTGATCGCTACACCTTTCGCAGCATGGCTGATGACGCAGTGGCTGAACGGTTTCGCCTACAGGATCCCACTGTCGTGGTGGATCTTCGCGAGTGCAGGAGTTGCAGCACTAATGATTGCGTTGCTCACGATCTCGTTCCAGGCGTTTCAAAGTGCACGAGCGAATCCAGTAGATTCACTCAGGTCGGAATAATTATTTGGACTTATCGAGGGGTGGTGGTCCGTCAGGTATCAAAGCCTTGTACGGATCATCACCTCTATTCTTTTTATAATCTGCCTTCACCGCTTCTATTTTTGCCGGATCTTCATAGAGATCCACCATCGTCATCGCGAGCACTTTCGAAGCCTGGATCATGCCCTTGTGTCCGATAGACATTCCACCACACGCAACAACTGCCCCCATGGTGTTCCGATAGGTGCGGTGGCAACGCTTACGCGAATGGTTGGAACGATCCAACTCACGTCGCCAACATCCGTTGATCCGCCGCCGGCATTCGGATCGGTTTCTTCCATCGGTTCTATCCTGGTATACAATCCAACCTGCGGTTTCTCTGTCGACTCCTGTATCTTCTTCGCGAATGTTGTTTCTTCTGCTGTGTACGTGATAGGTCCCAGTGCCTCGAGATTTTTCTGAACATAACCAGCGCCGGTGCGATTAACGAGCACTTCATAAATGCCCGACACCAAAGAGATCTTATAGCTTACGTTGGCCATCATCGCGGCACCTTCGGCAATCTTTTGAAGACGTGCATAGATCTCAACTACGCCCTCGCGTTTGATGTCGCGCGCGCGAACCCAGATGCGTGAATAGTCGGGAACGACATTCACAACCTTTCCGGCGTCCTGTATCTGGTAGTGAATGCGAACAGTTGGTTTGATATGTTCACGATAATAATTGATTCCGTTCGCGTAGAGCTCGGATGCATCCGACGCGCTTCGTCCATTCCACGGATCGGCGGAAGCATGCGCAGCCTGACCGTAGAACTCGACGATAAAGTCGACCAGGGCGAGACCAGTTTGAACGGCGGGTTTTGTTTCAGCACCTGGATGCCAGTCCATGCAAACATCGAGATCATTAAAAAGCCCGGCACGGGCCATCCATAGTTTACCGAAAAACTTTTCTTCGGCTGGCGTTCCGAAGAATTTTATAGTGCCCTTTAGTTTGCCTTGTGCGATCAATTCTTTGATAGTGATGGCTGCACCGAGACTTGCTGTTCCGAAGAGATTATGTCCACATCCGTGACCTGGATTGCCATCGATAACCGGATCCTTAACGGGATTTGTTTTTTGCGAGAGGCCTGGAAGTGCATCGAATTCACCGAGGATCCCGATCACTGGCTTGCCTGATCCGAAAGTTGCAACAAATGCTGTTGGTATTTCGCCGACGCCGCGTTCTACTTTGAAACCGTTGGCTTCCGCATAGTCGGCAAGAAGTTTTGAAGACTGTGATTCGTTGAAAGCTGTTTCGGCAGCCGCCCAGATCTTATCGGAGATCTTAATCATTTCTTGAGAATGGGAATCGATTGATTCGATAACGGCTTTTTTGTTTTTCTGCCCAAAGCCTAACGTAACGATCAGAGCAAGCGCGATGCAAAGCAAGATTTTCATAAAAGCAAATATATAAACGCCTATGTGTTTAACCTTTGTCGGATTTTACCCGGTCTTTGTCGTGATCACCCATACTTCAGGGGAAGAATGTATATTAGGTTTGTATCCATAAACAAAAACAAACTCTCTCTTATATGAAAAGGACTAAAATTATATACTGGGTCGTAACAGGCTTATTTGCACTGTTCATGGCGATGTCTGGTTTTCAGAATGTTATGATGGATGAAGGATCTGTTAAACTCATTTCGACGGATCTCGGGTTTCCCAGGTACATGATTCCGTTTCTCGGAATCGCGAAGATCGTTGGTGCTATTGCGATCCTCATTCCCGGATTTCCAAGAATAAAGGAATGGGCTTACGCAGGTCTGTTCTTTGATCTTTCAGGCGCCACGTTCGCAGTAATATCGATCAGCGGGTTAAGCAACGGATCGCCATTCATGTTCGTATTCCTCGCGTTCCATCTCGCGTCTTACTTCTTATATCATAAAGTAAAATCTGACGCGGCAGATGTTCGTAGTTGATCTGAATTACACCGCTTCTTTGGAAAAGATAGACGCCATCATGGGCGGATCACATGAAGTTCCTGAGGAAGTATTACAAGCTGAATGCATTTATTGCATCGGGACGAAAGGTGGCCGCGTACTGGCGGCATCATTCTCGTTCTCGCTAAATCAGTAGAAGATGTTGAAAAGATCATCAACGAAGATCCTTTCATCATTAACAAGCTCGCGGAGTATAAGATCACGGAGTTCAAGACCTCACAGGTTCATCCGTCTTTAACGGATCTTATAAAGTAGCAGGGTGAGTTCTCTTCGTCAATTCGGAGTTCAGAGAATCTTCAACATACTTCATGGCTTTATCAGACGCAGTAGAAGTCCCGTCTTCCACTCTCTCTTGTATCCACCATACATTACCAAACGGATCGGCAACACGCGCCACCTTATCACCAAATGAAAGCATCGTGGGGTTTTGTAACTCCACGAGCGCCGGCTTTCATCGCCTGGTCGTAGGATTTTTCACAATTGTCTACAAAACAAGCGAATGAATGCCGGTGTCGGCGGCCACGACTTTGCCGCATCGAACAACATAATAATAGAGTCATCAACCTGCACTTCAACGTGAACGATCTTGCCTTCGGCGAAAGCATCCTGCTGCCGGTTATCTCTTCGGCTCCGAATGCATTCACTAAAAACGTGATCAATCTCGCCGAGTCGGGAGAAATGATCCATGGCGTTACAGCTGTGTATCCCTCCGGAATTTTCTTCACTGCCTTCTTTTCTGCGACTACCATAAAAATATTTTAGTGGGAAATACAAAGACGGTGCCAGTGAAAATATTTTAACTCATGTTAAAAACTCTGTCTCCGCGTCTCAAATTCGCATACTTATTTGGACTTCTAACCTGATACGGAACTCAAAAAATCGGCCAGAAGGTTAACCGAGGTCCGCAATTGACCTATAGAATTCTTGATGTAGAATGTGTTCTACAAGCTGTTGATCTTAGTTGTAGTAATCGACCGAGATATCTTTAAACCAAACATCACCCGGTTTTCATTTTGGGCGATGATTAAGCTCTATCTCCTTCCCAAGCGATCTTCGGAACCTGTTTCCACATGGAGTTCCGGAGCTCACGCGATTGAGCGAGGACTTTGGAGCCTGCTGCAGTGAGTGTGTACAGTCGTTTTTCGCGGCCACCGCGTGTTTCGCTGGCGCCGCCCATGCGCGATTTCAGATAACCTTTCTCTTCCAGTCGCACGAGGGATTTGTGTACGACACTGATCATGATGTTGCGGGTGGTTTGTTTTTCCAGCTCATCAAGTATCGCGAGGCCATAGGCTTCGTCGTACAGAATGCCGACGCTGAGGAGGACGAGCTCTTCGAACTCGCCGAGGTATGTTCCTTTCATACCGCAAGTTTACGAAAACGGGAGGGATTTGTTTCACCTTTGCCTACCAAGAGGCGAAAGGCGATTATTGGTCGCCCTTCATGATCTTTTCACGGTGGATCATTCCCCAATTAACAATTTCATTGATGAGGGTCAGCAACGTTTTTGCCGTACTCGGTGATCTCATATTCCACTGTGATTGGCTTTGTTTGCTTCACGGTTCTTGTGAGAAGCTGGTTGGCTTCGAGGTCCTGTAATTCCTTCGATAGCATTTTGGCGCCGATGCCCTGCACGCTACGAAGGATATCGGGTGAAACGCATCTTTCCTTTAAAATTCAGAATACCGACTATGGGCAGCCGCCATTTTCCGCCGAGTACGTCCATGGCGTCGGCGCATGGCGAGTATGCGGTGAGAATGGTCTTCGCAATGGTTTTCGATAGTATCATTAGCCGCAGGGCGGCCTCAGCAAATTGCTTTTATCAGAGAGTGTGGAGGTAGTCATGTTGTCAGTTATTTGGATACCTAACATAGTCAGGGTCAGTTTAGTTTCCTCGGCGGAAGCGGTTTCCTCAAGGGAACCCATGTCGATCCCTGCATTGATGCGATTGAATTTTGTGTTGACAAAACAAACAACAAAAGAAATTCAAATGAAAAGAGACAAGATTGTTTATTGGATCACCACCGGGTTGGTGGCGGCCATGATGTTCTTCAGTGCATACATGTACCTGACAATGAACCCACAGTTGGTAGAAGGATTTAAGGCAATAGGATTTCCTACATTCTTCATCACCATTCTCGGGTGTAGCGAAGTTACTTGGTGCAATTGTGTTGGTAGCGCCTGCCGGAAGATTGTTGAAAGAGTGGGCTTACGCAGGATTTATTTTCATCTTCATCGGGGCAGCGTGGACACACATTGTTACGGGCACTCCGTTTCTTATGCCGGTGATCTTCTTGGAATCCTTGGTGTGTCTTATTTATTCTGGACGAGATTACTTCGTAGCGCTATCAGTCGATAACACTCTTTTAAGATCCTGTCGATGTTTTTGTTGCCCGGCATACGTCGGGCAGCTTTTTCAAAATTACGCGCTGCATCGTCGTATTCTTTTTTTGAATACTGATTGATACCGACAAAAAATTCGGTGGGATATTTTTTCTGTAGCCACGCGAGCTTCAATGAATAGCCATCCATAAACACCGGTGTGTTCTGATAAAATGCTATCGCATTGCCATACGGAATAAGATCGATCACCAGGTCGAGCATCGACACGGCAAAGAAAACGAGCGAGAAGAAACGAATATATTCGTTCGCATGAAGGAACACCGCAGCATCAGCAATGATTGCCGACAGGGCAACGGGAAGTATCGGACCTGCGAGAATATACGAGATGCGATGATCCATACGCGTAATGGGCGCCGACGGAATGCAAAGACCACATTGCCATAAGAATGGATTTCCGGTAAACCAGATCTCGAGGTTGTTGAAAGTCACGTTCGCGCTTCGTTCCTTGTTTCCATAAGATCCCAGGAATATCGTGATCTTCTGACGCGCGATAATCCTCGCAGCAATGGCATGACCGAGTTCATGCAGCAATACCACCACGGGCCGCACGGCGACACCGATAATGATCATGGAAAGCCATGGATGCGACTGTATCAAAGGAGGTGGATTTGGAACTATAAATATCGAACCGGCCGGCCCAGCGTTGTGAGTCACTCATCGGCCTTTTACACCGTTCGTCGACAGGATATCGAGTATTTTCCTGGACATCGTTGATTCACGATCCTGCTTATTCTGCTCAAAAAAGTATTGCTGCTCTGCAACTAACCGCCAGCCGAAATCAATCAGGCGAAGAGCGGCGAGCTTTTGATAATGACTTCCCGCCAACATTGCGTTGCTATCCGCACGAAACGTTTGCCAGTACTCAGGATGAAATTCGGAGTCCGTTATTTGTTGCTTGTACTTTTCCCGAAACTCTTTTTGCATTGCCACTTCTTTCGAGTTGACGAGGCCGGCTTCAGTTGCCTGGACTTTGAATCGTTTATCTCTTTGAATAGAAGCGAGCTTCATGTCGATAGTGAATGCTTCTTTGCTCTGCGCGAAATCGGGAAGGAGTTGCGACACCATTCGATTTGCTTCATATACGTAGCCTGAATCCATCTGCACTTTCACCTCCTTCATTTGATCACTGAAAAATTCCGACGCATTCAACTTCTTGTTTCGAAGCTCGTGGTATTCGATTGCATCATCATAAGATTCGACGGGCGGCCATTCATGTCCACCATAAAAACAAATAAGAAAAGATGCATTATTGATTGAGTTCAGATAGCTGCTTACTGATAAGGCTTCCTGGTAGTTCATATCCAGTAGACCAACGATTTCGACAAATGGAATCTTATCCTTTAGCGGCAACGCGGCTCCGCAAGAGATCACTCCAACCAGCGTTCCACGTCGCAATGCAAAGTCAGTTGCCGTTCTCCCACCGCCGGAGAAACCTGACGCGATAACAAATGAGTGATCGATATTGAATCGCGCGAATACATCATCGAGCACTGCGTTGCCTGCAACGATGGATGGTTCTATCGGTCCGTTGTGTGAATTGTTGGAGCAGGCGAGAACGAGGTTATGTTTGTCTGCAAGCTTTTGATAAAGCTTAACGGGCATGCTCCCTCGCGCACCGGGATCGAAAAATAATATTAAACCAGCCGGCGTCGATTTGGAGTAAGACGCCGGCAGGTATAATGAATATGTTTGTGTAGGAGAATTAAGGCAAGTGACGGACTCAGTGAACGTTCCAGGCTTCTGAGCGAATATTGATGTCGATATCAATAAAGCTAATAATGCTTTTTGCACTTGCAATTATACTCATTCGCGCAAACTTCGGACTGGATTTTCGATGGCCGCTCTTACTGCCTGGAATCCAATTGTAATCAGAGTAATTAGTATTGCTGCCACGCAAGATATCCCATAGAGCCACCATGGAACGGTAGTTTGGTAAGCGAATCGGGTCAGCCAACCTTTCATAATCCACCATGAAGCGGGAATGGCAAGCGCCATCGAGATGGTGATCAGCAACATGAAACTTTTCGATAGCAACATCACGATGTTGGGGACGGTGGCGCCCAATACTTTACGGATACCGATCTCTTTTACTTTCAGTTGTGCTGTGTACGTGATCAATCCCAGTAACCCGAGGCATGAAATAACGATCGCAATTCCGGTGAACAACGTATAAAGCCTGTTGGTGCGTTGATCGGAAGCATAATGTTTATTGTATGTATCGTCGACGAATGTGTAACTGAAAGGTGAACCAGGGTTGTACTGGGTCCATATTTTTTGGACGGCGGCGATAGCTTCGGGCATGCTGCGGTTGTCGGCCTTAACATACAGGATGTCGTTCGAAGGCTGATGAATGAATACGAAAGGTTGAATGGAATTCGATAGCGGTGTATAGTTGAAATCTTTCACAACACCGATGATCGTTCCGTCTATCTGGTGCCAGCGAAAGCGTTTGCCAACGGGATTTTTGATGCCCATTTGATCTACGGCGGTTTCGTTTACTATAAAGTGCGATGAATCCGCCGTGTTGCCGGTAAAGTTGGCACCTTCCAGTACCTTCATCTTGAACATCTCTATGAAGTCCTTGTCTACTTTCATGTCGTGAAAGAAGTAGGTTTGGTTAGGATCTTTTCCATCCCAATCGATATCGAGTGTGGCACCCCATCGCGATACGATATCACCGTGACCAGAAGTTACGCTTGTAATGGCGGGATTCGTCAACAGCTCGTTCTTTGCGCTTTCGTAATGATCCGACATCTCGTCCATTTGTACAGTGAACACATTCGACTTGTCGAAGCCGAGATCGCTTTCGAGCATAAAGTTTAGCTGACGACCGATGATAGTCGTGCAAATGATCAGTCCGATCGAAAAAGCAAACTGACCAACCACAAGAGTTCTCCTGAACACGGTGCTTCCTTTGCCAAACGAAAATTTACTTTTCAGTGATTGGACCGGGTTGAACGACGACAGCAAGGAGGCCGGGTACACGCTGGATGCGATCAGCACGCAGGCTAATGTAATGCCGATCACCTTCCAGAGGTTGAGATCGAGCGGGTTGAACTGAAGTGACTTGCCCGCGATATTATTATAGAGTGGCATTGCCAGGGCCATAACACCGAATGCAAGAACAACTGCAATGAAGAAGAATAGACATGTGTGAACAACAAACTGGTTGAATAACTGCCTGCGTGTTGCACCGATCACTTTCCGCACGCTTACTTCTTTCGAACGAACGAGTGCGCGGGCCGTGGTGAGGTTCACATAATTAATGGCCGCGATCACAAGAATAAGAATGGCGACAAGTGAGAAGGTTCTCACCGTACGAAGCACTACTGGTTTTCCATCGGGCGCGTAAAGATGAATGTCTTTGAGTGGTTGAAGCTTATAGTAACCAACGTCTGCCGGTCGCATGCTTGGTTGATGCGTGTGATTGATCTTCGAGAGCTTGTCTTCAATGTCACTGATCGACACACCTTGTTGCAATTGCAAAAATGTATTCCAACCGTAATTGCCCCAGTTATCGTCGAAGTCGCGCCAGCCGTTGTCTTTGGCTATCTTCTTCTGAAGCTCGGTGGAAAACAGCATTTGTCCTTCGATGCTGCTGTTGGCGGGAAAGTCTTTCAATACACCGCTTACCACGAGGTTATCGCGGTTGTCGGCAATGAGGGTTTTCCCGATAGGATCTTGACCGCCGAAAAATCTTTTGGCTTCCGATTGTGTGAGGACGACCGAGTTGGCGTCGTTGAACGGATGATTCTTGTCGCCCTTTATCAGTTCGAAGTCGAACATGGTAAAGAAGGAAGGATCGACGAACACAAGTGTGTTGGCTTTTAGAGTGAGATCATTGTACCGGAAAATGCTCCACGTGTTTTCGGTGCTAACGCGGACTACGCTTTCGATGCCGGGAACTTCGGTCATTGCGCGCGCGCCGATGGCTGGTTGCGTGACGTGCACTGTAAACTTTTCGCCGTTGGATTCCAGTCGTGTATTAAGATGGAATATCTTATCGGCTTTTGAATGAAATGAGTCGTAGCTCATTTCATTGTTTACCCAAAGAAGAATGAGCAGACCAACGGAGAGGCCGAGTGTGAGGCCGAGCATGTTGAGGCTGCTATAGAATTTGCTGCCGGCGATGTTTCGCCACGCCATGCGGAAATAATAAGGTATCATAAAGGTGCTGATTAATGATATTGAAATTTTGTTTCGTAGGATGATGCCGGGGCGGATGAAGCGGAAGACGTTCATGATCATTCGCCGGCGTGCGATGCGATAACCGAGATTGACCTGGTCGCGCATGAATTTTTGCGTCACGTCGCCTTCGATCTCTTCGAGTAGCGCGGAGGGGCAGACTACTTTGAGGATTTTCAGGGGCCATTTTGGTGGTGTGCGCAGGTCGATCATGCAGGTGCAATATACTGTCTTGAGATATATGCTTATATTTTGTTAAGCAAATAGACGTAAAATTTTGTAACCATGTTTCAATTAGCGAGTTCTATTTGAAAATCTTTTGATCAACCGACCATTTCACTGGGCCGGTGAAGAAGAATACTGCCGCGATGATAGCAAACAGGAATGGATGCTGGTCCTGGTAGTAGAAGCGTCCTTCGCCGATGAAGAACGTAACGAATGTCATGTTGAGAAACATGAGCAGCGCGCCGATGCGTGTAAGAAATCCGAAGGTGAACATTAACCCGGTAACGAACTCGAGTCCTTTGCCAGCATAAGCTGAGATTGCCGGGGGAAACGGCAACGCTTTGATCTGCGCCCAATCGAAATAACCCTTCATCAATTCGCTATCGAATATTTCCCATCCGTGATAGGTCATCATTAACCCCGCGAATATTCTTATGGATGCGAGGCCGGTTTCGTAGAAGAGTGGTTGAGGTGAGAGAAGGGACTTAAACATAGGACGGGTGTTTATCTAAAGATAACACCCATCCCTGAATTACGTATTAACGACGTGCTTTATCTTTATCTGCAGAATGTCTGAACTGCTCGAATACGCTGTGTACTGCTTCTTTCAATTTCACTTCATCAGTAGTGAATGAATCATTTGAAACGAGGTCTTTAGAAAATCCGTCCCAAACAACTTGTGAAGTCTTGGCGTCCATGATTGTGATCAGTAATGTGCCGGGCTCAAGAAGAAACACAGCCTGATCTTCTTCGGTACGGACTTGTTCGCCACTTGAAAGGGTAGTGGGGTCGTCGTTGTTGTAACCGTGAAGCTTTGCTTTTTTATCGAGCACCTGGTAAGCAACGATGAGGTCACCGGAAGTAGCATCTTCCTGGTAGCCGCGTCCTTCGAGTTCGTTAGAGATTGCATCCATGATCACTCCGTTTGCGGCTTCATCGCGTGCGGGAATGATTACGGTGTAAGTATAAACATACGGTTCTGTTACGTTTACCTTCGCCGACTTGTTCTTAGCGGGCTTTTGTTTTTTGTAAGTCGGATCTGCTTCGTAGTAATAAATGTCGTAGCCTTCGACACCTACAATTGTGGGATCTGATTTAGCCCATGTGAATGAATGGAATTTGGTAAAGTCCGTATTCACTTTAGAATTACCCATGGCTTGTTGAGCCCATGCAGATGCACTCGCGATGAGTGCAAGGCACATTATTGATAGCGTTTTCATATGTATCTTTTTCATGTTTTAAGACTGATAACAGAAAAAAATGATGCCACACTGAATGGTTATCGCGGGTTCAATCTTCCGAGAGGCGTATGTTTAATTCGTTTTGAATGCGTACGAGTATTTCACCACTAAAATCGAGTTTACCGTTTAATAGCTTTTTAATTTCGGATGGTCTTTTCCCGAGTCGTGTGGCGAGTTCTTTTATGGTAACGCCTTTGGCTTCTAATGCGGTGTTGATCTTTGTGACGAGGTGAGTTCGCTTGTCGATCTTGCGTTGATCCTCAGTGATGTATTTCCTGAGGATTTTGAGGACGGTTCTGCTGGTATAGATCTTACCGATGCTGATTTTGTTCATGGTGTTTTTGGGTTTAATGGTTAAAAAAATTGCCTCTTGCGAGGCCATTGGTCAATGTAGACTATAGTCGCTCGAATTGGCCGGAAGTGTGTGAAAAGGACTTAAAATGATCAGGAAAACCGTACACGAATCCCACATTCCTGAGCAAAAAATTCCCCGGATGTTTTCTGGTTATTACTTTATCAAATGCCGACTTTTGGCGTTTGAATTGACCCTGACTTGAAGATGAGGTTTAAGAACTTGTTGCTGATTGATGACGACGAAGATGATCAGGAATTATTTATAGAAGCAGCAAAGGAAATATCTCCCGATCTAAACATTACAGTGGTTCCCGATGCCATCATCGCGCTCGATAGACTCATCAAAAAAGTCGTGGTTGCCGACATTATCTTTTCCGATCTCAACATGCCGCGGATGAACGGCCAGCAATTTCTTCTCGAGATCAAACGCGTCCCCGAGCTTAAAGACATTCCAGTTATCATCTTTTCAACTTCATCGCATTCGCACACCATTCAGCTTGTAAAAGATTTCGGTGCTCATGACTTTATTACGAAGCCTGGATTGTTTAAAGAGTTGGTGAGCACGTTGAAGAGGATCCTGACTTAGTATGGATGCAGTTATCCACCTGGCTTCGAATCGGAACTGCACACAAAACGAACAACACCGAAGCTATCAGACCGTAAACATCAAAGACGAAACGTTAGCTGCGGGTGCCAGCATTAAATACGAGAACGTTTTGTTATTACCGTTGGTCGGTGATATCGTGACGACGCAGCGAATTAGTCCCGGCCATGCACAACAGTTATCAAAAGAGATCACGGTAACCAATCCTTACAAGACGGAGCTTGTCAGTTACCTCTCAATTCAATTGAGCTCGAATCTGGATGTGATTACTGAATTCGATCTCGATCAAAACAAAAACACGCTCGTTAATTTATTCCCTGGGATCTATCTCGGCAAATACGACGGTCGTCGCGACGACGCGTTGAGACTCAATGATGCTTTAGTTTTCATCATCGAAGGTGCCTTCGAAGTTCAAAACCGTTTACTCGAACCTTGCGATGGTCTTTCGCTTAAAAATATTATGGAACTGGAATTCGAAGCTCTTTCGAATGAAGCAATTCTGCTGATCATCGATAACTCAAAGTTTTACCTCTAATACCTGGTTTTCTTTCAGGTATGCGTAACCGTCGCGCCATTTAACTTTCACCCACACGTCGTGTCGGCCGCGGATTGGGAGTCGATTTCCTTCGTTGATGATACCGATTACTTTGGCGCCGGGTGATGGTCCGCTCATGAGATAAGCCGGTGCATTTTTCGTGATGCCGTTGAGCGGGGCGAGGTCGAGGTTCGCGAAGGAGAGGAGGATGATAGCGGTGAGGATGAAGAACGAGAATGAAATATAGGGTCGTGTGTTTTTTCTCCTGATCGTATAGATCATGAGCGAAAGCAGCACTACGCAAACGCCGCTGAGGGCGGTGGTGATGGCGGTCTTATTTTGGTTGATGACGGCAAGTGTGTGGTCGGTTTGTGAGAGCTCGTACCCGCTGAGGTTGTACTTCGTTGCCATGTCGTCCATTTTGTGTAGGGCAGTTTGATCGTGGGTGATCTCGTAGTACAGGTTTATATAATATAGAGCCATGGGATTTTGTCCGAGGCCTTCTTCGATGTACGCCATCTTAAGAAGCATGGCGGGAGAGTAGGAATGCTGGTCGAAGATCTGTTGATAGAGTTCGAGTGATTGGGTGTATTGTTTTTTGACGTAGAGGGAGTCGGCCATTTTGAGGCGGTATCCGAATTCTTGTCCGAAAGACGTGAGCGACATAAACGACATGACGAGCACAGCGAAAGTCGTCTGAAGTTTGAAAGCGCTCTTTATATACAGTCTCATATTTCGATTCAATTACGCAAAACCCGGGACAACGGTCAAGTGCTGTTATTTCGGATTCTTCAACCACATGGGGGTATGTTGGTCAATATGGATGCCGGTATCTTTGTTGTAAACGAAATATCATGAAGACGATCATAATTGCTTTGCTGTTGGCTGGGAAAGTTGCGACCGCACAGGTAACGACCGTGGATGTTGTGAAGGTGAAAGGCGAGTACGAGAAGGAGGCAGTTTATTTTTATGACAACAACTGGAAGGTTTTTCGGGAGAAGGCGTTGGAGCGCAAATACATTTCGGGCTTTGAGTTGGTAAAGTCGAAGCCTGATACCACAGGGGTGCTAACGATTGTATTGATAACTCGCTATCCGAGTGAAGGTCTTTATGCCGAGGCGGAGAAAAATTTTGGCGTTGTGATGAAGGAGGTGGCGCCGAATGGGCCGAGGATGATGAATTCGGTGCAGAGAAAGGAGTTCATAATCTCCATGGCGAGCTATGCTGGGGATTCGCGATGGCAGAAGCCCTGAGGGGGGTAAAATATTTCAAAATTCCTTTTTTGGTTATGTTTCATAATAGGCTATTTTTGTGGCCTCAAATGCGGAAACACGCTGAAAAACAGCAGATTTCGCGGTTGGATCTCGTAGCTCAGCTGGTAGAGCAATACACTTTTAATGTATGGGTCCTGGGTTCGAGTCCCAGCGGGATCACAAGTATCAAAATCAAAAGGCCTCTCGGATAATCCGGAGGCCTTTTCAATACGGAGAGGTTATGATCTTGTCATTGCCAAGAGGATCTTCTTAAGCATTTCAACAAGAACGTTTTTTCCAAGCATCACCAGAACTGACATTGCTACGGCACATACGCCCACAGCGAAACTAAGGGGATCAGTAATTCCCGGCCAAGATCGCACTGTAACTACGATGATCACTCCCAAAGCTATTACACCAATGCTGATCCGGTGGTACAAGACTTGCGCCACATCTTCCAGTATACTTTTTTGCGCCGTCGCCATTGTCGGCAAATGATCACCGACTGAGGATTTTACGCGACCTATGACCTTCAGCGCACTATAATGTCTTTTCAATTGGTGGTATGAATTAAGCGTCATGTTGAAAGTATCCTCGAAAAGCTCTTTTCCCTCTATAGCATGCCCTTCCTTTATCATATAGTCAATAAGCTTTACCGAGTACTTAACTACCGATGAATAATCCTTCTCGAAATAAAAACTTCGTGCGGCCATCCAGTAGAGTTTAGCAGTGTCATCGGAAGATACTTCTGAGTTTAACGAAGTTGCCAGTATAAGCCCCGTTACTTTAGCAAATTGATCTTCATCGAATGCTGCTATTACCTGCGCGCCAATGTCGTCATTGTTCCTCGTCATTTTCATCTTGTTCCTCCTCGTCGTGACCGTAGTACCATCTAAGAAATTCCGGACTATACATTGAATCCGAAGATCGTCGAACCGCATCGGCCTTAACTGTTCCGATGTTCTTCATGTAATTTAGGAACTCCAGCGCACCATCTATGGCTTTTACCTGATCTTCACTTTCAAGTTTTAATTTCCCCAGAAGATCCGTTCTATCAGTCAACTCTGAAAGCTCTGCCCTATCTTCTGGGTTATCCCAACTCAAATTGCCATATCTTGTTAAGGCGTCATCAATCTCTTTATTGACCAGACTGATTCTGTCCTTTGACAGATTCCGTTGTTGTTGAAGACGCTTTACAAGGAGTTGTATATAGTCCTGGTGGTCAGCCAGTAAATATAGGGCTGTAAATCCTATAGCGGCCATTTTGTATTGACCCCACTTAGGATTGGGAGGTGGTTCCAGGTCATTTCCCTTGGGTTGGCCTAAGAATAACGGAATTCCCTTTCTGTTAGTCCTGGCGGTAAGCTCCTTCCAATATTTGTAGCCCTCACCTCTTTTTGTCGCTGCCAAGAGTGCAGGTCCGTCACCTATGAACAGCCCATTGGATAAATGCTCATTGGTGACTATGTAATAGCTCACCGTCGCTGTAAAAGCGAAGACAAGTCCCTCGTAGACCAGGTAGATCACGGGAACCGGGACCTTTCCTGTTCCGTCTACAAAATTAATTGGGCTGTTGAGCGCATAGGCATATGGCGACACCGAATACGTTTTTTCCGATAAAGGGTCAACCGCCATTAATCTTCCGATCTCCGGCATGTACATTCTTGCCCCATAATCCGACCAGCGAAGATTAAACTCATCTTGCGTCTCTTTTCCATTGTACTGATATTGATTGGCGATGCTGTTTTCTTTCCGATATGAGTTAAACGTCATTCCAAACGGATAGTAATCGTCCATCTGCACCACGCCACCTTTGATCTGATTTACTTCGAAGTCGTCGAAAAACACGTCGACTGCTGTTGGGTTGTCATTGCTTAAGTAAACGTACACGTATCCCGCCTCTTTGATCGTGATCTCCTGGTACAATTCTTCATGCGGACCGTCGGCACCGTTCTCGCGCGCAGCAACAGAGATTCGCTTGAAATTCGATTGTGTTGCATCGAGGATCGGTTTGAAATTTCGATCGAATGCGATGTAATTGAGATAAGCCATCGGCGTTGAACCGGTCTCACTACTCTTATCGAGATCGCCCATGAACGGGAATTGCGAATAGCTGCTGGTTGCATAACCGATTCCATCCACAACGACGCCGGCAGCACCGGAATGAATACTCGTCAGCAACGATGCAACTGCCTGCCAGGCGGGATCGGCTCCATTCTCACCAACAGGATCTGCATACTTTGCAAACACACGCATCTGAATTTTGTCACCCGGCATGACCGAGATCGAACGGGACAGACCAATACGTTCCTGGTCGCTGCCGTTCAACCGCGCGGAGTAACCGGTAGGCGCTGCAGTCCCGTAACCATTGGTGTGATCGAAGATCGCCGCATTAATACGACGTGCTTTGTCGTAGTTAATAAATTCCGCGCGGTCTGCATTCTGATTGGCGGCTTCCAGCGTCGCACGAACGGACTCCGTCTCCTGCTTCGTCGTGTACGTGAGCCGCACGTTGCCCAAATGATCCTTCATGTGATACTGATATTCCGGTATCGCATTCTGAGCTACTTTCACGATCTCGAAATCGTTCACGTAAAAACGATCGGTTGCTACAACGGTGTTCCAGGCAACTCCGGCCTGCAACGTGCCATTGGTGGTTGCCACCACCTCGAGCTCCGTCCACATGTCGGCATCTGCGGAATTCGATATAGCAGCCACCTGAAAATTAATAAGGTTTCCATTCAGTTTCGCCAGAATGAAAACAGCACTACTACCTGTCCGATAACCATGCACACGGATCTTATACTTCTCTCCTGTAACAACATTCAATGCCTGCCCCATCGGATACACACCTGATGTAGCAACAGTGCCAGACGGCGTAACCTGCATGTACTTTTGGTTGCCGTTCAGTCGCACGGTATCAACGGTGACGTTGTTTGTTGTCACATCCGAAAGTGCGCTGCCATCGAAAGAATAAACGGTGGTGCGTGTAGTCATCACTGCTCTACCTTCGTCATGTGTGATAAACTGTAGTGCGTCGTTCTCGTACTGGAATTCGCCGTGATAATCGGAACGCTTCAACGAAGTGTAGAATGTGATGAGTTGGGCAAGCTTTCTGCCGTTGGCATCATACACATACGTCAAAGTGTTCTGACTTCCTCCTTTAGAGATGGTGACGGGTTGGTTCAGGTGATTGTAAGTGATGTTGCCTGGAATACCATTATTCAGGTCGGTGATCATGTTGCCGTTGAAATCGTAGGTATAGTCGTTGCTGGTGTTCACTCCATCAATGAATCCTTTGAATTTGTTACCGGCGCCTGTGCCTGTCACCTCAGACACTTTCAACAGACGATTGCTCAACGTTGGAGCTGCGCCATAATTGTAAGTAAGGTTATCCATGGGCGCTGTAGAGCCTTTAACGTCGTAGCGAATCAATGTCTTGATATTGCCGTTAAGATCGTAGCTATATCCTGACTCGGAGAATCCACTGTTTGGAGCTGCAGCCCATGCACCTCCTGTTTCTTGCATATAGTCTGCACCGAGCAGCCTGTTCATCGCGTCATAACTGTACTTGTATCCTTTCTTTTTTACATTCGACAGGCCAAGGTTGTTGCTCCAACGTATGCTAGAGATGTTACCATTGAAAGTTGGCAGTGCGCCAAGGGCTGCTGGATCAACGTTGTATCCGAGTTCATATCCGAAATAGTCGTTGGAGTCGTCGTTCAGATTGGCGTCGGGTTGCAACGAAGCATTGTTCATCGACGTTTGCCATCCTCTTATGTTGTAACGGTAGTCCTGGGATTGCTTGAACGTTGTACCGTCGGTACTGTGAACTTTCTTGTCGAGTAACTGACCAAGTTCGTTGTAGTCGCTCTGCGACAGTTGAACCTCAGGGTTAGCATCGATCTGATGGCGCAGTTTCAGCAATCGCCCGCCATGATCGTATTCGAAGCGACGTGATATCGTTCTGGTCAACGGCCCGAACGACATCTTGATCGATGGTATCGTTGCCGCCGTGGAGTTCACCGAGCAATCGACCATCAACGGTGTGGTGGAAGCAAGCGTTGACGTATAGACGACTGTAGAACCTTGAAGATAAGTAACAGTCGTACCTGTGCGCGAAACGCGCAACGTCTGTCCCGCTACCAATGCCGAACCTTTCGTTCCCCGGCTAGTTCCCTTTTCATATATCTGCAGCGCAGCTGAGTTCACGTAAATTGCGTAAGCAATGGATTGATAGCTCGCGTCGGGATTGATATCCGACAAACCGATCATGAAGTTGCTGGTTATGTCGGGTACCGTAAATTCCACCCAACCGTCAGCACCTGTCTGTAGTATGGCCACCGACGTTGCGCCAGCGCTCCATCCCTGGGTTTGTTGTCTTACAATCCTGTCTTCCGTAACCGAAACTGAAGCGCGATCTCTCCACGTGTTGTAGTGCACGTTCTTCATCTCCAATACTTTGTTGTTGAAGTCGAACAACGTGGTCGTGCGATCTTTACCCCCGGCAAAGTTTGCCGATATCGTTTGGATCACCTGGTGATGGTCATCGTAATAAGTAACCGATGGCAACCAGATAGCTGCTCTGTTTACAGTTGGATCGAGTACCTTCACTTTGGTACCTGTTACCTTTGTAACAACTTGCGCGAAGTTATTATCGGGTTGGTTGTACACGACACCGTTCACAGTCTCCGTAAGATTCTCGTCAACATAATTGAAGCCTGTCCCGAGAAGCGACAGGAAGGAATAGCTATCATAATAATTGACCGTGAGATAATCATCGACAACGGACGTGAGCGGGAATGACAGATTGCTGTATCCGTGTACATTTCCCGCCGTCGATCCGACAAACGTTTCAAACCAGGCACCGCCATTCGTCGCGAGTGCCTTGTAGTACCGATCCACACGTTTTTGCATGAAGGTTTGATCCAACACGGAATCTACCGTAATGATACCGGTCAAGACCGGTCTGTTGTAAGTGTCGTATTTTGTGAACCACCATTTTTTCAGATCCGAATTGCCGGGTGACTTTCGAAGATTGCCGTCTTGCGTCATCACGAGTCGATCGCGATCATCATATACCATGTATGAAACCGCCGCACCGGGAACAACCTTCTGTGTCATGCGTCCGCGTCCATCGTAGACATACACGAAGGCGAAGTTTGTCAGGGCTGTTTGCATGATGGAATTCTCGGAGAACGAAGCGTTCACCCCACTGATGGTCGCACCGACGTCACTGAGGGCCATATCGATCATGAGATTCGTGCTGCTTGGGTTGATGGAGATCCGTTTCAGCACTCCATTCAAATAGTACTTGATTGCGGTTCCTTCGCGCGCCAGGCGGACGCGGGTACCTGTGGTGTAAGTTCCCATGTCAAGCCACACCGAACTACTCTCCCATGCCCTTACGTGTCCGAGACTGGTGAACTCAATCGCATATGGGATCGTCGTGTTCGGGTTGTTCGTCGAGCCGAGCCCGATCATCCGATTCTTGTTCGTTTCAATGGCTTTCATCTCAACCCATCCGTCCATACCGGCAGCAAGTTGCTCCGAAGAAATGGCGGCGCCGGTTGAGTACCCAATGCTTCCGGTCTTTGTAATGTCGTTAGTGGTGCCACTGACGGATACAGAGGAGGTACTCGTCCAGTTGATGGCCGTTACCGATAACGCCTCGGCCAGGATCATCTTCGACCCTTCAGGTTGTATCACGACGGCCAGCGTTCCATCGCTGTTGTACACATAGTATGTTTGAGCATAGGTTGTCGCATCTACCTGCACCGATTTAAGTATCACTTTCCCATCTCGCGTTGTATAGTCGATGCTTTCGTTTCCGTTCTGGTCTTTTGTTTTGCCCCTGGAGAGCGATCCAGTAGGATAGAACCTGGAATTTCCATAAGTGATCGCCCCCAGCACATTGCCTGTGAACGGCGGAACATATTTAAGCATCATTACCTCGTTGTCCCCATTGGTTCCATAACTGTTGCGAGTTGTATGATCAGAAGAAGTGTAAGAGTTATCAGTAGCATTCGGTTGCCAGGCAGTCCCTGGCGCGCCCTCCTTGATCACGCGATTGAGCTCCGATGTCTCGAACATGTCCACTCCATAGGGATATTGTCCATCCGTAGTGCCAGGGAACATTGACTGATAAAAAGCGGCTTGCGTCGTAAGTGGCGACGCCTTCATGCTTCCATCGGTGCCCGAAACGAATGGCAGGTATTTTTTTGCCAACCGCCCTAACGAATCATAAATGGTGATGGCGACAACGTCGCTACCGGACTTGCTTCCCTGTTTGTATATTGACTGATACTGCCGGCCGAGGTCGTCTACATAGTTGATTTTTTCAGCGACGCGTTTTTTATCATTTACCGTCGACAGGTCACCAACGATTGGTTCGAGACCTCCGAATACTTTTACATAACTGTTCACCGGCGCTTGCGCGAATGTCGTCGCGGCAAGCATCACTAGTGTTACACAGAAGAAGGCTGAAAGAATATGGGTCGAGATTTTCATGACTTTTTTCATCTGATTACATGGTTGCACCTGTGAGTGTTACCGACTTGACACCTAGACTCGTGGACATGTTGACCGTTCCGGAGCCGTTGGCTTTGTATGAAACCTTGATTTGGATCTGTTGTCCCGCCGACAATGTTTTTGGGAATGAGACTGGCGCCCAAATGCCGCCCGACAACGCCAGGAACTCTACCGTGAAGATCGAGGGTGCGCTGTTGCTGCCGCTACTCACCGTTACGTCCACATTGCCCGTGTTGGTGAGGTAACTATATCCCGGCGTCATCCACGGCTTTATGACCAGTGATGTAGGACTAACAGAAGCGGACGAAGACTGCGTTCGTGTTCCCGTTGCCGTTATCCAGATTCCGTTCGACTGATCTCCGTTCAGGGTAATCGTTGCCGACTGTGTACTGAAATCGGTTGGCGTGTATGTTACCGTTATGTTCACTGACGATCCGGGTGCAATTGTGAATGATGTCGGTGACACTGTGAACCTGGAATTGTTAATCGACACATTCGGTACCGTAATCGTACTATTTCCAGAGTTACCAACCTGCACCACCTGGCCGATCGAAGAACCGGTGAATGACGGATACGTGAACGTTGCAGGCGATAGGGTCATGATCTTGTTGATCGGATCCGCGACGATGGTTTCAGTGCCTCCATTCTTATCGGAGATTATAGCGAACGTTGCACTCGAAGAACTGTAACTGGTCTTCACAATCGTCAACGTCGTGGTTTGATTCGGTGCGAGTGTAACCGTCGGTATGCTCGCACTCCACGTACTCGGGCTTGGATTCGACACACCCGTTACCGAGAGGTTGTCGTTACCAACGTTTTGCACCGTCACGTACTGAGGTGTATTCGTGAGGGTGAAGGACAATGGACCAGCGGGAGTCAGTTGGATCGTTCGCAACGACGTTCGCTGACCTGTAACCGTAAGTGCGTTGCTTCCGCTGGTCAAATCGCTGGAGAATGCGATCTGAGTTGATTGTGAATTGAAGTCTGTAGGAGTGTAAGTTATCGTTACAACCTGACTTGCATTCGGCGCAAGCGTGAATGTTTTCGGCACCGCGTCGAATCGCGAGTTGGTGCTGGTTGCATTGCTCACCGACATCGTGGATGTTCCCGTATTGCTCACGGTGACCGTCGCGGTCTGTGAAGTTCCGCTAAACGCCGCCATCGTAATGCTCGACGGGTTCAAATTCATGATCCTGGTATAAGGTCGTAACTGAACGACGTTGTTACCCGACGTCATGTTGGCATTCACCGTTACATCCAAAGGTCCCGGATCGCCAAGAACACGCGTAGCCTGGAAGCTGGTACTCGAGCCCGGGCTGAGCGACACAGGCGAAAGCGCGGCAATGTTCCAATTGGATGTAGCTGTATACGAAAGTCCGCTTACCTGCAACACATCATTGCTACTTGATGCGTTGGTGATCGTGATCGTCTGATGTTCGCCGGTTGTATTAAAATAAACCGGGTTGCCTGGCGAGATACTAATATTTCTCACCGCCGTTCTTGTACCCGAAACACTTACTGTACCCGTTCCGCTCGTCGCATCGCTCACAAACGTGATGGCGCCCGATTGTGTATTGAAATCGTTTGGTGTATAGATTACCGTTACGACCTGGCTCGTGTTCGGTTGCAACGTAAATACTTTCGGTGTTGCGTCGAACCTCGAGTTGTTGCTGCTTGCATTTGACACCGACAGCGGATAGTCGCCGGTGTTCGACACGGTTACAGTCTGCGAAGAACTGCTGCCCGTAAATCCGGAGAATGTAAGCGACGCCGGTGATACACTTATGATCCGTTGGTATGCTCTAACCTGGATGACATTGTTACCGGTGGTTTTGTTCGAATTAACCGTGATGTCTAGCGGCGCGGCTGCTGCAATCATCCGTTGTACGGTAAACGATGCCGTTCCATTTGGTGGAATGGACACCGGGTTCAATGTTGAGACATTCCAACTGCTGGTTGCAGTGTATGATAATCCTGTAACGTTCAGGTTATCGGTACCATTCACGTTTGTGATCGTCACGGTCTGTGTCTGGAATGTGGTACTGAAATAGAGCGGACTCGCCGGACTCAACTGTATCGGGCGGATCGGATCGCGAGTACCGCTAACGGAAAGTCCATTCGTGCCACTCGTTTTATCGGTATCGAACGTGATCAGGCCAGTCTGTGTGGAGAAGTCCGTTGGTGTATAGGTCACCGTCACAGTTTGATTGGTGCTAGGTTGTAGTGTGAATGATTTCGGTGTTGCATCGAATTTCGCGTTGTTACTTGTTGCATTGAACACTGTCAATGGTGAGTCACCGCTATTCGACACTGTTACGTTCTGTGTAGAACTGGTACCTGTGAAGCCGGTAAAGGAGATGGGGTTCGGCGAGATGCCAATGATCTTCGAATGTGCCCTGATCTGCACCAGATTATTACCAGTGGTTTTATCCGAATTCACGGTGATGTCGAGTGGTGGTAATGGATCGGGACCAATGCGCGTTACCTGGAACGACATGGACTGATTGGGCCCGAGCGTCGTTGCGCTCACCGGATCTACAGTCCAGTAAGAAGCATTCGGTGTATAACTAATACCTGTAATATGCAGGTTGTCGTTACCGTTCAGGTTCTGGATCACAATGTTCTTATGATCTCCGGTATAGTCGAAGGAAACCGGGTTGGCAGGTGTAATCGAGATCGGTCTCACAGACAACCTCGTACCTGTCACGCCAACATTACCGCTTCCTTCCGTGCTATTGTTAGCAAAACTTACAGTTCCCGTTTGCGTGGTGAAGTCGGTAGCCGTGTATGTGATGGCCACTACCTGAGTGCCACCGCCGGGATTTACTGAAAATATTTTGGGTGCAGCGGTAAAGTGATTGTTGTCTGAAGTAACGTTCGTGATATCCAGGACCTGATCTCCGTTATTGGTAACTGTCACGTTGATAGTCTTGGACGTTTCAGGGAATCCGGAGAACGTAAGCGGCGACGGGCTGATCGAGATCTTACGCGTGTGTCCCCTTACTTGCACCACGTTGTTACCCGCCGTTGCATTGGAATTCACGGTGATGTCCATCGCATTGGGATTCGGACCGGTGCGGGTTACCATGAAGCTAAAGCTTTGGTTCGGCGCCAGCAGGGTTGAGGAGACAGGGTCCACCGTCCATCCGTTGGCCGAATAACTGATACCCGTTACCGATAAGTTGTCGTTACCGATGTTTTGAACCGTGATGTTATTATGTGCGCCCGTGTAATCAAGCACCAATGGATTAGGACTAATGCTGATGATACGATCACTCCTCCGTGTGCCAGTAACCGTTGACGTGCTGGGACCACTCAACTTGTCGGACGTATAGGTTAGCGTGGTCGTTCGCGTCGTAAAGTCCGTGGTGTTGTATGTTACGGCTACCGTCTTCGTCCCGTTGTTCGACGGGATCACAAAGTTTGTGGGGGTAACACTGAAATAGGTGGACATGTTACTGGTGATGTTAGTCACGGAGATGTCAGTATTTCCGGTGTTCGTGAGCGTAATATTCTGTGCTGTTGAAGTGCCGCCGAAAGGATCGAGTGTGAGACTCGCCGGCGCGATAGCGAGGGTCTTGGTGATAGGCCCGACCTTGATGATATTATTGCCCGACGATTTGTTTGAAATGATCGTGACGTCTTGCGCCACCGTGTTGGTTCCGGAGAGGCGCATGATCTGGACCTGGGTACTTGCTCCGGGTATCAGTGTTGCCGTTTGCAAAATGGCAGCCCATTCACCGTTACTCGGGACCGTAACGTCAAGGATTTTCAAACAGTCGGTGCCGGTGTTCTTAATGTATACCGTTTTCCATTGGTGATACATATTGTCTTCGAAGCCGACCGAGGCCTTCGAAAGTTCTATGATCCTGTTGCCTGTAGGTGCAACAAACACCGCATTCACCGGAATAGTAGAAGGTCCTGAAGTTTTTCCGGGAGCATTGATACTAAAGTTTCCGGTATAGGTTCCCGACGAGGCTCCGACAAAAGTTACGATAGCGTCAACGCTCGTTTCGGGAAATAGCCAGCCACCTGTCCAACTGATGTTAAATCCTGCGGGAGGTGAGATTGCGTAGATGTATAACGGTTGCTCACCGGTGTTGGCGAACGTGAGTATACGCGGGTTGACCTGGTCGCAATTATATATTGTGCCGAAGTCCAGCACGCCAGATCCATTCAATCCGGACACCGAGAGATCACGGGTATCAGGGAGCTCGCGGAAGTGATAGGCGTATTGTTCGATAGTATTGTTGTCTTTATCTTTTTTCTTGACAAGACGACTGAATGCGTCGTACTCAAACGATGTGTTGATGTTTGCAGGGTCCGTTACTGTTTCAACACCAACCAATGGTTTATGCTTGTAAGTGGTGAGGGCCGCCGTGCCGGCAGCTGTCCTTATCAACGAATTATAGTTGGGATTGCCGACGTTCGCATTGTGAATCGATTGCAATTGACTTTGAGTGATACCCGTACCCATCACAAGCGGCAAGTGGGTGATGGGATCCCAGACCACTGCATTCACTGAACCATCGGAGACTAATGTCTGTATGACCTGCCCTTCACTATTGTATGTTATGTCTCCTTTTTTTTCATAGCTCGTTGGAACGGCGATACCATTCGATGTTCCTTCGAAAGGAAATTTCCGGTTAAATGAAAACGTAGACGTTAAGTTCACGAGGCTACCCTGTTGGGTGAACAAATTCATATTGGCGGCAAAAACCTTTTTGTTTTGCCGAGAAATATTTTCTACAGGCATATCCACCAGGTTAACGGCAGGACTTAGCATGTACTGAAGTGTCGTCGATTTGAACTCGTAGTCGAACGGACGTTTTGTTTCCGTTTCCAGTGTGTCGCCCTCACTCGTGTAGGTTCGTTGTGTTCGAGGGAGATATTGCTTGTTGAAATCGATCTCCTGGATCGTAGTCGTCGCCGAACCTGGTGGTAAGGTCAACGTTGTCGTGTTGCTGATCGTGCTTGGAGAACTCGCCGTTGTCGTCATCGTCATGTAAGGTGCTCGGAATAGACGGGTCAATCGGTAAGGCACATAGAATTCGAGGTACGGGAATCCACTTGTTTCGTAGATAACACCACGAATGCTATCGTTCAACACGTGATAATAATTGCTATTCACTGTTTGTTGAACCACTTTGTTGTCTTTGTCAAGATTCCTGACCTCCATCGCCTGGCCGTTGAGATCGGGATAGCCAACGGCAATCGTGTTAAAGCCCAGAACCTTATTAGGTCTGTTCTCGAAATAGTAAATGTTGTGATAACTCTCACCGCCACCGGAAACTATCTCGTGAACTTTTGAGTAACCGATCACTTTTCCTTCCGCCGAACTGTTACCGGGTATGCTTGCCAGGGTCTTGCGCTTAAACCTGACCAGGTAAGGCTGCTGTGAAGCGTGGTCGTAAAGTATCTGTGCATATCTATTGTAAAGCGGCGTCATCAATTTACCCGTCGTTGGTGATTGACTCACATCGGGATCGTCGACATATTTATATGTACGGGTCAGTATCTTTTTGTTTGAATAGTCATATTCCTTGATGGTTTTTATCCTTGCACCGCCGGCCAGGTTGCCTTGCCCCCAAATACCTGTACCAAGGGCTTCTTTAAAGTGCGACGTCTGGTCGGGCATATATATGTGCGCTTCATATTCGAATAAGGAATAGCCACGTGTAGGATATTTTACTTTTCGAAGCAATCCGGCAACACCCGCGTTGAAGTCTACACGCCGCGCGAATTTTTGCTGATACGTTTCGATGAGGTTGGCGGTGTCCGTGACGTTTGGACTATCGGTTACGAATCCAGCACCAACGGGATCAGGTGGCAACATGAGAGTGTCCTCGTTAACGCCGTTATAAAATCCAAAGTGGTCAACAGCCGTTGTAAGTTTACTGGGGAGTTTCGAGATGTTATAGTATGTAAATCGATATTGCTGGTCATCGATCAATACCTCGTCGAGGCGGCTCCTGAGATATAGAAAATTGTTTTCGTCATAGTTGGAATCGCGATGATGAAACTGTTGATTGAAATAATTCTGCGTGAACGTGATGGTCTTGTTCAAGCCCGAATTCGGCAGAAGCCCTGTAATAGTGATGCCGGTGTACCGCTTCAGCTTTCCGCCCGGCGGAAAAGGCGGCTGCTGAAACCATGTATATAGTGTATTGGGCCGGATGTCGTCGCGATAGTCCATTGCGAACGTGATCTGGACCTCGTCGCTGAAGATACCCGTCAGGTATTTATGTTCGTGCACGGTCTGAATGCACACGTTTCGCGCAGTGATGCTTGGCCATTCGGCGAATGCGCGGCTCAAAGAAACATTGTTGGTGTTGTCGTATGTAAAGTTGATGGTCCGTCCACGAGGGCTGGTGATCTTCGACAGGTACCAGGATGTGATATTCCGATAACGATGATTCAAAGATCCTCCGGCACTGTAGTATGCGACGATGTCGGTGTTGTTCTCGTTACAGCATAACTCTCGCTTATAAAACACTTCATCAATGCGGGACGACAATGTTGTCGAGAGTTCTTTCACGGTAAATTCTCCCTTGTAACCTGTTGGAGTAATTATCGTAAATGTCTTACTTGGTTCATCGAACGATATTGCCGTCGCATCCTGTGTTATCTTCTTGATCTTGACAACACCACCCGACGCAACTTTCTGCGTGAGGACAAATGATCCTGAGAATCCGAAGAAGTTGTAATTGAAGATATCCGGTTCGGTGTCGGGGTTTTTTGTAACAAGTTTGGTGTAGTAGCTCTGTGCTGGTGGCATTTCTTGTGTTCGCCAATCGTATCCGAACTTATGGGTAATTGAATCCTCGTTATAAACATAACCAAGCATTCCCGATGTTGTAGAACTATAAAGATCGTCGCCTCCGTTCACTGTTCGCGATATCATACCCGTGGCGCTCATCGACCAACCTAGTCCGACTTCACTTGCTTCTTCGTTGGTACGAATGCCGGATGCGTTGTACGAAAGTGTTAACGGAAGACTCCACCCGTCGAAGTTGATGGTATGCAACGGTATCGACACGTTTGCAGTGCCGGTGTACATGTTGGGGTGCGAAGCGTGATACTCCGTTAGCTTTAACGCATTGGGCGTTGGGGGAGTGATCTCTTTTATTTGCGGGTTCAGTTGCGAATAGGCGGGCACTACGCAGACAATAAACCACAATAGCACCGCAAAGCGCTGTGAAAACAGTCGGGGCATAAAATTTTCTGATCTTGGTTGAGGAGTGTGAGGTAGGAAAAAAAAATGAGCACTCAAGCGAGCGCTCAAAAAATACAAGGGGTATGAAAATGAATTGAATACTTAGAAAGAGGTATTGACATTGTTGAAGATTATCATATCTTATTTTACCAAACACCCGTCAATGCACCTTCGTCCAGTCCATAACAATTACCCTGATCACAACTTCTCCTTCGATTCTATGTTAGCACGATAGGGCCTTCTTTCAAATTCAAGGTGTTGATTATTCCGCAGATTGTTTCACGCGTGGCGATGCCAGGCTTCAATCTACTCAGGTTTATCCCCCGACTCGACGACTTTCTGTGCTGCTTGCAACCGGATCCTTTTATTTTTCTCGACCAGCATGTGAACAAGGAATTTTTCAAGACGATGATGAAGCGGTATGATCATGGATGCAATACAAACCATGGCAATCAACATCAATGATGGCGAATGATGAGTGAGATTGCCAATAAGCGGATGCAAAAGGAGGTTGATGAATTCAAAAACGATCAGCAAAGCAAGAACTCCTAAAAACCTGATCAGTGCTTCGTTGGCAATGGCGGAGTGGCTGAACAAGAGAAACAGAATAATAAACAAGACCAGTGCAAGTGCTATTCCTGCATATTGAAGGTTTGCGTTTCTGTTCAATTCTTCTTGTTGTCGTGCAGCTTCCAGCTCCTGTTGTCGGATCGTCTCATTAAGGTTCAATAATTCAATCTGCGTATTCTTTTCCTGGCTATACAGAGTGTCTTTCGCGGCGATGGCGATCTTATGATACTTCAAACTTTCTGTATCATCTTTCCCTTCGTAAAATTCTGAAAGCAGGAGACTGGAGCCCATCAGTGAGGCCATAAGATTTCCCGACTTCGCGATTGAAAAAGCCTGCTGTGAATGTACCCGGCAAGAATCCTGGATTCCGAGAATCTTAAAGATCTTCGCAAGTTGCAATTGTGCATCTGCGATTCTAAACCCACGCCCGTCCTTCTTACTGTAGTTGAGCGACAGTCGCGAGTATTCCAGTGCCAGTGAAAGATTACCTTGCTTCGCATGGATCTCACCCAGTCGAGCCGAAGCCACATAAAGGGGAAAGGCAGCTTTCGTCCGCGAAGCAACTTCGTAACCTTCCTGTGCATACTTCAGTGCGGAGTCTATGTGGTGGGTCTCAAGAAATGATTTACTCAACCACGAAGATGCAACGGCGTGAATAACATCGTCGTGTAGTTCAATTGAAAGTTTTCTTGCTTTTCGAGCGTAGCTTAATGACGTTGCGTAGTCATGCAGGTATAAGTACACGTTTGATATACTATTGAAACTCCGAGTTAATCCCTGCTTATAATTGATGCTTTCAGATAGTTTTATACATCGAAGATAGTTTTCTATCGCCTTCGGATAGTTTCCATTCTGATTGTGCCAGAGCGCCATGTTTGCATACGCCTCGACTTCACCTTTAACAAAACCTATCTTTTGCGATAATGCCAGTGCTTCCTCAGCGAGCGCCGGTATACTATCCGTGTTGCGAATGTTGCGCGCGAGATTGTTGAGTGCCCAGATCCGGCTTGTATCGGGAAGGTCGGTGGACAACACTCTTTTCAGACTGTCCAAATTGTAGATGAGCCGGGTCTGACCAAGGACTTCGCCGCACCCGACAACCATCAGTGCAATAATGAAGAGCACCTGGCGAAGGCGCACGATTTTCACGGACCAAGTACATTGGGTCATACTGGACACAATATACTACGAATGACGATTATTTATTGACCCTTTAAAAACACCGCCATACCTTCTCCAAAGAACACGTCGATCTCCTGTATTTTTCCATTTACTATTTTAAAGTACTCGGTGTTGCGAAATAATTTGCCATCGATAGCCACACCAGTATACCTGACAAATGCTTCGTCTCCACGTTCAATAATTTTATCTATATCAAACCTTTTCACCATACCGGGATTCCAGCATCTCTCCCTGAACTTATCGATGTTTATATGGTCATCGTCATTGGGACTGGTAAACGTAAAGCCGTCGGCGAGAAGGTTCTTCATCCTATTCCAATCTTTGTTCTGGTGGCACGCGTAATAATCTCTGATCACTTTCTCGTTCTTCGTCATTTCATTTGATTTTTGAGCGAAACTGGCATAGGAGCAAAGGACTATCAATACGACGACAAATGTAGGCGGGAGCTTAGGTGCTTTCATTTTTAGGTTCTTTTAGGCTTCAGACAACTTCACCGTTGAATACCGGACGCGCTTGACTAAATAATTTTGAATAGTTCCGATCTTTGAGTTATGAAAGCATTCCTATTATATGAGGCTGGAGAACCCGATAAACTTATTCTTGGCGAAACAGCGAAACCTACTCTGAAACGTGGAGAAGTTTTAATCAAAGTAAAAGCCATCGGTATAAACCCGGCCGATGCTATCTATCGCAAGTCATCAGCATTTATCACACATATATTCGGCGAAAGACGACCGGTGATAATGGGTTGGGATATATCTGGAGAGATTGTCGAAAAGTCTGAGGACACTAACGGATTTGAGATAGGCGATGCAGTTTTCGCACTTTTGCAAAATGCCGGCGGTTATGCTGAGTTCGTCGCCGTCAATGCTGGCTTGTTAGCCCATAAGCCAGTGAATGTTACATTCGAAGAAGCAGCTGCTTCACCGATGGCGGGTTTGACAGCATGGCAGCCATTGGTTCATGGCATGAACATCAAAAAAGGTAACAAGATCCTAATTCATGGGGCCGCAGGTGGTGTGGGCCATTATGCTGTGCAGATTGCCAAGTATTTGGGCGCGGAAGTAATCGCAACGTCTTCCGGTAAAAATCACAATTTTGTTATATCTCTCGGTGCTAACCAACACATCGATTACCAAACTGAAAATTTCTGGGAAGTGGTTAACGATGTCGATTTTGTTTTTGATACTGTCGGAGGAGAAACTTTAGAACATTCTATTGATGTAACTAAGCCAGGTGGAACAATTATTTCAATTTTGCCACTTGCAAAGGACGACCTGATATCCAGGGCGCAAGTAAAAAAATAAATTTGTCTTTAAGAGCGCTGCAATATAATGGAGACGATCTCAGAGCGTTTGCAGATCTTTTGTCTAAGGGGATATTAAAGTCACATATAGCTAAAGAATATCCCTTCACCTCAATGGTAGAGGCGCATCAACAAGTAGAAACCCGTCGTACTGCTGGAAAAATAGTGCTCACGATCTAGTTCTCAGGCTTCGGCAATGGGGCTCTGAAATAATCGCCATCGAGTTCTCTCTCAACAGGGGCCGACTGAAACACCTTGATCACGTTTCGCCCAGCTGATCCGGTGGTGTCTGAGAACAAGTATAACGTGATCTCGATGTTTTTTGGAACACCGTAACGTTCACGTTTCAAAGGAATATTGAAATCGAAATGCTCGCCTTTATTTACCATCCGCTGCTCTTCATTTTCCGACTGAAAATACCACTCGCCATAATCGCCTTCATCACGCCCGGTAGCGCCCACGGCGAAACGACCAGACTCACTAACTGTCACTGAAATTGAAAGGTCGGTTGCACTGTCAGGGTTCGGAGAAAATTTCCAGCTATCGAGACTGATGACGTTCTTGAATAACATGCTCTTCTCGCGCTCTTCTTCATAGCGAGATGCGCTTGCTCTATCCTCGATTTCACTATATGTATAGATGCCAGCCGAAAGGAGAATAATGGCCACCAGTGCAGAAGGAAGATGGATCACCCACATACCTGCGTTAGGGAATAAAAATACCCCAGCTGTACTGACGGCTATGTGGATCACAAGGAAAAGTAAATATGCTCCGATGAGAAGCCCCGACAGGTCCAGCGAGATCCAACCGCCACTGCTTCTTCCGAGAAGCAACGAGTCAAGTATGCCAATGGGAATCGACAACAACACCAACGCAATGCAAACACGGACATGAGGGGAAAGTATCATAGGATCAAATATATATCACTAATCACTCCCACTTCAACGTCTCCGCCGGATTCGTTAACGCCGTTCTGATAGCATGATAACTTACAGTCGCCAATGCAATCATCAATCCTGCAAGAATACTTAGTGCAAATAATTCCCATGTAATCGCTATGGAAAATTTGAAGCTCGAGAGCCACTTGCTCATGAGGTACCATGAAAGCGGCACGGCCAGCACGAAGGCGATCAGCGACAGCCACACATATTGTTTGTTGAGTAATATGAAGATGGACGACATTCCCGCACCCAATACTTTTCGTATCCCTATTTCTTTTGTGCGGTTTACTGCGTTGATGCCCGCCAGTCCGAACAAGCCCATGCAGGAAATCAAAATTGCAAATGCGGTAGCAAAGCCGGTGATGCTCATCCACCGCTCATAGCTTTCATATTGTTTCGCTACATCCTCGTCGAGGAACGTGTAGTTGAAAGGCTTGTTCGGGAAAAGCTCTTTCCACAAACCTTGTACTTTGTCGAGGGAAGCGGGAACATTTCCGGCCTCTACACGAACCAACATCTTCGTGTGATAACCGAAGAACTTATCCATCGTGAGAAACAAAGGCTCTATGTTTTCTTCGAGCGACTGGAAATGATAATCTTTCGCTACTCCAATCACTTTGGATCCGAAGCCAACAGAATCTTCACGCCAGTTCAAATGTTCGTTTAAGGGATCAGTCCATTTCAGATCTTTCACCAACGCTTCGTTTACAATCACCGCAGATGAATCTGAAAATATATTCGCATCGAAATCTCTTCCCTGCGCTAGCGGTATGCCGAGCGTTGAGAGATAATTCGGATCGACTGAATAAACATACGCCGCCTTCTCTTCACCTTTTACCCTGTACCAAAAACGTCCCACTCCCTGGTTGAATGATGAACCCGTACCAGCAACAGAAACAATTCCGCTCTCGCCCTGCGCGCGTGTTCTGAAACGTTCCACAATTTTGTTGGCTTCCTTATCCCTCCACCCGGTTTGTGTTTGGATAACGAACGTCTGGTCTTTATTGTACCCGAGATCCTTCGTGGCCACAAATTTCATCTGACGATACATAATCACCGAACAAATGATAAGACTCGCCGATAAAAAGAATTGCAGCACAACAAGCGGTTTCGTAAAGCTTGCCTGGAGCTGGGAAGTAAAATGTCCTTTCAAAACCAACGCAGGTTGAAAGCGCGACAGGAAAACCGACGGATAGATTCCTGCCAGAAGTCCAACAACCAAAGTGAGCGCGAGCCCGATGCTCAACAACTCAGTCCAATCTTTCCAGGCAACTACAATTCCCTTCCCGGTAAACTGGTTGAATGACGGAAGAAAGAGAATGACAAGCATGATTCCGATAAGCATGGATATACACGCCAGCAACATGGATTCAAATCCAAATTGATACATGAGTTGCTTACGACCCGCGCCCGTTACTTTTCGCACGCCCACCTCTTTCCTTCGCGATGCAGACGTAGTAAGTGCTAACGAAATATAGTTGATGCAAGCAATCACCAAAATCAATAAAGCAATGCCGCCAAGAATGTAGGCATATTGCGGATCGCTTACTTTGTACCAACCAACCGATTTCATTAAATGCATTTCAGTGAGAGGAGTGAAAGCAAGCTCGATATCGCCCAAGTATTTTTGACCAACCTTACCAAGGTTGATATGGAACTGTGCAGAGTCAGCCTTATCCTGGAGTTGAACAAAGCACGGTGTACCGAATGCAGTCCAGTCGGCCATTTGTCTTTCGTAGCCGGGAATGTTCTCTTCCGATGTTAGGATTGCAAAATCAAGACTTGAATTGGCAGGAGGTGCTTCAATTATTCCAGCAACAGTAAAAAGTTTTTCTCCGCCATTGTCGATTGAAATCGTCTTTCCCATCGCATCTTCCTCTCCAAAATACTTTTCAGCAATCTGCGGTGTGATCACCACTTCAAGTTTATTTTCGAAAAGCTTTTCTGCGTTGCCAGCCAACAGCTTAAAAGAAAACATCTTGAAGAAATCGGTATCAACATAGGTTATCCTCTCAGAGAAAATTTTGTCGTGATACCGCAATACTACTATCCTGCCGCTATTGAAACGGGTCGCATATTTTATCTCAGACAATTCATCTTTCAGAACATTTCGGAGACCAAGTTGAAGCGCTGCATCTCGTGTGGATGGATTTTTTAAGCTTCTCTTAGCCTCCATTCGATAGATGTGATCTTTGTTCGAATGAAACTGATCAAAACTTTTCTCATCCCGAATAAAGAGATAGATCAAAATGCAAAACGCGATGCCAATACTCAAACCGAAAGCATTGATGAACGAATACATTTTGCGTTTGAGTATGTTGCGCGAGGCTACTTTAAAATAATTGCCGATCATAAGATTTGGATGAATTGAATCACTTGAATGCAGGCCAATGTATTTAATATGTTTCTATTATTAAGAAGATATTAGTGATGATTAACATGGTTTAACCGATTTTAACGTTTGAATGAATGCGCTTCTTTTTATTATCTTGCGCGCCTTGACTCCGTAGCTCAGCTGGTAGAGCAATTGACTCTTAATCAATGGGTCGAGAGTTCGAATCTCTCCGGGGTCACAGAAGTTCAAAAAGGAAAGGCCTTTCGGGTAAACCGGAAGGCCTTTTTATTTGGAACTCGCTTATTAGTAAAAAATAACGCCATCGAAGGCGTCAAACGATTTGATGTACACACTATCGATAGTTGATGTCCAAACTTCGTTTCGACGTACTTTCAACTCGTATCTCAAAAACCGGTCACCGATTACTATCCAGCCCTTGTCTATTGACATAAACCTGAAAGGACCTGCGCCGGTAAAAATCTGTCCAAAAGGTCCCCTTCCTGATTGCAGAATATCATACCACAATAGATTCACCTCCAGCGAATCTGCCGTTGGGCCGGGCTTTTCCTGAAACGTCGCATTGAACCACGCGTATGCTCTCAACTCACAGATAACATCATCGTGTGTACCAGGTGCAAGGCCACGAACACCAATAGATATACCGTCAGACCAGTTCGGATCATATTCGCAGTCCTTCATTCCAACTGAAAGAGAAGCCTGGTATTTACCTTTTAAAGAAATGGAAAATTTTCCTAAAGAGTCGGTGTAAATTTGGCTGAACGCCGATGATGACGTGTTGGCGCCCGGCAACAACCAATCGCCACCAACACCATCTGTTAAAGTCACCCTGGCACCGGCCATTGGCTGGCGGGAGCCAAAATTTATTACGGTACCATTTACCGTTGTTACATGTTCTGGTTGGTCACATGCAATCAATACTATGAATAGGAAAGCTGCGAAACCGGTTTTCATTGTTCCACAAATTTAATATAAGTCTGTTACTGCAATATCGGCACCAGTACCTCACTACACTTCACTTTAGTCTGCTCGTAAGTTACACTATCTGTTCCTACGAAGTACTGCTCTCCGAACCATTTGAAAAAGTAACGCTCGTCAACGTTCTTATAATATAGAGTTGTGTCTTTAAAAGTGCCGGGGTCGTAAAGACTGTCGTATTTAATAATCCGTTCCGTCGTCCTTAGGAGAGTTTCGTCCCCGCAGAATACCAGCGCGAGTGGCGCCTCATTAACCAAACCCTCCCATTTGTAGTCATCGGGCTCAACATTAAATTGATAAGTAAATGTACTCGTTCCACCATAGTCTTTGCCTGTGATCATGCCCGTCCATTTTGTGACGCGGTCTTCTCTTATAACTTCGATTGACTTTCCATTTTCATATTCCCTGGTGAACCTGCTCTGATAGACTTCTGTATTGCTTGAGCACGTACATAGAATGAAAAGCAAGGCAACGATCGGGTAGGGGCGTATTGATTTCATGTTGTGGTGATATCGTTACTATTTCTGATACTCAATTTTCGTCACCTTCCAAACGAACGCACCTGCCCCTGTTCTCACAATTGCCTCATCACCTGCTTCTTTGTTTACAAGCGCCTGTGCCATGGGCGAGTCCAGGGAAATATAATCTTTGGTGTTAATAATTTCGTCGGAGCCGACTATCCGAAAACGCATCCGCTGACCCTTATCATTTTCGATTTCGACCCAGGCTCCAAACATTACTTTGCCTTCCTGGAAAGGTGAGTAACTCACCACTTTCAAATCATCAATACGCTTGCGCAAATAGAGTATGCGCTTGTCAATTTCTCTCAGGCGCTTTTTATTGTAATGATAGTCGGCATTCTCGGAACGATCTCCGAGGCTTGCGGCCCAGGAGACTTTTTGAGTGGTGTCTGGTCGCTCAACCCGCCACAGGTGATCCAACTCGGCTTTTACCTTTTCCAGACCTTCCGGCGTAATTAACAGTGATTTCATAAAGTGTAACTCCGAAAGATAAGATGTAGTCTAAGCCAAAAAAAATGATGATCAATAGTGGTAAACTCAAACTTGCCAATGCAAGTCTTATTGCCCTCGCGCTCTTCTACCTGATAATGCTGGGTGGAGGGAATTATGAGCAGCTAACAATCACAAGGCTGGTGACAAGCGCACCGCCAAAATCGCTGTACATTTTGCAAGGCCCATATGGTTTCAGGCCAATGGTCTTCTGGGCGATCTTCAGACCCATTACGATTCTGCTTTTTGTGATAACGCTAGTTACCAACTGGAATCACACACGGAAAAGGAGAAATCTCTTGCTGATCGCTTTTGGTATCGATGTGCTAACTACGATAGCAACCTATACTTACTTCGCTCCGGAAACGGGTGCGATTGCAAATGCGAAATACGATCCATCAATAGTGGACCAGATCCAATGCAACGCGCGCAGCTTTGGAAAAATTTGAATTGGATTCGGTTGGCTGGATTTTACTCGGGTGGCTTATTGCTATTACTCGCTCTAAAGGAAAAGGAGTAGATATAATACGCTAAACATCATCTTGAAGCCCCAACCCATGTAGTATTGCAGCTTCGAGTACATCAACGTTTATATCTTTTATTGTCTTGAACTTAATGCAATATCCGCTCATGCTCGCCTTGCCCAAATCTTTCCCAAACTTTTTGGCCAGGAACGTCTTTTCTTTAATACCGAGAATATGAACAGAGATCCCCGTTGAGTTTGCGAGCAGACCTATTCTAAAATACTCTTTGGTTGAGCCATCAGCATATTTTATGGTGTAAGAGCCATATCCTATAGTTGGGTTAGCAACAGTTTTATTTTCACTGTTTTTTACCATCGAAAACCATAGTTTACTTGCTGGCTTCGCCCTGAGTATTCGCCGGTGCAATTCTTGTATTTCAGCAAGCTTTGGTTCAGGCTGGCCCGCGATGTACTTTTTGATCTGTTCTTTTACGGTCATATATTTTAGTACAATTATTTATGAAACTGATCGGTTGCAAATATATGTGCAACTCTTCGGTTTCGCAAATTTTGTAACCTTTTGATCGTTTTCCGGTAACCTCCGGAAACCAGACCTATGACAAATTATTCAAATCGACGCTACGAAACCTGTGGAAGAACCGCGGTTACAGCACATTGAACATTGCTGGCCATGGCGGTTGGCGTGGCCTGCGCAGCTCTCATTTTTCTCTGGGTAGAAGACGAGGTCACCTTCGATCATGATGTTCCGAATCGAGCCCACATCTACCGGCTCATGGGAAATGTGATTCACAATGGTGTCACCTATACGAACGGCATTGTTCCCGGGCCGATGGCCTCAGTGCTGTCGGATGGAAGTTTCGGGCATCAAGCATGCCTCCCGAATTACTGGTGATCTTAACACGGCGCTTGTAACATCCGCCGATAAATCATTTTACGAGAAGGGCGAATATGTCGACTCGACTTTCCTGTCTATCATGGATCCGGAGGTGCTGAGGGGTTCCCCTGAAACGGCTCTTAACGACCTGTATTCGTTGGTGATTACCGAACGAATGGCGTTGAAGTTTTTCGGAACGGCAGATGTACTCGGTAAGACGGTAAACATCGACAAGGATAAACTTTTCACAATCACCGCAGTTGTTCAAAACCCGAATACGAATTCATCTTTCAAGGGCGATTGGTTTGCCCGCTACGATCTTCTTGAACTTAAATTTCCCTGGTTGAAACGATGGGATGCTAATGCAGCCCTTACTCTTGTCGAGGTATATCCAGATGCCGATGTTTGCTGGCCCTTAACGACAAGCTCACAAAAGTTCACCGGGATCGAAATGCCGGCATTACCGATACTTTCTTCTTGTTCCCGATGAACGATTGGCATCTTTACTTTAGTTTTTCGAATGGACTACCGGACGGCAAAGGAGATATCAAATACGTAAGACTTTTCACCATCATCGCGTGTATCATCCTGCTGGTTGCGTGCATCAATTTTATGAACCTCGCCACGGCGCGTTCGGAGCAACGCGTAAAAGAAGTTGGTGTTCGCAAGACACTTGGGGCAGGCCGAAAAATTCTGATCTCACAGTTCCTTTCGGAGTCATTGATGCTCGCATTTGTTTCCGTCCTGGTGTCGATCGTGATCGTGTATTTTGTAATTCCGTCATTCAATTCCCTCGTTGGAAAAGAACTGACGATGCGATTGAATGATTGGCGACACGTTGGTGCTCTCGTAGTCGTTGCATTGGTGTGTGGCTTACTTGCCGGAAGTTATCCCGCTTTTACCTGTCATCATTCAACCCTGTCCAGGTGCTTAAAGGAATGAAGATTAAGACGAGCGCTGGCTCCGGCTTTATACGCAAAGGACTTGTTATCGTTTCAGTTCATTGTATCGATCACTCTAATGATTGCTACCGTAATCATTTATCAACAGATCAGCTTCACAAAAGGGCGCGATGTTGGTTCTCGGCCAAACAGACTATATATATGGATATGCGTGGCACTGTGAAGGAGAATTTTAACAGCATAAAGAGTGAGCTTATCCGCAAAGGCCTGGCGGAGAATGCTTCAATGAGCATAAGTCCCGTGCTTCATTTCGGTTGGTATACCTCCACCAAATATTCGTGGCAGGGCAAGGATCCTAACAGTGACATTTCGATCTCTGCAGAGGCTGTTCTCCCGAATACATTTCTACGACCGGCTTGATGATGAAAGATGGACGCGACTTCAATGCAGACTCGAAAACCGACATCGCAATGTTGTACATAAATGAAGCATTCGCGAAGCTGATCAGCGATCATTCAGTTGTGGGTGAAGAGATCATCGACGGCGACAATCGACTGAAAATTGTCGGCGTTGTCAAGGATTTTGTTTACGGAAACGTTTATAACAAATCGGCATCTCCGATTATACTTTTTTCGAATCCAGACTTGAATGGTTTTCTGAAAGTATTGACGATCCGTCTCAACAACACCTCAAACATGCAAGCAGATCTGAAAGAGATCGAAGGCGTAATGAAGGCATACAACCCCGAGTATCCGTTCGAATATTCTTTCACAGATACAGAGTTCGACAAACTATTCAAGACAGAGGCACTGGTACAGATCTTGCCGCTGTTTTCGGTGGGCTCGCCGTGTTCATCTCGTGCCTTGGATTATTCGGACTTGCGTCGTACACCACGCAACGTCGTTTCAAAGGAAATCGGGATCAGGAAGATATTGGGTGCAACTGCGAACAACATAACGTCGATGATCTCATCCGACTTTCTTAAGCTCGTGGGACTTTCGTTTATCGTTGCATTTCCGATAGGTTGGCTGATCATGCACAACTGGCTTCAGTCCTACGAATACCGCACACCAATTTACTGGTGGGTGTTCGGCGGCGTTGGGTTGCTTACTCTCGTGTGCACGATGTTGACGGTTGGGTTTCAGACATTGAAAGCAGCTTTGAGAAATCCGACAGAAGTGCTACGAAGTGAGTAGTCTCAGATAAACTCCCAGGTTCGCAATAGGTTCACCAGTTCAATCGAGTCGTTAACTTCGGTCTTGCGGAGAGCGTTTGCATGATGAACTTTCACCGTATTGAAGGAGATATTGAGTAGTCCGGCGATTTGCTTTAATGATTTGGATTTTGCGATCAGCCTGACTACTTCCATTTCGCGAGCAGAAAGTACCTGCAATTGTACGCAGCTCTTCGACTGGTGATTGTATTTGTAGAATAGATTCTCCTTTCCGTTGGTGATCCTCAAATGCTGACTGTCCGGAGAAGTAACGTTCTGGATCTTTGAATTAAAGACGAGCAATTCCTCGATGTGTCCGTCTGCGTCGTACTTCAATGCGCAGTCGTGCTGAAAGCATTTTAAACAGATCGTCGCTACGCTTCTAAATCGAAAGTCCCAATAAGCCCGGTAATAGCCCTTTTCATTGTCAGGCAATTTTTTGGAAATAAGAATTCATCAACTCACTGAAGATGGTGACGCCGGCCCTGTCTTCCTCTGGCAGGCGGGTGAATACAAACTGCACACCTCCCGTCTTCCATTCTTCATTTCGCCAGCCTGTCCATTCGGCATAGTTGGGACTGGTGTAGATGTATCGCATCGCTTTAATATCCACAACCACGATCACACAATCGCGGGATGTTCATCGCGGGAGTGAGGAGTGGATGATCGGGATAACGTTGCGAGGGATGATTTTCAATTTTGACAGGACGCTGATCAACCCACCACTTTCTGAAATTCTCCCACTCTGATGTCGTCGGATTTTTTGGATGCATGGTGCCTGATAAAATTAATGAAATTTCACTATTGCCTTACGGTTTGAAGAGTCGATACATTGGACTTCACCCAAACGTAATATGAGATTCTCCCGAACACTGACATGCTTTTTATTAATTGGAGCCGTCTCATGCACCGAGAAAAAAGATGTCACTCCTCTCGTCCGCTGCCCACAGGCACACTCAATGGCCAACCATTTTCGGCTGCAGCCGAGGCAACTGATACGGGAAGCGGCCTCTATATTTCATTGAAAGACGGCAAAGGGCAGGAAATAGCGTTTTATGTAACGGGAACTGTCGCGGGTACTTACGCTATTGAGGATCCGACAGCTGAAGACTTCAAAGATCAACAGCATAGTGTAGCGACTATGACCACTCCCGCCGGTCTCTTCTTTGCCTCCGATGGCTCGGTCACCCTATCGGTTGGGGCAGATGGAAAAACAGACATGCAATTCACACTCTTCAATTCCAACTCGGTGGGGTGACTTCTGCCAATATCAAGGGACTTACGATTCAATCCGTACCAGGTGGTCAATGTCTTCTACGCCACTGTTAATACCCGGGGCTACGACTATATATACACTCTTCTACGATTTTAACCGAAAGCTCGTAAAGATGACCTTCACTTCTCCTTCTGATACTGAAATCCCGAGAGAGACCATTTTCTTTATCTGGGCAGCATGACAATATCGTTAGGGACGTTTACTTGCAGTATGATGGAAATACCACAAAAATTAACCGTCAATATCTTCAGCAATGGACTTATGTTGATGGGAAAATTTCCAGGCTTGAAATGACCGATTTCCAGGCGAAGTTCACCCATGACTTTACCTACGACTTGTCGGGAAGGATACAGAAAATTTCGGCAACTGCGACAGGCTACTCAAGCGTCTATCAGTTTGGGTTATGACGGAAGCGGAAACGTTGTTAGCCAGATGGCCAGTGAGACTTTCCAGGGACCTCCTTCAACGTGGGTCTGCTCTTTATTTGAACTTCGACCAATCAAAGAATCCATCCGCACTTCTTTCAGCGGCTATCAACGCCGATTATTTTCCTTACGCGCTGGGAGGCAATAACGAGTACGAGAGTTTTACGGGGCATACTATCATTCCGTTTGGCAAGAACAACTACCAGGCTGCAGTATACTCTTATAGCAATTTAGCGGTCCCCCCAATTCAATTATAAGTATGATCTCAACAGTAGTGGGTTCCCCGCTAAAGATGAGTAAGGTTGTAGGGAGCTCGCAGAGTATACAGCAATACCAGATTACTTATTCGGGCTGTCAATGATCAGTCCTTATAACTCCGCATTACAAAATCTGAGATCCAAACCTGCATGGAATCCTTTTGCAGCTGGGTGGCATTTCTAAAATTGTGATCGACGCCGTCGAGTAAATGCATTTCATTGGGAACGGCCAGCTCGTCCAATTTTGACTTAAGGATGATTGATTGTTTCTACGGGAACGATCTGGTCGCTTTTTTCCGTGGATGATGAGGATTGGAAATTTGTTTTTCGTCAGGATGTTGATTGGCGAGAAGCGATGCAACATTGCGTAGGTTCTTACGCTGTCTTTGAGAGGATCAAATCCGAAAACATATTCCCTTATATTAAATGTAGAGGCCGAATACTTTCGATACGCTTTTGATAGAGGCATCTATTTTATCAACTGCCTTGCCGTGGTAGATGTCAGTTAAATCGTTAGGTCCATAGATATCAACCAGGTAACTGAATTTTGTTTTTCTTGTATTTCGATGGCAGTAATGTTGAATCTGGAAATGCGATCATCATCGCAATGTGTGCGCCGGCAGATTCGCCCATCAAACCAACGTGCGTTGTGTCGAGGTCGTAACGTGATGCATTGTCTTTCGTCCAGTCGATCGCATCGTACACGTCAAGGATACATTCAGGAAAAACACTGCGCTCTTTTCCTGCTAAAGAATAGTTTGGACTTATGACGGTATAACCGTGTTCCCGTAACTTATTGACGGCGCCGTTAACGCGATTGAAATTGACTGAGCCCTTTGTCCCGCCGATCCATGCGCCACCGTGAATAAAGAAGATTATTGGTGACGTTTCGAATACTTTTTCGGTTGGCCTGGTAAAGGTCGAGCTTCAATTCATTCTTATAGTTGATGCCATATTCGACATCCCCGGTGTGACTGGGAGCATTATTCGTGTAAAGGAATATAATGATGATCCACTGCTATGATCACAGCAGCAATGGAAGCTCCAATGACACTATATTTGAGAAATGCTCTCAGTCTTCTCACGATACTAAAATAACACTAACTTATTTCGATTTTAAAATATGGACAGGAATAAGATCATCGCCCGATCGTTACCTTCGGACACGGCCCTGGCAGAACCGATATGGGATTTGTCGCACGTGATACCACGTACTATTCTCCTGTGCGTTGTTACTCCTGCCAAGGGAGTGGGATGTTATTTCTCTTGATTATTTGATCAGGAGAAGTCGTGCTACTTAATAGCAATTGAAAAATACCTCATCTCGGTCGTTAACTTCACTTTTTGTTTCTTGCCACTTGCATCAGTACGCGTCATCTCGTTGATCTCCACGGAAATCAAAAGACGTGAGCGAAGAGTCATTTATAAATATAAGAACCACGCCAACCGCGATCAATACCTGCTTTCTGCTTTTACCCAGGTAACGAGTATTCCATCACATAAAAGTGCTCCTTGCCAACCACATTGATCGAAAACTTTCCCTCGAGTCCCTTCAAGTCACCGGTAGCCAGTTCTGGCGCTATAGTAATAGTGAGCTCGCTTGAAGTCTTCGACATAGTTCCAGTGTGCATCAGCACAAAGCTTTCGGCTTTACCTTGCAGAGTTCCAGTAACAACTTCCATTGCGATATAAGCTGCCGCACCGTTGTTAGAGCCGGCTGTGTGCATTTCGAATTGGCTGTTGCCTTGTATGTCGCCCGAGAAGACTTTTTGAACCAGGTATTCTCCAAGAGTTGTCTCGCCAATTTTGTTGGGCTCGCCTGCAGGTGTGGTTTTAACTGTGAATGATCCTTTTGCTGTGAATGTTTCCATGATGAAAGATAAGACTGTGAGTGCTGGTATCCCCTGCAAATTTTTGCGGACTTCTGCCTGAGCCTTTCAGCAAACCGCCTTTGAGCTTTTCAACAAAGTAGCCCTCGTAGTTTCATGGCGATCTTTGTACAAGAAACAAGAAGTAATATGAAAAAAGTATGGTTTATCACGGGAAGCTCCCGTGGATTAGGGACGGAGCCTGGCCGTTGCAGTATTGAGGCATGGCGACTTGCTCGCAGGCGACATCGCGACGCCCGGAAGATTTGAAAGATCTCAAACAACAGTATGGAGATCAGGTACTCACTATCGGTTTGGACGTAGTAGATCGCCAACAGATACGCGAGGCAGTTCAGACAACAATAGAAACATTCGGACGGATCGATGTTCTTGTAAACAATGCCGGCTTCGGAATTACTGGCGCAGCAGAAGGATATACCGATGATCAGGTAAAGAGTCAGCTCGATGTTAATCTCTATGCCCCGATAGAAGTTACACGCCAGGTGTTACCATTCATGCGTAAACAAAAAAGTGGCCGCATTCTACAGATCAGTTCCATCGGTGGTCGCGTTAACAACGCGGGCTTGTCCATCTACCAGGCTGCGAAGGCGGGACTCTGTGGTTTTTCGGAGTCACTCAGTAAAGAAGTTGGGGCTCTCGGAATAAAAGTGACGTCGGTGGAACCGGGTGGATTTCGTACCGATTGGGCGGGTGCATCGATGACATTTGCACCTGTTGTTGAAGGTTATGAAAATACAGTTGGTGGCATCACGAAGTTCCTTACGTCGGGGAAGTTTATTCCAATGGGTGACCCCGAAAAAGCCGCGAAAGTAATGATCGACCTGGTAGACCATCCCGAGCCGCCCGTACATCTCGTACTCGGCAGCGAAGCCGTTGGTATTTTAAAAACCGCAGATGCTGATCGAAAAGCGGAATTCGAAAAATGGATACCCGTAAGTTTGTCGACCGACCACGACAACGCAGAAAATTTTCTGGATTCAGGACGAAGGTCAAAAGTATCTTGCCATAAAAGGGATAAAAGTTTGATCTTTTATCTATCATATTTATGAAGGCTGACGAAATAAAATCGCTGTTCACCTATTCGTGCTATCATACCGAGAGCCGATCGGGTGAACAGTTTGTCAGCGAACACGCGCTCACATATCAAATAGCTGGCACATTAAGTCTTTCCGACGGTGAGAAGACAGTTGTGTCAAAACCAGATTCGATTGTTTTAGTGAAGCGCAACAACCCTGGTGAAGTTTGTGAAGACGCCACCACAAGGCGCCGACTTTGAATCGATTTCACTTAGATTTTCGCAGGAAGTTCTTCGCGCAACAAGTATTGAATTCGGTTGGAAACCGAAGACTGTTCAAGCTGCGTCATTCCCCGGTGGTGCAATTCAAAATGAGCGACGTGCTTAAGTCATTCGTTGCGTCGTTGTTAGCATATCACCAGTCGGCAAGCCAGTGAGCGCCGCGATGATTGAATTGAAAATGAAAGAGGCAATACTGACGATGGTTGAAACGAAGCCCGAGTTGAAAGATGTTCTGTTTAATTTCGCGGATCCACACAAGATCGATCTCGAAGCTTACATGAATCAAAATTTTCATTTCAATGTGCACCTCGATCATTTCGCATACCTGACCGGAAGAAGTCTCGCAAGCTTCAAACGCGACTTTCAGAAGGATCTACGGTAAGACGCCCGGTAAATGGCTTGTTCACAAGCGTCTCCAGGCTGCATACTTCCTGATCAAAGAACGGCACAAGAATGCTTCGGAGATCTATCTTGATCTTGGTTTCGAAGACCTGTCACATTTTTCTTATGCATTTAAAAAGGAGTTTGGCCAGGCGCCATCAAGAGTGTCTTGACGGAAAGTTATCCTTGCGCACCTCACTTTGTATCCATGCTCAGCGGCAGCTTTCGCCCGATCAGTATAAAAACTTTTCTCTTGAGGAGCCCATGTATTCAAGCCATCAACATATCGGTTGAACATGCAGAAGGCAGCGGCAATTAAAACAGTGTCGTGAATTTCGCGATCGGTTACTCCAAGGTTCTTTGCAGTTTCAATTTGAGCTCAGTTACGTGCTTGCCACCTTTTTGAACACTGGCAGCAATCGCCAGTAGTGCTTTCATTTTTATCAGAGATGTCGGCAGATGAGAAATCTTCTTTCCACGCGATCGATGAATGCCGTTTCGCACTGGAGGTAAATGTTGAGCAACGCCACCATGCGAATTCTCACAATAAAAACAATCGTTTAAAGACGACACAACTGTTGCTATGAGCTCACGCTCACCGCGGCTGAGAGAGTTTTCGCCACGCATAAGCGTTTCAGTAAATTCACTCAATGGCTTAGCAATGTCGGGCCGGGATCGAGAGAGGGCCGCGAATTCCTGGAATTCCTTCTGGCAATGAGATGTATGGCATAGTTTCTTTTGTATTTGGAAAGATGTAAATTACTTACCAAATGAAAAAAATTCTACTTGCCGTAATCTATTTATCGGCCCACCACAGCCTTCTCGCAGGAAAAAACAATTGAAAAGATAAAGACAAGTGTGACCCGTGTGAGCGCCGAGGCTCACCTTTCTTTCTTAGCTGCCGACGAAATGCGGGGGCGCGATACCGGTTCGCCTGAAATAGCTATCGCGGCAAATTATATCGAAGCGTACTATAAAATGGTTGGACTAAAAAAGCCGGCCGGCAGCAATTCCTATTTCCAGGAGGTTGGCTTGCAAAAAACTTTGCCACCGAAAAAGGTTGAATTGACTTTGGGCTCTGACGTTTTCAAATTTAAAACGGACCTGTTGTTACGGACGGAGCATTCATTTTCTTCGAGTGCCGACTTTGTTTTTGTGGGCTACGGTCTTGCCGATGATTTCCATAAAACCGACGTCAAAGGTAAAGTCGTTGTTGCTTACTCAGGGCACCCGCGAGTCGACGCCAGGCCAGCAAGCCTTTCGAACAGATTCGAGAATGAAATATCAATTAGTAAAGGAGAACGGCGGGTTGGCGTTGATCGAGATCGTTGTTTTTAAAGATGTTCCGTGGGAGGCGTTGGTTGGCTATTATGTCAGGTTCCAGGACAACATTAAGCGATGCCACAGTAACTCCCAGTGATTTGCCACACGTGTGGCTCCGAAAATCTGATGCTCCCGGCTTAACTAAACTCATCCAGGAAAAATCTTCGAAAGGAAATCTCGCGATCGAAGTATCACCACCCAAAGTTATTCCAGGGAAAAAATGTGGTTGGTGTAATAGAAGGAACCGATCCGAAACTGAAAGAAGAGTTTATCGTGATCTCTGCGCACTACGATCATATCGGAGTAAGAAAGAACAACAGTCCAGATAGTATCTACAACGGTGCAAGAGATAACGGCATTGGCACTACAGCAATTTTGGAAGCAGCATCTTACTTCTCTGCGAATCGCCCAAGAGATCTTTGATTTTCGTTGCATTTTGTGGAGAAGAGAAGGGTTTGCTCGGCAGCCAATGGTATGCAGATCATCCAGTTATTCCTCTTTCAAAAACAGTATTCAACCTGGATTGTGACGGAGCCGGTTATAACGATAAGACTATCGCGAACGTCATTGATTTTAAACCGTACCAATGTCGACGAGCTATTGAAGAAAGGATGCCTGGGTTTTGGATTAACACTGCAAGGCGATCCTCTTCCATCCGAAAATCTTTATGAGCGATCAGATAATTACAGCTTTGCTGCGAAGGGTGTTCCTGCTGTTGATTTTCGCCAGGCGTGAAAGCAATGGACGAAGAGCTTCTGAAATATTATCACCAGCCGCCCGATGAAGTGAGCTCTCTTGATTTCGAATACCTGGAGAAATTTATGAGAGCGTTTGTGTATTCTGCAAGCCTGGTTGCCGATGCACCGGCTCGTCCATTCTGGAAAGCAGGGGATAAATTCGAGAGTACGGGGAAGACGCTTTATGGGATGAAGTAGACTTAAACCCCCCAACGCCACTTTAGGAATTTTCTTGAACAACTGATTTCTCATTTCGTTCGCTTCACTCAATCCTTTTTTACCAGCAGCGGTAAGTAAAAAGATGCGCTTCCGCCGTCCACCTCTTTCAGTGGTCGGATCTCCCATCTCGGATTTCAGCAATCCTTTTTCTTCAAGACGTTTCAGCACCGTGTGCACAGCGCTGATGTTAAGGCTTTCGTCCCACCTGCTTTTCGAGCTCATCCATTACGGCAACACCGTAGGCATCTTTATACAAAATACCCACCATCAACAGCACCAATTCTTCCAGCTCCCCGATATATGTTCCTTTCATAAATTTCTAATGATGAATTATTCTCAATCATTCTGCTTTTAATACTTCTGCTGGATTTGATTTCGCCGCGCCCAATGCCTGGTAACTAATAGTTTAGAAGGCAATAGCGATCGCAATGAGACCCGACAGAATAAACAAAGCGAAATTAATATTTACCTGGTAGGCAAAGTTTCCAAGCCATTGCTTAAGCAAGAGATACGCAAGAGGAAACGCAACAATATTGGAGATAACTATCATTCCAAAGAAGTCTCTCGAGAACAGCAGGAAAATATCGGCGCGCGAGCTTCCTAAGACTTTTCGGATACTCATTTCTTTTTTGCGTTGCTCCGCCATGTAGGTTGACAAGCCGAATAATCCCAGGCAGGCAACGAGGATCGAAAGTCCAGAGAAGGATCACCCGTGATCTTACTCATCTTTTGCTCTGCCTTGTATAATTTTTCCAAATCATTCTCCAGGAAGAAATATTCAAAGGGCCAGCCGGGATCAGCGCTCCCCATTGTTCCGACAGCCGGTCAATTGTCTGAGGAAGATTATCACCACTAACACGCACTGCCATGTATTTGATCCGCACGTCGAAAGAACGTGGACCAGTATTTAATTCAAGCACCAGCGGACGAATGGGCTGATGACGTGATGTGAAATTGAAATCTTCACAACGCCAATGATCCTGTGGTCCGGACTATGGCCGAACTTTTTCCCGATAGCATCTTCATTGGACTTCCAACCCATTTGTCGTACGAATGTTTCGTTCACCACCAATGCCAGGGAATCGTCTGTAACTACGTCTTCCGAAAAATCGCGACCAGCAACAATCGGGATTTCAAATGTTTTCGTGAAGTCATGACGAACAACAAGACGCGGATAAGGGTGTGATCCGATAGTCCTTCGAAAAGATAATCACCGACCTGGTGCTTGGCACCTAACACTTCCTCCATGGCGGTAAACACTGAGGGCGTTCTTGGCTTCTTAGGAATTCAATCTTCAGCGCTTCATAATTCTGTGCCACTGGCGAGCGTATCACCGGGATCAATATGATGTTCTCGCGCGTGAAGCCCGTATCATTTCTCTGCAACATCGCCAGCTGATCCATGGCAACGCCAGTTCCCACCAATAAAATAATTGACAACGCAAACTGTACAACAACCAGCGCCTGTCGCAGAAGGTTGCCACTCGTGCGGTTGGGCGATGCCTTCAGCGCAGTGATAGGTTTGAATGCTGATAGTACAAATGCCGGGTAGACTCCCGCAATAACGCCGACAATCAATGCAAGCCCCGCTAGTAGTCCAATATAAAAAGGTTCGAGCAGTACAATTCTTTCTACATTGATCTCGGCAAACGAATTAAAATACGGAAGCACTGCAAGCACCGCGACTATCGCTATCACAACCGACAAAGTACTGACCAAAACAGATTCGAAAAGAAATTGAAATACCAGTTGTGTTCTTTGACTCCCCAACGTTTTACGCATGCCCACTTCCTTCGCGCGTTTCGTTGCGCGTGCCGTGCTCAGGTTAATAAAATTGATGCAGGCGATCAACAACACAAAAATTGATATGGATCCGAAGACATACATTGTCGTTAGGCTGCTGTTCGGCTGTATCTCGTAGTCCATGTTCGATTTCAAATGAATGTCGGTGAGCGGAAACAATTCCATGGTAACATCATTGCGAAGGAATTCCGGGAAATATTTTTGTACGAAATCAGGCATCGAAGCCTGGAGATACGGTGCATCGCTGGCGTCCCTTAGCAGCAGGTACGTCCAACATGGATTCCAATGCCAGTGCCAGCGTTGAGGATTTCGGGGATCATAGATCTGGTCCAACGTGCGAAAGGAGATGAGAAAATCGAACTGGAAGTGAGTATTGAGAGGGACATCTCGCATTACACCAGTTACAAGCAAGTCGATATTGCCCTGGAATTTTAAGTATTGACCGACAGCATTTTCTCCTTCGAAATATTTTTTCGCCATGCTCTCTGTAAGCACGATGGTTTGAGGCGCACTCAATGCTGTCTTCGGATTGCCTTCGATCATCGGGAAATCAAACACATCGAAGAATGAAGAGTCGGTGCAAAACACACGCGATTCATTGAACACCTTTTTATTATCCAATGTCGACATGGCGAGTGTGGGCGCCTGGTAGTTGAAGAACCTCACTGCCTTTTCTGTGCGCGGTGCATAGTCGTTAACAAGTGCATTAGCAACGGGAAACGGTTGACTTGCCGACCGCTCGCCGACTCCGTTCGACTGAAGTATTTCATGAATGCGGTAGATACGATCGGCCTTACTGTGCATGCGATCGAAGCTGTATTCATTGCGCATGTATAGACTGATCAAAAGGAAACATGCGATGCCGATAGCGAGCCCAAACACATTCAGGAACGAATAACCTTTTTGCTTAAGGAAGCCGCGCTTGAAGACCGCGAAATAATTGGAGTACATCATAAAATTGGGATGAAGATGTTCGTGAGCGTTTCATGTTCGACCATTGAAAAACCGTACGACATTCCATATATATTGAATGTCGGCGAACCCGATGATTGGTCGACTTCACGGTGCGGGCATATAGTCATTGCGCGTCGCCCTGTATCTCCTCGAGCAGTCGGGGATTGCAGTACCACTCCAGGAAGCGGTCGGCCCATTTGGGAGGAGAGGTGTTTTTCATGTCATTCTACAAACGTGAAAGTAATGGATATGTTTCACATTTGTAGAATGTGAGACGAAATGTTTTTTGTCATCATATATTTATGGCACAAAATCTCCTTGCGATACTTCTTCCACATCGGCTACAACGGCTTCGCCTACCAGGGGCTGGCAGAAATTGCCACAAGCCAACAGCATACAGGCTGTTATCGAAACACACTGAGCCGTGTGCTGAAGACCGACATCAACCATCGTGGGTTGCGGGCGAACAGATGCACAGGTACACGCAAGTCAGTTCTTTTTTTCATGTGGATATCGAAAAATGAATGGGACTATGATCTTCTGTTCAGACTGAATAAAAACCTGCCGACCGATATCGCAGTCTTCGATGTGATCCAATGAAAGGAGCCAAGCACGCGCGTCTCCACGCTGTCGAAAGGACATACAATTATTTCATCCATACTTATAACGATCCATTTCTCAGCACCATCAGTTCTCTCTACACCGAAAAGAATCTTAGGCTCGGCGAGATGAAGAAGGCCGTCATGATCTTGCCGCGCTATAACGACTATCGAAACTTTTGCAGGAAAGTAGCCGAAACGCCGCACGACCATTTGCAACATCACCTCCGCAAATCTTTATACCGATAAGAATGGCGACAACCTTCGCTTCGAAATTTCGGCCAATCGATTTTTGAATGGCATGATCAGGATGATAGTCGACAGACTCCTGATGATCGGACGCGGCGAACTGGAAGTTGACGAATTGGAGAATATTTTGAAGTCAACCGAGCCTGTCGAGTTCATCAGGAGTGCTTATCCGCAAGGATTATATCTATCGAAAGTGAGATATCCGTTTTTGGATATTCCACCGCGCTCCGAATTGTTCAATTCTCTTATTGATAGATTTCAACGACCCGTTGGGTGACAGAATTAAAATATTGGAATTAATCTCTTTACACACATTCCTATGACCGACAATGAATTGCTTTTCCGGTTTGCTCGAGAAAGAGGAAAAGGCCATCTACGAAGTATATCTTCACTATTTCCCTTCGGTAGAGAAGTATGTTTTGATGAACAGCGCAATGCGCAGGATGCAGAGGATGTCTTCCAGGATGCAGTCATGGTTTTGCTGACTTACATCACTAAGAAGGATTTCACCCTTACGTGTACGATGAAGACGTTGATTTTCGCCATCGCGCGAAGGCTTTGGCTGAAACAATTGAGAGACCGATCGATCAGCGAAACACTTACGGAGCTCGAGATAGGACAGCAAGACTTCGTAACACAGTGGGAGGAGGTTGAGCGGAGTGAACGTAAGTACGATTCGATTCCACAAGTACCTCAGCAGGATCTCAGTGCACTGTTCTGGATTGTTAAAAGATCTTTTTCTCACAGGCAAGATCCCGGAACATTATAAGAATGATCATTCTATGCGCAATCAGAAATACAAGTGTCCTCGAGCAAGCGCGAAAAATGATGAATAAGTTGTCGGTGACGTAGGGTGACAGAAGTCGAAAAGGGGAATTAATGTATAAAAGATATGAACATCGCCCCTGATTTTACAGCCACAACAATCGACGGAAAAACATTTCATCTTTCAGATCTGAAAGGCAAAAAGGTATTTCTTGCATTCTATCGAAATGGCGCGTGTGCCCTTTGCAACTTGCGCGTCCACGAGCTTTCGCTAAGACAAAAGGATTTCGACAAAGCCGGTATTGTAATGGTCGCCGTGTTTGAGTCATCCATCGACGACATGAAGCCCTATGTTGGAAAACAGGAACTCGGCTTTACGCTGTTATCCGATCCCGAAGGAAAGTTGTATGAGATGTTCGGACTAACGAATTCACCGGAGTTGATCAATAAAGTGATGACTTCGGGTAGCGCCGCCGATCGTATTGCGATAGCCGACGCAGCAGGTTATAAGCTGACACCACAGGAAGGGGCGAACTTCGTCAGGATACCGGCAGATATACTGATCGACAAAGATCTCAACATCGTGAAGATCCATCATTGCGATCAACTGACGAATCATTGCCGATTGATGAGGTCCTGAGGTTTTCCGAAATTAGTTGGATAAATTAACGCCATGGTTAACAAACGCGGCGACTTTCAGAGCACCCTTGTCTTCGTCCCTCGCATCACCTCGGCAGCGCCGTCGGCGTTGCTAATCTCATCGCGTTCCCGCAGCTATTTTTTACACATGGAATCCTGTTCCTGTTTGTCTACCTCTTCTTCACACTCACCGTTGGCATACCCTTAATGACGATGGAGATAGCCAATCGGCCATCGAACCAAGGCAGTCCTGTGATAGCTTATGAAACGTTAGGAGGTAAACGATGGAAAGGCATTGGATCGTGAACGTCATCTGTTGCTTTGTGTTGTTCTCCATCTTTATCATACTACTAACGTGGACAACCCGCTACTTCATCGGTTTTCTTTCCACTCGGCTCCGGAAAATTTTCGGGCCTATGTTCAGAGCCACGCCGGCGAAGTTATATTGATTGCAGCCGTCTTAATTGGTATCAACATTTTCATTGTTGCGCTCGGGGTAAGCAATGGCATCGGCAGAGTATCGAAAATAGTTGTGCCCCGTTTTCGGCATCATGCTTCTTTTCTTCGCCATCCGAAATTTATCGAACAGTTCTGCAATAGAGGCGAGCTTCGGTAAAGTACTGAACACATTTCCGAATGGAGTAAACGAATGGAAGTCGATGTTGTCCGATGCGCTCGGCCAGGCTTTCTTCTCATTGTCACTCGGCGCTGGCAGTATGTTGATGTATGGCAGCTACCTCAAAACCGATACTACGTCCAAACGTCCACAGAAGATCATTACGCTATCGAACATCATCGTACAAAGCGATACGATTGTCGGATTGATGTGTTGCTTATTTGTGTTTCCGCTCGGTGTAAGTATGGAAAGCGGACCCGCATTTATTTTTGAAACACTATTCCATTACTTCGATTCCATACCTTATTCACAACTGCTTGGGAGTGTTTTCTTTTTAAGCCTGTCGTTCATAGCACTCGCGATGACCATTTCAGTTTTTGAACCTGTCGTCGGCTCTGCGGTTGAGATACTGAAACGAAAGAGATGGAGCACAGCGCTTGTCGTTGGCTTCCTGGCGTTCATTCTTTTTATTCCGATTGCATTGTCGTTCGGGGCAAACAAAACATTTACGGAGTTTATCGTAGTTAATGGCAGTGTTAAAAGCTTTTTTGATCTTGCTTTCGATGCTTTCATCAACATCGCGCTGCCGCTGTCGGGCTTACTGACAGTGTTGTTTGTTAACAGGGCATGGACACTCAAGGCATTCGAAAGTGAAGCTGGCATTGACATTTCTTCCCACTCTTTTGAAAAGATCCATGTGGCTGTGTGCGAGATTCCTCACTCCAACGCTTCTTATAGTCGTTTTAATCAGCAAGCTCAGTGCATTTTTCGACTTTTCTTAAGACCTTAAGCTATGCTGAGGCTCTGTTTGTTTATCACACTCATTGTTGTTGTAGCGCCAGCCTTCTCTCAACAGGTTGATGAAATACTGGAACCATATTTCGAAGCAGTCGGCGGCAAGGAAAAGATTGGCCAAATACGGACGTCCAGGGTATGGATGAATGGTGAGTACTTCCCGCAAGCGCTCAGCAAAGAAGTCGATCCTTCGTATAAACAGCCGCCTCCCAGCAACATGGAGCTTATTACGAAGCTGCCATGCTACCAATTTGTGACGGCCTACGATCAAAAAGGTAATCCTGACATTTACTTCCTCACTAACGATAAAGGCAGGCAGAGTGTATTCAATGTATATGTTACTCCACTGAGGAAGGAAAAGAACCCGTGTCTATCGACCCCCCGCTGGTCGATCTGCTGAATTATTACAAGAACAAAAAGCTTTCATTCGAAAAAGAAGAAACCAGGAATGGGATCTCCTACAGTGTTGTCCGGTCTGTCGAAAAACAGGGGAGAAGTGCTTTACTATTTCAACAATGAGACGCACCTGCTGGACTTGTTTGGGGATGGTTAATCAGCCGATCAGTTCACCTTTTATAAAGATTACAGGGGAGACCAATATGATAAGACATCCGTTCTTGCAAGAAAGCTACTTAGGGCGATGCCCTGCTGTCGTATTCCAAAACTCGTTCCATCGAATTCAATAATGTGATTGAAAGCAATGATATTTTTTATTTCACTGACGACCTTCAGAAAAAACTGATCGAGCCGACAACAGAAATTCAAGAGTGAGAGATTGGAAACCGAAGACATGGACCTTTCGGAATTCATCAAGACAAAGTTCGAGGGTAAAAAGAGTGTTTGTTGATCTATGGGCGAGCTAGTGTGGTCCGTGTAAGGGCGAATTCAAAAATTACGATTCGGCTTACTATGCTTTGATGGACAGACACAAAGTGTCGCGGTTGTATCTCAGTATCGATAATGACTCGCAGGTAAAAGCGTGGCTAAAAGATATCGATAAGTTTGGTTTGAAAGGATATCATGCAAGGGCGAATAAGAAGATAGTGGCGGCGATAAAGAAGATTTTTTTTTGAAAATGGAACCGTGGTGTACCCCACTACGTCATTTTCAACGAGCGTGGCGAGGTGATTGCGGATGATTTCGTCAGGCCTTCCAATCCAGAGTTTGAAAAGAAAATTGAAGAGGTTTTCCCTGTAAACTGAACAAATTTTCTAGATTTACGTAGATTATCTATGTAGATAGATCACCTAATGCAAATTCTCACGAAAGGCCTAATGGCCGCTTCCACAAAGCCTCTCATCCTTACCATCCTCAACCGCGAGAAAAATTATGGTTACGACATCATACAGGAAGTAAAATCCGTCTCCGGCGGAAGTCTTCTCTGGTCCGATGGAATGTTATACCCGGTACTTCACAAGCTCGAGTCCGAAAAATTCATCTCCTCCGAATGGATTGTGAAAGACGACCGCAAGCGGAAATACTATAAGATCACCGACAAGGGAAGAAGGAACTGTTGAAAGAAAAGGAGGCGTGGATCAGCGTACACAATACGATGATGCGATTCTGGAGCTTACCTGAACTAAAAGTGTCGTTGAAATAAAGTGATAAATATGTTCGATCTCAAAGAAGCCATCACTACAGGCGAAAGAAAATGCAGGCCAAGGGCGACTCGAAGACGGTGAAGTAGAAGAGTTGGAAACTCACCTGCGCGATCGAGTGGAACATCTTATCAATTCCGGTCAATCGCCCGAGCATGCGTTCGACACGGCCATCGACGAGATCGGATCAGCAGAAGATATCGGTCGTGAGCTTCATGATGTAAAAAGAAAAACGGTCGTGGCAGATAACACGCAAATTTCTGCCGGCTCTCGTTGTCAGCTATCTGAAGGTAATGATCCGTCAGTTCCACAAATACCGGATGCACAATTGGGTGACTGTCGGCGGACTTGGCTATTGGATTGACAGCCATGCCTGTTCATAGCCTTCTATTGCCTGCATGAACTCTCGTACGACAGGCAATATGTGAACGCATCAATTTATCGTGTCGCCAATCAAGCGGTATCATCTACCGGAGTGTTCTCAAAAGATGCGGGCGGACCAGCCCCGATGGGCCCGGGCGTTGAAAGAGGAATTCCCGGAAATAAAGAATCAATAAGATTTTGGGAAACTTACAGGCCGATCATCCGACACAACAACGAAATCTTCCAGGAGAGCAAGTTTCTGTTTGTTGACACTGCGGTTTTTCGCGTCTTTGGATTTCCGCTGATCAATGGTAATCCATCGTCTGTTTTTTCTACTCCAAATTCGGTGGTGATCTCGCATCGATCGCCCAGGAAGTATTTTCAAGATAAAGACCCCGATCGGCAAGGTGCTTGTATACAACGGCTATCCGGGGGCGGTGAGATACCGTTCACCGTTACGGGAGTGTTCAAAGACTTACCGACGAATACCGCACTTCAGTTTCAATTTTCTTGCGTCTTTCAAGGCGATCGAAAAACTCAGACCAGATAATCTGGGGTTCCTTCAAGCCAATATGGACCTATGTGTCGCTGGATAACGAAGCGGCAGCGACATCGCTCCAGGGAAAGCTCGGCGCTTTTGCAGATAAGTACTGTCCTGGATCGTCGTCAGAATAATAAGTCTTTCGATTTCATGCTTGAACCTGTGTCGTCGATCCATCTGAAGTCGAATGCCGGTAGGCAGATGAAACCCGGTGGAAGCGAATCGATGATCCGAATAGTAGTGCTCACTGGAATTCTTATACTGTTGATGAGCTGTGTCAACTTTATCAACATTGCGTTGGCAAAGATGACAACGAGAATGAAGGAGGTTGGTATCCGACGGGTGTTGGGTGCTGTTCGGGCACAGTTGGTGTTTCAGTTTATCACCGAGATTGCGATCTCGTTCATCATGGCCCCTCTTGGTTGCAGGATTGCTGGTGTACTTGCTTTCCACCTTCGTTTACGTCCATTTACTGGCATTAGCATAACGCTGGAAAATGTTATCGATGCGAGGTTTATGCTCGTACTCGCATCGGTGTTCGTAGTCGTAATTTTTCTATCGGGATATTTTCCGGCAACTGCTGTGTCCACGTCTGGCGTACTGAATGCGTTTCGTAATAAAACCATTTCAAGTAGCGGTAAACTATTCAACACTCGCAATTCACTGGTTCTTCTGCAGGTAATGATATCGGGCATGCTGATCCTTTTCGGTGCTGATCATTCGCGACCAGCTTAAATACATTTCTAATAAAGAGTTGGGATTAAAGATTTCTAATGTTGTTGCGATACATTTTCGGAGAGCGCGGAAGTTTTCGAAACAAGCTTCGGTCAATTCCTGGTGTCGAGTTGTTTGGATATTCTCAAGGGCTGACCCGTTAATACACTCAACTACGACGGACGCATCGTGAACATTCCCGGCATTGAAAATGCTATCGGTGTCGAGAGTTGCTACATCACTCCTGAGTTCCTCGACACGTATGGAATAAAGATCCTTGAGGGGAGAAACTTTCGTCCAAACCAGCTTGCTGACTCCAATAAATTTATCATCAATGAAACGGCGCTGAAGACATTTGGCTGGACAAGGACCAATGCGATTGGTCAGAAGCTCACGTGGTCATGTCGATACCTGGTGAGGTCGTCGGAGTTGTGAACGACTTTCATCTCGAGTCGGTGCATACTGTCATACCCCCAATGATAATGCTGGCCAGCATAAATGGAAATAGTACGTTTTCACGCGCTTTCATCTCAATCCGTCTTCATCCCTCGACAATGCGGAGGATGCGAAGAGACAGATCGAACGAAACGTGGCGCGAGCTCAATCCACGCGGTGTATTTATGATTGTGCCGATGACCGATAGTTTTGATCAGCTCCACGAAAACGATCATGTGTTTTCGACTGTGATCTTCTATATTACGATGGTGGCAATTTTCATTTCTGTCATCGGTCTCTATGCGGTGTCTTCCTACACGGCGGAGCAGCGACGAAAGGAAATAGGTATCAGGAAAGTTTGGGTTCGCGTATCAGTGGTATTGCTTTCAAGCTGGCTGCGCCATACCTCTACATAACCATCTTGTCGACCGTTATCGTGGTGCCTGTTGTTTATCAACTGATGTCACAATGGTTGGCGACCTTTGCCTACCACACATCAATCAACTGGTCGACATATTGTTTGCCGATGTTGTTGTCATTGCGATGACCTTGGCTTCGGTGATCATCGAGTCGTTGCGCGCAGCGTTTTGTGAACCCGGTGAGGTTTTTGAGAGATGAATAAGTGTGGATAATATTTTTTTGCCGGCGTCCATGAGATTTCCCCCCACCCATGTCTCTACCTTATAGTAGAGAAAAATGCGTTTTACATATCGTTTAGCAATTTGGAGAGCCAGCCAGCAGGTTACGGTTTGGGTATGCTGGGGCCGTGCTCTCCTTCTTTTTCCTTTCTTCGTGCAAAACGAAGCAGGCAGAAACCAATCTCACCATCGAACCACGTTGGGAGAAGATCGGACCCGGTGGTGGCGGCGCTACCTTCATACCCACGTTCTCGTACGAAAGTACCAACGAGTTCCTTGTCCGGTGCGACATGACCGGCGCGTACATTACAATCGACGGCGGCGATTCATACTCGCAGGTCAATTTTCCTAACGGATCCAATCATTCGCATACGATCCCCACAACCGGAACACTATATATATAGGGTCTTCCTTCCTTAACCGGTCAACCGATGGCGGAAAGACCTGGGAACGCCCTATTCCCCAAAAAAGAGGAAATAGCGGGCGAAGAATTCAAAGGCGATCACGCAACGTTCGACCTCAAAGTTGTTCCGAACTCGCAGTACAACACGGAAAGCCCCGAGATCCATCGCATCCGGATCGATCCTGTGAAAAAGGATGCATTCTATTTCAGCCTGGGAAAGTCGTTCTATTATTCGAACGACAACGGCGCAAACATTCACACGAAAAGATCTTCAATATCCTATCGATTTCATTTACACCAACAAAGGCAGTTTGAAAGACGATGTACTCTTATTCACTTCAAACCTGCATCGTTACTTTTCATAAGCAAACCGGGACCATCGATGAGAAGCCATTAGCAGCCGGCATGTCGCCCGCATTTTCATTCACAGCAGGTACCGTAAAAAATACCGACAATGTGATCCTGTACGCGTTGCACCAGGATCAATCGAAAACAGTACAGGAAGAGTTTGGTTACACCGAACTATGGACTTCGAACAACAACGGCGCAACATGGACGAAAGTCAGTGATCCTACGATCAACAACGACGTCAACAAAATAAAACCTAGTTATTCGATGGTGTCGTGCTCCGAATTTGATGCGGACCACGCTTACGTTGTCTGTAATCGTTATGAGGAGACCAGCAAGCATTGGTACGGAGCTCTGAAGACCAGTGATGCCGGTAAAACATGGAGTTGGGTTTGGAAAGGCGGCGGTGGCTCAGGTCAATACGCCGTAAAGGACGGTCAGGATGCAGCCAACCTTAACGACGCCTGGGTTCAGAAAGCTTTCGGTGGTGAATACATTCGCCTCATCGATGTAGGTGTTTCTCCCATCGATGGAAACGTAGCGATTGTTACCGATTGGTATCGGACCATGAAAACCATCGACGGCCGGCAAGCAATGGAAAGGGATCTATAGCAAATTACAGGCAGACAGCTCGTTTGTCACCAACGGCCTTGATGTAACAACTGCATACGGCGTTCATTTCGATCCGTTCGACAGCAGTCCATATCGCGATCAGTTATACCGACCATCGGTTATCATCATTCATTTAATGGTGGTAAGAGTTGGACACGCTCCGCAACTGGAATTCCATCGCAGTGGCAGAACACATGTTATTGGATGGCCTTCGACCCAGACGTGAAAAATAAAGTATGGTCCGTATGGTCGAGCCTTCACGATTTTCCGCGAGGAAAAATGACGCGCTATCCAGGTTGGAAAGAGCGCGCTCACGGGGGTGTGGCATTATCGACCGACGGCGGTAAGACATGGCAACCGTCGGTTGAAGGGATGAGTGATAACTCCGCCACAACTTCTATTATCATCGATCCGAAGTCGGCCCCGAATAACCGCACGCTCTATGCGACAGTCTACAACAAAGGCGTATTCAAATCTACGGACGATGGAAAGACGTGGACGCTGAAGAACAAAGGTATTGGTGAGAACACGTGTGCATTCGAATATCACGCTCACGTCGAACGGAACACTATTCCTCGTTGTCAGCCCGACACCGGTTCACAAGAACGGCAAGCAAGGAAAGGAGTTTTATGCCGGTGCAGTTTATAAATCCACCGACGGTGCCGAGACATGGGAAATATTACAGTCAGCGATAAGCCATTGATCTTCCCAAATGGAATTGATTATGATCCGAAGAATTCAGTGGTTCAGGTAACTGCAACTGCTCATACCAGAAACCTTGGTTAGGTCCGCTATCAGGCAGTCACTTAAGATATTGAGAAGTAAAGTAAGGAGCAGTAAGCCGCACCAAAGTGGCTACAAGCCGCTTGGCCGTAAGGCTAAGTTAGAACAAGGGCGTGTAGCTCAGGTGGTTAGAGCGCTACACTGATAATGTAGAGGTCCGTGGTTCGAGTCCACGCATGCCCACGGAGGAGTAGAGGCCTGAACGCAGGTCTGGAAGGTACTCGGGGGATTAGCTCAGCTGGCTAGAGCACCTGCTTTGCAAGCAGGGGGTCATCGGTTCGAATCCGATATTCTCCACGTATGATGGATGCAGAGATCCGAATGAAAGCGAGCCGCTTTTATTTACATCGAAGCTAAAAGACTATCATAAGAGTTCATTGACATGTTGAAGAAAGAGTAGTAAAAGTAGTAGTAGTGGTGTGTCTGTATATCAACTACGGTTGATGTAAACACATAATAACTAATTACAATTTTAATGTTCTGCACAATTGATGTGAATCAAGTGCAGAATAATTAAGCGAGCACAATAGGTGAATCTGTTTTATTTACTGTGAAGTAGATAGAATACGATACGTTGCTCTGATCCATTTAACAAAGGTGAGATCAGAGATTATAGAAGTAAGAAAGGGCGTATGGGGGATGCCTAGGCTCTCAAAGGCGAAGAAGGACGTGGTAAGCTGCGAAAAGCTGCGGGGATCCGCAAACAGGAATTGATCCGCAGGTGTCCGAATGGGGCAACCCAACCAGCAATGGTTATTCCAGCAATGGAAAGCGAACCCAGGGAACTGAAACATCTAAGTACCTGGAGGAAGAGAAAACAATAGTGATTGCGCCAGTAGTGGCGAGCGAAAGCGCAAGAGCCCAAACTTTACCAGTTACGGCTGGTAGAGGGTTATAGGACTACATAATCAAAACTGATCGAGAGTTGAACGGAGTGGGAAATCCGGCCATAGAGGGTGATAGCCCCTTAAACAAAACGAGAGGAGAGAGGTAGTATCCTGAGTAGGGCGGGGTCGGAGACGCCCCGTTTGAAATTGCCGGCACCATCCGGTAAGGCTAAATACTTTTGAGAGACCGATAGTGAACCAGTACTGTGAAGGAAAGGTGAAAAGCACTCCGAACAGGAGGGTGAAAGGAGAACCTGAAACCATACGCTTACAAGCGGTCGGAGCTCCGTAATGGAGTGACGGCGTGCCTTTTGCATAATGAGCCTACGAGTTAATGTCACTGGCGAGGTTAAGCGTTATATAGACGCGCAGCCGGAGCGAAAGCGAGTCTGAATAGGGCGCATAGTCAGTGGTATTAGACGCGAAACTTTGTGATCTACCCTTGGTCAGGATGAAGTTCCGGTAACACGGGATGGAGGTCCGAACTAGTAAACGTTGAAAAGTTTTTGGATGAACTGAGGGTAGGGGTGAAAGGCTAATCAAACTGAGAAATAGCTCGTACTCCCCCGAAATGCTTTTAGGAGCAGTGTGAGGGTTAAGTTTGGCACAGGTAGAGCTACCAATTGGACTAGGGGGAGTCACATCCTACCAAATCCAGATGAACTCCGAATGGTGTCAAATATACCTTGCAATGAGGGGCGCGGGTGCTAAGGTCCGTGTCCGAGAGGGAAAGAACCCAGACCTGCAGCTAAGGTCCCAAAATCTATACTAAGTTGAACTAAGGTGGTTCAGTTGCTGAGACAGCCAGGAGGTTAGCTTGGAAGCAGCTATTCCTTTAAAGAGTGCGTAACAGCTCACTGGTCGAGCGACAGAGCATCGATAATAATCGGGCATTAAGTATAGTACCGAAGCTCAGGATTGCAGCAATGCAGTGGTAGGGGAGCATTCCATTAGCGGCGAAGCCGAGGGGTAACCCAGAGGTGGAGCGAATGGAAAAGCAAATGTAGGCATAAGTAACGATAAGGCAGGTGAGAACCCTGCCCACCGAAAGACTAAGGTTTCCGCGGCAATGTCAATCAGCCGCGGGTAAGTCGGGACCTAAGGAGAAGCCGAAGGGCGTATTCGATGGACAACTGGTTAATATTCCAGTACCGACTGCAAGAGCGATGTGGAGAAGGAGTAGTGAAAGTTCCGCGCACAGACGAAAGGGCGTTTAAGGGCGTAGTTATATCTTATACAGGCAAGTCCGTATTTGATGATGAAACCTGAAAGTACAAGGAGGCTTCGGCCGAATTGAGTGGACGTAAGCAGACTTCCGAGAAAATCCGCTAAGCATATTTTGCAGTTGCCCGTACCGCAAACCGACACAGGTAGTTGAGGAGAGAATCCTAAGGTGCTCGAGAGATTCATGGCTAAGGAACTCGGCAAAATTAACCTGTAACTTCGGGAGAAGGGTTGCCTCCTCTAGCAATAGAGAGGTCGCAGAGAAATGGCCCAGGCGACTGTTTAACAAAAACACATGGCTATGCGAAATCGCAAGATGAAGTATATGGCCTGACACCTGCCCGGTGCTGGAAGGTTAAGGGGGGAAGTTAGCCGCAAGGCGACGCTTTGAACTGAAGCCCAGTAAACGGCGGCCGTAACTATAACGGTCCTAAGGTAGCGAAATTCCCTTGTCGGGTAAGTTCCGACCTGCACGAATGGTGTAACGATCTGGGCGCTGTCTCAGCCATGAGCTCGGTGAAATTGTAGTAACGGTGAAGATGCCGTTTACCCGTCACGGGACGGAAAGACCCCATGAACCTTTACTATAGCTTCACATTGGTATTGGGAAGATGATGTGTAGGATAGGCGGGAGGCTTTGATCCGGGGGCGCTAGTCTCCGGGGAGTCAACGGTGAAATACCGCCCTTTATTTTTCCGATACCTAACCAAGAAATTGGGACATTGTGTGGTGGGTAGTTTGACTGGGGTGGTCGCCTCCGAAAGTGTATCGGAGGCTTTCAAAGGTATGCTCAGTACGCTTGGTAACCGTACGTGGAGTGCATTAGCATAAGCATGCTTGACTGTGAGACAGACAAGTCGATCAGGCGCGAAAGCGGGATAAAGTGATCCGGTGGTTCTGCATGGAAGGGCCATCGCTCAAAGGATAAAAGGTACTCTGGGGATAACAGGCTGATCTCCCCCAAGAGCTCATATCGACGGGGAGGTTTGGCACCTCGATGTCGGCTCGTCACATCCTGGGGCTGGAGAAGGTCCCAAGGGTTGGGCTGTTCGCCCATTAAAGTGGCACGCGAGCTGGGTTCAGAACGTCGTGAGACAGTTCGGTCCCTATCTGTGATGGGCGCAGGAAGTTTGAGAGGCTCTGACCTTAGTACGAGAGGACCGGGTTGGAGCAACCGCTGGTGTACCGGTTGTCATGTCAGTGGCACCGCCGGGTAGCTATGTTGCGACGGAATAAGCGCTGAAAGCATCTAAGCGCGAAATCCACCTCGAGATGAGACTTCCTTACAAGGGACGTCATAGACTATGACGTTGATAGGCTGCAGGTGTAAAGCCAGGAATGGCAAAGCCGAGCAGTACTAATTACCCAAACGCTTCATAATACAGGCCCTGGAGCAGTCGCAAGACCCGCTTCAGGGCAACAATGAAAAGCAAAATCATGAACTCACCGCAAGGTGTACTTCATGGATACAATTCACCAACTGTTGCTCGCTTAATACTATTCTTTCTTCTTTCATCCGCCTTCGCTAAAGCTACGGCGGATGACATGTCAACGATATTAACTGATCATAGAAGATGATCAGAATGACCTTAAGGTGACTATAGCGGTGGGGATCACCTCTTCCCATTCCGAACAGAGAAGTTAAGCCCACCAGCGCTGATGGTACTACGGTAAAACGCGGGAGAGTAAGTCGTTGCCTTTTTTTATTCTAAAGCCCTGATGCGATCACATGATCTGCTCCAGGGCTTTTTTATTTGTCAACCTTAAGACGCCCATCACGGTTAGCTATCTCCCACGCCGTGTAAAACACACACTGCCCCCTCTTTGCCAACAAATCAAAATCAATCTTACTCACCTCATCACTCGGCTTGTGATAATCCTCATGGATCCCATCAAAGTAAAAGATGATCGGCACCCTATGCTTCGCAAAATTCCAATGATCACTACGATGATATAAGTTCGACGGATGATTCTCATCATTATAGGTGTAATCAAACTCCAGCTTCGTGTACTTCTCATTATTCCGTACACTGATCTCCTGCAACTCCGACGATAACTTATCAGCACCAATCACATAAACATACGGCGCCTTCCCCGCATGCTGCGGATCCCACCTTCCAACCATATCAATGTTCAAATCAGCAACGGTCTTCTCTAACGGAATCACCGGGTTCGTATCCGTATAATACTCCGATCCATACAACCCCAACTCTTCTGCAGCCACAGTCATAAACAAAATACTCCTTCTCGTTCCGTGACCATCCTTCTTCGCTTGCGTGAAAGCCGTCGCCAGCTGCAATACACTTACAGTACCCGACCCATCATCGTCGGCACCGTTGTTTACCCAATCGCCGCCAGTACCATTTGCCACACCGATGTGATCGTAATGAGCCGTTATCAACAACACTTCGTCTTTCTTGTCAGTCCCTTCCAGGTAGCCCATCACGTTCTCAGTCTTTATCGTACTCTCCGTGATCTGCGCCGTTAAAGTTGCCTTCACCGGTTTCATCTTCTTCAACGCATTCTTCTTCTGCCCCGCAATCACAGGCTTCAGCTTATCAAAACTTCCAAACATATTTTCTACAACAGCTTTGCTCACGATGTATACCTGTACTTCATCAGCACTCGCCCGATGCAACGAAGTCCTTCCACTCGATAACGTGCCCTGAAGCTCCTCCATAAATGTTCTGTATTCCTCATCAGGAACCATACTGTATATCATCACAGTAGCGGCCCCGCTTGCCTTCAACTTGTTGACGATCGGTATAACTTTACCAAATTCGAGATCAGGTGCGATCAACAACGGAACGCGATCTTTAACAACTACCTGCACCAGGTCATCTTCCGATCCACCAGCAACAAACACAACTTCAACTTGTTTTGGACCACCGCTATCTGCAGTGCCATAATAAACTACATCCTCATGTGTCGAAAACTTTTTGGTTGCCGAAGCAATACTGATCTCGCCTTGCTTATAGGAATACAAATTGAATGGCTGATAATAACTTCCATTATTGATCGCCTTAAGTCCTAATCGTTCGAAATGATCGGCAATAAAAGCTGCTGCCATCTTTTGACCTCTCGAACCGGTGAACCTGCCCTCCATTGCGTCGGATGCAATGATCGATAAGTTTTCTTTTAATGCTTTCGGTTCAACGATCGACGCATAAGATTGCGGGTCTTGTGCGAAAAGGAAATGCGATACAAGAAGTAGCGCTACCAGGGATATATGTTGTTTCATAATCCACAATATAATAAACCGAAAGTCGTTAAACACACGCTATGCACGCAAAGAGGAATGTTCTATTCTGTCTTGTTTTAATTGTTTGTTTGATAGGTGTAAGGGAGACGAAGGCTCAGAACGCGCCCAACTCTCTATCTCCCGGCAAACAAAAGGAGGCACCTTCCATGCTTCAAACTGTGAAGACAAAAAAGAAGCATAAGTCGAGCTTCTTTTCCCCGAAGCGAAGGAATGTCAAGCACTCACCCGAGTACGAATTCTATGAGCGCATCGAACAAAGAGCTAAGGAAAAACAGCGGGCGCTGAAAATTCTGTCTAAAAGACAATATTCCGACCCCCGTTTATTTCGGCCATAAGCGCATTCCGAAGCGCAGACCCGCGAACAAAATGCGGTATTGCGGCGAATGCGGAATAAGGCACTGATTAATCGCAGTCTAATAATTTGATTTTTAGCCTTTTCGTATCTTTGTACCCTCATGAAGGGGATTGCTACATTGATCGTGCTGATATTCATAGGCTCTCTTGCCTATGGTCAGGCCAACAATCAATCAGCACCTGCATCCCTAAAGCCGAATCTTCCCACGAAAGTCTACGCTCCTAAAACTTCGAAGAGAAAGAAGACCAAGGGACCGACTTACGATGCACGCGATAAGTTCTACGACAGGCTTGAAGAAGTAAACAAGCAACGCAGGAAGAGTGAGAGGGCGAAGCTTACTCCACAATACACCGAGTTTCAATACTTCGGACATCGCAAGCCACCGAAGAAACGTCCACCGGAAAAAATGAAGTACTGTAAGATATGCGGGATTCGTCATTGAATCATGCCTAACAGGCAAACAAGTCTTGCTCAGTACATCGAGCATACCAATCTAAGTCCAACACTCACCATCGGTGACATCGACAGGCTTGTCGATGAAGCGAAACAATATTCATTCTTTGGTGTTTGCGTACCACCGTTCTGGGTAAAGCGCGCGAAACGTGAAATCGGGTCCTCTCCAATTGCATTGGTAACGGTTGCGGGATTTCCTCTTGGTTATAACATGACCGAAACTAAACTCGATGAAATTAAAAGAGGCATCGAGAACGGTGCCGATGAAATAGATGTTGTAATGAACGTGACATCTTTCAAAACAGGAATTCCCTGGACGAAGGTCGAGATCGCGAAGTGCAGCAAACTAACTCACGATCACGAGAAACTGCTCAAGGTAATTATCGAAACCGCATACCTTTCCGACGAAGAGATTGAATCAGCCTGTAAGATATGCGCCGATGCCGGTGCAGATTTTGTGAAAACATCAACTGGCTTCGCTTCCCCCAATGCTGGGGGACAAGCCACCGGGGCTAAATTGGAACATGTACAGATCATGCGCCGTGTGTTACCAGAGTTAGTATCTATAAAAGCTTCAGGCGGTATAAAATCAAGAGCATTCGCGGAAGAGTTGATCAATGCCGGAGCCTCCAGGATTGGAACGTCCTCATCAATATCCATTATAACATCATGAATACTTTTTTAACAAACATTTTTCCAAACGCTAATGAAGTCCCCAACATTGGCGAACCAATTGAACAGCGTGAATATCTCATCGATGGGAAGCTTCTCAAATGGAATGGAAACCTTAGCCCGGTGCTTAGCCCCGTTTTTATTAAGAATGGTGATAAGCATGAACAGAAAATTTTAGGACAAACACCGCTTCTAAACTCCGACGAGGCGATGAAGGCACTCGACGCTGCCGTGAAAGCATACGACCTCGGTCATGGATTGTGGCCAACAATGTCGGTAACAGACCGCATAGCGCATGTCGAGAAGTTTTTGGCGAAGATGAAAGCAGTTCGCGCAGAAGTTGTTAACCTTTTGATGTTGGAGATCGGTAAGCCTCTGAAAGATTCGGAGAGAGAGTTCGATCGCACTTACGATTCAATCGTGGATACGATCGAAGCGCTGAAAGACCTCGATAGAAACTCGGCCAAGTTTGTTGAAGAGCAGGGTTTCATGGCGCAGATCCGTCGTGTGCCGTTGGGTGTTGCGTTGTGTATGGGCCCGTTCAATTACCCGTTGAATGAAACCTTCAGCACCTTGATACCGGCGCTGATCATGGGTAACACCGTTGTGTTTAAGCCGGCGAAGTACGGAGTATTGTTGATCCGTCCGCTGCTCGAGGCATTCCGTGATGGCTTTCCTCCTGGTGTTATCAACATCATTTACGGTCGTGGTCGTGAGACCGTCGGCGCTTTGATGGAAACCGGCCGTATCGATGTCTTTGCATTCATTGGAACAAACAAAGGTGCGAATGATCTCAAGAGGTTACATCCGAAACCTCACCGTCTGAAATCGATACTCGGTCTCGATGCGAAAAATCCTGCGATCGTTTTGCCGGATGCCGATCTCGATAATGCAGTTACTGAATGTATATCTGGTTCGTTGTCGTTTAACGGTCAGCGATGCACTGCACTGAAAATTCTTTTCGTGCACGAATCGATCATCAAAGAATTCATGGCCAAATACATGGAGGCGCTGAAGAAGTTGAAATACGGAATGCCGTGGGAGCCAGGTGTTAATCTCACGCCGCTTCCGGAGCCGGATAAAGTTGAGTACCTGAAGGGGCCTTGTGACCGACGCGTTAGCCAACGGAGCGAAGGTGATGAATGAAAACGGCGGCGAATCGTTCCACTCTTTCTTTTATCCCGCGCTACTTTATCCAGTGAATTCGAAGATGAGAATTTATTCGGAAGAACAATTTGGTCCTATCGTGCCAATCGTTCCATTCAACGATGATCAACAGGCTATCGATTATGTGGTGAACTCTAACTTCGGTCAGCAGGTAAGCATCTTCGGGCAAGACTCGAAACGCGTTGCAGCGTTGATGGACGCTTTCGTGAACCAGGTTGGAAGGATCAATCTCAATGCGCAATGTCAGCGCGGGCCAGACTCGTTCCCGTTCAACGGACGTAAAGATTCCGCTGAAGGAACGCTTTCAATACCGGATGCATTGAGAGTGTTCTCAATAAGAACCCTGGTTGCGACAAAAGCGATAGACAACAATAAGCAGATCATTGGCGAGATCATTCGCAATAGAGAATCTGCATTCTTAAGTACGGACTACATACTCTGATGGCAATCATCCATCGCAACATACGTGTGGGTGGTGAAGTGCAGGGAGTTTTTTTTCGCGCGTCGACTGTTGATAAAGCAAAGGAGCTCGGGCTGAAAGGATTTGTCCTCAATGAACCTGCAGGTAGCGTTTACATTGAAGTCGAAGGGGAAGAATCGCTGGTGAATGAGATGATAGAATGGGTGCACGAAGGTCCACCGCGAGCCGAAGTAACATCATTCGAAGCCATTGAAGGACCGGTGACCGGGTTTAAGACTTTCGAGATCCGCCGCTAGGTGGATTCAATTTGCTTTGAAACGCACAATTGAGGGCGTCTTTGAATAGGCCCTTCTTTACTTTTTTCAAATTGAAGATCGTGGCGCCGCCCTGTCCCCATTTGTTAGGTACCGGGTAAACGGCGCCGTCGGGAGATTTGATGAACACCGACTGATCTTCGGGGCTGAGCATCAACACGGCAAGCTGTTCGTCTTCTTTTAGTGTCATGAAGATCCTTTTGTCGTTTGCACGGAACGACGCGCGATCAAAATGAGGGCGTTCAACAGTGCCGGAAAACGACATCGCCAGCTTTCTGGCTTCAGCTACGGAAATCATATATTGGGGAGATGAAAGCCATCTATATTACGCTGATTCTTTTGCTCTTTAGTTGTACGAAAGAAAGAAAAATTCTCGTCTTCCAGTCCGACTTCGGTTTGAAAGACGGGGCGGTCGCGGCGATGAAAGGTGTTGCCACATCTGTGTCGAAAGACCTTGCCATCTACGACCTCACGCATGAGATTACTGCATACAACATCAGCGAGGCGGCGTATCGCTTAAACCAATCCGCATCTTATTGGCCGACCGGTACCGTGTTCGTGTCGATCGTTGACCCAGGCGTTGGCTCCAAACGGAAATCTATCGTCATGAGAACAAAGACGGGACATTATTTTGTGACGCCCGACAACGGAACGCTGACTCTCATTGCGGAGTCGATGGGTATCGACGGAGTCCGCGAGATCGACGAGACTGTGAACAGGCTGAAAGGTTCCGCCGATTCGTACACGTTTCACGGCCGCGATGTGTATTCATACACTGGCGCGAGATTGGCTTCGGGCACGATCACATTTGAAGAAGTCGGAAAGCCACTCGAAGGCGAGATAGTCCGGTTGGCAAACATGAATGCTGTAGTGAATGGCAATGAGATCAACGGAAACATTCCCGTGCTCGATATCCAATATGGCAACGTGTGGACGAACATCGATAAGAGTCAATTAGGAAAAATTGGCGCTAAAGATTCTGTCGCGGTAACTATTCTTTTCAAAGGAGAAAAGAGATACGAAGGCAAGATGCCATTCGCAACAACGTTTTCCGCCGTGCCTGTTGGTTCGGAGCTAGCTTACATGAACAGCTTATTGAAACTTTCTTTCGCCATCAACCAGGGAAATTTCGCGGCAGTACATGGGATCGGGCAGGGCGATGGATGGCAGGTTGTCGTTACTGCAGTACGTAGTTGAATGTTCTCGAGAACGGCGTATAACCGCCAAACACACCCAAACCATTCTTCACATTTGTATACGTAGTGATAGGTTGAGCATAGGGATCGTACTCGGCAAGCTGCTGCTTGCGGGATTGTACATTGAATTTATACTGTGCTTCGTTCATTGTCCTTAAGGATACACGGAACCAACTGGGCAGATCTATTGGAGGAAATGTTTCGAGCTGGAAATCGTCCACTTTATACACAAACTTTAACTTCACTTTCTGGCGGTCGAAATTTTCGTCGGACAGATCTGCCCACCAAGGATGGGATCGATGCTTGGATTTCCGTCGATACTTAAGAGACCTTCTGAGAAGTGTGTCTCAAGACTATCTGCCGAGGTGGCTATGCGGATCCAAAAATCATAGTAGTCGTTCCGGGTGGGTCTGTGAACGTAAATGATACGTTGAAGATCCACTGATTCGCGGTATCGTAGCTGATGTGTGTTCCAGTGTTGTCTGTGGTTGCTACCTTAGATACCAGGCGCTTTTTTTTCCCGCAAGCTGAAAGTAATGTCGGCTTCTACTGCTGTGGGCTGAACATATTCGGCAGTGGCCGTCGCTAATCCCTCAGCTTCTACAGCAATTTTATAACTATGTCCAGGTCTTGGCGAGTGAGTTGTTGACCGGAAGTACGACAAGGCGTTGGCCGAGTTAGACACATTGCTGGTATCGATGGGCAATTGCTCTTGCAACTTTCATCTTCGTAGATCGACACGATCGCGTTTGGCAAGGGATTCGTAAAGGGAAATCGCTGTGTTGTTGGTATCGTTGTAGTTACCATGATGAACCATGGCTCGCCAACCTGGTTGTAAGACAAGATCGTGATTCGTTCGGGCTCGGACGGCAGATTGACGAGATCGCCCGGCTCGCAAGCGATCAACAAAATCAACATTCCAAATAGTATCAGCTTCTTCATTCCGTCAGAATTTTATTGAATAGCTGCCTGCAGGCATGATCGGGAATAAACTTACGGACACGTAACGATAGTAGTTCTGGTCGTACTGGATATAGAATGGGTTCAGCCTGTCGTATGCATTGTACAGACCAACAGAAGCCCGATGTTCGAATCGGCCTGTGGGTAACAATGTAATTCACACTGAGATCCAAACGGTGATATGATTGCATGCGGTAATTTCCGCGCGACTCATATTCGTTAATTACAACAGGACCATTTCCAGGAAACCCGGAAGCGAAGCGACCAACGGGAGCGGTAACCGCGCTTCCTGTTGCAAAGAGGAATGAGGCACTTGCATCGAAATGCTTGTTAAACCGGTAGTTGACTGTTGCTTTAAAGTCGTGCCGGTGATCGTACCGTGCATAATACCATTGGCCACGATTAAGGTCATCGAACTGACGTTTATTCCACGACAATGTATAACCAGCGAAGCCAGTTATTCTCCCGACTTTTTTCTGAACGAAGAGTTCAAGACCGTAAGCCTTTCCACGGCCTTGTGTAACCTTGTCGTACCACGGTTTATCGTTGTCGAGATAACTCGTACCTTCTTTGTATTCCACAAGGTTGTTCAACTTCTTATAGAATCCTTCAACTGAGATTTCGATATCACCACTGGTTTTGGCAGCTCCAACGGCTACCTGTTGAGATGTTTGAGGTTTTACCGTGGCGGTAGATGGTGTCCAGACCTCTACGGAAATCCCAGACCTGCATTGGTAAGAGTTTGTAAAAATTGCTGCATGTAAGAATACGATGCTTTCAGAGCAACATTACCGGGCAATGAATAACGGATCGATCCTCGCGGCTGAAGACCCTTGTAGATCTTACCGGTTGCCGAGTACGAAACAGCATGAAGACCGACGTTCGCCTTCACCTTCGAATTAACGTTGATGTCATCTTCGACGTACGCAATCTGTTCGAAGGTCGATGACGACGAATTAGCTGCCGGCGGTGTAACCTCGGAATCGGAGCTTCGCGTGGCGGCGACACCTGGAGTGAAGTCGTGGCGTATGCCGGCCAGGCCGTAGCGAATGTAATGCTTGGGATTAGGTATGTAATCGAAGTCTACCTTAACGCCGAAATCCCTGATCTTTGACTGCCATTTATATTGATTGAATGTGTCGGTAGATGCGCCATCTGGTTCAGTCACTGTGTGTGATGCATCGTCGTTCTCTATTAAAAGAGAATAGCTCGACATATACGCCGTAACATTAAAGAAACCTGTTGACGACAGTTCGTGATTCCATCGGAAACTCGCAAGCAGGTTGCTCCATCCCATTTTGTCGCGTGAAGTGCCCGTGCTATGTTCAAGTTTGCCGCCGCCAAGGCTATCGATTGTTTCACTGGTGTAACGTGAAGTCATTTGATCGCTGCCGGTGTACACACTGGCATAGATCCTGTCGGCAGCATTGATGCGATGGTTGATCTTTGCATTGATGTCATGAAACTTGTAGCCATCAAGTGAAGCGTTGCCGACTTTTTCGGCCAGCAGCCCTTTCATTAGTGCCAGGTAACTGACGCGACCGCTCACAAGAAATGACGTCTTGCCTTTGAAGATCGGCCCTTCAAGCATTAATCTCGACGAAAGCAAGCCGACAGTTGCCTGGCCACTGAACTTGTTCACGTTTCCTTCGCGAAGTGTGATGTCGGTTACACCTGACAATCGTCCACCGTATCGCGCAGGGAATCCACTCTTCACCAGCTCAACATTATTGACGGCATCGGGATTGAATGCAGAGAAGAAGCCATACAGGTGAGTCGGATTATAGATTGGAACTCCGTCCATTAAGATCAGCGTTTGATCTGGCGTTCCTCCCCGGATCAACAGGTTTGCAGATCCTTCGGCGCCGCCGGAAACCCCGGGCAACCAGTTGCAGTGCACGCATCACGTCCTGTTCGCCGGCAAAATGTTGGTATAGCTTTTATTTGTGCGATCGGGAGATTGACGGTACCGGTTCTGCTGGTTTCATGAATTCCCTCGATTTGATCACCGCGGACAACAACTTCGTCCAAACTTTTCCATGCAGGAAGATCACCATCGTGGTGTCGTGCGTAATGGCAATCTTCAGCCGGCGAACATCGTAACCAACAAAAGACACCGTGAGTATCGCGCTGTCGTATGGAGTCGTAAGGCTGTAGTACCCAAATGTGTTGGAAGCTGTGCCCTTGTCCTGACGGTTGTCGAATATCGATGCACCGATGATACTCTCACCATTGGATTGGTCCCTTACGTAGCCGCTAATGGTTCGGGATTGTGCGCAAAGATCAAGACAACCGAGAACAAGAAGTATGAATAAAGCGAGCTTTCGGATCACAGGGACTATTACCACCTGTGATCCAAGTTAAAAAAAAACCATTACAAACCGATCAGTACCCCTTTAGGGTGAATCTACTTTACTCGCTTCGCAAGGAATCGACAGGGTTGGCTGATGATGCCACGATAGCTTTGTATCCGATTGTAATAAACGCGATCAAGAAACTCATCAGCAATGCCAACGCAAAGAACATTGGCGACAGATCAACCTGGAACGTGAAGCCCTGCAACCAGATCTTCATAACATACCAGGCCAGTGGTGCTGCGACAATGAATGCGATAGCCACAAGCACAATCATTTCTTTCGAGAAGATGCCAAATATGTTCGCCGTCGACGCCCCCATTACCTTGCGGATGCCGATCTCTTTTGTTTTCTGGTTTGCCATGTATGAGACAAGTCCGTAGAGACCAAGACAACCGATGAAGATCGCTACAGCAGAAAAGATCCTGAAGAGCTGTGATGTTTTTCTCTCATTTTCATACATCCTCGCGATCTGCTGATCGAGAAATGTGTAATCGAAGATCGTTTCAGGATACAGTTTGTCCCACTGTGTCTTGATGTTGTTGATGATCGATTGCACTTCGGAGAAGTTTCCTGCTTTCGCATTGATCTTGACCGCCATTTCCTTGATGTTCCACGCAGGTTAGACAGGATCACGTTTTCGATCGGTTCGTGAAATGACATGGAATGAAAGTCTTCCACCACGCCAACGATCTTGAAGTTTAAGTCACTTGCGTAGGTAAACTTATCTCCGATGGCGTCCGCCGGATTGTCGTAACCGAGTGTCTTCGTGAGCTTGCGATTTACAACAGCGTCGAATGTGTTCTTTTCGATTGGCAGATTTCGACCGGCGATCAGTTGAAGATGAAACAAGTCGATATAGTTCTCATCGGCTGTCTTCAGATTGCCTCCGATCAAGTCTTCCTTTGAAACGCGCGGATGTACGATCTCGTTATCGACCCTGAATTGAGCCATTGGACTTGCCACACTCTGGCTCACAGCCTCAACGCCGGCAACGATTGGATGACGTTCTTTATTGACTGCAGTTTTTCAGGTGTCGAGCCTGGTACCTTTGTTACGATCACTGCCTCTTTGTCGAACCCGACGTCGTTGCCCAGCAGGTAATCCATCTGCTGACTTGCAACTATGGTCCCGATGATCAACACTTGCGAGATCACGAACTGCACGACAACGAGACTCCTTCGCAGCGACAGCAACCCGGTTGTCTTCGAACTGATGGAATTTTTCAGTGCATTGATCGGATTCATTCCAGCCATTACCAGTGCCGGGTAAAATCCTGAAAGCAGCCCTACACTGATCACCATGGCCATGAGGAACAATAGCTCTGGAAGATTTCTGAAGACCTCTACGTTTAACCGATAGCCGAGAATGCCATCGAGTAACGTGAACAGGATTTGTGCGATACCCAATCCGATGATCGACGAGAGGAAGGAAATGAAGATCGTTTCGGCAAGAAATTGTTTAACGAGCTGGGCTCTTCTTACTCCGAGTGATTTGCGTACACCAATTTCTTTAGCGCGCTTCACGGCCTGCGCGGTCGACATATTGATGAAGTTGATACTTGCGCTGATAACGAGAAACAATCCGACCACTGCGAGTATGCCGAGCAGAGAATAGCTGACGGTCCGGTGATTGTAATTCGTAACACGTGAATCGTAATGCAATTCGGAGAGCGGTTGAAGAAGATATTTCGCGAACGACGCTCTTCTTTGCCACAGTATTTTTCCAGGAATGGAGGCAACTGGTCCTCGAGACTTTGCGCCGTTGTTCCACCTGGTAATGTTATCCAGCAGTTGGTGTCGGAGTTGTATTCATCCCAATCGACACCATTTTTGAAATAAGGATTGGTCGCAAACTGGTCGGCGTAATCACCAATGAACGTAAAAGGCAGGTCGCTGTTTTTTGGAGGATCGGCAACTACTCCGGTGATCACAAAGGTTACTGTATTGTTCACGAGTACACTTTTGCCCACAGCCTGTGACACTTCAGAAGGTTTCAACTTGAAATATTTCTGTGCAAGTGAAGATGTGATCACCGCTGTGCCACGATTGATCAGTGCTGTGGAAGGATTGCCCGCAATGAAATCGAAATCGAATATGTTGAAGAATAAAGAATCGGCATAGGCGATGCCACTGTATTCCTGGAAGCGATCGGGCTCACCATCTTTATTGATAACAGTGATCTGCGCTTCCTTCGAGTAAAACGTCATCGTCGCGCCAACGCCTGCGAAGTCGTTCCTGAATGCATCAGCGAGTGGGTGTACTTGTCCCTCGTTGTACCCGTTCCGAATTGTGGATGCTGAAATCGATTGATGACGCGATAAGTGTTTTCGTAGTTCTTATGATAACTATTGAAGCTCAATTCGTAGGTGATGATCTTGTAGATCACCAGTCCACAGCCGATGCCAATAGCAAGACCCGCTATGTTCATGATCGCAAAAAGCTTTTCGCGTTTCATGTTCCTGAATGCCGTGGTGATATAGTTCCTGAGCATATCGAAGTTGTTTGAGTAAAACCTGTTTTTAATGATGGGGCGAATTATTCCGGGTCTGAATAGTTTCAGCACACGAATTATGAAGAGCCACCGCGCCTTTCGAATTCCTTTACTGCCTGCGTCGCGCTGAAAGGTTTCGTATAGGTCGCCCTCGATGTCTTCACAACATTCCGGGTCACAGAACCAGCGGAAGAACCGGAGCAGAATTTCGGGAGGAGTGTACATGTCAATTCAAGACGAAGTCGGGCACCGCGCTCCACAATCCCATTCGTTGTTCCTTTGCTTCTTTCAATGCTTTCTTGCCGAAATTGGTCAACGAGAACAATCTTTTTCTTTTGCCGCCACGCATTTTGGTGGCTTCTCCAAGCTCTGATTTCAAGAAACCTTTTTCTTCGAGGCGACGCAGGGAAGTCTGCATGGCGCCGAGACTTACCTTTCGTTTTAGCCTTGTTTCGATCTCGTCGCTGATTGCTATGGCGTAGGCACCGGGGGCCACGTTGGCCTCCTCGTGGAGAATGGCAACGGTGAGGAGAACGATCTCTTCAAATTCGCCGAGCTGATATTTTTTTCATTTTTACCCGGTTTGTAGTTTATATACGTGAAGATAGGAACAGGGTTGTTATTTTAACTACAAACCGGGTAAATTAAATTTTCCGTGAACCCAATACAGATATCGGGGAGCCTTCGGCAAGAAAAATAGATGAAGGCTTCATGTTTTCGAGACACCTGAATGCTTCGCCATAGATCTTCCCGAAATCAACATCAATCCTGTAAGACCTGACGGATAGACTTCCCAGCGGGGATGATCGACCTGGTATTCTTTAGTTGAATTGTTGTCGACTTTAGTGTAGCCCCAGTATTGTTCTGTGATGAACTCTTCTTCGCTGCCGGCTATGATCGTCATCGGTGTTTTTTCACTCGACACGCCAAAAACATTCCAGTCGTCTTTCTTCCATCGATATTGAACGTTCAATACACCTGGCGAAGCAATCCATGAATGATCGGTCTGCAGTGTTTCGTAGTTTTCCTTGTAGATCATATTCGCGATCAGCGACACCACCGGCTTCGAAACGATCTCTTTGATGAACACGACTCCGCGTTTGCCATTGTGCTTCACATAAAACCGGAGGTTGATCTCTTCAAAGTCTACATGAAAAGGGACCTTGATGCCTTTAACGCGTGTGTTGATGAACATGAAGCCGACGAGGCTAACGTAACATCGGTTATTCCAAAGATCGAGGTCTGTTTTGGGGGGAAGGAAGGGCGAGAGCAATGAAGGATCAACAACATAGTTGGCCATTGCTAGTTTTCGCCACTCGGCGGTGAGGAACGATCTGGGCATAAACACGTAGCCCACGACATCGTCGTGGGCTACAGTGGAGATTTATCGTGCAACAAGCTTTCTCCTGATGAAATCCGTGAAGCGATATCTCTTCAGGGCACTTTCGGGGAGATACTTTGCTCCTTTGATCTCGCCGACGCAATCGCGGTTACCGCAATTACACTGGAAAGGGCTATCCATATCCCACTCTGCAGAAGGATAGAAGAAAGTCATTTCATCGTTAGGCTTGAGAGCCTTCAGTGTAACGAGTTGCATCGTTGTGGTGTCGAAGAAGCAATTGGGGTCGCAACTGTTGTTCATACACTCGAGGCATTCAGGAAAAAGCTCGATGTGTTCGTGTTCGCCGACCTGTACTGTAAGATAGTTAGGTTCGGTGTGTGTTGCGCGCGAAATGAATCCAACAACGAATTCGTTCGCCTTGAAGTGCTTCATCGAAAACAACGCGCGGCTGCTCGTGATGGGATCAATCCGTATCTCGGCAACTTCACCAAGGTCGGACTCAACAATCGGATCAACTAAACTCATGAATGTGTAGTGGTTGGTATTGGTCGCAATGTAAACATTGCTTGTTCAATGTGCAATGTTCAACGTGCAATGTTGCATGTTATCCCAACGCTCTACTCTTCTTTGAGTGTATCTGTTGGATTGATACGTGATGCTCTAAGTGTTTGAGATGCAATGGTGACCAAACCAAGTGTCATCAACATCAAAGTAGCTAACGCAACAGTACCAAAACCAAACTCAACCCTGTTCGGTAGTATTTCCAACCACAGCTTATTGATGAAATAGCTCAACGGTGCGCCAATCAACACAGCAATGCCAAGTACTTTAAGGAAAGCTTTAGATAAAAGAAGGGCAATCCCCCAATCGGCTGCTCCCATAACTTTCCTTATCCCTACTTCTTTCTTCCTGCGCTCTACCATGTACGTTGCCATTCCAAGCAGACCAAGGCAAGCAATAACGATTGCGAGAAATGAAATGAAGCCTAAGATCGACACGATATCGAAGATTGCATGATGTGTGGCCGCCAGCGCATCATTGTAGAACTCATACTTCATAGGGTGAAGCGGATCCAACGTCTTCCATTTGTTCTCCAGCGCCGTTACAAGGGCCCGGCTGTCGCTCGTAACCACTTTAACATTAAGATAGTTGAAGCTCGAAGGACTGTTGAAGATCAGTAATGGTCCTGGCTTGTCGTTGTTGATCAATAACTGGAACCGGAAATCTTTTACCACTCCCGCCACCATAACCTGGCGCTTGTTCCATTTGCCTTCGAAAACCTCGCCGACAATCTGCGAAGGTTGCGAATAACCAAAGGCTCTCGCCATCTCTTCATTCACGATCGCCTGCATCATGGTTGAATCATTAGTGGCGGGCAGCACTTTGGTACCTGCAACCATGGCCAATCCAAGATTATCGAGAAAATTCTCGTCCGCGTTAACGATGTGCGCGCCCTTGTAGTCGGTTTCACCGGGACGTCTATATTCATCTCCATTGGTGCGGCCGGTTGCCGGGATCAGATCCGACGCTGAGATACTTACAACTCCAGGAACTTGCGATAGCTCGTTGGTTGCCTTCTCGCGATCGACTCCATTCAAGCTGATATTAATGACGTTCTCTGTCTTGATTCCGTAATCGAACGACATGTAGTGCTTGAATTGGTTAAAAATGAGCACCGATGTGGTGATGAAAAGCAATGAAATACAAAACTGCGATACACTGAGCGTCGATCGAAGACCCCAACGCGAGCCACGAGAGCTTTCCTGTTTCCGCAAGGCAGTGATCGGTTGGTACGCCGACATCCGGAAAGCCGGGAAGGTTCCAGCAATGATGCCTGCGATCAACGCAAAGCCAACGAACACCAGGTATGTAGTCGCGTCGAAAGGCAACTCGAAGTTGAGAAACTTATTCAACCACAATCCTTTGAACGCAGGTCGAAGTGCCTGTAAGAATATAATTGCCATGACCAGGGCGAGCATTGAAACGATAACCGACTCTCCAAGGAACTGGAAGATCAGTGAACGTTTGTTGGCACCAGTTACTTTACGAATGCCGATCTCTTTGGCGCGTGTAAGCGCTCGTGCAATCGATAAGTTGGTATAATTAAGACATGCCGACAGCATGATGATGGCGGCGAGGAAGCCGAGAAAGTAAAAGCCCTGTATCGGAAGCCGGTTGTTGGTGTCGTTGCCGGAGAGGCCCAGCTGTACATCTTTCAATGGTTGGCCTGCGAGGTAAATTCCTTTGGAATACTCTTCCTGGATGTTGGCTTCGTTGCGTTTGATCATGTCGGTGAGCGCAGCTTCAAGATCGGCGCTCGACTTATCATCACGGAGAAGAGCAAACGTGTAGGGACGGAAAAAACCAGTTCCAGCTATTCGTAAGGTCGTCGAGTTTCTTTTCGGCCCACAATGAAGGCATAGTTGAAGACGACATGAGCACGTCGAACCTCAGGTGTGATTTGTATGCAGAGGCATCGATGGTGCCCGTAACTGTAAAGCTTCCCCATGGAACTGCTGTGGAGCCTCCTTCTTCGTCTTCGATAGGAAATGCGAGGCTGCGATTGAAGAACTCAACCGTTTTGCCGATGGCATCTTCGTTGCCGAATAGTTTTTTAGCGATGTCTGTTGTGATGATGATCGATCTCGGTTCGAGCAATGCATTTTCTTTATTGCCATTGACCAGTTCGAAGTCGAAGATCCTGAAGAATGACGGCTCGGTGAAGTATCCCTTTATGACAGCGAGCTGGTTCCCGGATTTCGCGTCGCCGGTGACGTTGGGCAGAAGCGTTACTGTTTCTTCCACCACCGGGTAATTCGATTTGAGATATGGGCCGGTTGGGAATGGCGATGTTGCATACGGCTGATTTCCCCCGGGATTGTAGGTAACGACGCGATAGATACGGTCTATCTTGGTATTGAACCGGTCGTAGCGGAGCTGATCCGACAACATGAGTATTACCAACAGGCAGACTGACATTGCGAGAGCAAGTCCGAAGATGTTGATGAAGGAAAATGTTTTATGCTTGAGGATGTTGCGAAGAGCAACTTTGATGTAATTTTTTAGCATGGCGTTTAGGTCTGTGGTTGATCGTGTAATAATTATGCCAACACGAGATTAGACACCAATCGCAGGTGGGATGTTGCAAGTTGTTCAGAACTGAACAACTGGGTGGAAGATTTTGAACAGGTTTATCTCATGGACGTTCGTCCTGATTGTACCGATTGGGATTCGGCGTCACAAGGTCACTATCTAAAGTATGCTTCGAAATTTCTTTAGGCTTCGACCATGATTTTTTGAGAAGCGAGTACGTAAGCCAGCAAGTGACCACACCGATTGGAATACCCATCAACGTTGCCTGGACGTCGGATATGTTTTCGATGGCCTCCGGGTCGACAATTGCGAGGACGATTCCGATCAGGAAGATCCCGAGGTAGATCCCTCCATAATAAGATACTACACCAAGGATGCCGTAACCCCACTGATGTCGGCCGTGCAGTCCAGCGAGATCGTAGAATGCTTTGCCGACAAAGTAGATGAGTATTAGGCCTAACATTTCAAAGCTTTACAACTCGAACGCTTCCGCGGAAGCGTGAATCATAGACTCATCGAAATCATACGGAATATCTCCGCCCTCCAATAAACATCCATTCGGGATCGTAGGATAGATCTCTTCGTAAGTCTTCACCAAGTTCATAAACACCCTGCGGTATACATGCGTCCTGTTGATCCTGGTAGGATCGCTGATGCCAGCCGCTCCCATCAATTCAACAAAACTTTCTACGGTGTTCTTATGATAATTGGCGACACGCACCTTCTTATCGTCCACAACCAGTCCCTTCATGAAATACGGGTCTTGTGTAGCGACACCAGTAGGGCACGTATTCTTATTACACTCCAATGCCTGGATGCAACCGAGTGCCATCATCATAGCACGGGCACAATTAGTAGTGTCGGCACCGAGTGCCATTGCCCGTAGGATATGAAACCCGGTGAGAACTTTTCCCGAAGCGATAATCCGGATCTTGTCGCGGACACCGAAGCCACGCAGCGCGTTATCGATAAAAGCGAGGGCATCGAGCAACGGCATACCGACGAAGTTGGTAAACTCAGGAGGAGCAGCACCAGTGCCGCCTTCCCCACCATCTACGGTGATAAAGTCGGGATAACTGTTGAGCTTCACCATTGCCTTGCAGATCGAGAGAAACTCCGTCTTGCGTCCAACACAAAGTTTGAAACCGACAGGCTTGCCGCCCGAAAGCTCACGGAGGTGTGCGATAAATTTTATTAGCTCAGTCGGAGTTTTGAATGCGCTGTGATATGGTGGCGAGAACACTGTTGTTCCAGCCTGGACGCCGCGAATGGCTGCAACTTCTGCAGTATTTTTCGCAGCAGGAAGGATACCACCGTGACCGGGCTTCGCGCCTTGCGACAGCTTGATCTCGATCATCTTCACGTTTGGCTTCGTAGCATTGGCCTTGAAAGCATCATCGTTGAAGTTTCCGTCTTTATCGCGCGCTCCGAAATAACCTGTGCCTACCTGCCAGATAACATCGCCGCCGGGTTGGAGGTGATAGGGACTTAGACCACCTTCTCCTGTGTTGTGTGCGAAGCCACCAATTTTTGCACCGCCGTTTAATGCGAGCACGGCGTTTTTGCTTAAAGATCCGAAGCTCATCGCCGACACATTCAACACGCTCATGTCGTATGGTTGCTTGCAATCTTTTCCGCCGAAACTAATTTTCGGATGGTGATCCATTTTGTGGAAGTCGATGGGCGCAATGGAGTGTGTCATCCATTCGTAGCCTTCGGCATAAACATTTAGCTGTGTTCCAAACGGCACCGTGTCGATCTGCTTCTTGGCGCGCTGGTAGATCACCGAGCGCTCATTGCGATTGATCGGAGCGCCATCGGTATCCGACTCCACGAAGTACTGTTGGATCTTTGGACGAAGGTCCTCGAATACATAGCGAAGACGTCCAAGCAAAGGGAAGTTTCTCCTGATCGATTGCCTGATCTGAATCATATCGACGACCCCCATGTACACCAGCGGTAAAACCACCACAAATGCAAAGAGAGCGTCGATCCAGAAGTAAGACCAAAGAAGGATGAGAGCAATAGTGACAATGCTCAAGAGAACGAAGATTTTCCTCATAGTTTAGGAGTGTTGGTTATCAAATATAAGGTTTTGAGTACTTTTGCGAAACCAACAAAAAAGTGGTACGGAAGTTCTTTCTGACCGACAAGAATTACCTTTTAGAGGAGGCGCAATTGGCGCTCCGCGAGGATCTGATTGCCTCCCTGCTTACGTTGGTGAAAGAAGAATATCAGTTGCGATATAACCCGTTGGGATTGTCGGACCTCTTTATCGAAAACCTTAAAAGTTATGAGGGTGACCGCAACTCCCTTGAAGCTTTTTATGACACCCTTGCCGGAGTCTACCGGTACAAGTTCGGTGATAATCAACTTGAGTTTTCATGGGATGGGATCGATCATTCGGAGAAATACAAAAAAGAATGGTCGGAGTTCTTTCACAATCAAGTCAGCACTTTCTGCAGGAATGAGCTATTCATTAAAGCAGTTTTGGATCTTACTGTATTCAATGGGATGAATAATTTTATCCTCCGGACTTTTGAAGTGAAAATATCCAAGGGTTTTATAAAGGTTGCGTAGCTGTCATTGCCCCGCGCATGCGGGCAATCCCGTCACGAAACTGGAATGCCCGGACGAAGCCGGGCATTGACAACTAACGCCCTACTTCGTTATTCAGCGTTCCTCCATAATACACTGCATTCATCAGCATTTTTGAAGTTCCATACCAGAATGCGCGGAACGTCATGCCTTCCGTGAAGCCGATCACCTTACCACGACCAACATTACTCACGCCAATTACAGATGTGTTCTTCATCAACTCGTAGTTGCCCTTCCGGATATAACCACTCATGAGAGGATTGTTTCCGTACACCAATGGATTCGTGTAAGATCCTTTTCCTTTTTCCATGGAAAGATTGTTTGACTTGAACACCGGAATTTTCGAGTCCCAGTATCCGAACATCAACGGGTTGGAGAGATCTGCGTCGGCCTGGAAGATTGCCCCGCTTGTTTCGTTGGCACCACTGTTTTCCTGTATGTCTGCGTAAGGCTTCGGCTTCGAAGAATCTTTAGTCTCCTCTTTCTTCATATCGAATTTTCCGAGTCCTGCGCCGGATAACCAATTGAGCGCCGTTTCGAAGCCGATGATCACGCCACCATTCTGCGTCCACGTCTTCAGTTTTTCTTTTGCGTTGTCGTTCAGTACGCTGAAGTTGCCGGGAGGAAAAATGATGACGTTATACCTGTTGATGTTCGCGCCGTTGAAGGTCGACTGCGGTATCAACGTTACCGGCATGTTGAATCGGGTATCGAGCAAGTGCCACATTTCGCCGGCGTCGTTGGCTTGTACTCCGCCTTCGATAACCATCGCGATCACTGGTTTTTGCAGGGCTGTAAAGCTGCTGCTTCCGAGACTCACGCCTTTGTAATCGAGACCGGTGTTGAATCCATAAACATCGATGCCATCTCGTTCGGCGATCTCTTTAATGTACACCGCAATTTGTTCGGGGCTCAACTCCTGGTTCTCCAGCGGTACCAGGATTGCGCCTCGCTCGAATCTCTTCCCATTGGAATGATTGAATACGTCGTTCGAAACTTTGATGCGAATGCCATGATTCAACAAACGATACATGGCCCGTGGCGCATAGTATCCATAAGTTTCGAACACGTAAGCATATGTTGCTTTGTCGCCGTTGATTTTCCCGACAGGCATTTTGAGCTCGGTAATTCTTTCGCTCGATGTCGGGGCTGTTTTTAATTCCTGGTAATCCATTCCAAACGCGAGTGGCAACGTCCATGAAGAGATATCATAAAAGAGACTGTCTTCAAACTTTATTCTCTTCTCGAACATGGCTTTAACTAACCTGTAATTGGGTTGATTGGTGGGAACAACAAAACCTGTTTCGCCTTTGTAGAACTCTATATTCTGACGAAGTAACATTTCGCCGAAATGAAACTCGCGGGTTCTATCATGTGTGGCTCCAACAACGTACGCCTTCACAGGATCCTTCGAAGCTTCGGCAGACGCCGTCTTGTAGAAGTCGCGCTGGTAGTTAAGAAACTCTTCGCGAAGCTCATTGGTCGCCTTTAATGAGCTGAGCATCGTTGTGAAATGATTTCGTATGGCAAATGGAAATCTCAGGACACCATTAGTACTCTCCTGCGCATGTCCGCGCGAGCTCGCCTGCTCGAACAAAATTCCCACCGCGCCTTGAGTATCCGGATATGTCGATCCCTTTCCATAATAAAAGTCATCATATCCTTCCTGTGTGAAGTATAAAGAGCCGATCTGGTCCAATGCTTTCGCATGATATTCACCCAGTTTGCGAGTGAGTTCCTGGTTTTTCGCTGGTGTTAAAGGATGTACGCGCGACGGAACACCGGGCATAAAGAAGAAGGTGGCGTTTGTTCCCTGTTCATGATGATCTGTTAGCAGGTTTGGTTTCCATTGCTGAAATTTTTTGATGCGCGCCTGTGATTCGGGCAGCTGTGCAACCAACCAATCGCGATTGAGATCAAACCAATAATGATTAGTTCGTCCACCCGGCCATGGCTCGTTATGTTCGGTGTCATTCGGATCTGCCGAAATGCTCATGCTCTTCCTTGAATTCACCCAGCTGGAGAAACGCTGCAGCCCATCGGGATTGAAACTCGGGTCGAAAAGAACAACGGTGTTGTCGAGGTACTTCTCGATTTCGGGACCTTGCGCAGCTGCGAGATAGTACGCACCAAGGAGACCTGCGTTAGCACCGCTGGCCTCGTTACCGTGAATGCTGCAGCCCAGGTAGAATACAGCGGGCATCGACTTCACATCCAGGGAAGCAGACTTCGAAGGATCGGAAAGTTGAAGATGTTGCTGACGGATCTGTTCAATATTCTGGTGGTTCTTCGGCGACGTGATCGTGAGCAGCAACAACGGACGTCCTTCGTAAGTATGACCTGTAACCTCCAATGTGATGCGCTCCGAAGCCTTGTCGAGTGCGTACATATAATTGACAAGGTTGTCGTGGCTCACGTGCCATTCGCCCACCTCGTGACCAATAACGGATTTCGGCGTCGGTATCGCCGGGTCGAGCTTCGCATTATCCGGCAGGTAGTAGGAGAGATCCAACTGGGGCTGCGCAAGCAGCAGGCTTGGTGTAATGGCCAGGATACAGAGAAACAGTTTTTTTCATGGTGAATCGAAGTAATATTTTTTTAACATTAGCTACAACACCGTTATTACAAGTGGTAAGGCCGGAGCCTCTATCTTCGACCAATGTTTAAGATACTTCTGTTTGCACTAACCGTCATTCCATGGACGAAAGGCAATCTCGATATTCATCACATCAACACAGGCGTTGGCAACGCTGCGTTTTTCATTTTCCCCGACGGAACAACCATGCTATTCGATGCCGGTGAAGTCGATCGCAATTCATCATCGCGACGTTCCAACCCATTGAAGGTCGCACCCGCGACCGACTCTTCGGCTGCATTGTGCATCAAGAAGTATATTAATAAAGTCCTCCCGGGTGTGGACCACATCGACTACGTTGTGATCTCTCATTTTCATGTCGATCATTATGGAGCTTTCTCCGAGCTCGTCAAATATTTTAAGATCAATAAACTGATTGACCGAAGTTATCCTGCTTACGACGATGTGATCAAACGCAGCTTCGATTCTGTCGGAGTGAGGAAATACATCACTGCACAGAAAGGAATAAAAACGGAGAAGTTGATCGTCGGCCGTAAGGATCAGATCGTAGCCAATTATCCCGGTTTTTTCGTGCGGAACATCAAAAGCGGCGGAGATATCTGGTCTGGCAACGGGGAGTCGACCATTAAGATTATTCCCGATAGGCTTGATCCAAAAGACTACAACGAGAACCCGTTGTGTATCGCGTTGAAGATCAGTTACGGCGACTTCGACTATTTCACCGGTGGCGACATGACCGGTCTGCAAGGCTTCGGACTACCAACCTGGTTCGATACTGAAACTCCTGTTGCTAAAGTTGTCGGCAAGGTCGACGCGCTCTCGCTCAATCATCATGGCGTGAGAGATGCCACCAACGAATTCTTTCTGAAAACACTTGCTCCCCGTGTCATCATCCAACAGTCGTGGAGCTCCAATCACCCCGGCGAAGAAGTTTTGCACCGCATGATTTCGCAGTCTATCTACCCGGGACCGAGAGACATTTTCGCGACGTATGTTCACGAAGAGACTAAAGTCACTTATGGAATGTGGCTGCGGGATAATTATAAGTCGACCGCCGGCGACATTTTGCTCCGGGTGAGCGAGGGTGGGAAGGAATTTTCCGTGTTTGTTAACGACCAAAAATATGGTCCATTTCAATCGAAATAGTAAGGTTCTAATATTAAGAAATTTCGAGTTTCCAGCCTTGTGGAGAAGATGTTGAAGACATGGTTAAATGCCTGCCTGTTAGTCATTTAAACCACAAATACTGCTAAGACCACTGTTACCAAAATGTTAATGATTTGTGCTTAAGATTTAAAATTTGCACGTCATTCTCAAAGAGGAAAAAGGATATTTTTGCAGCATCTTTTCCCAACTAAACACTATCGTATGGTAAGAAAACTTCTACTAACAGTTACCCTAACTGTCGTAACGACTTTGGGCTTGATGGCCCAGATCACTACTGCCGGTATTTCCGGTCGCGTGGTTGGCGTTTCGACAGGTAAGGAAGAAGCCCTCCCTGGTGCAACGATTGTTGCTACACACGTTCCCTCGGGAACAACTTATGGAACAGCGACGGTTGCCGACGGCCGTTATACAATTCCGGGTATGCGCGTCGGCGGACCTTATACTATCAAAATCAGTTTCATCGGCTATAAAGAGGAAGTATTCGAGAACTTGACGTTGAACCTCGGTGTGATTGCCACACTCGACGTTAAGTTGGCAGAAGAAGGAACTCAACTGGAAGAAGTGGTGGTCACTTCCGACAGGAACGACATCTTTAGTGCCGGACCGTACTGGTGCGTCTGCGTCTTATGGAAGAAGCCTTATCAACAGTGTTCCAACGATCGGCAGAACTGTAAGCGACATTGTTAAATACAATGCGTTTGGAAACGGCAGCTCATTTGCTGGACAGGACAGCCGCTTCAACAACTTCACGATCGACGGTTCCGTGTTCAACAACGGTTTCGGTCTCGGTAGTGCATCACAGGGCCGGTGGTCGTACAGGTACAACTCCCGTGTCGCTCGATTCATTCGACGAGATCCAGTTGAACGTTGCTCCGTTCGACGTTCGTCAGTCTGGTTTTGCAGGTGCAAGTATCAACGCCGTAACCCGCTCTGGAACAAACCAGGTGCAGGCTTCGATTTACGATCTGTTCCGCAACACAAGCATGGTTGGTCGTAATGCTTACGATATCCCTGTTAACCCGATCACAGTAGCGGAAAACACCAAAGGTTTCAGGATCGGTGCGCCGATCATCAAGAACAAACTCTTCATCTTTGGTAACTACGAAGAGTTCAAGAGCTCACTTCCTGCGGAGACTTTCTCTTTGAGCAGGGGACAGAGCGGCAGCAACGTTTCACGCGTTACTGAATCAGACATGAAAGATGTTACAAGCTTCATTCAGAGCAAGCTCGGCTGGGATCCAGGTGCATTGGATGGTTTCAACAACCAGACCACGAGTAAGAAAGGACTCATCCGTTTGGACTACAACATCAATCAGAACCATAAGCTCGCGGTTCGTTTCTCAACACACAACTCACAGTCAGATCAGCTGATCAGCGGTTCTAATAGCTCTAACACGGCTGGTTTTGGTAACCGTACGAACTCTCAGACTGCTATGTCACCCCAGAATACTGGGTATGTGATCCTTGACAACACAAGATCTGGTGCGGTTGAATTGAACTCGAACTTTGGTAGCAGGATCGCCAATAAGTTGATCGCTACTTACAACTACCAGAACGAAGACAGGAAGTACAAGTCGCCTTTGTTCCCTACTATTGAAATTCAGGATGGTGGTACAACCAACTCAACATACATGACGTTGGGTATGGATCCTTTCACTCCTAGCAACAAGCTTCGTTATTCTACACTGAACATTACTGATAACTTCACTTACTTCGCAGGCGATCACACGATCACTGCTGGTGTTGCTATCGAGAAGTTCAAATCTGATAACCTGTTCTACCCTTCATCGAATGGTGTATATGTTTACAAGAACATTGCTGATTTCAAAAAAGCTGTTAACTCTTATGTAAATCATCCTGACTCGGCTTTCTCGCCGGTTCCAGTGTTGCGTTACAACCTCCGTTATTCATTGTTGCCTGACGGACAAGATCCATGGCAGACTTTGAAGACAACTACATACAGCTTCTATGTTCAGGATGAATGGCAGGTGAACGAGAAGTTCAAAGTGACAGCTGGTCTTCGCGGCGATATTTTTGCCTACGATAAGTCTACTGCAGCATCATTCAACAACCCGGTGGTTGGCGGTCTTACTTTCGGCGATGAGCACGGCAACCCGTACGGTGTGAACACAGGTGCATTCCCTAAGACCAAGCTCTTGTTGTCGCCTCGCATTGGTTTTAACTACGATATGAATGGCGACAAAACTCTGCAGATTCGTGGCGGTAGCGGTATTTTTGTATCACGTATTCCGCAAGTGTTGGTTTCGAATCAGTTGGGTAATAACGGCGTGAATACGTCGCTTATTTCCGGAGGTGGTACCACTGGTGCTGCTTCTGTTGCTTATCCCTTCCGCGTAAGCCCTGCAGATCTTCCTGCATCTGTTAAACCTGATCCTTCAGCTGTCAATGGTAATCTTGGAGCACTTCCTCCTTACGTTGTAAACGCAACAGACGGAGGCCTTAAGTATCCTTCAGTTTGGAAGACCAATCTCGCGGTTGACTACAAGCTTCCTTTCGGAATGATTGGAACTGGTGAGGTGATCTACAACAAGGTGATCAACGGTCTTCGTTACATCGATGCTAACTTGAAAGCTCCCCAGGCAACTTTCGCGGGTGATGATAACCGCGACCAGTATCCAACGTACGGTAGCAACGGTTCTGCTCAAACATCGCCAATTAACGTTGCTCGTTTCACCAACACACAGGTTACAAACGTGTTTGTATTGAAGAACACACATAGCGGTGCTGCTTATACGCTTACAGCGAAACTTGAGAAGCCTGCAACAAGAGGCATCGGCGGTATGGTCGCTTATACTTATGGTGTTGCAAGAGACGTTCAGTCAGTTGGTAGCACAGTGCAGGCAAACATGCCTACGGTTTCTGGTCAGAACTATCTCGGTCTTTCTTATGCAGATAACGACCTCCGTCACCGCGTGATCGGTTATGCAAACTTCAGGATCCCTGGTGGCGATGAAGAAAAGGGTACATTGAACACGATCACTATCGGTTTTAATTCTCAGAGTGGTGCCAAGTATTCTTACGTCTATTCCAACGATATGAACGGTGACGGTCAGACAAACGACCTTATCTACGTACCGAAGGATGCGAAAGAACTTACGTTCGTAGCTCAAACAGTGAACGGCAGGACCTTCAGCCCTGAAGATCAACAGGCCGCATGGAATTATTACATCGACAACAATCCTTACCTCAAAACCAGGAAGGGTTCTTACGCAGAGCGTAACGGTGGTTTTTCACCATGGCAGACTCGCATAGATGTTTTCTTTTGTAAGAGACTTCTACTTCCGTGCTGCCAATCAGAAGCATACATTCCAGATCCGTGTTGACGTGCTCAACTTCATGAACCTCCTCAAACCGTCGTGGGGCATTGGTTGGACAGCACCTGCTGCTAACTTCAACCTTATCTCCCCGATCAGCATCGCGAACGGTGGTGGCAACTCACCTACTTACAAACTTACAACACAGGTTGTAAATGGTCAGACAGTGCTCGTCCAGGATTCATTCCTGAAGGGCTCAAACGTTGGTAACCTCTGGACTGCACAGATTGGTCTCCGATATATCCTCAACTAATGATGATATTGAATGTTATAAAAAGAAAGGCCCCGATCATCGGGGCCTTTTTTATCGTATTCCAGTTGAATGCACAGTCGTTGAAAGATCAACTCAGCAAAGAGAAGATCATTCTCTGTGCGCATCGCGGAGGCATGTATGCTGGTTATGCTGAGAATTCGCTCAAGACTTTAGAGTATCTCGAGAAGAGCTTCGAAGGAACGCCAGTGATGGCGGAAGTGGATGTGCGAAAAAGTAAAAGACGGTACTTTGTTCTTGTTGCATGATAATACCCTTGAACGAACGACAACGGGCACCGGCAAGATTGAAGAGTCGACCGATGAATATCTGAAGTCATTAAAACTTCGCAATGGCAAAGGTGACGTTCTCAATGAAACCATTCCGACCCTTGCGGAGCTTTTAGATTTCGTCGCAAAGAGAAAGATCTTTCTTATGCTCGACGTTAAGATCGACGACTGGAAACAGATCATGGACCTTGTGAAATCTAAGAAATCGGTGCAAAAATGTCTCGTACTCACGTTCAAGCCCGAGAACTCGAAGAAAGCCCACGAGCTTTCGGCCGACATGCTGGTGTCCTGTCTGGTAAAAGATCGAAACGATTTGAATGAGATCAGCAAAATTGTTCCCGCGAAGGTGATGATGGCGTATGTTAATAAGTCAACTCCAACCGATGTCATACGAGAATTGAAAAACAAAAACATCTTTCTCGTTAGTGATGCAAGCGAAGTAGAAAGAAACAACGGTAAAACTTATGACGAAACGTTTTATCAATCACTTGGAGTTAATGTTCTTGTTACTGATCTACCCATGGAGGTAAATGATCTTCTGAAAACCTTACGGTAACTTTTCCGTAAATTGGCTTCATGGCCAATTGGAAAACCCCTGTACTTGGCTTTCTTTTGCTCCTCGGTTTCCTGCGAAAAAAAGTCGGAACAATCGTTTACGACGACTCCTCAAGTTGATGTCGACCTGGAGCAGATCAAGCAACGTGGATACATTAATGCCCTGGTTGATAATAATTCTGTAAGCTATTTCATATTCCGTGGCGAGCCAATGGGATATGAATACGAGCTGCTCCAGATGTTTGCAGAAGACATTGGTGTCGAGCTCCGAATAAAATAATATCAGGCGTGGAGGAAAGCATCGACCAGCTTAATAAAGGTGATGGCGATGTGATTGCATTCCCTCTTACAGTAACCGACGAGCGAGCCAACTACATAAGTTTCTCACAGCCGCTGTTTACGACCAACCAGGTGTTGGTTCAACGAAAAGCCGACTCAACTCACAATCCAATACGACTTCATGCCGATCTCATTGGCAAGAAGATCTATGTAATGAAAGGCTCTTCTTTCAAAGACAGGCTTCAGCGTTTGTCACAAGAAATTGGAGGACCGATCGAGATCGTGGAGGATAGTGCGGGCGCAGAGACCGAATCGTTGATCAGGCAGGTTGCAATGGGCGAAATACCATTAACTGTTACCGACCAGACGTTCGCAATGATCAACGCCAACATTTATCCCGAGCTCGACATCAACACGATTATAAGTTTGCCACAGGAGATTGCATGGGCAACGCGCAACAATTCGCCGGAGCTTAAAGGTGCGATCGATGAATGGCTGAAGGGCATCAAGAAGAAAGGACAGTTCCGTTACATCTACGATCGTTATTTCAACAGCCCTCGCACAACTGCCATTCGAATGAATAGCGATTATTCAAGTTTGAAAGGTGGAAAGCTATCGATATTCGATTCAACCATTCGTGTGGAGTCGGAGAGGTTAGGTTGGGATTGGCGTTTGGTGGCGTCTATCGTTTACAGGAGTCTGGATTTAATCCACACGTGAAGTCGTGGGCGGGTGCCGTTGGTCTGATGCAGTTGATGCCGGCAGCGAGCAGGCAATTCAAAGTTCAGAACGCTTACGACCCTGAACAGAATATTCACGCGGGTGTGATGGTGCTTCGATACCTGGATGGTCTTTGGGTGAAGACTGTAGCAGATCCGAATGAACGATTGAAATTTGTGCTGGCTTCATACAACGTGGGCGTGTCGCATGTTATCGATGCACGAAATCTTGCTGCGAAGTATGGCAAAGATCCGACGAAGTGGGATGATAACGTTGAGACTTATTTAATGCTGAAGACGAAGAGGCAGTACTACAAGGATCCGGTGGTGTCGGCGGGGATATTGCAGGTGTATGGGGCCGGTGAATTACGTGAAGGAAGTGCTCGGAAGATATGAAGCGTATAAAGCGCACATTAATTAAGCTTGTTGATGATCGACTGATAATCGATCGAATTCAGATCGCCCTTCATTACTTCATCCATAATTTTTTTCTGGCGCTGCCCGATTGCGTAAGCATCTGAATACCGGATGTCATCTCTGAATGTTACCATCGAATAGAGCGGCACCCATTTGTCGGGGTATAACTGGTGTAGCTTTGCCTCAATCTTCTTGCGGAGCAGAAATTCTTCATCGGCAACGAGATCACGCATCTCAATAAAATTGTCGAGGGCGAGTGTGGCAACAGCATCTGCGTCCGGTTTACGAAGCGCTTCGAATTCATCGATGGTCTTGCTCCAGTCGTCTTTGTGCTTATCGAGCAGCGTGTTGAGGATGCGACAATCTTCGAAGCCGGCATTCATACCTTGTCCGTAGAATGGAACAATAGCATGTGCTGCGTCGCCGATCAGTAACACATTGTTTCCGTGCGACCAGGGCCAGCATTTCATGGTTACTAACGATGACACAGGATTATTTTTCCATTGGCTTTCAAAATCTGGTATCAATCTAAGCGCATCGGGAAAAGTATCGTGGAAGAATTGTTTTGGATCAGATTTTTGAAAATCATCGAAGGATAAGAACAAGGTGCCTGTAAATGTGTTGTCGGGATTGGGCAACGCGATCATCATGAAACTTTCCCGCGGCCAGATGTGAAGCGCGTTCTTTTCGAGATCTGTTCCCGCAGGAATATGAATTTCTTTGTAACCGTGTTCGATGTATTCCTGTGAGAAATTAAATCTTCCGCTTGTTTGTAGAAAATGACGGACTACTGAATAAGCCCCGTCGGCACCGATCAATAAGTCAAAATCAATCTCCTCGATGTTATTCAGTTTATGATTGAACTGTATCTCCACGCCAGATCTCTCGGCCTGATCCATCAATAGCATATTCAGGTCTGCTCTCGAAATGCTATTAATAAACTGCCCTTCTTTCCCATATGGAAGAAACGAAAGATTGCCCGCAACGTCGTGCATCATACGGCCTTTCATGGGGATTGCATTTTTGCGGATGATTTCGGCGAGGCCCACTTCTTCGAGTGCCGTAAGCCCGCGCGTACTTAATGCAAGGTTGATGGAGCGGCCCTTGTCGACATGTGACTTGCGCATGTCGCCACGGCGTTCGAGTACCGTTACTTTGTATTTCTTTTGGCGAGGTAGATTGCAACCAGGGATCCGACAAGTCCAGCTCCAACAACAGTAACAGATCTCATAAGCTTTTCTTAAAGACTTGCACGAACTTCCACACTTCTTCGAACGTATTGTACAACGGAACGGGAGCAATGCGCACAACATTCGGCTCACGCCAATCGACCGTAATGCCTGCCTTCGTCAACTTCTTAAAAGCCTTTGGGTCTTTAACCAAAATTGAAAGTTGACAGCCGCGATCTTCAGGCGTTATGATTGTAAACCGGTCGCTGTTTAGTTCTTTCAATAAGAACTCCGCATAGCCAGGTGAGCAGTATACTTTTCTTGCGAAGTCTTTTCATCCCCGCTTTATCGAATACTTCCAGGGCAGCGAGATGTGCCGCACCAGAGAACACCGGGAAATTCGACAACTGCCATGAATCAACACCTTCCATGGGCACGAAACCTTTCCTCATCTTGAACCGGTCGTCTTCTTTGTAACCCCACCAACGGAGAGACGCGGAAGATCTTTGTTATCGAAATGTTTTTCGTGAACGAATGCTCCCGCAACACCACCTGGTCCCGAGTTGAGATATTTGTAACTACACCATACTGCAAAATCGACATCATCATCATGTAACGACAACGGAACGTTTCCGATAGCGTGAGCGAGATCGAAACCTGCAAACGCGCCGGCTTCATGTGCGGCCTTCGTGATCGCACCTATATCAAAGAATTGTCCCGTGTAATATTGAACACCTCCGAAGATCACCAGGGCCAACTGATCTCCGTTTTGTTTGATGACTTTAATAATGTCTTCCGTTCGTAGCGCATGTTCACCGTCACGCGGCGCTATCTCAATCAGCGCTGCATCGGGATGCATTCCGTGCAATCTTATGTGCGATTCGAAAGCATATTGGTCCGACGAAAAAGCCCCAGCCTCCGTAATGATCTTAAATCTTCCACCAGCTGGTTTATAGAAAGACACCAGCATCAAATGCAGATTCACGGTGAGCTGGTTCATCGCCACCACTTCATCGGGCTTTGCGCCCACGAGCTTCGCTAATGATTTCTTGGCAAACTTGTGATAATACAACCACGGGCGCTTCGCGTGAAAGTGACCTTCCACACCCAACTTCGCCCAATCAGTTAATTCCGTTGAGACAAATGACCTTGCTGTTTTTGGCTGAAGACCTAATGAGTTGCCGGTGAAATAGATACCAGGAGGTATCAAAAAATCTTTTCGAAAAGACTTTAATGGATCTGTGCGATCCAACTTTTTCGCAAAAGCAAGTTCATTTTTGAAAACCATCATCAAACAAACTTGGGGTCCGTTTCCATTACGGTACCACACACTTTGCACGTCCTCAATTCTTTCGAAGCATAGAACTCCCTGAAGCGTGGTAGAAAATCTTTCTCAATGTTGTCGAGATGAAATCTGTATTCGTGGAGCTTGTTGTTGCACTTCTCACAATACCAGATCAGGCCATCCATCATATTCGGATCTTCGCGCTTCACTTCAATCACAAGACCAACTGTACCCGCAGGTCTCTCTGGTCTGTGAGGCGTGTTGGAAGGCAACAAAAACATCTCACCTTCTCTCACGGGAATATCTACCGGTTTACCGTCTTCCTGGACCCGCACATTGATCGCACCTTCGAGTTGATAGAACAATTCTTCGGTTTCATTGTAATGATAATCCTTGCGGGCATTCGGTCCGCCAACAATCATCACTATATAGTCACCCGCGTCTGCGTAAAGGTTCTTATTGCCCACTGGTGGCTTAAGCAGGTCGCGGTTTTCACTGATCCACTGCTTGAGATTGAAAGGTCTGCGTATCGGCATAATCGCTGTTTTTCAGGCAGTAAAGCTAACTTTTAACCTCTATATTTACACAAAATGCCGCTCCACCGGGGGTGGTTTTCCACTAAATACAAAGTTACTCACCAATGGATTTGAAACTGGACGGAAAGAATGCCGTTGTCTGCGGCAGCACACAGGGCATCGGCAAGGCTGCAGCCTACGAACTGGCCCTCCTGGGCGCCGACATCACGCTGATCGCCCGTGACGAAAAAAAGCTGAAAGCCGTCGCCAAAGACCTGCCAACGCCATTGGGACAAAAGCATGATTATCTCGTTGCCGATTTCAATTCCCCTGAACAATTGCAGGGCCGGTCTCGAAAAACACTTCAGTCGCGAAACATTTCACATTTTGGTAAACAACACCGGTGGCCCCGCACCCGGAAATGCATTTGATGCCAAGAGCGATGAATACATCAAGGCTTTCACCAATCACTTGCTTTGCAACCAGGTTCTCGTTCAGGCACTCGTGCCCGGCATGAGAAAATCTCAATACGGTCGCATCATCAATATTATCAGTACATCCGTAAAAATTCCCATCCGTGGTCTCGGTGTTTCAAACACCATTCGTGGTGCCGTTGCCAACTGGGCAAAAACACTTTCACTGGAGCTCGGTCCTTATGGGATCACGGTGAACAATATTCTTCCCGGTTGCAATCATGACTGGTCGATTAGAAACAGTGATCAAGAACCGCGCAAAGAAAGCATCCAGGACCATTGAAGATATTCGCAAAGAAATGATCGCCGAGATTCCCGTTGGTCGCATCGGTGAAGCTTCGGAAGTTGCGGGCGCAATTGCATTCCTTGCATCACCCGCAGCAGCGTACATCAATGGCATCAGTATACCAGTTGATGGAGGAAGGACAGGAAGTTTATAGTGGAGCGTTTAGCCAACTATATTAATGGTGAACTCGTTGCTCCAGCTTCATCCTTATACATTGAAAACTACAATCCTGCGGTAGGCAAAGTTTACTCTTTCATTCCCGACTCCGACAATCGCGATGTAGAAAATGCGGCGCAAGCTGCACGTGCTGCATTCAAAGATTGGTCGGAGATGAGTTCCGACAAACGTTGTTCTATTCTTTTGAAGATTGCAGATCTGATAGATCGTGATCTCGATAAACTTGCTGTTGCAGAGAGTGTCGACAATGGCAAGCCGGTAAAGCTTGCGAAGTCGTTGGACATTCCGCGGGCATCTGCCAACATTCGCTTTTATGCGCAGGCGGCAGTTCATTTTGCAAGCGAAGCGCACGTCACTGGTACCGAAGCTGTCAATTATACTTTACGCGTTCCTGCCGGCGTTGCTGGTTGTATTTCTCCATGGAACCTGCCGTTGTATTTGTTTACCTGGGAAAATAGCACCGGCTTTGGCCGCCGGCTGCACTGTTGTTGCGAAGCCTTCGGAGCTTACACCAATGACGGCCTACTTATTTTCGAAGTTGTGTATCGAAGCAGGCTTGCCGAAAGGAGTTCTGAATATCGTTCATGGTTACGGATCGATCGTAGGTCAGGCGATTGTTGAACACCCAATCATCACCACCATATCATTCACTGGTGGAACCACTACAGGTAAGAAGATTGCATCGACAGCCGCACCGATGTTTAAGAAACTTTCGTTGGAGCTCGGAGGGAAAAATCCGAATATCATTTTCGCGGACTGCGACTTCGAACAGGCAGTCGCATCAACGATGCAATCGTCCTTCGCCAACCAGGGAGAAATTTGTCTCTGCGGTTCGCGAATTCTTGTGGAACGAAGCATCTATCAAAAGTTTGTCGATGAGCTTGTGAAGAAAACAAAAGCACTCGTTGTAGGAGATCCTTCAGACGACAAGACCAATCTCGGTGCTCTCGTATCCGAAGCGCACATGAACAAAGTGCTGGGCTACATCAAACTCGCTAAAGAAGAAGGTGGTGAGATCCTGACTGGCGGCAATCAGATAAATTTAAACGGCGGTTACTACTTAGAACCAACGGTGGTTGTAAATCTTCCACAAACATGTCGGACAAATCAGGAAGAGATCTTCGGACCATTCGTTACCGTTTCGCCATTCGACACCGAAGCGGAAGCTATCGAAATGGCCAACAGCAATACTTATGGATTGTCCGGCAACAATATGGACCGAAAATCTTAAACGGGCACATCGGGTTTCAGCGCAAGTGAAGAGTGGCATCATCTGGGTAAATTGTTGGTTGTTCCGCGATCTCCGCACACCATTCGGTGGAATGAAGCAATCGGGCGTTGGTCGTGAAGGTGGTTGGGATGCCCTTAAATTTTTTACCGACACAAAGAACATTTGCATTAAGCTCTAATGGGTTTTTTCAAGTATCGAAAATATTGCGTTCACCGTTTTCGGTTACGCTGTGAGCTACCTCGAGCTATTCGGATTGATAACCGGAACAATCGCCGTGATCCTTTCAGCTTATGCCAATCTTTGGAGTTGGATCATCGGCATCGTCAACGTTATTCTTTCGTTTTTTCTTTTCTACCAGGTACAGCTCTATCCCGATATGTTCTTGCAGGTGTTCTTTTTCGTAACCAACATTCTTGGCTGGTGGCGATGGGCCAATCCAGGGGAAGGAGAAGCCGATTTGCATAAGGAGCTTAAAGTGAGTTGGGATGGACAAACGGCAACTTTTTATTACCGTCTTGGTAGGTTTGCTTGGAACAATTATCATGGCATTGTTCGCGAGAAATCTTAACGAATGGATGCCGTCAATTTTCAGTAAACCAAGTGCATCGCCGTTTCTGGATTCGTTCATCACAGTGATGAGTATACTCGCGACCTTCTATATGGTTCAGAAGAAGATCGAATGTTGGATTATCTGGGTGTTGATCGATGTTGTGGCAACCTATGTTTATTTCATCCGCGACATCAAGTTTTACAGCATCCAGTATTTTATACTCACAATCATTGCAGCGTTCGCCGTGTGGAAACTGGATTAAAGAATATCGCCGCTACGAAAAGGTCCCAGCATGACCCGCGGGCTCGTTATCGGAAAATTTCTTCCGCCACACAAAGGACATTTGGCTTTGATAGAGTTCGCTGCAAAGAAGTGTGATGAATTGATCGTGTCGATGAGCGATGCGGAAAGTGATGTTATCGATCCATCGTTGAGATTGATTTGGCTTAAAGAAATTACAAAACAATGGAAGAATGTTCGTGTCGAATCTTTAAATGATGACTTCGATCAACCAGATTTGCAATTCGCAATTCGCACTAAGGTATGGTCCGACGTTGTTACGAAAGCATACGGAAAGATCGACAAACTCTTTTTCATCAGAAGACTACGGTGAGCCTTTTGCAAAGAATCTCAATGCGATACACGTCGCCTTCAATCCATCCCGCAACCTTTTCCCGGTGTCAGGTTCTCTCATCAGGGAGTCTCCTTTTAAGTATTGGGACTTCATTCCGAAAGAGGTACAGCCTTACTTCGTAAAACGTATCTGCTTTTATGGCCCTGAAAGCACCGGCAAATCAATGGCGGCCATTCGCATGGCCCAACACTACAACACCGTCTCCGTTCCGGAAGTAGCGCGCGAGATGCTCACCAACAACAACTTCACGGCCGACGACATCATTCGCATTGGACAAGCACAAACCGAAAGAGTTCTCGAATACACAAAGCTCGCGAACAAGATTTTGTTTTGCGACACGGATGTGATCGTTACACAAATTTACTCGAGACATTACCTGGGTGTCGTTCCCGACGTCTTGTATCAGCTCGAAAAACAAATCACTTACCATCAATACTTCTTCTTCGAAATCGACGTGCCGTGGGTTGAAGATGGATTGAGAGACCTGGGGCATGAGCGGGAAAACTTCAGGGCTATCTTTTTAGACGAGCTTAAGAAGCGGAACATTATGCCGATTATGGTGCAGGGGTCATTCGAAGAAAGGGAAAACATTATCAGGCAGGCTGTTGACAAGTTATTTGTAAATTGAGGGAACCCCACCTCTCTCATGCTACGTCTGAAATTTCTTGCGGCGCTTATCCTGCTCTCCTCATTTGCTTATTGCCAATCAAAAAAAAGTTTTCCGTGATGAAACTATCAACTACTCCAGGCTTGCCGAAATCCTTAACCCACCAAAGTGGGATACAATCATCTTCGAAGGTGTAAACTTCAAAGGCGATCTCGGCGAAAGACAATGGGACGATAGTGTATTCGGCGAGTCCACAGTAAGTAATGCTATCAAGGTTGCCAAAATAAGGTCCCTGGAGTTCAACAAGTGTTCCTTTTCTGAAAGCATTTTCTTTACGGGAAATTTCGAAGGCAACGTTGCGCTGGTGGGATGCAAGAGTCCCGAACATGTAATCTTTGAAGAATGTGACATCAAAAGTCTCCAGATTTCCGACCTCGAATGTGCTGGTGATCCTCCTGCAACACTCGAGATTCAATGAGATCGTTTCCAATACGGAGCATATGGAACGTTCAACCATTTCCTTTTCAGAACGGTGGTCGACGGCTCGGCCGTGATTTATGCAAACCGGATTTCGATCGTGAGATCGGATTTTACTTTAAAAGATGGGCCCATATTCGAAAACGATGGTCAGGGCAATACGTGGACAAACATTCAGCAGTCTCGTTTTAACATACTCGATCGGGCTTTGTCCAGTTCACACAAAAAGATGGGTTAATCCAGGTAGCTGATAATATTTTTTCCGGGGATGTCGATTTTTATGCCGACGGAGATAAGGTTACCTGGAACCTGAACGACAATACGTTCGATAAAGAAGTTGGTTTTCGCTCCGGTGCCGAAATCGGTCCGTCAAGTTATATCAACTTCAAAGAGATCTATGGCAATAAATCATTGGGCTGGCATATCCAGGAAGGCGGTAAAACGGTGTTCTACGACGGGCGCGGCGATCAAATATCGAAAGAGAGATATTACGTAAACCTGCTGCGACTACACAAAAGAATTCATGACTTCTATCTTGATGGAGGTGATATCTATTCCGCCAATATTCTTTACGTGAGGATCAAGGATCTCGAAACACGGCATCTTGTTCACGAGTACGAGCAAGCATCTTCCTTCGATCTTTGGATAAGGATTAAACTCAATAAACTACTGAAGTTTTATACCAGGTATGGAACCGATCCCGCAAGAGCCATCATTATTTCTCTGTGGGTGATCTTTGCTTTCGCTTTATTTTATTTGATCAGCGATTTTAAAAAAGTAATACGTGTAAAGAAGGAGCGACGAAGATTCCGGACTGTCTCGGTCAACGTGCTTGTCGCGTTGTTGAATGCATACGTATTAAGTCTCAATGCATTCGTCACACTCGGTTTTGGTGAGATCCCAACGAAGGGCGTTGCGCGATACGTTACCATTATTGAAGGATTTGTAGGATGGTTTTTACTCACACTGTTCAGTGTTGCGCTGATTAGTCAGAGTAGCTTTTAATTTTCTGTTTTATTAACTTGAGTACACGCCTCCTAAGCCCAATGAAACCAACACTTCTAGCGATCTGTATCGTGTTGCTTCTATCAGACTGCAGCACCAGCCCCGAACAAAAATCAGATATTCCTCAATACACCGATGTGCAAGTCGGTGGGGTTAAAATGATCACCGTCCACGACAAATACCAGGTGTGGACGAAGAAAGTCGGCAACGGCGATATCAAAGTTCTCTTGCTTCATGGTGGTCCCGGGTTCCCTCACGATTACTTCGAATGCTTCGAGAATTTTCTTCCGCAAGCAGGTATTGAATTTTACTACTACGATCAATTGGGAGTTGGTAACTCCGATCTGCCAACCGATACTGCACTGTGGAGAGTCGATCGATATGTGGAGGAGGTTGAAGAGGTAAGAAAAGGATTAGGACTCGAAAATTTTTACCTGTTAGGTCATTCGTGGGGCGGTATGTTGGCGATGTCATACCTGCAGAAATATCAAAGTCACGTGAAAGGCGCCGTGCTGTCGAACATGACGGCGGGGATCGAGAGCTATGTAGCCTACTCAACTCAACTGAAACAGAAATTCTTCACACCAGCCGAGATCAAATCATACGACTCGCTCGATAAACTAAAACAATACGCGTCCGCCAAATACCAGGAGTTGCTCATGACGAAGTTGTACAGTAAAGTTGTTTGCCGGCTTGATCCATGGCCCGAGCCGTTGATGCGTGCATTCAAGAAAGCGAACACCAACATCTATATGCAGATGCAGGGCGTCGACGAATTTCATGTGACCGGCAATTTCAAGAACTGGGAAATGTGGGACAAACTAGGAAACATCTCCACCCCAACGTTGGTACTTGGTGGAATGAATGACGAAATGAATCCCGAAGACATGAAGCGCGAAGCCAAGCTGATCCCGAACAGCAGGATCTATCTTTGTCCGAATGGAAGTCACCTCGCGATGTACGACGACCAGCAGAATTACTTTAAGAACCTGATTGGATTTTTGAAAGATGTGCAGGCGAGTAAGTTTACTCCCGACCCGAAGTAGGGGCAAATTTTTTCCCGGCTACCTCCGATCTGAATGTCTCCACGCATTTCCTGTCCTGCAGGGTAACGTAACAAGTTTTTCCGTCGGCACCACCGAAGATGATGTTACTTGTCTTCTTTCCTTTCATTTGAATTTCGCGGATCTGCTTGCCATTCGGTGATACGACAGCAATCGTTCCTTTTCCATGACGGGTGACATAAAGATTTCCTTTCCAATCGCATTTCATTCCGTCCATTCCGAAGTCGGGAAATTCAATCAAGAGTCTTTTGTTGGAGATCTCGCCTTTATCGTTCAAATCGAAAGCCCATACTTTGCGCTGAACGCTTTCACCGACATATAGAATTTTCTCATCTGGACTAAGTTCGATCCCGTTCGTTGTGCCCATGTCGCCGGCAAGCTTCGTTGACTTCCCGTCGAGGTCGATGCGCCAAAGATTTCCGGTGCTGTCGGCCCAATTGGGATCGCTCGCGAAGATCTGTCCTTTCATGTTCACCGTGATGTCGTTCGGTTGATTGAACGCGCGGTTGTGGCAAACAACAGAGACCCTTCGGTTCTTCATGTTGACACGAAGCACGTTGTGACCTTTCCAGTCAGCAAGAAGCATATTGCCATCGAGATCCCACATGATTGCATTCGCAACACTTTCGTAAGGCAGCGTTACAAATAAACTCACAGATCCATCGGCAGCAACTTTGCCTATCGTTCCATCTTTTTGATAGTTGACAACATAGAGGTTGTTGTCTTTGTCAACATTCGGACCTTCTATGTTATTCGTGAAGAGATTTTCTGCGGTAAGATCTTTCGCAATAAACGGATCGGTCTGCGCGAGAATCGACAGCGGAACAATTAAACTGGAAAGGAAAAATAATAGTCGTTTCATCTACCGATTTTGTGACCTTTTTGAGCGAAGAATAAGATATATACGTAACACGGCAGCATCAGGAAGAAGAACGTCCACTGAAAATCGTAAGTATCTTTCAGACTCGCATAAACTTTCGGGATAACGGCACCGCCGGCGATCCCCATGATCAACATCGCAGAGCCCTTTTCGGTGAATTTACCCAAGCCTCCGATAGCCAACGGCCAGATCGACGGCCACATCAAAGCATTTGCCAAACCAAGCAACGCGACGAATACAACCGAGACATAGCCGCTCGTCAGTGCCGCAGCAAACGTGAATACAATGCCGGCGATGGCAGAAAATTTTAAGGCCGTAGATTGGCTAATAATTTTTGGAATAGTGGCCAACCCAATGATATAGCCTACCAACATCGCGCCAAGTGTAAATGACGTGAAGTACTTTGTCTCGTCGCTAGGGATGTCGAAGCCCTTGCCATACGTTCCGATGGCATCTCCGGCCATTACTTCTGCACCGACGTATAAAAAGATACACAAGGCACCGAGCAAGAGATATGGAAACTGGAACACGCTCGTCTTGTTGGCGTTGGCTCCTTCAGGTGCTTTATTAACGTCAGATGCTTTGATCTCTGGCAGCGCCGATCGCGAGATCCAGAACGCGAGCACTACCAGTAAAGCGGCCATGATCATGTAAGGAACATAGATCGTAGATGCGAATGCGTTGAGCAGGGCATCTTTTTCCTGTGGATCTGTTGTTGCTTTTACTTTCTCTTCGAGACCACCAACATCTTTTAAAACCAAAGCACCCAAAACTATAGGCGCCAGGATACCGGCAACTTTATTACAAATACCCATGAAGCTGATGCGACGCGCAGCGCTTTCGATAGGTCCAATGATACTTACGTAGGGATTCGACGCAGCCTGCAGCAACGACAATCCACCACCGATTATAAAGAGTCCGACCAGCGAGATCGGGTAATTCCGTTGCGTGGTAAACTGACCAAAGACGAACGTTCCAACAGCCATCACCAAAAGTCCCAACGCCATACCTTTCTTCATCCCGTTTTTTTCAAGTATCCATGACGATGGAAGTGCAAGGAAAAAGTAGGCGAGATAAAATGCTGTTGTTACAAGAAATGCCTTCGAGTCGGTGTCGAGATCGAACGCAAGTTTCACAAATGAGATGAGTGGTCCATTCAACCACGTTACAAATCCAAAAATGAAAAACAGCGCCCCCACAATGCTCATGGAAGTCGTGTACTGTTTCTGGTTATCTGACATAAGAGAGTTACTTTTGGGGGCTATGTCCGCCGTAGCGTACTACGCGAAGGCGGGTGGAAATTTTTTCGATAATACAACAAATGAGTGAAAACCCGAAATTCACATTGCTCGTATTGGCAGCCGGTATCGGTAGCCGGTACGGCGGTATAAAACAGATAGATGGCTTTGGACCCAATGGCGAGACCATCATGGACTATTCACTCTTCGACTGCATCCGTCACGGGTTCACGAAAGTTGTCTTCATCGTTCGTGATGAAATACTGGAGACGGTGAAAGAAAAATTCCTTCCACGCCTCAAGGGCAAGGTTGAAGTTGAATTCGTTGTCCAGGGCATCGATACCATGATCCCTTCGAAGTACCTTGGTAGCGGACGCACCAAACCGTGGGGAAACCGGTCATGCTATGCTCTGCGCGAAGAATGTTATCAACGAGCCGTTTGCCGTTATCAACGCCGACGACTTCTACGGGCAGGAAGCCTTTCGCTCGATCGCTACTTTTTTTAAGCAAGGCAATAAAGACAACGCCATGGTGGGATACACATTAAAGATGTGCTCTCGACTTACGGCAGCGTTTCACGCGGCTGTGGTGAAACCGACGCTGATGGCTACCTGGAGAATGTTGTCGAGAGAGTGACGATCGTTAAAGAAGGCGACAAGATCATTTCGAAAGAACCAGCTGGCGATCGTGTACTAAGTCCCGAGACGCCGACCGTCTATGAACTTCTGGGGCTTTCATCCCGACGTATTTGATTTTGCGGAGGAGTTGTTCCACAAGTTTCTAGAATCGAATGGCCAGAATCTCAAGCGGAGTTTTACATACCGCTATTTGTAAACGAGATGATCCACAAGAATCGTGGAAAAGTGAAAGTTCTCAGTGGAGGTACAACGTGGTTCGGCGTTACTTACAAAGAAGACAAAGAAGAAGTGGCCGGAAAGATCAAAGAAATTATCTCGCAAGGTCAGTATCCAGGTAAGCTGTGGTAGAAGTTCTTCAGAAGCTCGGCATTGAAGGTGCTGCCGTACCCATCACAACCGGGCACATCAACAAGACTTACAAAGTTGGTCAATACATTGTTCAAAAGATCAATAGCAATGTCTTCAACGTCGATGCACATAGCAAATAATCTCCACCACGCCAAACAACACCTGGCAACACATCATCCCGACTATTTATTCATCGCGCCGTTGAAGAACGTTGTTCATGAAGGCGAACACTGGAGGATGTATCCCTATCTTGAAAACAGTTATACCATCAATGACGCACAGCATGTTGACCAGGCTTACGATGCAGCGAAAGCTTTCGGACGATTCGGACGATTGATGCAAGGGGTTGATCTTTCAAAGTTCAAACCCACGATAAAAAATTTCCATGATCTCGCGCTTCGCTATGATCAATTTCAACAGGCACTGACATCGGCAGGCAACAAAGAACGAATGATTGCCGCGCAAGAGATCCAGGCAGCAATCAAAAACAAGACGCTGGTCGATCACTACAACTCAGTTATCGCAAGCAACACGCTCGTCCCTGGCATCTTTCACAACGACACGAAGATCAACAACGTACTCTTCGACGGGCAACACAGAAAGCACTCGCTGTTATCGATCTCGATACAGTGATGGAGGGATATTTCATTTATGATCTTGGTGATCTCGTAAGGACAGTTGTGAGTCCCGTAAGCGAAGAGGAAAAGGATCTCGACAAGATTGTTGTTCGAAAAGAATTTTACGATGCCGTTATCGATGGCTACCTGTCGGAGATGAGCCATATTGATAAATCACTCGCATCCTTTGCGGGAAAAATGATGACGTACATTATGGCGTTGAGATTTTTGGCGGATTACCTGAGAGGCAATACCTATTATCATGTTACCTACCCGGACCAGAACCTGGTAAGAGCGCGCAACCAACTGCAATTACTTGAGTTATTGTGAAAGCCTGAATTGCCGCAGGCTAATTCAGGAGACTAAGCCTGGGAACAAGTAGTAGATCAACAGGAATATCGCCCCTGCTACCATCATATAGCCGAACACCTTCGCTCTCACGTAGTAGCTTTTCGGCGACATGAATCCTCCTCGTCTTCTCACATTAATCGATTAGTTCTACAATAAGACGCGCAGCAAAGTAAGCCACCATAGACATGGCCATCAATCCAGCCAAAAACTTGGCTTTCTGATGTCTTTCGCTCACTTTTTCGGTTCTCATAACCCTTTGATTATCAATCTATATACGGTTTTTACTCAAGAAAAGCTTATTCTGAACGATAAATCAACCCATTTAAGGGATGACCCTGTCGGAATAGAAGTTGAACAGGGGGTTACCCCGCCATAACGCACGTTACGAAATTGGTAGTTCCTTCGGATTTCAGGTATTGCCTGCAACCTGCATTGTTTCCATCGATGGCGAAGATTTGCCGCCTCGCGGTTCGATTGTTACGGCAAAGGCTGCCGCCTGCCGGTAGTCTTCATTTTCAGGAGAGCCGTTGTGTTGTCGAATACGCCCATATCCACCGGCTTGCCGTCTACGATGGCCCAAAGCTGATACTGCTGATCTTGCGCAAGCGCTTTCAAATTCTGAACGCTGAGGAAGACTTCCTGGCTGGTCTGATTCCAATATACAGTAGCAAGGGCTTCTTTCGCAGCGGGAGTGCCTTTCATAACAACACGTTGGAATGCAGGATTATTGATGATCTGCATCTGCGTTTCGATATCACTGAGACGTTGATTTACCTGGTGTAATCTCTTGCAACTTGTTCATTGAGTGCGCGAAGCTCGAGCAGGCTGGTTTCTGATGGTCTTCCAGTTTTGGTAGAAGTTATAGGCCGTGTAGCTGCTTGTAAGTGCTATTAATAAACAAGCAGCTGTTGCATACTTCCATATAGCGATTAGAAAACAACTTTAGCTCCGGGTACCTTATTCAGTACTTTCTCCTTAACAAGTACCCTCGGTTGTTTGCCTGCATTCATAAAGAATACCTCCATCGTCTCTTCAACGAGAGCAAGCTCCTTGCGAAGCTCAGGATACTGCGCGAGATTCCTTTCCACTTCAATGCGCTCCACTTCCGTGAGCTCATTCAGTGCATAAGACTCCAGTATTCCCGACGATATGTATTCTTTAATGTTCACCTTAACTTTTCACTTTTCAGTATTCACTTTTAATTTATTTCGCAATTCTATCATGGCAAGCCTCAGGCGCGTTTTTACAGTGCCAAGAGGGATATTAAATTCTTCCGCTAGTTCCGATTGGGTGTAGCCCCTTAAGTACAGGTATTCAACAACGAATTTTTGTTCGTCGGGCAACCTGGTAAGGACCTCTTTAAGACCGATGGTTTCTACATTTTGCTCTGCTTGTTCCTTGCGATCGATTCTATTTACGAGGTCGCCGATGTCATCGGTTTTTCCGGTCTTTACTAATTTCTTTCGACCGGGTTTTGTCGATGGCCAGGTTGCGGGCAATATTCAGCATCCATGTAAACAGCCGTCCTTTCGAAGCATCGTAGTTGTCGATGCGATCCCAGATCCGTAGAAAGACGTCTTGCAAAACTTCCTCCGCGACATCCTCATTGATGATGATGCGCGAAATAACTCCGTAGAGGGCGGCGGAATAATGATCGTACAGGTAATCCAAAGAAAGACTTGTTCCTGGACTTCAATCCAGAAACAAGCTGATCTTCCGATATCGTTGTCCTGCTTGAAATATCAGATGTGTATTACCTCACCGTAAGCTGCCGCGCAGGCTTCCATGACCGCCTCACTCATTGTTGGGTGCGGGTGTACCGTCTTGATGATCTCATGACCTGTTGTCTCAAGATTACGTGCAGCAACTACTTCGGCGATCAGTTCAGTTACGTTGTAACCGATCATGTGGGCGCCCAGCCATTCGCCGTACTTCGCGTCGAAGATCACCTTCACGAAACCATCGGGAGCGCCGGCAGCCTTTGCTTTGCCTGATGCAGTGAAAGGAAACTTTCCGACTTTAATTTCATAGCCAGCTTTCTTCGCTTGCTCTTCAGTCATGCCGACAGATGCAATTTCCGGTGTGCAATAAGTACAGCCAGGAAGATTTCCGTAGTTGATAGGATGTGGTTTGAGACCAGCGATTGCTTCAACGCAAGTGATGCCTTCTGCAGAAGCTACGTGAGCAAGAGCAGGTCCTTTTACGATGTCGCCAATTGCATAAACACCGGGCACGTTTGTCTTATAGAAATCATCAACAACAACACGACCTTTTTCTGTTTTCACGCCAACATCTTCGAGCCCGATGTTCTCCAGGTTAGTTGAAACACCAACTGCAGATAGTACAACGTCGGCTTTCGATCTTAATCTCACCTTCAGGAGTCTTCACAGTAGCAACACAACCTCTTACCCGACGTATCTACCTTTGTTACTTCGGAGTTGACGTGTATAGTTATTCCTTGCTTCTTGAATGAACGCAGGAGTTGTTTTGAAACTTCTTCGTCTTCGACAGGAACGATGCGGGGAAGGATTTCAACGATCGTTACTTCAGATCCAATGGTGCTGTAGAAATATGCGAACTCAACCCCGATAGCACCCGAGCCCACAACCAACAATTTCTGTGGGCGCTGTTCGAGCACCATTGCTTCACGATAACCGATGATCTTCTTGCCATCGATAGGAAGATTTGGCAGTTCACGTGAACGGCCCGCCGGTAGCAACGATAATCTGTTTTGCTTCGTAGTCAACTTTTTTTCCGGCAGCATCTGTTACCTCGACCTTTGCCACCTTTCTTCAGTTTGCCATAACCGGCGATGTGATCGATCTTATTTTTCTTGAAAAGAAACTGGATGCCTTTGCTCATGGAGTCGGCCACGTCGCGGCTTCTCTTTACCATGCCCTTGATGGTCCGGCTGCGCTTCTTTAACATTGATGCCATAGTCGGCCGCATGTTGAATATATTCGAATACGCTGGCGCTTTTGAGCAATGCTTTGGTAGGAATACAACCCCAGTTGAGACAGATCCCGCCGAGCTCCGCTTTCTCCACAACACCTACTTTCATTCCTAACTGCGATGCGCGAATGGCGGCAACATAACCTCCGGGACCGGAGCCAATTACTATAAGATCGTATTTAGACATAGTTCTAAGGGTTTCAATTTTGAATGGGACAAAAATAAGAGGTAAAAACAACGAAGTTTTATAAGTTCCCTACCTTTTTGAGAATTATGATGCCTCAAAATCGACGGACTTTCTTACGGTTTGTACCGCCGATCCTCATATTAAGTGCGGTGGTGCGTTGTTAACCTGAAGTTGTTTTCGGTTTATGGAGTAAAAGTTGTTTCCGATAGTCCGAGGTACATCGAATACGCGAACGGCCTCGCCTCGGGATTCTATATCGACACTTTCAACATCTGGTATGTCGGGTATGTTGTTTACCTGCTGGTCATCTTCAAGGTGTTTTCGGCCGGTATCGCGGGTGCGGTTGTTGGTCAGTATGTTCTCAGTTTCGTTTCGGTGATCGCATTGTATCGAACACTTTCCTGCTTTCAAAGTCGACAGTCAGCGCCGTTGTTGCCGCCCTGTTGTTCGTTGCTTTTCCCGACATCTCGCAGTGGAATTCGTACATTCTTACGGAGTCGTTATATATAAGCTTCACCTGCTTTTCTTTTTACTTCCTGGTTGTTTACCAGCAGAACAAGACCAGCAAGAATAGGGTGATAGCGATTGTTGTAGTGATTTTCACATTCTTTATTAAACCAACGGGTATTGCATTATTTGGCGCGTTGTTGAGTGTGATTGCTTTCGCGATGTTTGATCGCACACAAAAGCCTGCTCTTCGGTGTCGCGATAATCTCTGGTTTTTCATTCATCCTGATCTTGCTGGCGAACGAGATGATGTCGAAATACCTGATCATGGAAAATTACCGGGCTGGTGAGATCATCTATGATGTAAGAACATACACAGGCGATGCTTCGACGGAAGGCCTGGCGATCGATCCACCGGATGATCTTAATTTTCCGTCGCCGTCTCAACCTGCCGTTGTCCAGGTTTTCTTGTTCGCGATCTGCAACCCGCTTTACTGGACGAAGTTTACCGCGTGAAAATATATTATCTACTCTCACATACACGTCCGTTTTGGTCTTCCCTTCATAATATTTATTCATTGGTGATACTGATACCATCATACATACTCGCATTAATATCATTTCGCCAGCTAAATTAAACCTGTCGGCATATTCGCAGCCACATTTTTATTGATCCATATACTCAGCGTGGCATCACATCCGAAGACCTGGGAACGGACGCTTTTTGATGCCATTGCTTCCTGCGATCTTTATTTTGTCAGGTATTGCCATTAATTTTATGTTTAAACCAAAGGTCTCATGAAACTCCTGCAAGGAAAAAAACACTCTCATAACCGGCGCCTCAAAAGGTATCGGCCGTGCTATCGCAATCCGCTTCGCTGAAGAGGGTGCTAATGTTGCGTTCACTTATTTATCGAGCGTGGAACAGGGACAGGCCCTTGAACAGGAGCTAGCTTCGAAAGGGGGTGAAGGCAAAAGGCTATCGTTCCGACGCATCCGACTTCGCACAGGCAGACGCGCTAATTAATTCTGTGGTCGCCGATTTCGGTTCACTCGATGTTCTTGTGAACAATGCAGGTATTACGATGGACAATCTCCTTTTAAGAATGACTGAAGAAGCATGGGACAAGATCATGAATGTAAACCTGAAGTCTTGTTTCAATACAGTGAAGGCTGCGGTGAAGCCTATGATGAAACAGAAGAGTGGATCTATTATTAATATGACATCCGTTGTTGGTCTGAAGGGAAACGCGGGCCAGGCAAACTATGCTGCTTCGAAGGCGGGTATAATCGGTTTCACAAAATCTGTTGCGTTAGAGTTGGGTTCGCGTGGTATTCGCTCGAATGCGATAGCGCCGGGATTCATCGAGACTGAGATGACTGCTGTGCTTGATCAAAAAGTAGTTCAAAGCTGGCGCGATGCGATACCGTTGAAGCGTGGTGGTCGTCCTGAAGATGTGGCTAACGCTTGTGTTTTCTTAGGCTCCGACATGTCTTCCTATATTTCAGGTCAAGTCTTGCAGGTCGATGGCGGGATGCTTACTTAGTTTTTAGGTCTCTAGTTGGCCTAACGAACGATCGAAACCTAACTAGGAACCATAGACTAGAAACTGAACCCGAACGACGTTTGGCAACAAAGTTTTTTAAAAAACCTTTTGGAAACTCTAGTAATCTAGTCTACGTTTGTATTGTCAAGTCGATGAAGCCCACGCTTAATCGATTTATAAAGAAGCGCTGAGAGAACAGGCTCTATGAAGCGCTAGCAACCTTCCTCCTTGTTGGAGATGGTGCTAAAGCCTGCCCGGGCAAGGTGCCTCGGGAACAATAAACCGGTTAAAAAATGAAAAATTCCAAAGTTTTCACAGAGCCCTCAAGGGACGATCAGCTTCGTCAAACATCCATTCCATTTGTTGTTGCAGCTGCTGTTGTTGTTGATTTTTAATTAACGACAACAGAAACCAAGACTCGCCATTTCCGGCCGGCCTTCTCTCATCATAACTTTTATTCAAGTCATTTTAAAGCATTATAAACATTATAGCCATGTCAAATTTCCGTTTTTGAAACTCTCCAGCTCCATGCAAGGACAAGAAGTAGATGCAACAACTCGTTCACGCGCTGTTCCGATCTATCAAACAACATCGTATACATTCAAGAAATTCGGAGCACGGTGCGAACCTCTTTGCACTGAAGAATTCGGTAACATATATACACGTATCATGAATCCCACCACCGATGTACTCGAGAAGCGCGTTGCTGCTCTCGAAGGTGGTGTGGCTGCGGTGGCAACAGGCTCCGGCCAGGCTGCGCAGTTTCTTGCACTCAACAACATCCTTCAGTCCGGCGACAACTTCGTGTCGACAACATTCCTCTACGGTGGAACATACAATCAATTTAAAGTTGCGTATCAAGCGTCTCGGTATCGAGGCACGTTTCGCCGATGGCGACACTGTGTTGAAGCTTTCGAAAAACTGATCGACAAAAACACAAAAGCACTCTATCTCGAATCAATTGGTAATCCCGGTTTCAACATTCCCGACTTCGCGGCAATTGCAGCGTTGGCCCGTAAGCACGACCTTCCTTTGATCGTCGACAATACATTCGGAGCTGCAGGTTATCTCTTCCGTCCTTTCGAACATGGCGCGAATGTAGTTGTTGAGTCTGCAACGAAATGGATCGGCGGACATGGAACATCCATCGGCGGCCTGATCGTAGATGGTGGCAATTACAATTGGGGCAAACGGAAAATTCCCGCAATTCACCGAGCCATCGGAAGGATACCACGGACTGAAATTCTGGGACGTATTCGGAGAAGGTATCCACTCGGTCTTCCGAACATTGCTTTCGCGATCCGCGCCCGCGTTGAAGGGCTTCGTGACTTCGGTCCCGCACTCAGTCCTTTCAATTCATTCCTGTTCCTGCAAGGACTCGAAACACTTTCGCTTCGCGTACAACGCAGCGTCGACAATGCACTTCTGCTTGCGCAATGGCTCGAACAACATCCTAATGTTGAGAGCGTGAACTACCCAGGTCTCGCATCGAGTACTTATCACAAGCTGGCTAAGAAATATTTGAGGAATGGTTTTCGGTGCTGTGTTGTCATTCACAATCAAGGGCACTAAAGAAAACACAACCAAGATTGTCGACAACCTTCAACTGATCAGTCACCTCGCCAACCTCGGCGATGCGAAAACGCTCGTCATTCAACCTTCGGCTACAACGCACCAGCAATAGTCGGACGAAGAGCAGATCACAGCCGGTGTGTTGCCAAATCTCCTCCGTATTTCGGTAGGCCTGGAGCACATCGACGACATCAAGGCAGACTTAGCGCAAGCGTTTGAAAAGGCGTTTGCTAAGGCAGTTGTGGAAAAATAACAAGTCATTAACAGGGGACATTTAATGTAAATCGTAATTATGAAGAATATGAAAGCACTAACCTTGGTTTTCTTTTTAATGATTTCGGGACTTGCATTCGGTCAGACGGAGTATGGTTCCAACATTACGCTGACGGATGCAAAGAAAGTGGCGGCAGCTGCTGAAGCACATGCAGTAAGCAAAAGCTGGAGTGTTGTTATTGCAATTGTGGATACCGGGGGTAACCTCGTATATCTTCAAAAGCAGGACGGCACCCAGGTAGGCTCTCTTGAAGTTGCCCAGTTGAAAGCGAAGACAGCAAACACTTTAAGCGTTCAACGAAAGTATTCCAGGACGGCTTGCTGAAACCCCACGGGCGCTATCATTACCAAATGCTATTTCCGTTGAGGGTGGTGAGCTCATCGTTTCGAATGGTAAGATCATTGGTGCTATCGGGGTATCGGGGGTTAAAGGCATTTGAAGACACAGAGGTTGCAAAAGCAGGACTCGCAGTTATTAAGTAATGGTGAAACACGATCACATTTTTCATTACCCTGTAGAATTTCAACTGGAGTCGGGAGCGAAGCTGCCCGGCTTTCAGCTTAAGTACACTACACTCGGGCAACTTAATAAAGAGCGCGACAACGTTGTATGGGTTTGTCATGCTCTTACCGGAAGCTCCGACTTTGCCGATTGGTGCATGGTTTGTTTTCCGAAGGAAGTCCGTTCGATCCCAACAAATATTTTATCATCTGTGCGAATTCGTTAGGTGGTTGCTACGGATCTACGGTCGTGTCTGTTGTCGATCAACCCGTTAACAGGAAACTCATGGTTTCATGATTTTCCTCTCGTTACTAATCGCGACATCGTTCAGGCTTTCGACAGGCTGAGAGAAAATCTCGGCATCACGAAAGTCAATTCACTCATCGGTGTTCACTCGGTGGACAACAGGTGTTGGAGTGGGCAATACAAAAACCGGAATTGTTCGAGAGGATCATTCCTGTTGCGTGTAATGCATTTCATTCGCCATGGGGAATTGCGATCAACGAATCGCAACGCATGGCAATTGCCGCCGACCCCAACGTGGACACAGAAAGACGCGAGAGCAGGAAGTGAAGGAATGAAAGCTGCCCGCGCTATCGCGATGGTATCGTTTCGCAGTTACGAGATCTACAATAAAAATCAGCCCGAGGTGGCTTCCGAAAAACTGGAAGGTTATCGCGCGGCGTCTTACCAGAAATACCAGGGCACCAAGCTTGCCAATCGCTTCAATGCTTTTTCGTACTGGTCGTTGCTCAATGCAATGGACAGTCATCATGTTGGTCGCGGTCGCGGTACCGCCGCCGATGCATTGGCAACGATAAAGGCAAAGACTTTAGTGATCGGGGTAAGCAGCGATATCCTGTTTCCTGTTTCGGAGCAGAAGTTTATCGCCGATCATGTTCCCGGTGCGCAGTATGAAGTCATCGAGTCGTTGTACGGCCACGATGGTTTCCTTGTCGAGTTTGAACAATTCAGAGAGTTGATAAGAAAATTTTTAAAAGTTAAAGAGAACATTCTTTTATGAGCAAGAAGTTGAAAGGCCAACGTGGCCTCCGTGTAGCCTGTTTGGTTTCGGTTGTGTCGGACAAGGTCTGTATCATGTATTACAGGAAACACATGGTGTTTAAAGCTGAGATCAAAAAGATCTGCGTGAAGCATCCGGATAAGAAACGTCCTATCGATGCCAGCTATTTTACATTATCGGAAAGCCGAGATCCTTGATGATCCGCAAATCGATGTGGTAGTCGAGTTGATCGATGATTCGCAAGCCGCTTTTGCCATCGTGAAAGAAGCCCTTGAAAAAGGAAAGGCCGTTGTTACTGCGAATAAGAAAATGGTTGCTGAGAATTTCCAGGAACTGTATGATCTTCAACAAAAACACAACCGTCCTGTGTTGTACGAAGGATCTGTTTGCGGTAGCATTCCGATCATTCGCAACCTCGAAGAATATTACGACAACGACCTGATCTCGAGCATCGAAGGTATCTTCAATGGCTCTACCAACTATATTTCTCACAGAGATCTTCGACGGACGCAAAAGCTACAGCGAGGCGTTGAAGAAAGCGCAAGAGCTTGGATTCGCCGAAAGCAATCCCGATCTCGACGTAAAAGGATTCGACCCTAAGTACAAGCTTACCATTGCTATCGCTCATACTTTCGGTGTGTTTGTGAACCCCGACGTCATCGTCAACTTTGGCATCGATAAGATCTCGGATGTTGATTTGAAATATGCCCGCGAGAATGGATACACGATCAAACTGATCGCGCAGGCATTCAAGCAGGGAAATAAAGTGTATGGTCTCGTTGCTCCGCAGTTTATCGAGACAACGCATCTGCTTGCGAACGTCCGCTACGAATACAACGCCGTTCTTGTCCAGGGAGCATTTGCAGAGAAGCAGATCTTCGTGGGCAAAGGAGCTGGAAGTTATCCGACCGGCTCGGCCGTGCTTTCGGATGTATCAGCACTCACGTACGACTATCGTTACGAATACAAAAAGAAAGAACAGGATCATCTTTCCTTCTCCAACGATGCGTCGATCGACGTGGTCGTAAGCTTCGCGGGAGACAAGGTGAAACCTTCGGATTTCATTTCGTTCGGTGGTGGTTATCGCGGCAACAACGGTCACCAGTTTTTGAAAGGGAAGATTTCATTGGATAAGCTAAGGGAGTGGGCAGAGGATGACAATATCAGCGTCATTTTGGAAGCAGACTCTAAAATTACCCCTTTGGAAGGAGTCAGGAGTCAGGAGTTAGAAGTCAGGAGTGTCTTACGATAACCTTGTCTCTTTCGAATCAGAGTCCTGACTACTGACTTCTGACTCCTGTCTCCTATATTTAAGGAATGGATCTAACCATTTTCTTTACTCCTATAGACGACAGTGTCCACTCCGACGCAACGAGTCACAGCAGCTTCTTCAGGAACATCAAGTCTTTCACCGAAAAGATGCCCGACTACCATGGGGCGCACATCGCTATTTTCGGTGTGAAAGAAGAGCGCGGCACTCCGAATAATTTCGGATCCGCGAAAGGTCCCGACGAGGTCCGGAAGAAGCTCTATTCGCTGAAGAAAGGAACCGGTATCTACAACATCATAGACCTCGGCAATCTCAATCCAGGTATCGATCTCGAAGAAACTTATGTTCGTGTAAGCGAAGTCTGCCGGATATTGCTCGAAGAGAACGTGCTGCCGATCATCATTGGTGGTACTCACGACGTCGACTACGGCCAATATCGGGGCTACCAGGATCTCGAGAAACTGGTGAGTCTTTTGAACATCGACGCCTTTCTTGATCTTGAAGATGTTCGTGAGTCGTTGCCGGCAAAGCAACACGTACATAAGATTCTCCTTCACGAACCGAATTATCTTTTCAGCTACACGCATCTTGCCCATCAACTTTACCTGATCGATCCAAGCTCGGCTTCGATCCTGGAGAAGTTGTACTTCGAAGCTTACAGGTTAGGATCGATACGTAAAGATCTTAGCGAGATGGAGCCTGCCGTTCGCAATGCCGACATGATGTCGTTCGATATCACCGCGATCCGTTCGTCAGACGCGCCTGGAAATATCAACGCGCAGCCGTTTGGTCTGACGGGAGAGGAGGCATGTCAACTTTGCTGGTATGCGGGGCAGAATGAGAAATTGAGCTCTATTGGTTTTTACGAATACAATCCCGAATACGATGATGTTCAAAAGAAGACCGCATCGGTTGTCGCTACGATGATCTGGTATTTCGTAGAGGGATTTTACTATCGCAAGAAAGAACGCGACTTCAAGAGCAATGACTTCATTAAATATACCGTGTCGATGCCGGTCGACCCTGAAGTGATTGTGTTCTACAAAAGTAAGTTCACTGAAAAGTGGTGGATGGAGGTTATGCCGCAGACGGCGAATAAGTACACGAGGAATAGCGTTGTGCCGTGTAGTTATAACGACTACCAGACGGCGACCAAAGGAGAAGTGCCGGAGAGGTATATTAGTACGGTGGCGAAACTACTCTGAAAGCCTATCGGTACTTCCTATACAATACCCAGCCCGGATAGATCATCACAACCAAAGTAAGCGCAATCACCCACAGCGGATGTCCTTCACCATTAAGATGAAGTGTCTTGCTAATCGTCAGATCAACATTATTAAGCCCAATCACCAGCACAACCAGCAATATCACCAGCAACACAATATTATACCTGCTATCATGTTGCTGTTTCCTGGGCACGATCTCGTCATCGTTCACAATAATGATGAGATACATTGTGATCAATGGAAGTATAAGTCCATTCAACGCTTGCACGAATAAGATCACTGGAATTGGCTGAACCGGCGAGATGCCGAATATGAAACCCGTAAGCAGCACCGAGATCCATATCACTCTCACTTTCCATTTACTTTTAATGTGAAAGACTGTGGTTGCGATAAGTGATGATGCATACGGAGAGGTTGTCGCCGACGCGAATCCGGCAGCAAACAACCCGAGACCTAATGCATACTCACCCCACGGACCAACTTGCTGCGCCATGGCATTCGCGATCTCCTGGAACGAGCTGAAGTTTTTGATAGATATCGCAGCAACGAGGATCGCCGCCGTGATAAATCCTCCCAACGCAACGGACACTGCAAGACCAATCCGCATTAATGGAATAGTTTGTCCTTTCGTGATGCCGGCGCCGATGAACACATTGTAGGGAACGATGGTCGTTCCGATCATGCTCAGCACGATCAACTCCGAACCGGCAGGTATTGTGGGTACAATGCTGTCTTTCACCAACTCGACGTACGAGAAGTCCTGCGCGAATGCCAATGCAGCAAACGCGATGCTCATGATCACTACCAGGATCATCATGATGTTGGAGATCCAATTACTGCCTCCACTCCATAACACGACTCCAGCCACCAACGTGACGATGATCGTCAGTGTAATGTTCGATAGGCCGGTAACTAAATTCAATCCGGCGACGGCTCCCATGATATTTCCGGCCTGGTATGCCGCGCATCCGAGTACCACGATTATGCCGATGGTCCATGCGATAGCTGGTCCTCTTCCTGGTCCGAATTTTTTGATGAACGACTCGCCCAACGTGAGTCCGCTCGCGATACTGATCCGCGCAGAGATTTCTTGCACCGCATAGCAACCGAATGTGGCGAAAGTCACGGACCACAATAGTGTTAACCCGAAATCAGCGCCAGCGGCAATGGATGTCGTAACGGTGCCGGGACCAATGAACGCGGCAGAAATAACAGACCAAAGAATTACACTCGAGAGTGCAGAAGGCTTCTTTTTCATGAAAGGGCGCGTAAAAATAAGTAACCATGTCCATCAAAAAATTTATTTCATCACTAAACTTTTGAAATCAGTACAACACGATTATATCTTTGCATCATGCTCAAGAGAAAAAGCAACCATATTAATTCGATGCAAGGGACATAGAAGGTCATAGTGATCTGTATATATGAAACCCGGCATCGACCGGGTTTTTTTATTTGTACACCGTCATTGCACGACTTGTTCGGGCAATCCAGTTTCAATAGACTGGATTACCCGGATACGCGTGTAACGACAACTAGCGAAAGCATATGAAACAGAAGGAAAAAAATATAAAACAACACGAGCTATTGAAGAACCGGATCCCATACAGAACCTATGGAAGCTCCGGTATCGAAGAAGGCGCTTGTCATCAAATGGAAGTCGCGATGAAGCTACCAATAACGGTTGCCGGCGCTCTTATGCCCGACGCACATCAAGGCTATGGCTTGCCCATCGGCGGAGTTTTGGCGACACGCGATAGCGTGATACCATACGCTGTTGGTGTCGACATCGGTTGCCGTATGGCACTCACTGCATATCCTTTGGGTGAAGTGTTTCTCGATAGAAACAAGAGTAACCTGAAGCGAATGCTGCTCGACAACACGCGCTTTGGCTTCGATGTGTTCGACAGGCCGAAAGATCATGAAGTGCTCAACCGCAAAGAGTTTAGCGAAGTACCAATCCTTAAACACCTGCACGAACGTGCAGCTAAACAGATCGGGTCTTCAGGCAGCGGAAATCATTTTGTTGAATTCGGTTTGATCAGCTTAAAGGAAAACAACGAATGGCAACTGGCACCAGGAAGTTATCTAGCGGTTCTATCGCACTCAGGTTCGAGAGGACTCGGTGCCGAAGTCGCGCGACACTTCACACAGGTTGCAAGAAAGGAATGCTTCCTTCCATCGGAGGCGCAGAACCTCGCGTGGCTCGACTTGTCGGGCGAAACGGGACAGATGTATTGGATTGCGATGAACATCGCCGGTGATTATGCGAAAGCAAATCACGACCAGATACATCAGCGCATCTCGAAGGAGCTTGGTGAACACCCGATCCTTAAAGTTGAGAACCATCACAACTTCGCATGGAAAGAGAATCTTTCCGACGGAACAGAAGTGATAGTTCATCGCAAAGGAGCAACGCCAGCCGGCGAAGGAGTTCTCGGGATCATTCCCGGTTCCATGACAGCGCCAGGCTTCGTGGTGAGAGGAAAAGGAAACGCGGACTCGATCAACTCAGCTTCGCATGGAGCGGGAAGATTGATGTCGCGGTCGGCTGCGAAGAACAGCATCACTCAAAAAATGGTGAGACAGGAATTGCAGAAGGCCGGCGTGGAATTGATCGGCGGAGGACTGGACGAAGCACCGATGGCTTACAAGAATATCCACCAGGTGATGGCCGGCCAGGACGAGCTGGTAGAAGTGCTCGGAGAGTTTACTCCGAAGATCGTAAGAATGTGCGGCGACAAATCGCCGTCAGAGGACTAGCCCTGTTGATGAGTTCGACAGGCTAAGTCCTGTTTGAACTTATTAACAGAGGTCGTTATGAAAATTAAAAAGAGGATCAGGAATATACTCTTCAGAAGGATTAAGCTCGTTGGTGTTATGAAACCACCACGCGACCCTTTAAAGAAGATTGATGTAGATGTAGGCAGGCAGGGAAGGAATGGAATCGCCGGCAAGGTTTCAAGGAACGTAACCGGTGAAAGGATTTATTGGGTGTGCGAAGAAGACAGTTAGGGCTCCTCATCGGAGCCCTTTCCATCTAACCTCACCTCACTACCCACTAAACTATTTTAACTCAAACTTTGCCTGCACAGAATATTCGATCTTGATCTCGTCGAAATCGAGATCGGAGATAAGAAAACCGGGAGATGTCGAAACTTCACCTTTGAATGCCAGGCGAGTGTTGTCATATGCCTGGCCTGGGATTTCATTATTCAGTTCTTCGATATATAAAGCGCGTCCGATAGATTGGCCGATGGATGTTGCCATGCTCTCCGCTTTTGTTTTCGCGGCCACCATCGCCTTAAGACTCGCTTCCTTTTTGAACTCGGGCATCTTTGTATGATCGAGATGGTCCACTTTGATATTCGAGATCTCAAGTTCTTCCAGGCTGGAGATCACTTTGTTGGCGGTCTTTCCATCGTGTACCAACAGCAGGTATACTTTTGAGATTACTATGTTGTCGTCGGAGAACACCCTTGATCTGAAATTACTTGCGAGGTCTTTGATCACAATGTCACTTGATGGAATTTCGAGATCTTTCAGGTCTTTTAGCATGTTTCGTTCTTTAGCTTCCATGTCCGCGCGATACTTTTGTTTCTCGGAGATCTGTATTCGTAAGTAGATCTGGTCGGGTACCACTTTCACGGTGGCTTTTCCCTGGACTTCTATATAATTCTGATCGAGAAAGTTCTTTTGTGCAAGGCCTAAACCAGGGAGTATCACCGCCGCGATTATGAGGATGGCTCTCATGATTATTTCTGCCAATTAAGGTTCTTCGACTTCGCTGTTTGTTTGATCGATTTCATCAAAGCCCCATCCAACATCGCGTCTTTCTCAGCTTGACTTGTGTTAGCATCAATGTACTGCTGACGTTGCACACTCAGATCCTGGATTTCCTTTTGGATCGATGCGCGGTCTTTCGATTTCAACGCCACGTAGTCTTTTCTCTGCTGGATGTTCATGCCCTTCATTTCTTTCGGAAGTTCACTTTCTTTCGCTTCCTCAATTACTTTGCCGTCGCCCTTCGACGCATCAACAAGATCCCAGTTAGAGTTAGAGTATGCCGCTTTGCTTTTAGCAACAGTGCGTTCTACTTTATTTTCCTGTGCAAGGCTTGCAGCATTGGAATCCTGATCAGCCTGGTTAGCTTTTTTGCTCGCACCTGAAACTCCGTAATAAACATAAGTGTCATTAAGCTTGTTGTTCAACGCATCGATCTTGTCATCATAAGGTGTGTGAACATAAACGGTCTTGCGATCCTGTTCAATGCTCATGTAAGATCCGCCACCGACAATCGCACCGTTCTTCCAGTCTGTCGCAACACCTTCGCTGTACGGACCACAGAAGATCGTATTGATTACCACATCTTTTTCTTTGGCCAACGAACATGCGGTACGATATGAGACTTCGCCTTGTGTGAACGGTTCGTTACCTGCAATAAATATCATCTTGAGATCCGCACCCGACGCAGACCATTCGAGCTCATTCAAGGATGTTTTGATAACCTGTCCGCAGTATTCGTCACCGCCATTTGTTCGGAGCGCGAAAAGTTTTTCGGAAATAAGGTCGAGGTCGCTTGTGAGAGCACTTACTTGTCGGATGTAACCGAGTGTTGCCGGTAAACCACTGTTACCATATTCATACAACGCGATTTTGATTGAAGGTCGAGAGCTGTCGTCGCATCGTGCGTTGGCAAGCTCGTTTACGATCTTCCACAGTTGCGACTTCGCCTGGTCGATCAGTCCATCCATACTGTTGCTGGTATCGAGCAACAATGCAAGCATGATGGTCTGCTTTGCAGGAGCTTCTTCGTTTCTCACGGCGGCAGCAAACGACGTCGATGCGATTGCAATAATTGCTACCGTGAACAATACTTTGATAGTTTTCATAAGGTGAATGTTTTTAGGAATTACACGCTAAAATTTTTCTTAGGGTACCAGCACTTAGTGAGCGTTCGCGGTGGGCGGGTGAAGCTGCCGGATAACTGGGTGAGTGGTCAAAATCAGCCTAAATCGCAGGATTTGCGTATAATTTCAAAGTAGTAACTTTCGCGAAATGTCATTTAAAAGCGTCATAGCGGCTTTAGTTCTTGTGATGATTGCAAGCAGTGTTGCTTTTGCGCAACCGCCCAGCAAATCAGACAGCAAGAAGAAATCGAAGCTCAGCGAGTATCGCAGCCGAAGCTCGAACTCTGCGGGCGACCTTTTGAATGAAGCGGAGAAGGTTGCAGATGATGATCCGGCTGCTGCGTTAGATAATGTGCAGGATGCTCTTGCCGAAAGTATCGCCCAGGGCAATGAGTTCAACGAAGCAAGGTCCTATTTGCTTCTTGGTGATATCAACGCAAAAATTTCCGAGTGGAAACTTGCCGCGCAGAACTACGAGAAGGCTTATAATATTCTCAAGAACTATAAGAATCCGAAGGCCAATGGTTTGGAGGAGTTCAAACGTGCGCTGAACGGATTGGCGAAATCACTTCTCGAAGTGGGCAATTACCAGGCATCCCTCAGTAATTACAAAGAGCTCCTCGACATGAGACTCGGTAGTCGCGAGAGACAGGAAGCGCAACTCGCACTTTCGGAAGTTCAATATCGTATGGGCAACTACGACGAATCGTTGAAGCTCGCGCAAAACATTAGTCCTTCGGCCGCACCGAAGGCTGCAGATGCTGACTACGATCGTGTTGTGGTACAGCAACAGAATATGCTCGCGAAAAACTATGCGAGGAAGAACGATCAGCCGAACACTACTCGCGCACTTGATAGCTCGCTCAATACGTTGAGAAATTCAGCCGCCGCAAGTGGCGCCGGGTATGCTTCGACCGAACAAGCAAAAGAAGAAGTTGCCAACACCCTTCGCGACCAGGGTCGCCTCGACGACGAGATCAATGTGCGAAACCAGGCTATCGAATTTAACCTCGACAATAAGAATCTTGCTGCCGTTTCAAAAGATAAAGTTGAGCTCAGCAAAAGTCTTGAAGCAAAAGGCGAAACATCGAAGGCGCTGAAAGAACTGATCGAAGCTGCCGCAATCGCCGACACCATCAACAATCCAAAAGAGCAAGCCAATGCATATTTGTCGCTCGCCGGACTTTATGAAAAGAACGGCCAAAGCAACAATGCACTCGGCGCTTATCGAAAGTATAGCCAAGCCGTGAAGAAATCGGAAGTGGAAGCCAACAGGCAAATGGAGCAGCGCCAGGTGCTTCTGAAAAAACAAAATGACATCGAAGAGCTGAGTGCCGAATTGTATGTTGATCGCAGTGAGGACAATACGCAGCAGGCATTGATCGCACGGCAGCGTGCTATCATTATTAGCCTCGGCGCCATTCTTCTACTGATCGGCGTTGCTTCCGTGTTCGTTTATCGGAGCTCGCAGATGAGCAAGCGCGCCAATCAATTGCTGGCGCTAAAGTCGTTGCGGAGCCAGATGAATCCACACTTTATTTTCAACGCCCTGAATTCCGTCAATCATTTTATTGCGCAGCAGGATGAGCGTACTGCCAACCGATTTCTTTCGGAGTTCTCTCAACTCATGCGACTGGTGTTGGAGAATTCTCAGGAAGATTTCATCACGCTTCAGAAAGAGCAGGAGATACTGGGTTTATATATGAAGCTCGAACATTATCGCTTTAGAGATAAATTCAACTACGAGATCGAAATAGATGAATCGATCAATTCGGAATCCATTCTCGTTCCGCCGATGCTCATTCAGCCGTACCTGGAGAATGCTGTGTGGCATGGGTTGCGCTATCGCGACACGGTTGGATTTTTGAAACTGATGATGATGAAGAGCAACGGTTCTTTGGTGGTAACGATCACCGACAACGGCATCGGTCGAAAAAAATCAGCGGAGTTAAAAACTGAGAATCAGAAAAAACACAAGTCGACTGGATTGAAGAACATTAAGGAACGACTGGAAATATTGAATCACGTCTATCGAACACACTACGAAGTGAACGTCACGGATGGGCCGGGCGGAGAAGGAACGGTTGTTGAAATCAAAATACCCACACATGAAGGCAATCATCATTGATGATGAGAAAGACAGTCGGCAGATATTAGCCAACTACCTGCAAAAGTATTGCCCCGATGTTGAAGTGATGGGCTTCGGCGAATCCGTTGCCACAGGTCTCGATGCCATAAAAAAATTTCACCCCGACGTTGTCTTTCTCGATATCGAGATGCCTTATGGCAATGGCTTCGACCTACTAGCGAAGGCCGGTGACATCACCTTCGAGACTGTTTTCGTAACAGCATTCGACAATTACGCAATACAAGCACTCAATCAAAGCGCAGCTTATTATTTGCTGAAGCCGATCGACATCGATGAACTAATAAAAGCCGTCGACAAGATCCGCAAAGAGCAAGAGCAAGACAATTATACGCAGCATGCAAAAGTGTTGCTGAGTAATATCAATAAAAGTGCTCCGCAGAAGATCATGCTACCGACGCTCGAAGGCTTCGAAATCGTGAACATCGAATCGATCATTTATTGCGAGGCCGTAGACAACTTCACGCGATTTCATTTTGCACAGGGACAACCACTCATGATCTGCAGAACATTGAAATACTTCGAAGATGTTTTGAAAGATCATCGATTCATGAGAATACATCGATCGCACATGATCAACCTCGATTTTGTTGTGAGATATTCGAGAGGAAAGGGTGGATCGGTGACGATGAAGAACGATCGCGAGCTCGAGGTTTCTCCGACTAAGAAGGAGGAACTACTTGGTTTGTTTGGCAGATAATTTGAAGCCTTTCCTTCAATGTCTTCAGCATTACTTCAATTCACATCTTCTGGCATCTTCTGTCCCGATGCGGGTGTCTACATCGACCCATGGAAGCCCGTCGATCGTGCCATAATTACACATGCGCACAGTGACCATGCCCGTTTTGGCAACAAGCATTACCTGGCGCACAAGGACTCAGAAAGCATACTTCGACTTCGGTTGGGCGATATTCAACTGGAGACAGTTAACTACGGAGAACCATTCGAGATCAACGGGATAAAATTTTCATTACATCCGGCGGGACATATCGTTGGATCGGCGCAGGTAAGAGTAGAGCGCAACGGCGAGGTGTGGGTGGCGAGTGGCGATTACAAGATCCAGGACGACGGCTTCAGCGTTCCCTTCGAAGTTGTGAAGTGCAATACGTTTGTTACTGAGTCCACGTTTGGATTGCCGATCTATAAATGGCCCACACAAAAGATGATCATGGACGAGATCCGCGAGTGGTGGCAACAGAACCAGTTAGAAGGGAAGGCAAGTGTGCTGATGGGTTACGCGTTGGGCAAGATGCAACGGCTTATTGTCGGACTTCAGCCATTTATTGCGCCGGTATTCGCGCATGGTGCGGTGTTCAACGTAAATCAAAAACTTCGTGAGGCTGGCTTTGATCTTCCGATGATTGAGTATGCGAGCAGTATCGATAAGAAGTTGTTTCGCGGTGCGTTGATATTGGCGCCGCCGTCGGCTTTAGACACCACGTGGCTGAAACGATTTGAGCCCTGTTCAACAGGTTTTTGTTCCGGTTGGATGGCGGTGCGTGGCGCGAAGAACCGTCGAGCTATCGATCGCGGCTTCGTGATGTCGGATCATGCCGACTGGAATGATCTCAATAGTACGATCGAAGAGACTGGCGCCGAAAGAGTTTATGTAACACATGGTTTTACTGACACTTTTGCGCGATGGCTGAATGAGAAAGGCCAACGTGGCCTCCGTGGCATCGAAGCGCATGAAGTGAAGACGGAATATGGTGACGAGCAAGAAGAAATGAGTTCCGATGAAACAGTTCACTGACCTTTTCTTAAAGCTCGACCGTACCAACAAAACCAACGAAAAAGTTGAGGCACTGAGATCCTATTTCCTGGCAGCGCCAGATGAAGATAAGATTTGGGCGTTGGCAGTGTTTACGGGACGAAGACCGCCGTCGGTTTTTAAAAGGGCGCAGTTGCACGAGTGGGCGCTGGAGCTCACAGGAATTCCGGACTGGTTGTTCAGGGAAAGTTATGCGAGTGTTGGCGATATGGCTGAAACCATTTCGTTGATGTTGCCGACGTCGGCTTCGACGGAAGATGAACGATCGTTGGACGAATGGTTTCGGTCGCTGGTAAAACTTTCGGGCGCAAGCGATGAGGAAAAGAAGACATTTCTCACAAATGCCTGGCGACAACTTTCGCAGTACGAGGTGTTTGTGTTCAATAAGATGTTGATGGGAGGTTTGCGCATTGGCGTATCGCAAACTTTGGTGATAAGGGCTGTAGGTGAGGCGGTGGGGCAGGATCCGGCGGTGATCTCGCATCGAGTTATGGGAAAGTGGGACCCCCTAATAGTGACATTCAATGATTTAATTCATTCCCAAAATTCTGCCGACGAGCTGTCGAAGCCTTATCCTTTTTATTTAGCCTATGCGATTGAGGGAACGCTGGAAGATCTTGGCGAAGCCAATGATTGGTTTGCGGAATGGAAGTGGGATGGCATTCGTTCGCAGTTGATCGTACGCAAGAGCCAGTTGTTTATTTGGTCGCGAGGTGAAGAGCTCGTAACCGACAAATTTCCGGAGCTGCATGCATTGAAGACGAGGCTGGATGATGGAACCGTGATAGATGGAGAGATCCTTTGCTTTAGTGACGACAGGCCGATGCCATTCAATGTGCTGCAGACGCGTATCGGCAGGAAAAACGTGACAAAGAAAATTCTTTCGGAGGCCCCGGTGGTGTTGATGGCTTACGATGTGTTGGAATATGGTGGTAAGGATCTCCGTACTGAGACTCAAGAAAAAAGAAGAGCGTTATTGGAGGAAATCGTAAGGAAAGCTGGATTGCCCATGTTACGACTGTCGCCACTCGTTAATCATACAAGCTGGGATGATCTTCGTGCTGAGCATAAACATTCTCGTGAGAAAGGTGCCGAAGGGTTCATGATCAAAAGAAAACAGGCGACATATCAAGTTGGTCGAAAGAAAGGTGATTGGTGGAAGTGGAAGGTAGATCCGTTGAGCGTGGATGCGGTGCTGGTGTATGCGCAGAAGGGTAGTGGAAAAAGGTCGGAGCTATTTACCGATTATACTTTCGCGGTGTGGGACAATGACAAGCTCATTCCTTTTGCGAAGGCATACGGTGGACTTACCAACGAAGAGATCAAAGAAGTTGACAGGTTTATAAGACAAAACACGCTGGAAAAATTCGGTCCCGTGAGAACAGTGAAACCCGAATTGGTTTTTGAAATTGGTTTTGAATGGATCAATAAATCAACACGACATAAATCGGGGATAGCAGTGAGGTTTCCGAGGATGTTGAGGTTTAGAAAAGACAAGCCAGCAAGTGAGGCGGATACTTTAGATAATCTTAGAAGCATATTGGACGCATTCGAATAGCGTCATCTTTTCACGGATCAGGTTTACCGTACACCCAAACTTCTCCTGCCTTGACATACCCCCTCCTATAAATCGATATTCACGCGACGCGCAAGATTTCCGCGGAGCTTATGAATGTGAGAATTGCTTCAGTCATTTTATTAACACTTACTTTATTTAATACCGATCTGCTCTCGCAGTCGACAACTTCCATCCTCGACAACTGGTGCTTTCAATATAAATATGATTCGCACAAGCGAATGACCCACAAGAAAGCGCCAGGTGCCGATTGGATATATATGGTTTATGACGACCGCGATCGTTTGGTGATGACACAGGATGGCAACCAGAGATCGGGTAACCAATGGACTTTCACACGATATGATGCACTGAACCGGCCAATCATTACTGGCATTTATAAGCACACCCAGCCACTGGATCAGGCGGGCATGAGTGCTTTGATCAACCCGACTATCTTTTCGGAGACTTTCGATGGAACAAACACATGTTTCGGTTACACCAACACGGTAATGGTTTCATCATCCTTTGCTGGCTCATTCGAACCATTGACAATCACTTATTATGATAACTACGATTTCATTCGCAACGATCCGTATTTCGCTTCTGGACCGAGCCCATTCCCGAGAGTTACGGGAATGATCACAGGTACATGGACGAGAATATTAGGTAAAGACCGGCAATGGTTGCGATCTGTGAATTATTATGATGACAATGGTCGGCTCGTTCAGACGATCAGCGACAATCACAAGCGAGGCCAGGATGTTACAGCCAACGTGTATGACTTCACCGGAAAGGTAACGGCCAGCAAGACGACATCCGTTGACCACAAAATTGCGTGGAGTAACGTTGCATCTTCAATTAAAGTAAAGGAGGATAGGCTCGTGAATGGCGTCAACACTGCTGCCAATCAAGCAGCGATTTCGGCCCAACAAATTCCAGTAAATTCCGATGGTTGGGTGGAGTTCACCTGTTCAACTTTCAACAAAGCCCCGTCTCTTCGATGGTTTGGTTTGTCGACCGGCGCTCCAGCCAGCATTAATTATTGTGTGCAACAAACTCTTGTCGCAACGTCGACCATTGGTAGCATTCAAGCGCAAGAGAACGGAGTATCCAGGAGCAGCGTCATTGTTGTGGATGGTGGAGATGTGGTGCGCATCGAAAGGAGGGGGATGAAGATGTATTACAGCAAGAACGGCGTTGTGTTTTGGACCACGGCGCTGACAAGCCGGCCGGCGCTCAATGCACACGCGGCGTTAACTGTCATCAACTCGGAATTATACAATCCGAGAATATCAGTCGCTGGAACGATGCGAACCGTCGAAAAACATTTTGAATATGATCACGCCGGTAGATTGATAAAGACGTGGCATAGTGTTGACGGTCGTGATTCAATTCTGATTGCGAAGAATGATTACAACGAACTGGGTCAACTGATCGACAAGAAACTTCATAGCGACGATACAATCAACTTCCGGCAAAGCCTCGACTATCGTTATAATATTCGCGGATGGCTGCTTTCATCCAATGGTGCCCAATTAAATGCTGAGGAGACGAATAGCCGGCGGGACCTGTTTGGGTTCGATCTTTTTTACAACGACTTCAATGCCGCCTTGAACAACCATGCGTTGTCTTCAGGGAATATTTCGGCGATGCGATGGAGCAATGATCTCGGCTTAAGTGATATAAAGGAGCGTGCTTATAAATTCGATTATGACCCGATGAGTCGTTTGACTTCTGCCGTCACATCTTCTGGTACGAATCGCGAGTTTGGGATAACCTACGATATGAACGGAAACATAAAAACACTTCTTCGTACGGATGACAAGGGAATCCTGATCGATTCGCTGAAGTATAATTATGGAAGCGCTGCGTTGGCGAGTAACATTCTTCGAAGACTATCCGATTCGGGGACAACAAAGGGCTTTACCGACACGTCAACGTCCGGGGACGATTATGCTTACGACAAAAACGGGAACATGACTTTGGACAAGAACAAGAAGGTCATGTCGATTGCCTACAATCATCTGAACCTTCCTGAGAGAGTGACAAAGAATACGGGTGATTACGTCAGCTACACCTACGACGCTACAGGAAAGAAGTTGATCCAGGATGTTTATAGTCCCACGAATATCTTAAAAAAGAGAAGTGACTATCGGGGTGAATGGTTTTATGAGAACGACACATTGCGGTTTGTGAGTCATAATGAAGGGCGTGTTGTAATGACTGGAGCGGAGCCCGAGTATCAATATCACCTGAAGGATCATTTGGGAAATGTTCGACTTACGTTTACTACAAAAGATGACGTGGATGTGTCGACAACCTACTATGAAACACCAACCGCGGACTTTCTTTACTATAATGAGGCGGTGAAAATCAACTCGACGATCTTCGATCACACGGATAGTGGATCGACACACTACTCGGCGAGGTTGAATGGTTCGATAAAAGAACGCTTTGGTCTTGCGAAGTCTTTGAGTGTGATGCCGGGTGACACGATTACGATGGAAGTTTTTGCGAAGTACCTCGACACGAATTCAAACAATTGGACGTCGGCGTTGGCGGCACTTATAACTTCGATTGGTGATGGGACGGCCGTGGTGGGTACTTTTATTGATGGTGGTGCTGTCGGCAGCACAGGTGGTGTCGCGATCCCATGGTCGGGTTTTCTCGACAAGAGTTCGCAGACAACGATGGCTCCGAAGGCCTATTTGAACTACGTAATATTCGACCGCGACTACAATTTTTTAACGGGAAACTTTGTCCCATTGTCGACAGCGGCTCGCGAGTACGGTCAGGATGGAGCGCACGAGCGATTGGCGTGTGATCTGCCGATAAAAACGGCGGGTTATGTTTACATTTATTTGAGCAACGACAACGTGGCGTTAGGTGGTCGGCAAGTGGAAGTTTACTTCGATGATTTTAAAGTTGTGCATATAAAGTCGCCGGTAGTACAGAGTCAGGATTATTATCCGTTTGGGATGGTGATGGGTGCCTATGGCAGAGAAAATAGAGTGACAAATAGATTCAAATTTCAGTCACAAGAACACATTGATGATTTGGGCTTGGAATGGGACTCGTTCAAATGGAGAAACCATCAATCCGACATAGGTAGGTTCTTTAATATTGATCCTCTTGCCTATAAGTATGTTTATAATTCACCGTATGCATTCAGTGAGAATCATGTCATTGCACACGTGGAATTGGAGGGTTTGGAAATGGCGTCCATCAATCACGACGGACTTGAAGAGGCGTTAAATCGGGCAGCAACAAATACAACAACTGTCTTAAGAATGGGATCTTCAATAAAAATTTCGAGCCAGGATGCGAACGGCAATGAAATGAATTCAACGACTATTGTATTACCATCAAACGACAAACAAGGGGAAGTGTCGGACAAGAGTGCTAAGGCAATTGGTGAAGTTGCGATGACTGTGAATGATAAGAAGATCGTCGTTTCAAGTGTAAGGCGGAATGCCTCGGAGCAAGGAAGAGCGATGATGCAGAATTTGACAGGAACAGGCAGGGCTCAAGGCGTCGTCGCTCAGCGATCATTGTATCAGGGGAAGCCTGGGGAACAGGTCGTCAATACGTTTGTTAAGTATAAAGCCCTGCAAGGAATTGCATCCCAGTTTGGTGGACGGATTACAAATGGTCAAATTCAAAATGCGTTGACATCAAAGATTAACGAGCTTGGAGTTCATAACGTAACAAATCATGCGTCGCTTGACCGGCAACTCAATGTTATAGATATTTCACCGAGGTCAGTTGAAAATAACCAGGGATTTGTCGATGCCGCAATGAGTCATCCTTCCGTGGAAAAATTTATTCCGTATACTAGTGATCCTGGAAATCACTTTGAAATTAAAAATTAGATGAAGACAGTCATGTATTTTATACTCGGACTTGTTCTAATTGACTGTGGCAAGCCAAATCCGGCAGCCCAAAATCAATCGGTAAACTCCGACACTTTGAATCGTTTGTCTCTTTTACAACTGCAAGGTGCATGGTGGTCTGAGTCGAATCAACAGAGTGCACTCTTTCTCATTGCCGATGATTCATTGTACTTCACTGATGAACAGCAATCACCGTACTTCCTACGAGTAACTAACAATAAAATATTTTTGGAGAGAGACAGTCTGACCAAAATTCTTTACGTCGAGGATTTAACTGCCGATACGCTGTCGTTGTATGATAGCTCTCTTCACGAAAAGTTACGGGTCTTCAAGAAACCGCCTTTATCACCCTAAATTCAACCCCTCTTCAAAAACTGGCAACCAATTTGCAACTCCAAACCCTTAACGCCATTTTTGAAAAAGTAGACCCCAAAAAGTTTGATTAGGATCCTTTTTTCGCTGCTGCTCACCACTTCCCTGCTATCGGCCAACCACGCCTTCGCCAATAGCGCCGATACCCTCCGTGCCGGCTATCGGGACTCCATAAAATTCGTTTTGAAGAACATCGCAACCATCAAAGATTCACAGGTCATCGAATATTGTCTCCCTACCACTACCGCCGAATCTCACATTTACTTTTCTCTCGACTACGAAAAAGAATTCTCGCCAGGCTTTCGCGCACTGCAACAAAAGATGATCCGATACTCAATTACCGGTAACACCAAGCTTCTCAAGAAGTATTTGTACTTGTCGGAATACGTGGATGGATATTTTGTTGATGATTACGTTGCAGCCGTTGAGAAGATTGCGCGCGCCAACATAGTTTCATATTGTAATGTGCTCAAAGATTGCGACCCGCAAAAAATCAAAAACCTGGTCGAGATCAACGCAGAATATTGTAGATAACTAGTTCAACTGTGATCAATACAAAGACCTTCATAATCTTCTATCTCCTTCTGTCAGGATACTTTTCATTCGCACAAGCTCGCTTCGACGTATCTCTTCTTCAAGGTGCGTGGTGGGACGCGCGCAATCCAACGATGCCACTGTTTATTATTGCCGGCGATTCACTGTACCATATCGACAAACAACAACCAAATCTTTCGGTGCAGGCATCCGGAAATCAAATCATCCTTAAAAATCGCTATGAGACAAAAACTCTAACAGTCTCGAAACTAACGACCGACTCGTTAATTGCATACGATGTCAACAGTAAGGAGAGCCTCCGTTTCTTCAAGACACCAGGAGCACACCAAACCATCGAACTTGGTAGCATCTGTTCCACCCGCGAAAAAGGTTATCGTGCCATCGCCGATTATATTATACTGGTGAATTATAAAGCCTCAATGCTGACCGACCATGATTGTGTTCTCGACATCATCGATAAACTGGCAAGAGTGCCAGTGTTTCGCAACATGGAGGCTCTCGATATTTTTGCTTCTAAAAGCGATGACTATGTGAAGGAAAAAATGATCGTGGTCGCGATGAAAATCTTGCGCGGCGACCCGGAAGGCATCCTTCTTCATGTAAGCACCAACCGTGACGCCCTTTTCAATTCCCTCATCAACGGGCTCTCCAGGAAGTTATCTTCCGAGAAAATCAGTAAAGACGCATTAAAGTCTGAAATCACTTCGAAACTATCCGACGATGTGCAAAGAAAAACTCTCGACGAGATCTTTGAAAAAGTAGAAGTCAAATAGTTTCAGGATCACTTCACCACGGCTCCAACCTCCACAAACCAAATATCTCCCAATCCATTCCCCGCGCTGTGCAATCTCTTTTGCACGTCCGCCATCGTCTCCTGTTTCGAAGTTGTTGATGGATTAACATTCCTCGCACTCGCAAAGAAAAAATACTTCCCATCCTTCGTCACCTTCGGAGAAAATTCTGTTACTAATGAGTTGAATGGCTCCGCTAACTTCTCAGCCTTCGTCCACACATCGTCTTTATTGTAACTGATATATAAGTCTGCAAACTGCAGGTCATCAGGCCGCGCCGCCATAAAGATCAAATAACTTTCATCAGGCGCAATGTATGGCTCAAACTCACTTCCATCTGTATTGATAGCATCACCTAAATTTACCGGCGTTGTATACTCGCCATTCACCAACTCACTCTTCCAGATATCCGCATTGCCCTTACCACCACTTCTCCTCGATCCAAAATGCAACGCCCCGCTCTTCGTCATTGTCGGGTAATACTCACTCTTGTCGCTATTGATAACGTCACTCAATCTCGCCGCCTTGCCCCCACCCACTCTTTGTCTTCTCAATTTTCCATAAATCCATATCATCTTTTGCGGCATTGCCTTCTTTCAACGGCCTGTTCGAAATGAACAACAACGACTTTCCGTCCGGCGTGAAATACGGATCCGCATCCATGTATTGTCCCGAGAACGGTGCTACTTCCGGTGTCGACCACTTTCCATTCTTCTTAATAGAGTAACAAATAGTCCACTTACTGACATCGGGATTACTCTTCACAAACATCAGCGTATCGCCACCAACAGAAAAGTCTACGTGTGATTCGTAGTCGCCCACGCTGATTACTCCCTCTTCAAATATTCTTGGTGCAGCTTTTTGAGAATAGCAATTGAATGTCAATACCAGGGATGCCAATAACAACGTTTTCATGACATCAATCTACCCCTTGTTTCACGAAAAGAGATGGATAATTTTGCTATACTGAATTCCGATATAATGAAGTCATTTGCGATCGCACTTATAACATTGTCAACGTTCTCTGCCTTCGCTAAAGATATAGCTGCAGATACTGTATTGGGGATTGTAACCCTTGGCAAAGGCTTTGAAAACGATACCGTCAAAGTTTACAACGCAGACGGCTCACTGTGGGTATGGCATTCGTTAGATGGCATTAACCATGGACAGGGGGCTAACGACTTTCGACCCTATACAGATTATCCTGACTATTTCGTACTCTGCTTGCGTGTGGTGTCGATTAAAGGCAACCATTATGAGATCATTGCAAACGAAGAGACGGGACTTAAGAAATACGCAATCCTGGACAAAAGATCAAAGCTGACTTTTGTTGGAACACAAGCCTATCTTAAGAATAACACCATCGGCTTCGATTGGAATACTAATCCCCTTCGGAAAGCCATTGCAGGTGCCCCGATTGATTTCGACAGGTCATTGTTTCGTACAGAAATCATAACCTTCAAAGGCGATTGGGCCAAGGTAAAAATCTGCGATGATGACAAGCACTGCGTTGAGGGATGGGTTCGTTGGCGAAAGGGGAATGAAATGTTCGTTAAGATCTACAAGGACTGAATAGACCGCACAAACTTCTAAAATTATTGATGCGCATCGTTCTCCGGATATTCGCAGTCATCATCATCGCCGCTATCCTCACCTTACTTACACAAGTCGGCGGTATCATTTTTCTGATCTCATTGATCATTTACCCGATCATCAATAGAAAGATTAACAACTCAATTGCTCGTTTTGGAACAAAGGTCGCATCGTTCATTATTCTTTATTTAACCTGCACCCTCACGATTGTCCCGATCATCGCCAGACAATACGATCGCGTTCCACTTCCTATGTTCGAAACGGATGGACTCAGACCACGAACAACATGGACCTGCATTTTAAATCGCAACTACGTTCGTACCAGCCTCCGAACAACAACATTCAATGTCGCACGGAAGATGCAACAACAGTACCCCGGCACGATTGTCAATTATCTCGACGCATCATTCCCCGTCGGAAAGAATTTCAGAATATTTCCGCACCTCAGCCACGGCGACGGGCGCAAGATTGACATTGCCTTTCATTACATCGATGCAACAACTCTGCTACAATCCAGCACGACACCCTCATTCGACGGCTATGGCGTTTACGAAGGCCCTCGTCAAAACGAATTTGATCAACAAGCTATCTGCAAGCAAAAAGGATATTGGCAGGGAAGCATTTTTCCCGGCAAAGAGAACGATCACAAAATTTTCTTATTCGATGAGCCAAGAACAAATGCCCTCGCCAACTTCTTCGCTTCGGATCCAGTGATAGAAAAAATATTTATTGAGCCTCATCTGGAAACAAGACTCGGCCTCACCAACTCAAAGATCCGCTTCCAGGGATGTTATGCCGCCCGTCACGACGATCATATTCATGTTCAAGTGAAATAAGTTTTTGTAACTTCAGTTGATGAAAAAAATTTTCACATTCCTGTTTGTTGCATCGGCCTTAACGTCATTCGCAACGCAAACGAACTCTATTCAAGCCGACTCACTTTTCGGCATCATAACATTTGGAGCCAAGTATCAAGTACAAGACACTATTAAAATTTACAACGCCGATGGGTCTCTCTGGCATTGGCTGAATCTGGACGACAAACACCGCGAGCCCGCAAATAAAAACTTCGTGCCTTACAACTACGACGCCGACTATTTCAGACTGGCAATGAGAGTCGTGTCCCGAAAAGGAAACCGTTACGAGATCATCGCCAACGAGCTCACCGGGCTTAAGAAATTCGTAGTTGTAGATCAGCGAGCAATTATAGCGTTCGTAACGTGGCAGGAGTACATAATGAAACAACTCATTGGCTACGAGCCAGCCAGCAATCCCCTGCGAAAAACAATCAATGGCGAAGTGACAACAGTCTCAGATGATTATAGAGCACATGCCGTGTCTTTTAAGGGCGATTGGGTCCAGCTAAAATTTGATGACTACAAGTTAAAAGACGTCGCCCGGGGATGGGTTCGTTGGCGAAAAGGCAATGAGATCATTCTTTATTTTTCAAAGACTGAAAAACCCTACAGCACATTCCCCAACTGCTCTTTAATCTTTTCCAACTCCTCCTTCATCATCACCACCGACTTCTGGATCTCCGCATCATTCGCCTTCGATCCAATCGTGTTGATCTCACGCCCAATCTCCTGTGCCAGGAATCCCAACTTCTTACCATTCGATTGAGGCTCCGATAACAACTTCAAAAAATAATTAAGATGCGTCCGTAGCCTGACACGCTCTTCATGGATATCCAGCTTCTCAATATAAAAGATCAACTCCTGTTCGAGTCGGTTCATGTCGATTCCCTCCGCTCCAAGAAACTCAACTAAATTTCCTTTGATCCGGCTCCGGATTTTTTCAATACGCTGTGGATCCAATTCTTCCGCACGTTTTAATCCCGACTCAATGTTGTTGATGTACTCCGCAAGCTTCACCTCCAACGCCTTGCCTTCCGTTACCCGAAACTGGTCGCATTTCGATATAGCTTCTCCCAATGACTTCTGAAAGTTTTCCCACAAGCCCGCACTCAACTCTTCTTTCCCACCACCAGCAATCACATCCGGTGAGTTCAACGCAATCTCGAATAAGTTTTCATAACCCGACATCGTCTTATCGGCAAGCTTCTTGAGTTGTGAGTAGTAAGCAACAAATAACTCTTCGTTGTATTGCTGCCTCACCTCAACCTTACCAGCCTGTTGCATATCCACAGTAACACTGATCTTGCCGCGCTCGAGCTTATCCGCAATCATGTTTCTCACCTCCAGTTCTTTCTCAGAGAAAACTTTTGGAAGACGAAGACTAAGGTCGAAGAATTTCGAGTTGAGACTTTTAACCTCGACCACGAGGTTCAACTCATCCTTGTTGAGACTTGCCTGGCCAAAGCCAGTCATTGATTTAATCATTTACTGAGTGATTTTTAAAAGTCATATCCTAATGTCACCATTAGTCGTGGATCGTGAACCTGGAAGTTCTCAACAGGCCATGCCAGGTCGAACTTCAGGTAGTAGCCGAGCATCACAGTGCGAAGTCCAACGCCATAGCTGTACAACCATGGGTTCAGGTACTCATTCAACTGAACGTTAACCGGTCCCGAAATCACTTCCTTTTTGCGTACGCTGCCGCCATTGTTGAAAGGAGGAGGACCACTCCAGCTCGTACCGATATCATAGAATCCAACAAACTGCATGTTGCGGAAGAAATTCGAAGTAACAGGTCCACTCGAAAGCGCGCGGATCAACGGAACCCTCAACTCCACGTTACCCAATAACACGTTGTTACCATACAGAGTTGCGTAGTCGAAACCACGGAGGTTGGTCGCGAATTCAGTAAAGATCAGGTTGCTGTTATACGCACCCGACCTCGACGCCAACGGGTTGCCGATACCAGTCGGGTTGATGTGAGTCCCGAACCAGTTGTCCATACCACCCAACGCATATTGCTTGGGAGCATTTCCAAAATAACTGCCCGCAAATCCGCGAACAGCGAGAACAATCTCTTTATAAATTTTCTGGTAGTGACGGAAGTCGGCAGCAACATTCGAGAAGCTCAGGTTCTTGTTACCCAACGCTTCGAAATGCACGAAGCTTATTTTTCCCCTTGTGCCTTCAATGAGATTGATACCAGTTGTGATACTGTTGTCGTAAACAAGTTCTGCTTTCGTACCGGCATAGAATTGATCTACCGACGGAAGGAATTGCGGAGGATTCAACGGCACCGCATTGTCTGGTCCGCGATCAACAAATCTCGTGTACGCGAAGAACGGCTTTACCGAAATTCGGGTGCGAACAGTTAGAGGTAACGAAGCTCCGAACTCGACCTTCTGCAACGAATATTTCTGCAGGAAGCGTGGATCTGAACTTTGATCCGAGATGTCGCGCTGATCCCAGAAGATCACCTTGCGATCTACACGCAAACTATAATCTACACGATGCGGCAAGTATTGTATCTCACCGTAAACATCACCACTCTTCCAGTCGAACGCAGTCTGGATACCACCGTAGAATCGATAGTTCTCCAGCATATCATTCATCTGCGTTTCGATGCGCATGCTGTAGCTTCGAATCGGATCGATCACAAGGTTGGTGACGAGGTTGTTGTAGTTAAACTTTGGATCGTAGGGGAACGGACCTGTTATCCTGCTGTTGTCGCGAGCCTTCAGGTAACGGGTAAGGAACGTTTCACTCGGTGCCTTGCTCTTCGTAGCTTCATCTTCGAACGTATAGTCATCCGTGTTTACTTTCTTTTGTGGCGGGGGTGTCAGTCTTCGGAGTCTGCGTTACCACTGGCTTCTGTTGTGTTACGGCAGGCTTCGGAGCAACTTCCTCCTCAAACTTATAGTCATCGGTGTTGATGCTGTCCGATTTGATAGTGTCGTTTTGGATCGCCTTGTTGTCAACAGGCGGCTGTTGTTTCTTCGCCGGAACGTTTACACTGATCGTGTCGGACTTTGCTCTCAATCTCGAGTTGATCAGCTCTTTGATCGACATGTTCTGATTCTCCTCGCTCTTGCGTCTTTCCGTGATCGCCTTCTGTTGCTGTACTTCCTTCCTTCGTGTCGATGGTGTGAACACCTGTCGATCATAGTTGAATTGATTCACGAGAAATATCTCTGTCGACATCTTCTTCGCAAGCACAACAGCCAACGAATGGTCTGAGAAGTTCAAGTCGTACTCCCCAATGTTTGTATTGAAGTTGGTGATCTGGCTATAGATGCCCGACGACTTCGTGAACTTGAACAGGTTCATGATGCCGCGCTGGTCGCTCAGGTAATAGAATGTGTCTTCATCCGAAGCGATAGGCTTAATGTCCTTACTCACAGTATTGGTGAGCTTCTGTACGAGGTTCTCGGTCGAATCGAGATCGTATGTGTAAAGGTTATACCTGGTTGGAAGTGTCTTGTAACCTTTCACGATCGTCGTTACAGAATCTGTTGTCCTGTTAGAGCTAAATACGATCTTATTTGTGTTCGGAATAAACGCCGGATCGAGATCATCATACAGGTCATTCGTCAGCCTGCGAGTTCTGTCGCGACGACTGCTCAACAAAAACAAGTCGTTCTGTCCTTCGAAGTCGGCGCTGAGTACAATCAACCTTCCGTTTCCGGAGAAGTCGAAGCTTCTCACGTTACTGAATTTTTCCAGCTCGCGCGGAAGTTTACTCTTCGTATTCAAATCATACAACCAGAACACGTAACCGCCCTGCTTTACGCCGATCACACCAAGTGTATTCGGATCGGCCCAACTGATCATCGGCACGCGGAAGTCGATATCCTGTTTGATCACCTTCGTACCACCTGTGAGGATCGTCGTTTCGCGACCACTCTCCAATGATTTTACCATGATCCTAAACTTGCCGCGATCATTTTCAGCGTAAGCGATCTTCTTTCCATCGGGACTGATCTTTACAGTCGGGAAAATAGTTGTCTTGTTGTGACGAGGCGAGAACCTGTTTGAATCAGCAGGCGATATGTAGCTCTGGTCAATACGTTGCTCTTGCGAAAGATAGTATTGCTTCCAGTCGGCCATCAACTGGCGGAACGGAATACCCAGTGTGATCAAAATACTCTTTTGTTCATTGCGAATTACGCGAGTGTAGTTAAGGATGTTGGATACGCTGCTCTTGCCGTACTTCTCTACGATGTAGTTCCAGATCGACTGACCAACCAGTGCCGCTTCGTTGCCCTTCAGTCGCAATGCCTTGTTTACTTTTTTTGTGACAACCAACTGACGAACGAAATCATCCATTTCGTTGCTCCAACCTTTCGCTGCATACAACGATGCACCGTCGATAAACCATTCGGGCAGGTTTAGCAACACCGAGTTTTGAAACATATCTTTTAAGCTTCCTCCGAACATCATCTCATTCACCATGAGATCCGACATCTTATATAGAAGCTCTTCTTTGAACTGGTCGATGTTGCCTGGGTGAGCGATCTCCACGTAAGGCTGAATGAATTCAGTTTCACCGCCAACGTGAGCGATAGCCTCGCTCAAGCCTACGTTGCTCTGTTGTTTTTCGGTGATTGAATTGTAAAGGAAGACTTTCGTCTTCAGGTAAGGCGGGTATCCTATGAGATCTGTAATGCGATCAAACTCCGACTCTAGGTATTGAATGGCTTCTTGCGCAACCCTTCTCCGGTTGTCGTAATAGTACACGTCGAAGTTCTCGGAGCTGATGTATTGCCAGTCGAATTTCTTGTATTGAATACGGTTTCGCCCAAAGACCTCCCGGGCCGATTGGGCTTGTGAGCAAAGGCTAAGAAAAGTAAGGATGGTTAGTAGTAAGGATCTGGTCAGCCAGCGCATAATTCAATCTCGGAACTTCGAATATAACGCATAAAATCGACTAATATTTATGTCATTCTTAATTTGACGTCCCTCTTCCAGGTAGTCAGAAAGCATGCCGGATGACCACGGGGCGAGGCTCACACCTTTGGTTCCTATTCCATTGAAAATCAAGACGTTTTTGTGTTCCGGGTGCGGCCCAACGATCGGCCGACGGTCCGGTGTTGTGGGCCTGATCCCCCAACTGTGGTTAGTTATTGTGTAGGGAACGCGCAAGAGCGCGTCGAGCTTTTCAGTCAGCTCTTTCTTGCCAGCTTCCGACGTACCGGTCGCTGTATCGTGACTGTAAGTTGCTCCAACGCGCCATGAGCTATGGCCCGATGGCACGACATAAACTCCTCGATTGAAAATAACTGAAGGAGCTTTATCAAGTGTGATCGTGAGCGTCTCTCCCTTTAATTGCTTTACAGGGACCCAATTAAAATATGGGTTATTGGAAACATGAATGCCTTCACAAAAAATTACAGTTCCAGTAACCTTACCATAATCAAAATTCTTCTCGATGGTGAAAAGCTTACGAACGGCTTGTAAGTATTTGATCGTGTCCAGGTAGCCCGCAGACCTTAACAGCAGACCTCCGAATCTGTCATCGACAAAATCACCATAGCGACTTTTTGTGTAGACATCCTCGTTGGTCGTCATCCAATTATTTTGTTCTTCGATAGTGCGGAAGGGAATGCAGATCGGCATTGGGTAAAAGAAACGCTCGCCTGTAAGTTGTTCTGCGTCTTTGTAGAAGTCATGAAGATAAGGGAAGAGCTCATCGGCCAGCCACGTCTTTTGCATCAGCTTGCCTGTAACCGGGTTAAATAATCCCGCCGCCACGCTCGACGCCTGGTGTTCGTAAGGCTCGTCGAATATCACTACACTCCGCCCGCGCTTCCGCAGCTGCAAAGCAAGGGCTGCGCCGGCCAAACCGAAACCCACGATAACGTAGTCGACGTGTTTCACAACGCAATATAAACTAACTTTGTACTGATGCTTTCCATCCATACTTTCACCTTCAACCCCTTCGCCGAGAACACTTACGTGTTGTACGATGAAACCAACGACGCCATGATCGTAGACGCCGGTTGCTACGAACGGGATGAAGAAAAAGAACTCTCCAATTTCATCGAAAGCAAGAAGCTCAACGTCAAAGCAATCATCAACACACACTCACACCTCGATCATATCCTCGGCGCCTATTACGTGAAGGACAAATACAAAGTCCCGCTGCTCATTCATCGTCTCGACGAGACCACGCTTCGAATGGCAAAAATCAGTTCACAGATGTATGGGATTGATCATTACAGCGACGTCACCCACGACGGATTCATCTCGGAGAACACGCCAATAGAAATAGGCAATCAGACGTTGCAAGTATTGTTCATCCCAGGACACGCACCCGGCCATGTTGGATTTTATCATTCACAACAAAAAGTATTACTCGGTGGCGACGTTCTCTTCAACAGGAGCATCGGTCGTACCGATCTTCCCGGTGGCGACTATGATGCATTGATTGAAAGTATTCATAAAAAAAATATTCCCTCTCCCCGATGATGTTGTTGTATATCCTGGTCACGGACCAACAACAACAGTAGGGGAGGAGAAAGTAAATAATCCATACGCAGCGTTAACCCTGAAGTAATGTTTTTAATGCGTCATATTCCAAATGCGCTAACGTGTTGTAATCTGTTATGTGGGTGTTTAGGGATATTTATTCTTGAGCGCGGTGATGTCACGCTGATTCCATGGCTTGTTTGGGCCGCCTGCATATTTGATTTTCTCGACGGCTTCGCGGCGCGAATGCTAAAGGTCGCTTCACCGATCGGTAAAGAGCTCGATTCGCTCGCTGATATGGTAACGTTCGGAGTGTTGCCCTCGCTTTTTGTTTGTGATTACCTAAGATATGGCGAGGATTGGTGGATCGCACTAATACCGCTTGTACTCGCTGTATGCTCCGCATTACGTCTTGCAAAATTCAATATCGATACGCGTCAGGTCGAGGGTTTTATTGGTGTTCCCACGCCAGCAAACGCACTGTTCTTTACAGGATTGCCCCTCACTCTGGAGTATTTTCACATAACACCCCCGCCGTATTCAATTATCGTTCTTGTTTTGCTGTTTTCGTGGCTTATGGTCTCGCCGCTGAGACTTTTTGCATTAAAATTCAAACACTTCAAATGGGCAGGAAATGAGCTCCGATTTACCTTCTTACTCGCTTCCGTATTACTGATCGGAATTTTCCAGTTTGCGGCAGTTACTTTTATCATAATATTATACATTCTCGCGTCGTTAGTGACCAATTGGCGTGGCACACAAAAAACCTGAAAGAAACCTCCTAAAGCTCGCTTGCTTTCTCACGTGGCTATGCACACTGCCACTGTTTTCGCACGCCCAGAATTTCGCGGACGGCGTTTGGCTGAAATACAGAGTCAAAGAGAACGGCATCTTTCACATCACCTACAACGACCTCAAAAACGCCGGCATCAATCCCGACAACATTAAGCCTTCGCAGATCCACCTGTTGTCATATCCAACCGGCATGCTACCGCAAGCCAACAACATCACTCGCCCCGCCGATAATCTTGAAGTTGCCATAACCATCACCGGCGAAGCCGACGGAAAATTTGACAAGAGCGACGAGATCATTTTTTATGGACAAGGTCCCGATCAATATCGATACATCAACTCTAAGAATTCATTCTATTACGAGAATAACATCTACACCGATTACAACTATTACTTCCTCCGCATAGCCGACGTCAATGGTAATCGAATCAGCAAATCAAATGTAGGCTCAGGCTCACATACCGTCATCGATCAATATGTAGACTTCGGTTATTACGAAAGCGAACTGTACAACGATCAGAAGTCGGGCCGCGATTGGTTTGGCGAACAGTTCGAAACAAAGAAAGACATCACCATTCGATTTGCAATGCCCGGCATCGTTCCGAATTCAAACATCACGTTTGTTTCAAACCTCATGGCGCAGTCGTATGAGTATTCAACTTTCAAGATCTTATGGAATACAGTTCCAGTGCTCGAACGACAGATGGATACGATCCCACAAACACAATACGGTGCCAAAGGAACTTACGGTATCGACACAATCCAACTGGTTTCGAATAATGTTAAGCGCTCCGAACAACACCAACCAGGACATCAACATCAAGTTCCAACAAGGCGGCGGCAATCGATCCGTCGGTTATCTCAATTACATTTTGTTTACCGTCAACCGAAAGATCGCGAGATACGACGCCACTACGTTCTTTCACGTTCCTTACAACGACGATATACTTTCCGATATCTCCGTTGCTTCATTCCCATCAGATGGAACTATCTGGGACGTCACCGATCCTTTCAATGTAAGAGAGATGCTGGTAGCAAGCTCTGGCGACGTTGCGAAGTTTGCTTCCACCAGCGACTCGAACAGGTCGTTCGTTGTCTTCGCAAAATCAGATATGAAAACTCCTGATTTTGTCGAGAACGTTCCCACCCAGGATCTTCATCACATGTCCACACCTTCGTTGCTGATTGTGGCACATCCCAATTTTTTGGACGCTGCAAACCGGCTCGCTTCGCATCGCAGCTCCACGTATGGTCTCGATGTGAAAATTGTAACACCTCAACAGATCTACAATGAATATTCAGGAGGCAGACAGGACATCACAGCTATCCGGGATTTTGTCAGAAGCCTGTATTTGAAAACACCGGGTACACTTCAGAACTTATTGTTGTTTGGAAGAGGCTCGTACGATTACAAAGACCGGTTGTTCAGTAATACCAACTACGTCCCCATCTACGAATCACGAAATTCTTTAGACCCATTACTCACTTACTCTTCCGACGACTTCTACGGTTTTCTCCAGGACAACGAAGGTGAATGGAAGGAAAGTGTCAGCGATGACAACACAATGGACATCGGCGTCGGTCGACTTCCAGTAACGGACCCCGACCAGGCTTCCGATATTGTTGACAAACTTATCGCCTACGACAATCATCCCGATATGTCTTTGTCGAAGCAACGAGTGTTGTTCGTTGCCGACGATGGTGATTGGAACATACACCAAATGCAAGCCGAAGACCTCGCAGAAACATTCGAGGTTCTCTATAAAAACTATCACACCCAGAAAGTCTATCTCGACGCTTACGAACAAGAAAACATCGCCTCAGGACAAATCTCACCAAAAGCGAAGGAAGCACTTCAGGAACAAATCAATCGCGGTTACGACATCGTCAATTATACGGGACACGGCTCCGAAAGAGTTTGGATGCAGGAAAGAATTCCTCGACCAGGAAACTCCGACCGAACTTCGGAATGATCAGAAGTTGCCGTTGTTCCTCACAGCCACTTGCGAGTTCGGCCGCAACGACGACCCGCTGCTGATCTCAACTGCCGAAGTGCTTCTCCTAAAAAAAGACTGCTGGCGCTATCGGCCTCGTCACTACGGCGCGACCGGTGAATACGATCACCAACTCCGTTCTCAATAAAGCATTCTATGCCGCTTACTTCGAGAAGACAGCCGCCGTAAAAGACCTCGGAGATGTTTTCAGGCAAACAAAAAATAAAAGTCTCAGCGGTGTCGCGAATCGTAACTTCTCATTGTTAGGCGATCCCAGCATGCGCTTCGATTCACCCAAAGAAGACATTGTTGTTACTTCTATTACGACAGCCGATGGTTCTCCCGTATTGAAAGCGTTATCGAAAGTAACAATCACGGGCGAAGTCAAACGCGATAATGTTATAAGCACAACATTCGACGGCACAGTTGAATTGGAAGTGTTCGATCGTCGCAGCGAACTTACAACACTAGGTGACGAAAACAGTCCGTTTGCATATAAGCAGTGGGATCACTCGCTCTTCCGCGGCAAAGCGAAAGTTGTCGATGGTGAGTTTGCTCTCGAATTCATTTTGCCAGAAGGCGTGTCTGACCAGGTTCAAAAAGGAAAAGTGATGTTGTATGCGTATACCTCCGATAAGTCCCGCGATGCCCAGGGCGCTCTTCAAAATCTCCAGATAGGCGGTGTCGATCCGAATCCAGGTTCCGACAACAGCGGTCCTTCAATTGAATTATTTATGGGCGACACCACATTCGTGAACGGTGGTTATGCAAACTCAGATAGCCGTCTCATCGGCAAGTTATATGATAAGAGCGGGATGAATATTTCCGGTTATGGCGATGGTGCCATGGTGGCAACACTCGACAACGACAAAACTTTCATCGTTAACGATTACTTTACCGCAGATGAAGACGATTTCACAACAGGTTGGTTTTCATTTCCCATCAACGACCTCACCGAAGGTCAGCACACCATTTCATTCAAGGCAACCGACACTTATGGAAATCCAGGCACCGCTTCCGTTACATTTATCGTGGGCGCCGACGGAGCCCTGATCGTGGAGGAACTCTATGCTTACCCGAATCCTTTTTCGGAGTCAAGTCCTGCCACCATAGAATTCAAGCATAATAGGGCCGGAGAAGACCTCGAAGTGCAGGTGGCAATTTATGATGGACTTGGCCAACTGGCCGATAAACGCGACTTTGTGGTCTACTCGAGCACCTATAAAGTTGCCCTGTTTAGCTGGGACGGATTTGGCACTCGCGGAATTAAAATGGGCAACGGGATATACTTGGTTAAGCTTGTAATTCGTTCAGTGTCAGATGGGGCGAAAAATGACAAAATTGCCAGACTAATTCTCACTAATTGATTACCTTTACCTCCCTAGAACTTGATTATGAATAAGTTAAGGATCCTGATCCTTCTCTGCGGTGGATTTATTTTTTCTCTGCCTTTACTAGCCCAACCGAACGGAACTCTCGTAGGACAGGACAGTACGAATCGCATCATTACAACTGCGGTTCCATTCCTTACTATAAGTCCCGATTCACGTGCTGCAGCAATGGGTGACGCTGGCGTGGCAACATCTGCCGACGCAAACTCCGCTTATTGGAATTCAGCGAAGCTTGTTCGCATCGACCAGGGTTTCGGTGGATCCGCTTCCTATACTCCATGGCTCGGAAAAATCATCAACGACATGTATATCTTCTACTTGTCGGGATTTTATAAGATCAATCGCGAGCAGGCAGTCGCAGTATCAATGAAATATTTTGATCTCGGTGAGATCCAGTTCAACAAAGGACCGAATCCCGTAGATCTCTTAGGTCGATATAATCCCCGCGAATACGCATTCGATGTAACCTACTCCCGTGCATTGACCGAAGACTTCAGCATCGGTGGCGCAATTCGTTACATCCATTCGAATCTTACTGGCTCCGGTATCGCCGGTACTGCTGATTCACGCCCCGGTAATGCACTGGCTGTTGACTTTGGTGTGTTTTACACCAAGCAACTCGTATCCAACAGCTCGATATTGTCTCTCGGCGCGAAACGTCAGTAACCTCGGCAACAAGATCTCTTACTCAGATGCCGAAAGCAAAGACTTCATTCCCGGTAACCTGCGTATCGGGGGGTCATATAAAATGGATCTTGATCCATACAACAGCCTTACGTTCGCTCTCGATTTCAATAAGCTAATGGTGCCGAGTCCTTATCCCGGAAGCAAGTCTACGCCATTCCTCCAGGGAACCTTCCAATCGTTCAGCGACGCGCGAGGAGGTTTCAAAGAAGAGATGCACGAAGTAACTAACCTCAATGGGTATCGAATATTGGTACAGCAATTATTCGCCGGTCGTGTTGGTTATTTCTACGAAGCGGCAGATAAAGGAAATCGCAAGTACCTGACAGCAGGTCTTGGCCTTCGCTTCAATGTATTCGGCTTCGATATGGCTTACGTTGTACCTACCAACAAACGTGAGATTGCAACGGCGGAACAGATTCGAATTACTCTTATGCTTGTATTGGCGAAGAAAGCCAGCGAGGATGAGTCTGTAACAGATTAATTGATTTGTAATTCGTGATTTGTAATTCGTGATTTGTAATTGACTCCGAATTAATCACAAATAACAAATCACAAATTATCCGACAGTTGCCACGAACAAGCTCTCCTCGTTAACATACTTCTCTCCGACTTCCAACAGATCATTTTGAGTAATCGAATAATCCTCTTAAACAAATGAGGATAATAATTCTTCGACAGCTTGTTGAGATAAATATTCTTGATCTTATCAGTCACCGAAAAGGGTTCGCTACTTCCGACTGCAATGAGCCAAGGAAGTGATTGCGTGCAATCTCTAGCTCCGACGCATCTACTGCTTCTGTACGCATTCTTTTGATTTCCTTACGGATCTCATCCAGCGCCAGGTCCCTGTTCTCTTTGTTGACATCGGCCCCGATCACGAAAAAGCTTTCGTGAGCAAATGGATTGATCGACGAGTAGATCCCATACGTAAGCCCTTTCTCCTCACGGATGTTCTTCATCAGGCGTGATCCGAAATAGCCACCGAGAATGTGATTGAAAAGAAGGAGGTCCGGGTAGTGCCGATCTTTACGGTTCAACGAACGATTCGCCAAACGCAATGATGTTTGTACTCCGTCCTTCGCTATGTGTTCATTTTTCTTGCCCGAAGAAACTATAGGCAGGTTCCCGCTGTCTGGCGCCGGCGATGTCAGCAATGAGAATCGCGTAATGATCTCTTCTGCCGTTACCGATGGATGTGTCGTTACAAATATTGCTGCAGGTCTGAAGTTACTGTGATGGAAGCTACGCAACTCTTCCCTGTGAAGGGCTTCAACGTCTTTCTCTTCCAAGGAAGTTCCATAGGGATGATTGCCAAAGATCATCTTCCTGATGAGCTGCGACACGAGGAAGCTGGTCTTCTCTTTATTGATCTTAAGGTTCTGGAGAAAAATACTCTTCATCAACTCCAGCTCTTCTTCGTCGAATGCTGGTGTCCTGATCATCTCTGAAAAAAAGCTCTGTTGCTTCCTTCCAGTTCTTGCGGAGCGCGTATACACTCACGGCCGTGTGATCATAACCTGCCGAAATCTCGATATGAGCTCCCATCCTGTCGAACATCTCTGCCAGCTCAGAGGAGTTCAAACGCTCCGTTCCCTTCTCCAGCATGTTCGATGTAAAATGAGAAATACCCGGCTTCGACTCATACATTTACCCGACTGGAAGATCAACTCGATCTTCAGAACATCTTGCCGAACTTCGGGAATAATAAACAGGGGAATACCATTAACATCAGTCGTTTGATAGCCGGGCAACTCGAAAGTGTCTGACTTGATGAATGGAGGTGCTACGGTTCTATCTAACATCAAAGTGGGACATTAACATGTCTCTCGGCATGATAAGACGAGCGTACCAAAGGACCCGATTCAACATATTTTAATCCTCTTTTCAATCCTTCTTCACGATACATTGCGAAAGTATCGGGATGAATGAATTCAGCAACTTCGAGGTGCATCTTAGTAGGTTGAAGATATTGACCGAGTGTAAGTATCATAAGGCCGTTGGCCGCGAGATCATCCATTGCTTTGAAGACCTCTTCTTTGGTTTCTCCAACTCCGAGCATAATACCAGACTTCGTTCTCTTGCGGCTTCTCGTATTCTTCGGATCTGTTCGAGACTTCTTTCGTACTTTCGCCTGTGGACGAACAATTCGATACAGGCGACCTACTGTTTCCATGTTGTGAGAAACAACTTCTTGCCCGCCGTCAATCATTCGATACAATGCATCCCAGTTTCCTTTGGTATCGGGAATGAGCGTTTCAATTGTGGTATCGGGATTGAGTGCTTTAGTTTGAACGACCGTCTGGTACCAGATCTCAGCACCGCGGTCCTTCAATTCATCGCGGTTCACGGAAGTGATCACGGCGTGCTTAACATCCATGAGTTGTATAGCTTCTGCAACACGACGCGGTTCGTCTGCATCGTATTCTGTCGGGCGGGCCCGTTGCCACCGCGCAAAATGTACAGCTGCGTGTGCAGATGTTTCCGAGGATCATGAAAGTTTGCTGTACCCGCGCCCCAGCATTCACCCATGTTCGGGCAATTGCCACTCTCGCAAATAGTGTGAAGCTTATGGGTGTCGACAAGCCTGCGAACCTTCGCATACTCGGGACCCACAGGCAGCTTCACGCGAAGCCAGTCTGGCTTGCGTTTCTTTTGCTCCGGGGAAACTGTGGGCAGCTCTATTCATTCTTCGTCCGCCGTAGCTTTAGCGTAGGCTGATAATTTTAAAAACAAACTACTTACCGATAAGTTCCTTGTACTCGCTGGCAGAAAGTAAACCCTCTGGCTTTCCTGAAAGCTCCACTATGATCATCCAGCCTTCGCCGTAAGGGTCTCCGTTCACCTTTTCGGGATTTGCTTCCAGCGCTTTGTTGACCTCAGCCACCTTGCCTGAAACAGGCATGTACAGATCAGACACCGTCTTCACGGCCTCCACAGTCCCAAACACATCGTGCTGGGCTACAGTTTGACCCAACGTGGTGATGTCCACATAAACGATATCACCCAGTTCGCCTTGCGCGAAGTCGGTGATTCCGATAGTGGCTTTATTGCCCTCTATTTTGATCCATTCGTGGTCTTTGGTGTAACTGAGTGATTCTGGAACGTTCATCTTTTTGAGTTTTGAGGCTCAAAAATAGTGTTTTTACTGTGCAAGATTGAATAAAATCTTCGTCCCAAATTTCGTCGTAGCCCTGGGGAAAGAGTTAGAGACAAGTGGTGTATTAATGTTCCTGTCGAAATAGAATTGAATATTCAGCTTCTGATTTATTACGTAAATAATATTTGGTTTTTATCTGTATGTTGACGTTACCATTCGTAACGATGTTCTCTGCATCGTCGCCACCAATCGTCGACGGCAGCTTACGCTGAATAGTCTGGGCGTTGTTCACACTCATGTTGAGCTTGAACGTTATATCATTCTTAAGCGTGATCACCCGACCCGACCCTGGTCGCGGAATGGCAACCGCATATTATTCTTGGTGTAACCTACCTCGAGAACCCAGTCTTTGTTATTTACTTCCGTGATCTGCGCGTTCGAAATGTTGAGCGACACATCGCGCTTCGTTTTATACTCGAAGCGAGCAGTGAGTTTATTCTTCGTTCTTACGTTCACTCCAACCAATGGTGCAAACTGTTCCGAGATCATCACCTGGCTAATAACATAGATGGGGACGACGTCACCATTCTGGCCAAGCGGCTGACCAAAATTACTACCTGTATTATAATCTTTCAGTGGTATGTTGCCAACGTCGGAGTATTGAAGGGAGTTGGTAAAGTTTGTAACCTGGTAGGTCGATGAATACGCGTGACTCAAAGTGATCGATGAGAAGACATCTTTCAGGTTGCCGAGTTTTGTCAGACCGTTGTAATCCAATCGCCAGTTAGGAATTGGAATTTGTGGGAATGGTGTCAGCGCTGTTGTCGACGCGCTCTTGCCAGTGTAAGCAGCAAGGAACGCCGGTATCAACACATCCTGCGATTGACTCCTGTAACCAGTAAGATTTAGCGACTCGAACCGACTCATCACAATCGGGATGTTGTTGGCGAAAGTATTAAATACATCCGAGTTCGTGCTATTGTTGTTTTTGAATGCCGTGGCAATACTGTTGATCGAAATACGGTACGATCCCATCCGCGTTGGACTCAATCCCTGGAAAGCATTCACGGGAGTTTTATTACCTAGCGAATCGGTACTGAAATCTACCCATCGATAAATTTCCTGGAACGATGTGTTCGAATTTCGTTTGATGTCCAACTGTATCTTCAAGTCTGTCGCCGGTTCAACACTCGCTCGCATACTGAGGTCCTGCGTTTGTTGTTGACTGAATGGCGTCGTGAGCTTCGTACTTCGAGTTAGATAATCTTCATACTTCGAGGGATCAACATTCTGACCTCCCAACACGAATCCCCAACCGGGTTGCGCCCATTGCTTGTCCATACCAAACAGGTACGGAGTACCCGTGAAGCCCGGAAGTATTGTTCCTTCGTTGATCGTGTAAGTTCCTGTAATGCTTCTCACCGACATCAGCAATCGCAAGAATGACTTCACACCTCTCAACTCCGGTGGTCGTCTCACGGTGTCGGGCTGTGCTTTGGCCTGCTTGGCTTTCTCCAATGGGGTCAATGGCTTTTTCGGAGTGTTGATGTCTTTCAGGAAACCGATCTTGTTGTAAAGCTTCGTGAGATCGATGCGGCCGTTCACAGCTTGCTCGCGCGTATTCTGAATGATGTTTCCGAGGTTAAGACTATCGGCGTTAAGCGAACCGATAGGGAGCGGCCCCGCCCGCCACGAATAGCCAACGTTGTATCGATACTCCGCACCCAACCAGTTGGTGATCGGGATCTTCTCGAATGGCAATGTATAATTGACCGTCGCCGTCTGGTCGAATGCTTTCATACGACCGAACGATTTCAGATTATGCATGATCGAGTCGTACTTTTTTCTAGTATTGATGTCACCATCAGGTTCGTCGATGATGGCGTTGACCCGGGCACTGTAGTCGAGTGTTAATGCTTTCGTAAAATTCCAGCGAGCGTTGTAGAACCGGTTGAAGACAAAATACTTCTGGTAATTGGGCAGCGAGTTCTGCACATCCGTTGCGCTGCTTCCGCTCGGAGCGTTTCGATAAATGATCCTCGAGAAGGATCGTTCGAGTTCACCACGGATGGTAACGTTTTGCGGTAGCGGATTGAAATTGAAGTCTTTGATCAGTTGGAGCCATGGTGACTTTAGTCCCTTGGAATTTTTGAATGGTTCGAAGCCCTTGAACGTTGGCGTGTATTGCCACGCCACTCCGCCCTTCACGTTCTTCTTCGTGTTGTCTTGCAAGAGAAAGTTTGTCTGCTTGGCTTCGTAATAAGCATACGTGAACGAAAAGTTCTCGATATCCCAGATGTGAACGGGCGACTCTTTGTTCTGCTTCACACGCCGGACGTTTGTAAAGTTCAAACTTCGCTTGACAGTTCTATCCTGTATAAGCTTTTTGTATGCTTCTTTGTCCGCGTCCGATGTGAACGACAAGAGCGCGGCCGCCAGCCGCGTGTCGGGGTTGGCCGGGTCGTAGTTGGGATTGATGATGGTGCTTTCGTAGCTGGCAAATGCAGGGATACTTAGTCCAAGTTTCTTGGAAGAAGTTTGTCGAGTTGAAGTGTGGTAGATATGTCGTACGATGTTGTTATACCGCGTGCACGTTCGGAGATCTTCGATTGCACGCCACCATAACCGTAGGTGATGTGCCGGAGAGAACCCGTGATCGTTCCGAGGTCGGCCAGCTTCGTACTGAGCACGACGTTACCCGCCCATCCAGGCGTTCGATCAAAATCAGTCAGGCGAAGCTCGTTCGCCCAGATACAGACATCTTTTGGTTTCCCATCATCCAGGGGTGCACCCGGAACAGCTTTTCCGGCTCGTGGATTTCGAACACCAATCATCATTAATTTGACCTGGCTCAGGTCGGGTCGCCCCATGACCCTGATCGTGTGTTTGCCAACTGTGAACGGTTTCAGCGGTGATGGATATGGCACTGTAAGACTTGCAGTTGCATCAGTCGATGAATTCGCGTCCTTCGCTGCGTTTATTTCGCGATCACGCAAAGCCTTCAAAGCATAAAGCTGATTGAGATCGAGATCGATGCTATTTGTATCTGGCCACACCAACTCTACCGAATTAACACTGGCTCCGTTGGGTGTCACTTTCAACGGCACTTCGATCTCGTAATAGTTTTGATCGAAGTCAGTACCCAATCGCAGAAAACCGACAAGGTCATTATCTCTAAGTGCATTGGGCGTTGGTGTATGCGCACTGAAGAACATCTTGATCCTGCCGTAGTTGAAGAAGTCCATCGATACGTTTTTGTAGATCGAACGAGCATCGCCATCGGGAAGACTGTTTACGCAAATCTGGACAGCCTGCTCATTCAAACGACGCTGTTGCACCGAAGTCACATCGCGGTCGCGACGAAGTGGAGGCACATAAGCAGGCTTCGAAGCGTTACCAGTTCCGTTCTCTTCAACGTTCACAGCAGACACCGAGAAGTCGTCGAGGTTTGGTTCCAGTGGTTCCGACAATTGCGACTCCGCAAGGTTGCCCGTATAACGACGCCACCTGTTTCCAACTGTTCTGAAGTTAGCCAAACGAAGAACTACTGGTTGACGGAAGCCAGTGAGATACATCCGAATGTATTTGATCGACTTGAAGTCTTCAACATCTCCAACCTTTTCGTCGAACTGCCTGATCGGGATCCGGAACAAGTACCATGTGACACCCTCCGCTTCAACATAGATCTTATCGAATATATATTTTCTTCCGACCGCTAATGTCGATGGATGCAGATCGACATTGTATGTATAGTATTGTTCTTGCGCCACTTTGCCCAACGTATTATCTGCGTTCAAGTCTTCGCTATCAGGATAGGTGCTTGATGCCTGTGGAATTCCGGCGTTGGCGACCGGGGAGTTATTCTCCTGTCCACTAAAGTTTTTGTAACGAGCCAACACAGTTGATGACTTCTCGGGTGGATAATGCGGGCTCAGGAAATGATAGAAGTCGTCGGCCGAAGGGTCATCCTTCACGGCGTCTCGTGCTGGTCCCGTGAGTTTACTTAGGAAGGGGTCGTTGAAGATCTGGGATTCAACTTCGTTGTTCGCACCATCCATGCCAACGTCCTGGTTGGGACGTGCATTTGGATCGTTAGCGAATGCATCATTCAGGTAGCTTTGTTTAGTAACGAAGCCCCACGGTGTTTGCGTTACGTTTGCCGGATCGTGGTTGCCATCGGCAGGAAGTCCGTTTTCGAAACCGAACTGGTTGTCGCGAATAACATCTTCATCGAGGTACCCGATGTTAAATACCATCTGGCCACCTGTTGTGTTGTTCGTGGCACCGGGTGTACCATCATCAACGACACCGCGGTCGCCGGCGATAAACGGATCCAACATCCAGAACTCAATGTATTCGATGTTTGCTTTATCGAAGTCAACTTCCGAACGAACACCGGTCATGATGCCACCCCAGTTTGTTTCTGGACTTCTCAGTTTTCCATCCGAAAAAAGATCAGTGTTGTAATTGTAAGGTCCACGCTCCGAAGGATAATAAGCGATGTCGAGGATCTGCTCGTTGAAGTTACCGAGCGTCTGGTCGCGGAAGGGGAAGATCTCCTGTGGACCAACTTTTCTTACGTAGTGATTTTTAAGCGCGGCATCATCGATTCCGGCCGGTCTCAATTTTTGTCCATTCGGCAAATAAAATACCGAGTTATCAACCTGGTACCACGACAGTTTTCCGCGTTTGTACCCGGCAGTAAGATCATTATCCGCACCACCCGCAAGGTCGAAACGATTGTCGGGTGTCTTCGGCACCGGCGACAACCTCCATGATAACCTGTTCAACAATGTTGTTGGAGTAGCCGTGTTCTCGAAGTCATCGATGAATGATGTTCCTTCACCTTGCACGATGTTTGAAGTGCCTGGCAATAATTGAGCAAACTCCGCATTCAAATTCACCGTCGATGTTTCTTTGGTCTGAATGAATGGCAATGCATCAACCATCTTCGTGATAAAGCGGGAATTCTTCTTCATGTTGATATCCATGCCGTACTGGAAGTTTCTCGCTGGCTCCGTACCAATCAGGTTACGACTTATCAGTGGTCTTTCGTTGTAGTAAAGTATTGTCGAACCGATGTTGATGTCGTCACTCAATTTGTAATCGAATCGTGTTCCCAACAACGATCGTGTCTGGAACGCAAACGGATCCTGTTGTTCATACGTAATGTTGATGTCCTTTCCTGATGTAAGAATACCCTCGTTGAGGATCGTAACTTTTCCGAATGTATAATCGACAGTGTAATCTGTTCCTTCACGCAAGGGTGTTCCGCCGGCGTAAACTTTCACCGAACCCTGTGTGATATTGAAGCCCTGTATGATGATATCTTTTCCGGAGCCAGATTTGAAATTACCGACGATGTAGAATTTGTTCTTCGTTGCTACGAGCTCGGCTTCCGCTTTCGTGGTGTGGTACAGCGTATCATACACATACTTATTTATCATGTAGTCTCGCTGCGATGGTTCTTCTTGTGCGAACAACTGTCGCAACGGTTTATTCAATGGTTCGAGATAGGGGAATATGATAAGACCCTGGTCTGCGTTCACTGTGAGCTTGTCAACGAAGTCGAAGTACCGTCGGGCTGCGGGTCGTTGTATGGGTTCAGCCGGTCAAGACCCATAACTTCGATAAGCTGTTTAGTTCTTGAGATCGTTCCTTCCTGCAACTGGGGATTGTCTTTACCGGTCTTGTCGTCGCGATAGATCACACGCAACTGGAATCCATCCCGGGTAAGTCCCTGTACGTTCAGGTTATAGATGTTTTTCATCATCAGGTTCCACATCGGTGCAACCAGGCCATCGATCTTCGGAAGCACTTTTTTGGGACGAAGCATTTTCAGGAACACAACTTGTTCTTCCTTAAGATTGGAGTAGTCTTCCGACATCTCGCCAACTTTATAAACCGTTCCGTTGTATGTGTATTCAAAAGCTACTGCAACAGCCTCATCGTTCTGCAGCTTGCGCGATAGCGTGATGTAACCAAGTTCTTTGTGGAATGTATATTCAGTAGGAGCAAGCTTGCGCGCACTGGTGATTTTTTCGTAGTCGTTAGATACGGTCAAACCCAGGTTAGTCAACTCGAGATCGATTTGATCTGCGTCCCTGGAGATCTTCTTTTGCACCAACGTTTCAAGAAGATTGTTCGATTTATTGTTAGCTGGTAAGTGTGCGCCGTTACCGGTCCAGACTTTATCGTTGTACGGCTTTCCTTCGCCCATATCGGTAAAGGCAGCAACGTTGCGAAGGGTCTGTGTGTCGTTCTGACGATTCATCAGGTAAACTTCAACGCGTGTAACGTTCACTCCGGAAGTAACCTGCGGCAACGAGCTCAACCAGTTTTCAAAGTTGTTGCGGAAGAACTGTCCCAGGAAGAAGTGACGGTTGTCATCGTAGCTCGAACCAACAATTTCAAACGGACGCCCTTGTGCAGCACCATTGGTACTACCGGCAACCGTAATCGAGTTTTGCTTTCCACGTTGTGTTGTCGCGATCGCAGTAACGAACATCTTTCCGAACTGCAACTGTGCCTTCACACCAAAAAGATTTTGCGCGCCGGTAATGAGACTGTTGTTCAACGGAAAGACTTACGTTACCTAATTCAAGTTTCTTCAGGATGTCTTCTTTGAAACCAGTGTACTCAACCTTCATGTTGTTCTGAAAGTCGAATGAGTTGTTGTTGTCGAAGTTGGTAGTGACGGCAAGTTTCTCACCGATCTTTCCCACTACACTCAAGCTGATCTGCTGATCGAATTCGAAGCCACCATTCTTCTGTTGTCTTAATGGTATCGCCGGATTCTTAATGTTCTGAAATGACGCACCGAAGTCGAGCGTTACAAAACCACGCGGAATGATCTCAACATAACTGCCTCCGAAGATCCGGTCGAGAACCGGGCTGATATAAATTCTTGGAATGAGATTGCGCGAGGTTACGGCGCTCTCGCCGTCGAGTGCGCGGCTTCGTGTTTGCCAGTAGTCTTTCAACATCAACCGGTTCTGTTGCTGGTTGAATTCTCCAAACGTCATCGAGCTGCGTGGACGAAAGGGCACGGTGCCCATCTTCTCCAGGATGGTGTAGTTTTTACTGGTGTCTACTTCCAGGTCGGTCTTAAGAGTTCCGGGATCTTTTAGGTAGAATGGAGAACTCGGAGTACCGTTAGAGAATGGATCGCCGTAACGGTCGCGATTACGAAAAGTGGGCTTGTAGGGATTGTTGTTTTGATACTTGGTCGTATCAACCTTTGTGCTGTCACGCTGACCAAAAACAGAATGAGGTGCCAGGTATGCGAGGAGTAGCATACCCAGTCCAATGATGAACTGAAAATTCCGTTGGCTTAGGTTCAATCGTACGTCAGGCGTTTTTCAGTGATTGCTTTACCAAATCCTCCAAAGTAAGGCTATTTCCCGATTTTTTCAGGACCGAGTCTACGCTTTTTTCGGCTGCGGCGCGGGCTACACCCAATGTCACCAAGGCAGTTAACGCCTCCTGTTTCATCTTATTGTACGATGGCGCAAGACCCGTTGTAATTTCATCCCCGGTCTCTTTCCGGAGCTTGTCTTTGAGCTCCAAAATGAGACGTTGTGCGGTCTTTCCACCAATGCCTTTGATCGACTGAAGTGTAACGGCGTCTTCTCTCACAATGGCGGCTCGCAACTCGGCCGGAGGCATGTAACTGAGCACGACCATCGCGGTGTTGGGACCTATCCCGTTAACGGAGATCAGGTTTTGAAACATGTTCTTCTCCTGATCCGACGCGAAGCCGAACAGCACCTGTGCATCTTCGCGAACATGCAGGTAAGTCGACAGCTTGATGTCTTCAGCGTCCTTGACCTGCGAGAAAGTATTCAATGAAATTTGCACCTGGTAACCAATGCCGTTCACATCGATTATCAGGTGAGTAGGATCTTTGTGTGCAAGTTTGCCTTTGAGGTACGCAATCATAACGATGTGACGAGGTGATGAGATGACGAGATGACGAATGATTTCTTTGGTGTGCGTTGTCGTCACCTCGTCATCTCGTCACCTCGTTATAAATGATCATTCTTTTCGTGGATCTGTGCATCAACAACAGCGATAGCAGTCATGTTAACAATCTCCCTTATCGAGCTGCCAAGTTGTAACACATGCACGGGCTTCTTCATACCGAGAAGTATCGGGCCTATCGTTTCGGCGCCACCAATCTCCATAAGAAGTTTATAGGCGATGTTGGCCGATGCGAGGTTAGGGAATATCAGCGTGTTTGCTCCTTCTTTTGCCAATGAGCTGAATGGATACAGTTCCTGTTGAAGCTCTTTGTTCAACGCTACGTTCGCCTGCATCTCGCCTTCGATGACGAAGTCCTTATATTTTTCCCTGGCGAGTCGTGTTGCTTCTGCTGTCTTCGAAGGAATGTCGCCCTTGTTTGAACCGAAGTTACTGTACGAAAGCACGGCAACACGCGGCTCTGAATCGAAGAACCTGGCGCCACGCGCTGTGAGACCAATGATCTCTGTTAATTCTTCGGCGGTAGGATCTACGTTCACTGTACAATCACCGAAGAAGAATGTTCCCTTCTTGTTCATGATGATGTACATACCAGCAACGCGGTTCACACCGGCTGCCATTCCGATGATCTGTAACGCAGGCGAAATAACTTTCGAGTAATCGCGTGTCAATCCGGAGATGAGTGCATCGGCATCGCCAACTGCAACCATCATTGCTCCGAATGCATTTCGTGTTTGCAAAAGCTTTCGTGCATCGAAGTACGTCATGCCTTTGCGCTGTCTCTTTTCAAAAAGAACTTTAGCGTAGCTGTCGAGCTTTTCTTTCTCCTCGCGTGGGTCCACGATCTTACAGTCTTCGAGATCGAGTTTGTACTCTTCGATCAGCTTGATGATCTGTTCGCGATTGCCGAGAAGTATAGGTATTGCAATTCCTTCGTCTTGTATAACCTGTGCAGCTTTCAGAATTTTTGGAGTATCTGCCTCAGCGAATACAACACGCTTCGGATTTTTCTTCGCCTGGTCGATGATGCGCGATGTGAGCTTCTCATCGATACCAATTCGCTTCAATAGCTGCTGGTGATATGCGCCCCAGTCGGTGATTGGATTCGTTGCCATTCCCGATTCCATTGCTGCCTTTGCAACGGCTGGAGAAACTGTTGTGATCAGTCGCGGATCTAAAGGCTTCGGAATAAGATAATCGCGACCGAATTGGATCTTCTCGATGCCGTACGCTTTGTTGACGATATCCGGCACCGGTTCTTTAGCAAGCGACGCCAATGCATACACTGCCGCGAGCTTCATGTGCTCGTCGATTTCCCTGGCTCGAACATCCAACGCGCCACGGAAGATGTAAGGGAAGCCCAACACGTTGTTCACCTGGTTAGGATGATCCGATCTTCCTGTTGCCATAATGACATCAGGCCTTGCACTCATTGCCAGGTCGTAAGGGATCTCGGGGTCTGGGTTGGCCAATGCAAACACGATGGGATCTTTCGCCATCGACCGCACGTCGTCTTGAGTAAGCACGTTTGCTATTGATAAACCGACAAACACATCGGCACCTTTAATTGCCTCCTGGAGTGTGTTTACTTTCCTGGTCGTAACAAATTCCGACTTGATCTTATCCAATCCTGTACGAGATGCATTCAGCACTCCTTTGCTGTCGCACATCACCAGGTTTTCTTTCTTCACGCCAATGGCCATGTAGAGTTTCGCACACGATACTGCAGCTGCGCCGGCGCCGTTGATCACCACAATAACTTCATTCAATTTCTTACCAACAACTTCGATAGCATTCAGCAACGCGGCACTCGAAATGATCGCCGTGCCATGCTGATCGTCGTGCATGATGGGGATGTTGATCTTCTCGCGGAGCTCTGTTTCTATTTTGAAACACTCCGGAGCTTTGATGTCTTCCAGGTTGATGCCGCCAAATGTGGGCTCCAATGATTTCACGATCTTGATGAACTCATCCGGATCTTCTTCATTGATCTCGATATCGAAGCTATCGATACCTGCATATTTCTTAAACAACACGGCCTTTCCTTCCATCACAGGCTTCGACGCCTCCGGACCGATATTGCCAAGACCCAGCACCGCGGTGCCGTTCGTTATTACCGCCACGAGATTCCCCTTGGCGGTGTATTTATAAACATCCTCTTTGTTGGCTGCTATCTCAAGACATGGAACAGCGACACCCGGCGAGTAAGCAAGGGCGAGGTCGAGTTGTGAACTGAGAACTTTGGTGGGTACAACTTCTATTTTTCCAGGCTGCCCCTGCATGTGATAGTTGAGGGCATCCTGCTTGCGGATCTTAATAGACATATAGCCTTTGGGTAAAAAGGCTAAAGTTAGGGTTTTTAGCTAATGATTAGCTTCTGCCCGGCCTTAACGGCGTTAGACTTCAGGTTGTTGAGTGACTTAATTTTCTCGACAGGAAGCCCATACTTCTTAGAAATATCCCACAGGGTATCGCCAGGCTGAACGGTATATGTCTTACCATCGCTTTTTACGCCTGTCGTACTCGCCACCGGCTGACGATCAATTTGTCCCGGCCTTAGCCATATATTCAATTTCTGTCCTACGCGAATGTTATTCGAATGAAGATTATTCCACTTCTTCACATCCTCAACACGCACGCCGTAACGACGCGCGATGGTTCCCAAAACATCTCCAGACTTCACACGATACGCCATCATGTCGCGACCATAGGTGTTGCCCGCAGCATTCTTCGCAAGCAGCTCGATCTCTTTCTTATGTGCTTTCGAAGCTGAGTCGAGGATTGCAAAACGATTTTTATCGAGCTCTTCCTTGGCATAAAAAGGAATACGAAGGACGTGCTCCCTTCCATCAGGAAGAACATCGTGCAAAACGGAAGGATTGAGCTTGCGATAGTCGTCGAGGCAACTGTTGGTAAGCTTCGCCAATGTTTCTAGATGGAGATAGCCTTTCACCAACAAGGTGTCGTTGCGAAGCATCTCTTCCTTACCGTCAACAAACAAGTTGTGCTCCGGTGCATGATTCAATGAGTAGATCATTGCAACGTACTGCGGAACGTAAGCACGCGTTTCGCGCGGGAGGAAGGGATAGATCTCCCAGAATGATCTCTTGCCACCCGACCTTTTGATCGCACGACGAACGTTGCCAGGTCCGGTGTTGTAAGCAGCTAACGCAAGTTCCCAATCGCCGAAGATCCCATAGAGCTGCGAAAGATATTTACACGCTGCTTGTGTTGATTTGTCCGGGTCCATTCGCTCATCTACATACCAGTCGATATTCAGACCAACATACTTGCCGGTGTACGACATGAACTGCCATAAGCCAACCGCGCGTGCTCTCGAAACCGCCTGCGGTATCAGCGCCGACTCAATGACCGATAAGTACTTGAGCTCTTCGGGCATGTTGTTCTCTTTCAAATATTTTTCGAAGAGAGGAAAATAGACGTCGGTCTTACGAAGCACGTTGCGTGTGTGTTCGCGATCACGGATGGTGAAGTAGTTGATAAAGCCGTGTACCTTTTCATTGTACACAAGGGGAATATCTTTTTGAAGTGCGTTCAATCGTCCTGCGAGAACTTCGGGAGTTTCATCGGCGGGAACATACTCCATGTCGTAAGGCATCGAAGCAAAATTCGGCGTAACGGTATCAGCCAGCATCAATACATCATCACCTACGCCTTCGATGTTGATCACCAGCGAATCGTTAGGAGCTAAAGGCAAAAAAGTAGAGTCTCGTGGACTGAGCGAATACACTCAAGGGAAGCACAAGAGCAGTCAAAAAAATAAATTTCTTCATCGCACGCATCAATTCAAACCTCCGCCAACGGCGGACGCTGCAAAAATACTTCGGAAAATTGAAATAGTTCTAACTCCTGGAAGTCATCGGCGATCACCTGGACACCGATGGGCAGCCCTTTCGCGTCGTTTCCACAGGGGCAACGATATACCAGGAATACCAACCACATTAGCCTGAACGGAGAAAGGTCGGCCAAATACATCTCGAGCGGATTATCCGTCAGCTCCCCCAACTTAAATGCAGTTGTTGGTGCCGTTGGCATTATAATGAAATTATAATCTTTGAAGACGTCCTTCGTTTTATCGCGAATCAGTCGACGAACCTTCTGAGCTTTGGTATAATAAGCATCGTAATAACTTGAACTGAGTACAAAGTTGCCCAGCAAGATCCTTCGTTTGCACTTCTTTACCGAAGCCTTCGCCTCGGGTCTTCTTGTATAGTGATTCAAGGTCGGTGATATCCTTACTCCGGTATCCATATCGCACACCGTCGAACCTCGAAAGGTTGGAGCTGGCTTCGGCGGTAGCCAGAATGTAATAGGTAGGAAGAATGTATTCGAGTAATGGGAATTCTATCGGTTCTACAGTGTGACCGAGAGACTGTAGTGTTTTATCTTAGACAAGATGGCATCCTTGATCTCTTTCTGAAGGGCAGGAGATTCGACTGTCTCTTTTATATAAGCGATCTTATATTTCTTGTTGTTTTCTTTTTTTGAATAGTTTGGTACAGGCTCTTGCGAAACGGTACTATCATAATCGTCGGGGCCAGCGATTACTTCCAAAACCAATTCAATATCACTGAGGCTCTTCGAGAATATTCCAATGCAATCAAATGAAGAGCCATATGCTACTAAACCATATCGCGAGATTCTCGAATAGGTAGGTTTCAATCCGATCACACCACAAAAAGATGCGGGCTGTCGAACAGAACCACCGGTATCGGAGCCGAGCGACACCTGGCACATGTCGGCCATCACGGCAACAGCAGACCCACCCGAAGAACCTCCGGGTACGCGACTATTGTCGGCATCGTTCAGGACTGGTCCAAAAGCAGAATTTTCATTTGAAGATCCCATCGCGAATTCATCACAGTTCTGTCGTCCAATGATAATTGCATCTTCATTCAGCAGGCGCTGAACGGCGGTTGCATTAAACTGTGAGATGAAGCCGTCGAGGATTTTACTGCCGGCTTGAAGGGGATGATTTTTGTATGCGAGTACGTCCTTGATACCGACAACGAGGCCGGCGAGTTTCCCCGCCGTGCCCGCTTTTATTTTCTTGTCGATTTCCGACGCTTGTGCAAGCGCTTCTTCCGAATACACGGAAAGAAAAGCATTGAGGTGCTGCTTGCGCGTAATGTTGTCGAGGTGAAACTGAACCCGTTCAACGCAGGTAAGGGTGCCTTCCTTAAGATCTTTCTGGATATCGAAGAAGTTAAGGTATTGTTTCAAGCTTGTTAGGCTTGTTTGCCGTCGTCGATCTTGCTTGTGTCTTTAGCAGAGCTTTCGATGTCCTTCTTAACGTCGCTCATCGCGTCTTTGAATTCTTTCACGCCCTTACCTAAGCCTTTCATGAATTCAGGGATTTTCTTGGCGCCGAAGAACACGAGAACAAACAGGCCAATCAAGAGTATCTCCTGGAAACCTACACCACCCAAAAACAAAAGAGTTGCATTCATGTTGATAGTCATTAGACTGTAAAGGTACAATAATGTTTTTCTGAAAAAAAAGGGGTTTTTCTTAGTTTCTGAGCCACTGTTGGGGGTCCAGTGGTGTAGGTTCTTTACCGATCTTGTATATCTGGAACCGAAGTTCAGAAACCCCGTCCCCGTTAACCATTAATTGGCCCAGATCCTGGTTAGCATCCACCTTATCGCCACGCTTCACATACACCTCTTTGAGACCAGCATACACCGAATAATAACCACCGTGGGTGATCATCACATAGTTTCCAATCACGCCCATGGCTCCGACCATTTTCACTTCTCCGTCGAAGATCACTTTAACCTTTTCGTGCTGTGGAGTTTGAATGTTGATACCCTTGTTGTCGATCTTAACTCCTTTCAAAGTCGGGTGAGCTTGCAGGCCAAATTTTGATGAAACAAATCCTGAAGTAGGCCAGGCAAACTTATGCCGGTTCTCTTCGAATGATGCCGACAGCGCTACGGTCGACTCGGCCGCTTTGGCAAACTTCGCTGCTTCGGCTGCTGATTTCGCCTTCGCTTCTCTTGCTTCGCGCTCCGCTCGTGCGATCTCTTCGCGAATGATGTCTTCGATCATCCGGTCGAGGTCGGCAACAGCTTTCTTCGTATCCTCGATATCGTCGTGAAGCCGTCGCTCTTCTTTCTGCAGCGACTTCACCACATCTTTCTGTTTAGTCTTGAGTGTCGCGAGATTGTGATTCTCTTTCACCTGATCGCCGAGGAGCATGTTCTTCGCTTTCTTTACAGTCTCCGTTTGATGTATCTGACCTGTGAGGATCCTTTCGGTTCTTTCAATTGCCTCAGCCTGCGCGTGTCGTGTCTTGCCATATTGCTGCATGTACTTCAATCGCATGGCCAACTGGTCGAACGACTTCGATGAGAATATGAATGTGAGCTGGTCGATCTTATTGTTTGCCTTCTGTGCAGAGAACACCATCCGTGCATACTCTTTCTTCAGATCGTCTACATCTTTCTCCAACGCGTCGATCATATCGTTGTCTTCATTGATGTCGCGGTCGAGCAGACCGATCTCTCCTTTGATCGAGGTGATGAGATCTTCCTGTTGTGTGATGCGTTGATTGAGTGCCGACAGCTCGCCGAGAGAGTTTTTCTTTTGCTGTGATGTTTCGTTAAGAATGCGCTCGGTCTCCTTGATCTTCTCCAGGTTCTGCTGTTTTTCTTTCTGGAGCTGCGATTTCGATTTGCCCTTCTGGGCTATGGCAGGTAAGGCCAGGACGATCAGTACAAGCAGGAGAAATTTACCGGCGCTCATATTTACGTGGTATGTTGAACGGAAAACGAAGTTCCCGGCCTCCAACCTCTGCCTTGCTGTATTCAAAAGTGATGCTGTTGTTGATGATACCAGCAGGTGTCTTATAAAGTATCTGTATAACGCCGTTGAATGGAAAAACTTTTGAACCGACGTTCTGAAAATTGCTGTATTGAATAGTGAGCGAATTGCTGGTATTCTGTTCCTTTAATTCGATCCTCTCAAGTTTAGTGCTAGCTGTATTGATGTAATTTTTGATCAACGTCGTGCCGACCATTTGTTCGAGCACCGTATAGGTTCCATCGCTCGTTACTTTGTCTTCAGGGCGTTTGTCGTATAGCAGGTTGCCAAGCAATGCTGCCTGTACGATATGATAATTGATCTCGAAGTTGAATCGTTTACTCAACTCAGCGAATTCGAACACAAAGTATTCTTTGTCGACGTTGCTGCGTATTGTAAGTGAATCGTGGTTAACGAGTGCTCTCGCACCCGACACACCAACAACAGAGATGTCCATCCAGATCACACTGTCTTTGCGGATACGGATGTTTGCTTTTACATCTTTTTCTTTCTTCTCGTCGCGGAAGTTGATGCGGGCTTTGCCGTGAAAATACTCGAAGTCAATCTCCTCGATGGCAATATTCCGCGGAGTGGCGGGAGCAGTGGGGGCAGATGTTTTTTTGCTGCAAGCCTGGAGAGCTATAGCAGCTATACAGAGTAAAACCAAGAGTCGCATTAAGCGCGAAGGTAGTAAAATTTAGTAAAGCCTCCGGTTCGAAATCTTCTTATCGATGGCCTGATTATCCGCACCCATAGATTTTGCCTTCTGCCATTGACGCACTGCCGCGTCGGTATCTCCAAGTTTAAAAAGTATGTCCCCGTAATGTTCAAACAGGGTAGCATTGAAGTCGCCGGTGTCGATAGCTTCCTCCATGATCTTCCGGGCCTCCTTATACTTCTCGCGGGTAAAGAGTACCCACGCATAAGTATCGAGATACGATGAGTTTTTCGGGTTGGCTTTTACAAGCTGCGCCGACATTTTTTCGGCGCGATCGAGATTTTCCTTCCGCAACGCCAGGTAATAACTGTAGTTGTTGAGTATGATGTCGTTATTCGGATTGAATGCCAGGGCCTGCTCATAAGCCATGTCCGACTTGGCATATTCCTGCGTACCGTTGTAGATGTCGCCCAGCATTCCATTGATCTCGGCAACCAGCGCCTGGTTCGAAGCGGAGAGTCTCTTCGCTTGTTCGAACGATGTCGACGCTTCACGCCAGTGATGTTTTTCTCATGTGGCCGTAGCCATTGAAGTAATACATGAGCGCCTGGTTGGGGAACAGTTCCAGCCCCGACTCCGAATGAACGATAAGGCTGTCGAATTGATTGAGCGAAGACTCCAGCACCAACAAATTCTGCCATGCTTCGAAGTTGGTAGCACCAAGTTGAATCGCTCTCAAATAATCTTTTTCAGCTTCGTTGTTGTTCGACAAGGTTGTGTTGATGTCGCCACTCACGCTGTATACATCCGGGTCCTTCGGATAATTTTTTTTCAGCTTCTCGATCAACGACATCACGTAGTTCTGCAACGATTGATCTACCTGGCCCTTCGAGCTCTGTCGCGAAAGCACGACGTTGTACGTTCCAAGCACAAGGATCTTGCTGCCCGATTCGATCTGCGGATCGTCGAAGAGTTGATTGAGCAGATCGCGTGAGCGTTGTTCTTGTCCGTTCTCACGATAAAGACTCGCGAGCAGCAACTTTGCCTGGCTCGCGTCGGGATTTTGCTTGATGTAGTTTTCGATGTAGGTGATTGCCCGGGCACTCATCTTGTTTTGCGCAAGCAGCTCGGCCATCTCCATCACGTATCGCTGATCATCGGGATATGCTTCGATAAGCTTTTCGCCTTCTCTGATGGCATCGTCAACCTTACCCTGTTCGAGATAGATCTTTTGTTTTTGCAACGAAGACGTTTCGCTTATACCGAGAACTTGTTCGGCGCGATTGTAAACCTCGATAGCCTTGTCGGGCTTCTTGTCGTAGAGGTAAAAAGCGGCAAGCTCGTACAGGTATTCTTCTGTACCGCTTACTTCCTTCATCATGGCTTCGATAGTCTGCTCGGCTTTCTCGAACTGATTGAGGCTTCCATAGATGTTGGCCGCCAGCAGGTAATAGTATTTGTTCTTTTTTTCGATTTTGAGCGAAGCATCGATAGCCTGTGATGCCATCACAAGATCTTCGGGTTTCGATCCCTTGGCAAGAATCTCGGCTATCTTAAAGTTGATGGCAGCGCTCTTCGAATCATTTTCGGCAGCACGTTGAAAGTACAGCAGCGCTTTCGTATAATCCTCGAGTATGTAGTATTTCTCTCCTTCGGTAAAGTAGAACTCCGCGTCGCGACGCTTCCTGTCTGCCGATTGATTTTCATCTTTCTTTTGACGGCCACGCTGGGCATGAGAGTCAAGATTCATCGCCAGTATGGCGAGAAGGATCAAGAGAATGGATTTAGAAGAATTCCACATCAAAAATCAACGGCTCATATCACCGTAGTCTCCAACACTTAAGTCATCGGCGTGACCTTTAAAATTAACGAAATTTCCTAAGACACTGTTGTCCAACTGGCACGAGAAACACTGCAATTTCGCTGTATGATCGAATTTGTGATACGTGAATCCTTAATCCTGCTATCTTCTCCTACCGAAACGTACGGACCTACCACCGAATTCTCTATCACGGCATTGTCGCCGATAAAGCAGGGCTCGATAATCACCGAGTTAACAACTTTAGCTTTTCCAGAAATTAGCTTCTGATTTTTTATAAACTCCATGTACCGACTGTTAGTCTGTACAAGTACATCTTTATTACCGCACTCCTTCACTTCACCAGGAACAAATTTCGCTCCCTTCTTCTGCATGTTGATCAGCGCCGATGTAAACTGGGTATTCGCCTTTGTCTTTGATGTCGTTGTCGATGAGGTATTGCATTTCGTTTTTAAGAAACGCTCCGTCTTTGAAGAAATAAATCCCGATGATGGCAAGATCGGAAACGAAAGTGGAGGGCTTTTCAACCATCTCGATGATCTCACCCTGGTTGTTAAGCTTCACAACTCCGAAAGCAGACGGGTCTGAAACCTTCTGAACCCAGATGATCCCGTCTTTCGATGTATCGAGCTTGAAGTCTGCCTTGAACAAAGTATCTGCGAAAGCAACGATGACCTTCCCCTGTAATAATTCTTTTGCGAACAACACGGCATGCGATATGACCAAGTGCCTGTTCCTGGTAGTAGATCTTCCCGGGTGGCACCAACAGCTGCCGCAACTTTCTTGAGATCATCTTCAACCTGTTTTCCAAACGAAGGATGAATGATGAAACCGATGTTGTCCACTTTCTCGGGGACAAACCCCCGCGATGTCCTCAACCAGCCGATGAACGATTGGCTTACCCGGCGATGGGCAGAAGAGGCTTTGCCGTTGTCAGGGTATGAGGCCTGAGCCTTTTTCCAAGGCCCGCCATCGGTATGATAATGTTCATGCCGATTTATTTAGAGTTTAAACGTAACGATTTTCCTTCGATCAAATAAACTACGCCGAGCCACACCAGTATGACACCAGTATGCACCGTGGCTCCTAAGATCAGGTTTGTGAATTCATAGAGATTAACAACATAGACCAGCACGGTTGTAGCCACTATGTATAGGCCATCGCTGAAGACCGGGTAAGGAATCGGGTAATATTTTTGTCCCAACAAATAGCAGATAACGGTCATCGCAAGATATACGAACATCGTAACCCACGCGCTCCCCAGGTATCCATACATCGGAATGACGATGTAGTTCAAACAGGATAGTAAGCGCCGCGCCACCCACCGATATATAAGTTCCGTAAATCGTTTTGTCGGTAAGCTTGTACCAGACAGTCATGTTGTAATAAAATTCCAAAGAACAGGTTAGCCCAACAAAAGTGGGACCACCACAACCATTCCTTCCCAATAGTCTTTACCGGTGAGATATTTCAGTACGTCCATGTTGATGGCAATCCCGAGAAGTATAAAACAGCATACGATCACGAAGTAGTGATTCACCTTCGCAAACAATTGCGGCGATTCTTTGTCGCCCGAGTTACTGAAGAAGAATGGCTCCGCCGCCATGCGATAGGCCATCACTGTTAAGTTCATCAACACGGCAAAACGATAGGCCGCGCCAAACACACCCACCGCGAACGACGACGAACGGCCCTTGTAAAATCCTTCCGGCAGCCACGCCTCCAACGAGATCCGCGAAAAGAATTCGTTAGTAGTTCCCAGCAAACCGGTTAGCACGATCGGGAAAGAATAGCTCAACATTGAGGAAGTTATTTCCCTGTCGTATACCGGCCTCCACTGTATAAATGTTTTCAGGAAGAAACACGACGTACAACGAGTTCGCAATCAACATCGCAAGAAAAATATAACCGATGCCTATCGCCGGATCATAGATCACAAAAAGAAAATACAGGTTCAATCCAATCACCACCGCAATGTTTGCAATCCTGTATAGCGCGAATCGAATTGCCTTTCGCTCGAGACGCAACCTTGCAAATGGAAGTGACGCAATGTATATCGATGAACATGATCACTACCGAGCCAAACTATAAAGTCAGGATGATTTCCAACACCCAATGAACGTGCTATCGGTGCCGAGAATATTATAATACTTCCCGACAAGAAAATTCCTACAGCTAATACCACAGTAAGACCAGCATTGAAGATCTTTTTCTGATCCACACCAGGTTTTGTTGCATAGCGGAAGAACGTAGTCTCCATTCCAAATGAATACACGATATTCATGAAAGCCACGAGCGACATCACATACGTGAACTGGCCGAACTCTCTGGATCAAATCTGAACTTCGTGTGAATTGGGATAACAGGAAATTGAGGAAACGGGGAATGATGTTTCCCATTCCATATAGTATAGTGTCGCCGGCTAGTTTCTTGAGCTTTGTCACAATTAGCGACCGCTAAACCTTCGCTGGTCTCTTTTCTACGAATGCCTTTGTTCCTTCTTTGAAGTCATTCGTATCTGCACATGTACCGAAGCCTGTTGCTTCCGCCTGGTAACCTTTGTCTTCGAAGCTGTAACCGGCGTTTACCGTTTCGATTGCTTTCCTGATTGCAACGGGACCTTTCGTTGATATCTTTTTGATGATGCCCAATGCCATGTCCATCGCTTCCTGTTTTGTTGGAAGCACATGATTAACGAGACCTATCCGTAATGCTTCGGCAGCGGGAATGAGATCGGCTGTTAAGATCAACTCCAGTGCTTTCGCACGACCTACGAGTTGAGGCAAACGCTGTGTTCCACCATAGCCCGGAATGATTCCCAGGTTGACTTCCGGCTGTCCAAATTTGGCACTTTCGGTAGCTATGCGCATGTGACAAGCCATCGCCAATTCACATCCTCCACCGAGCGCGAATCCATTCACGACGGCCGATGACGGGCTTGGGGCTGTTCTCGATGCTCTTGAACAAATCCTGACCTTTCTGAGCCAATTTTGTAGCCTCCGCACCGCTTAAGGCAGACAACTCTTTAATATCAGCGCCGGCAACAAATGCTTTTTCTCCATCACCGGTGATTATGATGCCCCGCCAGTTCCGTATTTTGGCCGGCCGATTGCAGCACCCCGCGAAGCTCAGTCAATACACCCCTGGTTCAGCGCATTTAACGACTCTGGCCTTGAGATCTGGATGATAAAACATGCATCCTGGGTCACTGTTTGATGAATTCCATATATACGGTGTTGGTTGAGTCTGAGAAAATGAAAACGAACCTAATATTAACAGTTTTATTGGTTTCGGCTTCCTTAGCCGCCTTTGCCCAAAATTACACATCACTTGCCGACGGCGATTGGACCGTAGCCGGCAACTGGAATAACACTTTCCGGTTGGGGAAACTCGACACCCGCGATCAATGGCGGTCATGCATCGGGCGTTGCCAACCTGAATAACAACATGTTCATCAACGCCAACTACACGATCGGTAGTGCCGGGCTGAGCATCAATTGCAGGCAAGACTCTGTCAGTCAACGGGTCAATGACACTCAACGGCGGTTCATCAGTAGTCGTATCGGGTAATCTTGTTATTATGGGAGACCTTACATTGAACTCTGCATTGACTATCCTTCCTGGTGGTTCGGTTACTGTGTATGGAAATGTAACGGTGGTTTCATCTAATTATCTCGTCGTAGGTACGGTGGCTGCGCCTCCGCCTTATGCCGATCTTATTATCAGGAACGACCTGAAGCAAATCAATAGCGGTGACGTTACTCTGAATAAAAATTCCAGGGTTGCCGTGTTGGAAACGTTGTTGATGATTACCGGTGGCGGTACAAAGCTTACGTTGAACCAGGGTGCCGAAATGTATGTGAATGGTAACATCAACTACAGTGGTGGCGGAGACAACATCACGAACAACAACTCTACCAACCCTTATGGTCTCTATGTAAATGGAAGCGTAAGCAACACTGGCGGCGGTGCTAACACAACGGGAAATAAGACCGACAAAGCAACGATGACTACAACCAACCCAACGTTCGCCACATGGGTAAACACTGCCGCGGCTGTTATGCCTGTTACGCTGGTTTCATTCGAAGTTTACGGACATCAGCAAAGAAGGTATTGAGTTGGAATGGGTAACAGCCTCCGAAAAGAATTTCGATTACTTCGTTGTTGAAGGCTCGAACGATGGGCACGAATTTGTTTGAACTGACGAAGACACGCGGTTACTCTTATCTCGTTGCCAATCCTCCAGTCGGAAGATCTTTTTACAGGCTGAAAACAGTAGACCTCGACGGTTCAACCGAAATCTTTAAGATCGTCGGCGCGACTTTCCAGTCAGATAAGTCAATCAAGATCTTTCCCAATCCAATGTTGTTGATTCAAAATTGAATATAGAATTGAACTTCGACGGAGCAGCGATCGTGACGATAACTAACCTGAGTGGCATGGAGGTCTTGCGTCACGACATCAACCAAATGCAAAACGTGATCCCCGTATCATTGGAAGCCGGAACCTATCTCGTGAAAGTATCTTCGTCGGACGTCAATTCAGTTTTTCAGAATTGTCGTTAGATAAGTTCTTCAAAATATCCTCAGTCATTTCTTCGAGACCGAACTGATGTTTCCATCCCCAGTCTTGTCTTGCGGAGCATCGTCGATTGACTTCGGCCCATGAGTCGGCAATGGCCTGGCGAAAGTCGGGTTTGTAATTGATCTGGAATTCCGGAATATGCTTCTTGATCGTAGCCGCAATTTGTGCGGGGCAGAAGCTCATGCTCGAAATGTTGTACGAAGACCGGATCTTAACTTTTTCTGCGGGCGCTTCCATGAGATCGATCGTAGCCTTCACTGCGTCCGCCATATACATCATTGGCAGGTAGGTGTCGGCGGCGAGAAAGCATTCGTATTTCTTTTCTTTGATCGCTTTGAAGTAGATGTCGACAGCGTAGTCGGTAGTGCCGCCGCCAGGAGGTGTTTTCCAGCCGATCAATCCGGGGTAGCGAAGACTTCTAACGTCAACCCCCATATCTGCGGAAGTAGTATTCGCACCAAAGCTCACCGGCAAGTTTCGTGATGCCATAGACCGTTGTGGGGTCCATGATAGTGTCCTGGGGTGTGTTTTGTTTTGGGGTTGTTGGTCCGAACGCCGCAATAGAACTAGGCCAATAGATTTTATGGAGTTTTTAATTCATGGGCTGCCTCGAGTACATAGAGGAGACTCTCCATGTTTAGTTTCCAGGCCCACCTCGGATCTTTTTCGCCTGTGGCGGATAACAGCGCTGCCAAATGATATATCTGTGTAATGCCGTTTTGCTTAATAATCTCGAAGAGTTTGTCGCGTTGCATTACATCAAATTTCTCGTAACGGCCTTCTTTCAAAATACCCACAGGGTCTTTGATGTCGGATGAAATGACGTTGTCTTTGCCGTAGATGTTCCAAAGGCCCTGCGTAAGTTCGGACCCAAGTTGACCACCAGCTCCAATAAGGAGTATTTTGGTTTTATGCATGCGCCGCGAATTTAATAATTTTGTCTTGTGACGTTCGAAGAATATCTCATATCGAAAAAGGTCGACTCCACGGCGTTCAGGAATGCCGAGCCCGATCGCTGGAAAGAATGGGAGCAACTCTTTTCACAAGTAAGCGAAGCAAGCTTCACCGCTCAGAAACTCTATTTGATTAACCCTATCCGTCGTAAATACCATGTACAGAAAACTTCAACCAGTTCTTGAAAAGGGAACTCACTAATATCCGCGAAGCGGGACTCTTCAAGAAAGAACGAGTAATAACAACGCCCCAGGGCGCCGACATCGAGACGAACGACGGCAAAGAAGTTATCAACTTTTGCGCTAACAATTACCTTGGGTTGTCTTCGCACCCACGCGTGATTGGAGCGGCGAAAGAAGCAATCGATACTCATGGCTTCGGGATGTCGTCAGTGCGATTTATTTGTGGAACACAGGACATTCATAAAGACCTGGAAAAAAAGATCAGTGACTTCCTCGGCACCGAGGATACTATTTTATACGCGGCAGCTTTTGATGCCAACGGTGGCGTATTCGAACCGCTATTTGGCGCGGAGGATGCCATTATCTCCGACGAGCTTAACCACGCTTCCATTATCGATGGCGTTCGTCTTTGCAAAGCCATGCGTTATCGCTACAAGCATAATGACATGAGCGATCTGAAAAAGCAGCTCGACGATGCGAGAGCAGCCGGTGCCAAACAGATCATTGTAGTAACCGACGGAGCATTCTCGATGGACGGAACTATCGCACCAGCTCGACAAGATCTGTGAACTCGCCGAACAATATGAAGCGTTGGTAATGACGGATGAATGTCACTCGACTGGTTTTCTCGGGAAGACAGGTCGCGGTGTTCCGGAGTATCGCGGCGTTATGGGAAGAGTAGATATCATTACCGGAACTCTTGGTAAAGCACTCGGTGGTGCATCGGGTGGTTTTACATCGGGACGTAAGGAGATCATCGAGATGCTGAGACAACGTTCGCGTCCGTATTTATTTTCAAACACGCTGATGCCGAGTATCGTGGGAGCTTCTATCGAGGTCTTCAATATGTTGAGCCGAGACCACTGCTTTGCGCGACAAGCTTGAGGCAAGCACAAAATATTTCAGAAGCGAGATGACGAAGGCAGGCTTTGATATCAAGCCTGGCGAACATCCTATTGTGCCCATTATGTTGTACGAAGCCCCGCTCGCACAAAAGTTTGCAGAGGAGCTTTTGAAGAAAGGGATTTACGTGATTGGCTTCTTCTTCCCGGTTGTAGCCAAAGGACAGGCACGGATCCGCGTGCAGATCTCTGCTGCCCATGAGAAACATCATCTCGACAAAGCGATCAAAGCGTTTACCGAGGTGGGTAGGGATTTGGGAGTTATCAAATAATATAACTACGAATAGGAAATTATTATTACCTTAGTCAGAGATGACTAGGGTTTTTTTTACGTTTTTTTTCGGTGGTTTTGTCATCCGAAGCTTCACAAATCGATTGAAGGGGACCTTCTCGAATTGCATCGTGAACGTCTGGTTAGTGGCAAGACTCGAGCAGACTTTCTTCTTGCTCTTGATATTCTATTACTATTCCGCCCCGGCATAATCCGGCCGGCAGAAGGACATCAAAATCTAAATCGTTACGGTATGCTCAAGAATTATTTCACGATAGGCTGGAGGACCATGCTTCGAAGCAAAGGATATTCAGCAATAAACATTGGTGGTCTCGCAGCTGGAATGGCTGTGACTATACTTATCGGGATGTGGATCTTCGATGAGGTATCGTACAATCGTTCATTCGAAAATTATGATCGCATCGGTCACGTAATGGGCCACAACGGAGATGGTACCTATCCCTCGAACCCGGTTCCGGTTGCTGCTGAATTGCGAACGAATTTCTCCCAGGATATCAAACGCATCACAATCTTCACATGGCCATTTGACTTATCGATATCATCGGGCGACAAGAAATTTTTGGAAGACGGTGTGTTCATGCAACCGGAAGGCGCCGAGATATTTTCACTTAACATGATCTACGGAACACGAAATGCCCTTGCGGAGCCGGGCACCATCGTGATATCCGAATCTCTTTCGAAAAAACTCTTTGGCGACATAGATCCGATCGGTCAGGTCGTGAAGATCAAGAACGTGATCGACGTTCGCGTTGGCGGTGTTTATAAAGATTCGCACCGAACACTGAACTTCAAAATATCAAGATGATCGGCTCATGGGAATTTCTTCGGTCATGGATGACGTGGATTAAGGATCTTGAAAATAAGTGGGACAACAATTCCTATAAGATCTATGTAGAGTTGAACGAAGGCGCAAGCTTCGAAGAAGTTTCCTCCCGGATCAAAGATCTAAAGAAGCCACATCTTGATGCAGAGAGACTGAAGTCCAACCCGGAGTTGTTTATTCACCCGATGAGCTGCTGGCATTTTTACTCAAAATTTGAGAACAGGAAGAACGTTGCCAGCGAAGCCCTTCAATTCGTTTGGCTCTATGGGATTATCGGCGTGTTCGTGTTGGTACTCGCCTGCATCAATTTCATGAACCTCAGCACGGCGCGATCGGAGAAACGCGCCAAAGAAGTTGGCATTCGCAAAACGATGGGTTCATTGCGAAAGCATTTGATCGCACAGTTTTTAAGTGAATCATTGATCACCGTTGCAATAGGAGCAGCCTTTTCGATTGTCATGGTTTTGTTGGCGTTGCCTTACTTCAATGATATTGCAGCAAAAGAAATTTCATTTCCATGGAGCAACCCGGTTTTTTGGCTGGCCATTTTGTGCTTCGTGCTGATAGCAGGATTAATGGCCGGAAGTTACCCGGCACTTTATCTTTCTTCATTCAAGCCCGTAAAGATCTTGAAGGGGCGAATGACTTCGGTCCCACGGAAAATTCTCGTCGTTGTACAGTTCACGGTTTCAGTCTCACTGGTGATCGGAACCATCATCGTATATCAGCAGATCCAGTTTGCCAGGCAACGACCTGTCGGATATTCGCGCGAGGGTCTGGTAACAGTCTTCATGGTAACGCCCGACCTCTATGAAAAACTTGATGTGATCCGTAACGAACTCCTGCAATCTGGAGCAGTTGATAATGTAGGGATCTCATCGGCGCCCGTTACCGAAATCTGGTCGAACTACGGTGGCATTACATGGGAAGGAATGCCAGAAGGAAAAGAGAAGGAAAGCAACTTCGCTATGAACTGGGTAACGGCGTCGTATGGAAAAACGGTAGGGTGGAAGTTTATTGAAGGCCGTGATTTTAGCGACGACATGAAAATCAGATTCAGTAGGGATTGTTATCAATCGCGCCGCGGTGAAATTCATGGGCATGGCTGACCCAATCGGAAAAACTGTTGACAAGCAGTTTCACATTATCGGAGTGATCGAAGACATGGTAATGGGATCACCTTACGATCCGATCCAGCCAGCCATCTTTCAATACACCAAAACCGATAACGTTTACACGATTAACATCCGGCTAAATCCGTCGCTCACGCCCGCTGAAGCGATCGATAAAGTCAGCCCCGTCTTTCAGAAACATAACCCTTCAGTTCCATTCGAATTCAGTTTTGTTGACGATGACTACAACCAGAAATTCGCCTCCGAAGTACGCGTCGGAAAACTTGCATCTATCTTCTCCGGACTGGCAATACTCATAAGCCTGTTGGGACTGTTTGGACTGTCTTCGTTTATTGCCGAGCAACGGACGAAAGAGATCGGGATCCGAAAAGTTATCGGCGCTTCGATAACTCAGCTTTGGGCAATGCTTACAAAGAGCTTTCTGTTTCTCGTGACCATCTCATGCGTCATCGCATTTCCCCTCGCATGGTATCTTCTTTCGAACTGGCTCACAAAATTTGAATACAGGATCCAGATATCGCCATGGATCTTTCCAGCTGTGATTGTTGGCGCACTGATCATCACGCTGGTCACCGTCAGCTACCAGGCGTCTGCGTGCAGCGTTCGCAAACCCGGTCGACAGCCTTAAATCAGAATGAAGATGTTTCTGCGTTTTTTCCGCTGGTTTTGTCACCCCTCCCTTCGCGATTCGATAGAAGGAGATCTTATCGAGCTTTATCGCGAACGCATAACCAGGCGCGGTAGAAGAATAGCGAACCTGCTCCTGGCGATCGACGTCATCCTCCTTTTACGCCCTTCCATAATCCGGCCCGTCAAATCATATAACAAACAACTATATGTTCAAAAATTATTTCACCATCGGCTGGCGAACACTCATTCGCAACAAGGGTTATTCGGCAATCAATATCGGTGGGCTTGCAGCGGGCATGGCCGTTACCATACTGATCAGTATGTGGATCTACGACGAGTTGTCTTACAATAAATCATTTGAAAATTATGATCGCATTGGAGATGTGGCGTTTCACAATGGCGATGGCACAAACTTTTCGAATCCAATTCCACTCGCATGGGAATTGAGAGAAAACTTTTCTCAAGACCTCAAGCACGTAGCACTTTTCACCTGGCCACAGGACATTGCTATCACATCGGGTGAAAATAAATTCAAGTCGTCGGGAACATTTGTGGAGCACGAGTTTACCGAGATCTTCTCGCCAAGCATGATCTATGGTACACGCAATGCGCTAACGGAGCCAAACACCATTCTGATTTCGAAGTCGCTTTCAATAAGAATGTTCGGCAACACCGACCCGATCGGCCAGGTCGTAAGACTCAGAGATGTCGTCGACGCACGGATTGGCGGTGTCTATAAAGACTTCGACGCAAACACCGAATTCAATGGACTCAATATAATTGGGTCATGGGAGATACTTCTTTCATGGGTAGAATGGATGAAAGAATCACAGGATCGGTGGGACAACAATTCGCATAAAATATTTGTGCAGCTAAACGACGGTGTCAGCTTCGAAGAGATCTCCGAGAAAAATTAAGGACATCAAGAAAAAACATATCGATGCCGAAAATTTGAAGTACAACCCCGAGCTCTTGGTGCACCCGATGAATAAATGGCATCTCTATTCAAAATTCCAGGATCGAAAGATCGTCACCAGCGACCAGCTCGAATTCGTGTGGCTGTATGGGATCATCGACTGTTTCGTCCTGATCGTCGCATGTATCAACTTCATGAATCTCAGCACCGCAAGATCCGAAGAAGCGTGCGAAGGAAGTGGGTATCAGGAAAACCATGGGTTCATTGCGACCACAATTGATTGCGCAATTCTTAAGTGAATCGTTTATAACTGTCGCCGCCGCAGCAGTGTTTGCTATCATGATAGTACTATTGGCATTGCCATACTTTAATGAGATCGCAGGGAAGCAAATTTCATTTCCATGGAATGTGCCGGTGTTTTGGTTGGCCATTCTGTGTTTTGTATTGATCGCAGGCTTAATGGCCGGGAGCTATCCCGCACTGTATCTCTCGTCATTCAAGCCAGTAAAAGGTTTGAAGGTCCAGGTAAATTCGTTTCCACGACAACTCTTGGTTGCCATTCAGTTCACTGTCTCGATCACATTGATTGTGGGAACAATCGTCGTTTATCAGCAAATACAGTTCGCCAGGAACAGGACCGTCGGCTATGCGAGGGAAGGGCTCATTAAGATCTTTATGGACACACGCGATCTTTCGATCGCTATGAAGTCATTCGCAACGAACTGCTGCAGTCCGGTGCGGCAGAAGGTATGGCTAAGTCATCCGGGCCAATGACTGAAATATGGTCGAACACCAACTCAATGGATTGGGAAGGCAAACCTGAAGGGATGGAGAGTAAGGTTTCGATTAACTGGATCACCCCGACGTACGGAAACACTGTCGGCTGGAAAGTGGTTGAGGGTCGCGACTTTTCGGAAGAGCTTGTATTCGATTCATCGGCTGTCGTAATCAACAGGTCGGCCGCAAGATATATGGGATTCAAAGATCCAATCGGAAAACTGATCGATGATCACTTTCGTGTGATCGGTGTGATTGAAGATCTCACAATAGGATCTCCGTACGAGCCCGTGAGACCGACAGTATTCTTCAACCTCGACGAGAATATGTACATCATTAACATTCGTCTGAATCCGTCAATGCCAACACAAGCTTCGATCGAGGCGGTCAGTGCTATCTTTCAAAAGTATGATCCGTCAGGAAGCATTCGAGTTTAGTTTCGTCGACGATGACTACAATGAAAAGTTTGCCTCCGAAGTACGTGTCGGTAAACTGGCAACAGTATTCTCCGCATTGGCAATACTCATCAGCCTGTTGGGTTTATTTGGGATGTCTGCTTTCGTAGCTGAAAGGCGCACCAAAGAGATCGGTATTCGAAAGGTGGTCGGTGCTTCGATCCTGGACCTTTGGAGAATGCTCACGAAGAACTTTGTTGCTCTCGTTGCACTGTCGTGCACGATCGCATTCCCCGATTGCGTATTACTTGCTCTCGCGTTGGCTTACACGGTTCGACTATCGCATCGATATATCGATATGGATTTTCGTTGTTGTTGGTTGTTGGCGCGTTGGGAGTAACACTGGCGACAGTAAGTTACCAGGCGTTGCGAGCAGCGCTCGCAAACCCCGGTTGATAGTTTGAAATCGGAATGAGTCACCCGCGTATGCGGGTGATCTAGTGTTTCGACGCCGGATTGCCCGCCTGCGCGGGCAATGACAGCTCGATTATTTCTTGCGAGTAATCGGGACAGTTGAAGGAAACTGACCATAAATAAACTTCACCCTCTTCGCAAGGGAGGAAGTAGATGGTAGCTTTCTTGCCGCGGATCTTCATCTGGTAAATGTTGAATGCCGGGATGAATTTCATCCACTTCACATCCTCATGTTCATAGCGATGAAGCGTGCCGTTCGATAGCACGGCAATCTTTTTCTTACCGATCGCTACACGCTTGAGACGCGTAGCATACACGATCTGGATTGTCATGATGATCAATCCAATCGTAAAAAACAGGAACGCACTCCATTGACCTTTTGGTGTGTTTCCGTGGCTCGTCAGGAACGTGACACTGATCGTCCACTGCAGTAAACCAAAAGCCAGGAAGAAATACTTCGCAGAGTAGTACTTAACCAGACTCGCCTCTTTCATTTTTGTTATCTCTTTGGTTTTCAATAAACTAAATTAACGAATTGCGTAACATTTAGTTCACAATTTATTAATATTAGTTAGCACCTGGAAGTAACCGTTGAGCATTCGGCTACTTTTCGATAGCAACCGGGAAGTCCTGACCACGAGAGAACGTGTATGGATACTGAGGTTTGCCCTTCAGCTTTCGTGTCATCTCGGGCACTTGATCGTCGAGGTAAGATTTCAATTCGTAGATCGTCACCTTACCATCTTTCGGAGCTCCATCAGCATCGCCTTGAAGAGCTTTCAACAATAGATAAGTGAACAGCCCATGACCAAGCTCAGCAAATTCAGTTGCAAACTGGTCGCTGCCTGCCGAAGCCATGATGTGTATACCGGCGCTCCGCGAAAGTTGTGCGATAGCTTTCTCTTCCGTTGCACCACGTGTTGCCAGGAGCTCAACAGATCCACCCGATTGACATGCGTCCATGATGATGAGCTGCTTCAAGGCACGTATGTTCTTCAACTTATCCTGTAGTATCGTTGCTTCGATGGCATCGGTTTTTAGTGAACTGGCATCGTATAAGCGAAGACTTTCGGTTGGAATAAAATAAAACTGGTTGTCGACCATGCTTCCGTGACCTGCATAGTAGAATACGAATACGTCTTCGGGATGAATCTTAGTCGATAGCTCGTCGAGTTTCTTCAGGATGTTGACGCGCGAAGCTTCCTGGTCGTACAACGTGTGAAGTTCGACGTTCTTGAACAACGTTCCCTTCTGTTCCATTACCTCGATAAACGATTGAGCGTCGGGCCGCGCGTAGGTAAGAACCATCTTCGGATTTTTATACTGGTTGATGCCAACAGCCAGGAGGTAGCACACGCTGTTCTTCGTGATGTAATCAGAAGTGAATTCGATAGCCGGCGACGTTCCTTCAACTCGATCTTTGTTCGAAGCCGACGCAGTAAAGATATTGCTGCCGCCTACGAGTGTAATTCCAAGTTTGTAAGTCGTGGTCGGTTGTTTCGAAGTTGGCATCTGGAGCTGACTCCGATCGATTGGCAGACTCTTACCATTATGATAGACCTTTAGATTCTCCACGCCACCTCCTTCGTCGGTCAGGCGGACATACAGATCACCTTTGCCTTCTTCCTGGCCGGGAACGAAAGCTACTCTCAATGTCGGCGGTGGCGACGACTGTAGTTTTCCCTGCAGGCTACCCTTCGATTCATCTTTATTGCCACCACGATTCTGGAAGATCTTCGGCAGCAGGTCCGGGCGGTAATATTCTTCGAAGAACTGATCGACCGCGTAGGTCTTCAGCCCATCCACAAAATGAATGTGTTCACGAGCCGCATCAGTAGCATTGAAATATCCTTCAGGATTTTTCACCATCCAGTCTTTGTCGCCGAAATGCAGGTGCTCGAAAAACTCTTTGCCCGACGAGAGATCCCAGAACTTCGTAACGCCATCCACGCTGTGACTGATCAGCATCTTTTCATCCGGGCTGATCTTCAACGAAGTGACTTCAGCATGATGCCCATTAAATGTTCTTATGACTTTCGATGTGATCAAATCCCACATTCTTATCTGACGATCGGCGCCGGCCGAGTAAACGAACCTTCCATCAGAACTGTAGATGGCGCGGCGTGAGCGGCGCCGTGATGATCAACAAGTTTCTTGCTCATCAAGCCTGTTCCAATATCCCAGATGCGAATCGTTCCGTCCCAGCTTGCGGTCATCAGTGATCGTTGGTCGGGACTTGTCGTCATGGATGCAACCACATCGCTGTGCCCGACGAAGCTTCTCACAACCGTTTTGGTATCGATCTCCCACATCTCGACTTTATTATCGAGTCGTGCTGTGAACACATAGAGATCGTTTGGATGCCAGATGGCGTTGTAAGCTGAATATTCTTTGAAATCGAAATAATGTTCGAGCGCTGATGATTGGAGATCGTGGATCTTCATGGAGGCGTCCCAGCTTGCACTCAATACTTTCGATTCGTCGCTGTTGAAGTGAATGTCAAAAATTGGCTCGCGATACGATGCGATCACGCGAAGTGAATCGCCGGTTTCGGTGTCCCAGAGAATGATCTTTCCGTCGCCGCCACCAGTAACCAGTTTTCGTCCATCCTTCGACAGGTCGTACGCCAATACCGCTTTGCTGTGCCCCACATATTCCATCACGCTTTTGCCGGAAGCGACGTCCCATCGTTTTACTTTCTTTCCAAACTTTCCTTTGATCAACGTTTTGCCATCGCGACTAAGGAGAATGTTGTTTTTGAAGCGAACATATTTCGCCATATGAGATTCCCAATAAGAATTCGGATCGTAGTTGAGTCCGCCCTTGTCGCGGCATGTTAAGAATGCCAGTGAGTTTTTGAGCTTCCTTGTTGGCGGCAAAGTTCCAACGATGCAACGTGTTGTCGTCGCTCGTGATTAACAGCTCTTTTCCATTTTGAGTGAAAGCTACTTCGTGGATCTCAACACCTTCGGGAGAAAGATTTTCGGCAATGGTTTTTCCTGATGCTTCGTCGATGCATTGAACCTTCTGCTTCGTGCTGAGGCTGATGATCTTGCCATCGCCGCTCAGTTTTAGGCTGGTCATGTCATCCACATCTTCGATATAAACTTTCTCCAACGTTCCATCCGACAGCTTGTATTTCTTCAGGGGTCCGTTGTGCGACACCATATATAAGTGTTTGCTGTCCGGGCTGGAAGACAGTTCGGGTTCCCACAGCCACCACAAGTGCCTTCGGTGAATTCAAATTTGTGGACCTGTTGCCAATCGGAAGTCCGGTAAACTTTCGCAACACGATTGTCTTCACCAACAGCGAGAAAGTTACCGTCGGGACTAACGGCGACGCCGGTTCCGTAGCCAAGACCTTTGTCGGGGTCTGCAGATATTTTCTTGACGGGTCGTTTCGATTTCAAGTCGATAACAACAACGCTGTCGTCCCACGCATACGCTTGCCGACGTACTCTGTCTGATATCCGCCAACAAAAGCATACCTGGAAGTGGGATCGATCGCAATCTGGGTGACGCGATAATTCACAGCAATTGACACAAGCTCTTCTCCCGGTCGAAACGTCCCAGAGCCTAACGGTCTTGTCGTTGCTTCCGGTGATGAGTGTTTTTTCCGTCGCCTGTAAATCCAACGGCAGTGATTGAAAAGTCGTGACCCAGGAAACTGCGGACCTCGCGACCGGTACTGAGTTGCCAAAGCTTGGCAGATTTGTCGCGGCTTCCGGTAACAACATAATTGCTGTCGGGACTGATAGCAACGGAGATCACGGCGAGTTCGTGGCCTTGCTGAAGGACAGTCTCAAAAGACTGCCCATGTGCTATCGAAGCACAGGCGATTAAAACAATAACTAAAATTCTCATGCTGATTTTGTCTCCGGCACCACTTCAGTATCGTCGGGAACTTCATCCCACTTCTCAGGTTCTTCATTGTGAAGATACTCGAGTATTTTTTGTTCAACCTGTTTCAGCTTTAAACCGCGGATGAATTTACCGTTGCGCGCAAGAACGAGTCGTCCCGTTTCTTCCGACACAGCAGCAACAAGAGTGTCGCTGTTTTCGCTCATGCCGACTGCAGAACGGTGACGAAGTCCGAAATGCGGAGGAAGGTGATCATTCTCACTAACCGGCAGCACGCAACGTGCGGCTTTGATCCGGCCTTTGTAAACGATAACGGCGCCATCGTGAAGGGGACTGTTCTTGTTGAAGATCGAAAGCAGCAGCCGCTTGTTCACCTTGTGCATCAAGTGCATCGCCGGTGTCGATATAAAATTTTAATTCAGAGTCACGCGAGAATACGATCAGCGCGCCGGTATGAGTTGCCTTCATCGTCTTTAGTGCCTCGATCACCTGGTTGATATCGAACTCGTCGTGGTAATCGTGACGCCATGTAGCGAATGAGCGAATGATGCCCGTCGCGATTGAACTCCGCGGTGCGGCCAATCAGCAGCAGGAATTTTCTTAACTCGGGTTGAAACAAGATCAGCATCGCTATCACACCGACCCCGATGAACTGACCGAGAATATTCGTGAGCAATTCCATCTGCGCTGCGCGCACGATGAGATAGATCAGGTAAAGAGTAAGTATTCCCAGGAAAATGTTGACGGCGAGACTTCCTTTAATCAGCTTATACACATGGTACAGGAGAATTGACACCAGTGTAACGTCGATAAAGTCGACCCAGGTGATGTCCAAAAACCCAATGTGTAAAGCAAGAATCACACGTCAAAGTTAACCAATTCTACTGTAGAGTTTCACGCATTCTGTCGCCTCCTTCACGTCGTGAACTCTTATAATATCTGCACCTTTCATGAGGGCCACCATATTGAGGGCGATTGTTCCGTTGAGGGCTTCTTCTGGTTTTATTTCAAGTGTTCGCCAGATCATGGATTTTCGTGAAATACCTGCCAGCAGCGGTCGGTCGATCATCGCGAAAGCTTCAAGATCTCTTAACATCCCGAAGTTCTGATCTACATTTTTCGCAAACCCGAAGCCGGGGTCAATAGCTATGTCGGTCAACCCTTCCTGTTGGTAATCGTGCACTTTTTTTTGCAGATCGGCGATCACCTCTTTTACAACGTTGTCGTATTGCGTGAGCCTGGTCATGGTCTTCGGTGTGCCACGCATGTGCATGATGATGTACGGAGCACGATGTTCAATTGCCAGCTTGCGAAGGGCAGGATCATGGTCGCCACCGGTGATGTCGTTAATGATGGAAGCACCGGCGGCGAGGGCTTTCTTCGCAACTTCACTTCTAAACGTATCGATGGATATCAGGAGGCCCGGAAACTCTTTACCGATAGCAGCAATGATGTCGACTACACGTTTGGCTTCTTCGTCAGGCGAGATATCATCGGCGCCGGGGCGCGATGAATAACCGCCGACGTCGATCATGTCGGCTCCGTCTTTCACCATTTTCTCCGTGTGTTTTATCGCAGCCGTGAGGTCGAAGTACCGGTCGCCATCATAAAAGCTGTCGGGCGTAACGTTGAGAATGCCCATGACCTTTGGCTTCGAAAAGTCGATGAGGCGCCCCGTTTACGTTCCATGTTTTGTTCTTATTTTGCATCGCTCTTATGAATCAAAAAACGGCTGTCGAATATAAGGAGGCACTGGCCACCTGCAAAAGTCTCTTCGAGAAGAAAACCCGTGACTATGGAACAGCGTGGCGGATCTTAAGGTTGAGTTCTATTACAGACCAAATTTACATCAAAGCCCAACGCATAAGAAGCATACAGGAAAAAGGCGTTCAAAAAGTCGACGACCCGATCAAGGACGAATTTACGGGCATTATCAATTACTGCATTATCGCCATGATTCAGATGAAACTCGTCGATAATGGCAACATGGAGATGAACTGGGATCAGCTCGAGCCTCTCTATGATGAAATGGCCAACGAAACGTACGATCTCCTTCAAAACAAAAACCACGACTACGACGAGGCCTGGCGCGACATGCGCGTGAGCTCCATGACCGACATTATTCTTATGAAGTTGTTAAGAGTAAAACAAATCGAGAACAACTCCGGTAAAACCCTTGTTAGCGAAGGAATAAAAGCCAATTACCAGGACATGATCAATTACTCAGTGTTTTGCCTTATCAAGTTGAAATGAAGATCACCGATCAAATATCAAGAGTTATTGTTGATGCCTGTTCATTTTTTCCGGCCTCATCAAGCTGAACGATCCAATTGGTACTAAAATAAAAATTGGAAGAGTACTTCGAAGTCTTTGCCAGCGACTTCGGGTCATTCTTCGAAATATTCATTCCGTGGGCATTAGAGATCGCCATGATCATGATCGTTCTCGAAATTGTTCTCGGCGTTGCAGTTCTCCTTTTGTACAGGATGGAGATCACCCACGTGGGCGCTCCTGCTGTTAATGATCTTCTTCACGTTCCTCACAGGGTACTCTGCTCTACTCAATAAAGTAACGGACTGCGGATGCTTCGGTGATTTCATTAAGCTCACTCCATGGCAATCGTTCTGGAAAGATATCTTCCTGATGTTTTTCGTTGTCCATTTATTCTGGTACCGGAAGAAATACTTGGCCGTACTGCGATCACGCGAAGGACATTTTGCTATCCTGGCTACAACTGTTCTCGCGGCATACATGGGCATTCATGCGATCAACCACCTTCCGTATTTGGACTGGCGCGCATATAGAGTTGGAAACAATACTTCCCCATGAGATGCAACCGCCTGTCGCGGCAATCGGCGAGTATGTTTTTAAAAAGGACGGCAAAGAAGTTAAGTCCGAAAAGTATCTCACACCCCAGGATGGATATGAGTATGTCTCTTACCGCATTGTGAACGAAGACGAGATCAAACCTAAGATCACCGACTATGCGGTTACAGATACCGATGGCAACGACATCACGCAATCAACATTCAGTGGCAACAAGCTGTTCTTTGTTATAGTTGACATCAATAAAGCTTCGACCAAACACGTTGACGAGATCCGCAACCTCATTCAATCAACCGACAAGGACGTAGACGCATACATCATCACATCATCTTCTGCGGAAGACACTGAACGTTTTCGCCACGAAAATCAAATACCGGTTCCGTATTACTTTGTTGATGCCACCGTTCTGAAGACCATCATCAGATCGAATCCCGGCATTTGTCTTTGGAAAGACGGAACGGTTCTCGGCAACTGGCATCACAACGACACACCTACTGGCGACGAAGTCCGGTCGCTACTAAACAAATGAAGATCTTCCTGCTCGGACTGCCCGGCTCTGGAAAAACCACTCTCGGTAAGAAACTTGCCATTACCCTTCAGCTTCCTTTCGTAGATCTTGATAAAGAGATCGAGAAGAGAGAGGCAAACTTATTCGCGAGATCTTTGCGGAGAAGAAAGAAGACTATTTCAGAAAACTGGAATCCACAGAGTTAAAGAGATGGTGTGAAAGCACGGATGATTTCGTCATGGCCACAGGTGGCGGCGCACCATGCTTCTTCGACAACCTTGAAGTTATCAACCGAACCGGTAAAAGCATATTTCTCGATGTTCCTGCATCTGAGATTGTGAGGCGAATGTCGCTTGGGCCAATTCGAAAAAAAGACCGTTGCTCGGCTGCCGGCGGGAAAGACGGATTGAAAGACAGCATAGAGTTCCTGAGATCTAACCGCCTCTCGTATTACCGGCAGGCTGCGATAACCTTAAGTGGTTCCGAAATTTCTATTGAGGAAATGGCCGACGCGCTTAAAAAGTAAACCCGACCGTAGCCACAATGTTGGTGGCATTCAGTGAGTATTTCAACAACGGGCTCGCATCGCTGTCGAGCGTGTAAGGCCTGTAGCTGTTGTTGCTCCACGTGTTGATATACGTCAGGTCGATAAAAAATTTATTCGCCCTGTACCCAATTCCACCCGACGCCGACATTCTTGTCGTGTTGGTTCCATTCTGTTGACTGGTATATGGATCGGGCATGTAGTTGAAACCTGCGCGAAGTCTGAATGCTTTCAGCCTGTACTCGCCCGCCAGCCCTGATATTGGTAACTGATGCATAGGTTTGCTTGATCTCGTCGTTGTCGCCGTCGAACGACAGGCCGCTAGTTTGTGATTGATAACGCGCTCCTCCGTAGTTGAGGCGCTCAACGTCGACAGAGATCAACCCGCTTTTTCCGAAGATGTACGAAGCACCGAATGCAAAACTTCCATGGCGTGGTGAGATTGTAGTCTGACGTAACCACATCGGTGGATGCATTTTGGTTGGTGAGTATCTGGCTTCCATCTCCATAGTAATCCCAGTTGTTCCATTTGCTATAAAGGGATGCGCTGTAGACATCGGTTATGTTATAACGTGTTGGAGTTGTGATTGCAGCACCAAGCTGGAAGCCATCTATAGGACGAACGATACCACCGACAGTTAGATTGAGCCCGGTTCCTTTAACCTGCAGATCTTCCGTGAGCGTGTAATTGTCGATCACCTGGTCGGTGAAAGATTCCGAAAATTCTTTGTGAGATATATAGTTCAACGAAACTATCCCCAACCCGGCACCGAGGTAGAACTTATCGTTGAAGTTGGCTCCGTATGAAAATTCCACTGGTTTTGTGCACCCTTTGTCTGAATGCGTTCTTCCTGGATCACATTTGCATTGACTCCAGGATCGAAGTCGGTAAAGTATTGGTCAGAAGGAAAACTCGGATCCAATAATGAAGCTTCTCCAATTATGAAGTTATCATAAGCGAGCTCTGTAACGGTGGTTGTACATTCCGCCGCTCGAGCTAAACTGATCGGGCGTGCCCCCAATTGCCTGGTTAATGAAGTAATCGATCAGCGAGTTATTCGCATTTACACCCTGGTAATGGATGTTGCTGTTGAAGTCGTTTGTCTTCGCCATTGTTATCGCGAATGTTCCACGAATGAGACCGCCGTCGGTGTCTTTTGGCTTCGAAAATACCAGCCCGAAGCCTTGGAATGTTGAGTCCTGTTCTGCCATCGCTGTTATGATTGCTCAGTATGGAACCTGAAGAATAGGTGCCTGAATTGTTGACTGAGAAATAACCGGGTGTGTGATTGAAAATTCAGACCGGTTTGTACATGCCAAGGCCGGCGGGGTTGGAAGATGCTGAGCTAAAGTCGCCACCGAGACTCACTTGAGCGCCGCCCATGCCCAGTATGCGGCGCTACCGGTAGGCCGTGTTCGACTGAATAGTAGCGCTGATTCGGAATATGTTTGGGCCATCAAACGTTCGCAGTAAGCATGACAATAACTGCGAGCAAAGCCCCCTCTTTTTTTTCATACTGTAAAGTGTTTGTGGTTTTGTCTCTTAGTGTCTGCCGCCTCTCGATCACCGCCGCCGCCACCGCCGACTGAGCCGCCGCCGCCAAATGAGCTGCGTGAACCGCTACCACCGCCGAATGAACTTCCACCAAATGAGCTGTTACCAGATCCCCAGCTGCTTCTGGAGTTAGAACCGCTGTTGCCCCAGCTTGAACCAGAACTGCTGCGACCAAATGAGCCGCTGTGCCGTAACCGCTGCCAGTGCTACCCCATGATCTTGTGCGACCTGAGTTGCCATTGGTGATACCTGAACCAGTATTTGTTGCCCCAGCCTGAAGAGCGTGAACTGTTAGTCCAGCTTGAACGAGAGTTGGTTGTAACGGCACCATTGTTTCTCCATGAACGATTGTAATAGTTTTGAGATTGTGCGTTACCGGAACTCATTCTTCCAGAGTTGTTGCTGTTCGCTATTGCGCGACCGTTACGTGTGTTGTCGTAGCACCAGGGCTACGATAGGTGCTGCTATTATAAATACTGTTGGTATTGCTGCTACGGCTTGAACGACGCTGATAAGAAAGGTTTCTTCCATTATCACTGCCAGATCCTGCGTATCCTACATTGTAGCCATTGTTATCCGAAGGGACTATAACCGTATCCGCCGTATCCAAAGGGGCTGTACATGCCATACATTCCAGACATACCGTACATTCCCATTCCTCCATACATTCCGTAAGGGCTGTCTGCTATAGAAAGGATTATACATTCCCATACCCATTCCATACATGCTGTAAGGGGCTATACATTCCGTACCCCATGCCCATGCCGTATCCCATTCCATAACCCATACCCATTCCCATCATACCATAGCCCCATACCGCCGTATCCATTCCATAGCCAAGGCCCATTGACATACCAGGCATAAAGCTCGAGTAGCCAGATCCGTAACCTCCACCATATCCGTAACCTCCACCATTACATACCACCGGCATAGCCATAAGGAGAGTTGTAGCCATTTCCGTAATAAGGGCTGTAGAAAGAATTGTTAGCGTAGTTGCTGTTATTGTAGAGATTTTGATTGACCCAGAAGGAGCGTAGTTGTAGTTGTTTGCAAAATATCCGTCTGCACTTACTGTGGTCGTCGATGCCAGACTTAGATCTTGAAACATACTCGGGGCTGATGTTGCGTGCTGAATAGCTATCGGTTGGGTTGATAGCTGTGTTAGTAAGACGAGTGTCGTTCGAAGCGACAATCTGTTCGTTACTCGTTGAGTTTCGTGAGCTTCTCTTGACCCGATCAGTTTTAACGATCGGCTTTGGTCCTGATTTGCTCTGTCTTTCGAAGAAAAATACATGTCGTCATTTTCTCCGCCTTGCGAGAAGGCCTGAAGACTAGCGGCAAGAAGAACAATTATTGCAAACCCCGTTTTCATAGCTGTAGTGTTTTCACCTAATAAACAAATGTACCTATCTTAAACATTAAAACGTGCATTTGCCATTCGTGTGTGACGTGCGGTTTGGTGGTAGTTTGGCCACTAATTTTTGATGGCAAAAGGCTTTTTTTGAGGGCATAATCACATTATTCCCGCCTATATTTACACCCTACAATTAGATTAAACTGGCATTAAAAATCATGGGTAAAGAGATCACTTCGCGGAGGAAGATTATTCACAATGGTACCTCGATGTTGTAAAAAAGGCCGATCTGGCCGAGAATTCTGATGTGCGCGGCTGCGATGGTTATCAAACCGTATGGGTATAGCATCTGGGAAAAATGCAGCAAGGTCTCGACAAGATGTTCAAAGATACCGGGTCATGTGAACGCTTACTTCCCTCTATTCGTGCCCAAGAGTATGTTCGAAGCTGAGGAAAAAAAATGCTGAGGGTTTTGCCAAGAGTGTGCTATAGTGACACATTATCGACTCAAAACAGATCCAAATAATAAGGGAAAATTAATCGTCGATCCGCAGGCAGAGCTCGAAGACCGCTGGTTGTTCGTCAACGAGTGAGGCAATCATCTGGAGTACATAATAAAAAATGGATACAATCGTATCGCGACCTGCCTATACTGATTAATCAATGGGCTAACGTTGTTCGATGGGAGATGCGTACGCGACTGTTTCTGCGGACTGCGGAATTTCTTTGGCAGGAAGGACACACTGCGCATGCAACCTCACAGGGAGGCTGTGAGCGAAGCACAACAGATGCTCGATGTATATGCAGAGTTCGCCGAAAACTTCATGGCGTTGCCTGTGTTGAAAGGCAGAAGACAGATAGCGAAAGATTTCCCGGTGCCGTAGATACATTGTGTATCGAAGGACTAATGCAGGAATGGCAAAGCGTTGCAAGCCGGAACATCTCACTTCCTCGGTCAGAACTTCGCGAAGGCATTCGGCGTGCAGTTCACTAATAAAGAGGGAAAGCTTGAGTCGGTATGGGGGAACATCCTGGGGCGTGAGTACGCGATTGATGGGTGCGTTGGATCATGGCTCACTCGGATGATGATGGACTAATCATTCCTCCTAAGCTTGCACCAATTCATGTTGTGGTCGTGCCGATCTTCAAGAACGATGAAGAGCTCAGTAAAATAACCGCGAAGGTCGATGTGCTCGTGAAAGAACTTCGTCAGCTTGGTTTGTCGGTGAAGTTCGACAATCGCGACACGCATAAGCCGGGATTCAAATTCGCCGAATACGAAATGAGAGGTGTTCCTGTTCGTATCGCGATCGGTCCGCGCGATGTTGAAGCGGGAACCGTTGAGCTGGCGCGCAGAGATACAAAAGAAAAGAAGACGATGCCGATGGAATCTGTGGCTGGTGGAATGACGGCACTCCTCGATGATATTCAACAGAATATTTATAACCGCGCGCTGAAGTTCAGGCAGGAGATGACCACGTCTGTTGATTCTTATGATGAGATGAAACGTGTACTCGACGAGGAAGGGTGGTTTCATATTGGCGCACTGGGGACGGAACTGCAGAGACAGAAGCTGCTATCAAAGAAGAAACAAAAGCAACCATTCGTTGTATACCGCTCGACGCGCCTGCCGAAGATGGAAAGTGCGTGTATTCGGGTAAGCCTTCGAATAAACGTGTTGTATTCGCGAGGGCTTATTGATTTCATAAATTGAAATACGGAATAGTTTTATTGTTCATCAGCACTCTTGCTTATTCGCAAGACGATAAGCTATTGAACATCATGCAGGCGGAATTGAATCGTGAGGTGACAGAGTTCACGAAAGTTTCGCAGCCTCCATATTTTGTTGCCTACCGGGTGGATGATGAAGAAGCTGCAGCCGTAGCATCATCGTTTGGAAGCTTGACGCAGTCGGATGTGAGAAGACAGCGGAAGTTATTCGTAAGCGTGAGGGTTGGTGATTATTTGATCGATAATACTCACCAGGGCGAAGAACCGGGTGAAATGCTCATGAACTACATGCATGTGCAGGAAACCGAGTTGCCGCTCGATGATAACGAAGGGGTTGTGGCCGCCCAACCTCTGGAAGGCCACCGACGCAGATATCGGCAGGCGCTGAAAGCATTCGCGAACGTGAAGAATGTCCTTGCTACGAAGAAGTCGGAAAAGAGCACTCCCGATTTCAGCAAAGAACAGGTAGAGAAATATTATGAAGAGCGGGCTCCGAAGGTCGAGCAGTCTTTCAACAAAGCAGAGTGGGAACAAAAAGACGCGGCAATACTCAAAGTTGTTTCTTGGTGAGGCGAGCATCGTGAGTGCGGAGGTGTACTTTCCAGTTCTCACAGGAGAGAAGATATTTGTTTCGTCGGAAGGGGCATCGATCGTGCAGAACTTTGCGGGAGCATACATCTATGTTCTTGCAAGTGTGAGAGCGAACGACGCGAAGTGATACGCTCCACAGATCTTTCTATGCGCCAACACCGGCCGGTCTTCCGGGCGATGAAACGATCGAGAACGAGATCAAAGAGATGATCGCGACACTGCAGAAATTAAAGACAGCCCCGATGGCCGATCCATACACGGGCCCAGCAGTGCTGGACGGAGCTGTGGCCGGAGTTTTCTTTCACGAGATATTCGGACATCGCGTGGAGGGATATCCGTTTGAAAAGTGAAAGAGACGGACAGACATTCAAGTCGAAAGTAAACGACAGGATCCTGCCCGAATCGATGAACGTTTATAGCGACCCGACTCTGAACTGTTCGGAGCAAAGCATCTCAATGGAAATTATCTGTTCGACGATGAGGGAGTGAAATCAAAAAGAGTGACCGTTGTCGATAAGGGTGTATTGAAAAACTTTTTGATGTCGCGCTCGCCCCTGGAAAACTTTGCGCACTCCAATGGTCACGCCCGTGCTTCGGCAGGACTGACGCCCGTGTCACGCCAGTCGAACTTGTTTGTTGAAGCGACGAAGACGAAGTCATCGGCTGAGTTGAAACAGATGTTGATCTAAGAATGTAAGAGGCAAAAGAAACAGTACGGTTATTACTTCAAGAGTGTGGTGGGTGGCTTTACAAACACCGATCGATATTCGCCGAACGCCTTCAATATTTTTCCTACCGAAGTTTATAAGGTCTATGTTGACGGACGTCCTGACGAATTGGTTCGCGGCGTTGATCTGATTGGTACGCCGCTGGCAATGTTTGCCGAGATCTCAGCCGTAGGAGATACACACGGTGTCTTCGTGGGATTTTGCGGAGCTGAGTCTGGGTATGTTCCCGTGAGCGCCATCTCACCGGCGTTGTTCGTCAGGCGGATTGAAACTCAAAAGAAGCCCAACAACAAACTGGAGGAAACAATTTTAAAGGCGCCCGTTGCGAATCTTGATAAAGACAGCTGCCAGTTGTTTTACACGCCATGACAGATGAGATGCGGCGCAACATGGCAAACCTGAAAGCTGAAGGCTTTGATAAACCATTCTTTATCAACTATACCATCAAGGATCAAATACATACAAACATCGACGCATCTCTCGGTGCAATCACGAGATCAACGGAAATAAAAAATCGTTCTGCAGAATCTGTCAGGTTGTTGGTGGGCGATTATGAATTCAACGACGAGAGCCTAAACACTGAGATGCCCAATCAACAGGCAGGACAACGAGCTCAGCATGCCGATGGATGACGACTATCTCGGCATCCGTAGATCGTTGTGGGTTTCTACAGACAATGTTTATCGCGGGGCATCACGGCAATTCGCGCGCAATCAGCAGACGGTTAAGGAAAAGAACAAACCGTTAAGTGAAGTGCCTCATCGAAGCTTTGCAAAGACGGCGTCGTCGAAAGTTGACATCGAAGCGCAACCGATGAACATCGATAAGAAGGCGGTTGAGGAATACGTACGAAAGGTATCGGCCGTGTTGAGTGAGTTCAAGAACTTGAGCTGGCGAGGTTGATTTCAATTACAATCGTGGATATCGTTACCTGGTTAACTCGGAAGGTCTGTAAATCGTGTTCCATTTAGCCTGGCAAGCCTGTCGATCTCAGTTAGTCTTAAATCAAAGGAAGGGAAGAACGTGAGCGATCGGCAAACGTTTCACTTGAAGACACCGGAATTGCCTTCGATAGACGTGGCTATAGCGACCGCGAAAGATCTTGCGAGCATGTGATCTCGTCTCTTAATGGACCTAAAGAGTTTGATGAAGAATACGTTGGAACCGGTTCTCATCGAAGGCGAGACAGCCATAAATCTCCTTGGCTACCAGGTAATGTTCAGTGAAGCGTTAGGTGCGATGCCGCGATACAAGCCGATCGGCAAAGGCGGAGAGAAAATTGGCAAACAGGTCTTTCCCGGTAATATGACCGTGAAGGCTATGCCGAAGCTTAAGAAGTTCGGAAATGAAATTCTGCTCGGTCATTTGAAGTGGATGATGAAGGCGTTGTGCCCGCCGATGAGACATTGCTGGTCGAGAATGGTGTTGTGAAAAACGTAATGACAACACGCTCGGTAAACAAAACTGACGATACATCTAACGGTCTTGGTTTTAGCCCGGGCGTGTTACAAGTATCATTTCGAATACCGTTCCTTCAACCTCACTCAAGGCGTTGTTGATCGAAGCAGCAAAGAAGGAAGGTCTCGACTATGCTTTGATGGTGAAGAAGTCGCACGACAGTCAACTGCTGATGAGTTCGATACAAGTGTATAAAGTTTATGTAGAAGACGGTCGCGAAGAGTTTGCACCGAATGCACTTTTGGCTGGCGACCAGATGTCGGAACGATCTTTCGAAAGATCATTGCTGCATCGAATGAAACGATGGTTGGAAATCTTGTATGATCAGCGGTTATGTGTCTGTTGTTGCTCCACAGGCGATAATAATGGGCGAGATGGAGTTCGGAGGCGATAAATCCCGGAGCGATCGTGATGAGAATCGCGAAACATACGTGCCTACGCCGCGAAAAAAATAACTACTTTACATTCCCCTATGGCTGCATGGACCATCGTTATCCTACTTGTCTTACTTGGACTGGTACTGGTGATTATTGAAGTGATCTTTATTCCAGGGAACAACCTTCGTGGTGTTGCCGGATTCGTGAGCATGGTGGTGGGGATTATCTTTTCATTCAGATACTTTGATTAGAAACCGGATGGCTTACGTTGGGCGGATCGACTGCCGTTTCGGGACTTGTTCTTTATATATCGTTTCGAACGAACGTGTGGGAAACGATTTGCTTTGAAAGATTCGATCGACAGCAAGGTGAATGAGATCGAAGCCGGAAATTTTTATGTTGGGATGGGAGGGCATCGCGTTGTCGGCGTTGAGGCCTGTTGGAAAGGGAGAGTTTGCGGGGAATGTTGCTGAAGTGAAAACTAACGGTGAATACGTTGAGGCTGCGGAGTCGATTCGGATCATCAGGATAAATCCAATCAAATCATAGTAGAAAAAACCAATTGATATGTTCCAGACGTCAATACTATTTATCGCGTTTATCGCGTTCCTTTTTCTCTTACTGATTCTCTACTTCGTGCCGATCGGTTTGTGGATCACTTGCGATCTTCGCCGACGTAAAAGTTACTATTGGTGAGCTGATCGGGATGAGAATCAGGAAGGTGCCACCGAGTGTTATTGTAAACTCATTGATTACGGCAAACAAAGCCGGACTGAAGCTTACAACTAACGAACTCGAGACCCATTTTCTCGCGGGAGGCAATGTTCCGAACGTTATTCGCGCGCTGATATCGGCCGACAAGGCAAACATCAATCTCAGTTTCAAGCAGGCAACAGCGATCGACCTCGCTGGTCGCGATGTATTCGAAGCAGTGCAGATCTCTGTAAATCCGAAAGTGATCAACACACCTAAAGTAGCAGCCGTTGCAGCGATGGTATTCAATGATCGCCATCGCTCGCGTAACGGTGCGTGCAAGTATCGCCCAGTTGGTTGGTGGTGCCGGTGAAGAAACCATTCTCGCACGTGTCGGTGAGGTATCGTTACATCCATCGGTTCAGCGAAATCGCACAAAGAGGTACTCGAGAACCCCGACAAGATCTCGAAGTTGGTATTGTCGCGTGGACTCGATGCTGGTACAGCATTTGAAATTCTTTCGATAGACATTGCTGATGTTGACGTTGGTGCTAACATCGGTGCGAAATTGCAGATCGACCAGGCGACTGCCGATCTGAAAGTTGCCGAAGCCAAGGCGGAGGAGAGAAGGGCGATGGCCGTGGCGCGATGAACAGGAGATGAAAGCCAAGGCGCAAGAGGCAAGAGCAAAAGTTATCGAAGCAGAAGCCGAGATCCCTAAGTCAATTGCGGCAGCATTTATGAGCGGAAACCTTGGCGTGATGGATTATTATAAGATGCAGAACGTACAAGCCGATACCGAGATGAGACAGTCAATTTCCGGGTCTGGATCGGGCAAAGGAAATACAGGGAATACGACTAAGAGTTAAAACGAAGCTTGTCGTTGCACGGATTGGCCCGCATGCGCGTGCAATGACGGTTACTTCAACGTTTTCCAATCCGACTTCCGGTTAGCTAAAAACTGATTGGTAGTCGATTGTACTTTATAAACGAGTAGATCAGCGATACCACGGGCATTCCATCCATCGTAAGCACCCCCCACTTTTCGCGATCGCGAACGATAACGAGATTATTCGGAAGTAACTGAAGGTGATCGAAACGAGGTTCGATCAATACACGTCCTTTGAAGTCGGCAATGCCGGTTAGCTCTTGCTGATAGATCATTAGTGATGATCCGACACGCCTGATCGAATCGTAGCGGAGTGGTAACAGGAATTGACCTTGCTTGTTGATGACACCCGTCTTATCACCTCTTCGAACGATAGCGATGCCACCGCTGAAGCCAGTGACCTGTTCGAAGTTTGGATTGATTGCGATTTTGTCTCTTTGTCAACAAAACCCCACTTACCGAGGATCATCACTGGAGCGAGTCCATCCCGGAACGTACCGATGCCCTCGTAACGATTTGCGATCCGAAGGCGCCCTTTGGCGTCGACGAAACCATAATTGCCATCGCGGCGAATGCCGCGCATGCCTTCGCTTTCTTCGAAGACCTCTTCGGTCTTGTCGACCATGGGCGGACCGGAAATGGTTGAGCTGATGCCGGCTAACGTAACGTGCCGTACTGTTCCATCATCGGATGTTTCTTCGAAAGCGCCGTTGATAAACCTGAGCTGATTGTTGGTGAAGTACACGATCTCTGCTGGAAATTTTTTCAGGAAAAGAATCGTGTCTTGTTTTCAAGAAAGTGTTTCGTTGTCGATAAGTGTGAGTGGAATCTTTTGCGGAAAGATTTTCCAGTGCTCGTCGTAGCCGATGATCCCATAGAGTCCTTTGAACTTCACGACAGCATAATCGTAGTTGAAACCAATGATCGAATCGTAGACACAGGTGAGCGTCTCTTGCCGTATCGGTCTACGGCGCCCCAAAAAGCCACGTGACTTCACTGGAAAAAATCTATTGTTATACGACAACAGTTTTTCATAAAGTCGTTCGGTCTTTTTTATTCCAAACGTATCATAGACACTCCACAAGCCTTTCTGTGTTGCCCTCACGAAGTTTTCTTCGAGTATGAGTGAATCGAACTCGAATGGAAATGTCTCTTTACCGGAAAGTGAGATGATCCCATATTTATTTCCTTTCGTGCTACGGAAAGATTATTCTGAAAAGGATCGAGATGATCGTATTGAAGATCAATCTGTTTGTTGAGCACCTCACCTCGACTCCATACTTTCCAGCAAGAGTGAATATGTAATGTGTTCCATCAACATTGAGTTCGTCGGCGTCGATAGATTTAATTTCTTTATTCTCCGTGTCTAATATTTTCCAGCTGTCGCTCGCCCGACCTTCGATACCACTGCTGCTCATTCGTAGCTCACGCCATTCGGGTTGGACCTGTACGGTGCCTTCGCGATCGATAAGACCCTGCTTGAAATTCTGATAGATGATCGCATTACCTTTTTTGAAGACGAAATGCTGTCGATCACAAACTCAGTTAGCTGGGATCCATTCTCCGAAAAACAAAGCAGTGTGACGATCGAATCTGGATGGCGAACCGAAGGCTGGCCGATTGGACGGATGTCGCGATACTTTACAGGGAGAATACTCTTATCATTGAGATCGATCAAACCATGTCGTACTTCGTACCATTTCTTCACGAATACGATCGCACGCAATCCATGGATCTTAATTCCATCATAAAGGAACGGCACAGTGATTTTACCAGTGAGGTCGATACAACCATACTTCACCGTGTATGGATTGATCTGCCGCGAGGCGATAATGCGGTCGCCACCGGGTGATGTTACGGTTTCATATTCGCTTTGGGTGATGAATTCTTTCTTAAGATTGACGAGTCCCCATTTTCCCTTCTGACGATAGCCGGTGACCTGGTTGATGATGGAGAAACTTCCGTCGGCCCACCCGAGCGCATCGAATGCTGCGGGTAATATCACTTTGCCGGAATCATCCCGGAGGCCGGCTTTTCCATTTTCATAGAAAACCGAATATTCAGGCCGATGCGGTGAATGACGCTGCAAAAAATAAGAGCAGGCAGACAGTAAGTCTCATAGGGGACTACAAAGTTAACGACTACGATTAAATCAGGAATTTTTGGCAACTTTGCGGCGTTATTTGCCTTGACTTACCTTTAACCCGGGTGAATTAGCTATGTATATTGAACAGTTGTACACGAATTGTCTCGCCGAGGCCGCTTATTATATTGAGTCCAATGGCGAGGCTGCCATCATTGATCCCCTCCGTGAGACTGAGCCATACCTGAACTCGCAGCGAAACGTGGCGCGAAGATCAAATATGTTTTCGAGACACACTTTCACGCCGATTTCGTTTCCGGTCATATAGATCTCGCGCGCAAAGTAACGTACCGATCATTTACGGCCCGCTTGCCATTTACAACTACGAAGTCATTAACGCGAAGACGGACAGGAATTCAAGATTGGAAAGTTGACGATCAAGGTTCTTCATACACCCGGTCATACACCTGAATCATCTTGTTCTTGTTGAGCGATGAGAACAGAAAGGATCACGCGATATTCACCGGCGATACATTGTTTGTTGGTGATGTTGGCCGTCCAGATCTTCTCGATGGACTGATGAGCCGTGATGAACTTGCAGGCATGTTGTATGATTCACTCAATAACAAGATCAAGACGCTTGCCGACGAGGGTGATTGTTTATCCCGCACACGGACCCGGTTCGGCTTGCGGTAAGAACATCGGCAAAGAAACGTTCTCGACTATCGGTGAGCAGAAGAAATTCAATTATGCATTGAAAGATCAACCGAAGGACGAGTTCGTGAAAGAGCTCACGAGCGGAATTCTTCCTCCTCCACAATATTTCTTCGAAGATGCGCGCATCAACAAGGAAGATACGAGGCTATCGATATTGTGATCGATCGCAACAGCAGGCCACTCAATGCATCACAAGTACAGAAGATGATCGATAATGGCGCGACTATTCTCGACACTCGTCCCGCCGACGAATTTGAAAAAGGATTTATTCCCGGAAGTGTTAACATAGGTCTCAATGGACAATTCGCGGTTTGGGTTGGAACGCTGATCCAAATCGACCAGCGTTGATCCTTATTACGTCGCCTGGTAAAGAAAGAGAATCAGTTCTTCGTCTTGCACGCGTCGGTACGAAATGGTGAATGGATTTCTCGAAGGAGGAATCGCATCGTGGAAAGGAAGGGTCGATAAAGTGAAGTCGATCAACGCCGAACGGATGAAAGATTTTACAGTTGAAGTTCTCGATGTTCGCAAGCCCGGTGAATGGAACATCAGCCATTTGAAAGACGCGAAGTTTGTTCCGTTGTCTGACATGCCCGCGAACTTAGACTCGCTTGATAAACACAAGACTTATATTGTTCATTGTGGTGGCGGCTACGGTCGATGACGGCGATATCTTTGATGAAAAGAGACGGGTTCACCGACTTGATTAATGTTTATGGAGGATTTTCAGCGATGGTGGATGCCGGGCTGAAGATTGTAACGGAGGAGACTTTAGTTGGATAGGGCTTTCGTGTAGTCTTCCGGTGTATCGAGATCTATTCCTGATTCAAGATTTACGATCTGTGATTTGTGATTTGTTATTAGGTTACGAGCTCCTTCACAGTCACCTATCTTCATAAGTTCATCGAACATTTCTTTTCGGAACAACGCAGGAACTCCAATAGTATCCTCATACTTTGACGCGACGATGGGGTGATTTGCTCCGATGATGTTGTTGATATGATCTTTCGTTACGAAAGGCATATCGCAAACCATGATCAGGACAGCATCGGAATCTTTCGCTGCTCTTAAGCCAGCTTTTATTGAAGAACCCATTCCGCGTTGCCATTCTTCATTAACAACAATAGTCAACGGCAGTTTTTCGATGACCTTTCGATGTGCAATTTCATTGTCCCCCAACACGACAAATACATGCTCTGCGTGTGATTCCATGGCAACCCGTACAGTATGACTCAACAATGTTTCATTGCCCCACGGTAGTAGTTGTTTCGATTGACCCATGCGTGATGACGACCCGGCAGCGAGAATGATCACGGAGACTGGCATTACTCCATTGGTTGCGCCGCGAGAAACTGTTTTTTCATCAATGGTGCCACCCTCGTTCGAATCCATGTCGACGAGGATTTTCCAAACACCGTTTCTTTTCGGAGGATGACGTGGAAGCGACCGTAGTATGGTGGATGGTTTGGGTAGGATGTTTTATAAACACCCACATCGATTGCCTGGTTGTCGCTGTTGATTCGTTCAGTAAAACGTAACTCTATGCTGTGACCACCGGTTTGTTTTTTTGTCTGTTGATTGTACTCGTCCCAGTTATAAACCTTCTTCGCATCGCGTGGAGATCGAATTAAGTCCTTCGAATGCACACTCATAAACAGCTCTGCATTGTTTTCAGTAAATCCTTTAATAAAAGGATTCCATACCTGCTCGTTGATCTCTTTCTGGGCAGCTTGACCAAAAACAGAACAACTCACGAATATCAGGGCGATCAATAATTTCATTCCAAGTAAACTTGTTTGAATACTTGATCAGTTTCGGAGTCTCTTCTATGAATCGCCCCGGTCCTGTTTTTTAAGAAACCACCTTCCCGGTTCGAGAATCTTGCCTGTATCTCTGAAATAATTGCGACAGCAATTTCATCAGGAGCTTCGGCACCAATATCAAGTCCAATAGGAGAGTGGATCTTATTTAATTGATCATCGGAAAGTAGCAGACCGTCTTTGATCATTTTATCGAAACGCTTGCGTGGTCCCATGATGCCGATGTATGGCGTCTTAGTGTTGACGAGCTTCTTCATCACATCGCGATCATACTCGTAGTTATGCGACATCAGCACACAAGCCGTATACGGTGTAATATTGAAATCACGATCAATAAACTCACGCTGACAAAGCGACAGCTTATCGGCTGCCGGAAAAAATATCGGTGCTATGTGGGCCACACACTCATCGGTAACTTCCACCTCCCAACCGAGTGATTTCGCCAACTGGCTTACGGGGCGCGCATCGAACCCGCTCCGAAAATGATCAGTTTAAAACCAGGTTGAATGAGCTCCAGGAAAACTTCAACATTGTCGATCGTTTCGGTGTGCGACTGTTTCGTTTCGAACAATGAAAGAAGTCTTTCTTCTATTTTATTTTTTGATTGTGTGTTGAAGGTCATCAGGTACTTTTCGCCGGTGAATGTGGTACCTAATGCGACAGGCTCTATCATCTTAACAATTTCATGATACAAGCCGATCGCATTCGCGGCTGGCTCGATCATCACATCGATGATCCCATTGCAGCCCAAACCGATGCCGAGATTCTGATTACTGTCTTCGTTAGTATCGTAAGTAACCGTGATAGACTTGTTGTCGGTCATTACCTGGCGTGCCTTTCGAAGCGCATCGCCTTCGAGACAACCACCGCTGGATAGATCCAACCCAGCGGCCATCGTCGGTGATGAGCATCCGGGCGCCCGGACTTCTGTAGGATGAACACGCACACGAACAACCGTGGCTACAGCGGCTTTGTTTTTTTAAGATCTACTTTGTTGATTTCACTTAATATGATCTTGAAGTCCTTCATAATGGTCTTCGTAATGGGCAAAGTAACGAATATGAAACGTTGCCCTTCATATTTCTTATACTTGAGCTTATCGCCCACTTTTAATTTCTCGAAATGTTCTTTGGTGCAGTGAACCTGGAAAGGGTCGCATTTTCACTTTCGATGATGGCAATATATTGCGCGTCTTTAGCAACAACGATCGCATGATCTCCAACTTTCCTTCCCTGGTACGGAGTGTATGTTGCCAGGTTATGACCTTCAAGAAACAACAGCTCCTTTATAGTACCCTCTTGCGTGTTGGCGCAGAGAACAATATGTCTTCCGAGATCCAAACCAGCAGACCCTGCTGCCGCAAAGACGAGGACGCCATAAAAAAGAGCTTCATGATTATTGGGGTAAGTTAATTTCGCAAAGCCTTAACCTCCTCCGGCTTCACCGCCTCACCTTTATTACCGAAAGAGTTGCGAACGTAATTTAATACATCGCTCACTTCTTCGTCGGTAAGGTCGGTGCTGGTCATCTCTCCATTGTAAGTGTGGCCGTTTACTTTGATCTCGCCAGTAAGGCCTTTCAGTGTAACAGTAATCGACCGTTTTTTGTCGGCCATCAGGTAATCGACTTAGCAAGCGGAGGATAAACGGTTTCGATACCTTCACCCTTCTCCTGGTGGCAGGTGGTGCAATAGTAAAGGGTAAACTTCCCCCGCCTCTCGCAACACTTGCTTTCAATCGAAAGAAGTTTTCTGCGCATGAGCAGAGAATGTTATAATAGAAAGCGCGAAAACAGTATAACTGCAAGAATTTTCATTCGGAAAGAGGTTTAGAAATGTACAGTAAAAATGATGATCCCAACCGAAAAGATACCCCCTAAAAATACAGTTATACTTTTTCAAGTTCGAACGGTAGGGTTCGTATTCTTTTACCTGTAAGATCAAAGATTGCATTCGTCAACGCCGGAGTGAACGGAGGCAGACCGGGCTCGCCCACACCGCCGGCTGGTTCATCGTTTGTCCATATTATAGACTTCAATCTCCGGTGTATCCTGGATGCGGGGCATCTTATAAGTATTGAAATTTTGCTCAACGGCCTTGCCATCTTTGAAAGTAGTGGCGTGTTTCGTTGCAAGCTCCCAATGCCATGATGATGCTTCCTTCCACCTGGGCTTTGATGATATCGGGATTTACATACCAACCACAATCCATCACCGCCCAAACTTTATCAACCTTCACGCCGCCGTCGGCGCGTTTCGAAACTTTCACGACTTCGCCAACGATGGTCGAAAAACATTCCGTGATCGCGACACCATAGCCTTCGTTCTTCTTGCGCGACTTCCAACCACTTACTTGTTCAAGCTTATCGATCAAAGTAATGTAGCGATCCATTCCACCGAGATGCATTCGTCGATACTCCATTGGATCTTTGTCAGCAGCCACCGCACATTCGTCCATAAAGCTTTCATAAGCAAAACCGTTGGTCGATGAGTACACCGAACGCCACCACATTACCGGTATAGGAGATTCGAGAGGGATGTCGGCAAAACTATACTGCGAGAATTTTTCGAAGTACGGTTCCAAAAATCCTTCCGTTGTACTTCCGTTGTATACTTCTTTATCGGCGCCGGGCCATTGGTGATCCATGTTCTGACCGGCCATTCGAAACTTGTATGCATCGATACGTCCATTCTGTTTGAAGCGACGCCTCGATCTTATACATCATCCCTGGCCTCCATGGTCCCTGGTTGGTGTCGTCTTCACGGGTCCACACAACCTGCACAGGAGCCTTGATCTCTCTTGAGATGAGCGCTGCCTCTTGCGTATAGTCTGTAAATGCTTTTCTTCCGAAGCCGCCACCAAGGAAAGTCAATGGACGGTGATCTGCTCGCGTGTCATTTTCAACACGTTCATTAAATCATCCTGAACCCAACCGGGCGCTTGTATCGGTCCCCCAGATCTCGCATGTATCATCGGTCACGTTGCAACGCAGTTCATTGCTCATGGCTGAATGCGATTCGTAAGGAGTGGAATAAATTGCTTCGATCTTTTTCTCTGCCTTTTCGAGAGCATGTGTGGGGTTGCCTTTCGTGCGGGCAGAAAGACCTTCTTTGGTCTTGAGGTCTTCTTCCATCTTCGCATAAAGCTGCGGCGTGTCGTGGAACACGAAGCCAGAGTCGTCCCATTCAACTTTCAATGCCTTTCGTCCCTGCATGGCCGACCAGAGATTGTCGGCAACAACTGCAACGCCTTCGCGTGTGTTGAGAACACGGCCATCTTGATCTTGAAGACTTGTTTCACGCCCGGTACTTTCTTCGCTTCCGTGTCGTCGAAGCTTTTCACTTTGCCGAGGAAGCGAGTGTTGCGCTCAACAACGGCGTACATCATTCCCGGAAGTTTCTTATCGAGACCGAAGATTGCAGACCCATTGGTTTCAACGGCGTGTCTTGTCTCGGCATCGGTTTGCGGAGGATCTTATAGTCTTCCGATTTCTTTAACGGAACATTGGTTGGCAACTCGAGCTTCGAGGCATCAGCAACGAGCTCACCATAGTTGAATCTCTTCCTGTGGGTTTGTGAATGATGAAACCATTCTCTGCGTAGCAAGTCGAATTATTCGACACCCCATTTTTTTGCGGCAGCTTCTTTCACATCTCTCTTGCAGAAGCTCCCATCTGGCCGAGATGCTTGTACGAGCCGCGAACGGTGGAGCTACCACCGGTGATCTGGCTTCCATACTTCTTTTCGTTACCTACACCAAAGATGATCTTCACATCGTTGAGATTCACTTCAAGCTCTTCGGCAATGATCTGCGGAACTGCCTGAACGAACCTTGTCCCATCTCCGCACGGTGATTGATGATCGTAACCTTGCCCGATGTATCGATCGAGATCCATGCGTTCAACTCGACATCAGCAGTTCCTGCCTTAACAACTTTAGCTTTTGCAGTTATGCCAAGCATCAGGGCCGCACCAGTAAGTCCCGAAAGTTTTATAAGTCTCTTCTATTAATACTCATCTTACACTTGCTTTAGCGCCCATCATTTTCGAAGCTGTCTTGATTGCTTTGCGGATTCGCGGATATGTTCCGCAACGGCAAATGTTTCCACCCATCGCGGTGTCTATATCTTTGTCGGTTGGCTGCGCATTCTTTTTCACAAGGCAACTGCCGACATGATTTGTCCACTCTGGCAATAACCACACTGCGGAACTTGTTCGAGGATCCAGGCTTGTTGAACCACGTGTGTATTATCTTCAGAAATTCCTTCTATCGTCGTGATCTTTCCCGCGGCCGCTGCCGAAACTGGAATCGAACATGAGCGTACGGATTTCCGTTAAGGTGCACGGTACATGCACCACATTGTGCGATACCACATCCGTTATTTTGTACCCGTGAGACCTACAAGATCCCGGATGGCCCAAAGCAAAGGCATCTTTGCATCGGCTTCTACGGTGTGACTTTTGTCGTTGATGGTTAAGTTGTAAGTAGCCATATTTTAAGGTATGAAATTGTTCCCTTTGTTATTGTGTTTTTGGCCTGTGGAATGATGTCGTTTGCCCAACTGGAGGTGACGGTTAAGGGCATCAAAAACGACAAAGGAAATATTCGTGTGGGCGTTTTTAAGGATGAAAAGAGCTTCTTGAAAAAGCTGCCTATGGTAAAGTAGTTAAGGCTTCGCAAGATCATATTACAATCGATCTGCCTCCAGGCACATATGCGATCAGTGTTATTCACGATGAAAATGAAAACGGAGAGCTCGACTCTAATTTTATTGGTATTCCGAAAGAGGGCTTCGGTTTTGCAAACGACGCTATGGGCAATTTCGGACCGCCCAGCTTCGAAAAGGCGAGTATAGCCGTTGAAACAGGAAACGAACGATCACCATTACGCTGCGGTATTTGTAACGAATATCGCCTATATTGTGTATTACGAACACAATGAAAACCAGAACCTAAAATCTATGAAACGAATGATCGTGCCATGTTTATAATGGCACTCACACCTTTTGCGCTCCTTGCGCAGAAAGCTGTCGCAACACCTCCGCTGGTGACGGGCGAAAATGTAGCAGTAACCAATACCAATTCTGGTAAAGTGCGTGGCTATATTCACAATGGCATCTATACTTATAAGGGCATTCCGTACGCACAAGCGAAACGTTTCCAGGCTCCCGAAAAACCGAAAGCATGGGATGCATTCGCAGCTCGCTCGAGTACGGACCGGTAAGTCCACTGATGATCCAACGACATCGGTGTCGGATGAAATAGAATTTGTATTCGATCACGATTGGGGTTTATACCAATGAAGACTGCCTCAGATTGAATGTTTGGACGCAGGGTATCAACGACGGTAAAAAGAGACCCATTATGTTTTGGATGCACGGTGGCGGATACACCGGGGGATCATCGCAAGAACTTCCTTCGTATGATGGTGAAGCCATTGCGAAGAAAGGTGATGTAGTTTTGATTTCAGTTAATCATCCGTCTTACATTCTCGGCTTCCTCGATCTTTCGGAGTTCGGCGACAAGTACAAAGGTGGCGCTAACGCAAGCTTCCTGGATTTGGTGATGGCATTGCAATGGGTGAAAGACAATGCTGCCAGCTTCGGCGGCGATCCCAACAACATAACAATCTTCGGCCAATCAGGTGGCGGTGGTAAAGTGAGCACGCTCATGAGCTCGCCCGTTGCCAAGGGTCTCTTCCAAAAGCAATTGTTCAAAGCGGTGTGTGGGGTGACTTCCAGGAGCAAGCTTATTCGAAACGCATTGGTTCTGCTGTGTTGAATGAGCTTGGTTTGATTCCCTCGCAGGTTGACTCAATTCAAAAAGTGCCATATGAAAAATTGGTTGCTGCGGTAATGCTGCTCTGAAAAAAGTAAGAGAGCAACTGAAAGCCGAGAACAAGAACTTCGACAACCTGGGTATTCGTTTTGGTTGGACTCCAACTATCGACGGAACATTCCTCACTCATCATATGAAGGGATGCGCAAGCGTTGGCATTGTCGGCTAATGTTCCGTTCCTGATCGGCTCTACTAAAATGAATTCATGAATTCATTGAGGAACCCGGCTTTACAAACTGGTGATGCTGCCGCGGTGAAAGAATTCTTGCAGAAACAGTGGGGCGATAAAACTGATGCGTACATCGCCGCTGTTAAGAAATCATACCCTAACGATACGAAGGCGAATGATGTCGCGGACATTGACGGATTTTTCCGTCCCGGAACTGTTCAACAGTCCAACGCAAGAGCTGGTGCTGGTAACGCGACATATGTTTACCCTGTTTACGTGGCAATCGCCTGTTCTTGATGGAAAGTACAAGGCCCTTCACTGCATGGAAATTCCTTTTGCGATGAACAACATTGCTCGCTGCGACCAAATGACGGCGGTGGAAAAGAAGCTTACGCACTTGCCGACAAGATGAGCCAGGCATGGATCAACTTCGCAAAAACAGGAGATCCGAATCACAAAGGACTTCCAGTATGGCCCGAAGTATACTGAGCAGGGCGGTGCAACAATGATTTTCGATAACGTATCGACTGTAAAGAATAATCCCGATAAAGCGATTCTTGATATTACGATGTCACAACCTCCACGATTTTAATCTTATGACTAACCGAAGAAAGTTTCTTCAAAATGCGGGACTGAGTGCAGCTGCATTGAGTATTGCAGGTACAGCGAGTGCTAAAGAGACCCCAAACACCGATGGCCAGGTATTACTTGTCGGTGATAACATTGCGGTAGCTGACACTAGTTCCGGCAAGGTCCGTGGTTTATTCTTAGAGGAATAAATACGTTCCTGGGAATCCGACACATCAACGTATCGTTTCCTGCCTCCTCAAAAACCAAAAGCCTGGACAGAGGTACTTCCGGCTGTGTGGTGGGGAAATACGGCTCCGCAAAACATGGAGCGACGCTATTCAAATGCTTATGCTTCGTTCGTCGATCACTGGAACTACGATGATGTAAGTGAAGATTGTTTGAAACTGAATGTTTGGACTTCGTCGTTGACCGATGGAAAGAAAAGACCGGTAATGGTTTTGGCTGCACGGCGGTGGATACACCAATGGCAACGCTATCGAACAGGATGGTTACAATGGTGAGAATCTTTCGCGCAAAGGCGACATCGTTTTTGTTTCAATCAATCATCGTCTTGGGCCACTCGGCTACGCACACTTTGGTGCGGCAGGCGAGAAGTTCGCCGCGTCGGGAAATGTCGGCATGCTCGATTGTGTTGCCGCGCCTCGAATGGGTTCGCGACAACATCGCCAACTTCGGAGGAGATCCAGGTAACGTTACAATCATGGGTCAATCAGGCGGCGGCGCGAAAGTTTGTGTTCTCGCGGCAATGCCGTCTGCCAAAGGACTCTTCCATAAAGCCGTTGCACTCAGCGGTTCTTCATTGAAGGCTGTCGAGAAGGACAATGCCGAAAAGCTCGCTTCACATGTTTTGAAAGAAGCTGGGCTCACGTACAACGAGATGGAAAAGCTTCAGCAGATGCCGTGGAAACAATATTATGAGTTTGCAACACGCGGGTCTTGCTAAGTATCGTGAAGAAATGAAGATGCCGATGATGGGCGGTGGTGGAGGATTTGCTCCAGTCGTGGATGGAACCTACCTGCCGCAACATCCTTTCAACGTCGAGCCAGCTCCGACTGCCGCCGAAGTACCGATGCTGATCTGCACAACGTTCAATGAGCAATCGCCGAGCCGCGTAGACTCTTCACTTGAAAAGATAGACCTCACCTCGGTGAAGGAAAAACTCAAGGACCGCTTCGGAGACAAAACAAATAATATCGTTGACGCTTACGCGAAAACTTTCCCCGACAAACGTCCTATCGAGATCTGGTCGATGGTTGCGAGTAACAGGCAGAATGCTGTCGCCCTGGCCGACTCCAAGTCGAAACAAAAGGCCCCGGTATACCTCGCCTGGTTTGGATGGCAGCCCCCGATGTTTGACAACAGGATGCGTGCATTCCACTGTGTTGATATTTGTTTCTGGTATTACAATACTGATCTGATGTTGACGCACACCGGCGGTGGAGCGAGGCCGAGAAAGCTTTCCGATAAGATGGCTGCTTCGCTTGTGAACTTTATGAAGACTGGTAATCCGAATGGAGGTGGTCTTCCGAACTGGCCTCAGTACTCGAGTGCAAACGGTGAGTAGACGATGATCCTTGAAGACACACCGGGTGTGAAGAATGATCCGGATAGGGAAGCGAGGAAGGCTTTTGTTTAATTCCTAAGTTTCTAGTCTCTAGTTGCGTTCGGGTGACGTCGATACTCAGTGTAACTAGAAACTAGAAACAAGAAACTTATCCCTGTATTTCTTCGGAGTCGACTTTTTGAATTTACTAAACTGTCGATAGAAAAACGGAAGTGTTTCAAACCCCGCCTCAGTCGCAACATCCGCCACTGGCTTATCCGTCTCGATCAGCAATTGACACGCCGCGTTGATCCTGTATTCATTCAAAAAAGTAAAGAAGGGTTTATTCATCACTTTGCTGAAGAAACGAGAGAACGCTTCTTCACTCATATGAACTTCCGAAGCTATCTGTGCTAACGTTACTTTCTCCTGATAGCGATTTCTCACAAACTGATGTACCGTGTTGATGCGTTGGTGATCGTAATTGCGAACGGAAGCATCTACGGCAATCGTGCTGAGTGTTTGTCCTTTGCCCGCGCTTGCAAGTTCGGTTGAGTATTGAAAACAGCATGAGAAGTTTTTCGAAAGACGGTTGCTTCAACATCGTCAGTAATTTCTCTTTGATCTTCATGCTATAACCCGACGGATACTTGATGCCGTGCTGTGCTTTTGAAAACAGTTGAGCTATCGCATCGAACTCGCGGTTATTACCAATGAGATTGTTGTTCCAGTGAATGACGATCGCAGCCGACTTGGTTGTTTGAGTACCGGTGTTTTTCCAGCAATGAGGAACATTGGGTCCAAGCAAGACAAGATCGTTCTCTTCGAAGTATTCGAATCCGTTGCCCACGTAACGAATGCCACGACCCGAGATGATGTACGTGAGCTCGAACTCGGATGATAATGCCATGGCGTATCGAACTCTGCCTTCTCGTAGGCATAAGCTCCGAACGACTGGAGCTCCTCGCGTTCTATCAGTTCGAAGTGGGCTTTCATCGGTATAATTATAACTTTTTCTGTCGGTATTTCATCAAATGCAAGGCATTAGATAACAAAATAGGCTACTTATTGGCCAATAAAAGCGAAAAAGTCTCCTCGGGAAAAGCCTTTACTTCGTTATATGAAAACATTCCTCTGTATCGCGCTGCTAGTTGTTGCAACAGCATGCACTCAAAATAAACCCTTCGATGCTTCGAAGGTTGGTGTTGAATGGCAGTTCGGGAAGAACAATTACGACGGGAAAGGAAACTTCGTGGCGACTCTGACTTTCACAAGTGAATCAGAAATACCTGCCAGGCGACTGGCAGATCTTTTTCAATTTAAGATATCACAGGTATGACCTGGCTTCGAACACAAAAGGTGTAACGATCAGTCACGTGAATGGTGAGCTGTTTGTGATCACACCGACCGCCGAGTTTATATCTGCAAAGTCTTTCAAAGTGGAATTCACCGGTGGACGAAGGATTGCCAACTTCCAGGATGTTCCTTCGGGATTCTTTTATGTTGGTGGTGATGATAAGGCGGTGGAGATTACGAGGACTGTTGTTACGCCAACGAATATTGACCTTCCAACTGCAAGTGAAGAAAAAGTAACAGATGTAGCGGAGCCCGTAAAAGTTTTGCCAGCGCCGGCGAAGTATTCTGAAAGTAGGGGAAGTTTTACAATTAATAAAGAGACAACAATAAAGAGCGACTTCGATACTAAATACTTTGTTAACGAAATCGAAAACCTAACGGGCTATAACTGGCCGAAGGCACAGGTACAATCAATATCAAAAAAGTAAATGGCCCCGCTGAAAGTTATACTCTATCTGTAACATCTAGTGGTATCAACATCACCGCACCCGATGCCGCCGGAGCATTCTACGCCATTCAGTCTTTAAAACAACTCCTTCCTCCCGATTCGTGGTCGAAGAAAAACGAAACTCTCGTTATCAACAACACGACAATAAAAGATCAACCTCGGTTCCCCGTCAGGGAATTCATGTTGGACGTTGGTCGCAATTTCGAGTCGAAGCAAAACATTCTTCGCTTGCTCGAAGTGATGTCGCTGTACAAGCTCAACTCGTTTCACTTTCATTTCAACGACGACGAAGGATGGGCGTCTCGAGATACCGGACCTTCCGGAGCTTACTGATATCGGTGCGGCCCGTGAGTTTATCCTTACGAAACCAACGAACGCTTACAGCCTGGCTTACGGTTCTGGTCCAACTGAGAGCAATCATTTCGGTACTGGATTTTATTCTCGCGCCGACTTCATCGAGATCTTGAAGTATGCAACCGAACGACACATTTCTGTGATTCCGGAAGTTGAATCTCCCGGTCATGCCCGCGCTGCCATCAAAGCAATGAGTCAACGATACAACCGACTGATGAAAGAAGGCAAGAAAGAAGAAGCGGAACAATATCTTCTCACGGACGTCAACGATAAGTCAGCCTATGTAGTCCGCAAGGCTTCAAAGACAATGCGATGAACCCCGTGATGCCATCGACATTCACGTTCATCGATAAAGTGATGACTGAAATCAAAAAGATGTATGAAGAAGCTGGTGCGCCACTGAAATTAGTCCACATGGGCGGCGATGAAGTTGCGGACGGAGCATGGACGAAGTCTCCCGTGATCGACGCGTACATGAAACAACATCCTGAAATTAAAAACACGAAAGATCTTTATGCTGATTTCTTTGTGAAGACAACTGCATTGCTGGAAAAGCATCGACTTACGATCACCGGCTGGCAAGAAATGATCACTGAGGATCCGCGTTACGATGCAACTGCTCTTCAAATTATCGACAACAAAAAATATCGTGACTTAAACGTCCAATTCGATGCGTGGTGGGATATCCAGGGTGGGCGAGATGTTTGTTACCAGGTTGCTAATGCTGGTTATGGAGTTGTTCTCACACCGTTCGATTATTTCTATTTCGATCTCGCACAGGCACCGGGCTTCGATATACCCGGTGATGCATGGATCGGCTATCTTACTTCGAAGCAAGCGTTTTCGTTTGTCCGTTCGATATCTACACAAGCACCACTGCCATGCTCGATTATCAGTTGAAACCGATCGAAGCAAGTCGTTTCAAAGACAAACCGAAATTGACCGAGCAGGGAAAGAAGAATATTCGCGGATTGCAAGCCGCGCTCTGGGCCGAGAACATGACATTCGATGGCTACATGGAATACCAGGTGCTTCCGAGATTACTTGCGTTCGCCGAAAGAGCATGGGCACCCGATCCGGCATGGTCCACAGAAACGGGCGACAAACGAAAGAAGGATTTCGATGCCGACAGGTCTATGTTTTTGAACAAGCTTCAGAAACGAGAGCTGCCTCGTCTCGATCATTATAACGGTGGTTACAAATACAAACGTTTGCAAAATTGAATTTCACTGGAGGTAAATCTCTATCGGATTATTTTCGGCCAAGTTTCTTAGCTTGCGAGTTCGAAGAGAGAAACCTGACCACTGATGATCAAACCTGAAGAGATTTTTCCCTATCCTTTCAATACAAAATACAGTAAACCAGTCGCCTATTTTTCGATGGAGTTTGCCATCGACCAACCACTGAAAATTTTATAGCGGTGGCTTGGGCTTTCTTGCCGGTTCACATTTGCGCGCTGCATACGAGCTTCAGCAAAATGTTATCGGAATAGGTATCCTTTGGAAGAAAGGATACTACGACCAGGAGCGCAACCAGGATCAAACACTCAAAGTAAGCATCCGCGATAAAGATTATTGGTTTCTTACCGACACCGGGATCACATATCCAATCACAATACACGGCGCACGTGTTTTTGTGAAAGCATTTTTGCTGAAACCCGAGGTCTTCAAAACTGCGCCGTTGTTCTTGTTGTCGACCGACGTTCCCGAGAACGACTACCTCGCACAAACGATCAGTCACCGGTTGTATGATCCGAATGAAACCACACGTATCGCTCAATCGATATTGTTAGGTGCCGGCGGTGCAAAATTGATCGACATCCTTAATCGCGAAACAGAAATTTATCACATGAACGAAGGACACGCGTTGCCGCTTTGTTTTTATTTGTTGGATAAGTACAAGACTCTCGACGAAGTAAGGAAGCGGGTTGTGTTCACAACACACACACCCGAGAAAGCCGGGTAACGAAGAACACAGCCTGCCTTTGCTCAACAATATGAGTTTCTTCAATGGCATCAATCCCAAGCAGGTAGAAGAGTCGTTGCATCCGGAGAATGGCGTGTTGAACTACACACTCACGGCCCTTCGAATGTCGAAACGTGCCAATGGTGTTTCACAGCTTCATGGCGAAGTCGCGCGAAAGATGTGGAATGGTTACAAAGACATCTGCGAGATCACTGCGATCACGAACGCACAAAATCAATCGTACTGGGTGGATTCCGATCTCTCAATGGCGTTGTTGAAAGACAACGACAAAGTGATCGACGCACGCAAGAAAGAATTAAAGGCAAAATTGTTTAGAACTGTTGCCAATCAAACGGGCAAACTCTTTAACGAAAACGTTCTGACCATCGTATGGGCCCGCAGGTTTGCCGGTTACAAACGCGCCAACCTCTTGCTTTATGATTTCGAAAGGTTTTTGAAGATCGCCAACAACCCGAAATATCCGATCCAGGTAATCTGGGCAGGCAAGCCATATCCCGAAGACTACAGCGCTATCAATATCTTCAACGAGATCTATTGGAAAACCAAAGAGCTTCCCAATTGCACTGTCGTAACCGGTTACGAGCTTTGGCTTTCGGGACATCTCAAGCGCGGCTCCGACATCTGGTTGAACAACCCGAGACTTTATCACGAAGCCTCCGGCACTTCGGGAATGACAGCAGCCATGAACGGCTCTCTCAATCTTTCGATCCCCGACGGATGGGTTCCGGAATTCGCACAAGATGGCGTTAACTCGTTTATCATTCCCACCGCCGACGATTCTCTAAGTATTGAAGAAAAAGATAAGATCGAAGCAAATAATCTTCTCGACCTCCTCGAAAACAAGATCATTCCATTGTACTACGACAGCCCCGACAAATGGCTGCGGATGATGAAGTCAAGTATGAAAGGAGTGGTGCCACAGTTTGATGCCGCAAGGATGGCCAACGAATACTACGAGAAGATGTATATTCCGGATTGAAAAAAACTGCAGATATCTGAAATCAACATTTATCCGGTAAAATCACTCGGGGGTATCCCTGTTTCATCATCCCTTGTCCTCACGAAAGGCCTTCAGCACGACAGGCGCTGGATGTTGATCGACAACGACAACATCTTTCTCACTCAACGTATCCACAACAAAATGGCGCTCTTCAAGATGAGTTTCGCCAACGACGGATTCAAGGTTTCTTTGAAGGCAACAGCATCACAATCTCTTCAGCAATTGAAGGAGATTCGGTAAAGGCTAAGATCTGGGACGATGAAGTAACGGTTCGCGAGGTTAGCAAAACACACAGCGATTGGTTTTCGAAGCACCTTGGCTTCCCATGCAGGCTCGTCGCTTTTCCAGAAGAAAACGAACGGCCCGTCGATATTCGTTACCGGGTTGGTGACGACCAGGTGAGTCTCGCCGACGCATACCCCATGATGATCATCGGCCAAAGCACCCTCGACGACCTCAATAGCCGACTGGAAATTCCGTTACCCATGAATCGTTTCAGGCCAGCGTGGTTTTTACCGGTGGCGATCCATTTGATGAAGATCATTGGGATAAATTTTTCCATGAACAATCTTAGCTTTGCCGGTGTGAAACTTTGCAAACGCTGCGTGTTAACAACAATTGACCAGGCAACAGGCGTTAAAGGAGCGGAACCATTGCTAACACTTTCAAAATATAGAAGGAAAGACGGCGGTGTTTATTTTGGTCAGAATGTAATTCCCATTGACTTGGGAGAAATATCAATAGGAGATGAGATTATTGTTAATACTACTCGCGATCGTACTCTTTAGCTCTTGCAAGCAAAAGGAAACAGCGCTCCCATTTATCGGCAACCGCGACTTCAACGGTAAAGACACGGTGTATCACACCATTCGATCATTTGCATTTGTTGACCAGGACAGTGCTATTGTTACGAACAACACATTTTAAGGACAACATTTACGTTGCAGACTTCTTTTTCACCTCGTGTCGTACCATCTGTCCCAAGATGAAGACACAGATGAAACGCGTGTACGATGCAACGGCAAACGATGCCGACGTGAAACTGTTGAGCCACACTATCGATCCGGAATACGATTCGGTTGGATTACTTCACAACTATGCGAACATGCTTGGTGTTTCGAGTGATAGATGGCACTTTGTAACCGGGGAGAAAGACTCTATTTACAGCATCGCCCAGGCAAGTTACTTGTCAACCGCACGAGAAGACAGCACTGAACCCGATCGCTTCGTTCACAGCGGGGCATTCGTATTGGTAGACAAGAGCAGGCACGTTCGCGGCATTTACGATGGTACACGCCCTGCCGATGTCGATCGCCTACTCACTGATATCGAGAAGCTAAGAAAAGAATGAAGACGTTCTTCTTCTTGTCAACTGCCGTTGTCATTATTATCTCATGTCGTTCGGAAGGCCGACGTTGAGTTTGATCAGTATTATAACCAGGGCGAAATTCTTTACACAACGCACTGCAGCAATTGTCATCAGAAGAGATGGAAGCGGTCTCATGTTGCTGTATCCTCCACTCAACAAGTCCGACTTCATGGATCAAAACCCAGATCAGGTTTTGGTGCATCATGAGAAACGGTAAGTCCACGCCAACGGTCGTGAATGGAAAGACTTTCGTTCAGCCGATGAAAGGGATAACGGCGTTAACCGACCTCGACATCGCTGAGATCGCCACGTATGTTTATAATACGTGGGATCACAAGCGTGGAATAATAACTGTAAGGAAGTTACTGAAAAGATGAAGACCTGCGAATAAGAAATTACTCAGACCTTCCTGGTATCATTTGAATGCGCTTCGTGTGGAGATACTGATCGCGAAGTGCTTTGTATTTAACGATATCTTTTTCTTTGATCTTCTTTCGTTGACAACCATCTCGCCATCCTGGTCATTGATGTTCAACTGTTGATCTCATCGCCAGACTTTAGATATCCATCTGCAACAAGTTGTTCTGCCAAAGCTTTCTTGAATTGGTCCGCCTGACGGGCCATGTCGCCCGCTTGCCTTTCATACTCGCCCGCCTGTTTTGATACTCGCCTGCCTGCTTTTGATACATTTCGTCCAGGACTTGGGCATTCTGCCTTAGAACGTGCATGTCTTGTTTCGCAGCCATCTTCGACAGCTCCTTTGAAAGCTGCTCAGCTTCTTTGTACTGAATGACATCCAGCGACCTTTGCTGCTCGGCAAGCACCTGGTTGTGACGAGCCATTTCGACAGCAATCATAGCGTCATTCATTGCTTGTTTGTGAGTCACTCTTTCGAGGTCAACTACTTGCGCAGCGTCTCTTCTTCTTGCAATCTCATTGCGCTTCATTTCGTCGAGCATCTTGTCGAACTGCTTCTGGTTCTTGTCATAGAAGTCTTTGAACTGCGACTTGAATTTTTCTTTGAAGTCTGACTCGAATTGTTCCCAATCTGCGGGACTGCGGAGCCTGAAGGTATAACCAGGAATGCTGTCGATATCAAAGATCTGGTATTCGAAGTCGGGCATGGTTGGCATCATTGCAAAATCCATTTCCATTGGGACTCCAGGGACCTCCATCTCATCGAAATGGAACTCGAAATCTTCAGGTACCGGGACTTCAATAATTTCTGTGGTTCTTCTAAAAGCAACCAATTGTTATTATTGTCATCTCTTTTCTTCAGAAGCTTTAAGGTTTGTGTCCTGGGAGTATCGTTTGCAATTCTTACATGCGTGATTTCTCCAGGCGACGATAGTATCGCATCCTTCACTTCTTTAGCTTCTTTCTTTTCGGAGCCAATCGAAAGCCACGACGCGCAAATCAATCCAAGGAAAAGGAGAGCAACAGGCACCAATCGTCCTTTTCCCCAATCATTTTTAGCAGAGTTTTCCATAATTCTTTTAATTCGATTCAACAACTGATTTTCATTACCAGCAATTCCCAACGCAAGCGATGATGAGCTCCTCGAAGCTTCCAACTGCGCCAACGTCTTTACATAACTGATCGGGCTTATTCCCTTTGCAATCACCAGGTCGTCGCAGCAATTCTCACGCTCTTCGCGAATGAGCGCAGAGATCAGCAACACAAATGGGTTAAAGAATAAAACCGTTTCAATTACCGACTGGATAGATTAATAAGATAGTCCTGTCTGCGGATGTGCGACAGTTCATGAACAAGTATAGTCTCGACTTGTTCTGTAGGTCAAGCCCGAAACCAATCCGACAGGGAATAAGATCATCGGTTTCACAAAGCCGACCACCATGGGGGATGCTATCGCTGCTTCGGCCATTATTACTACTCTTGTGATGTTCAGGCTTGCTGAAAGATTATTAACAAGCTCCAGCCATTCGCCTTGTACAGCATTCGCATTGCGACGAAGACGATTGATGTACCAAAGACCTGCCGCAATTCTCAACAGGCCCGCAACGAGACCAAGCATCCAAAAGCGCAAGAGCCAGATTATATTGGTGTCGATCCATGAAAGAACGATTAGAACAAAAGGCTGAGACGACGTGCCTGTCGTAGTTCCGTCGATAACAATGTTGAAACCTTCAGAAGTTGACTTAATATTCAAGATCAAAAGCGTAGCAATAGAACACGCTACCATCAATCCTAAAGCAGCCACACCCATACCATACCTGAGATCTGCCCTCGATGTCAACCGCGTTCCTACCTTCAGAAGAATGTAAACTCCCAGCCCTTGCCAAAGGGAGTGAATTAAAGTCCAGCCGATGCTTTGTACCAGGTGTTGTGAAATCATTTGTCGCCTTTTTCAAGTTGGTCAAGATATTCCCGATCGCTTTAAGTTCTCCCTTCGAAGATTTACGAGTGCCAAGGGGCACTCATTACCAAATCCGCAGCCGAACCGCTAAACACCGTCTCGATCATCTTGTCGAGCATCTGCTGTTGAGTATTCGCCTGCGAAACGATCGCTTTATATAGATGCAGCTTGCCGCTCTTTTGTCTTGTCAAATGACCTTTTTCGTGCATGATCTGCATTAATTTCAGGATGGTCGTGTAGCCGTTGTTGTCGTCCGCCACCCATCATTTCATGCACGTCCTTTACGCTGATTGGGCCTTTCTCCACACGATGCGCAGGATGTCAAGTCTTTTTCTGTGGGCTTCAATATGTTTTTTTGACCGTTCATTAATACGAATTGTTTCGTAATACAATTCTATCCCTTTTAACGATACGGGTCAAGTATTGTTACGAAAAAATTCGTATGATAATAAAAGCGCCTTTATTGGTATCTTTTGGCCTATAATTCATGAAGCGCCCCAATTACCGCAATTTCATCATCACTGCAATTCGCGTTGCTGTGTACCTACGGTATTCTATTAACAATTCTTCTCGATTTCGAAGAAGATGCACCAGGAAGTAATATTCATTCGTTGCAGGACGGCATGTGGTACTTGCTGGAGACGCTCACCACGGTAGGTTATGGCGATACACTTCCAGTTACTTACTGGGGACGTATGATTGGATTTGTCTTCCTGTTGTCGAGCTTCGGTGTTTTACGGTTTTATAATTGGCCAGATCTCTAATTTTATGAGCACGTTGAAAGAACAAAAAGACCTCGGGTTGAACGGTACCACCTTCGAAGACCATGTGGTCATGTTGGTTGGAACGACTTCGGCCACTCAGTGATTACTCACCTGATCGGTGCGGGCCGCAAGGTTGCCGTAATCACAAAAGATCGCTCAAGCATCGACATCATTCACGAATACTATAACAACCGACCGGGTGTATACGCTTTTTGCTGACTACAACAACTTCGACCTCATCGAGAAGGCCGCCAACTTAAAGAAGGCATCAATTGTCTTTATTAATCTTGGCGACGACACGGAAAAGCTGGTGTATATCATCAACATCAAGAAGCATTTGCGAACCTTCATTACGTAGTTACACTCGATAACGGAAACCTTAAGAACACTTTTCAGAACGCAGGCGTTACTTACGCAATCTCGAAGAACGAGATCTCGTCGAAACTTTTGGCCAGTTACATCTACGAACCCGACGTTGCCTTCTTTAGCGAAGAGATCATTGCATTCGCCCACGAACAGGACGAATACGATATGAAACAGTTCTATATCGCCAACGACAATCCTCTTAAAGGCATGTATTACGAGACAGCATTCTTCGATCTGAAGAAGCAATGCAACGTTGTACTGATCGGGATTGTGAAGGTGAAAGAAGGACAACATCAATTGATTAAAAACCCGGAACACAATGTCACCATCGAAGCGGGGGGACTACTTACTGATGTTAATGAATGGGAAAGGACAAGACAAGTTGAAACGAGTGTTTCATATCGAAGAAGGCAGATAGTATAAAAAGAAACCCTGCAGTTGTCATACTGCAGGGTCATACCCCAAAAAACCAAACCACGATCGTGGTCAAGTTCAGATCTATAACGCAGACACGGACTGATTAATTGCGTTCTCGAAAATAAAATCAGTACCATTTCTCAAGTCAACATAAATAACTGAGTCCCTTCGTAACAGTACCTGCAAGTATTTGCTTCGAGAGCTCATTCAAAATTTCGCGCTGTAACACTCTTTTCAATGGTCGCGCGCCATACTGCGGATCGAATCCAAGTTTTGCGAGACGTTCTCTCGCTACGTCGGAAATATCCAGGCTTACGCCAGTATCTTTCAAACGTTTAACGATCATATCTACCTGTATGTCGACAATCTTGCGAATATCTGCGCGATTCAATGGACGGAACATAATGATCTCGTCGATCCTGTTGATAAATTTCAGGTCGCACTGATTTTTTCAGCACGTCAAGAACCTGGTCACGCGTTTCCTCCAATATGTCGAAATAATTGTCATCAGTAATCTTTTGAAAATTTTCCTGGATGATTGCCGAACCGATGTTCGTGGTCATAATGATGATCGTATTCTTGAAGTTGGCAACGCGACCTTTGTTGTCCGTAAGCCTTCCATCATCGAGCACCTGCAACAAAATGTTGAACACGTCGGGTGTGCTTTTTCGATCTCATCCAAAAGAATTACCGAGTACGGTCTGCGGCGAATGGCTTCCGTTAACTGTCCACCTTCGTCGTAACCAACATAACCGGGAGGCGCACCAATCAGCCTGCTCACGCTATGACGTTCCTGGTACTCACTCATGTCGATGCGCACCATTGCGTGCTCGTCGTTAAACAGGTAGTCGGCCAGTGCTTTCGACAGTTCTGTTTTACCAACACCGGTTGTTCCCATAAAAATGAATGACCCAATGGGACGTCTCGGATCTTGAAGACCCCGCGCGGCTGCGACGAACGGCATCGCTCAATGCGGCGATTGCCTCTTCTTGTCCGGCCACGCGTTTCGACAATTCATTTTCGAGGTGCAATAAACTTTTCTCGCTCGCTTGCTAACATCTTCGAAATGGGAATGCCAGTCCAGCGTGCTACAACCTCTGCTATGTCTTCGCTGTCTACTTCTTCTTTCAAGAGGGATTGATTTCCCAACAACTTCATTTCTTCCTGGAGCTTCTTCAGGGCCGCTTCTGCTTGTGTGATCTTGCCATAGCGGATCTCGGCAACTTTTCCATAGTCGCCAGATTTCTCAGCCTGTTCCGCTTCAAACTTAATGTTTGTCGATATTTTCTTTTTCGCGCTGAATGCCGTGAACAATCGCTTTCTCCGAGTCCCATTTTGCTTTCAAAGAGTTTCTCTTTTCGGAGAACTCAGCGATCTCGCGACTCAACTCTCTTTCTTTGTCTTTATCTTTTTCGCGACGAATTGCTTCACGTTCGATCTCCAGTATTATGATCTTCCTGTTGAGCTCATCGAGCTCTTCGGGAAGAGAGTCCATTTCGAGGCGAAGTTTCGCCGCAGCTTCATCCATTAAGTCGATTGCTTTATCGGGAGGAGGAAGCGATCGGAAATGTAACGACTCGAAAGTTCTACAGAGGCGATAACCGCATCGTCTTTAATTCGCACACCGTGGTGCAATTCATATTTGTCTTTGATACCACGAAGTATCGAGATCGAATCTTCTATCGAAGGTTCGTCTACCATCACTGACTGGAAACGACGTTCGAGAGCTTTATCTTTTTCAACATACTTCTGATATTCTTTTAGCGTGGTTGCTCCAATAGCGTGAAGTTCGCCACGAGCGAGGGCTGGTTTGAGAGGTTGGCAGCATCCATCGCGCCTTCTCCGCCACCGGCCCCAATCAGTGTATGTATTTCATCGATAAACAAAATGATCTCGCCATCCGAGTCAGTTACTTCCTTGATGACGGATTTCAGACGTTCTTCGAACTCGCCTTTGTATTTAGCACCGGCAACAAGCAGACCCATGTCGAGCGACACGAGGATTTTCGATTTCAAATTCTCGGGAACGTCGCCATCCACGATACGTTGGGCCATGCCTTCGACTATGGCAGTCTTACCAACGCCGGGTTCGCCCAGCAAAATTGGATTGTTCTTGGTGCGTCGCGAAAGAATTTGCAGCACACGACGGATCTCTTCGTCGCGACCGATCACCGGATCGATCTTGCCTGCTTTCGCGAGCTCATTCAGATTTGTTGAGTAACGTTCGAGCGACTTGTATTTCGCTTCCGCATTTTGATCGGTTACTTTCGATCCACCACGCAGTTCATTGACTGCTTTAAGCAGACCTTTGCGATCGAACCCGGCATCTTTCAACAGGGCGGCAATTTTATCTTTAGACGCAAGCAATGCCAGAAGCAAATGCTCCACTGCAATGTATTCGTCTTTGAATTCCCTGAGTTCTTTATCAGCATTTTGAAGCACGCTGTTACTTGCCGGCGACAAGTAAGGTTGCTGACCGGTTGCAACAGGAAACGATGAGATCAACTCATCGAGTTTAGTATTGAGATGAACAGAGTTAACGTTCAGTTTTTTGAAGAGATATTCCGAACATTTTCATCTGTCTCTAGAATGGCCTTCAGTATATGGCAGGTTCAATCGACTGATTTTGCCTGGCCATGGCGATCTCTGCCGACTTCTGAAGGGCTTCTTGTGATTTGATTGTAAATTTTTCGAAGTTCATGACTGCTGTTTATCAAAACACAAACCAAGGGAATCTGTTCGTTGTTTTCAGCAAAATTGGCACTAAATTAGACCTAATCTCCTGTTTTCCAGACAATTTGACTTTAAGGC
>JBBCGZ010000020.1:0-35457 GCA_037200305.1 Bacteroidota bacterium
GTGAAGTTGTCTTATAGTAATGGCAATGAATGGCTAAAAATACTGCTTTATAGCATTATTAGCGTATACATCGTCTATCACCAGTCAACCAACGCCGACGCCATAACGCTGGATGCCATGATCGTGAGGCATCAAAGAATGCTCGAAGTCAACTCGGAATTCTTCAACCCCTGGCAGTACCGGATCTTGAGCACTTACATTGCGGAAATTTTTACACACACGCTGCAACTCGTAATGCCATCCATGGGTTACGGGGCTGCATTTATACTCCTCCGTCTCCTTCAAAATATTTTGATCTTCATTCTTGCGGATCTGTATTTCAAAAAGCTGGGAATATTGAATCCATGGTTGCGTCTCTATGGGATACTGACTGTAGGATTCTGCATGGCCCACAGTGTATTCGCGTCCGACTTGTCGTTGAACACGTATTTCGATATCATATTTTATCTGACTGCAGTATTGTTGATCCTTTACAAAAAATATGTCTGGATCATTCCGCTTAGTTTCTTTGCGTCACTCAATAGGGAAACGTCTGCATTGATACCTGCCATGCTTGTGATACCAGCGATCGATTGGAAGAACCGCACGATCGATCGAAAGATATTGATGATTGGAATTGCGTCGGGTGTTGCTTTCGTGATTGCATTCGTAGGTGTGAGATTGTACTTCGGTTATCAACCAGCGATCGGTATAGAGGGAATGACTTCGGTAAAGGACTTCTGGTGGTTCAACATTACGTTCAAGAGAATGTACCTGCAGATGATCGGTACACTGGGATTCCTTCCTATCGTTACCATATTGTTTCTTGGGAAGCTTTCTCCACAACTCAGGATCTGGTTTTGGATTATGGTGCCGATCTGGTTCATCATTCATTTCTCGTACAGCTCAGTCGTGGAGTCGCGGCTCTTCCTGGTTCCACAGGTTTTGATATTTGTACCTGCATTTTTACAGATCATTAATAGCTGGTACTCAGAAAAGAATTCCGCCACATTGAGCTAATTTTAGGCATGGATATAGTTTTCTTCGCGATAGCGCGGTGGGATGCTCCCTACTCGTCGCCGTCGTTCTGCCTTGCCACGGAGTTTGCCAAAAGCCACAGGGTATTCTATATCGACAACCCGGTAACCTATAAATACTTTCTCAGCAAGTTCAACACGCCCGAGATCAGGTCGAGAATGAAACAGTTGTTGTTGAGAAAAGATATTTACAAGAAACTGCCTGCAACAGGTGGCGAACTCATTGCCGTTACACCGGCGATGACAATGCCGATCAATTTTCTATCTAAGGGTTCTTTATTGTATGAAAGTCTCTCGCACGTCAACGACGACATCATCTCCGGAACGTTGACGAAATTGATACGCGACTATAACATCAAAGACTTCCTGTTCATCAATTCGTTCAACCCGTTTTATCTCCGAAGCTTTCCGTCGTCGTTCAAACCCAGCACCTATGCATACCTGACGATCGATGACATCGCCGTGTCGGCCCACATCAACAAACACGGTCCGCGACTGGAAGAGGAAATGGTAAAGAAATCGGACGTAACGTTTACAACATCCAGCGAACTTCGCAGGCTCAACCTGCCCTTCAATAAAGAAGTGTATGTTGTTCCCAATGCAGCAGATGTTTCGTTATTCAAGACGGCCCTAACGTCCGATCTGCCACGTCCAAAAGAAATTGCTGATGTCACAAAGCCCATCGTCATCTATACGGGTCACCTCGAACACCGGACCGATTTCGACTTGATGAGGCATGTAATGAAAGAACACCTCGATGAACTATTCCTGTTCGTCGGCCCCGTAACACTCGAGCCCGAACTGCTCGAAGAAATGAAGGCCATGCCGAATACGATGTTTACAGGTAGTAAAAATATCAAGGAACTACCTGCGTATCTGAAGTACTCCGACGTAGCCATCATTCCTTACAAGCACAACAAGCTTACGCGGAGTATCTATCCTTTGAAAGTGAATGAATACCTGGCTGCCGGAAAACCCGTTGTGGCAACTACATTCTCCGAAGACATGAAGGATTTCAGTGAGGTGGTGAAGGTTGTACCCGACGCTGCGTCTTTCTCGAAAGCCATTACGGAATCGCTGCAAGAGAATTCACCAGGGAAAGTAGAACAGCGCGTTAAGTTCGTCGAGAACAACAACTGGGGCACCCGGACCAACGAGATCCTTCGGATCGTCTCTACTTTAAAAAGTCGCCGATAAGCGGGTTCACAACTTCAGCACGCTCGTAGTGTGGCATGTGTCCAGCGTCCGCTACCTCTGCAGATTTTAGCGTTGGATAATGATGTTTGTAGTCTTCCAGGATCTGCGGAGAAAAATATGGATCCCTCGCACCATAGATCAACAATACGCGATCCGGATCTATCTCTTCAAACTTCGACATTTTACTGTAAGGCTGCATCTTCGTCCACGTGGAATAGTTGGTGTCCTTATAACCTTTGAAGGTCATAAAGTAATTAAGTCTTTTAGAGTAATCTTCGAAGAAAGGCTGGTCTACAAATTCTTTCCGCTGATTTTCGACAGCACGCGGATACCAGTACATCGTCATCAATAAGCCGGAAAGCCCCGGTATCTGCAACATCTTGCTAGGCTTCGCATCACCTGTCGCATAAGGATCGAGCAGTACGATCTTATTCACTGTTTGGCGATGTGCTGCTGCATAATCAAGGGCAATCATCGCACCCATCGACATACAGATTATGTCGATCGTGTCTTTGAAGTTTGCCTTTTGAAGAAGCTCTGTGAGCTGGCGGTCCATCACATCAGATGTATATTCGTCATCGAGACGGTCGCTGTAGCCGCGACCATAAAGGTCGTACGACAGCACGTGGAATCCATTGGATACAAGAAATGGTGCTGTGTTGTTCCAAACCTCCATGCCTGTAATACCACCGCCATGTATCAACACCACTTGCTTGCCATCGGCGGGGCCAGCTTCAACATAATGAGTAACCCCATCGCTTAACTCAATAAACTTGCCCGGAGCGGCTTTGCGAGCCTCTTCGTTCATAGTCTTACTCTCCTGGCGGGCAGACATTACCCACCAGGCGATAAGAACAAGAATTAAAATCAGGGAACAGCCGGCGACGGCGATCTTCAAAAGTCTGGTCATTCTTTGACAAGCCTTATCACTTGCCCATTCAAATGTACTAGATAGAAGCCGATCGACAATTGACTTACGTCGAGCTCTACAGATCGATCTGTGATTACCGCCAACGGTATGTTGAACGACTGTCCAAGTGTGGATGTCAGTCGCACCGTTGAGGGCTGAATCGCTTTGCCTGCAACAATCAACACGCGTGTTCTTGCGGGGTTCGGAGATAACGTAACAGAAGCTTCATCTATCTCGCCAAGACCAGTTACAATGTAGTTTACCGGTGCGGACTGCTTCGTACAAACACCGTTTGTAACCACAACATAGTAGATGCCGGATTCAGAAGGTTCGATAGCTGAAGATGTTTGGCCGCTTATTTTCTCGCCGTCCTGGTACCAGGTATAGGTGGCATTCACGATGTCTGTTTTAAGAACACCTGCGACGACTGTTACTTGCGGCTCCGCGAGATCTTCGCGATCTACCGACACAACATTTTGAAGATCATGTTGAGTGTTGTTGAGATAGCCTGCTTTGATTGTAAGGTCTTTCTTTCCTGCGCCGAGTGATGATGAAACCGCGAGGTTGATGCTTTCTCCGTTACCAATCACTTCGTTCGAAACAAGAGTACCGTTGAAGTATGCTCCGTAAGTAACACCATCCTGTGAGTTGTCGATACTTACTGTCGCATCGGCATCACATACGGCCTGGCTTTGTAGCGTAAGGTCGGTGCGAATTTCAAATGAGAGCGGAATGCCGTCAGACTTCGCATTACAGGTTCCAGATGTTACTTCAACAGAATAGGTTCCTTCTGAAACGAAGTTGATCTCGCTGGCGTCGGTGTCTTCGATCAATTGATTATTGAGATACCATTTATATTCTGTGCCTGTAGCACTGGACTTCAGTTTCGTACCATCCACAACAACCGTTGGTGTGCCGAGCTCATCGCGTGACACTGTTACGTTCGAAGTGAGGAACTGAGGAATATCATTTTCGAAGCCGGCTTGTATGCGGATATCCTTTTGACCTGTGCTGATCACACTTGAATAAAGTGGGATGGAGATCGGTCCGCCAGTACCAGTAATAATCGATGATGCTTCGATGCTGCCGAAGAAGGCTCTGTACTTCGCACCTTCTTGGGTGTTGTTGATGGTGACAACTGCATCGGCATTACATACTTCGTTCGTGAGAAGAGGCATATCGATATGCAGCCTGTTCTTCACAATCTGGTTGGATGTGAGAACACAACTTTCTTTTTCGATCTGAACTGTGTAGGCACCCGAATCTATTGGAGTGAAATCTGGTGTCACTATACCAAGCTCCTGTTCACCGAGGAACCATTTGTAAGTTACGCCAGTCAGGTTGCTCACGGAAAGTACGCCTTCGTTCATCACCAGGTTCGGTGTGTCAATTGAGTCGCGGTTTACATTGACCGTATTGGTGAGATCATTCTGAGTGCAACCAAGGAAGCCGGCCTTGAACTGAATATTAGTCTTACCGAAAGGGACCTTGGTATGATCGATCGCCACTGCAAGGTTGCCGCCGTTTCCAACGAAAGGTGTCGATACGGCAACGCCGTTGACAAACGCAGTGTAATCAACACCAGCCTGTGATTGATTTACAAGCACAACCGGATTCGTGCTATTACATGCAGCTTCGGTCGACAATGTATTGTTTGTAACCACACCAGGTTTAATGAACGTCAGTTTGAACCGGCCATCGGCTTTCGAAGCGGCATCGGTAGTGATATTGAAATTATGAGTGTATTCATCACTCAATGTAACAGTCGTGTTTGCATAAGAGTCTGTGAAGATTACCTGGTCGTCGGCCAACAGGCTTTGAACACCTGAAAGTACTAACTGGTATGATCCAACTGCCACGTTCGTCGTACGGAAGCTGATCGTTTGATCACATTGGCCTGTTGTACTAAGATTGATTGACAAGGATTTTCCATCTGTTGATAATGTCGATATGTTGAAGATTGTGTTAGCAAGCTTCAATGCATCCAGGTTATTGTCAAACGCTGGTGTCGCTTCCCTCACAAACTGGATGAACGTATCATCTTCGTACTTGGCGTTCTTCATCTTCACCGCGATAGTGTTCTCAGGATCTCCTGTGCGATAGAATGCACCGTCTGTAGTTTGCTTTGCAGCTTCGGTCACAACAAGAGTCGGCGTTGCCGTTGTTGCGCGTATCCAGTAAGCCTGGCCAACTGTGATTAGTCCACCAGTGTTGGCTCCGGCAGAACCATTCCAGTCCTTCCATTGATAAGTTCCGTCGACATGGTTCTCACGTATCGATGCCGTGTTGTTCACACCAGTCATTGTCCAACCTCCGCCGGTAGCACCATTCCATTTGATCGGAGCAGGATACGGATTACCTATAAGATTATAACCCGTAGAAAGTGTTGTGCCACCCGTTAGAGTATATGGAATTGTGCCTTGGTTCGGAGCACCTTTCACTTGCCAGTTGGTTGGTACAGTGCCTTCGCGAATGTAGGCGGAGTAGCCTATTGACATTTTGAGCGTATCCTGGTTCGTTCCGCCAACTGGAGGCCATTGTTTATAGCCACCGCCTGGTTCATTGTAATAAAGCAATGAAGGGCCGCTGGTCATTCCAGGTATTACGTCGGTTCCGGTGAAGTTTCCTGTTACCGGGAAGAATGTCTGCAGGTCCGAAATCTTCACGCCTTTTACAGGCATGGAGATGTAACGAAAAATCTGACCCTCTCCTTCCATGTAGCGCTGTGCTGTGATGGGTCCGCTGATACGTGAAGTACCAGTCATTGGACCGATACGTGCGGTGCTTGCGAGGCTCGACATCAATGTGAGATAACCATCGCCACCGCTGGTGATGTTACCACCACTGAGTGATACCAGGTTGTTTACGTTAACGGTGCTTTGAAGACTTGCGGAGTACGAAGAAGGTATAGTTACACTTAGGTTGTTGACAGTGTGATCAGTTCCGTTGAAGAAGATGGTTGAGCCTGTTGCTGCAGTAGAGTTCAACGTGAAGTTACCGCCGTTGATTGCGATGTCACCTGTTTCACCATTTGGGTTAATTGTTCCACGTCCGCTAACAACAAGGTTGTTGCTTCCAATGTTGATCGTACCACGGTTAAATAATCCACCACCTTGCGTTGTACCGAACGTGTAAGTGTGTGTGCCACCGTTGGTAAATGTTACAACGTCAGCGACCTCTGTTTGCATGCTATAGAAGCTTGGGTCTACGGGATTAACAAAAGAGATGTTGTGATTCTTTGCACCGGAGAATATGACCGCATACGTCGTAGCTGATGTGGCTGGTAATGGATTTGTGGCAGTGTTGTGGAATGTAATATCGCCACCGACTTTCAATGTGGAGAAGTTATTGGTTGCACCGGCAGTCGTAGCACCATCAACAACATCGAGATTACCTTGCACCTGGGTTATGTTCACGGGCAATGTATATGCCTGTGCTTGGGCCAGATTTACGTTACCGTATATACCAACGGGAATGTTTGTCGCGGCGGCATTATTGAAGTTGACTGTTGATGTTGCATCGAGTGTCCCAAATGTTGGCATACTCGCCGTGTTTACAGAAATCACCCCGTTGCGATTTGATTCGACCCTTCCCGTGACCGTACTACTTAGGTTTAGAGTAACAGCAGTGCTGCTTCCGTTACCTACCACGATCCGCGAACCGGTACCTGTTATTGCCCAAGTGCCGGCACTGTTAACAGTGGCAGACGAACGGTTGGCAACGATATAATACCTGTTGGCTGTTGTAAAGTTTGTAAGAGTAGTTCCCCCAGAACCCGTAGATGACGTTGTCCACGCCGACACTTGAGTAGGGTCATTACCAGAGACTCCCGTTTTGAGATAGTAGTAAGTTCTGTCAAGACGATAGAGACGGGAATTAGGAATAGCAGCCTCCGTAATCAATGGTGTTGTCCACCTCACGGTCAAGTTCTGACCTCCCGTAAACTCTGAGTAAACGACCTTAATAGGATATTTTCCAATGTCAGAAAATGCAATTGTACCCGAGATTTTGGCTGTTGTTGTTCCGGGATTATTAACCACAAGCTTATAGCCGGTGCCATCATTGTCAATATAAACCTGGCTAGGTTCCTGATTATTAACAGTGCCCGCCGATGTTGATTGCGTCGAGAATGTGAATAAACCGGTTCCTTCATTCGAACGAACATCAATAAATCCTTCCCACAGTGATACGTACTTGTCCGCGTTCGTTACGGTAAAATTAGTCGAAGTGCTGATCGTCGTCGGCTCCTGGGTGTAGTCGAATGTCGATAAATTCGGAACAGTTGTTATGCTGTATTGTCTGAAATCAACACCCGTTCCACTCGTCGTTCCCGCAAACAACTGTGTACTAACCGGCACTGGCGTTGAGAACGTCGAATAATTTCCCATCCAATCCAATGCCCTTACACTAAAATTGTAATTCACATTATTCTCGAGAGCTGCAACCGTGTATGTTGTTGGCGCAGGAAGTGTACCTTCTTGTGTCGGGTTCGTCGTTTGTCCGCTACACGGTCCGGTAGCCGGAGCGGAAGCCCTAACAAGCGCTACGAATGTTGACCCATTGTAAACTTCATAAGCGTACACGTAGTCGTTGTCTGTGGATCCAGTCCATGTCAACACAGCCCCAGTTGATGTGATACTGGAAGCCGCGAGGTTGCTTGGTACCGTGGGTGGCGTAACGTCAGTCGCCGTCACTACCTGGAGGTTAGGATCATTGTAGAAAATTGCCTGTCCACTCGGAAGTATGGCGCGGACAAGATATCTATACCATGCACCGCCAAGACGAAGACCGGTATCCCGATAAGATGTAGTATTAGCAGGAAGAACTTTTATCAGCTGATAGGCCTGCAGTGAATATAGTCCTGGAGGTGTAGAGCAGATCGTACCAGCATACCCAGGCGATGGACCAAAGCCAAAACGGATCCTCCACACTTCATAGCCTGTCTCATTTCCGTAGTCAGTCCAACCAATATTCGCTTCCTTCTCATTTACCAAAACAGTAGACGGCGCAGCTGGTCTCGGTGATGAAGGTTGTGATGCATTCCATGTTACGACAATTGGATTCGAGTCCAAGCTTGCGCAACCTGAAGGCTGAAGTACTTTCACAGTATAGGTACCTGCATCGGCGGCACTACCAGTGTTACTACTAATCTCTAAAGTGTTAGAAACTGTGCTCTGAGCTATTTGACCACCGTTCTTGTACCATGTATACAGAAGATTACCAATGGGCGCAATAAAATTAATGCGGTTATCGATACCACTTAAATCGACCGTAAGATTAACGGAACCGGTATTTGTCAGTAGAGGATGATATGTGGCGGCTCCGGCATCAGCGACTACAAGGGGATTCGATTCACCCCACTGTCCGAATTGGTCCGTCCTGTCGGGATTGAATGCATCATCGTTACGACGATACTTAACGGTGTACGTACCGGGAGTCATCGCAAAGAAGTAGCGATCGTTAGTACCATCGATCTCATCACCGTCTTTTGTCCATATGTATTCGGCGAAGTCCGCTGAGAAGCCAAGCTTCAATCCAGCGCCTCCACTACAAACACTTGCTATGCCACCAAACACATAAATATCACGTTTGGTCTTTGACTTAATGAAAGGGAAAAAGTTTGGTTCAGCATAAGCTCTGTCCCACGTACCGTGGCCTAGATCAGGATAAAGTGATCGGATCATGCTTCCACCTGCTGCGTTGAAAGCGTCTGTCCAGTCTTGAGAAGCTGATGGTTTGGGATTCGAATCAAGTCCGCCCTGGAAGATCCAGATCGGTGTAGTTACAAGCGCATCAATCATCGCATCCTGGTTACTACCAACTCCCGACATTGGAGTTATCGTCGCAAATAGATCAGGTCGCTTTGATGCAACGTCCCATACACCTGCTGCTCCATTGGAGAGGCCGTGCATTGCAATGCGATCGGGGTCAACATTCCTGTCACGGATCATGTACTGGATAATCTCTGCAGCCATCTTGCCGTTATCATTCAGCGCTCCGTTCTGCCAGCCACTATCCCATGCACCATTATAGCTTGTTTGTGGCCAAATGATAATTCCCGGAAATGAGTTACTCACGTTTGCTGCCCGTTTCGATGCCTGGTAATGAGCAAGCCCTCCAATCGTAATGTTACGACCGTTGTTATCGTACTGCTGATTTGTGGGGGAATAGTCGAATCCGCAACAGCTGCTTTTGCGACCGCCTTCTCCCGCACCATGAAGCATGATGATCATTGGATAAGGTTCGGCGCGATCTGGGTCGTAACCTGTCGGATACACTATCCTCCAGTTCATGAATTCCTGCGGCCAACCGCTGGCATTCCGTCCTACGTAAGAAGCTTCCTTCCAGGGGCCGTTGAAGCTGGGGTCGAGAGAAACGTTACCATCTTTTGGAGCCCAGCCGGCGGTGGGTTTACAATGACAGTCGTCTGGAGGATTCGGGCAGAGGACGGGATCTATAGTATTATCCTGGAGCTCACGGTGGCTGCTCAGGAGGTTAAATTCCTTGGTGACTACCTGCGAAAAGGCAGAAATAGTCGAAAAGCAAAGTACAAACCCTGTTAAAAACCGCCAAATAGACATTTTTTAGGATTGATTAAAGCCGCTGGACCGTGTAAGGAATACCGCCAGATTCACGAATGTAACCTTTAGAACCGGGTACAAACCGATCATCTGTCGCTATTTCTTTTAATGTTTCAACATTATTCTTTCAGGAGCCTGATAACCTGTCCATTTACATGAACCAGGTAAAAACCAACCGACAGTTCGCTAACGTCTAGTTCCACAGATCTATCTGTTATTGTAGAAATCGGAACGCTAAATGTCTGCCCCACTGTAGACGTAAGTCTCACCATCACCGGCTGGATCGCCTTGCCGGCAACAATTGTAACTCTCGATCGGGCTGGGTTGGGAGACGCTGTGACCGATATTTCATCGGTTTCACCAAGACCTGTAACGATATAGCTAACTGGTGCGGATTGTTTAGTACAAACTCCATTGGAGACCTTGACAAAATAAGTGCCTGATTGTGTGGGTTCGATTGCGGAGGTTGTTTCGTTGAGTTCTTCATCGTCATCATACCATGAATATGTTACACCTTGAACATCGGTCTTCAAAACACCGGCAACAAGCGTGATCTGGGGAACCGCAAGACTCTCACGATTCACCGACACAGAATTCGAGAGGTCATGCCTGGTATTGTTGAGATAACCGGCTTTGATCGTGAGGTCTTTCTTACCGAAACCTAATGAAGATGAAACTGTGAGGCTGATGTCTTCACCATTACCGATCACTTCATTAGACACGAGATTACCGTTGTAGTAAGCTCCGTAAGTAACGCCATCCTGTGAGTTATCTATGTTTACCGTTGCGTCAGTGTCACATACTGCCTGGCTCTGAAGTGTTAGATCGGTGCGGATAGCGAAAGTGAGCGGAATGTCGTTGGACTTCGCGTTACATGTTCCTGATGTTACTTCGACAGAGTAGGTTCCCTCCGAAACGAAGTCGATCTGGTTCGATGTTGCTCCATCAATCACTTGATCATTGAGATACCATTGATATGCGGTGCCGGTGGCGCTTGACTTCAATATGGTTCCATCCACAACAACTGCCGGTGTGGTTAACACATCGCGGGTAACCGTAAGTTGTGATGTAAGGAATTGTGGAAGATCATTATCAAATCCAGCTTGTATGCGAATATCTTTCTCACCAGATGTGACCACATCAGAGTCGAGAGTAATTGAGATTGGTCCACCAGTGCCAGTTACAATCGAAGATGCTTCGATGCTTCCAAAGTAAGCCCTGTATTTAACGCCTTCCTGTGTGTTGTTGATTGTGACAACTGCATCGGCATTACATACTTCGTTCGTGAGAAGAGGCATGTCGAGATGGAGTTTGTTTTTCACGATCTCGTTGGATGTAAGAATACATGATGACTTCTTAATCTGTACTGTGTAAGCACCGGAATCTATTGGTGCGAAGTCTGGTGTAGTTACGTCGAGCGAATCTTCACCGAGGAACCATTGATACGACGTTATGCCTGTGAGATTGCTCACTGAAAGAACACCGTCGTTCATTACCAGCTTCGGTGCATCAACGGAGTCGCGATTTACATTCACCGTATTCGTTAGATCGTTCTGAGAGCAACCCAGGAAGCCAGCCTTAAACTGGATATTGGTCTTGCCAAAAGAAACCTTCGAATGATCAATAGCAATTGCGAGGTTGCCGCCATTTCCAACGAAAGGTGTCGATACAGCAAACGCCGTTGATAAAGGCAGTGTAGTCAACGCCGGGCTGCGACTGATTTACAAGAACAACAGGATTGTTGCTGTTACACGAAGCATCGGTCGACAGCGTGTTGTTCAATGTTACTCCGGGCTTAATGAACTTCAGTTTGAACCTGCCGTCAGCCTTCGAAGCGGCATCTGCTGTGACACTGAAATTATGAGTGTATTCATCAACCAGTGTTACCGTGGTGTTTGTATAGCTATCTGTAAAGATCACCTGGTCTTTGGAGATCAAACTTTGCACTCCGGAAAGTACAAGCTGGTAAGATCCCGCTTGAGTATTGGCCGTTCGGAGACTGATCGTCTGATCGCATTGACCGGTTGTTGTTACGTTGATTGCAAGGGCCTTGCCATCGGTAGTTAGCGTCGACAGGTTAAAGTAGCTATTCGACATCTTCAATGCATCGAGATCTGTATCGAAGGCCTGCGTCGCTTCTCTTGTAAATCGAATGTAAGCATCGTCTTCCTGCGTGCCTTTCACCATCTTCACTGCAATCACATTCTCTGGATCACTTTCACGATAAAATGCCCCGTCAGTAGTTGACTTCGCAGTTTCTGCAATGGTCATCGTTGGGGTTGTTGTAGTTGTCCGCACCCAGTATGCTTGTCCAACAGTGATGCGACCACCAGGGATGTTACCAGCCACACCATCCCAAGTCTTCCATTGATAAGTTCCGTCTGAATGATTTTCACGAATTGAAATGCCAGCGCTCACACCAGTGCTCGTCCAACCGCCGCCATTACCACCCGTCCAGGTGATCGGTGCCGGATAAGGATTGCCCACCAGGTTATAACCAGTTGAAGGTGTTGTTCCACCTGTAAGAGCATACGTGATGTTGCCCTGGTTCGGAGCACCCTTCACCTGCCAGTTGGTTGGTGCGGTGCCTTCGCGAATGTATGCTGAGTAGCCGCGCGCCATTTTGAGCGTATCCTGGTTCGTTCCGCCCACAGGAGGGAATTGCTGATAGCTTGGCTCATTGTAATAGAGCAACGATGGACCACTGGCAACACCAGGGATCACATCGGCACCGGTAAAGTTTCCTGTTACCGGGAAGAATGCCTGGAGGTCTGAAACCTTCACGCCCTTCACTGGCATGGAGATGTAGCGATAGATCTGGCCTTCTCCTTCCATGTAACGTTGGGCGATAATGTTACCAGTAACTCGCGAGCCATTGCCAAGAGGACCTAAGCGGGCAGTAAGTGCCAGCGTCGATGTAAGCTTAAGGTTGCCATCACCAGTAAGAATGTTTCCACCACCACCAACAGATACAAGGTTGTTAACAACGGTCGGCGAAAGCAGTGAAGTAGTATAAGACGTCGGGAGTGTAAGTGAAAGGTTAGTAAGGATATTATTAGTCGGCGTCGAAGTTGAGGTTTGAATTCAACGTAGCAGTGGAGTTGATCGTAATGCTACCGCCGTTAACAGAGAACGAACCGGTTTCGTTGTTGGCATTCACGCTACCGCGACCATTAACAACAAGATTATTGCTTCCAATATTGATAACACCTTTGTTCACGATACCTCCACCCTGGTTGCTACCAACAGTGTAAGTATGAACGCCGCTGTTCACGAAGTTCACAACATCACCAACGTCGGTCTGGATGCTGAAGAAATTCGGATCAACGGGTGTGTTGAAAGACATCGTGTGAGTTTTACCACCAGTAAACACGATCGCATATTGGTTCGCGCCTGTTGGAGGCAAAGGATTCGACGAGTTTGAAAACGTAACATTACCCGCAACAACAAGTCTCGAAAGGTTGGTTGCCGCGCCTGTTGTTGTTACACCGTTAGAAACATTCAGGTTACCCTGTATCGTGGTGTTGCTTGCTCCAATAGCATACTGGTTTGCGGAAACGAGATTCAGGTTTCCATACATTCCATTGGGAATGGTAATGTTAGCACCGGGACTGAAATTCACAGTTGAGTTTGCATCGAGCGCTCCAAAGGCCGGTACGGTTTGAAGTATTGACGTTGATGGTTGCGAGAGCTTTCGCTTCCATTGCTCCGGTATATGCAGCATTGATATCTAATGTGATGGCAGTGCCGCTTCCAACTATAACTTTCGATCCGTTACCGGAAACTGTCCACGCATTGGTAATTGCTGCCGAGGAACGATTGACAACATTATAGAAGGTTTGTGCACCGGTGAAATTCGCAGGATGGTTTCCAGTCCCATTGCTGTTCGACCACCATGTATTGACGTCATCCAGCGCGCCGCTTGCGGCGGTGTAGTAGTTATTAACGATCGCTCCGTTCTTGTATAGACGAGGCGCTGGTATTATCTGCTTCGATATGCCTATTGCCGTTGCCGCATAGCTTACCGTCAAAACCTGTCCACCGCCTTGTTCAAAGAACGTGCATCGTATCGGATATTTTCCTGGGTTCAGTGCAATTGCGTTGCTCGCAATTTCCTGGGTGCCGTGTGCATTGTCGTTGTTGACCACCAATGCGCCGTTGACATAAAGCCTGCTTCCATCGTCGGAAGAAGTATAGAACGTATAGTTGCCGGATGTCTGGATCTCGAGATAACCATCAAAGGCATACACGAAGTTATCTTCCTGGTGCGTCAATGCATCGAAACTGAATGTACCGACTGTTCCGGTTGTAGTTGGTGTTTGAGAAAAATCGAAGCTATTGTTAGCTCTTGGTTCAACCAACTGTGCGCCACCATTACCCGGCATCGTGCCTGTATATATATAATACTTATAAGTAAGTCCATTGACGGGCGCTATGGTTGTAACAGTTGCGCCTTCGGCAAACGGCGAATAATTTCCTGTAAAGTCGAGTGCTCTTACATTCAGGAAATAAGTTGTCATCGGTGCGAGCCCCGTTAAATCAACTGTTGTTGCGGGTAGCGGTGCGCCGTTGATGTTACCAGTTACGGTTTGTAAAAGTGTTGATCCATTGTAAACCTCATATTTATAAACCATGTCGTTGTCTGTCGACGCGGTCCATGTCAGCGTCAAACCGCTGTCCGTCACATTGCTCGCAATGAGGTTCGTCGGCGCTGTTGGAGGAATGCCGTCGGCAGACGGAACGCCCCAACTATCGGGACCTTCCGGAGAACAGATTGCAGATCCATTGGAAAGAATAGCGCGAATGGTATACTTATAAAATCCACCAGGTCTAAGACCGGTGTCAACGTAACTCGTCGTGTTTGCGGCAAGCGTGGCTACCTGTGTCCAGTTCTGTTCGCCGTAGGTCAACGCATGACGATATCTCCAGATCTCATAAGCGATCTCACCGGTGTAATCGGTCCATGTTACATTTAATGAAGTCGAAGAAAGAACGGTGGCGGATGCTTTTGAAGGCTGTGGACTTGTTGGCTGTGGTGAATTCCACGTAAGCGTGATCTTGTTTGATAAGTTACTTATACAACCTGAAACTGTTTTAACTGAATATGAACCAGCATCAGAAGCTATACCCGCATCCTGGCTTATGAGCCTTTGATTACTTGTTGTTGTCGTAACCAGTGTTGGCACTCCACTAACATTGTCCTTATACCATTGATAAGACGAAAATCCTGCTGGAGCATTCAGGTACACGAAGTTCTTTACACTTGGCAGCGGCGTGGTCCCTGTAACGTTCACCGGTATGTAAGTGGACCCGGTATTTGTGAGCACCGGCGTGTATGCACTCGACGATGACGACGAAACAGTTAAAGGATTGGAAGTCGCCCATGAGCTATCGGCACGTCTCTGGTATTTGACTGTGTAAACACCACCAGTCGTTGCAAAATAATAACGTGATGTAGCACCGGAAATATCAACGCCATCTTTTGTCCATTGATAAGCAAGGAAGTTTGCAGAAAAGCCGAGCTTCAATTGGCCGCCCGGACAAACTGATGCTGCTCCTCCAAAAACATAAATGTCTTTCTTGGTCCTCGACTTGATCCACGGAAAAAAGTTTGGTTCTGCGTATGCGATCGGCCATGTACCGTGACCTACACCCTGGTAGACCGTGCGGATCATGTTTCCACCGGCGTTGTTCATTGCATTGGTCCAGTCCAGGGACGCAGACGGGTTGGGGTTTGAGTCTACACTGCCCTGGAAGATCCAGACGGGTGTAGTGACAAGCGCATCAACCTGCGCCGCCTGGTTCGTTCCAACACCTGACATTGGTGCGATGGCTGCAAAAAGGTCTGGTCTTTTAGCTGCAAGATCCCATACGCCCTGTGCACCATTCGAAAGTCCGTGCATCACGATGCGATCGGGATCAACATTCTGACTCGCGATCATATATTCAATAATCGACGAAGCCATCCTTGTGTTGTCACTTTGGTTTCCGTTCTCCCATCCGCTCTCCCACGCACCGTTGTAACTCACTTGTGGAAAAATTACAATGCCGGGGAAAGAATTACTTAAAGAGGAATTTCTCGCCACAGCATCACGATGTTCCTGGCCACCATTCGTGATAACTCTTCCGTTGTTGTCGTAGTCAATACTGGTTGGAGTGTAATTAAAATTACCGCTCCACACGCGCCCACCCTCACCCGCACCATGGATCATAACGATCATTGGATATTTTACTGGATTCGTTGGGCTGTATCCTGGAGGCAGTAACATCCGCCAGTTCATAAATTCTACTGTTGTACCTCCCGCATTCTTACCAACATAGGAACCCTCTTTGAAAACACCGGTATAGCCGGGATCCCAGCTGTTTTCAGATCTACAATGGCAATTGGCGTCTGGCGGATTAGGGCAGTTGGAAGGATCGACTGTTCCATTAAGCATCTCGCGATGACTGCTGTTCAGAGTAAAGACCTTTTGGGTCACCTGTGAGAGCGCAGGAATAGAAGCGAGGCAGACAAAAAGCCCCGTAGATAGCCACCTTATAGACATGTAGAACTAGATTAAAAGCCGTGAATCCGCGTATTGGAATACGCCCAAACTCACTGAAGTAACCCCTAATTTATAGGCCAAACCGCCCGCACCGGGTCTTTTCGAAAAAATTAATTTCGCATAAAAATCTTACGTCAAAATCACGCCCTTTCAGGGCATTTTTTGATCAGCGGATTTGGTACGCTTTTTACATACGACCGTTACAATATGCAGCTTACCGGTCATCCAAGTCATTCACAGTTAAAAAGGTTACTTAAACTTGGGTTAACACAATATATTCCGATTATATTTCACTGTCCCCGTTCACGCCACTTCAGTAATTATGAATAACAAACCTTTCCTGGCGAATTGGATGCCCGGAATAACGGTGCTCATCCTGGCACTCACAACGGTGCTCGCCTCGTGTAAACACGAGAAGGATCCCGATCCGCCAATCAACGTTGGCTTCAGCTCGGCAACGCAAACGGTCAATGAAGGAAGCGAGATCAACGTAACGATCCTGCTCGACAGGCCTGTTGTTACAGCGGGGACGGTAAGTGTCTCTCTTGGAGGAACGGCGCATTACACTTCAGATTATAACACGAATCCTTCCGGCAACACTGGATCATTCCAGGTAACGCTCGCTCCTGGTCAATCGGCAGCAACATTCTCGCTGGCTTCCGTTAACGACGAAATCTACTCCGATTCAAGAACTGTGATCTTTACGCTTACCGCGGTAAGCGACGGATTTTTGCTGACTGAAAACACTACGTTCACGGCAACCATCAACGATGATGAAAGCCCCGCAACGGCAACCTTTGAAGTCGCCACGGCGACTATCGCAGAAAATTCTACAACAGGATATACTGTAAACATTCCGTTCTCCAATCCAGCAAAGGGCGAAGGCCACCTCGCTATCTCGTTTGCTTCTAATAATGCAACGGCGGATAATTTCTCAACCATTCCAGCCCTTAATGGCAATACAATTTCTCTTACAGCTCCCAGCGGCGCAACGGGAACAAGCTTTACAGTTGTTGCCAAAGACGATTCCTACTTCCATTCGGATTTCGTCGTCGTATTCGAGATCAGTGAAACAAGCGGATCGATAAAGGCAGGGTCATCAAAGAAATTTACGTTGACGATACAGGAAGATGAGTCGCCATCGCTTGCAGATTTCAATTCGTCGTCTTCGATCACAAGTGAGACCGGACCGCCCGTTACAATCCTGATCCATTGTCGATACCAGCATCCGCGGATGGTAGTGTAACGGTGAGCTATCTATCCACCAGCGCTACGTACGGTACCAACTTTACAACTGCACCCGCAGCCTCAGGCAATAATATAGTAGTACCCGTTTCCAAAGGTGCTACCCAGGTTGAACTCACAGTTACTCCCATCGACGATGTTGGTTGACAACGACAACCGCATCATCACATTTACATTATCTGCTTCCGATGGCGTTGTTCGACTCGGATCGAGCAGGGTGCATCTACTTACTATCAACGACAACGAACCGTCGTTGCGAAGGGTGCTGATCTCGTTCGGTAGCGCCGATGCTCCAACTGTATTTGGAAATGATCAGTGGAACTACGCTTACACTGATGCTCCCAATACCAGCTTTACTCTGCCGAACCTCAAACGGTCGGACGGAGTTGCAACCACCTTTGGGCTTGTTGTGGTTTCGCCTCTCACAGCACAGGACCTTGGTAAGGTAACTGGATTGAATTCCGGACCATTCCCGGACAACGCCTTGAAAGAATACTGGTACGTTCCCGGTCCTTCACAAGGGATCACACGTGGCTTCCAGATAACACAATTAGACAATGCCGTTACTTACCAGGTAAGGGCGATGGGAAATACAACGGCCGTTTCTGTTGATGGTAAGAACACGATGACCATGGCGGTCAACGGCGTTCAGAAAGTGATCAACGATGTTACCAACAACGTCACACAAGTGTTGACATGGACCGGCGTGATGTCGAGTGCCACGATCATTTCGGTAGAACTTACTGATACTGATGCTGGTGGGATCTGCCCGCTGAACGTGATGGAACTCTCCTGGTACGAACCTTAGTCGTTGTCCTTCTTAGTTGCGCCTGGTTCGTAGAGCCATGCACGAGGATACTTCCTTCTCATATCCTTCAACTCGTCGATTGCTTTCTTGCGATCGTCTGAGTGGTAAAGGAATACATAATAGAAGTTTCTGTCGAGAACATAAAGCAAGTCGGGGAACATGCTTTGCCCGCGTAGCTCGCGGATTTGCTTCATAGCATTGTCGTGGCTTCTGAAGGCGCCGATCACAACATAATACCCGTTAAGAACACTTTCTTCTTTCTTAGGCTCGCCTTGAAGGATAGGCGCGTAATCTTTGACAGGTTCTTTTACAACCGGTTCGACTGGTTGTTGCTGTTGTGGCTGTGGTTGTTCTTGTGTTGGTTGCGGCTGCTGAACAACAACAACGGGTTCTTTGGTAGTGGTGTCGGGATTATTCTTAGGTGTGTTACTTCTCCAGCAACAGAAACGGAAAGATGGGAGACATCTTCAGCGCGAAGATCAAACCGTTTCAATAGAGGACGACAAACCTACTGTTGCCCTGAAATTTATTGAACCATCAGAAATTCAAAAGATCTTTGGGGGCAATGTGACACTTTACTTCGATAAAGGAACGAGCGAGCTCACTCCCAATCAGAACAAGGTGCTATCGAAGATCGCTACCGGCCTGGCTAGCAATAAAGACATCTACTGCCGCCTGGTTGCCCTGAAAAAGGAAGGGGGCCGAGAACCTTGACATACCCAGAGACCGATTATTGAAAACCCTGGACGAGTTCAGGAACCTTGGCATCGAGGGAAGTCGTTTTACGTTCAGTACTGAGCAGGCGAAATCGTTTGAAGCCAGCAGCCCAGACGCTATTCGTTTGATGTTCTACAGGTAATCTGGAGTACACCTCCACAACCAAAATTTGCGTAAATTTGCAGCTTTGACCGATGGACTTTTTACATATTCTTAAAATCCTCCAGAGGAAGACCTGGGTGCTCATTACCTTCCCCCTGCTGACGATCATCGTCACGGGTGCGCTTTTGTCCAGAATGGACAAAAAGTACAAGTCGACCGCGCAGATTGCCACCGGTTTCACAACCAACGACGCTGTTAAACTGAAGGACGATTCGGACAACCCTTTCGAGGTAAGCACGAACTTCACGAATATCATCGAGTCGATGAACTCCATCCCCGTAATGAGTCTTGTCTCCTACCGCCTGGTCCTTCACGATCTCGAATCGAACAAGCCATTCCGGAAATACAAGCCATCGAAAGACGGTGAGTTACAAGTAAAACCTGCCGACCTCGCATCCGCTAAAACAGAATTCCAGGAACGACTCAAAAACTTTAAGCCATTAAACTCGAGTGACGAAAGAGACCGCGTCCTTTTCGAAATTCTCAAGGGCTACGAATACGACTACGAAAGCTTTAAGAAGGAGCTTTGGATCCGTCGCGTTTCTACTTCCGACTTTATCTCTGTGGATTATACTTCGGAGGATGCATATCTCTCCGCCCTCGCTGCAAATGCAGTGTGCGAAGAATTCATCCGCTATAACAAAGCATTGAAAGGTCGACCGTTCTTCGGAGTCGATCGACTTCCTCGAGAACCTGGTGCAGGAGAAGAAGAGAGTGCTCGATCAGAAAACGGCGAACCTCAACGATTTTAAAGTTGTCAACAACGTAACGAACTACAGCGCTGAAAGTGAAAGTAAGATCGACAACATTTCAGACTACGAGAAACAGAAAGAAGATGCTGAAAAGAAGATCAAAGGACTCGACTTTTCTCTTTCCGCCGTCGAAGCAAAGCTGAGAGGTGTAAACAAGTCGAACCAGGATGAAACCTTAAAGGTAAACCAGCGGATCGTCGACCTCCGCCGCCAGATATCTGAGCTTAACAGTGCAGGTGCCGAAGCAAACAAAGCAAAGCTTAACCAGCTCCGCGATGAGCTACAACTTGAAGTTGGCCGTCTCGAATCGATCAACACAAGAATGACAGCCGAGGAGATCAAAGACCTTGAAAAACAAAAAGACCAGTACAACGTCGATCTCAAGATCGCGAGATCGGATCTCGAAACTATCGAAGGTTCACTTAGAAGGATGAAGTACGACGTCTCTGGCTTCGCAACCAAAGAAGCAAAGCTTGCAGACCTCGAACGTGAAGTAACGTTTGCTTCCGAAGATTATACGAATGTGCAGAACAAGTACAACGATGCGAAGAATGAAGCGCTCGTTATCGGCAGCGCCATCCGTCAAACACTGAAAGGACAACCCAGCTACGAAGCAGAGCCTTCGAAAGCAATACTCATGATGGCTCTCGCAGGTGCAGGAAGTTTCGTTCTCTGCGTGTCATTGATCATCGGTGTCGAGTATTTCGACTTCAGTATTCGTGTAGCGTCACGCCTCGAAAGACTTACAGGCATCAAGAACATCGGTTCTATCAATCTTGTGAAGACGAAAGACTTCGATCTTCAAAAAGTATTCAACAACAAGAATGTTGATAAAGAGGCCGATCGTTTTGTTCATTTCCTCCGCAAGCTGAGGTATGAAGTACAGACATCACAAAGCAAGGTGTTCCTCATTACGAGCACGCAGGTAAACGTTGGAAAGTCATTCATCATCATTTGCCTCTCGTACACACTGAGCCTGATCAACAAGCGGGTACTCATTATCGACACCAACTTCCGTCACAATTCATTGACAAAGTTGTTGCTCGAACGCAAGGCCGACATCAAGTTGCTCGAGAAAGCAGCTTTGGCGAAAAAGAAAAAGTTCGCGAAGAGAGCGAGACCACTACCAACGCACAGGGTAAGGCACAAGGGAAAGCCCAGAACAACGAGCGAACCTCGAACGAACAATCGGAGAGCAAAGGAGAGTCGAATTCAAATGGCACGCATGCCGAGAATGGGAAGTCAAACAACGGCTTCGAGTTCGACGAAGAAGCAAAGGCAAACGAAAACTTCAATGAAGCAGATGCCGACGGTGATCACAGGGACCATTATCCACAACACGGAGTTCAACGGTGTTCATATCATCGGTAACATCGGTGGCCATGATTCACCTTCAGAAATACTTGCAGGCAGAAACTTCAAAAACGTAATCGCAAAGCTTTCTTCAAACTACGATTACATTCTTATGGAGGGCCCATCGATCAACGAGTACTCCGACACAAAAGAGCTCGTGGAATTTTCCGATAAGGTGATCCCTGTGTTCAGCGCCGACAGGGTGCTCAATCAGCTCGACCAGGAGTCGGTTAAATATCTTAAGTCGATTAAAGGAAAGCTGCTGGGTTCGGTCCTTAACAAAGTGCAGCTAAAGGACCTGTCTGTTTAATGAAACTCTTTTCTAATCCTCAGTGGATTAAGTCGGGCATCTATTCGATCGGTTCAAGATTCAGTATCCTTATTTTTGGTTTTGGAAGTTTCTACTTCCAGCTCAAACCAAGTTTCCTAAGCCAGGGCGAGTTCGGAGTTTGGAGTCTTTTCCTCACCGTGACCACCATCATCGAAATGTCGAGGAATGGTCTCATCCAGAATGCCGTTATTAAACTGCTACATTCCCACGGTGAACACGAGACCGACAGGGTTGTAACAGGGTCGTGGATACTCAACATCGTGTACTCGGCGCTGATCTTTTTGATCATCGTCATTATCTCACCTTCTTCGATAAAGGCCTCGGCATGCCCGAGCTCAAGTCGATGTTTATGTGGTATGGGCTCACGTTACTGCTGTTGATCCCGTTTTCCGCAGTTCAACTACCTTCAGCAGGCACGTCTCAGCTTCAGCGGGATCTTCTGGAGCTTTTTTGCGAGGCAGGGAACATTCTTCGTGGCCAACGTCGTGATCTATTACGCGCACCTCAACGCTTCCGTTATTGATTTGGTGCTTATTCAGGACCGGTTGTACCTTTATTGGGTTGGTGGTGGCCTTTATGCTGGCCCGGAGATTTATCGCCTTTAGGTTCGAATGGGATATGCCAACTATAAAAAAGGTCTTCCAGTTCGGGAAGTATGCGATGGGAACAAACATCTGTTCCATGCTTTATAAAAGTGTCGATCAGTTCACCATCGGATATTTTTTGAACCCCATCAGCGTGGCTTTGTACAGCACTGCAATGCGACTTTCAAACCTCATCGAATACCCGGCAACCTCGGTCTCCGAAGTTGTTTACCCGCATAGCACCATGCGCATCAGCCAGTCTGGTGAGAAGGTTGTAAAGAGCATCTACGAAAAATCGTTGGCGCTTACCATTGCCATTACGCTGCCTATCGTTATCGGAACGTTTTTGCTTTCCGATCTCATCATCTACCTTATTGCAGATCCTGAATATGCTGAGTCGGCGAATATCTTACGGGTAACGATCCTGTTCGGGGTCTTCGCGCCTTTCAACAGGCAGTTTGGAATGGTTTTGGATTCGGCCGGCGGCCACATCAAAACTTCAGGATGTTGATCTTTGCTTTGGTATTGAACATTGTGCTGAACATCGTTTTTGTAAGAACATTTGGATTGATGGGCGCTGCGTATGGTACGCTGCTATCCTATATCATAGTAGCTATAGCGGGACATTTTGTACTCGTGAAACTATACGATGTGGAAATGAAGAATGTGTTCGCAAACACGATCGACTATTATCGCCAGGGACTTTTTTGCCGCAAGGCAGATATTGAAAGGAAATCTGAAATTCAGGTAAGCAACAAATGGAGTTCGAGGAAGAAGACGACGTATTGCTGAAAGAACCGGAGAAAGACAAGACCCCGGTCGCCAACAAGATCATGGAAGTTGTGTTGATCATAATGACCGTCGCGATGTTTCTCACATTCTTTTTAATTGTCGTGGTGTTTTAGAATATGGCAGAAAAGGACCAGACATATCGACTTGAGAAGCGAGGAGAAAATCTCCTTCGCAACCCCGGCTCCACACTTAAGCGTGGTGGGGGTAATGATCTATGTTGTCCTGCTTGTTCTTTCATTGGGGTTGGCAGTTGGTATTTCCCTGTTCGGGCTGCAGTTCGGGTTTATCTTTCTCGGCGTCGTTATTGGATTGCCACTGGTTATTTATTCGATAGCGAATCCCAAGTTCGGGATCATTGTATTGCTTTGTATTTCCTATTGCCTTGGTATCGCGAAGTTTGTCCCTGGTGTTCCGTTCGGGGTTGGCCTGGATATTTTTCTTGGTGCGCTGCTGATCGCAATGATCTTTGATAAGTGGAGGAAGAATGATTTCACCGTTGCTGGCAATTCGATCAGTTATGTTGTTTGGCTCTGGATCATCTACAACTGTTTCGAGTTCGTAAACCCCATGGCTTCGCGCGAAGCGTGGGGTATACGTGATCCGTGGTATCGCATTGTTGATGATGTTCTACTTCATCACGTTGCATTCAATGGATACATTAAAGTACATCAGGACAATCATCAATCTTTGGATCTGCCTGACGCTGGCAGTTGCACTGTACGGACTGTTCCAGGAATTTCATGGCATGACCGGTCCGGAGCTTGCGTGGATTGCGGCCGACGATTTTCGCTACAACCTTATTTACAACTGGGGTCGCTATCGCATCTTCTCCATCTTCACCGACCCAACACTGTTTGGTATTTTGATGTCGTACACCGGGTTGTTTTGCATTGCATTGATACCCGGCCCATTCAAGCCGTGGTATAAAATTTTTCTCGGTGGCTGTGCGTGCGTTATGTTGCTTGGAATGGTGTACGCGGGAACGCGCACAGCTTACGCGATGATACCCGGAGGATTGATTTTCTATGCGTTGCTCACACTGCAGAGGAGAACACTAATCGTTTGTGGTATCCTTGGCGCTCTCGGGGCTGGCATCATCTTCTCCGACATCCACAGCGTTGGTCCGTTCCTGTCGAGCAACAACCTGGAACGTATCCGTTCTGCATTCAAACCCAGCGAAGATCCATCCTTCCAGGTAAGGGAACGCAGCCAGGCATTCATTAAACCATTCATCCAGCAACATCCGATCGGCGCAGGACTGGGAAGTATCGGAACGTGGGGCCGTCGCTTTACACCCGATTCGCCACTGGCGAAGTTTGCCCCCGACAGCGGTTATGTTCGCGTGGGCCGTAGAGCTCGGATGGGTCGGACTGATCATCTACTGTATTTTCTTCGTCGTCATCATATCGGTCGGGGTTAGAAATTATTACCGGATGCAGGATCCATTGCTGAAAGCTTATCTTGCGGGAATTCTTGCTTCCATCTTCAGTATTGTTATCGCCAATTATCCACAAGAGGCATTGATCCAGGCGCCAACAATCCTGATCTTTTACATTATGATGGCGCTTGTTGTACGCTTAAAGAAACTGGACGAAACTACCACATAACACCCTTTATGAGATCATTACTTTGTTTAATGCTTTTGATCTGGGCCGTGCAAACCAACGGACAAGGTATCGACTACAATAAGGTAGTGTTACCGGATCATATCACTCCGAACAACATCGAAGACAAGCTCGTACAGCTCGCCTGGAAAAATCACCCATCGAATAAGATCATCATGAAGGATGTGGATATCGCGAGAAGAGAAGCATCGCTCTCACGCTGGAAGTGGCTCGACGACATCTATGCACAGGGTAACCTTAATGAATTCACTTTGGCTAAATCATCCGAGCGGCCTGCCAACGTCTTCTTTCCCCGTTACAACTTCGGTATACGTTTAAGTATCGGTACGTTTGCCAATACTTCCGCACTGGCGAAGATCGCCGACCAGAAAGTGATCAGGGCAACCTATACCATCGACGCACAGAAGCTCGCCGTGCGAGAAGAAGTTCTCACCGATCTCGAAAAGGTGAGACTTACATACAAACAGTATCGTGTTCGTCAGAATATTAAAGAAGACTATTTGGCGATGTACAAAGCGGCAAAGAAAAAATTCGAGAATGCCGAAGTCACTAACATGGATCAGTATCGGCTCACATTACAGGCGTATGCCGACCAGGTAGACAAGGCAATAGCAACGGAATCGGCTTTCAATAGTGCGAAGATCGCATTGGAGGCATTGGTAGGTGTGGCGCTCGAAGAGGTTGAAGGTTACGCAGAGCTTCTCAAACAACTCGATGTCGAAGCGAAGATTGAAGAGTAAATACACGGCGTTAGGTTTCGATGGCAATCAATTTTTTAAGGACACTTCCGGCCCGGCTGGCCAGGGTCACTTCGGGCGGAAAGATGATCACCGAAGTAGACGGCCTTCGCTTTCTAGCTATCGCCCCGGTAGTGGTTCAACATCTTGCTGAACGGATCGAACGAAGATCACCAGTAACTTTCATTCCCGGAACTGAACGCGACTTCGCAGCATTCATGACCGACCGCGGTTCGGTAGGCGTTTATCTCTTCTTCGTTATCAGTGGATTCATTCTCGGGATGCCCTTCGCGGCACATTACCTCAGCGGCGCAAAAAAAGTAAACATCAAAAGTTATTTCTGGCGCAGGTTAACCCGCCTCGAACCACCGTACCTGATTGTTATCACCCTCATTTCACTTTATTTATTCGTAACAGGTGCAAGGGCAATCAATGATTTGCTGCCGCATTACCTGGCAACAATCACTTATACACATAGTCTTATCTACAAGAACTGGAGCTACATCAATCCACCCGTTTGGACACTGGAGATCGAAGTGCAATTTTATATTCTCGCGCCGTTGCTTGCAATCAGTTTTTTCAGGATCAGCTCTACTACCAAACGCCGCCTCGTGTTGGGTGGGTTTATTCTTGTTGTGATGCTCTTGCAACAACAGTTCAGGTTCTTCGTAGGACATACGTCTTTCACAATACTTGCACACCTGCATTACTTTTTGATGGGATTCGTGCTGGCTGATATCTATCTCACCGAATGGAAGAACGGTGTTACCAGGCACAGCATATTCAACTACCTGGGTGTTATTGCATTCATCGCGCTGTTTGCAACCTGGGTCGTGGAAATTTTATTTGATCAACAGGTTGCTGTTTTTGTTTTCGTTGTTCCTGCTGGTGTTCTCAGTGTTTAAGTCAACCTGGTTCAACAGGATTATAACACTTCCGTGGATCACGGCCATCGGCGGTATGTGCTACACAATATATCTCATACACCTGCCCATTATCGAAACACTGTACCCCGTCACAAAAGGAATTACGCTTACGCAATACTTTGGACCGAACCTGTTGCTTCAGTTTATAATACTCGGCCCGGTGATACTCGCAATTAGTATTCTCTTCTTCCTGACAATAGAAAAGCCGTGCATGAATAAAGATTGGCCACGCCAACTTCGCAATAAGCTTACGGGAAAGAAAGGGGATTATTTACGGCCGATCACCTGAATGCAATTGCCATTCTTCTTCGAACGGAACGTCATTCTTTCGATGAGGTAAATAAATTTCACCAACGGGAGGAATGCCAGTTGGATAACAGAACCGCCCTTCGCAGAGAAATAGCTGATCTCCCAACCTAAGCGTGAGATCCATCCATCGGAGTACGACGCATGTAAGATGCTAAATCCAGCTTGCTTGAAACGATCTACTAACTGGTCGAGATTATACACCTGGCCGATGTGCTCGTCTTCGAGCCATTGATTGTGCTCCTCGAACCACTTGTCGGGGAAGATGGTGATTTGTGTAACGTTGGGCATCTTCACCATGAGATAACCACCCGGCTTCAGCTTTTTATAAGCGTCTTCGAAGGGCATTTGTTCTTTAAGAATGTGTTCGAACACATCGATGCTGAAGATAAAATCGTATGAGTTATCGTCTTTGTGGTTAGCGATGTAATCGGGAAACACAGTAACGTTCTTGTAGTTCTGCTTGGCAACAACCTCCTGGAGCAACGCGATGCGGTCGGGGGCAATTTCGAGAGCGGTTATTTGCTTCTCAGGGTGCGCTTCGGCCATCATGAAAGTGAACTCGCCGAGTCCGGCACCGAGGTCCATGATTTTCCTGAAGTCCTTCATCGGGAGAAGTTTCAGGCGGTCTATGAACACGTTGGCCCGTGCCCAGTTACCGATGCTGGTGTACCCAAAAACCTTGTAAATGAACCTTCCGATTGCGGGGTGCTTTCTCATCCGGGGGCTGGAAAAGACCTGCGACTTGCCGTATGCGTATGTAACGTCAGATGCCATAACCCCAAAAATAATGCAGTAATATTGCAAAACATTACTTTCCGCTTGATTTCATTTAGGCTTAAACTGGTCGTCACACTCTCCCTCCTTGCCTCTGTTGGCGCGTACTGCTCGGTACTGGTTCCACCCGACGAATTCTTCCTGGCAGGCTTTGTAGCGGTTCAGCATACCGCTCTGGATTATCGTAGAGTTGGGGCTGTTGATTTACCTCGGTATCAGGAGATCTGTATGGACTATAGTCCCACTGATAGGCGTGCTGGCGTCAGTGCCACTGGTATCTAAATCGTTTTCGCTCCGAGGGCAGACACCGCCAACGTCACACATCCGGCTGATGACATATAACACGAATGCTCTTGGGTTCTTCAGGGATTCGACGAAATACAAAAACAATCGAAAGGTTTTTCATCAGTGGGTGCTGGACAAAGACTACGATGTCTACTGTTTCCAGGAAATGGTTGAAGTGAATAAGCAACCACTGGATATTGAAGGTTACACACGGCTGTCTTCATTGAAGACGACGAAAGATGATCACCATTTGGGACTGTTTATTTACACGAAACTTCCCATTGTTCGTCACGATAAAATTGAATGGGCTTTTAACTCATACAATCGATTAATGTGGGCAGACCTTGTTGCCGGTAACGACACCATACGAGTGATCAATGTTCATATGGTGTCGTATGATTTTGCATATCATTCGGTGCGACAAAATATTTTGAAAGTAAAGAATGCGCTGAAGGCACGAAGTTGGCATTCAAAACTGATTGAACGATTCATTAGCGAATCACCTTACCCGGTGATCTTGTGTGGCGACTTCAACGAGCTGCCGCAAAGTTATCCGTGCATAAAGATGCGGCGGATACTCAACGATGCTTTTGCAACATCAGGAGCAGGATATGCTCATACTTACAATTTCAAAGGAATACCGATCAGGATAGACCAGGTTTTCACAAGCGATGAGCTAAAGTCGGGAAACTATGAGGTTATTGACGAGCCTCTGTGGTCAGACCACCGGCCGATTTCAATTGAAATTGGTCGGCGAGATCCTGGCGAATAAACACCTCGATTGTTCCATCTTCCAATTTACGTGGAGCTGGAAACAGGTCGTAACGGAAATACTTACTCATCAACACATCGTGTATCGCCATTGGGTAAAAGGTCGGCAGACTTTCGATATGCTCGAATAAAACGAGATCATAGTCTCCACTGGTCAGTTGAGCGTTGATCTCATCAACCTGTTTCTGGAACATGCCGACGTCCATGTGGAACCACAATGGTGTTCCGGTAGTTGGAGTAAAACCCAATTCGTAGGCAAGTGGTGTTAACTCCGACATGTTGAGAACCCGAAGCCCTTCTTTCTTTATGAAGGGCAATGACATAATGTGTTGAATGCCTTCTTCGGTACCGACTGGTATCGTAACGCGTTTGAATGTTTTCAAAGAGCCTTCAATCCACGGAGCGGCAGCGGGCGCAGATGCTGTTTCGGAGCTCGGCTTCGATGGGATGAATCCGGCGATATATTTCCAGGTGCCAGCTGAGAATACAAACCCCACGACCAACAATGCAAGCACGACATTAACCAGCTTCGTTTCCCATTTCCCCCATGGAAGGAATATCGCGATACCAACAAAACCGAAAGCATGAAAGTAAGTCATGTGATCTGTTGGCAAAGGACTGGACACACGAGTCACCATCGATTGCGCGACCATCAACAGGCATACGAATGTGAGGAAGAACAATCTTCGATCATCGAGGAACGCCTTGAATGATGGAACCGTGATCAACAGTCCGCCAATCAGCATCATGATGTAGATCTTTTCAACGATGGATTGAGCGAGAACTACATCGAGCAGTGCAGCTAATGTGATGCGTGAGTTGTGCGGAGCCTGGCCATAGTTGAACCAATAAAAGAAACCATCGTCGGCGAATGGAAGTATGAATGCCATCGCTACAATAAAAAACGAACTCACGTATATGATAATGGGCATCCATGCGCGCTCTTTTAACGCAACGTATCCGAGCAGGAATGAAGAGAACAAAAAGCAGATGCCACCAACGTCCTGTTTGGTGAAGAGCGTGAGGAAACTAAACAGTCCGGCCGCCATCATCGCCAGGATATTGAAGCGTTTCGATTTCTCGGGATTGTATAAGGTGAGGAAATACAATGCCACCATTTCAAACACAACCACGCTGTGATTGTACCATGGCCAGAAGTTGTAGATCACATAAGTGAGGGCAAATACCAGCATTGCCATCGTGATGATGATCGGCTTTACGCGCAGGTTATTTAAAATGCCACGCAGTGCCAGGAGACTTAAGAAATTGATAAACACTTCTGCTTTGACAAGCGAAGCGAAGGTGGGTCCGAATATTTTAAAGAAGGCTGTTGGTATCAGCCAAAAACCGAAGCCCATGGGCATCCCAAAATCCTTGAAAGGCACCTGTCCTGTCATGAGTCGGTAGGCTCCGTCCCAGCTAAGGAAGATGTTTACACGAAACGGAAGTTTTACAAGTAAAGGGAGGATCAGGAACGGGGAAAACGAGCAGGAAATCGATTAAAAGTAAGGCTCTTTTGTTCTCATTAAATTCGCCAAAGTGCTTTTATTCATGGTTCTTCGTACCCAAATTTAAGCCAACTGTTCTGATATGCGCTATTTTTTTTTTACTTCGAATCCATCATTGGGCGAAGAATGCATTCCTGTTCATCCCCGCTTTTTTCGCAGGAGTATTAGCCGACGTGAACATGATGATTTTGCTCACTGAGGGGTTTCTTTGCTTCTCCTTCGTAGCCAGCGCTGTTTATATCATCAACGACTATCGGGACATCGAAAAGGACCGGCTGCATCCAGCCAAGAAAAACAGGCCCCTGGCATCCAATAAAGTAAGTAAGTCTACAGCGATTGTTCTCATTTTCGTGTGTCTTGCGATAGGTCTGGTGTGGGGATTTCTCCTCAATCAAAACTTTGCGATAGCATTGCTGATGTATTTGACCATCAACCTGCTGTATTCGATGGGACTTAAGAATGTAGCTATCCTCGACACGGTAATGGTGGCATCCGGATTTTTATTACGAACGCTTGCCGGTGGTTGGCTCGCTAACGTGGAGATTTCCCAGTGGCTGGTGATCATGGTGTTCCTCCTCTCCTTCTTCCTGGCGATGGCAAAACGTCGCGACGATCTTGTGCTGTTCCACGAAGGCCAGGCTCCGCTCAGGGCGTCATCAAAAAATTATACCATTGAGTTCCTCAACACCATTCTGTCGGTGCTCACCGCGATCATCATCGTAGCTTACATCATGTATACTATTTCCGATGAAGTCGTTCGACATATTGGAAGCAAGTACATCTACGTTACCTCGCTGTTCGTTTTTGCGGGGCTCATGCGATTCCTGCAAATCACCATGGTGAGAAAAAAAGCGGGTCGCCAACAAAGATCTTTCTTACCGATCCATTTATACAGATAACTGTTGCAGGCTGGGGGTTATGTTTTGCAATCCTTATTTATATACTGTAACAAACTAAGCGATGAGGGTTTCAAATTGGGGAAATTATCCGCCGTGGAGGCAAACGTAGCGTCACCAACACAGGTCACGAACATTACTGAGTACATAACAAATACCCAGTCGTTTATTACTCGTGGCGCAGGCTGTCGTACGGAGATGCATCGCTCGACCACACCATCCTTTCTACGGAAAAGTATAAGAAGATCATCGCGTTCGATGAGACAACCGGCGTTATCAAAACAGAAGCCGGTACCACTCTCGATGAAGTATTACAGCATGTCGTTCCGAAGGGCTGGTTCCTGTATGTTACTCCCGGCACCAAGTTCGTTACCGTCGCTGGCGCCGTTGCAGCCGACGTGCACGGAAAAAATCACCATGCGGAAGGATCGTTCTGCAAATATGTGAAGAACATAGAGATGATGATGGCCAACGGCTCCATTGTAGCCTGCGGACCAAATCATAACAATCATCTCTTCAAGACCGTCTGCGGTGGACTTGGGCTTTCCGGTGTCATACTGACCGTCGAGTTTCGACTGAAGAAGATCGGTAGCTCGTACATCCGTCAAAAGAATGTCATCATTCGCAATCTCAACGAGATGATGACACGTCTGAAAGAATTCGAAGCCGCGACATATTCAGTTGCATGGATCGATTGTATGGCCAGCGGCGACAATCTCGGTCGCGGTGTGTTGATGTTGGGGTGAACATGCAACACCGGAAGAAGTTAAGAACAAAAACACTTTTAAGGTTCACAACAATCCCAAGATCACGATCCCGCTCTATGCACCTTCGTTCTTATTGAATCCATTAACGATTGGCATCTTCAATTTTCTTGTTTACACGAAATACAGGGTTGGCGGGAAGGATGTTGTTGCGCATTACGATCCATATTTTTATCCGTTGGATATCATGCGCAATTGGAATAAGCTTTATGGCAAGAAGGGATTTTTGCAGTACCAGTTTGTGATACCATTCGAGAACGGTGAGCAAGGTCTTCGTGTGATCCTCGCCGCAATCGCAAAAGAGAAAGCTTCATCTTTCTTAAGTGTATTGAAAGCACTCGGCCCCGGCGAGAACACACTTTCTTTCCCGATGCCAGGCTGGACTCTCGCACTCGATTTCCCGGTAACGCCTTCGATATTTCCATTCCTCGATAAGCTCGATAAGATCATTCTCGACCTTGGCGGAAGGATCTATCTCGTAAAGGATGCACGGATGGCTGCCGACGCTTACTGGAAAGGTTATCCGAATGCACCGATATTCAAAAGAGACATCGAGCAGTACGATCCTACACACAAATTTTCGTCTTCACTTTCAAAACGACTTTCGATGACCGGAACTGCAGCAAAACCAAGAGCTTCCGCAAGCTTCAGTAATCCTTCAGCTCCCGGTGCACTGATCCTCGGCGCCACATCCGACATTGGACTGGCCCTCGGCAAAGAGCTGATGGCACGTGGATACAACGTGATCTTCGCAGCACGCAATACCACACCGGTGGAAGAACAAATCGCGGTCGACGGAAAACACAGCGGGTCTACGTACTTCAAGAGCTTCGAAGCGGGCGACTTCAAACATCACCAGGACTGGTTCGATAACCTTCCGTTCGTTCCCGATCTGTCCATTTGTTTGTTCGGATACCTGGGCGATCAAACCAAAGCTGAAAGTGATTGGGACGAAGCCAAACGGATCATTGATTTCAATTACACCGGGGCTGTGTCGATCCTGAATGTGATCGCCAATGCCTATGCACGCAGAAAATATGGAACGATCGTTGGCTTCAGCTCGGTTGCCGGTGAACGTGGCCGTCAAAGCAATTACATCTATGGAAGTGCAAAGGCCGGGTTCACTGCTTACTTATCGGGCTTGAGGAACAGGTTGTTTAAGGATGGGACACACGTGCTTACGGTGAAACCTGGTTTCATGTACACGAAGATGACGGCGGGTCTGAAACTCCCGAAGCCATTGACTGCTCATCCCGAGCAGGTTTCGAAGCGCGTGTGGTCGGCCATTAAAAAGAAGAAGAACGTTGTATACGTATTGCCCATCTGGTATTGGATCATGATGGTGATAAAGCTCATCCCGGAGTTTGTTTTCAAGAGACTGAAGATGTAATCGATGGCTGGCAAGAAGCTCGTTCTCTTCGATTTCGACGGCACCATTACCACCGCCGACACAATGTTCTTGTTTACGAGGTTCGTCGTCGGCACTCCACGTTTTCTTTTTGGACTCGCTGTTATCTCAATTCCATTAATCCTGCACAAGTTCAAGATCGTTGGAGCGCAACGCGCAAAAGAGATCTTGCTCACACATTTCTTTCGCGGGATGAGCACAGCAAAATTTGATAAGTACGGAAAAGATTTTGCTGAAAAAATTATTCCACACTACATAAGACCTACAGCACTCCCAGTAATTGCGAATCGCGAATCGCGAATCATCGTCGTCTCCGCTTCCGCCGAAAACTGGATCTCCCATTGGTGCACAAGTAACAATCTTGAATTTATCGCAACGAAGTTGGAAGTCATTGATGGAAAGATCACAGGAAAGATCTCAGGAAAGAATTGCAACAGCGACGAAAAAGTTAATCGCATCAAAGAAAAAGTAAACCTTTCCGATTATACCGACATCATCGCGTATGGCGACACCAGCGGCGACCTGCCTATGCTGGCACTCGCTACCGAAAAGCACTTCAAGCCGTTTCGGGATAAAAAATAGTAGAGAAGGGATTGGAACACGGTTGCCTGTATGGATTATAAAATCCAGTGTACTCTACTGGCTTCGTTACATCCATCCTGTTTCGAAAATGGTCCGTTGACAAAAGGAAATGACCGGTAATTTGTCCACGGTACTGAACATACTTATTCCTGTACGGGATCAATCCTCCAAGAAATCCGAAGTAGGTATGTACGATGATCAGAACTTTCTTCGTGAGACTAAAGGTATCGAGGAACCGTTCCTTTCTCGCATCTTCAACGTACTGATCGATCGCATCATCGTTCACTTGAAGGTCGTCGGTGTCTTGTCTTAATATCCTTTTGATTGCCTGGCCGAAGGAAGGGAATAGCAGAGCAACAAGTGCAACCACACTCAACCCGATCCCAATCTTGATAAACTTTCTTCTCTTCATGATCCGAAAATTTTATCGGCTGCCATCAACGAAAGTGCAGATAAGGTAACCGTCGGGTTGGATGGTGATATCGCAGGAAATGCACCTCCACCCAAAACGAAAACATTCCGCCAGGTATGATGGATCAAATTCCTGTCGATCACACCGGTCGCTGCATCTTTGCTCATGCGTGTGGTTCCAAGAATGTGAGCTTCCGAAGCCTGGTAGTTCTGGTCCGGAAAAATATTTTCGACAGGAAGACAGCTGAACAGCTCCGGCATCAACTTCTTCGCATTCTCATATCCTTTGTTCACGTATTCACTATGTCCTTTGTAAACAACTTGTGGTATCAAAGGATCTGCCGACGTCGTTACCATGTTGCCCTCCTGTGGGATGTCTTCAAAAACAAACTTAAACTTACCGATCCTCCTCCACTTGCCTTTCTCGGCACGCACAAAAGTATCGTTGTGACTTTCGATGATACATCCCGCTGCATCTTTTCTTGAAGGCACATCATGAAGCATAAATCCGTTTGCTGTGATGATCGTGCTGCCGCCAACGTTATCGAGATCTTTCAAATGAACGTACGTGTAAAAACCCACTTGTTCCGAAAGATGTTTGCCTGTGTTTGAATTCGTGTCGCCGCTGCTTAAAAGAATATGAGCGTTGAAGATCGAGTTGGCTCCCAACGCGACCGCCGATCCTTCGAAGGAAACATCCTTACCTGTTTGTCTTGCGTGCACACCCTTCACTGTTCCTCCTGTTACGTCAAGTGAAAGAACCTGTGTATCGTACACCAGCGTCACACGCTCATCTTTATAGATATCACTCAATCCATTTTCGATTGTAAACTTTGCCGACACCGGGCAAAGGTGACAGATGCTGCTCGCACAACATTGGTTTCTTTTGCCCGACACGCTCGACCTCGCCGTAGGTTGACTGATGTAAAGTTCTCCGTATTTATTGTGGAGCACGGCATCCATCCGGGTAAGTTTATGTGCCGGCTGCGGGTATGGCTTCGACATGGGGTACGGGGTCTTGTCGGGACCGGAGATGGCCATAATTGCCTCCGCTTCACAATAGTAGGGCTCGAGTTCTTCGTAACTCAGGGGCCAATCCATACCCACGCCATAGGTCGAAAAAAGCTTGAAATCGTTGGGCATAAAACGGGGCGTACAGCCCGTCCAGCAGTTCGAGCTTCCCCCAAAGCTTGGGTCGAAGATCCAGGGTTTCGCTTCGTTGTCGTTGAAATACAGGGGTCCCTGCGACTCGCTGGAGACGAAATTCACTTGACCGAAGGGCAGGCTGGCGGCATGTGCCAGGCGTTCGCGATGAGGAAGAAACTTACCACGTTCCAGTACCAGTACTTTTACTCCCGTTGGTGACTTTTCGAGATATTTCTTCAAAAAAAAGGACGCGGCGAAACTTGTACCGACAATAATAAGATCGTAGTTCATTATTTTTAGTCTTCCAAAATACCCCACCCTC
>JBBCGZ010000021.1:0-189756 GCA_037200305.1 Bacteroidota bacterium
ATGACACGACACAGAAAACATCTCAGCGACGAACCACTGGAACGAACACCTGCGCACCAGATACTCGCGCCTCCCCATAACGTTATTCTCGAGCTCATTCAGTACAATGAAAAAGGGTACAGGATGGAGACCAAGCTGCCCATCGAGTCTATTCTCAAGGAGCTCAAAGGCGACAGCGTTAACTGGATCAACGTGGATGGTCTCACCGACAAGAATATTCTTTCGAAGCTGGGTGAACATTTCAACTTACATAGTCTTCTTCTCGAAGACGTCTGCTCCGAACATCAGCCAAAAGTAGAAGAGTACGACGACTACTTGTTCTTTACTCTGAAGATGCTCTACCAGATCAAAGATGGTGTTATCGATTACGAGCAGATCAGTTTTGTACTTGGAAAAGACTACCTGTTATCGTTCCAGGAAAAAGAAGGAGACCTCTTCGGATCATTGCGCGACCGTATGCGTCTCGACCAGGGCCGCGGGCGCAAGAAGGGCCCAGATTATTTAATGTATCGTTTGGTCGATATCATTGTAGATAATTACTACAACGTTCTCGACGCGATCGGCTACCAAATAGAACAGATCGAGGACGCTATCGATAAAGGATCCGACAACTTCGAGTTCCTCAAGATCCAACGGTTAAGAAAAGAGCTCATCTATCTTCGTAAAGCCCTCTACCCTCTCCGCGACGCATTGAGCAAGCTGATCAAAGAAGAGTACCCGTTGATCGACGCTTCAAACACCAGGTATTATTCAGATGTCTACGATCACGTTGTACACCTGATCGATTCGATGGATACTTACAAAGATCTTACGGCCAGCCTCATGGATATTCATATCAACTATATGAATACCCGGATGAACGAGGTAATGAAAGTATTGGCCGTGATCTCGACCATCTTCATGCCACTTACATTCATTGTGGGTGTGTATGGTATGAACTTCGATTTTATGCCGGAGCTGCGATGGAAGTTCGGGTATCTCGAAGTTTGGGTGGCGATGGGACTTGTCGCCCTTTCGATGATATGGTATTTTAAGAGGAAGAAGTGGTTCTGATGAAGTTTTAAACTTTAGAGGCATCTAGTTTCATTTCCACCAACTCTGGTAGCGTCTTAAACATCTTCAACACCTTCATCTTATACCCCGACAGCTCGAACTCATCGCCTTGCTGAATTGAAGGGCGTTCTGTTGTGATCATTCCCGCGAGTGTTTCATACTCTTCCGATTCGGGAATAGGAATATCGAGATACTTATTGATGTCGTGCAGTGGCGAACGTGCGTGCACCTGGTACATGTAGTTACCGACCGATATAACAATCTGTGACTCCTGGTCGTGCTCGTCCTGGATTTCTCCTACCAACTCTTCGATGATGTCTTCGAGTGTAACAAGGCCGATAGTTCCACCGAACTCGCTGATGACAATGGCCATCTGTGTTTTCTTCAACTGGAACTCACGCAAGAGTGTGTCGACTCCTTTTGTTTCTGGAATAAAGTATACCGGGCGCATGATATCCCTCAATGTTTTCTCGGGAGCGTTCATGTACGCAGGAAGGATGTCTTTCACGGTCACAATACCTACGATCTCCTCTAATGAGTCTTCGTAGAGTGGATATCTCGAGAACCCTTCCAACAAAATAATCTGCATGGCATCGTGAACGGAAGTAGTTGTTTTCATGCCACTGATCTTAATGCGCGGAATCATCACTTGCCTTACTACACGATCGTCGAAATCGAAAACGTTTTGTATCAGCTCCCGTTCTGCCGGTTCGATAGCACCGCCTTCTTCGCTTTCCGCGATGATCAACCTAAGCTCATCTTCCGAATGTATCTCGGTTTCATTCACTGGCTTTATTCCAAAGATCCGTAGGATCAGGCCTGCGAAACCATTCAAAAGCCAAATGAAAGGACGGAACACAAAATAGAATACCCGTAGCGATGTCGATACCGAAATGGCGGTTGATGCGGGGTATCGTATGGCAATCGATTTTGGAGCAAGTTCACCAAATACAATATGAAGTACCGTGATGGCAGTGAAGGCAATTGGAACAGCAACACGATGAGCAGCAGCTTCGCTGAATTCGAAGCCAAGTCCATTCATCACCTTAAGAATGATCTCGGTGGCCACGCCTTCGCCGAACCAGCCAAGTCCAAGACTGGCCAGCGTGATCCCCAGCTGGGTAGCCGCCAAAAAGCCGTCGAGGTTGTCTATGATGAGCTGGGCCGATCTCTTTGCCATCCCGCCTTTCTGGAGGGCAATCTGTGAAGCTCTAACTTTTACTATCGCAAATTCTGCCGCTACGAAAAACCCATTTAGGAAGACCAAAAACAGGGTAAGCAGGATATCCATGGTCATAAGGACAGCAAAGATAAGAATCTAAAATGAGGTGAGGAGGTATCGAGGTGAAGAGGTGAAGATGAGGCAGTTACAGCGTAAAAGCCTGGTGTACCCAATCAGCGCTGTTTTTGTCCGTCAAAACTAGCAGGTGATCCGCACCTTCTATGACGGTTTCTCCCGTGGCTGTCAGGTATTTACCATTTCGATGGATCAACACGATCATTGCATTTTTCGGCAGCCGCAGGTCCACGACGGCTCGTCCAATGGACGGAGAATTCATAGCGACATCCACCTCCACGAGGGTGGTTTTCAGATCTTCTTTGAGCTCGATGTCGAGCGGGAATTTTCTCTTCAGTTTTTCGGGCACACTTACGTGAAGCCACTTCGCCATGATGGGCAAAGTGGTGCCTTGCAACAAGACCGAGGTCGCCGAAATGAAGAAGACGAGGTTGAAGATCGTATTGGCGTAATGAACATGCGCGAGCAACGGGTATGTTGCAAAGACGATCGGCGCAGCACCGCGCAATCCAACCCACGACAAGAACAATTTCTTTCGCCAGTTGAGATCCTGTGCTCTCGAAAGTGAAATAAAAACAGCAACAGGACGAGCGATGAAGATCAGGAATGCCGTGATCAGCAAGCCTTGTGGTATTATTGCAACCATCTTCGACGGATACACCAGTAATCCCAGGGCAAGGAACATGACGATCTGCATAAGCCACGCTTGTCCGTCATAGAAGCGAATCAAACTTTTCTTATGAATGAAGTTGCTGTTGCCCAGGATGATGGCCGATACATAAATCGCGAGGAAACCATTACCGCCGATTTTATCTGTGAACGAGAACGTGAAGAATACGAGTGCAAGGATTAACACGGGATACAATCCGTCGACTTCGAGATGGATCTTGTTGACCACCCAGGTCATAGCACGACCGAACAAATAACCACATGCACCACCGATGATCATACCGATAAAGAACTTCGGTATCAATGAGACGATCGATGCGTCTGGATGTTGTACGAGACCGATGAGACTTACCGTGAGGAAGTACGCCATGGGGTCGTTGCTACCGCTTTCAAATTCCAGCAGCGGTCTCAAATTACCTTTCAGACCAACGCTACGCGAGCGGAGTATCGAGAACACTGCGGCAGCATCAGTAGACGACACGACCGCGCCCAACAACATCCCTTCTATTATCGAAAATCCAAGGACATACGCCGCAAAGACACCCACCAACATTGCCGTGATTAGCACGCCAATGGTCGACAGCGCAATGCCATCTTTCATTATTGGCTTTACGCTCTCGAGCTTCGTCTCGAGGCCCCCGCTGAAGAGGATGAAATTCAATGCAATAACACCGAGAAACTGTGCAGTGTCCGGATCATCGAAGTAGATTCCGCCAGGTCCGTCGGAGCCTGCCAGCATTCCCACAATCAAAAAGAGAATGAGCGTGGGTATTCCCAGCTTGAAGGAGGTCTTGCTGGCAACGATACTTATAAATAAGAGTATCGATCCAAGGAGAAGTACGTTTTCGGAAGAAAAGGCCATTGGTTCAAAATAAACACAATGGCCCTTACTAAATGCATGTAAGTATTAGAATTTCCCTAATATTCTCTGCGGCACCTTCGTGGCAAGTGTCAGGTAAAGCACAAGGCACATCATCCAGATCACCAACATATTGAAAATGTAAGTTGGGACGGTAGCACCAAGAAGATTCTTCTGCGGCAGAAAGAAAGCGGTGCGATAATCGAATACACCCGATGGCGTTGGCGACTGAAAAATAGGATCAATCTGTTGCACAAGATCACCACGATATTCAATGAGAGGGTCGCCAGCATTAATGTTACGTACAAGATCGCTTAACGATTCATTAAAGTATTCGTTCTTATTCTCGTTCACGGACCAGCCTCTCTTTTCATGGAAAGCCATCAGTTTATCAATGATGGTTGACGAGTTGTTAAAGATCTGCCTGTAGTGCTTTTGGTATTTTGTTGTCGAATCGTCTGACATTGCGCCTCGTTTCCTCAACTCTTCGCCTAAGAACGTTGCCTTAAAGTTTGCTTGTGATTGCTCTTTATGATATTTATAAAATGATTCTTCGTATTCATTATTAATGAACTGGTGAACGGCCATTGCTTCGAATGCCCATCGCGACACCATCATGTCGGCAATCAACGGAACTTTACCGCGCTGGCTGATCGCGTTGTTCAGTTTATCATACGAGAACAGCAGACCACTCAGGATCATTTGAGGTATCAACAACAATGGAATAAGAATGTAAACCGTTACGGCCGACTTAAATCCCGCGGATATGTTAAGGCCCAACAGGTTGGCAAAGCAAGCTGTGGAGAACAACACGAACCACGTGGATATCGTCATGCCTTTGATCTCGAGGATCCAATGACTGACAACAACAAACAGGAACATCTGTATTGCTGACATCGTAAAAAGAATTCCTGTCTTCGATGCAACGTAGCTGTTCCAGCTTAAATGAAGGAACGATTCGCGCTTAAGGATCTTACGATCGCGGATGATCTCTTCCGCACTTACGGTGAGTCCCATGAACAACGCAACAACCACACTCATTAATAAGAATGCCGGAACGTTGTCATTGAACCTGTAAATATATTCGGTAGCCTGTGGCGAAGTCTTATACTTCACGATGAATGCAAGCAACACTCCCAACAAGGGCGCTTCCAGCAAATTGATAAGCATGTACTGACGGTTGCTGATCTTCGAACGAAGATCGCGGGCTGCGAATGTAACGGCTTGCTTCAGTCGATTGGGAAGGTCGAGTGACTTCGGTGGCTTTTCTGTTTCGTCTTCAAGCTTCGTAAACCTGAACGACGTCTTGAACATCTCGAACCATTGTGGCGGCGATATCTTTCGCTTGGACGTTACTTGTCCGTATTCGTCAACCACCCGCGCCTCGATGATATTGAATATCTGTTCGGGGTTAACGTTACCACATACTTCGCACTGGCCGCGATTGCTGTCGGCCTGGAGTGTGGCTTTCTTAAAATATTTTACTGCTTCGACCGGCGATCCATAGTATGCCGGGTATCCACCGGTATCCATGATGATCATCTTATCGAAGATCTTATAGATGTCGGACGAAGGCTGGTGAATAACAACAAACACCAGTTTGCCTTTCAGCGACAATTCTTTGAGAAGGTCGATGACGTTCTCCGAATCGCGTGAAGAAAGACCTGACGTGGGTTCGTCGAGGAACAATACGGCGGGTTCCCGAATGAGCTCCAATGCAATATTGAGTCGCTTGCGTTGACCACCACTGATGGTTTTATCCAACGCACCGCCGACCCTGAGGTTTCTTCTTTGTTCGAGTCCGAGGTCGTTGAGAACCCTGTCTATCTTTGAATTGATCTCTTCTTCGGGAGCTCTGCCAAAGCAGAGGCGTGTGTTATAATAGAGGTTTTCGTGAACTGTCAGCTCTTCGATCAACAGGTCGTCTTGCGACACGTAACCAATCACACCATGGATGTTGTCCTTATCCCGGTGGATGTCGATACCGTTGATCTTGATATTTCCCTTTGAAGGTTTTTCGAGACCGGCAAGAACATTGAGCAGCGTGGTTTTACCTGCACCGCTGGCGCCCATGATACCGATGAGTTTACCGGGGCCTTCGCTAACCATTACATTGCGAAGTCCGACGGCGCCGTTTTTGAAACGGAATTCTTCGACGTCGGCATTGAACGAAAGACGTGTTGTGCGTATCTCTTCGTTGAAATGAGAAACGACGTCGCCATAAAACAATGCGTCGGCTGACTGTGTCTTGATGGTACTTCCGTGCGAGAAGAGATAGATGCGGCCGGGCTGCATCACGAAGCCATTGAGATAATTGCTGTCGTGACCGATGTATCGTGAGAAATAAAGGTCCACGCTTTTAACGCGCATGAAACCGAGACCGTTTTTCACAAAGAGTCCTTCGAAATTGAAATCCTCGGCCGTAGCAAAAGACTCTATTAATTTATACTCATCGTCTACGATATTAAATACTGTCGAAACAGTATTAATGATCTGCATTCTTTGTGCGCTGAAGTTTCTATCGGATCCCACCATTTCCAGGATCTTGATCAATACAATCACCTTCTGCTTTTGCGTGAGGGTCTTGTTGATCTTGCGGCAGATACCAAGCGTTTTCACGGAGTCTTTCACCGACGTCAGCTTGCTCTTACCATCCTCTGTTTTTGAATATTGATCGTACAGCTCAACGTATTCTTTCACAGAGTCCTGATCGAGCTCCTGCTGAAAGAATCGTATCACGTACTGACGTTCATTCTCCGATACGCCGTCATCTTGTTTGGAGATGATGGCGAACAGTTGCGTGAGCGCCTTTAGAATTTCTTCACTCATGGGAGACTAATGATAGTTATGGTAACTTGAAGAGTATGTTGAGCACTGGTACGATAGTTGACCGGTGACGCATGCTTGCATTGTAATGAGGATAGTCACTAAAAGCAGCACCCAAAACTTCCTTATTGATTTCATAAAAAACTGTCTAACAAGTCTTGTAGCTGAATGGTATCTCTACCAATTCCGAAAATTCTTTTCCTGCTTCTTCCATATCTTCATCTTCTTCCTGGTAGCACCATTCGATCTTCATGCCTGGAATTTCTTCGAGCGCTGAAAGAACATCGAGTATCAGCTTCGACGATGAGGTGTTGAAGTATTCGAGTTTGAAACAGAAATCGGTTGAAGGATTAGGATTCTTTGCGTAGTTCTCAATCCACTCCAACACGGGACGATAGAATTCTACTGAGTCTTCGGGCAATGAACGACCGGAGATTTCGAAGATCTTATTGTTCTTATCAAGTATGATTTTGGGTGTATCTGATGTACCCTCGAGATTTAAGATTTCCATAAATAGTTATGCGTTGTAAGTTGTGGTTATGCGATTTGGGTTTGCTTTGCAATGTTTACTTTCAAGCAGAAGAAAGAGTATTCTTCGTTCATCGGAACGAAACACCATTCGAGCTTCTCTCCCGACTTCCTCGCCATGTCTACGAAGCCAAGTCCGGCTCCACCTTTCTCGGAGATCGTTGTGTTCTTGATGATCTCTTTGTACAGATCTTTCAGACCGTCTTTGTCGAGACTGTTGATGTGTTCGAGTGCCGACTTCAATGAAGGCAGGTTGACATTCTTCACCGGGTTACCCGACATGATCGAGTACTGGCTGCGTTCGTGACCGATAAGGAAGATCGCGGCATGGTGGTTAACTTCGGCGGCACCCTCCTTCGATTCATCGCTGTGCTTCACGATGTTCTGAAGAGCTTCCACCATTACGTTAAAGATCTTCTTCTTGATGGTCGACTCTTCTCCCGATGATTCGAGATTTCTTTCGGCCATCGTAAGGATGGACTTAGTTGTTTCTTGTGTAAAGTCACCTTCGTATATGAGGATAACCTTGTTGGCCATCATCATTTGGTGTAAATCATAAATAAACTTCATAATAGTTGTGTGTTGTGCGTTATGCGTGATTAAAAACGAATTCCAATTAATAATACATCGTCTGTTTGCTTGTGAGATCCTCTCCATGTTTCCCATGCGTGGTCGAAGGCATTCATCGCCTCTTCTCCTTTCAGTTCACCAAATCCTTCCACCAACTGGCGCATTTTCTTCGAGCCGAGTTTCTTTCCTTCGGTGCCACCGAACTGATCCGGGAAGCCGTCGGAGCTGAAGTAAATCGAATCGCCCGACTTCAACTGAACACGACTGGTGTTGAAGCTCACCTGGTTTTTTGCAACGCCGCCGCCCACCGGGAACCTGTCGCCTTTAATTTCTTCCATCACACCGCTCTTCATCACCAGCAAAGGCCTGTGCGCGCCGGCATACTCAACCATTTTATTTTTCACGTCGATACGACACAACGCGATATCCATTCCGTCCTTCGTAGCTGCATCGCCGCGATCTTGTTTCAGCGTCTGCGTTACACCTTCGTCGAGGAGGTCGAGGATGCGACCGGGCTCGGAAATTCCACGGCTGCGAACGATATCATTCAACAAGAAGTAACCGATCAATGAAAGCAGCGCACCGGGTACACCGTGGCCTGTACAATCCACGGCTGCAATGAAAATGTTATCGCCCGATTGTACGAACCATGGGAAGTCACCACTCACAACATCGCGGGGCTTGTAGAGCACGAACGAATCGGGCAATACTTTTCCTATGATGGTGTTGTCGGGAAGAATTGCATTCTGAATTCTTCGCGCGTAGTTGATCGAGTCATTGATCTTCTTGTTCTTCTCCTGGATGTCGAGCTCGATCTTCTTGCGATCGGTGATGTCGTGCGATACAAGCAACACAGACTCCAGCTTATCGGCTTCGTTGAATTCCGGAATAGCATTCACCTGCATCACTCGCTTGCCGAGGTGCGTAGGGAAATCCATCTCCGTGAGAACTTTCTCGTTCGTCTGGTTGATTTGTTCTACGATCTTCAACCAGTGGTTAAGGATGTTACTATCCAGCGGAATTGAATCAATCTTCTTATTAACAAACGTTGATGCGTCTTTGCCCGTGTAATTTTCTATGGTTGGATTTATATAACTCACAACATCTCCCTCCAACCTCGTAATCAAATCCATCGAGTTCTCCGACAATGCCTGCATCTTACTGCGCATTCTCTGCTCCTGCTCTGCCCTTCTCCTTTCCGTGATATCACGTGAGTTCAAGATAAAGCCGTGTATCGCGGGATTTTTTGTGAGGTTAGTAGATGTTGTCTCCAACCAGATGTAGTTGCCGTTACGAGTGCGGTATTCGTATTGAATCGTCAGCTCTTCGTTCTGAAAGAGTTCAGAGTACATTGACCGGTTGTCGATATGAACGTTGTCGATATTGGTGCGGCCCTGGATCTCCTCCGGTGCGTAACCTAATATTCTCTCTACGGAAGGCGACACGTAACGAATGGTTCCGTCGGGTTCGCAGATCGTGATGACCTCCGAAGCATTTTCGAGCAACAACTGCATCCTGTCGCGGGTGCGATTGATCTCTTCCAGCATCACTTGTGATTCGGCCAACAGCCTCTTTGTCTTTTCATTCACGGTGATGTTGAATATCGTCCGGGCCAGCATCACGCCGAGCTCCTTGATAAACTTGATCCGTGTGCTGTCGAACGTAACGAAGCCGGCGATCTCTATTGCTCCGTAAGCTTTTTCGTTAGCGATCAATGGCATGATCAAAAGGCACGAGGGTTTCTTATCACCCAGGATACCCGAGGTGATCGTCATATAATCGTCGGGGATTTCCGTGCGAACGATAATGTCTTTTTCTGCAACGGCTTGTCCCACGAGACCTTCAGCCACCGCGAACGTGCTTTGTAAATATTTTTTACGGTTGTACGCGAAGCTGTTCACCATTTCGATGACGTTCGTCTCTTCGTTCACAACGTAGAATGCTCCCTGTATTGCGTCGGTCTTCGCGATCACGAAACGAATGATGTCTTCGCCAAGCTTACTGATCGTGTCATGGATACGGGTGATCTCACCTGCTTCCGAAAGACGACGCATGATCCAGTTGCGCTCGTTCTCCTGGGTTTCGTTGGCAACGAGGTTGTCGCGCATGTCGATAAGCGCATGACCCAACTTGTCGTTCTCGCCCGCAGGCTCGAACGGAGTATCGAATTTTCCCTCACCTACTTTTTGTGCAAAGCTTGCGTTGGCCTTGAGTACAGTCACGAGGTCATCGAGACGCGACTGCATATGACCGAGCTCTCCGTGAAACTTACGGGTCGATTGCTCAGGAAGCTCGCCACGCGATACGAGTCTCAACGTCTTATTGAGAAAATTCAGGGGACGTGTCAGTGATTGAGAGTACACCATTGCGATCGCTGCCGCGAAAGAGCATACAACGGCACCGGCAGTCACCAGTGTTCTCCTGTCTTCGGTGCGAAGCACGACCACAGCGATCGCCACGATCGCACAGAGTGTCGTCACCAGGACGAGCAGCGCAATTCTTATTTTAATACTTCTGTGCATGACGTTTCAATGTGTTTTAAAGTGGAGTCATTGATCTCGTTAAATGTTGCTATCTCGATAACACCATTTTTAATCGGGATGAGGGCGAGATACTTTGGAGACGAATTGCCAAGCCCGGAAAATACAGTGATGTAATTGTCGGGCAATTTGTTCAGGTAGAGTCGTTCGCCTTCGGCAGCAACACGACCAACGAGGCCCTCTCCTAATTTGAACGAAGCAGTATGATTGCCTATAGCGTAACCATAAGTCAATTTCAATTCAGTCTCATTAAGAACATAGATCGCACCCTGGCCTGCACCGAGTTTTTCACAGATCTCATTCAGAACCTGTTGAGGATCTCCGGTGAGAATGACATCATTAAGCTGCGAGCTATCGTGGCTCATTTTTTCTTCAGCCGTTGCCTGTTCCTTTTTTTCCAGGTAAACCACGATCTCTTCTTTCGATCTCGCGGTAAAATAGATTGCCAGGATACCACTGAAGAACGTTACACCCAACACCTCATACAACGCCTCAACCTCCTTCATATACATAGCGCTCGCCGAAATCAGTACGCCTCCGAAGTAGATCGTTGTTAATATTGTTCCAACCTTCGGTCTTTTATACAGTCCTATATTCATCTTTCAATGCTTTTAATAATGATATAATCCCATCTATGTTCAGTATATGATCGATCGTTATCAGTTCCAGTGCTGCCTTTGGCATCGTTTCAATCATACATTCCGATGGCTCCTGCACTACCGTCAATCCACCCTTTTCTTTAATATTCTTCATTCCCAAACCACCGTCGCGGTTTGCACCCGAAAGCAGTATGCCGATCAGCTTGTTGCGATAGCTGTAAGCTGCGCTGCTCAATGTTATGTCTATCGAAGGCCTCGAGTTGTGTGTCATCTCTTCGGTCGACAGCGCGAAATAATTTCCGAGCTCGATCGACAAGTGATAGTTCGCCGGCGCTAAATACACCGTTGATCTTTTCACCGACTCTTTATCCTCCGGTTCAACCACAGGCAGCGTGCTCTTCAACGACAACGCTTCCACAAATCCGTGACGCACATGTTTCAGCCGATGCAACGCCATAATAATGGGAAGCGGAAAGTCTGCCGGCAACGCCGACAGTATCTTCACGATACCCTGGAAGCTTCCGGCCGAACCACCGATCACCACGGCTCTAAAACCATTATGTAGCCCGTACTTCGACATCAGTCTTTGATCTTCCTGTACACCTTTTCTTCCTGGTTCACGCAAATGAACCTGTTCGCAAACTCACACCACATCAGCGACTCTTTCGTTCCTATCGCCAGGTAGCCATACTTGAAAAGACTTGCATGAAACTTCTTCAGCACTTCGTTCTGCAAAGCCTGGTTGAAGTAGATCATCACGTTGCGACAGAGAATGAGATCAAACTTGTTGAACACTTCTCCTGTTACAAGATCGAATCGTTTAAACGTTACGTTCTTCAGCAGGTCCTTATTGAAAACCGCGGAGCCTTTGTCATCACGATAATAGTCGGAGATTTTTCCGGTTCCCTGGTAGCGCACGTAGTTCTTCTCGTTGATCTCCATACTCTTCATAGAGTATGTTGCTGCCATGGCCTTCTCGAGGATAGCCGGGTCGATGTCCGTTGCCGTGATCGATACGCTGTTCGCGATACCCATCTCTTTCAAAAGGATGGACATCGATACGACTTCTTCTCCCGATGAACATCCAGCATGAAGGATCCTGAACTCTTTATTGTTCAGCATGATCGCGGGAATGATTTCATCGCGGAGCAATCGCCAGAAACTCGGATCGCGAAAGAGCTCCGTAACGTTTACCGTCACCTCATCGAGAAACTCGGTGATGAATGTCGGTTGCTCGTTCAGCTTCTTCAGCAATCCTTCTGTTGTAAGCGACTTCAGTTCAAGCAAACGGATCATGCGTCGCTTGAATGACGACATCGCATAATCGCGAAAGTCGTATCCGTATTTCGACTGCACGAGCGTCGTGATCTTTTTAAGTTCAGCTATGTCAATGTCTGTCATCACTCGAGTTGGCGTTTTCCGTGAATTAATTGTGGTCCTATCGGTATTTCCATTCGGAGCACCTGTTGTGTCTCACCCTGGAATTCAACATAGAATGACCCGCGAAGAAGTGTCACTTCTTTGTAAGCCACGTAGTAGTTGAACAACAGCGGGTGCGACAGCAGGTCGTTGTACAATGACGATGGTTGTTGTATCACCTGTCGTACTGCTTCACTAGTAACAAATCCCTGGGTGGTGATCGATACGTTTAAGTTTGATCTCACCACTCGCAATTGCATATCGATCAAAAGCTGATTGTCTTCCGTAGCGTTAGCTACCGGCAGACCGATAACATACAGTATCGCGTGCGTCACGAGTCGGGTAATGGCCCGGTCATTAACCTGGCATAGACTGGCAGTGGGCGCTTCGAAGCCGAGAATGGCTTTGTCCAACTGGCAATTGTCTTTCAGGGTCCTGATCAACGTCTCTTTTAAGGCGTTAAAGTCAACACAACCTTTTCCATCTTCATAAGGACTGGTATCGTTTGCGAGATAGAGCAACTTGAACAACCTGTCGTCAAGTTTGTCGGCGTGTACTTCGATAAGATTTACGAGCTCATCGACTTCGATATCCGATTTACGCATCTTGAGAAGGTTAACGAGTCCTTTGATAGTCGCCAACGGGCCGCGCAGATCATGCGCAGCGCGATAGATGAAAGTATCCAGCTCACGTTTCTTCGTAAACAATTCGGTCCTGGGGACAGAACTATCTTCTTTCAGTTTAATTTTCAAAATGATGTATCCATTGATATCGCTGATGAGTCCGAGATAAAAACCGGAGAGCAAAACGTTGCATGTCTCTCCACGACGCGTCCAAAGGTTGGCATCAAGTCCGTTGAAATAACCAGACCTCAGGCGCTCTTCGAGGATAGCACGGAGTCCAACGTGGCCCCCGGGGGCGACATTGGTACCGGTGTTTACGGCACCACAAATAGCCGTAAACTGTTCTCCGCGCATCTCCTCTGAAGTTGCACCCATGAGCATCTCCACTTCGCGGCCAATGGCCGCTATACCCAAACCTAAATCGAGTATTACCGAATCGGCGAGGATGGTATTGAGTTTACTCATCACCTCGCTCATTGAAATTACAAGGCCTGTTATGTCTGGTGTTCCGCTCACGACTTGATGTTGTTTCACTTCGAAGTTTCTTCTTCTACTGTTTCGAGTTGGCTCTGCAATTCTTTGTTGGTTGCCAACAGTTCTTCCTCACGTTGCTTCATGTCACGAAGCATCTCTTCACTCCTGCGTTGGGCACGATGCATCTCTTCCTGCGTCGCCGACAGCTCTTCCATATTCTGACGCATCTCTTCTTCCTGTGCACGCATCTGCTCGGCCTGGAACTGTGTTTCTTCCAACAACTTTCTTGTGCGGCTATTCACCTTAGCCGACGAGATCGTCGACGCGATACTTTCACCAAGTTTCTCTACAAACTCGATGTGATGTGGCTCGATCGCCTGGAACGATGCCAATTCAACTGCGCCGAAGATCTGTTCGTCAAGGCGAAGGGGAACCACCAGTACGTGTCGCGGCAATGACTCACCTAAACCCGAGGTGATCTTGAGATAATTGCCCGGGATGTCAGACATGTAAATCGTGTCTTTCTCCTGGATACACTGACCGGTTACCCCTTCTCCTATTTCTATTCTTTTGTTGATAAACTTCTTCCTGTCGTAAGCATAGCAAGCCACGAGCTCGATGAACGTCTCCTGCTGATTGTCGTCGTTCAAAAGGAACAACGCACCCTGGTTGGCATTCATGTACTTCACCAGGTTGCTGATGATGTTGTCAGACAGCTCGGAGAGATTGTTTGTGCGTGAACGAAGAATGTCGGCGAACTTCGCAAGACCTTCCGTAGCCCAGTTGCGCTTACGATCTTCGTCAGCAGCATGCTTCAGGTTGTCGCGCATTTGGATCAGCGCACCACCCATCGCATCTTCGTCACTCAACAACTGGAAGTTGCTTTCGTAGTTGCCTTTACCAATGTTCTCCGCGAATTCTGCCTTGGCTTTCAAACCAACGAGCATGTTCTCGATTGCCTCCGCCATCTTACCTATCTCATCCTTGCCCTTCCTCAACGTCACTGAAACAAACTTACCCTTCGACAGCATGGTGATGAGATCACTTAAGCCCGCGATCGGTTTCGTGATCGCATTGCTCGAGAAGTATCTTGCGTAAATACCGATGCCCAGGAACAACACGATGTTACTGATGTACAGGTATGTCAACATGTTCGAGAACGAGGTTTTGCGTTCCTTCACATCTTGCAGCAATTGGTTCTGATGTCCTGATGCCTGCACGATGAGGCTCTGCAAAGATTTGTACGCGGGTGTGATCTTCTTGTCCATGGCAGTGATCGCCTCGTCAACGATCACGTCGTCGCTATACGATTCATCCGTCTTCAACTTGTCCGTCACAACCTGCTCTTCACCCACGAGGGCGTCGAGAGCGCTCACAACATCGCGTACCTCTTTAATTGCACCGGCATCCTGCATCTCAGCGCTGATCTTTAACAGGTCTTCTACCTGCTTACCACCTTCCGTTGCGTGGATCGACTGCAGCTTTTCCTTCTCTTTCGTGTTCGGCTGGTATACCCAGTTGTTCGTCAGCTTGAAAGATTCTGATGCAAGCATCTCTGTTTCTTTCAGCGAGAGGATCATTGGATAACACGCGTCCGACACAAGCTTGTCCATCGACCTGTTCTGCCATGCAGTGTACATGCTCACGAGCGTTGTTACGAACGCGAGCACGATGATCACCGCATATCCCAACATGATCTTTCCGACCAGCGAGTTCTTTATTCTGCTGAACATATTAAGGAACGATAAGAACGATCTTCACTTTTGATTTTGCATCCGCTGTAAGCGATGCACTATTCACAAATCCGATAGCACCAGTTTCTTCTGCTACGAAGTCGATGATGGCAGCATCGCTGTTAAACTTATCCTGCGGTTTTTCGGCAGCTTCGTACTGACGTTGCGAGAAATAAGTTTCCACGTCTGTTGCCGACATACCGAGAACCTTTCCGTAGAACGCATCTTGCTCAGGGTTGCCACTCTTGCGATCAACAGGCTTGATGTTCTTGTTGATGTCGGGCCAGCGCTTCTTGATCTTGCGGAGCCAGTAGAGCTTCGCTTCACTAAGAGTCAACTTATCAATTGTATTTTCTTTGTTCACGATGATTGCAATCTCCGCAGAGGGTGCAAACGCACTAAGAACCAAGAATAAAAAAGGAATTATAATGATCTTCTTCATTGCTCTAAAAAATTAAAATACGAATGCTAACTGCGTACGCAGTGTGCTGTTATTCGAAGTGTTTGTAAAACCTTTGTCGAGTGTTACACCGCTCACTGTGATGTCCTGGTAGATAGTCTTAGTGAGGTTGTTTTCGTACTCCACCTTCACCACGAAGCTCGAGTTGAATTTGTAGCGCGCACCGATCGTCACTGTGTTGATGTTTACAGGGAGTTGCGCGAAGTAAGGATCTGCTTCAGTGTTAGAAGCACCTGCCTGTGTATAGTTGTACAGGAAGTAAGGAGTCAGTTTACCAGTTACTTGTAACCACCGTAGAAATAGCCAGAGTAGCTGCTGCGCTTACCGATGTTGTCGAATACTGTGGTCTGGTGAAGGAATTCAGCGATGAATTCAGCCTTCTTCTCAGGGTTCATGTAAGCGATCGAACCAACAAGCAAGTGGAGATTTCCATTGTCCGGAAGAGCTGCGATAGTACCGTTAGGATTCGACTTGCCTTTCTCAACGCGGTCGAACATACCAGAAGCGATGATCTTCAGACCTTCTGCTGGCTCGGCAGCAACCTGACCTGTCACACCTACGTGATGGTCAGCCTTATCGCTTGAACCGTAGTAACCCGATACCGTTACCGACCAATACTTTGTAAGACAATCTTGCTTTTGTGATGTTCTCACCTTCGATCTGTATACCGTTGTCTTTGTATTGAAGCACACCACCGTCAGCTACCGTACGCAATGCAGAGGGGCGCTGGATCGTAGGCTGAAGGATAAGACCGAGTGTAAACTGGTTGTTCCAGTAACCGATCGGCGTAAACATCTTACCAGCACGTACACTGAAATAATCCTGGAGGTTGTAACGAACCATCAGGCGCTGAAGCTCGAACGACGACTTGTTGCCGCTGTTGCTGAAGCTTACTTCACTGAGGACAGAGATACGGTCGCTTAATTGCGACGTAACGAAGAGTGCGAAAGTACCAGTGTTGAAGTTGGTCTTCGAAGTTGAAGTGTCCTTCTTGATGTATTGTCCCAGGGGACTAACACCACCAAAATTGTTGGTTTGCTTCGACCAAACGTTGCTGATCTCCGGCTGACCGAAGAAGCGGATTTTTGTGTCTTGCGCGGAAGCGAAATTATACGCGAAAGCACAAATGATAACGAGGAGAATTCTTTTCATTTAGAGGATAGTTTTGATTGCGATGCAATACTATCCCTAATGAAATGCTTATACCATGATGAATGAGTAGGTGGGAGCCCTCAATTAGCCGGCGGCTTCTCTCTTGGCAATACGTGCCAAAAATCCTTCTTTCTTGCGCTTAGATACGTCGAGTGACTGGCCTGTTGTCATGATAACCGAGCCGCCTTCGCCGCGAACATATTTCTTCACGGCATTCAGATTAATGAGATAAGAGTTGTGATTCGAAAGAAATTATACTCCGAAAGCATGTCGTCGTATTCTTTCAGCGTCCGGCTCACAATGTGCTTGCGCCCATCGTCGGTAACGATAACAGTGTAGTTCGACGAAGCCTCGCAGTAAACGATCGACGACACTTTCACGAAAAACAGTCCGTCCGATGTGGGAAGTGCAAGTTTATAATTCTCTCCGGAGGTCTCGCGAAGATTTCGCATGAGCTGCTGAAGGCGAGCGGTGATCCCCTGGCCAATCTCTTTCGAACTTTCAACAACGATGCTTTCAATTCTTCGAGATCGATCGGCTTTAACAAATAATCGATTGCCGAAAACTTGAATGCCTTAATAGCATACTCCGAATGCGCCGTTGTGAAGATGACCTCAAAGGTGATCTCCGGTAGTTTCTCCAGCAGATCGAAACCAGTCTCCCGTTGCATTTGAATATCAAGAAATACAACATCGGGGTGATGCTGCTGAACAGCGGCTATCGCCTCATCCACACTGGTACAGGTTGCAGATACTTCTACATCGTCACAAAAGTCCTCGATGAGGATCCTTAGGCTCTCCCCACTCTTGACTTCATCATCAACGATGATACTTTTCAGCATATACTAAATATAACTAAAATCAATACGGTATTGATATCGTCACCTTCGTACCCGACGGACCGTTGGCGTCAAACAGGTCTTCCACCTCGAATGCAGCGGTATTTTGCAGTTTGATCAACTTCAATCTTTCCTCGGTCAGTCGAATTCCCATCGATTTATGTGCTGGAAATTTCTCGCGTGTCACCCTCATCGCCTCCGCCCTGCCAACTCCATTATCTTCGATCTCGAATACTACGGATTGTTGGCCCTCTTTGATTCGTATCGTGAGCGTTCCAGGTGTCTTTTTGTTGTACAAGCCATGAAGAATAGCATTTTCGACATAAGGCTGCACGAGTAATGATGGTATCTCAACCATTTCCATATCCAAAGCCTGGGATACATCCATTTCGAAATCGAATTTATCTTCGAAACGAGTCATCTCGAGGTTCACGTAGTTCTTCAACATCTCTACTTCCTCTACCAACTTGATGCGGTTTGTAACGGAGTGATTAAGAATGCTCCTGATCAGCTTCGAAAAGTAGACAGGTAATTGATTGCATTCAGCCTGTCGTTACGTGCAATGAAGAATTGTATCGAGTTCAACACGTTGAAGATGAAGTGTGGACTCATCACCGAACGAAGGGCCATGAGCTTCAACTCTTCGATCTTCTTATTGGCTGCGGTCAATTCGCGATCGTGTTGTTTTCGTGCCGTAATGTTTTCAGCAAAACACACTGGCGCCGATGATCTTGTTGCCTTCAATGATAGGACTTATCGAATACTGAAGGTCTTGTCCAAACCTGCTCTCTTCGAATTCAAACATTTCACCGGCCAATGCGCGTTTATATCTTTCACTCCATCTCGTAATTACACCGCGCTTATCATCGGTAAGCTCTCCACTAAACATCCGCAGACCGGCATAGAGCTCTATTCCATAATGTTTCTTCATGTACGCGAAGAACGGATCATTGAACGTCAGGAGCTTGAACTCGGCATCGACGGACCAAATGAGAATGTTGGTATTGTTGATCGTTGCACGAAGATTCGCCTGGCTCACCATGAGTTGCTGGGTTTGCGAGCTTCTCCTGCGTTACATCTTCGATCTGCGCCACACAATAGATTGGATTGCCAATGTCGTCTTTGATCATCGACACATTGAGGCGAACCCATACGATATTTCCTTGCTTGTGGATGTATCGTTTCTCCATCCGGTACGATTCGCGTTCACCGTTCGCCGCTTGCTTGAACAGATCGATGTTCTCATCCACATCGTCCATGTGCGTAATATCGCGAAAGTGCATGCCAACCAGTTCTTCTTCGCTATAACCGACCATTGCGGTGAACTCGCGGTTCACCTGCAACCATCTTCCTTCTAGCGACACGATGCTCATGCCGATGGCGGAGTATTCGAAAGCGCCGCGGAATTTCGCTTCGCTGATCTGGATTTGCTTCTGTGCTTTTCGAAGATCGGTCACATCGCGGATGTCGCCATCACGCGATTGTTGTCGACACTCTTCACGTTGGCTTCTACTTCACGAATGCTTCCATCTTTGGCCACCATTCGCCGGTCATTAAGAATGTGCGCACCGGCGGCCAATTCTCCGAAATTGATCGGTCTTCGTGTGATCTCTTCCTGTTCGATCGTCTCGGAAATATTCATCCGCAACAACTCCTCCAACGTGTAGCCAAACATCTTGCAGAAGCTGCTGTTGGCATCCAAAAACTTACCACGGAAATCTGTAATGATGATAGCCTCGGATGCCTGCTGGAACAACGAACGGTATTTCTTATCGCTCTCACGAAGCAACTCTTCCGCTTCTTTGAAATTGGTGATATCGTGACAAATGCACGAACGCCGGTGATCACACCGTTAACGTTCACCGGAAATGCATACATGCGAAGCCACTTGGTATAACCGAGTGGCATGCGTATCCTGAATGTGAGATCGAAGAGCTCGCTGGTCTTCAACAGGTTCCCGATAGCAGTAGTAACCGACTTACCTGCATCGCCTCCAATGATATCACCAAGATTATCAGGACGAACCTTGTAAGATCTGTCAACACCAAAGATGTTGTACATCTCGTCCGACCAAAAGATAGAATTAGTCTTGATCGTGTATTCCCAACTTCCAACTCGCGCGATTCGCTGCGAGCTGGTTGAGAATGAATTCGCGCTCACTTAACTGTTGCAGTCTAACATACAATTCACGGTTCAGCTTGTGAACCCTGTCGGATGCCTGTCGCTGCATCTCTTCGTTCTTCAATGCAAGCTCCGAAATCAGTCTATTGTTCAGCTCTTCATTACGATCGGCCCTGCTCTTCAGCAGATAAGAAGCAACACAGATAACACCCATGGCAACAAATGCGCGAACATTGTTGAATGCATAGTCGTACCCAGAATAATCTGCATATCCAACACCCAACAGGTTGAGGATCGGATCGAAGAAAATGATTAAGATGGCTGGTACTGCAAGGCCAGCAAGAAAGATCCGTTCACGAGGCACATCGAACATCTGGAACGAGCGGGCAGCAAAATGCCAGCAGGTAATAACGCATGCCGACGTACGATGCCACCGATGCACCTTCAATTTTAATGACGTGTAAGACACAAGCATCAGGAACAACGGCGGTATCCAACTCATAGCGAGTCTACTCGCTGTTGTAAGACCTTTTCGATTAAGATAAACGGGAAGAAGAAAAAGCAAAGCGCCCATATACAACCAGTCGCGAACGGAAGGCATTGGACTTTTGAATACGCGATGCGCGAGTATCAGTGCGAGTACGGCTACTGATGAGACTAATGCAATACCATTTGTGAGTATGATATTCCTCTTCTCTGGCTCTGACTTTGCGAAAGTGGAACCACTTTCGGTAATGTCCTTAAGCCACGGTACCTTTCGGTATCGAACGAAGACGGATTCCATCATAGAAACTCTTTTGGGAGAAAAGGGGCACAAAAGTACTACATAAAATCACTTCGCGGACACTGTAGATATAACCATTCTTGTGCTATCGTGTGCAACGGCTTCCAAGCGATAAAATTCTACTCCGTCGTGGGGGTTTTCTACCTGGAATTTGTAGTCGTGACGCTTCAACGAGTAGTTCAGACCTTGCAATTCGCCCAGTGTTTCGAAGCGCGCGCTGTCGTGGTAACAGAGAACTTCGTATCGTTTTACGTCCAGTTCTCCGGCCGACGCCCAACGCAAAGTCAACTCATTTTCGGAAGTGTTCGCTTCGAAAACATCAACGCCACATTCAATATGCTTGCTCCGATTGTTGCTGGTCCAACGATCGTGCTTCCGCTGCGAAGATCATGAGTAACAAGACCGATCACGATCCTTCCGCCCAATCCATTGGCGATAATTTTTCCACCAGGAACAACCGTAACGCGATCTGAATCTTTTACCTGCAGCAATCCATTGGTGAGATCGAGCACACCTGCTACCGATAACACAACTTCATCAAGCGCAACAGGTCGTGTTATCTGGTACGGTGTGGTGTGTGTTGATACCGTAGGGAATGATCACGTTGTCGCCGTGCGTGGCGTACAGTTACAGCTCCACGTTTTCGGCGTTACCCAATTGCCATTAGCGACAGCGGTGAATGTTCTTGCTTCGGCACTGAAGGCAGCAAACAGAACGAGAATCAGGACTCTTTTCATACGCACAAATGTGCGCGTAAACTAAGAGCCGTTGTTGACGAATGAGTAACTGGCAAGAACGACTGAGCAGATGTCTGCTAATTTCGTCAACACAACAATGTGTAATGGGTATTGCGTAATGAGTAATGGGTAATGAAAGGGATAAAAAAATAAAAGGCTGCCCCTTACCCCTGGCAGCCTTTTTTCACTAAACACCTATGATAACTGTGTCGAATGATGTATCTAAAGTAGTTGGTGAAAGAGATTCACGTAATACCCCAGACTTCGGGAAATTTAGGTGTCGAATTTATACTAGATTTTCTTTTCCAACTCGGTGATCTTAGCCTGGGCTTCAGCCTTTCCGAGTGACAGGGACTTCTTGTAAAGCTCAAGCGCTTCTTTATATGTCTCCTTTTTCTTTCTAGGTGCAAGTTTCGTGCGACTCGCTGCAAGCTCTACAGCCTGTGCGCGTGCATAGTAACCATCGGCTTCGTTCACCTTGCTTTGTACCATCAGTTCCTGGATGCGTGCTTCGATCAACTCGAGCTCCTGGCGTTTTGTGGTCAGCTCAGCTTCCTGGTCGTCGATCTCTTTCGACTGAAGCGTAACAGTTTGAACGAGGTTGGTATTCTCATTCTTGAATTTGTCAACCTGCTCTTGCAAAGCGACGATCTCTTTGTTCTTTTTGTCGATATCGGCTTTCAATTGCTTGATGATACCAGCGTAGGTGTTGTTGCTACCTTTTGATTTCTTCAACGACTTCTCGAGGTCTTCAATCTTGCGCTGGGTATCTTTCACATAGTTGTTGATATCCTTCATGCGCGAAGTATAATCCTCGTAGGTGGTGCCTTCTACCATGTTAACACGGAGAAGCTGACGGTTGGCATCGATTGAATCCATCAATACGCCGACTTCCGTGAGTGTAGATGCAAATTCCTGGCTGGCTTTCAGCTCGGCCTTCAGCGAGTCGACCTGTGTCTGAAGTTTTTCTACAGCTCATCATCATGAAAGACCCAACAGACATGACGAATACAAGTTTTTTCAGCATACTAATAATGTTTTTTTGAGTGGTAACGTGAATGCGAACGCCAAAAATACGGGGTTTAGACACTGTTGAGCCGGGTTTAAAAAATTTATTTATCACCAATAGTGATAACCTCCACGATGGACGTAAATTTGCGGCGTTTGTGAGCAAATTTCTGCTTTTTTAGATGCCCAAACTTATCACCACGCACACGCGTATTGCGGATCTGGGCAAACCCCGCGTAATAGTCATCGGAGGAGGTTTCGGTGGAGTTGAAGTAGTCAAGGCTCTTCGCAAGGAAGAGGTACAGGTTGTCCTGTTCGACAAACAAAATCACCACACATTTCAGCCGTTGCTTTACCAGGTTGCCACTTCCGGTCTGGAAACCAACTCGATAGTATTTCCTTTCAGGAAACTATTCGGCAAACAACACGACTTCTTTTTCCGTCTCGCCGATGTAAAACAGGTGATCCCCGAAGACAATTGCATCGAAACGTCGATCGGATCAGTCAATTACGACTATCTCGTAATAGCCACCGCGCTTCGACCAACTTCTACGGCATGAAAGAAGTGGAAGAGCACTCTTCTTCCATGAAGAACATCGTAGACGCCACCAAGCTCCGGAATCGCATTATCCGCAACCTGGAATATGCGCTCCTCACGGAAGACAACGACGTGATGAACAGCCTCATGGACTTTGTGATCGTTGGCGGCGGCCCCACAGGCGTAGAGCTCGCGGGTGCACTAACGGAGCTAAAGAAAAACGCCTTCAGAAAAGATTATCCGGAGCTCGATATGCGGGAGATGGATATCTATCTCGTCCAGGCATCTAGTAGATTACTCGATGGTATGTCGCAAGAGGCCAGCGAGAAGGCACTGAAGTTCCTCACGAAGATGGGTGTGAAAGTTCTCCTGAACACGGCCGTGAAAGGTTATGATGGACAGGAAGTTCTTTTGAGCACCGGCCAGAAGTTAAATTCACGAGCATTGATCTGGGCTGCCGGAATTAAGGGCGCACCATTGCTGGGATTTTCCACCGGAAACACTCGGCCGGGGCAATCGTCTTATCACCAATCAATTCAGCCAGGTAAAAGGATACGATAACATTTTCGCGATCGGCGATGTGGCGTTGATGGAAGGCGATGAGAAATTTCCGCAAGGTCATCCGCAGATGGCACCACCTGCGCAACAGCAGGGAACATTAGTTGCGAAAAATATTGGTAACATTATTAATAAGAGAGTATTGAAGTCATTCAGTTACTTCGACAAAGGTTCGATGGCAACTGTTGGCCGGAATAAAGCAGTTGTCGATATGCGAGGCGGAATTAAATTCCAGGGCATCTTCGCGTGGTATGTGTGGATGCTCGTTCACTTAATGTCGATAATTGGTTTTAAGAATAAAGTTCTCACGATGTTCAGTTGGATGATCAGTTACTTCTCGTACGACAGAAGTAATAGATTGATTATTGGACGCAACGAAGAAAAAAACTTGCAGGCCGAGATAAAGGTCGACGCAGATGCTAAACAAAGCTAACAGGCTCCAGACCCTCACCGCCGGTGGAGTATTGGTATCATTGGGAATTATCTATGGCGACATAGGTACATCGCCCCTCTATGTATTCCGTGCCATCATTGGACAAAACACACCCATCACCGAAGCTCTTGTGCTTGGCGGCATGTCGTGTGTTTTCTGGACGATGCTCATCATCACGACGCTGAAGTATGTTTACCTGGCGTTGAATGCCGATAACAAAGGCGAGGGTGGGATTTTTGCGTTGTATGCTCTCGTAAGAAAATTCAAGGCAAGCTGGGTTATCTATCCCGCGATCATCGGTTGCTGTACAATCATCTCCGATGGTTTCATTACGCCGGCATTCAGTATCTCTGCCGCTATCGAAGGTCTTACTATTAATTATCCCAGCGTTCCTACGGCACCGATCGCTATCGGTATCCTTGTGATCCTCTTCTTCTTCCAGCAGTTTGGAACAACTGTCGTTGGAAAAACTTTCGGACCGATCATGCTGATGTGGTTCATAACAATAGGCATCTTCGGCAGCATTCATTTATTCGCGAACCCGTGGGTGTTGAAAGCGGTGAATCCCATTTATGCATGGGAGCTCCTTAGTAATCACACTGGCGGTTTCTGGATACTTGGTGCTGTGTTCCTGTGTACAACCGGGGCTGAAGCGATGTATTCCGATCTCGGTCATTGCGGTAAAAGCAATATTCGTGTTGGCTGGTGGTTCGTATTCGTCTGTTTGATGCTCAACTACTTTGGACAGGCCGCTTGGCTCGTTACGAAGACTGGCCAGGAGCTTCACGGCGTGATGCCTTTTTACGCTATCGTGCCCGAGCCGCTGCTCAACGTCAGTATCGTTCTCGCTACGATGGCTGCCATCATCGCAAGCCAGGCTTTGATCTCCGGAACATTCACACTCGTGAACGAAGCGATGAAGCTGAAGCTTTGGCCGAGTACACAAGTTCGTTATCCCAGCCAGGTAAAGGGACAGATCTATCTTCCTGCCATCAACTGGATGTTGCTTGCGGGAACCATTCTCGTTGTCGTCATCTTCAGGAAATCGGACAACATGGAAGGCGCTTACGGTCTCGCAATCACCGTGGATATGTTGATGACCACTACACTATTGGTCTATTACTTCCGCACCGTTAAAAATCTACCATTCGATTTGTAGCACTGGCACTGGTGTTCTTCACGCTCGAAGGAATGTTCCTCGTGTCGAACCTCAGCAAGTTTTACCATGGTGGTTGGTTCACGTTCTCCATTGCGATAATGTTCTTTTTCCTGATGTTCGTATTGTTGAAGGCACGAAACCTTCGAGATCGTCATACGGAGTTTGTCGATCTCAAACATTACATCACGTTGATCGAAGATCTGCAAGCCGATAACAGCGTTCCCAAAGAAGCTACCAATCTCGTTTATATGGCTGTTGCCGATAGCAAACGGTATATCGACTCGAACATCATCTACTCGATCTTCAAGAAAAAACCGAAACGTGCCGACGTCTATTGGTTCATACACGTCGATACGGTCGACAGCCCGTATACTTCGAAGTACTCTGTTGATACCATTATTCCGAAGAAGTGTTTCTTCGTGAGGATAAAACTTGGCTTCAAGGCCGACCATCGTGTGAACTTGTTGTTCAACAGAATTCTCCACGACATGGCCGAAAACGCGGAGATCGATCTCGTAAGTCATTACGAATCATTGAATCGTCACAGCATGCCGGCCGACTTCAAGTTTGTGATCCTCCACTCTCTCGCCTCGGTCGACAGCGAGATCTCATCATTCGACGATCTGATTATCCAGGGATACAGGTTCATCAAAAAACACAGCCTTTCTCCACTCGAAGAGATCTACGGCCTCGAATTGGCCAACGTGGAGGTCGAAACCGTGCCTATTATGATAGGTCCACCTGCCAAGGTGCATATTAAGCGAGAGCGGGAAGATATCGCCAGGGAGAAGGAAATCAGGTATTCTGAGCATTCTACGAAGTAACGTAGGGGTGTTCCTGTTTTCGGTTGTCATAGACAAAAACAGGCCCCATGAAATCTTTTAAAGTACTCCTGCTGGCAATACTGACAATCAGTACAGCCTACTCTCAATCCTTCGAACGCAAGCTTCGTTCATTCGACAAGATCATCGTATCACCTAAGATCAACCTCGTTCTCACTCAAGGGGAAAAGGAGTCGATCAAGATCGATTACTCGGGTGTTGATGAGGAACGGATCGTCATCGAACAAAAGGGAAGAAAAGTGCATGTGTACCTGGAAGATGCAAAGATCTTCGACATCGGCGAACGCGAGGACAACATGTTCGATCGCCGCGAAAGATATGCGCACGCGACACTAACCGCCTACGTTACATTCAAACATCTTGCGCTAATAGAAACACGTGGCGAAGGCGACGTGTACTGCGAAGGCAAGATCGAAACAAAGAAATTGAAGATCAAAGCATGGGGCGCAACCGACATTCGTCTCGCTTACGTGGATGCCGCGACGGTGAAGGTGAGATTGTACGGAGAAAATGTATTGAACATCCTCGATGGCGACGCCGGACATCTTTCATATAAAATGTACGGAGTGAATAAGATCGACACGCGCGGGTTGAGAAGTGTTACTTCGAACGCAACTGTCTACGGTGAAGGACGAATCAATCTGAACACAACGGAAGAGCTTCGCCTCAATTCATTTGGTGAACCAAGGTTGGATGTGATTGGTGATCCAGTCATCAGCAAAGGGATGGTTTTCGGAAAAGTGAATATCAGAAGACGCTAATATTCTATCTTTAGGAGCGGATGCATCATATCCTCTCCAAGTCAATCCTCAATAAGACCAAACGTCGCGACCCCTGGTTTCTCGACGACTATACGATCAACCCATACAGTGGCTGCTCATTCAATTGCCTCTTCTGTTACATCCGAGGCAGTAAGTATGGCGAACACATGGAGCGTTCGATAGCCGTTAAAGACAATGCCATCGAACTGCTCGATAAAGCTTTAGCCCTCCGCGCAAAGAAGAATCAGTACGGCATCATCGTAGTCTCTTCTGCTACCGAACCATACTTACAATTCGAAGACGAGCTTCAGATGACACGAAAGATCCTCGAGCGGATCTTGCATTATCGTTTTCCTGTTCACATCATCACACGCTCAAACCTCGTAACGCGCGACTTCGACATCCTTCACGAGATCAATCAACAAGCCATACTCCCACCCGACCTCGAAGGAAAACTTCCTGCTAAAGCAATCATCACGTTTTCATTCAACACGCTCGACGACAATGTTGCGCACATATTCGAGCCTGGGGCAACACCACCATCGCAACGATTGGAATGTTTAAAGAAAACTCTCGATGCCGGATTTTATTCCGGTGTGAGCCTCATGCCTCTGCTCCCTTTTATCAGTGATAGCGAACAGCAATTGCATGAATTCTATTCCACGTTCTCAAAAGCCGGAGTCAAATACATCTTTCCTGCTTCCATTACGCTTTTTGGTGATGGTAAAGCTCTCACGTTTCGCGCCATCGAGAAGCACTTCCCCAACCTGATGAACTCGTACAGCAAATTGTTTCAGAATGACTTTCAACCCGACCGGACCTACCAAAAAGCCTTCGCGGAACGTATTTCGTTAGTAAAGAAACAGTACAACATACCGGATAGGATAGTATCTTAGCGGGAATGACGTATAGAAGTCCCCTGCTTTTTGTTGCTGCATTGCTTCTAATTGTGAACTGCTTTGCGCAACAATCTCCGAAACCTGGAGTTGTCGACGCAAGTGGATTTGATTTCAGCAAAGGCCGGCTCAACCTAGGTGGATCGTGGATCTGGTACGACAACAAACTGTTGACGCCATCGGAGCTCGGTGATGCCGAAGGGCTGCCCGTCGAGTTTCCCAGCACATGGAACGACAAACGCGCCAGTGAAAGCGGCCAGGGCTTCGCAACGTATAGACTCACCGTTGTCGTTCCTCATGGATCGCAACAGTTGGCTATCGATATGCCGCAGATCTATAGCAGTTACGTTCTCTTCATTAATGGCGAAGAGCTCGCACGCAACGGAACACCCGGTAAGACTTTTGAAACCACGGTGCCCCAGTGGCGACCACAGATTGTTCCTCTCCCATCAAAGAGCGATACACTAAAGATTGTGTTGCAGATTGCCAATTTCAATCACCACAAAGGTGGAGTAAAGGAAGCGATCACACTCGGCACCGAATCGATGTTCATGCAAAAGGAATTTTCTTTCGACAGCCGGCAAGAGCGCTGCGATAGCGTTGTTGTCGATACTCGCTATCGTTTTCGTTGTGATATTTTTAAGAAGCGGGAGAAAGATCGTCGTGATCTATTTTTCTTTGCTGTGTATCACATGGGCGGTCCGTTCGATCTTCAGTAATGACTACCTGGTAACGCAGGTTTATCCCGGCCTCGATTGGAATGTGTTGGTCCGTGTGGAATATCTCACGCTCTACCTCACCATGATGTGGGCGATATTGTTTCTCTGTGGATTGTTCAAGAATGAAGGCAACCGGGTAATGAAGTATTTACTCGTAGCGTTCAATTGCGGCTTTGCGATCTATACATTACTTGTTGATCCCATCGAGTTCACGAAATTATTGCCACTGTACCTGATCTCTGCCGGATATTGCTGGCGTACGGTGCCGCCGTTGTGTTGATGGCGTTGATCAACGAACGTCGTGGTGCAACCTACCTTACGGTGTCGGTACTGCTTGGACTTGCCATATTCAGTTACGACATCTTTACGTACGAAGGATGGTTCTCGTACAACTCGGTGTTATTTAGCGCGGTGTACCTTGTGATCTTCCTGTTGATGGGAGGAGCACTGCTGTTACACCTTGACATTGTTAAGGGCACAAGCGGCGCCACAACGATGTTGACTTACGAAGATTTATATGGTAAAGAGTCAGAATCGTAGCTGTCATCGGACGGCTTGTCCGGGCGATCCAGTATCGAAACTGGATTGCCCGCATGAAGCGTGCAATGACAACTAAGAAAGTTTCTTCACAACAAGCGTTGCGTTGTGTCCTCCAAATCCAAACGTATTACTCATCGCTACATTCACAGTCTTTTTCACCGGCTTTCCTAAAGTAAGATTCAACCCACTCGGTACTGCCGGATCTACGGTTGTTGTGTTGATCGTGGCCGGGATGATATCGTGCTTCACAGCAAGAATACAGATCGCTGCTTCGATAGCACCGGCCCCACCGAGAAGGTGACCCGTTGCACTCTTCGTAGCACTGATGTTGAGATGCGAAGGGTTAGTTCCATACAGCCGCGTGATTGCCTTCGTTTCACTTTCATCACCAAGAGGTGTCGATGTTGCATGAACATTCATGTAATCGACATCAGTCGCGGTAACTCCCGCATCTTCCAGCGCCAGCTGCATCCCAAGAAAAGCTCCCTCGCCTTCGGGATGTGTACTCGTTAAGTGATAAGCATCGGCCGACATTCCACCGCCACCAACTTCGCAATAGATCTTGGCACCGCGAGCTACGGCATGTTCGTATGATTCCAACACCAGCGCCACTCCGCCTTCGCCCATTACAAAACCATCGCGCGTTTCATCGAACGGACGTGATGCCGTTTCAGGACTATCATTTCGGGTTGACAACGCCTTCAGCGCACCGAATCCACCGATGCCCGATTCGTTGATCGCTGCTTCGGATCCACCGGCAATAATGATATCGGCCTTGTTCCATTTGATGTAGTTGAATGCTTCGATGATCGACGTTGTTGAAGTCGCGCATGCAGACACGGTAATAAAGTTCGGACCCATGAAACCATACTTCATCGAGATCCAACCCGACGCGATATCAGGAATAACTTTAGGTATGAAGAACGGACTGAATCTCGGGGTGCCGTCGCCCTTCGCGAACTCCATGACCTGTTCCTGGAATGTGAGAAATCCTCCGTTGCCCGAACCCCAGATCACTCCTACTCTTCTCTTATTCAATTTATCGGAAAGCATTCCCGAATCTTCTACGGCTTCCGTCGCTGCGATCATCGCGAACTGCGTGAACATATCCATCTTGCGGCCTTCCTTCACTTCGAAGTAACTCTTCGGATCGTAACCCTTCACCTCGCAAGCAAATTTTGTCTTGAATTTCGAAGTGTCGAAGCGTGTGATTGGAGCTGCACCCGACTTGCCATCCAAAAGATTTTTCCAGAAGTCATTGATGTTGTTTCCAAGCGGAGTGATACCGCCAAGACCTGTTACTACTACGCGTCTCATAAGTTATTTTTGATAATTAATCGAAGTTGTTTCGTTACAATACTCATTGCTTCTTTAGAAGAAGATACTCTTGAAAACATGATAGCTCCTTCAATGGAACAAAAGAACAGCATCGCCACTTCTCTCGAGTCGAAGTTTCTTTTGAACTCACCATTCTGTTTTCCCAGGTCGAGCAGTTTCATCATGCTATTCACAGATTTTTCGAGTTCAGCGACGACTGTCTTTCGCATCGAAGGACGATGGTCGTCGGCTTCTACGGCTGTATTCAGCAAAGGACAACCGCCGCGAACTGGGGGGTTGAGAACGGCGCTCACGAAAAAGGTCAGCAACGCGTCGAGCTTTTTGCGATAGCTGGTTTGTGAAAGCATAGAACGACTTCCTACGGAACGCATTTTCGATATCGTGTACCGGAATGCTTCGGTTGCCAGCTCCTCTTATCCTGGAAGTTTCCGTAAAGGGCGCCCTTTGTGAGGCCCGTTACGCGACACAGATCGGTCAGCGAAGTGCCGTCGAAACCGTTCATATTGAACAGCGGGGCGGTTTTTTCGATTATATGCGTGCGGGTTCTTTGGGCCTTATTCACGGTACAAAAATATACCGATCGGTATAATTTTCCTAATGGGCGTTCGGCTAAGTGAAACGCACCTCCCACTAAGTCCTCCTATCATCCTTCAGTCCAAACCGTAAACTTTCATAAAAAAAGAAATCATGAAAACGAAACTCGCCGTCATCGCCATCACAATGTGTATCGCGATTGCACTCACTTCTTTTACAAGAAGAGACACAAAGGTACTTCGCCCCTATCCCAAAGGTTGCGTCTTCAGAACCGTTATGGGCGAAGAATCTTCCGACAACATGTTTGTCTATAACACATCGGAAGTCCTGGCAACATCCCTCGACAGGGGTCTCTCGTGGATGACGAAAGCACAAAACCACGACGGAGGATGGGGCGCCGGTACACATGCACGCCAGGACATCTCCGATCCACATGCGGTGACCTCCGACCCTGCAACAACATCGATGGTCGCGATGGCATTACTTCGCACGGGAACGAAACCAAATGATGCCAACCTTAAAACCGCTATCGAATACCTTCTGACTTCCGTCGAACGCTCATCACCTCAATCATTGAACATCACTGAACAAGTGGGCACACAGATCCAAGTGAAGCTTGGACAAAACATCGACGTTATTCTCGCTTCACAATTTTTCTCGAACCTCCTCAGCCAGATGAGTGACTCGCCATTAAAAGAACGTGTAAAGAAAGCCAATGAAGTTTGCGTGAATAAAATTCAGAAAGCACAAAGCTCCGATGGCAGCACACAAGGTTCGGGTTGGGCCGGAGTACTTCAATCATCGTTCGCTGCAAACTCACTGGAGTCGGCACAAAAGCAAGGCATTCACGTTGACGATAAAGTTCTCGCACAGGCTAAAACATTTCAGAAGAATAATTACGACCCGGGCACCGGCGGTGCAAAAACAGATATGGGTGCCGGCGTTGTGTTGTATTCCGTATCGGGCTCATCGAGATCATCAGCAAAAGAAGCACGCAGGGTAAGAGAAGAGATGACGAAAGCAAAAGACGAAGGCAAGCTTCCGGCAAACGCACCCGTGACATCCGAGAACCTGGAGAAGATCGGGTTCAAACCATCGGAGTCACGCGACTATGCAACATCCTACGAAGTGTATGAATCGGCCAAGGTACAGGCGCAACGCGCCGATGTCATGGACGGCTTCGGTAGCAATGGCGGAGAAGAATTTCTCAGCTACTTACAAACAGGCGAAGGCATGGTGATCGCCAAAGACACACAATGGACAAAGTGGTACGACAACATCAGCGGCCGCTTACTCAAGATCCAAAATGAAGATGGAAGCTGGAATGGTCACCATTGCATCACCAGCCCGGTGTTTTGCACAGCTACTTGCTTGTTGATTCTGTCGGTCAACAATGACATTGACAGGCTGTCGAACCTTGGCGAGAAGTAATTGTTAGGTTTTCTCGTGAGTGGGTCAGGTGCGTAGCCTGACCCTTTTTTTTAAAGATTTCACGTTTCGCGTCCATCCCTGCCCGCGCGAACGACCAACCTGTGAGGATTTCCGTGAATTGACGGCAACTGAAAATCAATTCACATATGAAAAAACATTACCTCCTGGCGTTCGTCGCCGCCATCGCTCTCGCTGGTTGCGAGAACGACAATTACATCAACGATGAAGGCAAGCTGGTGCCGAAAACTGTAGTCGATGATACATCGTTGCCATCGATCACGGTCAATGGAACTCAACTTCACGCAGAAGCTTTCGGCAATCCTAACGACCCTATGGTCGTGTTCCTTCACGGCGGACCTGGTTCCGATTACAGAAATGCGTTTCCTTTAAAAGACCTTACTGAAGAAGGATACTACGTGGTCTTCTTCGATCAGCGTGGTGCCGGTTTATCTGAAAGACATCCTTACGGCTCATACTCAATTCAGCAAGCATTCGACGATCTCGGCGCCGTTATCGCTCACTACAAAACATCGCCATCGCAAAAAGTATTTCTCTTCGGTCACTCCTGGGGAGCGATACTCGCTGCTGGTTACATCAACAAGTATCCCGGTGAGATTGATGGTTCGATATTCGCGGAGGCGGCGGCTTTACATGGAATGAGGTTTTTGAGTATGCAAAGAGAACAGAGGCGATCCATTACCTGGCGGAAGACAGCAACGACGCCGTATACCTGGATCAATTCATAACCGGCCGCGAAAACGACCAGGCAATACTCGATTACAAGCTCGCATTGCGCTCGTCATTCAACTATGGGAAAGGTAGTCCTGAAGGAACGGAAGGGCCATTCCCTTACTGGCGACTCGGTGCTGTTGCTTATACAAACATGTTGGAGGTTGGCAAGCGGGATAATTTCGATATGACTCAAAACCTCGGCAACTATGAACCGAAAGTTCTTTTTCTGTATGGCGAGTTCAACAAAGCTTTGGGTGAATATTACTGCAAGCAGGAAGCAGAACATTTCAACAACTATCAAATGACCGAGATCAAAGGTACGGGTCATGAGCTCATTTACTTTAAGTGGGATAGTGTACACCCCGTTGTAACAGAATACCTCAACTCATTAAACTGATTATTAGAATGAAATTCATTACGATTGTTTTCTTGTCGATATCAACAATTACGTTATCGGCACAAAATATAAACTGGGCAAATCTGCGGGACAATGAGAAGCACTTTGTCAGTGCAACCACAGGTCTCGACTACGGCTTAATTTTCGGAGCAGGGTATGGCCAGCGGCTTAACACCAAAATACCGTTGATCATTAGTGGGGATTATAGTCAACCTGCAGGCAAAGTTGTCTTCGATGATTTGAAGACGCGTGTGGGTGCTCAGGCAATGTTGTTGAAGCTGAATAATTTTCGGTTCACGGCAAAGATCTACGGAGTCTTCAGATTATTTAACAACGAGGTTGTTCGTCTTTCGAATTTTGGAACTGACATGTCGGGTGTTATTGGTTATTACAGACCGAGGTGGTTTGTGGCTACCGAGATTGGATTTGATAAGGCGATCGCTACTCATGTTCGTCATACCCAGGCTTACAAGAATGATTTTCCTGGTGCTGTTGGCGGTTGGTATCAACCTGCGACGGGTGGCAATTTCAACTACGGCCTTCTTGGAGGTTTGTCGTTGGGCAGAGCAGATCTGTCGCTGGCCGTTGGTCGCGTGGTGACGCAGGATTTCAAGTCAACTCCATTCATTCCGTTTTACGTAAAGATTGGTGTGGCCTTTAAATTCTAAATGGTTTCAAGGGTTCATCATTTGGTGAACCCTTTTCTCGTAACCTGGAAGGCGCCCGTCCCGTTACTGCCACGGATGATTGTGTTTTTCTTCTTAGGCCTTTCAATTTCATTCTTCCTGTTCTTTTTGATTTTAATAAAAAAGAACAAGAGCGCGGGTGACCGTGTGCTTGGGGCGTGGATGGCTTTCATGACCATTCACATCGGTTGTTCATTCTTAGTTATTACGAGATCTCTTATCAATACCCTCATCTTCTTGGAATTATTTTGCCGCTGCCCATATTGCACGGCTTTTTTCTTTATTGGTACACATTACAAACAACCGGTAAATCGATCAGCACAACCAGTGTGATGTGGCATTTGATCCCATTTGTTTTACTAACAACACTGGCTGTTCCATTCTACATGTTGCCTGCCTCCGAAAAACTGTATGTCTTTCGCAACGCAGGAAAAGGATTCGAATGGTATTCGTTGATTCAGAACGCCCTGTTTGTCATCGTCGGTTTAAGCTACTCGATTGCGTCGGTCGTGCGATTAAAGAAGTATCGCAAAAAGGTGTTGAATACTTTTTCGAACACAGAAAAAGGAACACTACTGTGGCTCGAATACATCTCTTATGGTTTTGCGATTGTTTGGTTAGTTGCTTACCCAACTCCTGATCAGTATTTGTTCACCGGTGTAGCTTTCTTCGTGTTGTTCATTGGCGCGTTTGGTATTAATCGCACAGATGTTTTCATTCCCTCAATTCAAAAAGAAGACTCCGAAACAACTCCTGCAAAATATCAGAAGAGCGGACTTAACAGTTCCGACACCGTGAAACTTTCAGACCAATTGAGATCTTTCATGGAGAAGAATAAGCCGTATAAAAACGCGAACCTAACGCTTGACGAGCTTGCTGAGATGATGCAGATCAATAGCAATCAGTTATCGCAGGTTATCAACGGCCAGGAAGGCAGAACCTTCTATCACTACGTCAATAGTTTCCGGATCAGGGAATTCCTGGTGGCGTCGGCAACAGCCGACAGCAGGAAATTTACTTATGCCGGCCTGGCGAATGAATGTGGCTTTCAATCCAAGACCACATTCAACAAGTACTTCAAGATGGAAACCGGCAAAACGCCGTCGGACTATTTTCAATCACTTCCGCTTGAGATCGCAGTAGCGTAACTTATTTAAAATCAGCTACTTATTCACATCCTTGTAGCTTACCAGTTGAATACCTAATCGTTTGATCTCTTTCTTCACTTCTTCGTTCGTAAACAGATCCGTTACGCCCTGCCGGTCCACCGCTACGTTCTCGTAGCCAATGTGTGACACGGCACGAAGCTCTTCGTTATCGAGACCAGGATGATCGACAAATAAATAGGTCTTACCCTTCTCGAGCTTGTTCAGCATCTTGATGAATGACGATATTTTTCGGCGGGTGAAGTATGTGGACCTTCGTACGGAGCGTACGCTACGCCACGTTCCTGGAGATCGATATCGATCTTATATTCTTTGGCAAGCTTTCTTTCCAATGCGCGCGTTTCGTCGGAAAGCGATGTGCATCCCATATGCGCGGAGATGTGACTGACGCGAGGAATATGTTTCAGTCCCATTTCTATCTGTGCTCTCAATTCCTTCTCGACGTCTTCGATCTTCCATGCATTTTCCTTGATCGACATCTTTGGATAGTTGGGATTCGGATTCACCATCGGGTAGAAGTAACCGTCGGGTGAGCGCAGGCTTGGACAATCCGTCAGCGGTCGCCACTTAACATTATCCCACTCGCTGGTGATCGCAAGATGAATTCCCACATCGATATTTGGATTGTCTTTCAGCATCCTGACAGCTTCGGGAAACCACGGCGATGGCACGATTATTTCGATCGACGTTTGTATACCCTCTTTAGAACATTTGATAAGAGCGAGGTTGCCGGAATGCGAGTATCCCATGTCGTCGCCGCGGACAATTAATTTTTGACCGTACGATGTCGATGCTGCGAGGATGAGGAATATAAGGAGTAGATTTTTCATCAGGTCAAGATAATAATTTGTAACATAAGTGTTTGTTATTAGTCTAGGGTGCATGAAGACGGTCGTCAGTTCATTTTTGTTGGCATTCCACAATATCAGGTCTCATTTTTTTCATACCCTGCTGTCGGTACTCGGTATCGTGATTGGAGTTGCAGCGCTGGTGTCGATATTATCATTGATCGATGGCATGGAAGAATTCGCAAAGGAGCAGATCACGAAGACTACATCACTGAATGCTATCACCATCTCTACGAATGCATACACCAAAACGAATGGTGTAAGAGTGAGGAAGGATACTTTCTTTGTTTTAAACTACCAAGACTACGAAGATCTGAAGAGCAAGTTGACCAAACCATGTTCCGTTAATTATGTTTCGCAGTTTTCTGGTGAAGTTCTTGTCGATCAGAAAAAGGTAGGAACACTTTTATACGCATTCGGATCTCCACGGGAAGGAATCACAGAAGGTCAAATCGAATCGAAACAGAACGTCGCTATAGTGAATAAGAAATTCACCGCTACTCTCACGGACTCTTCTCACGCAATAGGGAAAACTATTATTTTCAGAAACAAAACTCTCACTATCCAAGCAGTCTTCGACGACGGTGGCGATCAACCACGCATTGCATTTCCATTAACACTCCTGACTTCCGCCGAACTTCACAACGACACTCCAACCCTCGTTGTCGAAGCCAGTACCGTTGAAGACGTAAGCGAGCTCACTTCACAAATCTCAAGCTGGCTTAATAGCAGGTTCGGCGAGGGCAACTTTAACGTGTGGACTAATTCGGCACGTGTGGAACAGGCAACGCAAGGTTTTCTTCTCTTTCGCATTGTGATGGGATTGATCGTCGGCATCTCTGTTGTGGTCGGAGGAATTGGTATCATGAACGTCTTGCTGATCTCGATCACCGAACGGACTGCGGAGATCGGTATTCGAAAGGCTGTCGGAGCGAAACGTCGCGACCTGATCCTGCAGTTCCTTGCGGAGTCGGTAACAGTGTCAGTATTCGGCAGTATGATGGGATTGATACTCGGTTGTACTTGGAACGATGGCGGTTGTACCTATCGTTGCCGCTGTGACAAAGATTCCGTTTTATGCGAATTATACTCTGAACACACTAGTGATTGTGAGTGTATTGGCCGTTCTTTTGGGAATCATTTTCGGAACATATCCGGCCATAAGGGCCTCAAGGCTGGATCCAGTTGAGGCGATTCGGCATGAATAGTGCTCACAGATCGCACAGATCGCACGGATCGGCGTTTTCATCTGTGTTATCTGTGCGATCTGTGAGAAATTTACAGAAATGGCGATCACTGCGGTCTTTTTCGATTTCATTGGCACAACGGTACTGGAAAAAAATAACGATGTCGTTCTCACCTGCTTTCAAAAGGCCTTCGACGACTTCAGTGTAAACGTCGACAAGAAAACTCTCCAGGCACATCGCGGCAGGGACAAAGAGGAAATGATCGTCGAGGTGCTGAAGGCCGCCAAACGAGAACCGAAGATCAAACCGAAAGTCCTCTCTTCATTCAAAAAACATTTCACCAATAGCCTCGACCAGTTTTCCGAGAGCAAAGATCTCGACGTAACAATGGAACACCTCCGAAAAAGGAAAGTGAAGGTGGGTATCGGCAGCGGGTTGCCACGTGATCTTCTACAAACATTGCTTGAACACTTCCACTGGGAACGCTTCGGCTTCGACTACATCGCCACAGCCCAGGAGATCGGTAAAGGCCGGCCAAATCCCGAGATGATCATTGATATGATGGTAAAGTTACATCTCAACAATTTCCAATTCCTGAAGGTCGGCGACACGGTTGCAGATATCCAGGAAGGGAAGAATGCTAACGTAATGACCGCCGCGATCTTAAGTGGCACGCAGGAGGAAGATTTACTTCGTAATGAAAAACCGGACTTCGTGATTAAATCACTAGGCGAGCTAAGGCTTATTGTTTAGGCAATACAAAGTGCCTTCAGCTGTTGTGATCAATATTTTTTCTCCAACAACCAGCGGAGTCGACCAAATCCCTCCCATCTTATACTCTGCCGCAATCCACTGTACAGGCGCCATAGACAGAACCTTGTCTTGATAAGTATCATCCTTCTTGAAATAATTATCGTGATTGGCCGTGTGACCGTCAGTATCAAAAATCCATTTCAGCAAACCAGTCTTCGGATCGACAGCGAGTAACCGTCCCCAGATCGTTCCAACATACACTGCTGTCGGAGTAACAACACACTTACCAAAGATGTTGAACTTCGTATCCATCTTCCATATCTGTTGACCATTGCGGGCATCCACTGCCATCAGTACATGATCGTCGGACGTGCCTATGTAAACGACGGTGTCTTTCACGGTGTACGACGGAGCCCATGCCGCCCAGGTCATGTTCCAAATCGCATAACCACCATCGACATTGATTGCATAGCTGTTGAAGTCACGACTCCCGATAAAAATCGTATTGTCATTCGCAGCGGCAGAACTGTTGATCTCTCCTTTCGGGAAAATTTTCTGACCAACAGCTTTGAACTTCCATGCCAGGCTGCCGTCCGAAAGTTTGAGCGCATACACATAACCGTCGAACGAGCCGAAGCAGAGTTTGTCCTTCACAACGACTGCCGTGTTGTGGATGATATCGCCGGTCTTGAAAGTCCAGAGGAGCTCGCCGTTCTCGACTTTAAAAGCATGCATGTTACCGTCGCCGGAGCCGAGGTAGATCACGTTGTTGTGAACAATGGGCGAAGAATGATAGTAGTCGGCGAAATCATATCGGCGCTCCGCAAGAAACAGCGCGTTATAGTCGAACACCGCGCTCCACAATCGCTTGCCGGAATTTTTATCGATACACGCAAGAACACCATTCCCGCCCGCGAGGAACAGTTGGTTGTTGTGAACTATCGGTGTGGAACGGATCTCGCCGTTGGTTCGAAGCTTCCACTTCAGCGAACCGGTCTGTATATCTACTGCATACATCATGCTGTCGAGAGCGCCGAAGAATGCAACGCCATCGGCTGCCACCGGGGAGCCAATGATTGGTGCTTTGATCTTAAACCTCCATTGAACTGTGGGCTGCGCGGAAGCCGTGGCGACCAAAAGAAAAGCGAAGAGTAAAGCAGGTACCTTGAGTTGGGTGAAACTGATCATAAGCCTGAATTATTTCCTTCGAAAAACGCACTTTTACTTTTCGACAACCACAAAACCCCCAAACAACTTTGTTCAAGTAGGTTCATGGAATTAGAGACCGACGATATAGCCCTGGAGAAATGCAAATCGAAGATTGAAGAAGAGCTCGGTTGGGGCGACAGCGCCCGTTGGCACACGAAAGATTATGAAACACTGAGTGCCCGCATCCATGAACGCACCAGTGTAACCTTGAGCATCGCCACACTCAAAAGACTTTGGGGCAAGATCCGTTATGACAGCAAGCCAACTCCAACAACTCTGAATACACTTGCGCAGTATTTGGGTTATGAGAACTGGAGAAGTTTTCGCGTAAGCGAGGAAGCGAATCGCAGAAAAGTTGTCCAGGTCTATAAAAAGAAGCCCCTCAATAAATTTGTTTGGATTGTTCCTGTTGTTGCAATTGCGTTGATCGCATTCCTGTTCATTCCAAAAAAAGAAAGGAAGATCGACTCGTCTCTTTTCTCTTTCAGCAGCAAGAAAGTTATCGACTACGGTGTTCCCAACACTGTGGTTTTTGATTACGACGCCACCGCTGCTTCACCCGACGACTCTATATCGATACAACAATCGTGGGACACGAGATTGAGCAGGCCGGTGAAACGAGACCAGCTACAGCATACGTCTGTTTATTATATCCCTGGTTTCTTCGAAGCCAAGTTGGTCGTGAACAAACAGGTTGTTAAAGAACATAACCTTCTTATAAAAACAGATGGATGGCTTCCGTTGGTGGAACAACCCGACCTGCCCGCCGACAAGACCCGAACACCGGTATATTTCAAAAGCTCCGAGGCCATTCACGATGGTGTGCTACAGCTGCCTGTTGAAACCATTCAACAGAGCAACATACAACTCCAGCCTGTCGCACCGTTGACTGGTTATTATAATGTTCGTGACTTCGGTGAGCTGATGAGCGACGACATGGTGTTCGAGACGGCAGTGAAAAACGATTACGCCTCTGGAAGTAATCCATGTCGGTATGTTGAGATCCGATTGCAGTTCGAAGGGCCGGCCGTCATCATTCCTTTGACTTCGAAAGGATGCGTGTCGAACATCAGCATTGCAGGCACCGACGGAACCCAACGAGACCTGTCGGCCTTCGGCAGCGACTTCGATGATTGGGTAAAGGTGAAGTGTGTGATAAAAGACCGGGTTGCAGAGATCTTCGTGAACGACAAGAGTGCGATCAGGCTGCGGGTAACGGGTGGCAGGGCGAAGATGGTGGAGGTTGGCTACAAGTTCCAGGGAACGGGAAGTGTGGATTACGTAAAGTTGAGTAATAACAACGGAAGAGTTTTCTTTGAGGATAATTTCAATCAGAATGGCGAACCCCACCATCAATAGAATACTCGAAAAAATAAACGACACCGAGTTACTCAACAAGCTCAGGCAACTTCCCGCTACCGAGTTACAATCGTTGTTGCTGGAGATCTTTCGCCAGGCTGCGTCGGAAGTTACGCCACCACAATTATTGAAAGCCTACGAGACCAATCGTTTCGTTGCGCCGTCGGCAATCGATCCGATCAGTTTTCATAAGAAAGAACTCGAGATACTGGAGATGGCTAAGACGAACGGGTTCGAACCAATTGAATTATCTCCGCTCGCTCCGTTAGGAAATTGTTCGGCCATTGGCCTCGCCGATCAAAACAAGATCGTTTCCGCAACGCGCGGAACGGAAGTCGTTGGAGACTCCACCAACCTTATGGCATTGGAGTGCGCGGTACGTCGTAAACGATCGAAGTTTGACGAGTACAACAATAAACCTCTGCACCATCCATCGACTCGTTCGTGCACAATCGATCGATACAAGCAAAGGATTTACCGCTCACTTCAAGATCTTCACGGCCGTAACCGCTGGTCGGGATAACGGCTCACTCGAGTTCGAGAAGACGGCGCTGCTTTCACATCTTACTCTTTATAAAAAGATCTTTGAAGATCATCTGAAACTCAAATGCACTTTTATTATAAAGGGCATCGATCGTGATTATTCAAAAAGACTTTATGAGTTTGTGAGCTCTCACATGAATGTGTTGTATGAGGAAGTTCCAGAGGAAAAGCATCGGTATTACCAGCACACGCGATTTCTTTGAACATCATCTACAAAGATCAGGAGTTCAATATGGGCGACGGCGGCTTCGTCGATTGGGGTGCAAAGCTTACCAGCAATGGAAAAGAGCGCATGTTCACCAGCGGTATCGGTGTGGAGCTGTTGATAAAACTTCTGTACGGTTTGATATAGATCTGTTCACATTCGAACACAACGTAATCCAAATTAGGGGAATTTTTAGCCTTTTTACGCTGGCCTTATTCTTGGCTGCAACTTTCCCTTTGCAGAAGCGATCTTTAGATGTAACCATTGCGATATCCTAAAGTCTTACCTCCGAAACCACCGAAACCATGATCAAAAACTACTTTAAAGTTGCCCTTCGATCAATTTTCAGGAACAAGCTCACCGCCTTCATCAACATCTGTGGTCTCGCCCTTTCGATGGCGTCGGCCATCATGATCTACCTTTTCGTGTCGGATGAATTGAGTTATGATAAATATCACACCAACGCCGATCGCACTTATCGCGTTACGAGGATCTTCTTCGATCGTGATGGAAATCAGTCGTTGCATCTTTCGTCGGTCGCGCCTCCGATCGGGCCGCTGCTGAAGAATGATTTCGGAGAGGTGGAACTGATGGCGCGCACACTGCAAACCGGTTCTGTTATCGGACTGGAGAAAGACGGCGAGCTGATCTCAAACACCGAGAACAACATCTACATTGCCGAGCCTGATCTCTTCAAAATTTTCGACATAGATGTTTTATCGGGAACCCCTGCCGAAGATTTTAAACGTCCGTTTGCTGTTATGCTTTCGGAAAAAAACAGCGAAGCGTTACTTCAATTCAACCGACATCGTTGGCAAACGACTTCGCTACGATAACACCCTCGATCTCCAGGTGAGCGGCGTGTTCAAAGACTTCCCTTCGCAGTCACACTATCATCCCGATTTCCTTATATCATTCGTGACTTTGGAAGATGACAATATTTATGGCCGCCGTGGTTTAGAAACCAATTGGGAAATAACGCATTCCCAAACCTATGTTCTCTTTTCGGAGGGAACGGATCCAAATAAAGTTGCCGAACGCTTCCCCGCGTTCCTCGACAAACACTACGGAACTTTTGCCAAAGCGAATTTCAATGCAGGTCCTGACTTCGTTGCATCGAAGACCACACAGCTCACGCTTCAAAAAGTTACCGACATCCATCTCGTTCCAATCTCGACGATGAGCTCGAGGCGAATGGAAACATCAACAACGTTTATATGATGAGTGTGATCGGCGCTTTCATCGTGCTGATCGCCTGTTTCAACTTCATCAACCTTTCTACTGCGATGGCGACAAAACGCTCGAAGGAAGTCGGGCTTCGCAAGGTCGCCGGTGCATTCAGGAATCAGTTGATCGGACAATATCTCAGCGAATCGGTGATGATCGCATTCTTTGCCCTCGTAATTGGCTTTCTTGCTTCGGAAGCACTACTGCCGTGGCTCAATCAATTTACCGGTAAGCATTTGTCGCTGAATGTTATTCAAAGCTGGCGGTTGGTGGTAGGAGTTGTCGGTTTTGCGATCCTTGTCGGATTGCTCGCCGGCGTTTATCCAGCCTTTGTTGTTAGTGCATTCAAGCCAGTGACGGTCCTGAAAGGCAAACAGGTTTCTGTAAAAGGAAAAGCCAGCATACGAAAAGTACTCGTGGTGGCGCAGTTCGGCATCTCAATCTTCTTGCTGATCGCAACGGCAATAACATTCCAGCAACTCGGTTATCTCAACAACCGGGACCTTGGTTACGATCGAGGCAAAGTGATAACGCTTACTTACTACAATTTGCTCGGACAGAATTATGATTCGTTTTATAATGAAATGACCAAGTCGTCGTCAATCAAGAATATTGGACGCTCCTCGCGAATTCCCACCGGTCGGTTGCTCGATTCGCAAGGCGGGTTGTTCGCGATGAAAGGCGATAGTCTCGTCCAGAGTGCTGTTGGTCTCAAGTATATTGGTGTCGACGATCAATTCTTCGATACTTATGGGATCGAAATGGCAGCAGGACGAAACTTTTCGAAATCAATTCCCACCGACGACACACTTGCATTCGTGATTAACGAAGCGGCGGCGAGGGCCATCGGATGGAAAACAAATGAAGAAGCGATCAACACCGACTTCCAGTACGGTGGAACCAGGGGCAAGCTGATCGGCATTGTGAAAGATTTTCATTTCGAATCATTACACCAGCGAGTGGTGCCTATGGTGTTCCTTCCCAACAAGCAGACCGGCGTGAACTACATTGCTGTGAAGATTTCCGGGGATAACATCACCGAGGGTATTTCTCATCTTGAAAAGATCTGGCGCAACATGCTGCCTGGTCGTCCTTTCGAATACCAGTTTCTCGATGAACGCTACAACCGGCTTTACGAGGCGGAGCAGAAAGAAGGGATGTTGTTCACGATCTTCTCCGGTATGGCGATCTTTATCGCGTGTCTTGGTTTGTTCGGACTGGCGACATTCAACACGATGCAACGTGTGAAAGAGATCGGTATTCGCAAGGTGTTGGGTGCTTCGGTGCCGAGCATTCTTCGTTTGCTGTCGAAAGAAATAGTTATACTTATCGTTGTCGCTAACGCGATTGCATGGCCGGTAGCATGGATCTTCATGAACAAGTGGCTCGACACGTTCGCTTACCATATCAACATGGATATCCTGGGTATATTTATTTTCAGCCGCTGGTGCTATCATGGTCGCGTTGATAACTGTGAGTGCGCAAACCATCAAGGCGGCGATGACCAATCCTGCCAACACATTACGCTACGAATAATCACCACCACCAAACTGTAAAACCCATACCCAATGCTTTCGAATTACATTAAGGTTGCCATCCGACAGCTAATGAAGAACAAGACGTTCTCGCTGATCAATATCTTTGGACTTTCTGTAGGCGTCGCGTGTTGCGTGTTGCTTACGATGTTCATCCAGGATGAATTCACTTACGAACAACATTTCACTGGTCACGATCGTGTTTACAGGATCTACACGTCGTTCATTCAAGACAACACCGACAACCAGTTTCCTGCAACCTCTCCTCCTATTGCCGTGCAGTTGGGCGATCTTTTGCCGGAAGTTGAGATGGCTACCCGTTCTGTAATGCCTCCTGACATTACGCAACATCTCGTTCGTTATAAAGACAAACAGTTCTTCGAAAAAAATGGACGACTCGTAGACTCTACCTTCTCGATATTTTCGACTACGAATTCAAGGAAGGCAATCGTGAGACTGCGCTGGATGCGCCGGCCACCGTCGTGATCACGGAAGAGCTTTCGAAGAAGCTGTTTGGAAACGAGAGTGGCATCGACGAACTGCTCATCATCAACAGTGGTCGTACGGTAGACACGTTCCGTGTTAGCGGTGTGTTGAAAAATAATCCTACGAAGAAATCTCACGCCGACGCTTCATTCTTTATGTCGATGAACAGCGAAGGTTGGGGCGCATACGTGAGAACAGAAAGCACCTGGGCATGGAACAACTTCGTGTCGGGCTATTTGAAATTAAAACCCGGCGCCGACATCAAGGCCGTCGAGGAAAAAAATGAACAAGATCCTGCAAGAACGTGCAGGCGAGCAACTGAGAAATGCCGGCGTTCAAAAGGCACTGCATCTTCAACCACTCGATGACATCCGACTTTATTCAAACTTCAAAAATACTTTCGGAGAAGCTAACAGCGGCAACATCACCTACATCTACATTCTTGGTTCCATCGGCATATTTATTTTGTTGATCGCCTGCATCAACTTTATGAACCTCACCACTGCGAAGGCAGCACAACGAGCGGGCGAAGTTGGTATTCGCAAGTCGATGGGCGCTTATCGCTCACATTTGATCAAACAGTTTTTGGGTGAATCATTTACGATCGTAGCTGTGTCGTTGGTGATCGCTGTGTTGCTTATGTACATCGTACTGCCGATCATGAACGACATTACCAACAAGCAACTCACCATTGGCGACAGTAATATCTGGATGATCGGCGGTGCACTGATCCTTGTCGGGATCGTTACTGGTCTTGTTGCGGGAAGTTATCCCGCTTTCTTCCTTAGCGCATTCGAGCCCGCTAGAGTATTGAAGGGAAAAGCACTCAGCAGCGATGGATCATCGGCGTTGAGAAAAGGACTCGTCGTGTTTCAATTCGTTATCACGATCACGTTGATCTCATCCATTTTCATTATACAGGAACAGCTGAACTTCATTCGCACGAACCGCTCGGTTTCAAAGACGAAGGTGTGATCCTGGTGCCCATTCGCACTCAAGATGCGACCCAAAGTATACAACACACTAAAGCTCGAGTATTCGAGAATCCCCGGCGTAAAAGTTGTGTCGGGTACGAATAGCGTTCCGTCGACACCGCAGTTCCAGGATTGGTTGATGTACCCGAGGGATCCAGTTATGACAAGGCTATTATCAGCCGCGCGATCAGTGTGGGGCGAACATTATTTTGAAACACTGGGCATCGATTTAGCAGCGGGCCGCGAGCTTACTTATCCTGTTGACACATTCTCATTCGACTTCAATAATTACAACCGGATCCTCATTAATGAAGCCGGGCTGAAGACTTACGGTATCGACCCTGACAAGGCCATTGGCGCGAAGCTATATGCCGATTGGGACGACGGCAAGAAAAAGCGAGTACATGAGATCGTTGGTGTGATCAAGGACTATCATCATTTCTCGTTTCACATGGCTATCCAGCCCACCATCTACATTCTTCCTACATCGGACGACCGTTTCTCGTACCTCGTTGCAGCTACCGAAGGAGGCAATTACAAGGCGATCACGGCGCAGATGAAAGACATTTGGGACAAAGCTATTATCACGACACCATTCGAGAGCCAGCCGTTGACTGCAAGTGTAGATAAGCAATATGAGAACGATTCCCGCGTGAACACCATGTTGTCGATATCGACAGCCCTTGCGATCATCATTTCGTGTATGGGTCTTTATGGTCTGTCGATATTCGTAGCAGAGCGTAAGATCAAAGAGATTGGTATTCGAAAGGTGCTTGGTGCTTCGGTACCGAGTATCGTCACCATGCTCTCGAAAGATTTCATCAAGCTGGTTGCGATCTCGTTTGTCGTTGCCGTACCGGTCGGTTGGTACGTGATGACTCAATGGCTGAAGAGCTTCGAATACAAGATTGAGCTTGGTATTTGGGTGTTTGTACTCGCCGGGGTTGTGTCGTTTGGAATTGCCTGGCTGACGATCGGATTTGAGTCAGTAAAAGCAGCGCTGGGTAATCCGGTGAATGCTTTGCGTAGCGAATAATCGTGCTAAGTGCAATGTGCAACGATACGGTGTTTCGAAGACATCCTCGTTGCACGTTGCACATTGCACTTTACCGCGATAGTAAATTATCACCTAATATCCTCTTCAACACATCCTCTTTCAACGTCCGGCTAATCGGTATTCTCGACTGCTTGATAATTATTTCATTATTCTCGATAGCATTTACTTGCTCGACAGAAACAATAAACGACTTATGCACCTTCATAAACCTGCGTGGCGGCAACTGCCCCTCCAGTCCCGCTAACGTCATGTACACGATCAGCTTTTGACCTGGAAGGTGGATCAGGATATAGTTCTGCATCGACTCCACGTAAAGAATATCACTGAACGCCACACGTTCATACTTACCATTGCTTTTCACAAAGAAATAATCCGGCGTAGCACTAGGCTGCGCATCCCGATGTCGAAGCTGGTGAAAATCATAGGCCTTTTGAACAGCCTTCAGGAAACGATCGAAAGGTATCGGCTTCACGAGATAGTCGATCACGTCGAGACTATAGCCCTCAAGGGCATACTCACTGTAAGCCGTTGTGATGATCGCCATTGGAGGATGACTTAGTGTCTTCAAAAACTCGATGCCGGTCAGTCGTGGCATTTTGAATATCGAGCAACAAAAGGTCGACCGATTGTTTGGCAATGACGCTGGCAGCTTCGGCAGCACTACCGACTTCGCCGACAGCCTGGAGGAAATCTATTTCCCTCACATACTCGGAAATACCTTTGCGTGCCAATGGCTCGTCGTCGATGATCAGGCAGTTTAACTTCATACCTGGCTTTTTATTCTGAGAATAACTTCAAACTCCGTTTTGCCATCGTTCACTTCGAGCTCATGAAGATTGGGGTATTGCAGCTCGAGTCGACGTCGAAGATTCCGAAGACCTATCCCTCCCACTTCGTTCCGCGGCGTAATCCTAGTCTCTTTGGTGTTGCGAACTTTTGCTTCCATCGATTGATCATCATTGTGAATATGAATACTCACCGTGTTGTTTCCTTCGGGGAAATGCGAAAGATATTTAAATGCATTCTCGATGAGCGGCATCAACAACAGCGGCGCTACGGTAAACCCGCGACTGTCGCCGCTGGTTGTGAACTCGATCTTGTACTTCTCGTCGCGACGAAGCCTTTGCAGGTCGACATAATTTTTCAGGTAGGCAATCTCTTTCTCGAGAACCATTTCGTGACCGTTACATTCGTACAACTGAAACCGCAGCATGTCGGAAAATTTCGTGAGCGTGGTTCTCGCCTCGTGATTGGCCTTATCGATCTGAAAAAAAATTGTGTTGAGAGAATTGAAAAGAAAATGCGGATTGATCTGCGACTTCAGATATTCGAGCTCCGTATTTAATTTCTCGACTTCCAATTGACGAAGTCGTTCGCGTTGGAAGTACCATTCTTTACTTAAATACAAAGCAAGACTAAATGCCATATAGAACAGCGCTATCGAAAAATTGTAGAACGAATAACGCCAGAAGTGCAACGGTGGTTTACCGGTGAACACCGTGAGATAATAGTCGTGTGTGTTCTTCACCAGGACATAGAAACCAAAGCAGACCAACAGGCCTAAAGTATACAGCACAAATTTCTTTTGCTGTGCAAGCGCAGGTATCAGGTATTCGAAGTTGGCGTAGATGATGAGGGCAAGCAGCGCGTTTCTAATGAATATCTCGAGGAGGAACTGACCCCAGCCAACAAACTCGACCAGGTAGGCTTTCGTGTAGATGTGAAAGCCGATGGTCACGACCCAGAAGATGACATGGTCGGAGCGGTATTTCCAAAAGCTTTTCACAATTGAAATTAACGGTTTTTTATCTCTTAAGACCCGGCAATTCGTCAAGAAAAGTCGGCCTTTCATCAGAGATGGTTATCGCAGCAAGTAGACACGCCGTTCCACATCATAAAAAACTATGCGCCCTATTGTGCTTTCTATGTGCCTATGTGTTTCATTCCTGCAGGCAGACCGTCCGGTCGGTGGTCCCTGCGATCGATGCAACCTTATGTACGACGGCATGCCGAAGACGATGTCATCGCAAACAATACTCGGCAATAACGAACCCGGCGACCCGATGATCATCGAAGGAACGATCTACAAGAAAGACGGAAAGACGCCCGCTCCGAACGTCATCCTGTATGTTTATCATACCGATGCGAAAGGTTTTTACTCAAACATCCCCGGACAAAAAGAAATCGTGCACGGACATCTCCGCGGTTGGATAAAAACCGGTGCCGATGGAAAATACAAGTTCACATCGATCCGTCCGGCTCCCTACCCGGAAAGGACATCCCGGCTCACATACACCCGCTGGTTAAAGAAGAAGGACTGACCTTGTATTGGATCGACGAATATCTATTCGACGATGATCCCCTGGTTACAGAAGACGTTCGCAAGAAGGAACAGAAACGCGGGTGGCAACGGCATCATTCATCTTACAAAGAAAGATGGCACGTGGCGCGGAACTCGTGATATCATACTCGGACTAAACGTACCCCAATTACTAACATGAGATTCACAATCCTATTCGTGCTGATCTCAGCAAGTGCATTTGGACATCCCGGAATCGGGATCGTCGAAGACAGTCGAAGCAATATTTTCTATACAGATCTCTCCAAAGTATGGAAGGTGACACCCGATGGAAGGAAATCAATCGTCGTTCAGGATGTTCACACCCACGAATTGTTTCCTCGACGAAAACGATAACCTCTTCGGAGAACATCTCTGGTACAATGGCGAAACTCGAAAATTCCGAGTCGAATAGTGTGAGGGTCGAGAGGATTTCAGGAAGCAGCAAGACGGTTGTATATTGAATGCATGAATCGCAGAACATTTGCGAAAATTGCAATCTCAAGCACGCTTCCTTTAATGTCATTCAAGAAAACCACCTGGTCCCTTCAATTGATCCGACACACAACGCTCGTTATCGGCACGAACAATTCTCTGATACTTATCGATCCTATGTTGTCTGCAAAAGGCGCGATGGATCCAGTAGCCAATGCGGGAAACGACATTCGTATCCCTATGACAGACCTGCCATTCGATATTGGAAATCTCCTGGATCAAATTGACGCGGTCTTCATAACACATACACATCGCGACCATTGGGATGCCGAGGCTCAGAAGATCATCGATAAATCAAAACGAATCTTCTGTCAACCGGCAGACCTTTGAGAAGATCAAAGGCCAGGGTTTTACAAATGTTACAGCTATCGAAGATCAAACGACGTTCGATGGCATCACTATCCATCGAACAGCCGGGCAGCATGGAAAGGGCGAGATTGGACAAAAGATGGAACGGTTTCCGGGTTTGTATTTGAGAATGGTGATAGCCGTGTATACGTCGCCGGTGATACCATCTGGTGCAAGGAAGTTGAAGAAGCCCTTTCGAAGTTCAAACCAAATGTAACAATCGTCAATGCCGGCGGTGCACAATTCTTAACCGGGGGTCCGATCACGATGAATGAATCTGATGTGATGTCGGTGTCTAAAGCAACGAAGGGTTCTGTTGTTGCCGTGCACATGGACACAGTGAATCACTGCAACGTTACTCGTCCGATCCTTAAGACCTTCGTCGCGAAAAATAACCTCACCAACATACTGATCCCCGACGACGGAGTAAAGCTGTCGTTCTGACCGATTAATTGCTATATTCAGCAAACATTAATCAGATCATGAAACGCATTTCTCTTTAAACGCTCGCGTTCATCGGAGCAACATTGCTCTCCATGAAAACCGACAATCCCTCAGTTGAGGGGTGGCAAAGTCTATTCGATGGCAAAAACTCTCAACGGTTGGAAAGTCAGCGAACACCCTTCTACTTTTTCGGTAGCAGATGGACATATCGTTGTTCATGGTGATCGCGCCCACGCTTTCTACGATGGACCTGTGAATAATCACAACTTCAAGAACTTCGAATTCAAAGCTACGGTAATGACGAAACCCGGCTCCAACTCAGGCATATTCATCCACACCAAATACCAGGAAACCGACTGGCCTTCGCAAGGCTAACGAGATCCAGGTAAACCAAACACATAGCGACTGGAGAAAGACCGGCAGCGTGTATGGCATCCAGGATGTAAAAGAAACTTTCGTAAAAGACAATGAATGGTATACCGAAAGCGTCACTGTGCAGGGAAAGAAAATCACCGTTAAGATCAACGACAAGGTGATCAACGAATACACCGAAGGCGAAACATCAAAGCTCGTTGGAGGCACAATTGCCCTACAGGGTCACGATCCAAAAAGCGAAGTTTGGTACAAGGACGTCATGATCAAGCCGCTTCCTGATTGACCATATCGGAATTATCAGCAGAATCTGTCGCGACACTAGCGTCCGACAGGTTCCTGCCTCCGAAGTAAAGCAAGCCCGCAACGCCAGCCACTGCAAACATCATCAGCATTACAACAGGCAACTGCGTAATATTATTTCCGTTCGTCGTATCCATGACTGTCGACAACGCAGCGAGCCCCATCCCTCCTCCTAAGAAATAAACTGTCGTTACAATACCAGACGCAACTCCATGCTGCGACGTTGGAACTTTCTGCACCGAAAGAACCGTCAGTGTAGTAAAGCATATCGCCATACCAACACCCGACACGCACGCGAATGAAAGCAGGAGTAACACGAGATTATATCCCCACGACATCGATGCAACGATCAGGACGGAGCCAATCACCATCAGCATCATACCGATAACCGCCGCCTGGTGCACCAACATCTTTCGCATCAGTAAAGGCGGTGCCATCTTCGAAGCCAAAGCGGAGAGCAAACTAAAGGGGAATAGAAGTAGTCCCGCATGAGCTGCCGAATACTGCATGTTGTTCTGCAACAAGACTGAGATCAGGAAAAGAAAACCTGTGAAGAATGCACCGAGCAACATCATCACACCGGCGGCTAACATTAAGTCGGGGATTCGAAGCAACGATGCCGGTATGAACGATCTGAAAATATTCGGAACGGCAACACTATTCACCTTCTCGTTATCGATATAAAGGAACGTGAGCAACAATGTTGTAGCGATCACCGGCACGTTGATCAAAAACACGGACTGCCATCCGAACCACGTGGCGATCATTCCGCCGATCGACATACCGCTGCCCGATCCTACCGCAGCAAACGCACCGAAAATTCCGATAGCCTTCGCTCGCTCCGGACCATTGTCAAACGTATTGGTGATGATCGACAGCGCCGAAGGCATCATCAACGCAGCACCGATTCCCTGCACTGCCCTGAACACGACGAGCATGTCGTATCGAATGGCCAACGACGCGCCAAGCGACGTCGCAAGGAAAATTACGTTGCCGATCACGAATGTTTTTTCGGCGTCCGATGGTGTCCGCAAGCCTGCCCCCAATGATCAGGAACCCGCCGTACAACAATATGTACAGCGTCTGCATCCATTGGACCTCATCGTTGGCCAACTGAAAGTCGTTTTGGATCAGCGGCATCGCCAGGTTAACGATCGCTATATCGAGCGCCTCGAAGAAAACCCCGGTCGAGGCAATGATGAGTATAAGGTTTTTCCGAGCTTTCATGTCTTGTTCACGTCAAAGGTGATAACTTTGATGCGACGTCGAAAGGTGTCGCAGAAATTCGGAACAAAATACCTGTCACCTTTCCCTTAGCAGAACAAAACACTTTTCATACATGCCTGTGCCCCCACAAGAAGAACAAAGTATACAGCTCGATGAGAAAGACATCGAGATCCTGAGGTTGTTACAGGAAGACGCAAAGTTGACTGTGCGCGAGGTGGCCGATAAGATCCATCTTAGTCCCACTCCCACTCACGATCGTATCAAGCGGCTCGAAAAAAATAAAGTGATAAGAAAGTATGCGGCGTTGGTCGATCATCGAAAAGTGAATAAGCCTTTGGTGGTGTTATGCCAGGTGTCATTGAAAGATCACGACAAAGCAACTGCACATGAGTTCGTGAAGCAGATCGTTGCGTTGAAAGAAGTGATCTCTTGCTACAATATCTCGGGTGATTATGATTTCATGTTGAAGATTGTTGCGGCGAGCATGGAATCGTATCACGATTTCTTTATTGGATACATCAGTGGCATCAAAGGCATAGGACAAACGAAAAGTATATTCGTGATGGATGTGATTAAAGAGACACATGAAGTGATCTGATATGGCCTTAAAGGACGTAGCATCGTACAAAAAATCCCTAAAGCCGTTTCCACCCGAAGTGGTCGAACGCGCGTTGTGGCTACGCGAGCTCATTTGGAAAACGTTTCCCAAAACCAACGAGCTCATCTACGATAACTATAATGCGGTGGCCGTCGGTTGGTCTCCGACAGACAAAGTTGGTCACACTTTTTGTTCGATTGCTGTGGGCCGTTCGAGCTATAATGTGCATTGCGGATTCTATTGGGGTTCGAAAATCCCTGATCCCAAAAAGTTGCTGATCGGCGAAGGCAACCAGTATCGTTATTTCTTATTGGATGACATTAAGACCTTTCCAAAAGCCTACGCGAAGGAACTCATGCAGAGTGCATTCGACTATTCGATGGATTGGTGAAGAATGAAAAGGATCTGAAGCAGGGGCTGACGATCCTGAAGTCAATATCGCCGGTAAAACGCGGTACAAAGAAGAAAAAGTAGGTACACCCTCGTGTTTTCCCCCATCAATTTTGTACGGATAATTTTTCTCCTTTCATCTAAAATTTTTCTCTCCTCCTGGTAATTTCAGAATGAAGGCAGAAGAATCGTCATCGGGTATTCCCGATCAACGGAAAGTCAACCCTCACCAGGAGCCCCTTCTTTCCCTTCACATATTTGATGGTTGCGTTGATTGCCTGCGACCTCAACTGCAGTGTATTGCGCTTGCCCTGTAACGAAGTGGTAAGGTTATCCATTTTCGCATGGGTCGTCCCATCGTCTTCTACCTCGATGACGAGCAGCGACGGACTCCACGAAATCGATACGTCGACCTTCCATGCGGCGGAGTGTTTGAATGCATTGTGAATGAGCTCCTGCACGATACGATAGAGATAAGTGAACGAGAGTTGACCGAGCGAAATCTCATCGCCAATTGTCGTAACGCTAATGTGCCCATTACCAGGGCGTTGCAGTGAGTCGCACAACTGTATGATACTATCGTTGAAACTTATGCCAATAAACTGGACCGGGTGGAACCGGCTGGAGATGGCGCGCACGCTCTGCTTCACGGTGTCGAATTCGCATCGCATGCGTGTAACTAGATTCAATATTTCAGACGTGTCGCCAGCCGACCGTTCTATGCGCTCAATATATAATGACATCGAAGTGAGCTTTTGTATGACCTCATCATGGAGCTCGGCACCCATTTCAAGAACGACTTGCTCGCAGAATTCTGCAGCCCGCATAGAAACACGTTCGTTGAAATCCGAACTGCTGGTAAAGAACATAGGGGATCAGTTGAAGTGGCATAATAAATTAAAAATATAATTCGATGTGTGTTATTGTTGCTGGCCTCTGTATCACAGCCCTCGTCGTCGCCCTGATCGTTCTCATTCGGACGAACAGGATCCAAAAAAAAGAGGCGGCCGAACTTGAACAGCGGATGCAAGAGAGGACAACGGAGCTCCAGGGCTATGTCGACTCTTTTCAGCGTTCGAAGGCGGAAAGGAATTTTTTTCTTGACGCGCTATCGAAGCGGATCAACGCGAGTTTGGCCACGATGAAGGGACTTGGAAAGATTGCGACGACGTACGAGAATATGCCGCCTGAACTGGTGAAAAATATCGATGTGACGGCCGATACTTTGGCCGATATTCTTCAACAAATAGCACATGAGAAAAAGCTTTAAGATGGTAAAGCTTAAATAATGAATGTGAAGAGGTTATTACTACGGTTTTTTAGTCCGTTTTGGATTTCGAATGTGAGATTTTCAGTAAGAACGCAGGCGAATTTTCGGTTACCTGGCCGTCTTTGGCGCCAGCCGGTTCAATAGGCCGGTCTACCGCACTCACCCCCCTCGGAGTCGGGTTTTCCCGATGTAAGGTTCGGAGAGAATTTTATACAAAACACCATTCTTATGGCATTTCCCGCCGCTTATATACATGCAGAAAATAACCCGATTTTCAGGGAACAAAATTTCTTCTGAATACTTGGGGGGTCTGAGGGTATCAGACCGTCGAAGTTCAGGCATCTGGTGGTAGATGTTTAAACTCCGATCCCATGGTCGGCATCAGTTTGAGCCGACCTTTCTTCCGATACCGGGCATGCATTTACTGCAATTGCATCGATATCGGTTTACAACTTCGCGAGAGGTTAGGCCACTTCCTGGCGCCCCACTAATTCATAGCACAGTGAGGCGCTCAATAGCGTGGACTCGTTATGGTCCGACAGACTATTAGTCTTTCGGGTCGATTGCGAAACCGCCAGTAGTTTGGCTGCTTGCGTCGGTTTTAGCCGTTGCGGGCGCTGTTTTCGATTGTTTTTTGCCAGGCATTGTGAATGCAACAGACACTACGATTACAACGCAGATAGCAATGAGAGACAAGATTCTCGACTTCATACTATTATTTGTTTAGGGTGTTAGAACCTATTTATAGGAAAGTGCGATCTAAATCGCCTACTTGATTAAGCAGGATACTTAGGATCGATACCGCTTCCCATAGCACCACCTTCGTTGTTTGAGGCTTCACGTTTTCATCTGTACAAGCAGTGAAAGATGTAGCAAGTGCAACAACAGCAACGAGGATGTAGAAGAATTTTTTCATGATTGATTAGATTTTTGTGGTTTGTAGATTGTGTTTAAATTACGGTTCAAAGATGGGCGATTGATTTTTGACACCTCATGGAATAAAACTGCAAAGGATACACATGTACCAAAACATATTTGGTAGGTACTCCTTAGTACTCCTACTTCCTGCCCTCTTCACTGCTATAACAGCCCTATCCCAGGATGTTCAGACCGAAGCCATCTTAAGAAAAGTTGATTCACTTTAAAATGAAATTTCAACTGCAAAAGGTCAGAATCTTTACATCACTTATTACACCATTGCTAACGAGTTGTTCGATGTAGATAACCCTCAAGCGGTCGAGTACGCTGAGCAATCATTCGAACTTGCAAAACAACTGGGCGACAGCGCAGCAATTGTAAGAGCAGGACGTCAGTATGGACAGCTTCTTCGTCGTGTCGATCGTCTCGAAGATGCTATTGCCATCTTCGTAGAGGTATTAGGCATCTCTGAAAGAAACAATGTCGTTGCCGAAACAAAGCGCGTACTCAATGCGCTTGCACTCGCATATAATTATAAAGCACTTTATGATAAAGCGCTCGACCTGAACTTCAAGTCACTCGAGATAAGGGAGAGAGAAGGCGACAAGAGCGAGATAAGCGCAGCACGCAACAATATCGGGCTCGTCTATTATAAGATGGGTAACATCGAACAAGCGCTGGATTTCTTTAAGCAAGCCATCCAGGCGAAGATCGACTCAAAAAACTCCACTCAATCCCGAGATCTATATCAATGCAGGTCTCGCCTTTGAGCATCTTGGTGATCATTCTGAAGCCAGGGAATATGTGCGCAAGGGATACGAAATATGCGGCGACAATTGCAATGACAACATCATCGCGCAGGGCGAATTTTGTCTCGGTATGTCGTATTCGAGCAACCACGACGTTGACGAAGCACGAGAACATTTCCAAAAGTCCTACAAGTTTTCCATCAAGATGGGATATGGTCTCCTGATCACAGACAACCTGCTTCACATCGGAACTGTATATATTGAAACACACGACTACGACTCGGCAGCAAAATATCTTTTCGAAGCGGGAAAGGTTGCGTCGACGTCGGGTTATAATCAACTCCTTATATATACATACGGCAAACTCTCGAAGTTGTACCAGGATAAAAAGGATTACGAGAATGCTGCCAACTACCAGGCGAAATACATTCAGTTAAAAGACAGTATATATAGTGAGGAACTCATCAGGAATCTTGCCCGCGTGCAAACCAACTACGAAGAACGCGAGAACATCAAGACCATTGCCGAGAAGAACCAGATCCTTTCCCTCACACAACAGATGGTGCAACGACAACGCGAAGTTTACTTCTTCGTGGGACTCGTTGCGGTACTCTCTATACTAGGTACGTTCATGTTCCTTCGATACAGTCGCGCACTCTCGAAAGCCAAACAGGAATTGTCGGTGATGAACCAGACTTTGGAAAAAAGGGTTGAAGATCGTACGAAGCAGCTTCAGAACGTGAACAACGAACTCGATAACTTTATATATAAGACATCGCACGACATACGCGGACCTTTGGCCAGCCTGAAGGGTATCGCCAATGTGGCATTACTGGAGCTTAAAGATGAAAAGGCACAGGACTATCTCCAGAAGCTGGATGCAAGCGCCGACAAGCTCAACTCTATATTGACACGCTTGCTGATCGTAAACCAGATCAACCATGCGGTGCTGAACCCCATCAAGATCAACTTCGCCGAATTGATCAACGAGATCCTCGTGTTCGAACGGAAGAAGGGAATTCCTCCGCGCATGTCAATCACTTCGGAAGTTGATCCGGACGTGCTGTTGATCACCGACCGCCACGTACTCCGCATTATATTGGAGAACCTGATCGACAACGCTATTAAATACCACAACAGCTCGGAACGCATCGAGCCTTTTGTGAAGATCAGGGTTTCATTGAGCCCGACCGGTGTGAAGATCAGTGTGATCGACAACGGTATCGGTATCCAGGAACGTGATCCGCAGAAACTCTTCCAGATGTTTGTAAGGGCGTCGGAGCGATCGGAGTCTGGTGGTATCGGACTTTATCTTACGAAGCTGGCGTCAGAACGACTTTATGCGCGTGTCGATTTCTCAACGACGCCAGAGAAATACACGCAGTTTACTGTTACCATTCCCGAAAATCTTTCGGTCGTCCTCGTTCAAAAGGAAAAAGAAGAGCAAGAGATGCGGTAGCGCGCAATAGTTATCTTTGCACCGCAGCTAAACTTTTCACTTTTCACTATTCGCTTTTCACTTTTTCATGACCAAGTATAAAAGACATACTGTTACTTCCGCGTTACCCTACGCCAACGGACCGAAGCACATCGGTCACCTCGCAGGCGCATACATTCCCGCCGATGTTTACGTTCGATATCTGCGCTCTATAGGCGAAGACGTGGTGTTTGTTTGCGGCAGCGACGAACATGGAACTGCAATTCCCAACCAGGCTCTGAAGGAGAACACAACTTCGCAAGCCATTATCGATAAGTATCACGTGCAGATGCGCGATTGCCTGTATGCTCTCGGCATCAGCTTCGACATCTACCACAGAACCAGCGAGCCAATACATCACATGACCTCGCAGGAGATCTTCACGACATTATATAATAAAGGTCTTTTTACTGAAGAGACTTCGGAGCAGTATTATGACGACGAGGCAAAAGTCTTCCTGGCCGACCGGTATATCATTGGTACATGTCCTAATTGTAAAAATCCAAATGCTTACGGCGATCAGTGTGAACGATGTGGAACTTCATTGAGTCGAAAGAGCTCATCAACCCGCGCTCGACATTGACTGGCAGAGCGCCGGTGCTCCGGCCGACCAAACACTGGTATTTGCCTTTGGGTGATTACGAAAAATGGTTGACCAAATGGATACTTGAAGGACATAAGGATGATTGGAAGACGAATGTTTATGGTCAATGTAAGTCATGGATCGAAGCCGGTTTGCTACCACGCGCAATGACACGCGATCTCGATTGGGGAATCAAAGTGCCTTTGCCCGATGCTGAAGGAAAAGTTTTGTATGTGTGGTTCGATGCACCCATCGGTTACATTTCGGCAACGCGCGCGCTGTTCGACGAGCTTTCAAGTGGCAATAAAAAATTCTCGACTCCGCAAGAAAGTTCGGAAAAGTGCATGCCGACGATTGGAAGAAATACTGGCAAGCCGACGATACGCGTCTCATCCATTTTATTGGCAAAGACAATATCGTATTTCATTGTATCATCTTCCCTGTAATACTGCATGCGACGGGCGAGTACATTGTTCCCGATAATGTTCCGGCAAATGAGTTCATGAACCTGCAGGGCGATAAGATGTCGACAAGTCGTGGCTGGTCGGTAGAGATGCATGAGTATCTCGAAGATTTTCCCGGCAAGGAAGACGTTCTGCGTTATGCTCTGCTTACGAATCTGCCCGAGACGAAAGACAGCGAGTTTACCTGGCAGGACTACCAGATCAAGAACAACAGCGAGTTGGTTGGGATCTTTGGAAACTTCGTGAATCGAGCATTAGTGCTTACACAAAAGCATTTCGATAATAAGGTGCCGGCAAAAGGTGCGCTGAATGACAATGATTTGCAGGTGATCAAGGAATTGACTGATTGCAAAAAGCTTGTTGCTGATGCACTGAATGCGTATCGTTTCCGCGAGGCGACACAGTACATGATGAATCTCGCACGCGTAGGAAATAAATATCTAGCGGAGACTGAACCATGGAAACTGGTGAAGACTGATCTTCCCAGGGTTGGAACCATATTGAATATCGCAATACAAGTTGCAGCTAACTTGTCCGTCATCGCAGAACCATTTCTTCCCTTCACTTCGACAAAGCTCAGGACGATGTTAGGTATTGGTGAACTGACTTGGAAAGATGCAGGCGCCGACGATCTTGTTCTTGCTGGTAGTACACTGAACGAGCCAAAGTTGCTCTTCGAGAAGATTGAAGACGATGTGATTGCGACCCAGATCCAGAAACTGGAAGACAAGAAGAATTCGGCTACAGCTGCGGCTGAACCTGTGGAACCTTTGAAGCCCTCGATCGCGATCGACGACTTTGGTAAGTTGGATATAAGGATCGGAACTGTTGTAGCCGCGGAAAAGATGCCGAAGTCGGATAAGCTATTGAAGCTTACGGTGAATAGTGGTCTTGATAAGCGTACGATATTGAGTGGCATTGCGAAGCATTATGCTCCCGAAGATCTCATTGGCAAACAGGTAACGTTTATCGCGAACCTCGCGCCACGAAAGATGATGGGTATCGAATCGAACGGAATGATATTGATGGCTGAAGATAAAGACGGCAAGCTTCGATTGATCAGACCGATCGACGAGGTCGCTCCCGGCTCGAAGGTCAGCTAAGTGTCATTGACAGCTATTGAGATGATTCCTGGACCCAATGAAATTCCTGCTCTGAAAGCCGGAATTTCTTTTTAGATCTCTTTAGAACCACGAACAATGAATCGCTTCGAAGGACACCACTAAGATTGATAGTATTCGTGTCAGGCAAGTCGTAGTGTAACGACATCAGGGCGTTCTCGTCGTCATAGTCTCGTTTGATCTTCAGCGTTTGCAACGCGCTGTCAACCTCAAAGGAAAAGTAAGCCCTTTCGTACCGGTGCACGAAAATAGTGTCGGTTGTTTTTATGCTGCCTGTCACTCCATAGAGTACGAGATCATTCCATCGCTGCGAAACCGAATCACCATTCAAGGAAAAACGCGTTACATCATACGTGCCTTGTTCGATGGGACGTGTGTTAACGACGAAGTGTTGACTTCTATAACCTTTGATCGATAAAATCACCGCGACACCGATCGACAAATAAACAAAAACAAGTTTGGCGCCGAGTTGTGTCCATCTTCCGCGCCTGGACGATACATCCCAGGGATCTTGCATGAAAAAGAATTCAATAATCCTTCGCGCATCGAATGACAGCAGGTAAACACTCAGTAAAAAGAAGTGCATCGACATGATCTTTACCGGTGCGTCGTATCCAAAATTGATCGCGACAATATTTGCAAAGACAGCAATCGATAATATCAGTCCCATTGTTTGAGTGCGGCGGAATAGTAAAAACAGTCCCGCTCCCGTTTCAAGAACTCCAGAAAAGAACTGGTACGACGGAGATGCCCCGATAGACAGCCAGGCAATCCGGGTCTGGCTGAAATCTCCCAAAGGTGTTGAGAGCTGACTCAATGACGGAAGCGGCATTTGCAAGCCAAAGAGCTTTATGATGCCGTAGTACAAAGCGAAGTATGCTATGAAATAACGAATAGACACCCGAAGCCAGTACTCCCCAATAATGTAGTTTGGGCGTTTGCGATCAAGTGCGCTCCACACAATGGCGCCGATCACGCCAACAATGAGTATCGTGAATTGGCTTGCCCAGGAAAATGAAGTGTCGGTGCTGCCGTTTGGCTCGACCAACGTTTCGCGAATGTGGAGAAAGTTATCGTTGAAGAAGGTGACAAATCCTCGCCACAGGGGCCATAAAAACCGATGTAATTGCGTGAGACCGGGTACAGTTTGAAATCGCAACCACGTATAGCTCATATACATGGCGCAATAAATTACAAGAAACCTGAAGGCGAGTTTATGGGAGAATGTCCACCGGTTCATACACCAAAAATATTCACAAAAACTGTAACTTAACCTTTCATAAATTTTAGCCACATGAAATTCATCCTGTCGTTGTCGACATTCATTCTTTTTTCTCTCACGCTTTCAGCACAACAAACCCTCCAGGAAAAGCTCGGTTACCCGAAAAATACAAAGCTATTGATCATTCACGCGGATGATATTGGTGTATCTCATTCTGAGAATATCGCTTCGATCAATGCTCTTGAGAAAGGATCTGTGAGCTCCGGAAGTATCATGGTGCCCTGTCCGTGGATGCCTGAGATAGCGGCCTATGCCAAGGCTCATCCGAATGCAGATCTTGGTCTGCATCTCACATTAACAGCCGAGTGGAATCAGTATAAGTGGGGACCGGTTTCTCCGCGTACCGAAGTTCCTTCGCTGGTTGACGATAAAGGATTTTTCCCCGATAACTCTGGTGCTGTCGCAAAAGGAAAAGTTGCAGAGATCGAGAAGGAGCTTCGCGCACAGGTTGAACGTGCTAAACAATTCGGTATCGATCCAAACGCATTTCGATACACACATGGGCTCTGTTCTCACTTCCGTTGACATCGCAAAAGTTTACGTGAAGCTTGGTCACGAATACAAAGTTCCCGTTCTCATGAGTCCGGTTGTTGCAAAGATGTACCTGAACGCAGAGCTGAAAGATCTCGGAGCGGAGAATGATGTTCTCACCGACAATGTGATCATGGCACAACCCGACGACTTCAAAGGAGGAATGAAAGCATTCTACACAAAAGCATTCAAAGGAATTCAGCCCGGACTTAATGTGCTCTTGCTCCACGCTGCTCACAACGACGACGAGATGAAAGCCGTTACCGATGGCCATCCGGAGTACGGAGCCGAATGGCGCCAGGCTGACTTCGATTTCTTTACAAGTGAAGAATGCAAAAAACTTCTCCAGGAGAACAATATCAAGGTCGTTACCTGGAAAGAGATCCGCGATAAGGTGGTAAGGAAATGATAAACGGCCAGGTCGTGGCACTGGCTTTTTAATATATTTAGGGGTTATGAAAACACCCATCTTGTTTGCAGCGGCCGCTGCCCTCGCTGGCGCTGCTGTCTTGCGATAGTAAAAAAGAATCGCGACTCGAAACATTCAAACGGATCAACTCCGAAGTAAAACAAAATTCAAAAGCATACTCCGCTTTGCAAGAAGCAACGAGCACCATCGGTCACCGTCTCACCGGTTCCGCCAACGGCGCAAAAGCCGAAGAGTATGCATACAATAAATTCAAAGAGTTCGGCTTCGACGATGTTCGATACGATGAGTTCGAAGTCGAAGCATGGTCGCGCGGCGATGTCGCCGTTGAAATCGAAGGACAAAAAGTACCAGCCGTTACACTCGGTCATTCTCCAGTAAAAGCAGACCTCAGCGGTGAAGTGGTCGACATGGGCAACGGGCTCGATGCCGACTTCAAGGCAAAACCCGGTGCTGTAAAAGACAAGATTGCATTTATGTATATCGGCATTCTTGAAGGAAGTCCCGAGGGATCGAAGAATCTTCATCGCAGCGAGAAGACAGCACTTGCAATTAAGAATGGCGCTAAAGGCGTGATCATCTTCAACCAATGGGATAGCGTGTTGCTAACGGGAACAGCGTCGGTAACTGGTGAGTTGCTGAATATCCCCGCCGTGTGCATCGACAAGACAAACGGCATGGCGTTGAAAGAAAAGCTGAAGACCAAAAAAATACAGGCTCATATCGCGATGACCAATCACAGCGATATGATCAAAGCACGCAACGTGGTGGCGACCATCAAAGGAACCGAACATCCTGAAGAGCGCGTGTTGATCGGTGGTCACCTCGACTCGTGGGATCTTGCAACGGGCGCGATCGATAACGGCATTGGCTCGTTTTCGGTGCTTGATATTGCCAGGTCTTTCAAGGCCAGCAAACTTGAACCTAAGCGAACGGTACAGTTCATTATGTTTATGGGTGAAGAGCAAGGTTTGCTTGGATCGACTGCAATGGTGAAGAAAGCGGTTGGCGATGGATCGATCGAGAGCGTGAAGTACATGATGAACCTGGACATGACCGGCAACCCGGTTGGCATCAACGCCGGTGGAAAGATCGACGATACAACATTCTTCAAGAACGTAGCCGCCGATCTTGCGCAAATAGATACGGTGTTCAAGGAAAAAGTCTCGAACAGGTCGGGGCTTCACAGCGACCATCAACCATTTATGCTCGAAGGAGTTCCGATCCTGGGGCTGAATGGCAACCTCGATCGATCAGTTTATAAGTGTTATCATTCCGACTGCGACAACTTTGGTTTGGTGAACCAGGAGCATATCACGAACACGGTGCGCTTTGGTACGATGGTGTTGTATGCGTTAGCCGATGCGGAGTCGTTGCCCGCGAAGAAGATGGATAGCGAGACCACGAAGCAGTTTATGATCGACAACAATCTGAAGGAGCCGTTGAAGATTGCGGGAGAATGGAAGTGGGCGGATTGATTCGTCGTACTATCTATAACATTCCGTTTCGATAAGCATACGCCAACAACGCGGCCGTATTCCCAACATTCAACTTACGGATCAACCTCACCCTGTAGGTCTCAGTTGTTGCCTCAGCCATCTTCATGTGTATGGAGATCTCTTTGGTTGTATATCCCATTGCGATAGCTTTTAATAGATCGCGTTCGTGATACGTGAGGGTTACGGGTGGAGCGGCATCCCAACGGGCAGCGTTGTTCTGAATGATCTTGATGGTCTTCTCCTGGAAGTACGTGCCGTGGGGTCCCATTACGGCGCGGATGGCGGCGAGTATCTCTTTATAGCCATCGAGTTTATGAACGATGCCGTCGATTCCTTTCTTTAATAAAGCGATCACTACTTCCGCGCCTTCGAGGCCGGTGACTGCAATCATCTTTGGTGGAACTCTTTTCTTTTTGAGAGCGGTGAGGATGTCGAGGCCGCTGGCGCCTTGCAGTCGCATGTCGAGAAGGATGAGGTCGATGCGATGGACCGCCATTTTTTCGTAGCACTCGCGGAGACAGGATGCTTCATGAACTTCGCGTACGAATTCTTCGCGTTTGAGAAGTGCTGAAAGGCCTTCGCGCACAAGGGCTTCGTCGTCGATGATGAGGATGTTTATTCTGTTCATGGGATCAATATAGAAAGGAATCGAATTACCGCTCATTTTTAGCATGTCTGGTTTTCCTTACAATTTTTAACCACGTCTGAGTCTGTCCGGGTTTCCTAACATAGTGTTTGTACGGTTTTCCTGATTATCGATTGGTTGCTATTGCTATCGCCTCTTTCACAATTGATATTCGATCTCGTCTCGAAACGATCAACAAAAAAACCGCTATGCAAATCAGAAAATTCATCTACATCACCATCCTGTTCCTCGTGATGATCGTCATGTTCAGCGCTCCCGTCATCTATATTTTATTCCGTCTCCATGAGAAACACTAACAGCGCCATCCAATGTGTTCAACATGTTTGTAAACACTACAAGCTCCGAACAACCGACATACCCGTCGACGAAAACATCCACGGCATCATCGACGCACTCAAGAGTTTCGACTTCTATGCATGCGATGTCCGCACCGATACCATCGGACTTATCGATTGCCCTACGCCCGCGATCATCGAAACAGTATCGAGATTCATGGTCGTGATCAAATCAAATTCAATTGGAGTTACTGTCATGGATCCGATCGATGGAAACATCCACCGGATTGCATATCATGACCTGATCAGGGAATGGACTGGAGCGATGATATTGATTGAGCCACCGCGGAAGAAGCATGGGTTTTTTGAGAGGGTGTTCGGTTAAAAGGCTCCTTTCAAACCCGTCTTCAACGCCTTATCGTACTTCGCCTTATTAAACTTATACAAATACGGAGCCTTATGCGCCCCTCCCATTTTCCTTTCCTTAAGTCTCTCAAGAATACCAAGCGACAACATCTTCTTCTGAAAATTTCTCCGGTCTAACTTCTGATCGAGAATGGTTTCGTACAATCGCTGCAACTCTGGCATCGTAAACTTCGAAGGCAGCAACTCGTAACCGATCGGGTGATCGTTCAAGCTCATCCTCAACGTACTCAATGCCTTCTCGAAAATTTCATTGTGATCGAGGAACATGCTCTTCGGAACCGAATGCACATCCCACCACGTACACTCACTCGAAAAGAATCGGGCTCAGGACTCACCTTCGAAAATTCAACTAACGCGTAAAAGCCGACAGTAATAAAACGCTCCGATAACCAACCGCCCTGCACAGCATAAGGCATCATCTCTTTCTTGCGCTCACGATCGGGTGCACTGAACACATGGAACTGTCGCATGAAAATGTTATCGAGACCAGTCCGCTCCTTCACAATCCTGATCGCAGAATCCTCCAGGGAATCTTCCTTCTTCACGAAGCCTCCTGGTAAACACCAGGGACCGCCATCCTTCCATTTTAAAAGCAATACACGAAGCTCATTCTCATGAAATCCGAATATCACACAGTCGGCAGAAATATGCCGCAGGTAGATCAAATGCCCCTGTTCAACGATGTCTTTATTCAATTCAGGAATCTGGTCACTCATAAACTGCCTCTAAAATATGTATTGTGTAACAAATACACATTCAATTTTGTAATATTGTTATAGCCTAAAGCCCAAATTAATCATTTTATGAAGAGAAGAGATTTTATCAAAAGTTCTGCATTGTCGGCTGCGACTCTTGCAATAGCCGGCCCTGCTTTTTCGCATCCATTTAAGACGATGCCTATCGGCCTTGGAATGTTCACGCTCTTTGGCGTGATCGAACAGGATGTCCCCGGTACCCTGAAGAAGGTAAAAGACATAGGTTATTCAGAGCTCGAATCAGCATTCAGTACCAAGGGCGGATATTACGGACTCACGGCCAAAGATTTCGCGAAGCTCACGAAAGAGACCGGGCTCGCATGGCGTTCGCACCATGTACTGGGCAACCCATTTGTTCTGCCTCCCGACGCAAAAGTCCCCGAAGCTTTCAAGAACATGCCCAAACCAAAAGACCTCACGAACAACGCACAAGAACTCATCGACGACGTGGCTTCGGGTGGGATCAAATACATCGTCTGCGCTTCGATCGACATCTCCAGCGGCGATGCCGTGAAGAAAGCAATCGAGACACTTAACAAAGCCGACGAGCTCGCGAAAAAAGCCGGCCTCACCCTTTGTTATCACAACCACGATAAAGAATTCGCAACAGTAGATGGCATCGTGCCTTACGACCTGTTCTTGTCACAACTCAACAAGTCGGTGCAATTCGAACTCGATCTTGCATGGGTTTCAAAAGCGAAGGTCGATCCCGTTGATCTCTTCAAGAAAAATCCGGGCCGCTTCCCTATGTGGCACGTGAAGGATTTTAATGCAGACTACACTCAACTGGAACCTGTTGGCAAAGGCGTCATCGATTTCAAAAGAATCTTCGCCGCAGCCGACACTGCCGGCCTGAAGCATGCTTTTGTTGAACATGACATGCCCAAAGATGCTTATGGAAGCATTACCGATAGCATCACGTATTTAAAAACAATCCTGAAGTAATCATGAAAGGCGCAATCTGTTTTATTGTCATCGCGAGTATCCTGTTCGCATGCGGACCCAAATGGAAAGAGTCCCCTGAAGGCGACATCCGCATCGTTACCAACGAAGGCGGTGCAACACTCGCTTACTCCGCAAGCTCCGGCGTGAAGATCATAACCGCCGACCGTTTTGGTTTTAAAGATCTCAACAAGAACGGAACACTCGACCCATACGAAGACTGGCGATTGAGCGCTGACGAGCGCGCAAAAGATCTCGCTTCGAAGATGACGAAAGAACAGATTGCCGGCCTCATGCTGTACAGCCGCCACCAGGCTATCCCCGCTCCCGCCCAGGGCTTTCGCGCGGATACCTACAACGGCAAATCATTGACAGAAAGTGGAATGAAACCTTCAGATGTCTCCGATGGGCAAAAGAAGTTTCTCACTGATGATAATCTCCGTCACGTGCTGGTGACTTCTGTTGAAAGTCCCGAAGTAGCCGCGATGTGGAACAACAATGTTCAGGCATTGTGTGAAGGAATTGGTCTGGGCATTCCCGCCAACAACAGTTCCGATCCTCGTCACGGTACCGATGCAACAGCTGAGTTCAACGAAGGCGCAGGAGGAAGAATATCAATGTGGCCCGGGTCGCTAGGACTTGCAGCCACATTCGATCCTGCGATAACCAAAGAATTCGGTCGTGTTGCTTCAACGGAATATCGCGCTCTCGGAATTACAACGGCTCTTTCGCCACAAGTTGATATTGCAACTGATCCACGATGGAATCGCGTGTCAGGAACATTTGGTGAAGAGCCACACCTCGCTGCCGATATGGCCCGCGCTTACATCGACGGCTTCCAGACTTCAGAAGGCGATAAATTGATCAAAGACGGCTGGGGCTACAAAAGCGTGAACGCAATGGTGAAACACTGGCCTGGTGGCGGATCAGGTGAAGGTGGTCGCGATGCACATTACGGCTTCGGAAAATATGCGGTGTATCCCGGCAATGCTTTTGAAACTGCATTCATCCCGTTTACCGAAGGAGCTTTCAAGCTCGAAGGAGAAACAAAAATGGCTTCCGCTGTAATGCCTTATTACACCATCTCACTTAACCAGGACAAGGTGAATAAAGAGAACGTGGGTAATAGCTATAACAAATACATTATCCAGGATCTTCTTCGTGATAAGTATAAGTTCGATGGAGTGGCATGTACCGATTGGGGCATCGTTGGTGATGAAACCGCACTCGATGTTTTCATCGCCGGCAAACCCTGGGGCGTTGAGGGATTAACTTTGGCCGAACGTCATTATAAACTACTGATGGCAGGCATGGATCAGTTTGGTGGCGTGAACGATGCGAAGCCGGTGCTGGAAGCGTATGACATCGGCGTGAAAGAACACGGAGAAGAATTCATGCGACGTCGCTTCGAAGAATCGGCCGTAAGACTATTGAAAAATATTTTCAGGGCCCGGTCTCCTCGAAAATCCTTATGTCCTGGATAAAGGCATCGTCGGTAAACCTGAATTCATGAAGGCAGGTTTCGAAGCACAATTGAAATCAATCGTCTTGTTGAAGAATTCTAACAAGACTTTACCGCTTCAGAAAAATAAGACTGTTTACATTCCGAAGAAATTCACGCCCGCAGGTCGCAACTTCCTCGGCATGGAAACTCCCGAGTCGTTGGATTACCCCGTGAAGATAGAGACCGTGAAAAAGTATTTCAACGTAACCGATAACCCCGACGAAGCCGACTATGCGCTCGCATTCATCAACAGTCCCAACTCGGGCCTGGGCTACGACAAGAACGATACAAAGAAAAGTAACGGCTATTTCCCGATCAGTTTGCAGTACGGCGAGTACACCGCGAAAGATGCCCGCGACCAGAGCTTGGGCGGCGGCGACCCGCTCGAAAAATTCACTAACCGCACCTATAAAAACAAAAAGGCAAAGGCCATCAATATTACCGATCTTGGAATGGTGAACGACACCTACAAGAAAATGAAGGGCAAGCCGGTGATCGTGATCATGCAAATGAGCAATCCTTCCGTCTTCAGCGAGTTCGAGTCCAACTCGAGCGCCATTCTCGTTCACTTTGGCGTTCAGCACCAGGCATTGCTCGATATCCTGACTGGTGTTGCGGAGCCGTCTGCGTTGTTACCTTTACAAATGCCCGCCGACATGACAACTGTTGAAAAGCAGGCGGAAGATGTTCCGCTCGACATGACGGTTTACACCGACAAGGATGGCAACAAATATGATTTCGGTTTTGGTTTAAATTGGAAGGGCGTTATTAGCGACAATAGAACTGAACGATATAAAAAGAAATAATGAAGGGATTAACACTGCTGTGTTTGTTGGTATCATGTATGGCTTACTCGCAAGACTACAGTCTGTTTGAAAAAAGAACATTTATAACATCAAAGGGAGACACGCTGCCATATCGTATACTCCTGCCCGATCAATACGATAAAAGTAAAAAGTATCCCCTGGTTCTCTTCCTTCACGGCGGTGGCGAAAAGGGCCGCGACAACGAAAAGCAACTCCTTCATGGCGTGAAAGTGTTTCTCGATCCGGAGAACCGAAAGAAATATCCTTGTATCGTTATTGCTCCGCAATGCATGCCGAACGACAGTTGGTCATCGGCCAAAGTAGACCGTACTGTAGAACCGGCGCTTAGAGACTTCGATTACACTTATCCAATCACGAGATCACTTGCAGCTGTCGACGAGCTCACGAAAGACATCATCAAAAACGGATCTGTTCAAAAGAAACAAGTCTACGTTACCGGTCTCTCGATGGGCGGCATGGGTACTTATGAAATTGTGGGAAGAAATCCCGGGCTCTTTGCAGCGGTGGTCGCCGTATGTGGTGGCGGTGATCCAAATGCATATTCGAAGAAGCATGCGAAGACCCGCTTCTGGATCTTCCACGGTACTGATGATAACACAGTTCAAGTAAAATATTCACGCGAGATGGTCGACAAGCTAAAGGAGCTGAAGATCAACGTGAAATACACGGAGTATCCCGGCGTTGGCCACAACAGTTGGGAGAACGCGTATGCAGAACCGCAATTACTTCCCTGGATGTTTGACAAACCTTAAATTGATTTTATAATGAGAATGTTAAAAATTGCACTGGCTTTCATGCTTGTGACTTCTTTCGCTATGGGACAAACACTTCCTGCGGGTCCGCAGGTAACAACCTTCCACTCGGATATCGACGACACCGAGCAACCTTACGGACTTTACATTCCGAAGAACTACGATTCCAACAAGAAATATCCTTTCGTGATGATGTTGCACGGTGCCGGATCTAATCACCGTCTCGAGCTTCGTCGTGTGTTTGGAAAGAGCAATGCTGCCGGCGAAACTGACGTTGAAGCGAGCCGTGTGTTCCCCGAATGGAAAGATGTTGATTACATCGTTGCAGTTCCGTTTGCTCGTGGAACGATGGGATACCAGGGCGTTGCCGAAAAAGATGTGATGGATATTCTCGCCGATGTAAAGAAACGATTCAGCATCGATGAAGACCGAACGTATCTCACCGGACTCTCGATGGGTGGCGGTGGAACTCTTTGGATCGGCCTCACTCGTCCCGACCTATGGGCTGCTATCGCACCTGTTTGCCCCGCTCCTCCCGCCGGCACGGAAGATCTCGCACCCAATGCTTTAAATTATCCAGCATGGTTTCATCATGGCGACAAAGACCAGGCGGTACCCGTTGCCGTATCGCGCGACTGGACGAAAAAATTGAAAGAGCTCGGATCAACAGTTGAGTACACCGAATATCCCGGCGTGAATCACAACAGTTGGGAGAATGCTTACGCGAATGGACAGATCTTCGATTGGTTTTCGAAGTTTAAGAGAGATGCGCATCCTGCGAGAGTTCGCTTTGTAACGAAGAATTATGAATACAACAAAGCGTACTGGGTAACATTCGATAAGATCATTCCTGGAACCCTGGCGTCTATCGACGTTAAATTCACAGGTGTCAATAAACTCGAGATTACAACGAGCAACTTGCACGCTTTCAGTTTGAACCTTACAGGGCATCCGCAATATGATGCAACAAAGCCCATTAATGTAACAATCGATAATGGCAATCCTGGAGGCACTCCCAAAATTGCAAAAGACAATATCTTCTCATTCGCGAAAAATGGCCCGGTAAAAAAGATAGGCCAGGCTCCGCCATGGTGGAACAATAAATATGAAATTCCTGCTACCGACAAGACCAGCGGAGCCGAAGGCCCTGTACCCGCTGCAATGAGCGATCGTCACGTTTATGTTTATGGAACCGCCGGCAATCCCTCGGAAGACGAGTTGAAGAAACGCCGCGCTGTTGCCGAGCAAGCTGCTAACTGGTCGATGTACCGCGGCGAGTTCCTCGGTCGAATCATGGTGTTCCCAAGAGTATTGTCGGACAAGGAAGTTCGTCCCAGCGACTTCGAAGCTGCAAACCTTGTGTTGTTCGGCACCAAAGAAACCAATACGCTTGTTGATAAGTACAGTGCAAAGGCGCCATTGGTGTTGAATTCATCCGCAACAGAAACACACGGACTCATTTATGTTATCCCCGGCGATAATGGACATTATGTTGTGGTGAACTCGGGCTTCCCTGGTGGACCACTACGAAGCCAGCAGGATTTGCGTTTGTTCCTCCTCCACTGCAATCGTTGTTTGGTCTGAAAGGACTTTCAGTTGTTTCAAGGAGGGAATGAGAATAAGATTGCGGAAGGTTATTTTGATAACAGTTGGAATACTCCAGACGCAGATAAGAAAACTATCAGTGCGTCGGGGGGTTGTGACGGTTAACCGATAGCTTCATTACTTCATTACTCACTAGTCATTACTCAGTACACATTGTTGAGTCGACGGATCATCGTAGCTCCGCAATGTGTAATGTGTAATGCGTAATGTGTAATGTGTAATGAAGTAATGCGACGCCTTCAGGCGGAGTTCCTCGCTGCATTTATTATCCCAAACATACACCGTATGATCAATCTCCTGTAGTATTGTTCATACGGTTTATCTTCTTCCCGCAGATTTCTCAAGTTCATTAACGCATACTGCTGGATCACCACGAGCGGCAGCACGATCTTCTCGCGCAACGATACCGACGATCGGATCATCTGATTATTTCCCATCAGCTCGGGTAAGCCGGTGATCTCGAGCAGCATCTTGATCGACAGGTCATACTCCGCATCCATGATGTCCCAAAACTCGCCGAACTCTTTGTCGTCGTGCAGATAATTCGTAGCACGAAAATCTGTCTTCGTCAGCGACATCATGCTATTGCCCAACAATGTTCTGAAGAACAACGAGTTTTTATAAAGACTCTTTAGCTGATCTCCTTTTCCTTTTTTGATCAGTGTTTCGATAGCTGTTCCCACTCCGAAGAAACCTGGAATATTTTGCTTCATCATCGCCCATGATCCTACGAATGGGATCGCACGCAAGTCCTCGAACTTCAGTCCTTCCGAAGCATTGCGCTTCACTGGCCGCGAGCCAACGTTGGTGTCACCAAAGAATGCCAGTGGTGTTACTTTTTCCAGGTAAGGAACAAACTTCGGATGACCCTTCAGCGACAAATATTTCTTATATCCTTCTTCGGCCAACTCATCGAGCAGCTTCTTCGAATCTTCCGAAAGGTTGTTGTCGTCGGTATCGAAGACGTTACCCATAATTCCCGAAGTCAGCAGTTGTTCGAGGTTATACTTACAAGATGCAAGCTTTCCGAAGTTGGAACTTATAGTCTGGCCCTGGATCGTAATCTGTACTTCTTCTTTGTCAATCGTTTTTCCCAACGATGCATAGAAGTCGTGGGTATTTCCGCCGCCGCGCGCGGGAGGGCCACCGCGTCCATCGAAGAATATGACCTTGATACCAAACTCGCGCGACACAGCGCTGAGTTGTTCCTTCGCGCGGAAGATCGACCAGTTGGCACGCAGGTATCCGCCGTCCTTCGTTCCATCGGAGAATCCAAGCATGATCGTCTGGAATCCATCGCGTTGACGAATGTGCTCGCGGTAGGTGTCGATGCTATACAGTGTACGCATGATCGTCTCGGCATGAGCGAGATCGTCAATGGTTTCAAACAAAGGAACGATATCAAGTGGAAGACGATTGTCTTCAGCCAACAGCAGTCGTGTCAACGCAAACACTTCGATCACCTGTAGTGCACTCTGGCAATTGCTGATCACATAACGGTGACATCCCGCCTCTCCATTTTTCTTTTGAACGCCCGCGATCGCCTCAACAGTTTTGATCACCTCCTCGGTGAATTGATCTTCGATCGAAAGGAAGACGAGATTCAAACGCAAGCCAAGAAGGTAATTGATCTTATCGATCTCTTTCTTCTGATTGTAATCTTCAAGCGGGATCGATTTCTTTTCTTCATGAAGCCGTTGGAGAATTACATTCCATGCCTGCTCATGCTTCGCACTGTGCTGCCTGATATCCAGGCAAGCGAAATGAAATCCAAAGAGACGAACACGCAGAATAAATTCATCTAACAGCTCAAGGAATAATCCGTCGTGATCTTTGATCAGCTTCGCGCGAACTGCATACAGATCTATCAGAACTTCCATCGGCGTATTGTAACCTTCCTTCTGTGAATAAGCCATCTCGTACAAACGACGTTCGATCTCGAGCATCAGCGCGTCGATGCCTTCGAATGTCAATCGTCTTCTCAACAACCGGATGTCACGATAATAACATTTCAGCAATGCTTCTTTCAAACGGGTTGAAACCTGCCCTGTAGTAGAGCTGGTAACGAACGGGTTTCCATCGCGGTCGCCACCCGGCCAGAAGCCGACGGTAATGAGCTTATCATTTTTCCAATCGCTTGGCGAAATGTTGAGTCCATCGCAAAGCTCAATGATGATCTGCGGGATTGCCTGGTAAAAAATATTTTCGAGGAACCACGAGAGACTTACAGCCTCATCGTAAGGAGTCGGTTTTGTTTTATTGATGAAAGCAGTCTTACCCAACTGACGAAGCAGAAGGTTGATCTGCGGAATGTCGTTTTCCGCGAATGGATTTCTCCAGGTCGCTCAGAATTCCTAACACAAACCCCGGATAAAACTGGGTTGGGTGGGCTGTAAGAACAACGCGAAGACCGAAAGTGTCGAGCCGCTCGCGTAGTTCCTCCTCCTTGTTCTCATAACGCGCCCGCAAGATCAGCGACGACACCGTTCCTTTCCTTTCAGATCGTTGATCTGTTCGAAGGCCGCATCTTCGATTGAGTCGAACAATGCAACCTGTCGCTCCACATACTGGATGAAGTTGAACAGCAGGTGAAACTGTTCTTCACGCGTCGGTTTTTCGATGAGATTCTGGATAAAGTCATTGACTATATCGTTTGCGGAAATGCCTTTCTCGAACTTCGATTCAGCCTGTTGTTGCAGTAACGGAAGCAGTGTGCCTGTTCGCAGGATGTTGCGGAATGGCAGGTTAAGGAAGAGGCTATTATAAATGTGGAAGCGTGACCCCACAGCCTGATCATAAAGATTATTATACTCGTTGTTCATCGCAATCCATCCCGAATTTGATCGGAACCCTGAAATTAACGCCCTGCACCCACATTGCTTAACAATTCAGAGTAAAATCCCAAATGTGTCACCATTTTATCGGTACTAAATCATTTGTTCCCTGTCGGCGTTTAGGTAAATTTCATAGACAAATACCCAACCGTCTTATGAAGAATCTTTACTATGTAGCCCCCGTGTTGCTGTTCATGTGCTCTTGTTTGGGCTATAAGGAACTTCCTGTTGAATACGACTACAGCTACTCAGGCAACTTCAAGAAATATCGCACTTTCGACATTATGCGCCCCGTTGGTCTCGAAGATACGACGATGACCAACGACGTGATCGAAAAGTCGATCATCAGCCGGATGAAGTTCCTCGGTTATAAGCAGAGCGACCATCGCCCGCACCTCATCATCGGTTTCAAAATGTATAAAGACAGCCTCCGGTTCAATGGCTACAATCAACCCGCCATCGAGGATTGGATTAAGAGTCAGAAAGACGATATCGAGTACGACCGTCAGAAATACCAGATGACGAAATGGCACACTGCTCATCCAGTTCTTCGATCGCCGCCAGAATCGTTCGATCTGGCAGGGTTATGCCACCACGCTCTACGGTTCTATCGATTTCGGTAATAACAGGCACCTGAAGAACGCCGTTATTTCGATCCTCGATAAGTACAGATTCTGGGCTGAGGGCTTCGTTGAGCGGAATACGCAGGACGCCTCCGAAATGGAATAATTGGGGGGTATTTCGTCGAAAAATCCAAAAAAATTCTATTTTTGCACCTCCTTTTCACAAAGGAGGCTGCTCCGATTTATCGAAGCGGTATGATTGCCCGATGGTGTAATTGGCAACACGCTTGATTTTGATTCAAGAAAGTCCAGGTTCGAGCCCTGGTCGGGCAACAAAATAGTCCTGCTGATGCAGGACTTTTAATTATGGCCGTTAGAATCTTTTCAGGACAAGCAACAATTTACCTGGCAGAGAAAATCGCCCACGCTTATGGCGAGCAACTCGGCAAGGTGGACTATAAGCATTTCAGTGACGGTGAGATGTCGCCATACCTTTCGGAATCGGTTCGTGGCCACGACGTTTTCATCGTACAGTCTACGTTCCCTCCTGCCGACAATTTCATGGAGCTCATGCTCATGATAGATGCTGCAAAAAGGGCAAGTGCTCAAAACGTGAACGTCGTCATTCCTTACTTCGGGTATGCACGTCAGGACAGAAAAGATAAGCCACGGGTTGCCATCGCAGCAAAGTTGATCGCTAACCTGATCTCAGCTGCCGGCGCCGACAGGATCATGACGTGTGACCTTCATGCGGACCAGATCCAGGGCTTCTTCGATATTCCTTTGGATCACCTTGACGGTAACTATGTTTTTGTTCCGTACCTGAAGTCGCTGAACCTGAAGAACATCATGTTTGCTTCGCCCGACGTTGGCGGTATCAAACGTGCACGCAGCTTCGCGAAGTTCTTTGATGCAGAGCTCGCGGTTTGCGACAAGTACAGGAAGGAAGCGAACAAGATCGAATCGATGAGACTGATCGGTGAAGTTGAAGGTAAGGATGTGATCCTCGTAGATGATCTTGTAGACACAGCCGGAACGATCTGCAAGGCAGCGGCTCTGTTGAAAGATAAAGGAGCTAACTCGGTGCGCGCGGTGTGCACACACCCCGGTGATGTCGGGATCGGCTTACGAGAATGTTCAGAACTCGGTACTGGAAGAAATGGCGGTAACGGATACGATCCCGCTGAAGAAAAATATTGCAAAGCTGAAGGTCCTGTCGATGTCGGATCTTTTCGCGAAGGCGATCAGAAAGATCCATGACAATGAATCGATCAGCTCGCTGTTTATAAGACTTTAACTAATTACAAATCACAAATAACAAATCAATTAACCATCATGAAAACTGTTGAGATTATAGGGTATCGAAGAGCAAGTCTCGGTAAGAATGATGCACAGAAAGTTCGCGAAGACGGCAGCGTACCATGTGTGTTGTACGGCGGAGACGAGCAAGTGCATTTCATTGCACCGGCAATTCTTTTCCGTGACCTTGTTTACACCAATGAAGCACACTTTGTTCACGTGAACATCGAAGGTGACGAGTGCCAGGCTATCCTCCAGGAAGTGCAATTCCACCCTGTGAGCGAGATCATCCTGCACGCCGACTTCCTTCGTATTTCTGGCGACCGCAAGATCAAAATGCAAATTCCCGTTCGCCTCGTAGGACAAGCTCCTGGCGTTGCGAAAGGCGGAGCACTTGTTAGAAAGCGCGCTGCTTTGAAAGTGTTTGCTTTCCCGAAAGACATGCCCGATCACATCGATGTAAATGTATCGGACCTCGACTTCCACCACGCTATTAAAGTTGGTGACATGAAGATCGACAAACTTGAGTTCCTCGATCCTAAGGCTGCTGCTATTGCTGCGGTTGAAGTTCCTCGTTCTGCTAAGTTGGCTGCCGAAGAAGCTGCTACTGCTGCTGCAACTCCTGCTGAAGCTACTCCTGCTGCTGGTGCCGCTGCGCCCGCTGCCGGTGCTGCTCCTGCTGCTGACAAGAAAGCAGACGCTCCCGAAGGAAAAGAAGAAGTAAGACAGAAAGTAAAAGAAGAAGAAATCCCGACTGGACTCCTGGTCGGGATTTTTATTTTAAAACAGACTCCGATTTCGGACAAACCCTTCCGCGATCGGACATTACAGTCTTTGTTCAGATGATTTTTAAGCGATTGCTTAAAGAAAACGACGATTCAAGCTGGCATGAATTTCGTCCTCCCGGCGCAAATCCTATCCTGTCTATTCTATGCGACTGATCCGCGGTATTATCAAACATAAATTTTTCTTCGCTCTCAATATCCTGGGATTATCGGTGGCTATGGGGGCCTTCATGATGATTGTGCAATACACTCATTTCGAGAGGAGTTATGAAAACTTTGTTCCCGACGGCGACAGAATCTTTCGCGTGAGTCTCGAAAGTTATTCCAATAACCAGCTACTCACTTCCACGGCGGAAAATTATCCTGGAGTTGGGCCCGCCATGATGGAAATAGCAGGTGTCGATAGCTACGCAAGACTTTATAATCTCGGATATAAGAACAATGTTATCATAACGAATGAGGAACTCGCCTCACCGGTTGCAATCAAGCAAAAGAATTTTCTGTATGCCGATTCGGCATTCTTGCCTATGATGGGTTATCCCCTCTCTGAAGGAGACGTCACCACTGCCCTTGCCTCTGCAAATACAGCAGTGATCACCAGGGAATTTGCTTCGATCTACTTCGGCAATGAAGATGCAATCGGGAAGACGCTACACATGCACGACGATGATGAAAACGATGAAGTTGTTCGAGTCACCGGCGTTCTGGAAGCGATCCCGAAAAATACACACCTTAAGTTCGATGTATTGTTTTCATATAAGACACTGCTGAACACGACAAGACAAAATCGACCAGGCTATGCGCAACGGGTGCACGACCGGTTCGAAGGATGGTCGCGCAATGATATGTACACCTACGTCCACACCACACCTGGTGCAGACATTGTCTCCATTGAAGCGCAACTGCCTGGGTTAGTGAAGCGGTTCCGTAAGGACAATATGAATGCCGGCGAGAAAACAGTCCTTCATCTTCAACCGTTACGCGACATTCATTTGAAGTCAAAACTTGCCGAAGAATGGGAAGCCAACGGCAATGAAAATTCGGTCTCTTACCTGTTGATCATCGGTATTTTCGTGCTCATCATTGGATGGATCAACTACGTGAACTTATCTACGGCTCGAGCAATGGACAGGGCAAAAGAAGTGGGCGTATACAAAGTAATGGGCGCTTTCAGGCATGAGCTCGTCTTAAAATTCCTCGCCGAGTCGGCCATTGTAAATGCTCTATCGATGGTGATCTCGTTCGCAATGATTAGTGCTGCGTTGCCTGCATTCAATTCGATCTCCGGGTTAAGTTTGGATGTCGACGATCTTGTTGCTCCGTGGTTTCTTGGTTTATCAGCAATATTGTGGCTGGTGGGAACGTGCTTGTCCGGTTTCTATCCTGCAATTGTTCTTTCAGGTTTCAAACCGTCTACCGTTCTCAAAGGCAAACTTCAGAGAACTTCTCATGGTAGTTTCCTTCGGAAAACTTTGGTGGTCGCACAATTCACCGCTTCGGTGGCGCTCATATCAGGAACGCTTATCATTTATCGTCAGCTCAATCACATGATGAACGGCGATATCGGGATGAACGTCGATCAGATCATGGTGATGTCGCGACCCGGCATTGGTGCACCTCGCTCCGGCAAAAACTCAATGGACGAATTTCGAAACAATTTGAAGTCAAACCCTGCGATCGAAGCAGTGACAGGTTCGTCGACAATACCAGGGATGCTTCGTGAATACAAAAACGGCGTAAAGAAATATGGCGCCTCGGAGGAGCGGGAAGTCTCGCTTAGACTTAACAGCATGGACTACGAATTTAATGATGTGTTCAACATGAAGGTTCTGGCTGGCCGCGTGTTTTCGACCGCATACCCAAAAGATCGAGATACGTCCGTTGTAATTACTGAGTCTGCTGTGAAGGCACTTGGTTTCAAAAACCCGGATGACGCCATTGGTCAAACGCTAACATTGGTTGGATGGGACTGGAATCCCATCATAGTGGGTGTCGTGAATGACTATCATCAGCAATCCTTCAAAGAACGGCTTGAGCCCGCGTTGTTTTACTGCGATCCGTACGAAGGCGAGTATTATTCAATAAAAGTAAAAACGAAAGATCTCGCTGCAGCAACGGCCTATGCGAAAACAGCCTGGGAAAAATCATTTCCCGGGAATCCTTTCCAATTCTTTTTCCTGGATGATTACTTCAACAGGCAGTACAACAACGAAAGGCAGTTCGGAAAATTATTCACCGTTTTTGCAGTGATGGCTTTGCTGATCGGTGTGTCGGCCTTTTCGGACTTGCATCTTACACTACTTCCCAACGCACAAAGGAGATTGGAATCCGAAAAGTTTTAGGTTCTTCGGTGCTATCACTATTCATCTTGTTAATAAAAGACTACGTAAAACTGATTCTCGTGTCGGTTGCAATCGGCATCCCGATTGTTTACAGCGTCATGAACGGCTGGCTCGAGGGTTTTGCTTACCACACTTCAATACCTGCATCTATATTTATCCTGGCTGGAATTGCTGTGCTTGTGATCTCGCTTTTAACGATCAGTGTTGAAACGGTCAGGTCAGCCCTCTCGAACCCAGTTGATGCGCTGCGCTACGAGTAACACATTTAGGTATTAAAGAAATTCATCGTTCGCTCCGCGCCTATCGTTGAGAACGATTGACATGCTTCAATCGCTTTGTCCATGATTTGTGGAAGTGCAGTAAATTCTTCCTGCGTGAAGTTGCTCAGTACGTAATCCACCTGTTGCCCCTTCGAATAGTTATTGCCAATACCGAAACGCAAACGGGAATATTCCTGTCCGTTGAGCAACAGCTCGATGTTCTTTAATCCATTGTGTCCTGCAGAACTTCCCTTTGTCCTCATACGCAGTGTTCCAAACGGCAATGCAATCTCATCGACGATAACGAGAAGGTTCTCTTTGGGGATCTTTAATTCCTGAAGCCAGTAAGCTATCGCCTTACCGCTTAAGTTCATGTAAGTGTTCGGCTTGATAAGGTGAAGCTGCCTGCCTTTGAACCTGACTTCCGCCCTGTCGGCAAGTCGTTCTGTTTTAAACACGATCTTTTCATTATCCGCCCATCGGTCGAGCACGAGAAAGCCGATGTTGTGACGCGTGAGCTCATACTCGGGTCCGATATTTCCTAAGCCTGCGATCAGGTATTTCATTCTGGCAAATTAAGTATCTTAGGGGAAATGATTTTCAGGAAACTATTTTTAGTCTTAGCGGTCGTAGCCGGATTGTGCTCGTTTGATGCACCGATCGAAAATCCACGGCTGCCGCAAGTTGCGCAGACTGAACTTGTTGTTTCAGGTCGTCACCAAAAGGAGGTTCTTGTTTCTAAAGATTTCAGTGAACACCGTTTATTTTTCGTTCACGATCAGGCAATTCCCTCTCCTCAGCATCATCGTTATTATCAGGCCCTCCTCATAGAATCTCAACATCATCACTCCTCTCTCTAAAAGAGTCTTCTCCACACTCTTTTAGTTTCCCAATCAAAAAACTTCCCAAAGCTTCTTATGAGGAATGTATTCCTTGTCATAATGGTATTGTTGGCATTAATTGGAATTCCCGTAGTGCCCCCGAACAAAATAGAAATGGATAAAGAAAACGAGATAAAGACTGAGATCTCTGACGAGTCCGAAAAAGACTAACGGTTCTTATTGATTCTCCTTATCACGTCAACAATCGAGCTGTCGTTAACCATAACGTCGGTAAGACTTGCTTTGCCCTTGCCGACCATTACTTTGGCGTACGTTACCGTTCCTGTATCGAGACGGTTTCTCCAAACGAGCTGCTCGGCTTCGGAAGCTTTCGATTCTTCGAGGTAGAAACGATTGAACGGGAAATCAAGCGTAACATTTGCTTTGCCGTCGTACACGTAACTGTAAGATACCGTAGCAGGAATGTATGCATCGAGATCCTGTGGAGGTTCGGCAGTCAGGTATGCTATCTGTGCGAACCCAGCCGAATCCGGAATGAGAGTCGCATACACTTCCTGATTTTTTTCGAAGCTTGCCTGGTTGGTATCGGAAGGTAAAAATATCTCGGCTTCGAACTGGAGCGTGATGTACTTACCACGGAACGGATCGCTAGGATCGATAGGTCTTGTCTTGAACCGATATTCAACACCATTGCTGATCGTCTCTTCCTGCCCCATGATCATCGACACTGGAACAAACCATTGAGCGATCACCATTACAACAAAAGCACCGATGATTAGATATCTCATACAGCTTTACGTTTCCTTGCCATGTAGGCATTCATTCCAAAAAAACCGACACCAATCGCTACGAAGAGCAATCCCCGAAGCACGAACGACATATCCGTATCGAAGAACCTGCAGATAATCAATAACGAAACTATCAGCAGACCATAGTTCATCTTCCAGAGCTGGTCAGCCTGCGCACCCTCACGGATCGTGAATACGCCGAGAGCCAGCAGGGCAATATTCGTGAGCGCTTGCGATACCCATGGTTGCCACAACCCGATCAGGAACAACACAAGAAAGATGATGAAGGTATAGCTCTTCGAAAGAACATTACGATAACCGTTGGCCTTCCCAACGATGAACAGCAACACGCTGGCAACGACAAACAGGCCCGCCCATATTGCCATTGGTATCGACAACCAGAATTCTTTTGGTTCATGCGACAGATCGCCCCATTCGAAAGTAAGGAACAGCAAGAGACAGATCGACCCCGCGCTTCCCCCAATCAGCCACGCATTACTGATCAATCTCCTGTTGGCGAAATATGGCAGCTGGCCAATAAGAATAAACACTGAGAACAAAGTAACATAGGCGCAAACGATCAGCGTACCACCGGCATCAAAATTTGCCATACCAAGTGCAAATGTGACTGATATGCCGATAAACCAGTTGTGAAATGAGATCGCGTTTGAATCGGGCTGTCGTCTTATCATGTTGATAAAGAAAGGCACTCCCGCCAGCGCCAAAAGCCAATAATAAATTGTGTTGGTATTACTTCGTATTCCAGCAACGAAGGTCCAATCTCTTCGACATACCCACGTTATAATTATCCAGAACATCAATGACGCAAACTCCCGATCGGAGTACATACATCACTGGTAAGGTTAACACCGACCACGTTAAAAGAAATCTGCCAAAGTTGCCCTGCATGTTGTAGACCTGGGCCACGATGGATATCGCCGTGGCTGTAGCGAAGATCAAACACACCGACACACTTTCAGTCCATGCCCTGCTTTGACTTTGCTTAAACACGAGCACCCCGGCGAGTGCCTGGCAGACCAACATCGGCGCTAATCCAAGGAAAAGTTTTACTGGAATCGACAGGTCATCCCAGTTATGTGCAATAATGAGCACAATGCCCATGCCTACCAGCAGCGCGCCAATAATACCAAAAGCAATAACTAGTCGATTAGCGCCCTGCGAGGGACGATTGTAATAGCCACGGATCTTTTCAGCGACGTCGGGGGCGATGATCTCGTTGGCTACGAGCTCGTCGAGCTCGCGGGTGAATTTGGCCATAAACGAAGCTATAAAAATTATTTATATTAAGGTATGAAGAAGTTAACGATGCTGATACCAGCAGTGCTTATTAGTGCTGTTGGTTTTGCTCAAAGCTTATTGTGTCAAGGAAGTTTCTACACGGAGCCCGAAGGCGCCTCGAAACTCTCAAAAATTTCCTCCTCCATTCACTCATTGAAAGACTGGCAACAACACGCCGACAGCATTCGTCGTCAACTGAGAGCGGGCATGGAACTGGAAAAGTTTCCCGCACGAACACCGCTCAATCCCAAGTCGAGGAACAAACAAATACTGGAAGGATATTCGGTCGAAGCAGTGGTCTTCGAAAGTGTACCGGGTTTTTACGTGACAGGAAATTTGTATCGACCTACTGCCAAAGATGCTCCGAAATCATTAGCCGCTATTGTATGTCCGCATGGACATTGGGATAAGCCGGAAGACTACGGAAGGTTTCGCAACGACATGCAGTATCGTTGTGCTACGTTTGCCAAAATGGGCGCCGTTGTTTTTTCTGTCGATATGATTGGTTACGGCGAAAGTCAACAACTCGATCATGAATATGCAAAAGGTGTCGCGATACAAACATGGAACGTCATGCGCATCATCGATTACTTACTGACTCTTCCAGGCGTTGACCCCAATCGCGTTGCAGTGACGGGCGCGTCTGGTGGTGGAACTCAGACTTTTTTATCGACTGCGTTGGATGATCGCATCAAAGTTTCGATACCGGTAGTGCAAGTGTCGGCACACTTCTTCGGAGGATGTATGTGCGAGAGCGGGATGCCCATCCATCGCACGGGCAATAAAGTTTTCAGTAACGTGGAGATTGCATCGTTGGCGGCGCCTCGTCCTATGCTGATTGTTTCCGATGGCGACGACTGGACGAAAAACACACCGAAGGTTGAGTTTCCGTTCATTCAAAAGATCTATGGATTGTATGACAAACAAAGTGTGGTTGAGAATGCTCACTTCGGAGATGAAGGCCATGATTATGGAAAGACCAAGAGACAACCGGTCTACAAATTTCTTGCGAAGCATTTGGGCATGGATATCACAAAGGCTGATGAGAGTTCAGTGACGATTGTAGATCGGAAGACCCTGGAATATTTTAAACCGGGAGAAACGAAGGAGTTTATTAAAGGAGATCAGGTTTGGAGCAAGTTCAAGTCCCAATAGTGAACACTTTCGCTCGTCACCGCCCAATATCGATCATAAAAACACCGAAATCAGCAAAATTCGTAACATATATTATGGTTTGATTATTGGAATTGCTAACGCATTATGTTCCGCAATTACCTGAAGGTCGCCCTCCGCCAGTTTTATAAGCTCCCCGTATTCTCTGCCATCAATCTTATCGGTCTTGTTCTCGGACTAGCGAGCAGCCTCCTCATCGTGTGGGAAGAATTCAAAACCAATCAGCCCGACATCCAACATGTGTCGCCGACCAATTGGGGCTGGAATGTTCAGCTATCGTATAAAGACGTGAAGATTGAGAAGTTCAACTACTTCGTCTCACCGGGTAAATTCACGAATATCTTTGCATCAATGGCGATATTCGTTTCCTGTCTCGGGCTGTTTGGCCTGGCTGCTTTCACGGCGGAACGTCGCACGAAGGAGATCGGTATTCGCAAAGTACTTGGCGCTTCGGTGTCGAGCATCGTATCACTAATCAGTAAGGAGTTTGCTGTTCTTGTGATCATCGCGTTTGCCCTCGCCGCTCCGCTGGCGTTGTGGCAGGTGAATAATTTCTTATTGCAATACGAATATCATATAAATGTTTCGTGGTGGGTGTTCCCGATCACTGGTGCTGGAGCGTTGTTGCTGGCCGTGATCACCGTTGGAACGCAAGCGTTTCGCGCCGCGAAGTCAAATCCTGTAGACTCTCTCAAAACAGAATAATATCCCATGATCAGAAACTACTTCCGGATCGCGTTCCGGAATTTCTTCAAAAGCAAAGCACATACAGCAATCAATTTGATAGGCCTCACTGCCGGCATGGTGAGTATCTTCATGATCTCGCTTTACCTGCAAAAAGAGCTGGGCTTACGATAAGTTTCATGACAGCGCAGAGAATATTTATCGCGTCGATTGGTACAACGACAACCCGCAAACACGTACGCCGCATCCAATGGCCCAGGCCATGGCACAGGATTTTCCGGAGGTCGTGAGTGCCGTAAGTCTCTCTCCTCTTTGGAGCAATGGCCTTAATCGTGAAACACATTCATTCAGAAACCTGGCGAAAGATGAGCGCTTCGATGAACACGAAATTCTCGCCGTCGATACATCTTTCTTTAATGTTTTTTCTTTCCCGATTGTTAAAGGGAATCCAAAGACGGCGCTGAAGAATCTTCGCGGCATTCTGATATCTGAATCCGCAGCGAAGAGATATTTCGGGGACGAAGACCCAATCGGAAAACAATTGGCCGTGGACTCCGATTCTATTATGGTGGAAGTTGTCGCTGTCTTCAAAGATGTTCCAGCGAATTCACACTTTCATTTCGATTTCCTCGTGACATACCTGCGCGAAAATATCTCGATCCAAACGGCTCATGGTTTTCGTGGAAAGACTTCGGTCATTACAACTACGTTCGCCTCTCGCCGGGAACAGACGCCAAAGAGCTGGAAAGAAAATTAACACCGTGGACAAAGAAATACCTGGGGTGGTCGGATCAAGACTATGCGTCTCTTGCGCAATCTGGTTACGGGTTTCGATTAACACCTATTACCGACATTCACTTGAAATCACATGTCCGGTGGGAGCTCGAACCGAATGGCAATATCAGTTACGTGTACATCCTGGCGACCGCAGGATTTCTAACGCTCATTATTGCATGCGTGAACTTCATGAATCTCACGACAGCACGATCGACTGAGCGTGCGAAGGAGATCGGTGTTCGCAAATCACTCGGAGCTCTTCGCAAGCAATTGGCACTGCAATTCATTTTTGAATCTTTGTTGATTGCGATGGCTTCCGTGGTGTTATCGATCACTCTTATAGAGATCGTGTTGCCGGTGTTCAACAACGTTGCCGGAACAACATTAACCTTATCGTTGTGGCCGCACATCTTCGCGGTCGTTGGCGGTGGACTCGTGATTGGCTTGCTGGCAGGTCTGTATCCTTCCTTGTATCTCTCGCAGATCAAACCCTCATCCATCCTCAAAGGATCGGCCGCCGTTGGTGGTTCAGGATCGCAATTCAGGAATGCTTTGATTGCATTCCAGTTTGCCATATCAATGGCATTGATATCGGGAAGCATCATCATTTTCAATCAATTGAATTTTCTTTCCGGGTCATAGTCTCGGTTATGATCAGCATGGCGTTCTCGTTGTGCCGATAAAGAATGAAGACTTCGAAGGATTTGAAGCATTGAAGAACGAACTGCTGAAGGTGAGTGGCGTTAGCGATGTTTCGGCAACAACAAACATTCCCGGAGGCTCATTTAATCAGTTTCGTGTATACCCATCATCAGCGCCGATGGATATGATAGATGCATCACAAGTTTATGTAGATGTGGATTTCTTTAAAGCGATGGGCATTACGCTGAAAGAGGGTCGCTTGTTTACACAAGGAAGTGTGGCCGACACAGCGCGCACCTACGTCATCAACGAATCCACGGCAAACCAACTGAATCTCGATAGTCCTCTCGGCTCCGAGATCTCTATCGACATGCACTACCAGGTCGAAAAGGGAAGAGTGGTTGGAATCGTGAATGATTTCAATTTCCAGTCGCTGCACGATCCGTTGCGTCCGCTAATTGTTCACCTCACGAAAGACGGGTTCAACTACATGCTAATCCGCGCCAACTTCAATAACCTTTCAGAGAAGGTCAAAGAGATCGAAAGCATCTATCGTAAGTTCGATCCGATCTTCGGCTTCGAATTCAGTTTCCTTGACGAGCGTTTGCAGAAACAATATGTATCCGAATCAAGACTCGGGGTTGTGATGGGTGTGTTCTCGGGTATCGCGATCCTTATCGCAAGCTTCGGCTTGTTCGGTATGGCGTTGCTCACATTCTACAGGAAGACAAAAGAGATCAGCATCCGTAAAGTTCTCGGCGCAAGCATTCCACATCTTGTGTTCTTGCTATTGAAGAATTTTACGATCCTCATTATCATCGCGATTGTTGTTGCCACGCCACTCACGTGGTGGATCATGAGCGACTGGTTACAAAATTTCAGTTTCAGGATTGAGATCTCGCCATTGATCTTCGTGAGTGCGGCAGTTCTGCTGATTGCAATCTGTTGGATTACTTTAAGTTATTTAACGATTAAGACAACCCAACTAAATCCGGCAGAAACGCTGAAGAGCGAGTAATTGGAGTACCTTTAGGTTCCCAATAACTCCTTCATGAAAATCTTTCAAGTCGACGCTTTCGCAGAAACAGTCTTCTCCGGAAATCCTGCGGCCGTAGTTCCCCTCGATCAATGGCTCGACGACGCCACGATGCAAAGCATCGCGATGGAAAACAACCTCGCCGAAACGGCTTTCGTCATCAGGCAGGGCGACGGTTTTAGGATTCGCTGGTTCACTCCCACTATCGAAGTTGAACTCTGTGGTCACGCAACATTGGCAACGGCCCACGTGTTGTTCAATCACCTCGGCATCACCGGCGACGGCATTCCTTTCTTCTCACATCTAAGCGGAGCTCTGAATGTTTATCGCCAGGGCGAGCTCCTGATACTCGACTTTCCTTCCGACACTATCGAACGCACTATTGCCACGGACGCGATGTTGGCTGCATTCCCTATTCAACCTAAGGAGATCTACAAGGGCAAGACCGACCTAATGTATGTTTTCGAAAACGAAGACGATATACAGACGATGGTTCCCAACCTGCCTGCTATCGCGGCACTGCCGTGTCGTGGTGTGATCATCACCGCTCCCGGAGTACAGGTAGATTTCGTTTCAAGATTTTTCGGACCGCAGTCAGGTATCGATGAAGATCCCGTTACCGGTTCGGCACACACCACAATGATACCTTACTGGTCGAAGCGTTTTAAACAAAGATGCATTGTCGGCCATCCAACTTTCGAAGCGAAAAGGTTTATTGGCTTGTAAGTATCTCGGCGAACGCGTACTCATCAGTGGAAAAGCGAGAACTTATTTGATTGGAGATATCTTTATTTGAGATATCTTTATTTAAAGAATCATGACGCTAGATCAACACAACACCCGCACCGAAGGTTACTTCATTGCCAAAGACGGCGATCGTGAGCTCGGTCGTATGTATTATTCATGGGCCGGCATCGACAAGTTCATCATTCAACATACAGAAGTGAATGAAGAGGCAAAGGGAACTGGTGCAGGTAAATTTCTTGTGGAGTCGGGCGTGAAATATGCACGCGAAAATAACTTCAAGATCATACCGCGATGCCCCTTCGCCAGCGCGATGTTCAAGAAACATAAAGACGATTGGAAAGACGTATTGGAAGAATAGTACGTTATCGCGCGACGATGTTCAGGATCGGTCATCCGTGCTTATCAAAACCCAAAAATTTCCCCTTTTAAGGCTATGTAGTTTGGTTCGATTGTTGGCTAACGCCCCGACATAAACCGACCTTATGATAGTTAACTATCTCACGATTGCGTTCCGCAATCTCGCTAAGTACAAAGTCTTCTCCTTCATCAACATCGTCGGCATGGCCATTAGCCTGGCATCGTGCCTGTTGATCTCCATTTTTGTTGTCGATGAATTGTCGTACGACAAACACCTCGAAGATGCGGATCGAAAATTTCGCGTGTACAACATCGCGAGCCAGGAAGGTGCAACACGTTACCTGCCGATTGTACCCTATGCATTTGCCTTGCACATGAAAGCAGATTTTCCCGAAATCGAAGAAGCAACGCGTGTAATGGACACCTACCAGGCACAGATGTTCCAGCTCGGCGATGTGAAGACAATGGAACCCAACGGAATATTTTCGGAGTCTTCGGTGTTCGACATGCTTTCGATAAAACTTGTTTATCAAACTGATTCAATCCTGGGTCGTCCACTGACAGTCGTCTTATCCGAATCGCTCGCGAAAAAATATTTTGGAGATAGCAATCCTGTCGGCAAATCGATCAAGATCGATGATACCGATCGTGAGATCACCGGCGTGTTCCTCGATGTTCCGGAGCAAACGCACATCCGTATCAACTTCATCCTACCGTTCGCGGGTACCAGTTGGGCAAAGTACATGGACAATAACTTCCGTCGCCAGCAGATATTCACGTACCTGAAATTGAAACCCGGCACGGACTGGAAAGAGCTCGAATCGAAATTCATCGGGTTCAACGAAAGACATACGGTTCCGCAACTCGCAGAGCTCAACTTGTCATACGACACACGCCTGCAGAACGTGAAAGACGTTCACCTTAACTCATCCAACTTCGAATGGGAGATCGCCCAGCGTGGCGATGCTCAAAGCATTTACATTCTCGTCGCTACGGCTATCATGATCTTAGGCATCGCTTGCCTGAACTTCGTGAACCTTCTACGGCAAGGGCAGTGAAGAGAATGAAGGAAGTCGGCATACGCAAAACAACCGGCGCACAACGTGGTCAGCTGATAGCACAATTTCTTTCGGAGTCGATGTTGTTCACACTCATTGGGCTGCTGTTGGCAATTGTCATCGCGGAGACGAGCCTGCCCATGCTCAACCTCGTTGTGGGCAAAAATCTATCGATGCCATTCAATGCTGTTACAATCGGCGGCCTCTCATTGTTCTGTATCGTTTTAGGAACACTGGCCGGAAGTTATCCCGCGATTTACTTATCGAGCTTCAGGCCCGCAATTGTTCTCAAGCCGCAAGTCTGAAAGGACCGGCGGCACCGGGGTCTTCCGTCAATCGCTTGTTGTTGTTCAGTTCATGCTGTCGTTCTTCCTCATCAGCGCTTCGTTCATCGTGCTTTCGCAAAACGAACTGATCAAAACAAAAGATCTCGGCTTCAACAGGGAGCACATAATAATGATCCCGCTGCGCTCATCACAGCTTAAACACCAGGAAGCCACAAAATTGCAGTATAAAAATAATCCGAATGTTATCAGTGCAACGATCGCGTTCGGTCTCCCAGGCGACATTGTTGCCGGCGACGGCGTTCAGTTACCCGGCTCCGGAAAACAACTCCTGAGCAGTATGTTCTGGGTCGATCAAGACTACATCTCCACAATGGGCATGAAGATCATAGCAGGTCGCGATTTCTCTCGTGATTTCGTTTCGGATTCTTCAGAAGCATTTATCGTGAACGAATCTTTCCTCCAGACTTATGGATTTCCATCTCCCGAAGAATCGATCGGTTCCAGGATCGATTGGGAGATCGATCGTAGCGCGCATCGTTTTAAACAAGGAAAGATCATTGGAGTCGTAAGAGATTTTCACTTCAAAAGCCTGCGAGAAAAATTATCGCCGGCAGTCCTTCAGATCGACCCGCGAAACACATGGAAACTTGCCGTGCGGATCAGTGGCAACGACGTTCCGGGCACGATAGAACATCTTCGCAAGACTTATGAAAAGCTCGATCCTGACTGGACCTTCAGCTACAAGTTCATGGACGAAGGTCTCGACGAAATGTATAAATCTGAACAGAAACTTGGAGACCTGTTCACCATCTTCACCTATCTCGCCATATTCGTCGCTTGTCTTGGCCTGTATGGATTGGTGGAGTACAGTGTAAACCAACGCACGAAGGAGATCAGCATACGAAAAGTATTTGGAGCCAACATTGCATCGTTGCTGCTCTTGCTAACGAAACGTTATTTCTTCTTGCTCGCGATCTCTTGCGTATTGATCGTTCCATAGTAATCTATCTCGCAGAACAATGGTTGAGCCGCTTTGCTTACCAGATCGAGCTCAATTCGATGCTCTTCATCAACGCGGGTGGTCTGATATTATTCATCACTGCGTTTACTGTAAGCTTTCAATCGATACGCGCCGCATTAAGCAATCCTGTTAAAAATCTAAGAAACGACTGACATTTATCAATCATGATCATTAACTATTTTAGAATCGCCTTAAGGCATCTCTACAAGAACAGGATCTTCTCTATCATTAACCTGTTCGGCCTCACGTTGGGATTTCTTTGCTTCATCTTGCTCTCTCTCTATGTATATGATGAGATCAGCTTCGACATGTTTCATAAGGATGCCGATCGTTTGTATCGCGTTATCGAACACCAGGCAGATGAGGATGGATCTTCGCGCGATGTCATGGTTACCAGTGCACGGGTTGGTCCTGAGGCCGCTCAACAAATACCGGGTGTTGAAGAGGCAACACGTTTGTATGCGTTGGGTCGCATAACAGTCGGTAACGAACCGGCTGCGCGTGGTTACCAGGTGTCGCTCACTACCGACGAAAACTTCTTCGACATGTTCAATTATCCTTTTGTTGAAGGCGATCCCGCGGCAGCACTCAAACAACCCGACCAGGTTTTGATCTCTGAGTCGTATGCAAAAAAATATCTCGGCAACGGTCCGTATCTCGGCAAGCGCATCTGGACGAGCCTGGAACGCAACGACCTTCCGATCGAAGTGGCCGTTGGCGGCGTATTCAAAGACCTTCCGAAAACACACATCTCGACCTCAACATGGTGTTCACAGGTGCCATGTGGCGATCAATTACCGACCAATTCGCAAGACACCTCGACACTGACTGGTCTTCCAACAGCTACGTGACCTACGTGAAGCTGGAGGCCGGCTCTGACATAAAATCGATCGAAGAAAAGATGACTTCAATGGTCAAGTCGAATTATCCGAAAGACCGCGAATTCCGGAGCACATTCACGCTGCAGGCGATGAAGGACATTCACACACAATCGGAGAACCTGCAAGGCTATACAACCTCGAGGAGCATTAAGCCTTTCTACATCTACATGTTCGCCGTCGTCGCATTCCTGATCCTCGGCATCGCATGCCTGAATTATATGAATCTCTCCACGGCATCGGCGTTTCGCCGCGTGAAAGAGATCGGCACACGAAAGGCACTCGGTGCGATGAAGTCGCAACTGATCGGCCAGTTCACCGGCGAAGCTGTGATATTATCTGTGGTCTCATTATCGATCGCCGTTGCAATTCTGCAGGTCGTGCTACCGATGGTCAACCAGTTTGCCGAAAAAGATATGTCTCTCACCATTCTTCCAAATGCATGGTTGATGTCGTTGGGTGCGGTGATCCTTCTTGCCGGGATCTTGTCGGCAACCTATCCTGCATTCATCATATCGAAGGTATCGGCAGTGGAAGCATTCAAGAAGGAAATTAAAATTGGCAATCGCAGCGTGCCTATGCGCAAGATACTTGTCGCTAGCCAGTTCGCGATCTCGATCATGATGATCGCGTGTACGCTGGTGATCTATGAACAGCTCAACTACCTGCGCACGAAAGACGTTGGCTTTCAGAAAGACAACCTGGTTGTTATCGACATCAACAGCCGCAAGCTTCGTGCAAACTTCGAGCAAGTGAAAGCGGAGTTTGCTTCGATACCTGAAGTGCAGGCCATCACGGCCTCGACACGTGTGCCTGGCGAATGGAAAAGTTTCCCGTATGCCACGGTGAAGCCCGAGGGTAAATCGAATGCTACCGAGATGATCTTCGTGGGAATCGACAACGACTTTCTCTCGACTTTCAAGATCGACCTGATCATGGGAAGGAACTTCATGCCCGGCGAGGCCGACAGCACGAAGGTCATCCTTACCGAGAAGGGTGTGAAAGATCTCGGTCTTACAGATCCTATCGGTGCTATCGTTGAGATCCCAACGGTGCGTTGGGGTGGATCGGCCGGGCCGCTCGACCGACCCTATCGCGCCGAAGTTATCGGTGTGGCTGCCGACTTTCATTTCGAGTCGTTCAAACATAAGATGAGTCCCGTGATCTTCGGAGCTCCGAATACCGAGATCCAATCAATCGATTACTATACAGTTCGCGTGAACACTTCCAATCTTGCGGAGGTGGTCGAGAAACTGAAACAAGTCAACACTAAGATCGACCCGATCAATCCTTTGGAATACACTTTCCTCGACGACCAGGTGTTTTCTCAATTCTATCGACTGGATGAAAAGCGTGGGCAGATATTTCTCGTGTTCTCCGGCGTGATCATCTGTATCGCCAGCTTAGGTCTGTTTGCGCTTGTCTCCTACTCGATCGAAAGTCGCATGAAGGAAATCGGTGTGCGAAAAGTTCTTGGCGCTACTGTGTCGAACATCGTAACTTTAGTATCGACGGAATTTATCGTCCTCGTTGCCGTGTCGGGTATCATAGCTATTCCGGCCGCATGGTACATCATGACGACGTGGCTGAAAGACTTCGAATATCGTGTGGGTGTCGGCGCAGGAGTTTTCATGCTTGCACTGGCAGTAGCATTATTTATCGCCTTCACGACAATTTGTTTCAGAGCAATAAAAGCCGCCAGGGCCAACCCGGTATCGTCCCTACGAAGTGAGTAACATTGAACCCTGAACATTGAACACCTATGCTGAGTCGAAGAAAATTCTTATCAACAACTACCACTGGCGTTGCAACAGCATTCCTCTCCTTCAACATCATCCAAAAAAAACCGCGCCTTGGCGTAGCCCTGGTTGGCCTCGGCTACTACAGCACCGACCTCCTCGCCCCGGCCCTTCAACTCACAGAAAAATGTTATCTCGCCGGCATCGTAACGGGAACGCCTTCGAAAGCCGAAACATGGAAACGCCAATACAAGATTCCCGATAAGAACATTTACAGTTACGACACCTTCGACTCTATCGCCAACAATCCAGATATCGATATCATTTACATCGTCCTGCCTCCTTCTATGCACGCCGAATATTCAATACGCGCAGCAAAGGCAGGCAAACATGTGTGGTGTGAAAAGCCGATGGCAGTCACATCGCCCGAATGCCAGCGAATGATCGACGCTTGCAATCAAAATAAAGTAAAGCTCAGTATCGGCTACCGGATGCATCACGAGCCCAACACGCAAACCATTATGAAGTGGGCGAGGTCGCAACCTTACGGAAAGATCGCAACCGTATCGGCAGCCGCAGGTTATTTCGATCCACGTACCGATCACTGGAAACAGAAGAAAGCAATGGGTGGCGGCGTAACGCACGACATGGGTGTATATCCATTGAACGCAGCACGATATGCGACTGGTCTCGAACCAATATCCGTAACAGCAATTGCCTCCACCACACGTCCCGAGATCTACAAAGAGGTACCGGAGACTGTAGTCTTCGATCTAGAATTTCCCGGCGGCATCACCGCTCATTGCGAAACCAGTTACGGCAAAGGCATGAACGATCTCATGGTCAATTGCCAGAAAGGTTGGTACAAGCTTTCTCCATTCCAGGCATACAATGGCATCAACGGCGAAACGAGCGACGGCAAGAAGCTCAACACGCCTATCGTCAACGAACAGTCAAAGCAAATGGACGACGACGCAATCGCTATCATGAACAATACGAATGTCATTGCGCCTGGCGAAGAAGGATTAAAAGATATAAGAGTCGTTGACGCTATTTATAGATCAATCGCAGAAAAGAAACGAGTAAACATTTGAGATATGTTAAAGAATTATATTCTCATCGCATGGAGAAACTTCGTTAAGCATCGCAGCTTCTCCCTCATCAACATCATCGGGTTCGCACTGGCCATGGCGTCGTGTTTCCTGATCATCTTCCACATACGAAGCGAGATGAGCTACGAAACATTTTATCCCAACTATGAGAACATCTACCGCGTTCATGTTCCCGAGTGGGCAAAGAGCTCTCCGCCGATGGCACAAGCCCTGAAAGATTTCTTTCCGGAGATCACCACTGTCGCCCGCTTCAATGAATTTGGTAACGGGGCAATCCTGAGTTACAACGACTACCAGACGATTGTAAGAGGATCGTTTATGGCCGATAGTACCGTCTTCGATCTATTCGACTACAAGTTTGTAGAAGGCTCAGCGGAGAATTCTTTACGCGCTCCTTACTCGGCGGTGATGACAGAGTCGCTCGCCCATCGGTGTTTGGATCCGGTGAAGCTGTCGGAAAGACCGTATCGATGAACAACGCCGAGTTTGTTATAACCGGCGTGATAAAGAACATTCCTGAGAATACTCACATTCGATTTGAAATGCTGGTGTCCTTCTCAACTTTTTACAAGAGGATTCCGGAAAACTGGACTTCGAACAGGGGATGGATGGCTCCATTTACCTACGTCTATGTTCAACCAGGTCAACTCAATAGCGTCGTCAGCAAAATGGGCGATTTCCAGGCTAAGTTTTACGAAACATGGGACACGCCGGAAAATTTACGCAGCAAAGTGATGCTCGAGTTGCAGCCCCTGAAAGACATCCATCTTAAATCTCACATGGAACAAGAGATGGGTGAAAATAGTAATGAAAGCTACCTCTACATTTTTGCAGCCGTTGCTTTGTTCATCATTTTCATCGCATCAGTTAATTTCATCAATCTCAATATCTCGCTGGCATTCCGGAGAATGAAAGAAACGGGCTTGCGCAAGGTCATGGGCGCAGTGCGTGGACAGTTGATCAAACAATATCTCGCAGAAACACTGGTAATAAGTACCGTTGCCCTCCTCCTCGCGTTGTGTCTATTCTTTGCTGTGATCCCGAACTACAACTCGCTCGCCGGTCGCGATGTTCAAATGAGTGATATCCTTACTCTCGGTAACATGACTATCATGATTGGACTAGTAGTCGGTGTTGCGCTGTTATCCGGTGCATACCCCGCATTCTTCATGTCAAAATATAAACCAACCGATGCTCTCAAAAGTCAAAAAGGTCCAGGCGGATCTGCGCCATTAATTCGCAAAAGTCTCGTCGTTTTTCAATTTGCAGTGTCGGCTTTCATGATCGCCAGCACGATCATCATCATACGACAAATGAATTACTTCCAAAACCAGGATCTTGGTTTCAATAAAGATCATGTGATCTCTGTAAGTCTGTATGGTGAGCTCAGCCGGAAAATCGATCAGTCACCCGACGCCGTTAAGAGTGAGCTTCGAAAAGATCCGTCGATCTTAAACATAGGCCTTACGTCCAACCTTCCCGGCGAAGGCATCAGTGTTGAGGGCGTTGTTCCCGAAGGCACCGATCCCAACGCGCAATTACCAACGGTTCGTGTTATTCGTGCCGATGAAGGTATGATCGAAACATTGCAAATCCCTATCGTCGAAGGCCGCGGGTTCTCTTCAGCTTACAACGACTCTGCATCATTCATCGTGAATAAAGCAGCCCTGAAAGCACTCAACATTACGGATGCAATCGGTACCCGCCTCGTCAATCAATCGAACGGTAACTTAACTGGTCCCATCGTTGGCGTAGTCGACGATTACCACTTTTCGTCATTACACAACTCAGTAGATCCCCTTGTGCTCGAATATCGTCGCGGTTCGAACAACAACATGCTATTGAAAGTCAACACCAGCAACATGTCCGCAACATTGAAGAACATTGAGAACACGTTAAGGTCAATTGCTCCTTCAAACATGTTCCTCTATAATTTCTACGAAGACAAGGTACTCGCGGCATTTAGCACTTCCGCACTGGCAAAGGAACGGCTCCATGTTCTCGTCGAGGAAGGTAGCGTAGTCGAGTGTCAGCTCTTCGCCCTTTCCTATTGAGGCGTGTTGCAACAACATTCAGACCCTGGTAACCCGTGTTGGCATCGCAGCTGTGATTTTTGCGGAGCCCAGTTAACAGGGTTCTCATCCCAAAGAATAAAGACGTCTTTACCTACGGGATATGCATATTGACGGAAGTCGAGCTTCTGTTTTTCAGTCCAATGGTTTTGAACGTATCGCTCGTAACGATACGCTGCGACATGGTCTCACCCTGAATATCACTTCGTTCTTCGATAGATCTTTCGTAGCAAAGATGCCATAGCCCGACAGCGAATTGCCTTTCAGGATATACTTCTTCTGCTTCGCAGCATAACGGGCAATGCCTTCGGCGATGATCTGGTTAAGGAAACCAGCCTTGCCGGCACCATCATACTTCAATATATAGTCCGCAGATCCTTCGTAGCCGTCTTCATAGAATGTTGAGCAGGTGAAGTTGATCTCCAGGAAGTACACCTGGTTGTTCTTATCACACGGAAGTCCATGCGGCCGTATCCCACGCCACCAAATGTGGTGAATATCTGTTCGGCGGCTGTCTTTAATTGCTTCTCGATCTTACGGTCCTTGCAAGGCACGTTGGCACGGGATGCAGTTCGGATGTCTTTAAAGAGTAAGTCTTGAATGTCCTTCCTTCAGGGAAGATGTATTCGACAGGCTTGTACACTGTGCAACCACGACCATCGGGATTGGCGGCAACAAGCACCGTCATCTCGCGACCGTCGACATATTCCTCAACGAGGATGTCTTCGTATTCTTTAAGGACTGCAGCAAGCTTCGCGCGAAGCTCTTTTTCATTGTTCACTCTTGAAAGCTCATCGATACCGAGGCTGTCGCCTGCTTTCGCGGGCTTCACGAATAGAGGGAATGTCAACTTTTCGACGATCTCCTCAACATCTTCGATAGACTGGACCTCAACAGAAGCAGGTGTCTTAACGCCAGCGCAGTAAGCAACATACTTCATCAAAGGCTTTGGCGGATCGTAAAGCGTTGCATTGGGGCCCGTATAAGGCAAATTCAGGAGGTCCAAAGTATGGATAACATCGATCGACGGTACTTCCCACTCAAGATAACCTTCACAGAGGTTTATGAAGATGTCGTAGCCTTCTTCGAAAGGTCTTTAAGCTGCGAATAAGTCGTGAGCTTATTGAGGAATCACATGGTCTACAGCGTGTTCCGGCAGCAACGGCGCCAGGTTACGCGGTGGATCATAGTTCTTGTAGTCGACATTGGTGGTTGAATAGTCTGTTGAAGCACACAGATTTTCATGCAAGTAGATAGTTATAGCGGCGGATTAGACGAGATGTGTAGTTTATTCTTGATGTCAACATAATGACGTATCAATGCATCTTCGATTATCTCAATAATTAAATAAGTAAAAGATTTTTTCGCAAACCTCAAAATTGCACCGATAGAAGTATAGTCTTCATCCTCACTTAGGCCACATTGAGCGTTCACTTCTAACACGTATAGCTTACCAGTTTTTGGTATTCATACGTATATCGAGCCTACCATAACCCATACCTCCTACTGATTTAATGCATCGATGCTTATTTGTTGAAGTAATGGTGCAAGTTGAGCCTCTGGTTCAAGGTATTCGTACAGGTTTTCTTCATTAGGCATCGCCTGTTCTTCCTTATACATGTTCCAAAGACGATCATATGAAAGGAATTTCTCCTTTTCAGGCAATGATTGATGAAAAACACGCTCTGCCGCAGGATAGCAATGAAGCTTCGAAGGGTTGGTGGATGATCCTACCACTAATGTTGTGAACTCTCTTCCCTTAATGAACTCTTCAACGAAACAAGCCGCCGGTATCAAGCTTCCAGCCATGATAGCCGTTTTGCATCTCGTATACGATGGCTTTATAGGCTTCTTCGTTATCGACAACGTTCTTTACTCCTAAGCCCTGCTGCCGGCCGATATAGCGGGCTTAACGATCATTACCTCCCCTATTTCCTTGAACAACTGCGATGCATTGGCAGTGCTGCATTCACAACCTTCCATGGTGGCCGTAGGAACATTAGCCTTATCGAAGGCTTCCTTCATTGGGATCTTGAGGTAGTAATGGTATAGAAGTGCTCATCGGAGCCTGTGTATATGATGCTTCGCCTGTTCAGGCCTTTGATCACCGAAAGACCGGTACACCATTGAGTTCATCACCATCACAGAGATTAATGACAACGTTGGTTTTGTTGCTATTGTGATTAGCAATCTTATCTAAGACCTCATCGATGGTGCGGATCGTGATGGTGGTCCAATGCCATTCGCAACCGATCTCATCGAAAACCTTCGTGTACTCACCATGACTTTGTGTAAAGTCATAATAGTACTGGAGTTCCGGATCGTCGGTTTCCAGGAAAGGAGCAAGTACCCAAACGATGTATGAGTGCTTCAGTTCCTCCTTGGTCATATGTTGGATGGTCGCATTCCAATTGTGCTATACCGCTATCGCGCCTTTATTGAGGGATGGGCCTGGTAGTTTAATATCTCGAAGTCTTCGAACTGATATTCGAAGATCGTTGAAGGCTTCCGCTTGATCACTAATGTTGGCAATGACAGCGGCTCTCTTGCGAGCTGAAGCTTTGCCTGATCAAAATGGTTGCTGTAAAGGTGACATCACCGCCGGTCCATACGAAGTCGCCTGCTTTAAGGTCGCATTGTTGTGCTACCATGTGTGTAAGCAAGCATAACTGGCTATGTTGATGGTACACCGAGGAAGAATGTCGCACTTCTTTGGTATAGCTGACACGAAAGCGTATCGTTAGCTACATAGAACTGAAGAGAGCATGACATGGAGGAAGAGCCATGTTATCTACTTCTGCAGGATTCCATGCAGTAACTATATGCCTTCTTGAATCTGGTTTCGTCTTGATTTGATGAAGACATTGGCGATCTGATCGATATGACGGCCGTCGGGTGCCGGCCAGCTTCGCCATTGGCTGCCGTAAACGGGGACCTAACTCGCCGTTGTCATCAGCCCATTCGTCCCATATTGAAACACCATTATCATTCAGGTACTTGACATTGGTCTCTCCACGAAGGAACCATAGGAGCTCATAGATGATCGAGCGAAGATGAAGTTTCTTGGTTGTAACGAGGGGAAAGCCTTTCGAAAGATCAAAGCGCATCTGTCTTCCGAATACCGACACCGTTCCTGTTCCAGTTCTATCGGTCTTCTGTGAACCGTTCTCGAGGATGTCACGCATCAACTCAAGGTATGGTGTCATTTGTTTATTACAGATTAAGCTACAAATAAAACATATTGATAATGAATGATCAACATAATAGTATATAATATACAAAGAGTCATACGATAGATCGTATGACTCTCAAGCGTAACCAACTGATTAATCGTTAGATGTCACCCTTCACTTCTACTTGCTTCGATTGACCGTCAGCTGATATCGTTACTATCTTATCACAATCTCCGGTACCATAATCGATCGTTACCTTCCTTCATTGACTGTAAGTTCCTTGGTACCCTGTACGGCCATGAACACCCTGGCGCTTATGGCACACTCTCTTTTGTAGACAAGTGCTGATGTTATCGTCATCTCGTAGTCTTTACCATTACGGTTAGTACCAGAAGCCGTACCTGTAACATTCCACTGATCGTTCAAAGGATTGGCAGCCCTGATCCACTCATGTACCCGGTCCACATCACGTGTTGCTGTCGTATTATCGGGCCATGTAGCCTTGCCATTCGTGAGCACAACATAGAATTTGGGACTCTCTTCAGTGCTTCCGGCGATATTGGTAACAACGCGGGTGCCCTCAAGGGTCACGCCATTGATCGAATATCCATCCGTTGTAGTGGTAATGACTGAATTCGGCATGAAACGACGTCCCTTGAATTCAACTATCACCTTACCCTTACGAGTATTTCCTTTGGTGTCTGTACATCCATCGGTACCGAAATCTACAGTAATAGTACCGTGCGGACCGCCTTCGTGTTGTCTTCAGCAAAGTCGATCGTAATAGTTGTTGTCTCGCATGCAAAACGCAGATCAAGAAGAGACTTCGAGATAATACGACCGCCTTCCAAACGACTTCCACTTACCGTTCCCGGGTCTGACGACACCACCGTCAGCGCCATGTCGTCCTGGTCTTCAAAATAACCGTCTTACAACTGCTTCGTTCTGCACGCTTTCGGCATCAGTGGCATTGAAGTCTACCTTATCCTCACAGGAGGCAAAAAAAAGAGGCCCGCCAGCACTATTCCCGACGCCAGGCCCGCAAGCCACGTGAGCTCTTCATTCCAATCGTATTTTTCATAGTTTTCATGGGTAGTTTTCCGTTTTTTTGTCGTTTAGATGAAGATAAGAGGTAATGGTTTAACTGGTATGATGAAATTATTGGGTTTTGTCCTGGTACTCTCTATAATATGTAGTCCAGCTTCCGGGCAGTTAAAGATCGCAAAACTCAAATACAATGGCGGTGGTGACTGGTACGCCAACAAGACTGCACTACCGAACCTCATTCGTTTTTGCAATAAAGAATTGAACCTGTTGCTCGAAGCTGAAGAAGATGCTGTTGAAGTCGGCAGCGAAGAGTTGTTCAATTATCCTTATGTATATATGACTGGCCACGGCAACGTGGTGTTCACGCCTGAAGAAGCTTCCAATCTTCGTAATTATCTTATAGCCGGCGGCTTCCTTCACATCGATGACAACTACGGTCTCGTAAGTTTGTCAGGATTGAATTGAAGAAAGTATTTCCTGAACTGGAATTGGTTGAGTTGCCATTCGATCACCCGATCTATCATCAAAAGTTTGACTTCCCTAAAGGATTGCCGAAGATCCATGAACACGATGGAAAGCCCGCGCAGGGATTTTGGTCTGATCTATGAAGGAAGACTTTTGCTTTTTATTCTTTCGAATGTGATTTGGGCAATGGATGGGAAGATCAACGCATCCACAATGATCCGGCTGAGAAGAGAGAGCAAGCGCTGAAGATGGGAGCAAATATTATCTCTTACTGCTTTACACATTCCTTGTAAAGGTTAGCAAATCAATAACTAATTATTTAGTTTCATACCTAAATATTACGGTATGAAAGAACTGACCCGCGCCGAAGAGCAGGTGATGCAGGTATTGTGGACTTTGGGAAAAGCGTTCGTAAAAGACATTGTCGAAAAGATGCCGAATCCAAAACCTGCTTATAACACGGTGTCGACAATTGTGCGGATACTGGAAACGAAGGGGTTCATCGATCACAAGGCTTATGGAAAGACCCACGAGTATTTCCCGCTGGTGAGTCGCCCGAAGTAATACCCAGTTCTACTCAATAACATGGTGAAAGGATACTTCAATGGCTCGATCACCAGCCTGGTGTCATTCTTTGCCGATGAAAACAGTCTGAAGCCAAATGAACTCGACGAACTCATGGAGAAAACTGGAGGAGCTCAAACAACAAAAGGCATGAGATACTTCATAGAAGCAAACCTGGGATTGACGTTTTTGTATGGAGTTTATTTCCTTCTATTGAGGAATGAAACAGACTTCAGCAAGCAAAGGGCATTCTTGCTGTTATCTAACGGCTGTGCATTGTTGTTTCCGTTAATACAGATAACGTCGGAAACAGTGTATCCTGAATTGCTGACGACCATATCGCTGTCTGAAATTACTGTTGGGGCAGGAACGATAAACACAGTGTCGCAAGTCGACTTTCTGTTTATAGTCTATATCGCAGTGGCATCTATTATCGCGATTCCCCTACTCGTTCATGCGTTTAAACTATATCAAGCTATCAAGGCGCGTGGCAATTATCGCGGCAACTACCTGGTAGTCGAGTCGAGCGAAATGTTCCTTCCTGGTCCTTCTTCAAATTCATATACATCGGACGTTCGCAGCAACTCACTAACGAAGACCGTGAGTTGGTGGTGAAACACGAAATGCTTCATGGCCAGTTTTATCATTCGGCCGACATGTGTTGGCAACACTACTTTGTGTTGTATTCTGGTTCAATCCATTCGCGTGGGATCTATAGGAGAACGCTTGCGAAAGTTCACGAATTCCAGGTCGATGCGATTGTAGCTGGTCAGAACAGTGCCGGTTACACTGAACTCCTTATGAAGTCTGCCCTTAGTGCAAATAGTTTTCTCCTCACACATCATTTCAATCAATCCTTCATCTTAAAAAGAATCAGTATGATAGCCACCATCAAAAACAGGATCAGTACATGGAAGTTTGCTGTTCTTGCGTTATCGCTTGTGCTTTACTTTGTTAGTGTAAGTTGCTCTGAAGGTGATCAACAGGCAGAAGAGTTCAAGCAGCCGGAATGCATATAAAGGCGAAGTGTTCATGGTTGTTAGCGATCCCCCCACTCCTGTTGGCGGCTATGCAGCGTTTGCCGACGAGCTGGGTTCGGTACTGAAGTATCCGAAAGCTGCGAAGGAGAAAGGACTCCAGGGAACGGTGTTTGTCGAATTTGTTGTGCGCCCCCGATGGTACGATGTCGGACTACAAGATTGTAAAAGGTCTTAGCGATGAATGCGACAACGCGGCGTTAGTGGCTGTAAGTAAGGTGAAGAAATGGAACCCGGGATCGCATGATGGCAAGCCGGTAGCTGTTCGCTTCGTATTGCCGATCAAGTTCAAGCTTGATTGATCAATTCATCAGTCGCGAAGCTTCTCGTACGGAATAATAACTTCAATAGGGTCATCCACAGGTGACCCGAACTCGGAGGCATCGAAATAGAAACAACTCCCTCTTTGCGAAAGCCATAATTGTCGTTGAACTCATTTCAGCGTCGGCGTTTCTTCCGACACAAGCGAGTCGCCATCCATCTGATTTTGAAATTCTTCGGCAACGAGCCTGTTGAGGTCTTCCTGGTAGCCTGGCCGAAGCAATTGCATCTAAGAGAAATTCTGTTCCTGTATTGGGCTCAACATTTACAAACCTCGTTGCAACAGACGAATGTGCACCACCGGTAAACGTTTCGCTATCGATCTGCAGGCTGATCAGGGTATCGGATGAAATCAACACCTTAACGTGCGCGCGGATGTACCAGCCTATGTCAAAGTCCGGTTGCTCTTTATGAAATCCTTGAATTCGTTGATAAAGTCGTTACCTAATTGTTCGAGGGATTCGGGATGCACGGGGCCATCAAAAGGTCGGGGAAGGTTATTTGCAATCCGGTCGGTGATCGACCTGCGTACTGTTGTATCGAGGCTAACGAATTCGGGATACTGTATTTGAAAGGTTGCACATGCGGAGTCTTCGCGGCAATTCGGAGACGACTCTACTTTGAAGTCCTGCATGACGAAGTCGACCACCGGTTTTTCTTTGAGCTTCGCACAAGAAGCCAATGCCCGCGAGTGCAACGATAAGCGAAAAACCGAGTGAGTGTTTCAACTTCATGATTTCTTATTGAATATTTCCGCAAGCTTTTTGTGCAGGGCGCTGCCGCGAAGGTTATTCGCAACGATCACGCCGTTGGGATCTACAAGGATAGAGAAAGGAATTGCATCGATGTTGTAGTCGGCAGCGGCCTGCGAGTCGAAATACTAAGGTCCGACACTTGCGTCCACGTGAGGCCGTCTTGCTGGATTGCCGCAACCCAATCTTCTTTGGAACGATCGAGTGAAACACCGAGGATCTCGAAGCCTTTGCCTTTGAATTCGTGATACGCTTTTTACCACGTTTGGATTTTCTGCGCGGCAGGGTCCGCACCACTTGGCCCAGAAATCTACCAGGACATATTTGCCCTTGAATGAGCTGAGGGTAACGATCTTTCCACTGGGGTCTGGAAGTGATATTTCGGGCGCTTTTTGTCCAACGGAAGTGACTGCCATTTTCTGCACGATGTCGCGGAACTTGCTGAGCGTGAACCGACGTGGGTAGTTTTGCGATCGCCTCGTCGGCAACTTTTTTATAGAATGGATAATAGCGGTGTTTCTCAAATGTGCTGCCTTCAAGGAGATTGATGAGACCGAGATTAACGGGTGTCGATTCGAGGCTTGCGATAACCTTGTCGTGGTAATCGAGGCTGAGCTCGATGTATTTGTCTTTCAGAGAAAGAAGAACATCTCTTTGTTGTTTCTCCCCTGCTGCTTTGTATTGGGTCTGTAGCTCTTTGATCTCCGGTTGTTGTTCGAAGGCTGCGAGTTTTTCACTTACGCCGCGCAGTAAATCGTAGTCGGGAGATCCTTTGATCTCTATTTCACCTGATTGATCGTTGCCGTCGACATTCAATTCGATGTTTGAATGATCTAGTACGAGGTCGACAAACTGTTGATCATAGAAATTACGCGATAATATCCTGGCTCGGTGAGATGGATGGTGGTTGAATAAGTACCGTCGGTATCTATCGCGAGCGAGTCTGTTTTCGGGTCTGCTGAGGGAGTGAGTACCTGCACAGACGCCTTTCCATTTTCCTTCGGGTATTTCACTTTACCGAGAGGGTTAGATCCCATCCGCCGTCGGTTTGCTTTTTACTTTGTTGCTACAAGCTACAGTCAGCGTGATGATTAATAGATATACAAGGTTTTTCATTTTTTCTGGTTCAATGTTCAGGGTTCAATGTTAAGGGTTTCGATGAGTAACTCACTTGCGCGTTTGGGATCTGCCTTGCCTTTGCTTCGTTTCATCACCTCACCCATGAACATTGTGATGATGCCTTTTCTTTCCGTTCCTATATTCTTCGACCTTCAGAGGAAACTCTTTGATCACTTCTTTTACGATGGGCAGTATGCTATCGACATTACTATCCTGGAGGAGATTGAGGCTTAGTGCAATTTCGCCAGGAGTTTTGGAGTTGTCTGTTAATAGTTCTGTAAAAATTCTTTGTGACGCTATCGAGAAGCTTATTTTGCCCTGGTCAATCATTGCGATCAATTCGGCGATGATATTGGGTTTTATCGGCAACGTGCCATGCTCGTTGAAATATGATTTCACTGGCCCCATTACCCAGTTCGATGCTGCTTTATAATTACTTGTATGATGACAAACTTCTTCGAAGTAGAGTGCTACGTCGCGGGAGTCGGTGAGCACCACTGCATCGTACTCCGGAAGTTTATACGATGTGATGTATTTATTGTACAGTTCTTTCGGGAGTCGGGCATTGAAGCTTTAATAGACGAAAGCCACGCGTCAGAAACTTCGAGAGGGCTTAGATCGGGGTCCGGAAAATATCTATAGTCGTTCAGTTCTTCTTTGGTCCGCAATCCGTAAGTCTTGCCGTTGCTGGCGTCGAAGGTCCGTGTTTCGGACGGGATAGCGTTGCCTTTTTCGACTTCGGATATTTGTCGTTCGCATCTCATGATCGATAGCACGTTGGGACGTTGCGGATCGAGTTCATGTTTTTGACTTCCACTTTCTTTCCGAGGGTGGTAGAGCCGACGGGCATTACGGATACGTTGGCGTCGCAGCGAAGAGATCTTCTTCCATGTTGCCGTCGCATATTTCAAGATAGCGAACGAGCTTGCGGACCTCGGCGAGCACGAGACCAGCTTCTTCGGAAGTGCGTATAGCGGGTTCCGTAACGATCTCGATCAGTGGAGTGCCGGCGCGATTGAAATCCAACACGCTCTCCGTCTGACCTTCGAGGTGCATTGACTTGCCGGCGTCTTCTTCGATATGGATGCGGTTGAGGGGAATGTTCTTCTCTGCACCGTCTTTCGTCTTTATCGTGATGTAGCCGCCCTTGCAAACGGGAGTACGATCTTGTGTGATCTGGTATCCCTTCGGGAGATCGGATAGAAATAGTTCTTCCGATCGAAGATCTGCCTGCGTGAGATCTCGCAGTTGCAGGCGAGTCCCATCTTGATCGCATACTCGACAACATTTTATTGAGCTTCGGAAGAACACCAGGATGCGCGAGGGTGATCACACTCACGTTGGTGTTTGGAGCGTCGCCAAAGGAAGCTGAGTCTGAATTATAGATCTTCGAGCGCGTAGAGAGTTGGGCATGAACTTCTAGTCCAATTACAGGAGTGTATTTCTCTATCGTGCGCTCAGTGACAAGCTCTTTTGCTTTTATAATAAACAGCCGCTAACCCCTCAAGTTTCTTGCCACCGGCCGTCGCATAAAAAGGCTGGCCACCGCCCCCACCTTCAATTTCCTTTGCAAGGCTTTTTATGATCTCAACTGCGTTGATTTTATTCTGAGCCTGCTCACCAACCATTACTGATATCTGTGGCTTTCCTTCTATGTCCGCGGCGAGAACAAGGAACAGGTTTGGATATTTATTCACAGGTTAAAAGAAATATTCTTCAACACATCTGCGTTCGGTACCGACACGCGTTCGATGATCGCATCATTGACAATCTTTTCCTTGCAACGCGTTGAATATATCGACCGCTTTTTCAGCGTTCACTGCTTCCAACTTCTTTTCAAGCGAATGTTTGTCTTCAATCAACGATTGCAACGATGCAGTCACATCTTTAGGGTTCTTCAATAAGGTCTTCAATTCATCCAACACCGCGAGGTGAATCACGGAAGTAGCCTAACGCGCCCTCTCCCGTTACCGCTTCGATACGTCGAACGCCGGCAGCGACAGAGCTTTCCGACAATATTTTGAACAAGCCGATATTTCCAGTTGCAGGCACGTGCGTTCCTCCACAAAGCTCGACAGAGAATTTGGGATCGAACGTAATAACACGGACGAACTCGCCATATTTTTCGCCGAAGAGCGCCATAGCGCCGAATGACTTTGCTTCTCAATGGGAACATTGCGCTTTTCGTCGAGCGAGATGTTCTCCATAACCTTCTGATTAACGATAGCCTCCACTTTTGAGATCTCTTCCGAGGTCATCGCCGCGAAGTGAGAGAAGTCGAACGAAGAAGATTGAGTCGTTGACCAGCGAACCCTTTTGTTCCACATGTTTTCCCAACACCTGCGCAAAGCAGCGTGAAGAAGGTGCGTAGCAGAGTGATTGCTCATTGAGGAACGGCGCTTGCTACGATCTACATTCAGTTTCCACGGGCCTTCAAGCTTCGAAGGAAGTTTCTCGGCAAAGTGAATGATGAGTATCGTTCTCCTTCTTTGTGTCAACAATATGAATTGTTTCATTGCCGGTAACTGCAACACCGGTATCACCGACCTGACCACCACTTTCCGCATAGAATGGCGTCTTATCGAATACCAGTTGATACAGTTCTTTATTCTTTTTGCTTGACCTTCCTGTATTTTACGAGAGCAGCATTACTCTCCAGAAAATCATACCCAATGAATTCCGTTTTTTACGTCGTCGCCAACAGTGATCCAATCACCAGTTTCTTTTGCAGCGTCGATCTTCGAACGGGATTTCTGTTTCTTCATCTCTTCCGTGAAGCCCTTCTCGTCAACAGTGAAGCCACGCTCGCGGGCGATCAATGACGTGAGGTCGAATGGAAATCCGTAAGTGTCATATAATTCGAACGCCTGCTCGCCCGAGATCTCGTTCAGCGTTTCGATTTTTTTCAGTCCCTTATCTAAAGTTCTCAGGAAAAGAAATCTCTTCTTCATGAACAACTCTTTCAACATAATCTGATTGACTATGCAACTCAGGAAACACATCTTTTAATTGCAACGCCAATAACGGCACGAGTCTATGAATGAATGGCTCTTGAAATTCAGGGTAAGAGAAACCATACCGAACAGCTCTTCTTAGTATCCTTCGGATAACATAACCCGCTCCTGTGTTCGACGGGAGCTGTCCATCCGAGATCGCGAACGACACGGCGCGGATATGATCTGCTATTACACGTATCGCTATATCAGTCTTGCTATCTAGTTTGCCTGTATACTTAACGTTAGCATGGTTGGCAACGAACTCGATCAAAGGGACTAAAAACATCCGTATCGTAATTCTGAAGTCCTTCTTTTGAATTGCCATGCAAAGGCGTTCGAAGCCCATGCAGTATCACGTGCTTATCTGGCAGCGGTTCGAGAGCACCCGATGCTAATCGATTGAACTGGATGAAGACGAGATTCCAGATCTCGACAACTTGCGGGTGATCATTATTAACCAGATCCCTGCCCGGTCTCTTGTCATTAGGATCATTTCTTAAGTCTACATGTATTTCGGAGCATGGACCACACGGACCGCTCTCTCCCATCTCCCAAAAGTTATCTTTCTTAACTCCATGAATGATGCGATCATCGCTAACGAAACGCTTCCAGAGCTCCTTCGCTTCTTCGTCAACCGGCAGGCCGTCTTTCTTGTCGCCACCGAAGACAGTCACATACAACTTGTCTTTCGGCAATCCATAGACTCCGGTCAATAGCTCCCATGCCCATTCGATAGCTTCCTTTTTAAAGTAGTCACCGCCCAAACGACCAGTTGCCGAGCATCTCGAACATGGTATGGTGATAAGTATCGAGACCAACATCTTCGAGGTCGTTATGCTTACCGCTTACACGGAGACATTTCTGTGTATCGGCGATCCTCTTATACCTGGAGGCGGCGTTTGCCCAGGAAATAGTCCTTAAACTGCACCATACCGCTGTTGGTAAAGAGCAGAGAAGGGTCATTTTTCAGCACAAGGGGCGCCGAAGGAACGATTCTGGTGTCCTTTTGACTGGAAGAAATCGAGGAATTTTCGTCGAATTGTAATGGAGTCCATCGGTTTTATTGCGGCGCGCACCTCGCCATGCGGCGGGGCAAGCTTTGCCAAGTCCAATTTTTAATTATCTTTATCGGCCCAAAACCCCAAATTTAGCAAGATTTAAAGGACTTACATGGCCCAAACCAAATATTACTACAATGCGAAAACACTGCGGTATGAACGGGCACGTCGTTCGGTCTCGGGTCTTCTCTCAACAGGAATTGGGGCTAGCAGCGTTCGGCGCTGTCTTCTTTGTCGGGCTCTTCTATCTTCAGAATAAACTGATCGACACCCCTGCCGAAAAACAGCTTCGTACCGAAAACAGGGCACTGAAGGCTCACTATAAAGTACTGTCTGCGAACTGGAGACGTCCAAAGGCAACCTTTCGGAGCTTTTGAGGAAGGAAGGACAACCTGTATTCTACTTCTTCGACGCATCGCGTGAAGTTGCAGCATCAAACAGGCCGCGTAAACGAGATCCTTCGTGGGCGACGAGAAACAATTCACGAAACGGTAAAGGAGCTTACTGCATTATATCGGTCATCGTATTTCAATGCCGCTATCAGCAACGATCACTATTCGCGCTATGCAAGCATTTCCCGTTACGATCTCGATCAGATCAGGAATTTCCCAGGTTGCATTGCCTGTGGCTGATGCCAATGACAAGATGTTGGTTTCAGGCTTTGGTACACGCATCAATCCATGGCATAAAAGCAAAATATCATCACGACGGTATTGACTTCGCCGTGTTCGTGGTTCGTCGATCCTTGCGGCAGGTTGAAGGCACTGTGATACTGGTTAAACAGAGTGATGTTCCTGCGGGCTACGGCACTTATATAGAGATTGATCATGGTTACGCTACGTAACGCGTTACACGCACCTTGGTGAAATCAAAGTTCACACTGGTCAAAAAGTAAAGAAAGGAATACAATTGCACTCATGGGCATGAGCGGTGGATCCATCGCACCACATGTTCATTATGAAGTATTGAAAGATGGACATCAAATTGATCCGATGAAAGTTTTGGTCGAAGGGCTGGGTTCCGATCAGTTTAACCTCATGGCGAAAGCTGCGAGTCAACCCAACCAATCCCTCGACTAATGCCGAAAGTCCGTTACCATTACAACGAAGAGACATGTGAAGTATGAACCGATCATTATCGTGGTCGTGCGTTTCTCCGTCGCGTTTATCTTATTCGTTGTTGTTTGCGTGGGGTATTGGTCTTTCTGTCTGCTATACTTCAACTACAGTATCCTTCGTGGGATGAAACCGAGCTTCAGAATGAGAACCGTGTGCTGATGGCACAATGGAAAACCCTCGGAGACCAGGTTTTAAGAACACAACCGACCGGCTTACGGCTCTCGAAACCAGCGACGACAATACTTATCGTACTATCCTCGACCTCAATCCGCTCGACAGCACAGAACGTGCAGCCGGTGTGGTGGGTCGTGAGAAAGAAGCTGCGAACATTTTCTATCCGGCGATACGCGAGGCTACGAAAAGATTGGCAAGCTCGATGCACGTTTAGATATCGAGAAACAATCGTTTGATGATCTGCTCGGAGAACTTCGCACCAAGGGAAAAGAAATGAAGGGCATCGACGCCCGCGATGACACCTATCGCGAACAAAGATCTTATCGTCTTCATATCTACATTCGGCATGCGCCTCCATCCTATTCTTGGATACTGGCGTGAGCACAGAGGACTTGACCTTACGGCTCCGAAAAATGCTCGGTGTATGCCACAGGTGACGGCTACGTTCAAAGGGCAGGATATTCCGATACTTACGGCGAGGTGATTTATTCTCCGACATGGGTTTGGTTATGAAACCCGCTATGCCACCTCACGAAATTCATCGTTTACGAAGGGCAGCGCGTTCAACGCGGCCAGGTTGTCGGCTACGTAGGCACTACAGGGCAATCTGAGGCTAACCACCTTCATTACGAGGTGCTTTTGAATGGCACCCAGGTGAATCCGATGAACTTTTTCCACAGGTATCTTAGTAATGAGGAGTATCAAAATTGATAGACCAGGCGAAAGTCGGTGGTCCTCCGCTCGGATTAATTTACATTTGTAGTCGATGAGACTACTTACTCTCCTACTACTCGCATCCAGCGTTGTTTGCTTCGCACAAACACCGAAAACTTCAAAAGCCATTATCTACAACACGTTAGGTATCAAGTCGGCGCCCTCGGCCTCGGTAGTCTCAATGGAACTATATGCACGCTTTCAGCATAAAGTTGCGGCGCCGGAAAAGTGCAAACGATAAGTACGATATAAGCATCAAGCTCACCTAAGTCGGTGAATTATCTTCCTGAAAAAGGAAAGTTCTATGTGCAATCGCTCGAAGGAAAACGAGACGGTTGTGTACGACCTCAAGTCGTTGCAAAAAGTGAAGATTATCAAGCACGACTTCAATGCTTCGAATCAAAAGCTGTCAAGGATGGGGGAGTCTACTTGCTTCGATTATAAATTCCAGTTTCGAAGCGGCAACTATAATACTTTCAAGGCAAGCCCGTTGAGAGTTGTTTCTCACACAATGGAAAGTACTTGTGGGTAACGTATTATCGTCGGCAGCTATGACCGAATGCCATCAACCCCTCATGCTGTCGCAATTATCCGACACCAATACCGACGAGATCGTTAGGGTAATGCCATCAGGCGTGCTGCCGAAGATGATTGCGGCTTCACCCGATAATCGCTACGTGGCTGTACACATTGGGGCGACAACACGATAGGCATCATAGACGTACAGGGCGAAGATCCTTTCGAGTTCAAATATGTGAAGCACCTGGTGGTTGATCGAAGGCTGGAGCTGAGCTTCGGCATCAACGAGAAAGTGGACAGGGATGTGAATTGCGGCTATTGCCTCCGGGGCACGGTGTTTACGCCCGACAGCAAGCATTTGTTCGTAGACGCATGGGCGGAGGCGGAATTGCGATGTTCGATGTCGATAAAGACTTCGAATACATGGGTGTTACGTTCACGCAGTATCATAACATCCGTCACCTGGTGATTTCTGGCGACGATTTGCTGATCAGCACCAACAGCAATGGCTACATCCAGAAGGAGCCGTGGAGAAAATTCGTTGATCACCGCATTGAGAACGCCGGAAGGGTGTCTACCATGAACGAGGGATGGCAAATTGCTATGTTGGTCCCGGTGTTCGAACAATCTCAGTATCGACCGACGGCAAGTACATCTTCGCTTGCGTGAATGAAGTCAGTAAAATAGTCGTGGTGAGACGAGCACGATGAAAGTTGTGTCGGAGATACCTGCAGATTCATTTCCTGTTGGTATGGAGATCACGGACACCAACGATTACCTGCTTGTAACAGCCCAGGGCAAATCGAATGCAGGTGGTGGACATTCCGGTTACTATTTATAAGGTGACCTTTGCGGAGCAGTAAGTTGTCCACAATTCCACGTTGACATCTTGTATATTATTTTTGTTAGTCTGCTTTGCACTCCGTATAAGAATTTATTATTTTGCATGAAGTTCACCGCAACAACAAGGTGAAACACCCATCTTAGCTACTACATGGCGTATAAAGAGAAAGAAATTGAAAAGATTTACTACTCTATTGGTGAAGTAGCTGAATGTTCAACGTAGCTCCGTCCCTTATCCGATTCTGGGAGTCTGATTCGAGCTCATCCAACCTAAAAAGAACCGCAAAGGCAATCGTCAGTTCACGAAAGAAGACATCGAGACGTAAGGACGATCTATCATCTTGTTAAAGAGAAAGGTTCACACTGCAAGGGGCAAAAGAGATGCTCCGCAACGACTCCCAGGCAGTGAAAGACAAGATGGAGATGATTTCTTCACTCAAAGAGTGCGTCAGTTCCTCACCGAGGTCAGAGAGAAGCTGAGAAGTAAGGTTTTCATTACAAGGGGACCAATTACAGCCGACTACATCTTACTTTTTATTTTAAATCGCACGGATGGATCAAGAACGTCTATCCCTGTTAGCGCTACACTTTATTGATGGTGTTGGACCATACAGTATTAAGCAACTCATAAGCTATTGCGGCAGCGCAAGCGAAGTGTTTAAGAATCAAAAGGAAAGCTTCAGCTTATTCCTGGCATCGGGTCTGTTACCGCCGAATCGATTATAAAATCCAGGCCGCTGGCGTTGGCCGAAAAGGAATTCAAGAAAGTCGAAGGAAAACGAACTCAACTTCTATTCTACATAGACAAGCTTTACCCGGAACGACTAAAAACAATTGAAGACGCTCCCACTCTTCTTTACTTCAAAGGCAACTGCAATCTCAATCACAAGAAGATCGTAGGTATCGTGGGCACACGGCAAGCGACAGGCATACGGCCGAAAATTGTCGAACAAATTGTTGAAGACCTGGTACCTCACGAAGCAATGATCGTGAGCGGTCCTCGCTTACGGCATCGACATCCACGCACACCGGCAGGCGCTGAAACAACAGTTGCCCACCATTGGAGTGATGGGCAGCGGCCTCGACGTGGTTTATCCCGGCAATCACTTCGATGTAAGCCCGGATGATGATGGATCATGGTGGATTGATCACGGAGAATTGCTTTGGCACAAAACCCGATGCACATAATTTTCCATCGCGAAATAGAATCATCGCGGGCATGTTGCGATGCACTGATCGTAGTGGAAGCTGCCGAGGACCGGTGGTGCTTTGATCACGTCCGACATTGCAAATGGCTATAACAAAGATGTCTTCGCTGTCCCCGGAAATATCGGTCAGACGTGCTCCGATGATGCAATAAGTTGATTAAAACGAACAAGGCTGCGTTGTTCATGTCGGTAAGAGACCTGGAATATTTAATGAACTGGGTGCCTGGGATTGAAGGGGCGATTGTTAAGAAAGGCCTACAAGAGTTAAGTAATGAGGGAAAAGGTAAACGTGGATGCAATCACATCCAAAGCCGCATCGACGCAAATAGATGAGTTATCATGGAAGACAGGTATGCCTCCCGTGTGTTTTTAGCAACGCTCCTCCTTCATCTCGAATTAAAGGCATCATAAAATCTATACCGGGAAAACTTTATCAGCTAACATCATAGACTTGCCGAACTCATCCATATTAATGGTGAGCTCCTCATCCTGGTCGGCCATGTATCGCACAATAGTTTCAGTTGCAATATTTCCCACCAGTTCATCTTCAGCCATCGGGCAGCCGCCATAGCCTTTTATCGCACCGTCGAACGTTTACAGCCGGCTTTGTATGCAGCGTCGATCTTCTCAATTGCTGTTGCCGGATTGCTATGCAAGTGAACACCGATCTCCATCTCTGGGAACTCGGATGTCATTGTCGTGAAGAGGTCGTGTATCTGTTGAGGCTTCGAAACGCCGATGGTATCTGCCAACGAAACGATCCAACACCCAACGTCTGAAGTATGTCCACTAACTTTCCCACCACGCCTCATCGTACGATCGCCGTAAGGATTTCCGAAGCCATGCTGATGTAAGTAACGAGTTGCTTGCCGTTCTTCACGCAGAGCTCTTGCATCTCCGCAATAGTATTCAGCGCCTCGACGATCGACTTGTTGGTGTTACGTTTTTGAAAGTTTCCGATATCGATAAAGGAAATCCCAGGTAGGAGATCATCCCGAACTTGCAGGCATCTTCTGCCCCACGAGTGTTCGCCACGATTGCAAGAAGTTTGGTACGACCAATACTCATGTCGAGACCGTCGAGTACTTCGGAGGTGTCTCTCAGTTGCGGGATTGCTTTTGGTGAAACAAAGCTTCCGAAATCGATGGTATCGAAACCTACCCGTAACAATTGATTGATATACGAAATTTTCTTCTCTGTTGGAATAAATTCTTCAATTCCCTGCATCGCGTCTCGCGGACACTCGATTATCTTCATGGCGCTCTAAACTGTTCTTCGTGGAAAATAACGACAACTCATCTTTCTTTCTAGAAAAATTATCCTTTCTCTTAGATTAATTGCTCGAATAAGACACTTCTCCCTATGTCGTTGACCGCATTTTCCGGACCACTTGGCCTCAAGAGAGCCGCCCACCTGTGCGAAGAGCAACGTTCGGACCAACCAAAGCAGACATCGATGCGTATTCGGGTATGACTGCGACATCCGCCGTTGCTCAACTGTTCTCGGGAGTCCCTTCCCACTCCTGACGCGCCATAGATAAAGACACCGGTAACACATGGGTAACAGGATCTGGCGATAACGACAATGACGGCGAACGCCAGGAATATTTCAAAGGCTGGTTCATCGCGCAAATGATGAGCACCGGGGTCGATTCATCATTGCATCTTCAATATTCTGCCCGAGAGAAGGTCGTGTTCTTCATGCACACAGTTTCTCACTGCCATTCAATCGAAGATCGACAGTAGTCGTGGATTATATTTTCAAAACGCGCCTCTACCGCCAGTTTGCCTCGATAGAACGCTGGTGTCAAAGTAAACTTTAAGGAGCTCACGAAAAAAATAAGCGTCGACAACGCCATGCTGCGATTACTCGATGGAAACCTGAACGTGAACGGAAGTCCAAACGAGAACTACGCGAGAGAGCTCCTCGAACTTATACGATCGGTCGCGGACTCGAAGGACACGTTCCGGAACAACCCAGCCTGGCGATTATTATGTGTACACCGAACAGGACGTACAGGCTGCCGCAAGAGTATTATCCGGTTGGGACTTCGACGATAGTTTTTCGAACATCGACCCAGACACTTTACTCCCTCGTGGCAAAGTAAAAGGAAGTCCCGCTAATGCTTCGCAGCACGACAATACTCAAAGACATTCAGCGATCGATTCAACGGACAGGTTATTCAAAGAAGTACGGATCAACTATTGTTTCCAGGAACCGGTCCCACGGAAGCAACGGGCAATCGACGAGATCTCGCAGCTCATCGAGATGATCTATTCGAAACGTGAGACGGCCATGAACATATGCCGCCGCATCTACAGGCACTTCGTTTATCACAACATCACTGAAGATATCGACACCACGATCATTTCGGATCGTGCCGATACATTTACTGCTAGTGGTTTCAAAATACAGCCCCGTGCTCGAAGAGCTTTTCCAGAGCCAGCATTTCTACGATGCGGCCGGTGGCGTGATCGACGACAACTTCGGTGGCATCATTCGTTCTCCGCTCGACCTGATGATCGGAACCTACAAGATGTTCGACATAACGCTGCCCGATTATAAAACGGACGCTGCTAATTTGTATGCGCGGACCGATGCGATGATCGCTAGTTTATCGGGAATGGGAATGCATTTCTTTGAACCGTACGACGTAGCCGGTTACGATTGCTTATCATCAATACCCGATCTTCCATCGAGCGTGGATATCAACTAACTATCTCACGCTTCGTTACGACTTTATTCGCGCTGCGCAAGATCCTAATGTGCCCGATGGACAGAGGGTTGATGCCTACCTAGTTTGTTTTCAATAAGATCGGCAGCGGTACCGCATCCGATGCTCACACATTGATCATTGAGCTCGCAAAATACCTGCTACCTCAAAATGATAACCTGACTTTCGATGCAGCTTCCGACGACAGCGCCGACATCACCGCCGAACGCCTCAACTATTTTCTCACCGCCTTCCTGAAGTCTCCACCAATCGACGTCGATCCAGAAGGCACGTGGACCGATCGCTGGTTGCACCCGGAAAAATATCAAGAACCAGAAGTGGTGATCGGGCAGCTACGTTCACTGTTTAATGCGATGATGCAGTCTCCTGAATATCAACTTTACTGAAATCATGAAGAGAAGAAATTTCATTAAGAAATTGTCGATGGCATCCATCCCCTTTACCATCGGCGGAATTCCGTTGAAGTTGATGGCCGAAAACTCGCTCACACGAATGGCCAAACAGAGTAGCAACGATCGCGTTCTCATAATCTTACAACTGCAAGGAGCAACGATGGTCTGAATGCCGTCATCCCGGTTGAAGCTTATGATCTTATTACAGTCGCCGCGCAACATAGCCATACCTCGAAGAACAGTCTGCGCAAAATGATCAATCTCGACAACACATTGAAGTCGGATGCGCAGGTTGGTCTCCATCCCGACATGGTGGGGAATGAAGATCTTTATGATCGTGGACGTGCTTGTATCGTTCAGGGTGTGTCGTATAAGAACAACAACGGATCGCACTTCCGTGAAGAGATATTTCGTTCATGGGTGGAAGTTTCGACGATTACTTTTTCGTCAGGTTGGGTTGGGCGTTATCTCGAACAAGAGTTTGCTCCGCTCGAATACCCTGATGATTTCCCGAACGATGACATGAAAGATCCGCTGGCCATTGAAATGGGGTAGCGAAGTTTCATGATCTTCCACCAGAAAGATCATATACCAACATCCATCTCGCTTGACGATCCAACGGAATTTGCGAAGCTTGTTGATGACCTCGAAGGATTCACCGACCAGGGAACCGATCCCCGTGGCAAGCCTCCCATAGCGTTGAATGACTCGCCGTACGGCAAAGAGTTGAACTGGATACTCGATCTCGAAGATAAGTCAGAGACTACGCTGATCGACTGTACGACGTTTTCAAGGCCGCTCCCGAAACTTCCGTAACATATCGGAGAAATATCCCTTCAATGCGCCAATTGGAAGTCTCACGAATGGCTTAACGCCGCAATTGAAACTGATCGCGAGGTTACTTCATGGTGGTGGCGCCGGCATGGGCGTGAAGACGAAAGTATTCCTCGTGAAAGATCGGTGGTTTCGACACGCATGCATCGCAGGTGGAAAACTACGACCCGACGATGGGCGCCCACGCAGCGTTGATGTACCACGTATCGTCGGCTATGAAAGCCTTCCAGGACGGACCTTGCGGCACGTGGCATCGAAGATCGTGTGCTCACGGTAACAACTTCGGAGTTCGGCCGACGCATCACTCGAATGGCAGCTACGGAACCGACCACGGTAACCGGGCGGACCTGTCTTTATCTTCGGAAAGGGCGCCAATCCGGCGTGATCGGCAAAGTGCCCGACCTCAACCAGGACACGTGGAGATTGCAATACGACTATCGCCAGGTGTATGCAAGCATTCTTCGCGATTGGATGCTGGTGGACGAAGCCGTGATCAACACGATGTGTTCTTCAAGAATTTTATCAATGGACCGAAGAAGAAGGCACAGGTAACTACGACCCGATACAAGTTGCAACGGATGTGACCACCGGGGTGACGGAAGATTTCAAATCATCGAGATTCAAGTTGTACGACTGCTTTCCCAACCCGGTGAAAGCCGACGTGAACATCGGGTTCCGGATCAATTCGAAAGAACACGTTAAGTTATCGTTACTTGATTCGCAGGGACGACAGCTCAGTTTATTGATGATGGAAGAAAAAGAAGAAGAGAATACTTTGTGAAGGCTGATATGGGAGCATATCCGGCTGGCCTTTATCTTTATCAGGTGAAGGTCGGTATATTGAATGAAACAAAGAAAATGATAGTAACAAGATGATCCGAAGTTTACTTCTATTGTGGCTTGCTGATTTGCACACTTACTGTTTCAGGTCAAAAAAGAAAAGCACCCCCTTCGATGAAGTCGAAGGGCACTGCGCAAGAGAAATTTCTCAATAAGCAATTCTGGTTGGGATTCAAGGCCGGTGTCAATCTCACCGAAGCCACACCTACGGCACGTTACTCGGTAATAACTCCTCAACAACTACGACCAGTCGAAGACAGATAAGTCCTATAGTCGTTCAACAAATTAGGAAGTCACGCAACACTTGAGGTTACGTTTACTACAAGGGTTTTCTCGATCAGTGCACAGCCTACCTATAGAACTTCGAAGTTTGTTTATTCTAATGAATTCAACTGGACGAACACTGAGAGTTCCAATCAAAGCTGAATTTGAAGTTCGACCAGGAACAACAGCTCGACTACGCCGATCTGCCGTTGCTTGTCAAATATGAATTCACCCAGAACAAGTTGAGGCCGTATGTTCAGATCGGAGCTTATTATTCTGTGTTGATCAATGCCACGAAGAGCGTTACAGTCTCAGGCACTGATAATGCTTCGGGGGCACGAATACATTCAAGAATGAACCGACGGTTGTTGGTGCAAAAGATCTGTTTACCAACAACTGGGATTGATCGGAGGCGTTGGATTTGAATACAACCTCGGCAACGTGAGGCTGGTGTTCGACGCATCGTATCACAAAGGCATGAGCAACATAGCGAATGTCAACAACCGGTTTTCAAACGATCGCCTGAGTGGCATCGGCGATGCACAGGATGATCTGAAGACAAAACAATATTGTTTTCTCCCTGGGAGTTTTGTTCCCGCTCCGTTTCCTCAGCAACAACTACAAGTCACTCGAATAATTATGAAAAGACTATTTACAATACTTTTCGTGTTCGGATTTGTTGCTTGTAAGAACGAAGCCGATCCCGAGGCCGACAAAAGCTTCTTCACGAAGTTCTACGACGACTCTAATTTCAATATCAACCTATACACCGCATGGATGCCGTGCAGACGAACGACGGTGGATACCTCGTGTTGGCGTTTGAAAAGATTGATAGACGCCGATGGATTAGATATTAGACCGAACCTCGTCTACATCATGAAGGCCGACGAGTTCGGTAATTTCATATCTGAAAACGAGTTTGATATAAACTTCAACACCCTGCGCCTCACTACTTGAAGTTGATGGCAAGTTCTATTTCTTCTGTATGGATGACAATTCAACTCAGTTGATACAAGTGAATGAGACTGGTGGTATTGAACAACAGTTGAATATCGGCGGCACATATCCTATGGCCGCTGCTTTGGACGGAGATGACTTGTTATTGCTCAATTATGAAGCCGGTTCGAAGGAAACCAGGATATCCACTGTATCAACGGATGGCCATATCAAGAAGTCAAAATCCTTCTCGATTGGTCCTGGTGGTGACGGAGCAGAAGACCCGCTCATGAAATCCATTCTTCGAACAGGAAAACAACTACCATTCCAGGTTGGCAAAACAGTTAAATGGCATTTATTTCTTCAATGGGTTTTATAATTACACTTTGTCCATCGTGTTTACAGATCTGAATGCAGACGATCCACTTACTGTTCTGCAAGGCAACCAGGCCGACGGTGGTAATAAGCCAGTTATATTCATTGAATGGAGGGAAATTTGCAGCAGCGCGATTCAATTTTGGCGATAACTACATCATGCCACAAACTGCATTGCCAACATCAGGGGCCCCGACGTCAATCGTCGATTATGGCGGGCTGAATTTTCCGGAGCTCATACCCGATGCGCCCGTTACTATCATTAATACGCAAATAAACGCTACCGACAGGATCATCTTTGGAAGCAACACACGCGGCAAGCAGATCGCTTTGTTCGGTTACAATCCAACTGATGGAACATTCATCGGCAGCAAGTATATCGGTTTCTCGAATTCATTCGAGCTGGCATCGCTTACACCAACAACCGACAAAGGATTACTTGTGCTTGGAACGACCTATATTGCAGGACGTTTCCCAGGATCTGCCTTTTCAAGTTATCGGCAGATGCTCTCGGGGATTCATTCAAATAATGCTGAGTATCCAGGAGAAGGTTGATCTTAAACCTTATAACACGTTTGGCATTAAAGCCGAAGCGCGATTGTTTGTTGATATCACAAACGAAGAAGAAGCCCGCGCAATCTTTCAAATCTCAAAAGATAACGTAGTCATTCTCGGTGGCGGCAGCAACGTGCTGTTCACAAAAGATTACAACGGACTTATTGTACACAACTCGCTGAAAGGAATTGAAGTGATCGACAAAGACGATCATCACGTTACAGTAAAAGTTGCATCCGGAGAGAACTGGCATGAATTCGTGAAGTATGCTATCGATCAAAATTGGGGTGGACTTGAAAATCTTTCGCTGATACCAGGCACTGTTGGTGCAGCTCCTATGCAAAACATCGGTGCTTATGGTGTTGAAGTGAAGGAAACGATCGTAAGTGTGGATGCTATCGATCGATCCACAGGTGAAAAAAAGACGTTCACACGCGATGAATGTCGCCTTCGGATACCGCGAAAGTGTCTTCAAACACGACTTGAAGAAAAATATTTATTTCAAGTGTTACTTTAAGTCTGACCAACATTGATCATCATCTTAACATCTCTTACGGTGCTATCACTGATACGTTGAAACAGATGAATGTATTGCATCCAACGATACGTGATGTAAGCAATGCAGTGATTGCAATACGAAGAAGTAAGTTACCTGATCCGAAAGTGATTGGTAATGCAGGAAGCTTCTTTAAGAATCCTGTTATTGATGTTGAAAACTACAATGAATTGAAAAAACGCTTCCCGACAATACCCGGCTATATTTCTGAAATCAGGAAGTTAAGGTGCCTGCAGGATGGCTCATCGAACAATCATCATTCAAAGGATTTCGTGTTGGTGATGTTGGTGTTTCATCAACATCAAGCATTGGTGTTGTGAATTATAACATCAAGCATTGGTGTTGGTGAATTATAAGAACGGAAGTGGTGATGAAATTCTTTCGTTATCGAAGAAGATCCAACATACTGTGAAAGAAAAAATTCGGTATTGAATTACATGCTGAAGTGAACATCATTTGATTGAATGATGATTGATGATCGGTCATCATTTATAAAAAACGTTACACTGAAATTTTTTCTGACAATTGAAAATAAGTTGCTTAAATTTTTGTGATTAAATTTTTTCCTATCTTTCGTACAGATTTTAAACAAAAAAATTTAAAACGCTATGGCAAAGAAACCCGCTAAGAAGAAAGCAGCTAAGAAAAAAGCTGCTAAGAAGAAGAAGTAATTAGGTTCGCCTAATACTTTTACAAGGGAAGTGATCAAGGATCGCTTCCCTTTTTCTTTAATACGGTTGCGGAAATTATCTGAACGTTAATCATTAACTCTCCAATAATAGTCCCCTACCTTTGTAAAAAAACTCTATGGCAAAAGTACCTGTAAGAAAGCTGCGCCGAAAAAAACATCAAGCAACCGAAGAAAATCCTCTTCAGTCACTGCTGCTCAGACAATCGAAGCTGCTTCCGAAACATCACTTCGCAAAACTTCGCGAGCTCAACATCGATCATCAACTTCAATCTGAGATCGACTGGTGCCTCGCAAGCTATCGCGGCGACGGCAACCCCGTTGGTTTATACCAGATGGTGGAAAGAGCAGTAGAAGTCTTCAAGGCAGAACAGCAAGAGAAGACAAAAGGAGTTACGGCGAGTTTGTCGGTGAACTGGAAAAGGGCATTAGCAGCTCGCTAATATTTTAGATCATGTGGGTAACGTTGTCAACGTGCCCTCATACTTGCTACAGGAAACTCCAAACCTGTTGAGGAAATCTACTCCCTCATCCGTTGGAAGTCCCTTGTGCTGGGCATAAGAGTTGAAATACACAACCTTATGAATCCCATACTAAATATTATTCTCGCACACGACAGGCATGGCGACAGTGTGGACGTACAACGTTGCAACCTTCCACAGCAGTCTTATACTTCACGGCATACAGGATTGCATTCTGCTCCGCGTGGATTGCCAGGGAGCAGCCGCCCTTCGAATCTCTTGGACAACCGGTGTCTGGCCACTCTTCGTCGCAGTTGTGTGTTCCCCGATGGCGGGCCATTGTAGCCAATAGAAATAATCCGGGTGTCTTTGGTCAGCACCGCGCCTACATGTCGCTTGATGCAGTGGGAACGCTTCGCAAGATTCACAGCGAGCTCCATATATATGTCGTCGAAAGCGGGGCGGGTATTCATTTCCACTCAAAAATACTATCTTTCGGCATGCAGCGAAAACTCTTCCTCCTGCTTCTGCTAATAGCCTTCTCTTCTCACACTTTCGCCCAGGAAGCAGTACCGTCTCGCCCCAGTCCGCTTGCCATCGCCGCCTGCAAATACAAAGACAGCTATCTCAAAATAACATATAGTCAGCCCCATAAGCGTGGCCGCGAGATCTTCGGAACCCTCGTTCCCTACGGACAAGTCTGGCGCCTCGGTGCCAACGAAGCCACCGAGCTCACGATCACACGCGAAGTTTTCATCAACGGACAGTTCCTTCCAGCTGGTACTTATTCGCTCTTCGCAATACCTGACAAAGAAAAGTGGACGATCATCGTCAGCAAGGACGTCGGGACTTTGGGGATCATACAATTACAACCAGGCCAACGACGTGATGCGTACCGAAGTTGCTTCCACGCATTGCCGGGTGACCTCGTTACGAACCATTTACAATCGCCATCGATCAGAAGAACAATAAGGCATATATTGTGATCACGTGGGACAAGACAACACTGTCGCTCGGCGTTGACTTTATCGAACCAAAGCCATGAATAAAGTCCTCTCATTTTTTATTTTATCCCTGGTAGCGAGCGTTTCCTTCGGTCAGGACATCACTGAGCTCGAACGTCGTAACGGTTTCAAAGATCTGAAGCTCGGCACTTGATCGACAGCGTGAAGGGCGCCGAGTTCAAGAAAGACGTTAAAAGAAAAGAACGAGTTCCCCGCCAAGCTTTATGCTGTTAGAAAGTACAGACTACAAAAACATCGGTGAGGTTAAGGTGAAATCGGTGGAAGTGGAAGACCTTACAAAGACGTCGTGTACCAGATCGACGTCATCACCCACAAAGACACGCGATTGATGAAAGGTATGATGAAATCATTTGGGCAACCAAAATACATTCTCGTTACCGATACATATAATTGGGTTGGCTCCAACATCAGTTTGACCTTCAAAAGATCATTCTCGCAACGAGATCAAGCTTACCTATCGTTGCTTCTCCGTAATCAAGACGATGTTTGAAGATAAAGGGAAGAAGATTGACGCGATCGCGGAAGATTTCTGATTTGTGATTTGTAATTAATTACAGATCACGAATCACAAATTATAACGAATCCGGTAGATCACTCCTGCCCTGTCATCCGATACGAGCATCGATCCATCCTTCAACTGTATAATATCCACAGGAGCCTTCCCCACGCCTTTTGGGTCTCTTCATTCAACCAGCCACTTGCAAAGGTCTCGTAGCCCAATGATTTCCCTTTGGCATCAACCTTCACGAGCGACAATTTATAACCATTCATCTTGTTTCGATCCCACGAGCCATGCTCGCAAATGATAACCTGGTTCCTGTACTCCGCGGGAAACTGCTTGCCAGTATAAATTTCAAACCAAGTGGTGCCACGTGTGCACCAAGATTTTGTGCGGGCTTCACGAAATCTGAGCAGGGGACGTTTATTGCCAAACTCAGGATCTTTGATCGTACCGGCATGACAATACGGATATCCAAAGTGCTGTCCTTTTTTTGTGGCCGTGTTCAACTCGCAAGGCGGAATGTCATCGCCCAGGCGATCGCGACCATTGTCGGTAAACCAAAGATTGTTCGACGTTGGATGCCAGGCGAGACCGACGGTGTTCCGGATGCCACTCGCATATTTTCGAACCCTGTGCCATCGGCGTTCATACGCGTGATCGATGCATAGACCGGCATCGGAAGACTCGCAGATATTGCACGGCGCTCCACCGGAACATAAAGTTTACCATCAGGGCCGAACGCAAATGTATTTCCAGCCATGAGAATCGTCGGTGGGAAACTTGTCGTACAACACTTGTCGCTTGCCCGGAGTCGAAAGATTCGATTCCACTTTACTAATCTTTGATATCTTACTGTTTCCGGCGATGTACAAGTCGCCGTTCCTGAATGCCACCCCGTTGGGCATGTTGAGGTCTTTGGCGATCACAAAAACTTTGTCTCCTTTGAAGTCGCTGCTTGAACAGCATAAACTTTATCTCCGTCCCTGTTTCCAACGAAGAGGGTACCCGATGGGCTAAGGGCCATGGATCGTGCGTCTGGCACCTCCGCATAAATGGCTATAGAGAATCCCTTGGGGAGCTTTACCAGGTTAAGGGGAAGGTCTTTGCTTTTCTGAGTGAGGGCGGGAACGGAATTATCTACAGGTCTGTTTGGCTCAAAAGTCAAAAATACCATCACTGAAACGATTGCGAGAACCTTGATCATCAGTCTTTAATTTGACTTCAAATTTACCGTCTGTTTTGAATATCTTTGCGCCTTATTTTTGCCCTACATGGTCTCGATAGATAAAATCTCTTATTTCATTGGCGGAAGAGCCCTTTATGAAGACGCTTCAATGTTCGTTAAGCCGAACGACAAGATCGGGCTCATCGGGTTGAACGGCCGTGGCAAATCCACCCTCCTGAAGATCATCAACGGCGACTACCGCATCGATGCGGGAAATATCAGCAAAGCCAAAGATTGCACGATCGGCTTCCTCAACCAGGATCTTCTCTCCTACCAAACCGACGACGCCATCCTCACGGTGGCTATGGGGGCGTTCAAAGATGCTGTCGATACGCAACGCGGGATCGAAAAAATACTGCACCAGCTCGAAACTGAGTATTCCGACGAGTTGGTCGACAAGCTCACGAAGTTACAGGAGAAGTTCGAGCATCTTGATGGCTATACGATGCAATCGAAAGCCGAAGAAGTACTGGAAGGTATCGGCTTCACTACGAAAGATCTTCACAGGCCGCTCCGCGAGTTTTCCGGTGGATGGCGCATGCGTGTGATGCTCGCGAAGCTCCTTCTCGAGAAACCGTCGTTGCTCATGCTCGATGAACCTACCAACCACCTTGACCTTCCCTCTATCGAGTGGGTTGAAAATTATTTGAGAAACTACGAAGGTGCCGTGATGATCGTATCGCACGACCGTACCTTCCTCGACAACTGTACTACGAAGACCGTTGAGGTTACACGTCAGCAACTGGTGACCTACGAAGGAAATTATACTTATTACCTGCAGGAAAAAGAATTGCGTGAGCAAATCCAACAAGGTGCTTACGACAATCAGCAGGCGAAGATCCGGCAGGCCGAACGATTCATCGATCGTTTCAAAGCGAAGGCAAGTAAGGCGCGCCAGGTGCAATCGCGCGTGAAGGCTATCGAAAGATTAGATCTTGTTGAAGAAGTGGTAAACGACACAGCTACCGTAAACTTCCGCTTCACATTCAAACAGCCGTCGGGACGACACGTCGTTACACTGAAAGATGTTTCGAAGTCGTATGGTGACCTCACCATACTGAAAGATACCAATGCCGTGATCGAACGCGGTGATAAGATTGCACTGATCGGTGCCAACGGAAAGGGTAAGTCAACATTGCTTCGAATACTTTCCGGTACCGAACCGGTGAACGGCGAAAGAACGATCGGATATAATGTGATCCAGGGATTCTTCGCACAGCACCAGTTGGAATCTTTGCATGTAGACAACGAAATCCTGGAAGAGCTCAAGCAAGCCGGCTCAGGCAAGCTCGAACAGGAGCTTCGAAACGTGCTCGGCTGCTTCTTGTTTTCAGATGAAGATGTGTTTAAAAAGATCAAAGTACTTTCGGGTGGTGAGAAGTCGCGCGTTGCGCTGGCGAAGACACTGATCTCCGAAGCCAACTTCCTGCTGCTCGACGAACCTACCAATCACCTTGATTTTCATTTCTGAGAATATTCTCATCCAGGCGCTCGAACAATACCAGGGTACTTTTGTGGTTGTGTCGCACAACCGTCACTTCGTGACGCAGGTAGCGAATAAGATCTGGTATATCGACAATCAGCAGATCAAGGAATATCCTGGCAGTTACGAAGAATACGAATATTGGAGAAAGCAGAACGCTGACAACCTCAGCGCACCAATACCAGTCGTGAAGAAAGAGCAGAAGCCAAAGCCGGAAGTGAAGACCGACGAAGCAGAGAAGAAGATCAAGTCACTCCAGGCAGAGCTGAAACGTGTTGAAGAGACTATCGCGAAGCTTGAAAAAGATAAGGCGAATGCCGAAGGCAGAGCTTGCAAAACCTGGCGTCTACGATAGCCCTGACAAACTTTCAAAAGCACAGTTGGATTTTGAGAAAGTTGACAGTCTTCTCAAAGATGCGAATGAGAAGTGGGAAGGGTTGGTCAATCAATTGGATGACCTGTCTTAGAAACTATTCAAATATATACCGGAACCTAAATCCGACATCCAAAACCACAGGCCTTCCTGTATCCTTATCGTTCTTCAGAATAGAGTGGACCGAATAACGCGCCCCCCGGGGAACCAACGATACCCTGTAATGCGCTCCGATGCGATAGCTGAGTTCGGTACTCGCAAGAGCTGACCAGTTAACTGCACGATACGGTGAGGCACTGCCGGATTGTTCTACAGACTTTTCGCGCTGACCAGACTTATCGACCAACACGTTGCGGAGGAAGAAATCATTCGAAGCGCCGGCATTGATCTGCCATCCAAGCCTGCGATCTACAATCATATAACCAAGTTGCACAGGTATTGAAACGATATCCATCGTGCTGCTCACAGTGTATTCATTTGTGAACGTAAGGTCACTGCTATTCGCAAGGTAATCAGACATCGCTGCCTTACTTGAATTCGACGAAGTGTGCGTATCGTAGTTCGATGTATAGTCGATCTGTTGTTTGTTGAGGTTTATGCCAGTCTGTACGACGAAACGTCCAAATTTCTTACCCACACCGATGCCAACAGAATAGGATGAGCCGACTTTCGGTTGAGGCTTCGGTTGTAGCAATAGTGGAAAAGGCGAGCGCGGGCCCTTTAGCGTCGAAGCTCGACTGGGTTACAGTTGGAGTTGTAGCGGTAGGAGTATTCGGAGTGAAGTTACCTGCAGAACCACCGAGTGCAAGCCACATGCTTTCTTTTGCTCTTTTCGATTTCTTCGGCTCTACTACTGTTTCAGGACCTTCATCGAGCTGTTGAAGCAGAGGAGAGACGACGGCCGTGATCTCGGTTTTTTTCTTCAGGCTCTTTGGATGCGATGATTGATGACTCAGTAGGTTGATGAGTTTCAATTGGTGCTTCTTCAACTAGAGCAAGTTGCTGTTGAGGTTGTTGCTGTTGAATTTCTTGTTTTTGCTTTTTGCTGACAGAAGCAATCACAGGATTCTCTTTTGGGCCTTCATTTTGACCGAAGAATTTCCGTTGTCTTTCTCTTTAGTTTTTACCGAAGGCTTCTCATTCGTTGCACTTTGCTCGTGCCTCGTCCCTCTTGCCTCATTCGTCGAAGTATAAAATGCGTAGGTTCCAGCTAGCAACGCGAACACAACCATTGCGGCAGCTAACCTCTGATAGAACACCACCTTCTTCTTCATCACCACGCTCTCGTGTCCTGCCAGGTCCAGCTCTATAGAATTCCACACACCATCAGGCGGTGTCGCTTCCGCACCGTCGAATGCATCCTTCCAGTTTTCCTCAAACTTTTGCCTCTCCGTATTTTGCATACCTGTTTTCTCTTTCAAGTTTCGCTCTCAACAAGCTCTTCGCCCTGTTGTATTGCGATTTGGATGTGCCTTCGCTTATGTCCAACATCTTGGCTATCTCCTGATGACCATATCCTTCTATAGCAAAGAGGTTGAAGACTACCCTGCATCCGTCGGGTAGCGATTGTACTATTTTAATGAGCTCGTCGAGATGAAATTCCGACAAGCTTATTTCTTCCCTTTCGGGTAATGAGATCCCGGTGACGTCTACCATAGGCAGGAGGTAGAGCTTTTGACGTTGGCTGTTCAGAGCTGTGTTGATCATGATCCGTGTTATCCACGTCTCCAGCTTCGATTCGGCCCTGAACTCGCCGATTGATTTGAATATCTTGATAAACCCCTCCTGGAGGATATCCTCCGCTTCCTGTGTGGATCGCGAATACCGTTGGCAAACCACCATCATTTTCCTGCAATAGCGCTCGTACAAAGCCTTTTGAGAAGCCCTGTCGCCCTTGGCACAGCCTTGAATGAGCTCTTTTTCTCCGAGCATGAACCCTATCTGGTCGTTAGACACGCCGTTTTTGAAGGAAGTTGGAATGCAATTTCGCTAAAAAATATCGTTTAGATTTGAATGATGAAGTTTCCCCTGCTTATCCTTTTGCTTCTTTGCGTACCCTTTGCGACACTCGCCCAAAAAAAACTCCTGTTCCAGGACGCCGTCTACGAAGAAAACATAAAGACCGTTATGGTTCACCCGCCCGGCACCGGCACACGCGATAACCTTATGCCTGCCGTAACTCCCCTGGGCACGCAAAACCTCATCCTCGAATTCGACGACATCCAGGAAAGCCGCAACAACTACTATGTCAAGCTCATTCACTGCAACGCCGACTGGGCTAAATCCATGTTGCTCGACCTGGATTTCATGACTCAATACAACGAGTTCAACATTACCGACTACGCATTCTCAAACAACACCTTCCTCCCATTTGTCCATTATCGCTTCGCAGTACCTCGCGTTAAACTTCCCGGCAACTATTTACTAATGGTGTATCGCGACAGCGACAAGAATGACCTCATTCTCACTGCCCGCATCATGATATTCGATAACCGGATAAGTCTTGTGCCCAACAGCAATCTCGTTGGCAACAGCGCACTCAATTCCAATAATCAACAGATCAATTTTACGATCGACTATGGCGACATGCAGGTGTTCAATGCAATGGACAATTTCAAAGTCACCCTTCGTCAGAATCAACGTTGGGACAACGCCAGATTTAATGTGAAACCAAGTTTTATTCGTGAGGATATTGGTGAGTTGGAATACAGGTTCTTCGACCAGGACAAGCAGTGGCTTGCAGGTAATGAATTCAGGTGGGTGGATTTCCGTTCATTGAATTCACCAGGTCGCAACACGGCTCGTATCGATAAATCTGTGAAGCCTTATGTATTGAAGGTCGTCGAGGATCGTCCGCGGGGAGAACAAGCATATTCACAGTATGCCGATCTCGACGGCAACTATGCTATCGAAAATCTCGACTACTCAGAGCCGGCATTAAGTTGCCAGTACATTTTTGTTGACTTCACATTGCGCGCCGATCCTCTCAAGGATGGTGATGTGTACGTGGTTGGGAAGTACAACAATTTCGCCCGTACAGAAGAGAATAAGATGAAGTGGAACAAAGCAACTTCGGCATATGAAACAACTATTGTTTTAAAGCAGGGCTGGTATGATTACACCTATTGTGTCGATTCACCAACGTTGACCACCACCAACTTCGAAGGAAGTCATTACCAAACAGAGAATTTCTACGACGTGTTTATTTACTACAAGTCTTTAACACCAATGGCTGATCTGTTGTTGGGATATTACAGTATACCGTACCGGTAACATTGAACGTTGAACATTGAACATCAAGCATAGTTCAACTCGTGATCTACTTCACTCTTAATTGAGCTTGTCGTTGCAACATCCAACATTCCAAACCCTTTATGTGAAAAATGACCCAATCCGTTTTCATAAACGAACTGCTGAACGGGCTGTGGCGCGTACAACGTGAAGGGGAATGTGTATCCTCTCACTTCATACTTGATATCGGAATCGTACAGAGGATAGATGCGGGCAAATTTCTTGTGCGACGATTGCAGTCGGTTGATGTATTCCTTATCGGGAACCAATTGAAACTTATAGAAGTCGGCGATCTGTTGTGTTGTAAACTTACCCGACACTTCCATTCTTTGAATTGTGGAATCGTAGAGCAGATCCGAGAACTCATCTGTATCCGGTAATACGAAACGCTTGCTGCTTTCATCGTTGAATGATGCCGGCAACACAACGATCGGTGAAATGCAGAGAAACTTTACGGATTCGCTGATCACAACCGGCTCTTCATTTTCTACCGATTCTGGTACAAGCTGAAGACTTCCGATCACCAGTTCTTTTTGTTCGAACAACGTCCCGACCAGGTAGTCAAGGAAGTTCTTATCGGATGTGCTGAAAACCAGGGTGACCTTCGAAGAGTAGAAGTGCAAGCCTTTACGACTGATCTTTATCTGTCCTTTGAGACCCGAAAAGTTGTACTGAATAAAGTTGAGATACTCCTTTTTTCCACCCGTCACCAGCAACCCTTTTATGGTTTGGGCCAACAAAAACTGGTGGTGAAACGGCACGTACGCCCCACGGTTTTTAAGTCCAAAAACAATCCTGATTCTCAAGGTGCCGACGGTTATTAAAAAAGTATTTCCGCTTCAAAAAATAAGTACGCCGCGTGCCGCTGGAGCTTTAGCGGCGGCGCAAGCGGGTAGCTAAAGTACTAAAAACCAGTTTAATAATTGGGAAAATTTGACGGCAAAAAGGCCGTTTTTCTTACACGGGTTAAACGTTAAACCGGAAGTGCATTACATCACCATCCTCTACTACGTACTCCTTTCCTTCCACTGCCAGTTTGCCGGCTTCACGACAGCCGTTTTCGGTCTTATACTTCTGATAATCAGGTATCTTAATTACCTCAGCCCTGATGAAGCCCTTTTCGAAGTCGGTGTGAATGACGCCAGCGGCCTGGGGTGCTTTCCAGCCTCTGTGGATCGTCCAGGCACGAACTTCTTTCTCCCCGGCGGTAAAGTACGTGATCAGGCTTAGCAGGTGGTAGGCGGCACGGATGAGCTTGTTCAAACCCGACTCCGTCAACCCATATTCTTTCAGGAACTCTACCCTGTCGGCTTCGCTCTCCAGTTCGGCAATCTGGGCTTCGATAGCAGCGCAGACAATGACAACCTCCGCCCCTTCATCTTTCACCAGGTTCTTTAATGCCTCGGTGTGTTTGTTGCCTGTGTGCACCGACTCTTCCTCCACATTCGCCACGTAGATCACTGGCTTGTCGGTAAGCAATTGCAGGTCGGCGATCGCCTTTTTGTCGTCTTCGCTGGCAACTACTGCCCTCGCATTCTTCCCGGACAACAGCGCCTCTTTGTACTTCACGAGTGAGGCATACTCTTTCTTGGCGATAGCGTCGCCGCTCTTCGCGGTACGTTCTACTTTCGATATCTTTTTGTCGACCGATTCGAGGTCTTTCAATTGAAGTTCGGTGTCGATGATTTCCTTGTCGGCTACGGGGTTCACACGGCCGTCGACGTGAATGATGTTATCGTTGTCGAAACAACGCACAACGTGGGCGATGGCGTCTACTTCACGGATATTCGCGAGGAACTGGTTACCGAGGCCTTCGTTTTTGCTGGCACCTTTCACGAGGCCGGCGATATCCACAAACTCGAATGTTGTTGGGATGATCTTCTGCGGGTTCACGAGACCCGACAGTATGCTGAGGCGGGTATCGGGCACCGAGATAACGCCCACGTTCGGCTCTATGGTGCAAAAAGGAAAGTTGGCAGCTTCGGCTTTGTTATTTGTAAGAGCGTTGAAAAGTGTCGATTTGCCGACGTTAGGAAGTCCTACGATTCCACATTTTAATCCCATATCACAATAAAATAGGGCGCAAATATAAAAGAAAAAGCCCTGCTCTAAGAGCAAGGGCCTTTTCCGGTTTAGGTTTAGGTTAGAAAAGTCTTAGTCCCATTTGAGCTCAGAAGCTGAGTCAACGGCCGGCGGTTGTACGTCGGCGGCTGCTGCTGCCTCTTCTCGCTCATCTCTTGCGTGATCAAACTGGGTAAAATCCACATCGGGCATCAATTCAGTTTTCACGTGGTTCACTGTATTATTCAAAGCATCCATGAATTTGTTGAAGTCCTCCTTGTAAAGGAAGATCTTGTGCTTTTCATAAGTGAATCCCTCATCATCTTTGTTGTACCTCTTCTTACTTTCCGTAATCGTGAGGTAGTAGTCATTCGACCGCGTCGATTTCACATCGAAAAAGTAAGTCCTTTTTCCAGCCTTTACTTTCTCTGAATAGATCTCATCACGTCCATTCGTCTTTTGATCTTCCACAGGATCTAATGTTTAGTTGGGTTTTTTGGGGTATTGGTGGAATCGAAGATAGTATTTTACAAAAATATAACAAACAATGACCGGTAAAATGGATATTTAAGTCCGGTCTTTCGTTACATGAGATTCGGGAAAGCCCATTTTCTAAGGATTTAAGCAGGATCGTGAAGTTAAATTTCGAAGAGATCAAACAGTCCGGAAGTCTTGAACTACTGGCTAAACAGTTGGTAGAAGGTTTCATCACCGGCCTTCATAAGTCGCCCTACCATGGTTTCTCTGTTGAGTTTGCCGAACACAGACTCTACAATGAAGGGCAATCCACACGTCACATCGACTGGAAAGTATTCGCAAGAACGGACCGGCTCTACACCAAGCAATACGAAGAGGAAACGAACCTTCGATGTCTTCTTTTGATCGACTGCTCGCCGTCGATGTATTATCCCAAAGAGACGTTTGGCAAGCTTCGCTTCAGCATCTATTCAACATCGGCTCTCGCTTACTTATTACATCGCCAGCGCGATGCCGTTGGCCTTTGTTTGTTCTCGGATAAGGTTGAAGAATACACACCGATAAAGTCTACCGCTTCCCACCTCGATAAGATCTTCCATCTCATGGAGAAGAAGATCGAGCAGGGTGTGCCTCCACTTAAATCTACCAGGGTTGCCAGTGTATTGAATGAAGTTGCAGAGAAGACGCATCGTCGTTCGCTGGTGGTGATCTTCAGCGATATGTTTGATGGCAGCGAAGATCCAGGCGAGCTCTTTAAAGCACTCCAGCACCTGAAGCACAACAAGCATGAGGTTCTGTTATTTCATGTGAGTGATCACGACACAGAATTGGAGTTCAACTTCGAAGAAAGGCCTTACGAATTTATCGATCTTGAAAACGGCGAAAGATTGAAGTTGAATCCGACAGAGATCAAAACAAAGTTCGAAGAACAGGCGAAGCTGTTCCACAACGAGTTGAGGATGAAATGCAATCAGCTGAAGATTGATTTTATTTCAGCGAACTCACGCACGGATTACTTCCAGGTATTACAGGCGTATCTTATCAAAAGAGCGAAGATGAAATAATTCGTGATTTGTAATCCGTGATTATTTCGGAGTGAATTACAAATCACAAATTACAAATCAAGATTGCAAAGCTTCATTGTGAAGCCACGCTTTCTTCGCAGTCAACTCTTCTTTAGACTCAACATAATCCGGATCGGGCACACAGCAATCTACAGGACAAACCGCGGCGCACTGAGGTTCTTCATGGAAGCCGGTACACTCAGTACACTTACCGTTAACTATATAGTAGAATTCATTTGAAACAGGCGACTGGGTGGTCTTGGCGTCCACGCTGGTTCCATCCTCGAGCTCTACTTGCGTAAGCTTCGTACCACCGGCCCAGTTCCATTCCCTGCCTCCCTCATAAATAGCCGTGTTAGGGCACTCGGGTTCGCAGGCTCCACAGTTAATACACTCGTCAGTAATCTTGATTGCCATCTTTCGTAATTTTGCCTCAATTCCTAGTGAAGCAGTGGGGTAAAGTTACGTTTTCCAGTTATTGTATTCAAACAGGATAGCATTATTAAAGGTTTTACAGCATCAAATGAATTTATCGGAACGTATCAGCGCCTTCGCCAAGCTTGGAGATGCTCTGCATTCGATTGAACCGGGTGATAAGAACGTTCTCATTCACAACGCAAACAACCGTAATGCATGGTTTACACCACAACAGTGTGATCTCGCGCTAAAAGGAATTTGCAAATTTCTTGTTAAAGACAAACTCGAGAGATGGACGAGGGACTATGGCATGTCTGCGAATGTTAAGAAGGTCGGAGTGGTGATGGCCGGGAACATCCCGTTAGTTGGGTTTCATGATCTCTTATGTGTGTTGATCAGCGGTCATCACCTGGCAGCGAAGCCGTCTTCACAAGATACGGTGCTAATACGTTATGCTGTTGAGCAACTCGTGAACATAGAACCACAATTCCAGGATTACATTTCTTTTGTTGAGCGGCTGAATGATGTTGATGCTGTGATTGCTACTGGCAGCGACAATACATCCCGGTACTTTGAATACTATTTCAGGAACAAGCCACACGTTATCCGTAAGAATAGAACTTCAGTTGCTGTATTGCACGGCGATGAGTCGGATGAACAGTTGGTGGCGCTGGGTAAAGACGTGTTCAGTTACTTTGGCCTCGGCTGCCGAAACGTATCAAAGTTGATCGTTCCTAAGGACTATGACTTCCGCAGGATGCTTGGGCTCTGGGAGGTCTATAGCGATGTAGCTAATAATCATAAGTACGTGAATAATTACGACTACAATAAATCGATCTTATTGGTGAATAGAGCGCCGCACCTCGACAATGGATTTCTTTTGCTGACGGAGAACGAAGGGCTGGTGTCTCCTATTTCGGTTTTGTACTATGCAACTTCCGCAGATCTGAAGTCAGATAAGATACAGTGTGTTGTATCGGCAGACGGTGTGCCTTTTGGAAAATCCCAGGAACCCGAGCTCACGGATTACGCCGATAATGTCGATACGCTGAAATTTCTTACTGCCCTCTGAGTATCTCGATCCACCCGGTGAACTTCTGACCACCAATCGATAAAGTGTAGTAGTACATTCCATCCACCGTGTCGCCTCCGTTCCAATCATTCTGGTAGGATGATGACTTAAAGACTTCTTTGCCCCAACGGTTCGCGATCAGCAGGTTGGCATCGGTCGATGGAAGATTCCGGATGTAGAATACTTCGTTGCTGCCGTCGCCATTTGGTGTGAAGATGTTCGGTATGAACAGGTCCGTATCGACACCGATCGTGAACAAGTACATCTTCGTACAACCGCTTGCATCGCGCAGACCGAGTGTGTACACACCGGCGAAGATATTCGTATACGATTGTTCGAACTTAAGATCCTGGGGGTTCAGAGAAACTTCGGTCCAATCCTGAACAAATTGCTGTGCAGCAAACAAAGGTGCAGTAAGCTCGAGACGTGTTTCATATGGTTCGATACCACTTGGATTTACACCAACAAGCGCAGAACCTGAAGCAAGATCTGGTTCAGAGATGCTTGTCTTAACGAAGAGTGTGTCGAGTGTTGCAGGACCAACCAGGAATCGTATCGTGATCGGAGTAAATGCTTTCGTGCAACCTTTCGAATCTGTTACAACAACATTATAAGTATCGGCAGTGAGTCCGTGGAATGTATTATCGGCTGGAAGGTTAGTTGCAACGCCGTTGATCTCAAAAGTATAAGGTTCTGTTCCGCCAGTAAGATTGGTAACGGCAATCGCGCCGTCGTTGCCCGCGCAAGTAGCATCCGTCGATGCAACTGTAACAGGTATGTCAGCTGGCATGTTGAAGTTAACCATCACTCCTGCTGCGCAAGGATCGCCGGTGCGCATAACGCTGATGAGCCCGGCGGGCAAACCGGTAACAGGATTTCCAACTACGAAGTTATGGAGGTTCGTTCCGTCGGCAGTCCAAACAAGGATGTTACCCGTTTCGCCGGGAACGTCGATCGTAGCAGTTCCGGTTTGACCGTTACAGGTAGGATCTATCAAATTACTTACGGTCGCAGTTCCAATCGTGCCTGAACGATCTATTGAGAAGAAGCCAGCCTTCGTACACGATGCATCACCATAGATGATCGAGTAAGAGTAAGTACCGACAGCAAGAACATCGAAGGTGAAGTTGTTGATGTTAGTCCGTGGCGACGGCAACGTGGTGGAACCTGTTCCGTCGATCGTGAGCGTTACATCACCGGAGATTGGAACAGCAGGGTTGATGTTGAAGAATACCGATCCGTCTGAGTTGTTACATGTTGCAGGTGTGACTACCGGTTGGATCGCAACGTTCGAGCATGTTCCGGAGCCGCCCGTACATGAAGGATCTCCGGGAGCTTTCACAGTTATCACAACAACATCCGATGCGGGTCCGCATGAGCCTGCAGGATCGTCAGTTATCAATTGCAAAGTATAGTTACCGGCAACCGTAGCCTGGAATGTTGCGGCATTCGGTGTTGCTGTTCCTGTTCCGTTGGTGATTACCCCATCGCCACCCGAGGGATTCGAAGCAATAGTCCAGGTGCCTTGAGTAGCGAGACCCCCGACACTTGAGCCGGTCAACGTAGCAGTTCCGTTCGAGCAAATAACCTGTGCATTTCCAGCTTCGGCAATAGCACCTGAGTTCACAGTAATATCAACATCGCGTGTAATACCGATACATCCGTTGATACCTCTCGATATTACGGAGTAGATGACATGAATCGCTGCGCCCGAACCATTGTACAACGTGTCGGTGATGTGAAGTGTGCCCAGGGGATCCGCAGCAATATTCAGTTTCGATTTTCCGGAGCCGCTTCCATCCGGGTCAGGCCACGAGAAGGTAGTATTGGGCGGTGTATTCGCAGGATTCAATAATATTTCATAGTCGACACGGTCGCCACTGCATATCGTTTTGTTCTGACCGAAAGCAACATCGGGTGCGGGCTTCACAGTGATCAGGATATTTTCTGTTGGACCAACGCAAATGCCAACCGAAGGAGTGACAACATAAGTAACGTCGATGTTGGTACCGCCCTGGTTGCGAAGGATGTCGTTGATGTGAATTGTTCCGGGAGTGCCGAGAGCAACGTTAGCGCCCGCGCTTGCATTGGTAGCCCCGGTAGGTCCGTCGGGATCTACCCAGTTGAATACTGTGTTCACAGGAAGATTCGCCGGAGTCATCTGTATCTCGTAAGCGACAGGGTCATTCGCACACACGAGCTTCGATTGACCAGGCGTAATAACGGGCTTCGGAGTTACGGTGATCATAACACTGGTAGCGAACGGTCCGCAAACACCTGCCGGATCATCTGTAGTAAGAGTAAGGATATAGTCGCCTGGTTCTGTTGCAGTGAATGTCACATTCGAAGGCGTTGCAGTGGGCGTAATGTTCGAAAGCACTTCGTCATGAACAACGGGAGTTGACGTAACACTCCACGTTCCCGTTGTAGCCGATCCGCTTATGGACGAGCCAACGAGTGTATAAGGGCCATTGTCTGTACAGATCGCCTGGCTGACCCCCGCATTGGCAGACGCCGACTGATGTACTGTAACAATAACCGTCTGTGGTGTTCCGGCACAGAAACCATTGAGTGAAGGTGTAATGGTATAAATAGCTGTGATAGCTGCGCTGTTAGGATTCAGCAGAACGTCGTTGATGTGCGACGTGCCTGCAGCGCCCATTGGTAATTGAGTCAGTTGTGCAGTGCCTTGTATGCTGCCGTCGGACATTACCGGGGCTGGCCATGTGAACGTCGTTCCAAGAGGAAGATTCACGGGGCTGAGAAGTATCTCGTAACCTACGGTGTTTCCACTACAAATGTCTGCAGCCTGACCTATAACGAGAACGGGCATCGGACTTACAGTAACTGAAATCTTAAAGATCGCGCCGGCACATCCATTGGTGCTGGTTGGCGTCACATTGTAAACAACAACTTCGCTGGCCGTTGTGTTGTTGACGAGGTTGTCGGTGATTGTGGTCGTATTGCCAGCACTTGTGTTCTCTCCAGTGACGTTGGTGTTGTCTATAGCCACCCACGAGAAGGTCGTGCCTGTGGTGAGCCCATTGCCGAGTGTTGTAATATTGTTCGCAAGGTCGTATCCAACAGCTGAGCCGGTACAGATGGTAGTCGCGTCATCAGCACCGAGAGGTTCCGGGTTGACGTGGATCGTTACTATAAATGGTGCGCCAGCACAAGTGCCGTTAAAAGGAACAATTGTGTAATCAACATCCAGCGATCCGTTTGTGGTATTCTGCCATGCATCATCGGCGATTACGGTCGAAGCTAAACCACTGCCAGTCGCTGGCGAACCAGCAACGGCAATCATACCGTTAGCATTGATGGTCGTGATGGTATAACTATCGGCAAGAATTCCTGCTGGATCGCTAAGCGTAACGAGATCGAGACCGGTTGCTATTTTACTACATACCGTCGCCGCAGTTGCAGTGTAGTTGGGCTGAGGCTTGATCGTTACCTTAACGGTGAACGGATCTCCTTTGCAAGTACCCACAACCGGAAGGATCACATAAGTAACATCCTGGGTTGTCGCCGTAATGTTCGTCCATGCATCGGCAGCAAGAATGTCGTGAGGAAGTCCAGTGGTAATCGACGATGTTCCCGCTGAACGAGTTAGGCTTGGTGAAGTGATAGAAATGATGTCGAACGTAGTCGCAAGAATGCTGGTAGCTTTTTGCAGTGAAGTGAGATCGATACCGAGAGCCGTTTCGCTACATATTGAAGTTACAGGAAGATCGTTGTAGTCGGGCTGCGAATTGATCTTGATGGTTACCGTGAACGGCAAGCCATCGCAACCTGTCGCACTTTTCGGTGTTACGGTGTAAACAACATTCAGCGCTGCATTGGTGATATTCTTCCATTGGTGACCTGAGATCACCGTGTTGTTGCCTAAGCCGGTTAATGTTGTTATGCCGAAGGCAGTAAGACCTGCATCAGGTGCCGCAACGTAACTGAATATTGTCGCATGTACGCTGGTTCCTCCGTATTGTGTTTCAAGATCGAAACCAACAAGATCCTGGCTACACAAGTCGGGGCGTGTAACGTTGGTGTAAACGGGCTCCGGATTGATCGTGAATGTGACTGTAAATGGCGCGCCTGCACAAGTGCCGGTTATTGGTGTGATCGTGTAAGCAACATTCAGCGGACCCGCTGTAACATTCTGCCACTTGTCGGCCAGTGTTGAGCTTAGTGTTACCCCGATAACTACCGGGCTACCCGATGTATTGGTGAGACCGGCGTCGGGTGCGATGGCTGTGATGTCGAATGAATCTGCAGTCGAGCTTGCTCCACTCTTCTGGGTATTCAGATCGAAGCTGATGCCTGCGTTACTACAGATCGGTACAGTGGTGCCGCTATAGTCGGGTTGAGGCTTGATAGTAACGGTAACTGTAAATGCATTGCCTGCGCAACTTCCGTTGACAGGAACGATTGTATAAACAACATCGTGATTAACAGCAGTTGTATTCGACCACACATCGTCAGCAATCTCTGTGTTCGAAAGACCATTACCAGTAGCCGGTGTACCTCCTACTGCAACAAGACTGGTTGAAGTAATCAATGTGATGTTGAACGTGGTAGCTGCGGGACTTCCTGCATTCTGAAGTGAATTAAGGTCGATGCCGAGCGGCGTTGCACAGATGCCACCGGGAGTACTCGTGTTGTTGTAATTCAAAAAGTCGGGCCGTGGAACGATGAGCACATTTACTGTGAACGGATTGCCCGGGCAAGTTCCAGTGTATGGAGTGATGGTGTAAGTTACTGGCAGTGTTCCGCTGGTGATGTTGGTCCACGCATCATCGGCGATGATGGTTGGTGAAACGAAACCAGTACCGGTTGCCGGCGATCCGCCTGCTGTCGTAAGGCCTGTAGAAACGATGGATGTGATGTCATATGATGTCGCAACAACGCTTCCGCCCACACCGAGTGTAGAGAGATCGACACCGATCGCATTTCCACTACAAACACCACCGGGTGAGCTATCGAAGTTATTGACAACTGGTTCAGGATTGACAGTTACAACAACAGAAAACGGGGCGCCATCGCATGTTCCATTGTTTGGAACAACGGTGTACGTGGCAGTCTTCGAAGTAGCCGTAAGATTTTCCCATTGGTCGTCGGAGATCTCAGCGCCAGTGAAGCCAGTACCTATTACCGGATTTCCGGCCTTCGCCGTGAGACCTGTCGAAACAATGTTGGTGATATCGTAGCTCGTAGCTACAACTGAAGTTCCTTTGGCGAATGAGTCGAGGTTAACACCAACGAGCGCATCACTACAAATAGCAGGCGTTCCGTTGTTGTAATCTGGTTCGGGTTTGATAGCAACGGTAACTGTAAACGAATTGCCGACGCATGTTCCTACAACCGGCACTACCGTGTAAACAACATTCACATTTGCATTCGTAACATTCTTCCACTGATCGTCAGCAATCACGTCGTGTGCAAGACCGGTTCCAGTTGCGGGTGCTCCACCAGCAATGGTAAGTCCTGTTGACACTATCCCGGTGATGTTGAATGATGTCGCCGCGATGCTGGTGCCTTTCTGCAATGGTGCAAGGTCAACTCCAATCGCATCCTGGCTACAAACAACTCCAGGTGCATTGTTGAAATTATTGTAGTCGGGCTGAGGGCTTATTGGAACTCTGATTGTAAAAAAGGTACCGACGCAACCTGCAGCCGATACAGGGTTGATCAGGTAATCGACGTTCACAATTCCACTCGTTACGTTCAGCCATTTGTCATCGGCAATGGTTGTGTTCGTTGCTGGTCCCACGCTCGGGCTTCCGCCTGCTGAAGACAATCCATGAGGGTTGATCGCGATGATAGTGTAAGAGCTGGCAGCTACACTTGTCACCTTCTTCTGCGGATCGAGGTTAACACCAATAGCAGTATTACTACACACCGCCGGTGCTACCAGGTCGTTGAAGTCGGGCTGCGGATTGATTGTTATCGTAACTGTGAATGACGGACCGGGGCAAATGCCCGCAACCGGAATAATCGTGTACACAACGTTAACCGGTGCGTTGGTTATATTCTTCCACGCATCATCGGCAATGACATTCGCTGCTAAACCGTTACCGGTAGCAGGCGAACCAGCCGAGGCCGTAAGGGTGGTGGCGATGTTTGTAATGTTGAAACTTGTTGCCGCAGTTCCACCCGACTGTAGTGGTGCGAGATTAACCCCGTTAGCGATACTGCTGCAAACATTCGGGGGTGATGTATAATTGTTATATGCCGGGGTCGGGCTTACCGTAACTGCAAGATCGGGTGGGTTATTGAAAACCGCCGTGCACACACCGGAAGTCGCACTGACCTGGAGTGTATGAGCACCAACCGGAAGCGAAGCCGCGGGCACCAAAATAGAAATTGCCGCTCCTGTTCCCGCACCGGATGCAAGCACCGTCGCTCCCTCCATCACATCATATGTATAACCGTTAGTGGTAGCACTGACGTCCACATTCAATGTGTTTCCGGCACAAATACCCGGAGTGGCCGTGGAGATCGTGAAAGTCGCTGGCGCGGGATCATCGATGTGAACAGGTCCAAGGGTACAGGTTGTTGCGCCATCAGTATAGCTCAAGTTATAATCACCAGCGCGGAGGCCAGTGAGATTCTGTGTGATGTACGGACCACCGGGACCAGTCCATGTAAATTGGATGGGGCCTGCGGGACTGCTTCCAGCGAGATTCACTGTGATCTTGCCGTTAGGTGTAGCACAACCGGGGTTGGTGTTGTTCGCTGTGTTTGCGACATCCAACGACGCCGTGAAATCGAACACATTCACGAACACGGTCTTGTTGCCGGTACCATCGCTGATCACGACAGTGTACTCAGCCCCAGCGGGATCGGTGTTGTCACCGAGGGGCATTGGGAACTGGAAAGACGAACGGAAGCCCTGGTATTGGTGTAAATGTCTGGTCGATATCGGTAAACCCGGGAGGGCCAAAAACACGGACCTTAAGTTGCCCGCCGGTAGCTCCTGTTATGCTGATGTCGAAGGAACCGTTAGCATTAAGCCCGCAAGCATGTTTAAGATTTGTGATCGTTACAATTGGCACAGCGAGAGCGGCGATTGCTGTGCAAAAGAGAAATGCGACGGTAAGGAAGAGTGCTGTGGTAGAAATTCTCATGCAGCGGTTCAGTTAACGGTCACCGTTCGGGTCTCGGAACAATATCCCCTGGTCTTTGACTGAATGATCAAGTCGTAACTTCCGACAGGAACATTCTCGATCTTTCCTGAAGTTATTTTCATTCGCTCGGTTTTGTTTCCACTACCAGCACCAAGTAAGTGAAGCGTGAATTTCAGATCGTTGTTTGTCGTTGAAACCGTCACGACACCACCCTTGCCATTTTGTGCCGGCGTTACATCGACGGTAACGTCCATCTTACGGCAATTCCTGTCTTGTGCCTGTGTGGAAAAAGGGGTGATCAGTAGCAGAAAAAAAATACTGACTATAAAGCCATTACGGGGTTTCATCGCTATAAGAGCATTAAAAAATATACGTAATAATAAATAACCTTCAAAAAAGTATTGTAACCCCCCTGAAGCAACGTGTGTGCATCAGGGCGCAAAGGTAAAGACCAGCCAAAGACTGATTTCTGCACACCTTACGAATATCTTACCTCAACTGAAGTAATATTTAAAACTTCCTTTTAAGTATTTCGCTCATGATGAAGGCCTTTTTAAAGCCTTCGGGGTCTTTGAAATTTTCCAATACTTCCGAAGCTATCGATCGCTTCGAAGGCGCATCGTATTCCTTGAAATGACCGAACTCCATATCAGTGGTCGAGAGCTTCATTGTCTCTTCAAGCGACGGTCTGTAAAACGCCTCTTTTTTCGCCTTCTCATACAGCTCGGTGGAACGGCTGTCGTCGTATTTTCTTGTTGGTATCGTCTCTAAGCCTTTTGCTTCTTCTTCGAGATCATCGTCGTAGTCGACGTCGTAAGATTTGACTGGTTTGTAGGTTGTCTTTGCAGGAAGCGGTGCGGGCGTCTGTGGCGGCGCAGGAGTTTTCGAAGCCTGGATCTCGCGAAGCAGCTCTTCGAACGTCATCGGTTTGTTCGGGGAATTATCGTCGCCGGAAGTTTTTTGGGGCGTCTCACCGACTTGTTTGGCAGACTTCTTCATCTGCCGGATCACGGCGAACACGATGGCAACGATGATGTAAATCCAAAACGAGAGAGGCCCATAGACTTCCAAATGTAGTTAAAATCTTCGAAAAATTGAGGTTTTAGGGCCGGGTTGAGCCCAGGCGAATTTTAGGGGGCGATGTGAGTAACCGTGGGATAGAATGTGGAAGGATTTGATTTTAGCAATGTTTCCAATTCTGTCTTGCAGAGATATATTTGCCTCCTTTTAAAGTTGTGGGTGGTGGGTTGTGCGTTGTGAGTGATCTCGACGTTGCAGCGCACAACTCACAACTTGCAACACACAACTCAATATGCAGCTAGCTAAACTGGAGATCAAGGGTTTTAAGAGTTTCGCCGATAAGATCGTCATCAACTTCGATGAGGGGATCACCGGCATCGTAGGGCCGAATGGATGTGGGAAATCGAACGTCGTCGACTCGATCCGCTGGGTGCTTGGAGAACAAAAGACCAGCGCGCTACGATCTGAGAAGATGGAGAACGTGATCTTCAATGGAACGAGCGGTCGCTCTGCACAACAGCTTGCAGAGGTATCTCTTACTATCAATAACACCAAGAACCTCCTCCCTACCGAATACGCACAGGTAACCATCACACGCCGGTTGTACAGATCGGGCGAAAGCGAATACCTGTTGAACGGAGTTGCCTGTCGTTTGAAAGATATCACCAACCTCTTCCTCGATACAGGTGTGGCGTCCAACAGCTATGCGATTATCGAACTTGGTATGGTCGACGACCTTCTCAACGACCGCGACAACTCGCGACGCATGCTCTTCGAAGAAGCTGCCGGGATCTCGAAGTTCAAAAAGAGAAAGAAGGAAACACTTCGCAAGCTCGAAGAAACCGATGCCGACCTCGAACGCGTCGAAGACGTGCTCTTCGAAATCGAGAAGAACATGAAGAGTCTCGAGAAGCAAGCCAAGCAAACGGAGACTTACTATAAGATCAAGGAAGACTACAAGAGCAAGAGCATCGTGCTGGCAAAAGTTGTGGTAAGCAAGCAGAAAGAAAAGTTTGCTTCTGTCAACAAACAACTAGAGTCTGAAAGCGATCGCAAGACAAAACTTACTGCGGAGATCGCCGACAAAGAAGCGCTGATCGAACGTTCGAAGGCCGAATTGCTTCTGAAAGAAAAAACTCTTTCGTCACGTCAGAAGGGGATCAACGAACACGTTTCAAAGATCCGTGAGCATGAAAGCAACAAACAGATCCGCAATGAACGCCTGCGTTTCCTTACCGACCGCATCAACAACCTGAGAGACCAGATCGACCTGGACCGCAAGAGCAATGAGCGCGCGCGGTTCAGCATGCATAGCCTCGAAGGCGAACGCGACTCTGCAAAACAGATCCTCGACGACATCCAGCATAAAGTTGATACACTGAAGGCCGAGTACGAGACACAGAAAGCAACCACCTACACGCTCCAGGGTGAATCCGACGCACTTCGTCAATTGCACCGCACACGCCAGGAAGAATTCTTCCAGGTGAACAAAGACGCCGAAATCCGCGAGATCCAGGTGTCGTCGTTCAAGCAGGAGATGGAACGAACGGCCTCCGACACTAATCAACAGAGCGCAAGCCTCCAGGAATTCGAGAACAAGCTGGTAGTGTTGCAGGGAGAGATCAATAAAAACAATTCATATCTCGAAAATCTCAAGCACGACGAAGAAGATGTGATCTCGCGCATCACATCCCTCGAGAAGACGATCGACATGATCCGCGAAGAGATGACGACAGCCGGACGATCTCTCGACGCGCGTCAGAACGAATACCAATTGACTAAATCGCTTGTTGAGAACCTTGAAGGTTTTCCCGAAGCCATTAAGTTCCTCAAGAAGAATGTAGGTTGGACGAAGAACGCTCCTCTCCTTTCCGACATCATTTCAACAACAGAAGATTATAAGGTAGCGATCGAAAATTTCCTCGAGCCGTATCTCAATTACTACGTTGTTGATCACGAATCGGAAGCTTACGAAGCGATCAACATACTAAGCGATGCCAGCAAAGGCAAAGCAAACTTCTTCATCCTCGACTCATTCGAAAAGTTTCAGTCGACGCCGCTACAGATGTATCCCAATGCATTCCCGGCAACACAGATCATCGAGTTCGATCCGAGGTTTACTAAACTGATGGCCTTCATACTCGACCGCGTATACATTTACGACGGCGATATGAAGTCGCTTCCACAGGACGACGACAACATCTTCATCTCACGCAACGGCAAAGTTACTCGTCGCAAGTTCAGCTTGTCGGGTGGATCCGTTGGACTGTTTGAAGGTAAGAAGATCGGCCGCGCGAAAAATCTCGAGAAGCTCGATCGCGAGATCAAAGACCTTACGAAGAAAGTTGAAGACGTTCGTCATTCATTGATCGACCGTCAGCGCGAACTCGAAAGACTTCGTAACAACACATTGAAACAGCAGATCGAAGAAGCACAGAATTCGATCAAGCTGGTGAACGACGAATACATTTCTGTTAAGACGAAGAAAGAGCAGTTCGCACAATTGTTGAACAACGCAGATCTCCGTCGTGAAGACATCCTGGAGAAAATACAGGTGTTGCAAGATGAGATCGATGAGATGAGACCGCGTGCTACCCAAGCACAGGCAGAGATGGAACAACAAGAGCTGCGCCTTCGTGCCATCACCCAGGATCTCTCGGCACAAAATGAAGTCTTGAGTCAGAAGTCGACTAATTACAACGAACAGAACATCTACTTCCACCAGCAGGAGAACCGTGTAAAGAGCATCGAGCAGGAGCTCCGCTTCAAACAAGAGGCGATGGAACAAAGCAGCCAGCGTATCGAAGTAAACGTGGAAGAGCTTCGCAAGAATGAAGATGAGTCGAAGACGATCACAGATTCAACAGCCATCAGCGACGAAGAACTGATCTCTATGTATGCTGAGAAAGAGCAGATGGAGAATGGCTTGAGCGAAGCAGAGAAAGAATATTATTCAGGTCGTGGAGAGATCGATCAGTTCGAAAAAGATCTGCGCGAGATCTCACATCAGCGTCAGAATATCGATACGTTGTTGCTCGAACTCCAGAACCAGTTGAGCGAAAGCAAGCTTCAGTTGAACTCCGTAAAAGATCGCCTCTCCGTTGAGTTCAATGTGGAGCTGGATGCTATCGCAGATCAAACAACAGAAGAAGTACAGAAAGAAGGCGAAGAAGAAGATCTCGAAGGACACGACGAAGAAAAGCTTCGCGCTAAAGTGATGAAGATCCGCGAGAAGCTGGACAACATGGGTCCTATCAATCCCATGGCAATGGAAGCTTATACCGAGATCAAACAGCGCAACGATTTCATCATTGCTCAGAAGGACGACCTGCTCAAAGCAAAGGAATCTTTGTTCAGCACGATCAACGAGATCGAAGGCGTTGCAAGCGCTACGTTCCTTGAAGCTTTCGAAAAGATCAAGATTGAATTCATTCGTGTGTTCCGTTCACTCTTTACCGCAGACGACCTTTGCGATCTGAAGATGGTAGACCCTACGAAGCCGCTTGAGTCGGAGATCGATATCATCGCTAAACCAAAAGGCAAACGACCTCTCAGTATCAACCAGCTTTCGGGTGGTGAAAAGACACTGACGGCAACGGCGCTGCTGTTCGCGATGTACCTGTTGAAGCCGGCACCGTTCTGTATTTTCGACGAGGTGGATGCACCACTCGACGATGCCAACATCGACAAGTTCAACAACATCATTCGCACGTTTTCGAAAGACTCGCAATTCATCATTGTTACACACAACAAGCGTACGATGACGAGCACCGACGTGATCTATGGTATTACGATGGTGGAGAAAGGTGTTTCAAGAGTTGTTCCGGTAGACCTGCGAGAATTGGCCTAACGAATGTAAGTCGGGTAAAGATATTTACGGCGCTACGAATACCATTTGTGGCGTCTATAAGCTATTATTGGCATTACAATGGAAAACCTTTCGAGAAAAGAACAGATTTTTCGTACTGCTGCAGAATTGTTCAGGGAGAAAGGTTATGTGGCTTCCTCGATGCGCGATCTCGCACAGAAACTTGGCATCGAAGCTGCCAGCCTTTACTCACACATCCGATCAAAAGAAGAGATCCTTCACAACATATGTTTCGAGATGGCCGCAGAATTTCGCAAGTCGCTCGATGAAGTTGAGAAACAGAAGAACCTTACCGCAAGCGAAAAGCTTCGTCGCGGTATTGTCGGTCACGTACAGGTGATGGCGAAAGACCTTACTGCCTCGGCGGTCTTTATGAATGAGCATCGTCACCTCAGTCAACCCTACCTTAGAGAGTTTCTTTTATTGCGTATTAACTATATCAATCGATTCAAGTCGATGATCGAAGAAGGTGTGAAGACGGGCGAGTTCAAGTCGAACATCGACGTGAAGCTTGCCGTGATGACGCTGTTCTCTTCGTTCAACTGGATGCCCCAATGGTATCAGCCCGGAGGCGTGGTCGATTCCCTGGAGCTCGGACGTCAACTGACGGATATGATCTTATACGGTCTGAAAAAATAAGGACGCAAACTTTTGTAAGGTTACGCAAAGGCCGCAAAAGGAATACATGTATACATTCGCGTACTTTGCGAGACCTTACAGCACTTTGCGTGAACCATTTTGCGTCCTTTTTCCCAGCAGTTGTCCTTTTTTTAGCCACATACAACGGGCACCGAACCCCGTTTCGACGATGAGAGGTAGTTTCTCATCACCGGAACCATAATCCGTGATGGCCTTTACTTTGTAAACATAGAGCAATAGAAAATTTCAATTTTCGTTTAACTTTGGTAGAACGCCGAGGACGAAATGTGAATAAAGAAAAACGCGTATGTACAAACTTCAGAAACAGGACCTCATTGCAATTACAGTAGGATTGATCGGGTCAGTATTGTTGTGGATCGACATAGACCCGGGTGGATGGACGTTATACCTGGCCTTTTTGATTTTCGGTGTCATGAGGGTTTCCGATTTCTTCAGCCTGAATCCTTACCAGAGAAATAAGACTCAAATACTGAAATTCATTTTCTCACTGCTCATGATCACTACCGTGATCACACACGTGATCTGGGGCGGACAGCCGCTTTTCGGCGTGCTGGCAGTACTGGTACTGGTGTACTCTATTACTAATATGGAGGCCCAGGAGCGCAAGCTTACCGAGGAAAATCAATAGGAATCAGCTAAAATTTTCCTGTCAAAAGCTCAACCTTATTTGGGTGAACTGCGTATACGCGGTTTTAACCTAAATGATGAAGAGTCTTTCACTGATTGGCGTCGTCCTCGCTGCCATTGCCTGTGCTTGTAGCACATCCAACTCCGTTCACGAACACACCGCCAACTTTTCGAAAGTCGATTCTCTTACCGATGCATACCTTGTTTTGAGCGACAGCCTGCTGCTATCGTGGAACCGCATCGTTAGCACAGAAATGGATAAGTCTCGCACTCTCCAGGAAATCATCAACGATCTGGACAATGCTTCGCTCCTCTCCGACGAGCTTCGCGAATCGTTCCAGGTAAGAATGGAACAGCTCGAGAAGGCCAGGTTCACACAAGAAACTGTTGGTGACGAACAAATTGTTGAAGACTACGACCTCGCATTTCAATCACTCGTCAACGACCTCGAAAGCTTACGAAAGACAATGAGGAATTTAAGTTTCTCGAGGAGCATTCAATTGGAACCCGCATGTCTTACGATAGCCTTGCCAATATTTTCAACGCGTTTGTTCACAAGAATAAATCAATGTTGAAAGAAGTTGATCATGTTGACGAAAAGCCTTTGTTCGTAAATTTGAAATAATCGCTGAAATAATTGCCTTTCCAGTTTCAACAATTCTCTGTTGAAGACAATCAATCGACCATGAAGGTCGGCACCGACGCAGTGCTTCTCGGGGCGTGGGCGAATGTAAATCAAGCTAAATCAATTTTAGACATAGGAACAGGTTCAGGTGTGATCGCATTGATGCTCGCACAACGATCTCATGCAATGATCGACGCTGTTGAACCCGACAAGAATTCAGCGGAGCAGGCCGCAGCGAATTTTAAGTCGTCACCTTGGAGCGACAGGCTCCGTGTTTACAATCAAAGGATACAAGACTTCCAGCATTCTCATTACGATCTGATCGTAAGCAATCCGCCATTCTTCTCGAACAGTTTGCTTCCTCCAAAAGCGACGCGACAAACCGCCCGGCACACAGAGACACTTTCTTTCGATGACCTGATTCTTGCAGCAAAGAATAGCAGACTTGCTATTATACTTCCGACTGCTGAGGGTAACTTGTTTCGCGAGAAGGCGCGCGACCATGGCTTTCACTGTAATCGATCACTTGCATTCTATTCCAGGAAGAACAAGCCACAAGAAAGATGGTTGATGGAATTCTCACGTAACGAGACAGAAATCGCTACCGAAATCCTACTACTCTACAAGGAGAAAGACACGTGGACGGAGGAGTATGCTGCCCTTGTTAAGGACTTTTTAACAAAAGTATATCACTGATAATCAATCAGTTAAAATTACTTAAATCCTGTTTAAACATCTGGTTTGATTTATGTGTTAGACTTGTAACTCAAACAAAAACATACAATGAAAAAACTCAACGCGCTTTTGCTCGGCTTACTTATTTCGGGCAGCGTTTTCGCCCAAACAAAGTGGACTAAAGACCAGGCCCACACTAACCTTACATTTGCTGTTACACACATGACTGTGGCTGAAACCACAGGAACGTTCGGCGATTACGCAATCGACGTTACCAGCCCTTCGGAAGATTTCAACAACGCTGATATCACATTCACAGCGAAAACTGGTACGGTCAACACAGGCAACGAAAGACGCGATGGTCACCTCAAGTCGGCCGACTTCTTTGACGCGGAAAAATTCCCCGACATGAAGTTCGCAGGCAAGTTGATCAAAGACGGTGGCAAGTATCACCTCCGTGGTAAGCTTACAATAAAGGATGTTACTAAAGACATCGACTTCGACGTGACTTACAAAGGCACTTTGAAGACTGCTCAAATGACGAAGGCAGGTTTCAAGTTCGTTGGAACTATTAACCGCTTCGATTACAATCTCAAGTTTGACGCTAAAGTTGAAGGCGGCGGACTGGTTGTAGGCCAGGAGGTAGAAATTACCGCTAACGTGGAATTGAACCTCGCAAAGTAATGACTATTAACGCACTGCGTAATTTTTTATAAATTGCGGGTGAAGGAGAAGGGAGCGATCTGAAATCCTCCCTTCTTTCTTTTTATGAAGATCGAAGACGAAATAAAGCAGACCAAATTCCGGGACATTTACCAGAAGGTGGCAGTTAGCATCCTCTTTACATCTAACTGGCTGATGGGGCGGCAGCAGGATTTCTTCAAGCCTTTTGGCATTACCACGCAGCAATTCAACATCCTGCGGATACTTCGCGGCCAGCATCCTAATGCAATTTCCGGCGTCGAGATAAAGAGCCGGATGCTCGATCGTAACTCAGACATCTCCCGCTTGCTCGACAGGCTTCTCAAGAAAGATCTTATCTCTAAATCGCAATCGGAAAACGATAAGCGTGCGGCTAACGTGTCTATCACCCCGAAAGGATTAGACATGCTGCACACCATTGATGACAAGTTATAGAGGCGGAAAGGGGCCACTTTAAAGGTTTGTCGGAAGCAGAGGCGAATCAGTTAAGTCAGTTGTTAGATAAGGCAAGGGGTTGACTAGTTTCTAGTCTCTAGTCTCTAGTTTCTAGTCTCTGGTTTCTAGTTTTGCTCCGAAGATGTCGTGACCCAACTAGAAACTAAAGACTAGAAACTAGTTAGACCTTCGAGAGCTCTTCCCTTACAAACAACATCAACTCTTTTATATAACTTTTACTAAAGTCGAACTTGATCCCGGCGGCTTTATATATCTCGGGAATTGTTTTCATGTACCCGAGCTTCAGTGCATTCATATAACCTTGCAGGCCTTCGCGGTTATTGTGTTTGAAATTTCTCCACACGGCTATCGCCCCAAGCTGCGCCATACCATACTCGATGTAGTAGAAAGGAACTTCGTAAAGGTGAAGCTGCTTCTGCCACATGTATTCTTTCGCTTCCTGTAAGCCCGACCAATCCGTTGAGGTATCGGCAAACTGATCGAAGATGCGACACCAGTTTGCTTTGCGTTCGGCCAACGAGTGTTTCGGATTCTCGTAAACCCAATGCTGAAACTTGTCGATCGTTGCAACCCAGGGAAGCGTTTCGATGATGTCTTCAAGTTGTTCGGCTTTCGCGCGTTTGAGTTCTGCGTCGTTCGGGAAGAAAATGTTCCAGTGATCCATGGAGATCAATTCCATCGACATAGAAGCAAGCTCCGCCACTTCCATCGGGGGTGATTTGAAATCGTTGAGCGCAAGATCTTTCGTGAGGAAGTTATGAACGGCATGACCACCCTCGTGCATGATGGTTGTCATGTCGCGAAGGGTTGATGTAGCGTTCATGAAAATAAAGGGCACACCAATTTCGGCAAGCGGATAATTATAGCCACCGGGAGCTTTACCTTTTCTCGACTCGAGATCCAAATGACCCATCTCGCGCATGATAGCGAGACATTGACCGAGGAACGGATCGAGACGCTGGAAGGCTGTGATCGACTTCTCTGTGAGATCTTTTCCACCCGCGAAAGCTTTCAGCGCCTCACGACCCTCGGGGTCAACAGCCTTGTCCCATGGACGAAGCTCGCGGACCTTCAATTTTTTCTTCCGGTCGGCTGCAAGTTCGTTGAGGATCGGTACAACCTCCGATTGAATGGCTTCATGAAATTTGAAACAGTCATCCGGCGTATAGTCGAAGCGGCCGTAGGCCTTGAACATGTAGTCGCGGAAGTTAGCGAAGTCGGCATTCTTCGATACCTGGTGACGTAGTGAAATGAGACTCGAGTAGAGCTCGTCGAGAGTATTTTTGTCTTGCAGCCTGCGTTCCTGTACGTTGCGATAGACGGCTTCTCTCTTAGCGCGATCGGTAGACATCAACAAGGACAGATGCTTGTTGCAGCGTCATCTCTTGCCCGTCGATATTCACGGTCATGGCGCCGGAGATCTGCGCATACTTTTGTGTTTCGGTGTTGATCTCGGTGAACAGTGGAACGTTGGCGTCGCGGAAGATGTCGATCTCTTTTTTCATGTTCCGGATCATCATCGAATAACCATCCTTCGAAGAAAGATTGCCGAGATACTTGCTCTCCATTGCTTTCTTATTGAGGAGATCGGACAATGGTGCAATGTGTGGCTGTATATTTTGAACGAAGTCGGTGTAAGCGTCGTTGTACTCCTTATTATCCGTGTAGCACGTCATGCGGATGTAACGCCAACCCATATCTTCAGAGATCACCGACTCGAGCTCGCTGCGGTCGCTCAACCACTTCTCAAGATCTATTGAAGAATTTACAGACCTGGAAAGTAAATCCTCAAAATATGGTTTAAGATTTTCCCAGGTTGTTATTTTGAAATCGGTCGGGAGAAAATGGCGCGTTGGCCTTGATGGAATCGCTAATGATGACATAGAAACAAATTTCCAGAAAGATACGACTGTCTAGTCGATTGCGATCTTGGTAGAAATTGATTTGTTATGATCTTGTAACCTGATGACGTACAGACCTTTTGGAAGAGAAATATTAAACTCGATGGAAGTTTGAGATTCGTTTAGCGATCTCGTGATTATTCTTTGTCCCTCCGAATTGAAAATCGATATCTCCGAGAAACTGCCTTCAGGAAAAGTTACACCAAAACCTGACCTTGCCGGGTTCGGATACACGTGAACCAAGGTATCCTTTTCATCTCCCAGCCCCGTTACGATGTTGCTACCATTCTCGATGAGAATAAAAGTTGCAGCGCGTGCAGGCACGGTCACTTTAACGCCATCACCCACGGTTGTTCCCTTGGCTTTGATCGTCGCAAAATTCAATGGGCCGCCTGTTGCAAAGGTGGCGGGATAACTGTTCACATTCACCACCAATGAAAACTCTCCGTTGTCGGTGCCACCTGAAAGTGTATGATAATAATATCGTTCGCCGTAACCGAAGTTTGAGATATCGAAAGCAACGGTTTGCTCTGTCGTTCCTTTGTTGACGACAACAATACCGGCTTGTCCGGAAGTGAATAAAGATGCGTAAGCAACAATGTTGTCGTTACCGGAAACAGAAGACTGCACCATCTTGTCGCCGAAGTACCTTTGAAAGAAGTACATGTAATAGAAGGCCGGTCGTGCATTCCATTTCGGAATGCTGCTGGGCTCGTCGCCAATGTTGAACAATCCATGATCGTTGCCGCCATTCCAGCCATTAGCGAGGTCCCATCGAACGGCAGTCGCGTATTTATTCTTGATAGCCTCTCCTAATACCATTGCGGCGAACATCCCGCCTACATTAGAGACTTGTTGCTTCGAGCCCTCCGCGAAGATATTCCACTCAGTAAGTAAGATCGGCTTTGATCCGTGTCCGGCGGCGGTTGTTTGCTGAAGAACATAATCGTGATTGTTCTTCGTGACGGTTGCTGCAGAATTTAAAATGGTGGTTGCGTTTGAGTTCTCACCGTAAGGTGTGTAATAACTATGAACGATGTAAAAGTCAGGACTGCCGCCTGTTTGTGCGAAGATGCCGCTGTTCCAGTTGCGGTCTGTACTGTTCCACCAGGTTTGCGGAGCTTCCTCTTTGAGCATTACGCCGATGTAGATCGTAGCACCGACTTCTGCGGCGGCCTTCCGCATGGAGTCTGCGAATATGTTGAAATGTTTGCCATATAGTTCGCCGGTAATGATCTCGGGTTGATTGTCTTTGTTGGTGGTTGTCTTTATTCGATAGCCGTATTGCCAGTCGCCGTACTCTTCGTTGCCGATCTCCCAGAATTTCGTTCGTCCGTTGTCGTAGCGAACCCAATCGGCTGCGAGATGCGCGGCGGGCGCCAATGGGATCGTTTGCCGTGCTATAACGCGCGTAGTCATAGTTCACGGTGATGATCCCGGTGCTGCTGGCGGCTTGAAGAACCTTGTAATAATTGTCGAGCGACATCGTCCCGCTTTCGGTGTTGCGCCCGAACCAATAATTCAGGGTAACTTCTTTTCCTGTACCATCGAGCACCTTGTCGGGAGCATCGGCTGGTCGTTGATTTTTCAGGGCGTTGAAAAAGTATGCACCCGAGATTGTTCCACCGGGAAACCGGATGAGGTTAGGCGCCAATTGCTTCAGGCTCTTCATGAGATCGTCCTGGTCAATCATCTGCGTCATATAGATGTTGCTGTTGTGCCCGTACATGTATTTTGACACAGGAGTAACGATGTTGCTGAAGTCGATCGCTACCGTTGCAGTTGAATTCTTGCTGGTGACGGGCGTGTCGTCGAATGTTGGGATGACGGCAGTTTTTTGTTGCGCGTCATTCGGGAAAAATATTTGTCCTTTTGCGATGAACGATATGAAGAACAGAAGTAAAAGTAGTCTCATTGTTGTTTCAAAATTTTGACGGGCTTTGAATCATCAAACTTTACGATGTAAAGCCCGGGAGGTAATTCAGACCAATCTTTTTCAATGACTCTGCCAAGCGTATCATAGATTTGTAATTTGTGATTTGTGATGGGATCATCAGTCAGTCCCGTAACTACGTTTTCTCTTTTTTTTCAATGGTCGTTATGATATCATCAAGGTTATCGATCTCATCCAGTGTGATCACATACTCGTGATTGAAAACGGTGTTGATATGATCTGCGGAATTGGTATTGCCATCAGTAATAAAATCGCCCGACCAGGTCGCAAAGAAGCTCCACGCTGCCGTTTGGTCAAATAATGACTGGGGATCGGGTATCGTTCCGGTCTCCGACATAGTCACGATCTTTTTCCCGGCATAGACGGTTGCCATGTTGTCAAACATCATGAAGCTGCTGCTGTAGTTGCCTGCAGGAAGATAGATATCCGCGCCAACAATGTCGACATAGTTATCGCCGGGATACCATTGCAACGCGTCAGGATTCGCTGTTGACGTCCATACCCAAATAAGATTGTTGAGATGATGTTCGTTCGTGAGCCTGTCGTAAAGCAGCTTCCAGAGCCACTTGCAGGGCTCCGCTCCTTTCGCTCCCCACCAGAACCATTTGCCTTCGGCCTCGTGAAGGGGTCGCCAGATCACGGGAATGTTTGCCGATTGCAGCCGTTTGAGTTGAACGGCAATGGCGTCGATATCGCGAATGATGAGATTGTATTCGTCGCTCGAAGAATTATTCATTGCTTTGGTGACGTCGAAGGTTGTTGCGTCGGTGTAGAAGCCGCGCCACCATTCTTTTCCGGGCTGATCGATCAGGTCCTTCGGTGCATTCCAGTGCCAGCAGAATGTCGTGATGCCTTTTTGTTTGTCCCATGCGATGGCTTTATCCACTTCCGTGGAAGTTGTTCCGTGCTCGACTCTGCTCGGTGTATAATCGATTAGATCGAAGCCACGAATGACTGGCGTCTTTCCGGAAATGTCTTTGATACGATTGAATTCTGTATCACCTCCGTATTGCCCGGAGAGAATCACTTTGCATAGGTCTTCTTCAAGAAATCATAAAGACTATCGGCGCGATGCGATGGATTCGGAGTCACGAGATCCTCCACAACATTGTTGAATTGAAATGGTTGCGATGCCTCGAGTCGAATGTTATCAACATCGAAATATCCCCAGTCCTTAATGATCTCGATAAGATTAGTGCCTTGCTTGAGATAAACTTTCCCGACGAGTGTCTCTTTGAAAGCTGCCGATAAAGGGAATGGCATGCTGCCGAGCAGCTGCCCGTTCACTTTAACGAAATTCCATTTGTCACCCGACGTTGAAGCGTAGCGAATGTAGAGCTTATAGACGCCCGCGGTTGTCTGTGTTGTAATTGAAACGCGGTCGTTGTCGGCATCAAATCCGGTCACGTACCCGGTACCACTAAAGCCGCTTAGTGATGTACTCAGCAACGTACCGGATAGAATGCCATTTCTGCCTCTATAGTCTGACTAAAAAGATTTCTTGCAAATAATAGCAGAAACAATAATAAGCTACATCTCATCACCCTTCGTTCTATTCGGCATCTAACATGACGCGAGCGAACCCGCGTCATGAAGAAGCCTTCTTTACCAAATTAAACCTAAACAACTCATCTATCTGTTATTTGGGGCGTTTGGAAGTTCCTAAATCAATCAAACCCTACTCTATCTACATATACAGTTGACGAAGCGTTGCCATTATCTACCTTAAAGGCAAATCGTATAATCTTCGTCAGGTCTGTTGTTGGGTACTTGGTCAGGTCTACCTTAAACTCTGTCCATTGCCCTTCAACAACATCCACGGTATTGTAATCGCCCCAGTTGTCGTTCAAAATACAAGCGATCTTACCCGCAGATCCAGGTCCGCCATAGATCGCAAACGAGAAGTGTGTAGCAGCACTTGCATCGACTGCAGTAATGCCTCCTTCCGACACGCCACCTGTATTAGTGGTCGAGTACTTCCATGACTTATCACCCGTGTAGGATTGCTCGGTGCTGGCTGGATCGGATGTCGCTTTATCCCAACTCCAGTCGCCACCACCGGCTGCGAATGTTTCATCAAACAATTCTACGAGGAGTGGCGGAGGTCCCTTAGGTTCGAAGCCCACACGATCCACGTAGATTGTGGATGTTGGTGTACCCTCTACTTTAAATGCAAAACGAACGATCTTCGTTTTATCCGTTGACGGATACTTGCTCAGCTCTACCTGGTAGGAAGTCCATTGACCTTCTTTTAAGGTTACAGAATTGTAGTCGGCCCAGTTATCATTAAGAATTGCCGCAACCTGACGACCATCGGTACCCGCGCCTCCAAAAATGGAGAACGAAAACACCTCTGTTGTACTTGCATCTATTGCTGTCATGCCACCAACGGACATGCCACCGCCGTTTGCTGTCGAGTACTTCCATGATATATCACCAGCGTAGAATTGCTCGGTACTCGCCTCTGAAGTCACCTTGTCCAACTCCAATCTCCACCACCTGGTGCAGGTGTCTCGTCAAACATCGTAATGGTCAACGGAGGCGGACCTGGCGCAGGCACAACAAGCGTAACACCGATAAGATTTGTGTAGTCGTGAATAGTAGTGTAAGAGACGCCACCCGACTTCGTTCCTGCGGGAAGCAAGAAGACGATCTGTGTCGACGATTGCGAGATGAAATTTGCTGCCTGCATTACACCCGACACTGGAAGCGTGATTGATTTCACGAGATCGAGATCTGTACCTGTGATAGTAACATTATCGATGCCGGGCTTCGCTGGCTTCGGCGCTATGGACGTACCAACAGGAAGTATGATGACCAGATCTGTAGTCGTAACAACATTCACCGGCGATGCCTGCTTCAGTGTGAGCTTTCCTTTCAGCGCTCCGGCCGGAACCTGCACAACGATCTCCGTGGCCGACTGGCTTTCGAAAGACGCGACGGTTTTATCGCCGCCGAAAGTGATCGACGTAACAAGATCGAGATCGGTACCTGTGATCGTGAGGTTGCCGGTGTGCACCCGAATGCTTGCCGGAGACAGTGAAGTTACCGCGGGCAATGTTACTGTCAGTGCCGTTTCAGATGCAAATGATTCGGGATCTGTTCCACCTGACTTGAACACAAGGATACCTGACTGTGCGTTGATCGGCACCTTTACTTTCAATTCAGTAGTTGTCTTGCTAACGAACTCCTTCACGGAAATACCGTCATTGAAGATGACTTCTTCGATCCAGTTCACCAGTGTTCCGTTGATCGAGATCTCACCACCAGGTCTTGCTTCTCCGGTGATCGACGTGAGCTTAACAGGCACTTTAAAGTTGAGTGCTGTCTTCGTTGTGATGTCACCGTCGGGTGTTTTTCAAAACAACGAGCCCGGCCTCTGCTTCGTCGGGGACAACGATCTCAATGAGTCTCGATGTTTTTGTTGCGAATGCAGATGCCTGGACCTCCGCTCCTGGAAGCTCAATAGCTGTTACTTTATCGAGGTTCAATCCAATGAACTTCAGGGTTTCGCCGTGTTCGATACAGAAGGCCCGAAGCTGCTGAGTACAACCTTCGAAGTACCCTCGTCATCGTCTTTACACGACGTTACCAAAGCGCTTGCGCCAAGCAATATCAAAACGCAAGCTGCGAAATAGAATATTTTCTTTTTCATAATTTCTCTGTAGGGCTTACTTCTCTACTTTGTTAGGTACCACACGAATGTTGTCGATGTAGAATTCGAAAGGAGTATCGGCTGCGCCGGGTGCTGAAAGAACCCAGAGTGACAGGCTACCTGTAACTTTCTTGTCGAACTTCATTTCGGTGTAGGTCACGTTGCTATTCGTAACTCCCATCGCCCACTTGAATTCCGTCATCGGTATTTCTACAGTGATCCATTTACCATCGGTATTGAATGGAGTATTGGTTTGATCCCAGGGACCCCAGATGGCTCTTGCGTTCAAGGTGTTCGACCATATTTCCTGGTTGCTGTCGACCCAGCCCCATGGGGCCCAGCAGAGGTTGAGATAGGATGAATTCCATCCGATCACTTTAGCCTCGAACTTCAGGCTGTAATCGCCGGGCTCGCCGGGGAGGAAGTTCTTCTCGGGACGCCCGCTGCGTTGTGCCCAGAATTCTGATTCGTAAGTACTTTCACCACCGGCACCTTCGTTACGATCGCCGGCATTGTAAGTGCCTTTAAACTTCACATACTTTCCGTCGAGACTGTGTTCGTCTTCAACAAACAAACCATAGCGCCAGCTTCCGGTCGACGTGAGATCATCGTAGTTGAGGATCATGTTGCGTGTGTCATGAAAATGGAATGCCGATTCGGTAGCACCGAAGTTGGTCGTGACTGTGATCGATCCTTCGGGAGCGCCGGCAGGCACTTCGAACTTGATCTCGGTTTGCGTGATGGAAGTTGGAGTTACCTCAGTTCCATCGGAAAGCTTCACCGTGAGTGGTGCAAAGAAATAATTTCCACGGATCACTGCTTCCTCTCCTTCTTGAGCCCACTCGTTTAGCATCGACGCTACGATCGGTGCAGAGATATCGACCTTGAAAGGATATTCGAGCGTGCTGCCATTCTTGAATGTCAACACCATCTTGTCGTTACGTTCGATGGGTGCATCTGGTGGCACAGACACGAGTATCGACTTGTCTGTGATGTAGGTTGCGTTGAGCTCAGCTTCCTGGTCGTTGAAGAAGATCTTCGTTGTTCGCCTAGGTTAGCGCCACAATTGCAATCAAATTTCCCAGCGGTGCACCGGCATACAATGAGTCGGAACGGGCGGGGTCTGTGTTGCGGATGTAGTAGATAACGGGGTCGCCGTCATTCTCGAGGTTGTCGTCATTGCAGGAGTAAAAAAGAAATCCACCTGCAATACCAAGTATAACTACAAGCAACTTTATTGGATTCAATAATGCTTTCATTTCACTCTTTGGTTTACTCGTTCTGTAAAACATAGTCTACTGCTTCTTCCGTGGGTGCCAGCAAAGGGTTGGATATTACATCGGTTGCGGGAATCGGCAGGAACATTTTTTCAACTGTAGGAACAACAGGGGTTGTTGGAGCTACAAGCTCGTAGGCTGCCATAGTGTTCCGTTCGATATCATCAGCACTATTGTCGATGAGCTGGTACTTGTAGTTTCTCAGTTCGCCGTTGATGAGGAACCAAGAACCGATCGTGTGTCCTTCGCGATAGAACCTGCGCTTCACATCGAAGAAGTTCATGCCTTCCATTCCAAATTCTACTCTCCTTTCGTTGTAGATTTCTTCGTAGGTGATGGATGTTTTTGTTGAAAGGCCGGCGCGTGTGCGAATGGCATTATAGTATTGCAATGCCAACGGGTCGCTCGTTGAGCTTCCGGCTCCGATCGTTGCCTCTGCATAGATCAGGTAAACGTCGGCGAGACGAAGAACATACTGGTTTGATCGGAGTTGCCTGGTTTGATACCGAATAACCAACATCCTCTTTATCACCAAGAACATACTTCTTTACATTGTTCAATACCGGCGCCTGGGCTTCAGTCTGACCAGCAAACAAGGGATCCGGATAATCATCGGGATACTTTTTGTAGATGTTGTAAGTATAACCACCGTAGTCCTTTATGGATCTCAGGGTAATAATCACCCGATGCCATGTAGATCGACTTCCTCCGAAGATCATTTTGAGGAATACCGGCGCCATTCTTCGAATTTTCGTTCAGGTTATTAATGAAGTCGATAGTGAGACTCTTGTAGCCACCCCAACCTTCGCTGATACCCGTGATCATCGAGTTACGGGCCATTACTGCCTGGTGCGAGTTGCCGACGCCATAAGCGCCATATGTGAACTGTATAGCGAAAAGTGATTCAGGGTTGTTGTTGCCAGCAACTGTGAACAGATCTTCATACTTCGGCATGAGTGTTAAGACCACTCTGCGTGATCACCTGTCCCGCATAATCTTTCGCCTTCGCAAAGTTTGCAGCCGAATTGGCATCACTCAACTCTGAAGCCATCGTGAGATGTAACTTCGAAAGCATACCAAGCGCCGACCATTTCGTAACACGACCAGGTGCATCTTTATCGGGAAGATTTGCTGCAGCAAACTCGAGATCGGTACGAATGAACTCATACACGCTAGTGCGTGTGTTCTTCGGCATCATGAGATTGCCGGAGTTCACGAGAGCCGATCCGTTTTCGATCACAGGCACGTCGCCCCAAAATTCTGCGAGGAAATAATAGGCGGTGCCGCGAAGGAATTTTGCTTCCGCAATGGCAGCATCGATCACTTGATCATCAACACCATACGACTTTGCGATAGGCGGCATGTCGTTGATCACCGTATTTGCTCCGGCGACCACGCGATATAAACCTCTCCATCCTTGTGTGATCACCGAATTGTTTTCAGTGAAGCTCAGGAAGAACAACTGACCTTCGTCAGCATAGTCTTGCAGAAGATCTCCTGCCATGCCATCGCCGGCGCACCAGAGAAACTTATCATTGGCGTCGAACCAGGCTGAACCATAGACGGCGCCCGTTACAAGCCTGATCTCATCAGCATTCCGGAAGAAGCCGTTTGCCGTAATGGCATCCTGCGGAACTACTTCGAGGAAGCTTTCTTTGCAGGCACCCGATAACAACACGAGCGCAATGCATGAAATATATTTAAATGTCTTTTTCATACTCTCTCCGAATTAAAAGTCTAAATCCAAACCGAGCGGTAAACATTTGGGCATCGGGTACCGGCCAGCGTCAATACTTTGCTGGAGAAGGTTCTGGTTATTGGCACCAACTTCCGGATCGTATCCTGAATACTTCGTGAACACAAATGCATTCTGAAGGTTGCCATAAATGCGAAGTCGATTGACCTTCGTTCTCGTAAGCCACGTCGACGGGAATGTGTAACCGAGGCTGATGTTTTGAATGCGCACATACGATCCATCCTCGATCCAACGATCGGAAGGAATACGTGCATTGCCATTCACATCCGTTGAAGTGTATCGTGGAATTGTAGCATTTGAATTTAGCAACTGTACTTTATCGATATTCTCACGGTCAGCTGCATTCTGTCCGGGACTGTCGGATGGAGCAATCAACTCAACCTTCGCGCGGTCGGCAACGGCAGCGAGCTGGTTGTTGCTCAGGTTCTGCATGCCTTCGGTCCTGATGCGAAGTGCGTTGAATATCTTTCCACCTTGTGAGCCGGGTAACAAACACGTTAAGTGAGAATGGACCGTAGGTGAACATGTTGTTGAACCCAAAGGTGAATTTCGGATTCGGGGTTACCGATGAACGTCTGGTCTTTCGAGTCGATCACTCCATCGCCGTTCAGGTCTTTGTATTTGATATCACCGATCCAAACACCGTCGGTTCGATGAACATAATTCACACCGTTTGGGATGCTCAGTTGTCTCAGAGCCCGATTGCTTCACCTGAACCGCATGATTTAAGATGTCTTCCTTGTTTTGGAACAGGCCTTCGGTAACATAACCGTAGAACTGGCCAACAGGGTGACCGACCTCTGAACGTGTAGGCACGTTGTAAACACCGTAGAGATAAACCTGGGAGTTGATCACATTCGACCCGGAGGCCAGTTCGGTGATCTTATTTCTAAACATGCTGAAGATCACATCTGTATCCCACGTGAAATTCCCAGCACGGACGTTGTGCGTATTGATCGCAAGGTCGATGCCCTTGTTCACCATCCGTCCCGCATTTACCAGTGGAGGGTTGATCGCGAAGACGCCACCACCTGACGGTCCGCCGAGAACCAAAGGTATCGGCTGTTCCATAAGGAATTTTTTATTGGCGCGCATGTAGAAGTCGAGCGTAACACCAATGCGACCACCCAACATCGAGAGATCGACACCAATGTTCGTTTGTGTACCTGCCTCCCACTGTACATTGGGATTCGGCATGCGATCGAGCTTATAGGTCGTTCCAAATGGTGATATGACTGAGGCAAGCTTGGAGCCGTAAGCATAGGCGGCGATATTCTGATTCCCGACTTCACCGTAGCCGCCACGGATCTTCAAATCAGAAATGAACTCGCTGTCATGCATGAAACCTTCGTTAGAAAGGTGCCATGCGAACGATGCGGCCGGGAAATATCCCCTTCTGTTGGCAGGGCCAAAGTTCGAAGAACCGTCATTGCGAAGAGTAAGCGTTGCCAGGTACTTGCCCTGGTAGCTATAATTGACGCGCGCAAAGTACGAGGACAGAGTACCCGTTCCTTTAGAACCGCTGGACGTCTGGGCGGTGTTATCCCCCTGGCTGAGAACCGGGATGTCGTTTGTTGCGAGACCCTTCTTTGCAATATAGATCGATGTAGAGGTTCCTTTCACGGCTTCCGTTCCAACCATTGCAGTGATTGTATGACCTCCGCCGAATGTTGCGTTATACGTCGCGTAGTTCTTCCATATCCAGCCGAATCCGGTGCTACGTGAATCCTGCAGAATATTTTCTGTCGATACAAGTGGGCCCCAGTGATACGTGGGATTGAAGTTGATGTTTTGAGTTTGATTGTTGTCTACTGCAAACTCCGAACGAAGTGTTAAGTTCTTGAGAATATTCACTTCTCCATAAAAGTTTGCCATCAGACGTTGTTGTGCTACGTTATTCGTACGAAGCATGGCGATAGCCACAGGATTGTATTTCACTTCTGCGCTGGCCACGCTTACTGGCGGTCCCGCATATGCACCAGTGGCATCACGAACGGGAACATCAGGTTGCACCGCAAGAGCCTGTGAGAAAATTCCATCACCCGAGCCGTCGTTGATCATGTTCTGGAACGTGTTTGTATATGCCATGCTCGTACCGATCTTGAACCAATCGTTCACTTTGGTATCGATGTTCACGCGTGTGTTGAATCTCCTGAGATCGGAATGGATTGCTATACCTTCCTGTTTGAAGTAACCGCCCATGATCGCATACTGTGTTCTGTCGTTACCACCGGTTGCAGATATAGAATGACTTTGCTGTACAGCCGATCTGAACACAGCATCCTGCCAGTTCGTGCCCGCACCTAAAAGACTTGGGTCGGCATAATGTTGATCCACTTGCTGATTAGTTTCAGTTGCAATTGTATTGCGATAGTCAGCGTATTGTTGCAGATCCATCATGTCCTGAGTCTTGCGAAGACTGGATACACCGTAGTACCCGTTGTATGATATTTTTGCTTCACCTGCTTTACCGCGTTTTGTGGTGATGATGATCACACCGTTGGATGCACGCGAACCATAGATAGCAGATGCGGACGCATCTTTTAACACGTCGATGCTTACTATGTCGTTCGGGTTGATGCCCGACAGCGGGTTGAAACGTGTCTGACCGTTACCACCATCCGTAAGACCCACCACACCTGGTGCGTCGCCCGACATTTGGATGCCGTCGATGACGTACAGTGGTTGGTTACTTCCGAAACTCGAGATACCGCGGATGGTCACCGTGGTTGCAGCGCCCGGCGCTCCGGAGTTGTTCTGTACCTGCACACCCGGTATCCGTCCCTGGAATGCCTGGTCTACGCTGGCCACCATTGCTTGCGATAGCCTGGATGCATTGACAGAAGCAACAGCGCCGGTGAGATCGCTCTTCTTCTGCGTACCGTAACCAACAACAACAATCTCACTTAGTCCAACGACATCCTCCACGAGCTTAATGCCGATGGTGGTTTGACTGCCTACGCGTATCTCCTGACTTGCATAGCCGATGAAGGAGAACACGAGCACATCGTCGCCTGATGCCTCGATGGAATACGATCCGTCTGCATCCGTGGTAGTACCTGTCGCTGTTCCTTTCTTGATCACGTTTACACCGGGCATCGTCGAATTGGATGCGTCGGTGACTTTACCGGTGACTACTTGTGCAACGGCGGAACTCACTGCGAGGAAGCAAACCACAAAAGCATAAATCAATCTTTTGTAATTTTTCATCATACCTGTTTTTTTTGGTTTTAGGGTCGAAATGGATTTCGATTTGTTTAGGTCGAAAACGATTGCTTAAAATTAGACCAGCGACACCCCTGCAGAGGGTAGCCGATTGTTTTGGATTGGTGGGTGGGGCGTTAACAGGGGGTATGAAATGTTTCGGAAAACGTCAGGGTTTGTTAACCGTCATTTTCATTTTGCTTTAAAACGAGCTATTTGAGACCCATGAAATTCCTCGTTTTCATATCGATTTTCGTCACATTCAGCACCCAGGCTCAAATCGCGAAAGACAAATGCAAGTTCCTGGGCAATATCATCAGCAACCACACCCCCACCGACTTCACAACTTACTGGAACCAGGTAACGCCGGAGAACGGCGGCAAATGGGCATCTGTGGAAGCTTCGAAAGATGTCATGGTATGGACCGATCTCGATAACGCTTACAAGACCGCGAAAGACAACGGCCTCATATTTAAGCAACACAACTTTATCTGGGGACAACAGCTGCCCTCGTGGATCGGTGGGCTATCCGCAGACGAACAGGAGAAACAAGTTGAAGAGTGGATCAAATCGTTTGCGAAAGATATCCCGATACAGATTACATCGATGTTGTGAACGAGCCTCTCCACGAGACGCCGGTGTATTCCAATGCAATTGGCGGAAAAGGAACAACAGGATGGGATTGGGTGATTTGGGCATTCGAGAAAGCAAAACAATATTGCCCGAATGCAAAGAGAATATTGAATGACTATAACATTCTTAATGATAATGTCGCAACGCTAAAGTATATCGACATCATTAATCTTCTCAAAAGCCGGCAGTTGATCGATTACATTGGTGAACAGGGACACAACCTCGAAACGACATCTAACAATGCCATCAGCAATAACCTGGATAAGCTGGCAGCTACCGGTTTGCCAATCCTGATATCAGAATATGATGTGAACATTGCCGCGGATGCAGATCAGAAAGCAAAATATGAAAGCCAGTTCCCCGTGCTTTGGAATCATCCAGGTGTTCACGGGGTAACGTTGTGGGGATATCGTCAGGGCGAGATCTGGGCCACCAACGCTTATCTTGTTCGTACCAACGGCACATTACGACCTGCATTCGATTGGTTGAAGACTTATGTGACGGGTAATCCGGGAGGAGTTTTTTGTATCACAACAGGATTGAAAGACGAACCTGACGATGATCTTAAGGTTATCCGAATCCATCGCGCGGAGAAGTAAATATTATTTGTGATTCGCGATTTGTGATCTGTGATTTGCTTGGGAGGATTGTTGCTTCCGGAGAATCTGGATCGAGCACATTGAATCTGGCGCCAGGGATGTATACAGTCAACAGCTCCTTCAAGCTATTGATTAAATGATGATCAGGAGGGCAATAGAAATAGCCAGGGCAAAATAGATCGCGATCTCTATCGCGAGCATCCATCGTCGTCTTTTTTTCAATTCCTCCATGGCGCTAAAATACATTCACCATGCACGAAGGAGGGCTATTAAAACGTAACTAGTTAGGTAAGATTTGTTAATGTTACGATTTTATACCGTACTGTAACCGATTGCAGTTCGTTACTCGTTGCGCGAGGCATAAGCAGAAGGCAGTACCTTGTACTCCTCTTTAAAGTACTTCGTAAAGTATTTCGGGTTGTTGAAACCCACCTTGTACGCAATCTCCGACACGCTCAACTGGCTCTTCTCGAGCAACTGTGCAGCCTGTTGTAAAACGGATGGTCCGGATAAATTCGAGGGGCGACTTTCCTGTGATGGCCAACAGCTTCTTGTAAAGATGGACACGGCTCATGCCCAACTCACGACTGAGATCTTCCACCGAAAAATCGGCGTCGGTGATGTTGTCTTCCACGATCTTAATGGCATTCTGGATGAGCTTTTCATCCATGGATGTGATCCTTATGGTGCTCGCCTTTACTTCGATCTGTCTACGGAAGTCTTTGTGGAACAGCTCACGTTGGTGGATCAGGTTTCGAATACGTGCCTGCAATATTTCGAAGCTGAATGGTTTCGTTACATAGTCATCGGCGCCGGCCTCGAAGCCCTCCATCTTTTGCTCTTCCGCCATTCTTGCTGTTAACAAGATCACTGGTATGTGCGACAGCGTTTGATTCTCTTTGATCAATCTGCAGAGCTCGATGCCATTCATTTCAGGCATCATCACATCGGAAACGATCAGGTCGGGCAGGTGCAACTGTGCGAGTTTGAGCGCCTCTTTTCCGTGCTTCGCCTCAACGACGTCGTAGTGGATCTTGAGATTGTCCTTCAAATAGAAACGGAAATCTTCATTGTCTTCAACGAGCATCAACACGGGCTTGCGATGCAGCTTTTCGATATGCTCCAACGAAGGCTCTTCAATTACTGCGACGGGTTCAGGATGAGGTGCAATCTCCATCACGGGCAACTCCAAAATAAACGTACTTCCCTTGTCGGGCTCACTCTCCACGCGAATGGTGCCTTTGAATGAACGAACGAACTCTTTCACAATCGAGAGGCCGATACCAGTTCCCTGGTTCACCATGCTTCGCGGCACATCATTCTGAAAGAAGCGCTCGAATATTTTTTCCAGGTTGTCGCAAGAGATACCGATACCTGTGTCTTTCACACGAATGTCGAGCCAGCGCATGTCGCCTTCTGTTTTCACGTCGACGTTTACTGAAACATGTCCTTTCTCGGGTGTGAACTTGAAGGCATTCGACAAAAGATTGAACAATATCTTCTCGAGCTTGTCCTGGTCGAAGATCATCTCCAACGATTCAATTGTCGAATGAAATGAGAACGTTATGTTTTTCTTCTCCGAGAGATCGGTAAAGCTGTATGCAGTTTCCTTCACAAAACCAATAACATCGCCTTCGGAGGCATTGAACTTGATCTCCTGCACTTCCAGTTTCCTGAAATCAAGAAGTTGATTGATCAGGTTCAACAAACGTCGAGCATTCCTATGTACCAATTCGAGTTGGTCCTTCTGAGTATGCTGATCTTCATTGGCCGCCTTCAACATCTTTTCGATCGGCGCAAGGATCAATGTCAATGGCGTACGAAATTCGTGGCTTACGTTGGTGAAGAACTTGATCTTCATCAAGTCGAGTTCGTGCATGCGCTGCGCTTCCCTCCGCTCCTGTTCCATTGCGAACTTCATGCGCTCGCGTTGCTGGATCAACCGACGGGTCATCAACAGGATCCCGAACACCGCGAAGACGTATAACACGAATGCTGTGGAAGTTTTCCAGAAAGGTGGAAGGACAGTAATGTGCAGCGTAACGGCCTCGTCGCTCCAAACACCATCGTTGTTCGATGCTCTTACACGAAATGTATAATCACCCGGATCGAGGTTGGTGTAAGTTGCCCTTCTCGACATGCCGGAGGTTGTGACCCATTCGCTTTCGGCGCCTTCCATGATGTACTGGTATTTACTTTTCTCCGGATGGATGTATGAGAGCGCCGCAAATTCTATCGATATCGCATTCTGATCGTGATCTAATAAAATCTTGTCGGTCATGTTGATGGCCTTCGGCAGGATCATCTTTCCGTCCACCATCTCACCGGCATTCACGCTCTTATTCATTACCTGGAAATCGGAAAGGATAACACGTGGCTTCAGCATGTTCATCCGTATGTCTTCGGGACGAAACATATTAAAACCATTCACACCTCCGAAGATCAACTGACCATCGCTGGTCTTAAGTGCGGAGTTGTCGTTGAATTGTTTTCCCTGCAAGCCATCAGACTCATCGTAGTTCTTAAAGATGTATTGATTGTCATCAGATATCGAAAGGTTTGAGATCCCGTTCGGTGTGCTCATCCAGAGATTACCTGAATTATCTTCAAGGATCGTTAATATCGTGTTGTGCGGGAGACCGTCTTCGGTGCGAAATGTCCGGAACGTTTTCGTAGCGGGATCGAACATGTTGAGTCCCTCCAGGGTGCCAACCCAAATCAACTTGCGGCTGTCTTCCTGGATCCAAAGAATGCTGTTGTTAGAAAGTGAGTTGATGTTGTTGGGATCGGTGGCATAATGAACAAACCTTCCGGTCTCGCGTTCGAGCACGTCGATTCGAAGCCTGTACCAACCCAAATGTTTCCTTTCGAGTCTTCTTCTAATACCGTTACGTAGTTCGTCTTGATCGAATTCTCATCGCCATTGCGATAATGCCGGAATGTGTTCGTCTTCTTATCGAACATATCGAGACCTCCTTGTAATGTTCCGGCCCAAAGATTTCCGCGCGAGTCTTCAAGGACTTCCCAAACGCTTTCGTCGGCGATGCTTTGCGGGTTGGCCGGATCATGTCGATAGTGCGTGAACTTCTTTCCGTCGAACTTATTCAGGCCACCGAAATACGTTCCTATCCAAAGGCTCTCATCGCGACCTTTCGTCATGCTCACAATTACGTCGGCGCTCAGGGTGTTTGGATCGAGAGCATTGTGCTTATAGGACTTAAACGTTCCATTAGTTCTATCCCAATAGATCAATCCGCCTCCGTTCGATCCTAACCAAACGTTGTGCTTGTTGTCTTCAACAAATGAGTTCACATCTGCTTCGCGAAACAAAGGAAACCTAACGATACTTTCGTGGGTAATAGCTAACTCCCTGCTTAAAAGTACCGAGCCAAATAATTCCATCGCGGTCTTTGTATATGCAGTTAATACTGTTCTGCACAAGACCCTTCTCATCCTTTGGATTGGCGAGTTGATAGTGAATGGTTTGTTTCGCCTTGTCGATAATATTCAGTCCACCATGATCGGTCGCGATCCAGATACGACCGAGGTTGTCCTGGGCAATTCCACGAACGATATTCTTATTCAAACGAATGTCATTCGAGTGTTCATCGAAATGACGGAACTTCCCTTTATCCACGTCATAAAAAATAACTCCGTAGTTGGCATTCGAGCAGAAGATCCAAAGATCGCCGTCGTTGTCGATCACAAACTTATACTCCGAATCATTTTTCTGGTAGAGATCACGCAGGTAGGTGTTCACATACTCTACTTTTAATGTCTCAGCATCCATCCGCTGAATAGCGCCATTCTTCAGAATGATCCACATATTTTCCCTTGCGGTCTTCCGACACATAAGAGATACTTGTAGCTGGTGTGATGGCCTCGCCTTCGGGAAGGTATCGCGCGGGCAGGCTGGTCTTGAAGCGCGGCGAATATCGGAACAGCCCTTGCGTTTGATGTACAAACCAGAAACGTCCGCCGGAATCGTGAATAATGTCGGTGATACCGCCCTCGGGAATTCCATATTGTCGAAGGAACGGTTGTGTTTTGTGACTGAACTTCTCCGTCTCGGGATCGAATATGTTGATGTCGGTAGAGCCGGTGGTGCTGTAGACCCAGATACGTCCATCGGGATCTTCGAACATGGAGTTGATGAAGTTGTTACCGATAGTGGTCGAATCGCGGAGGTCGTTGCGAAAAACGCGCACCGAATAACCGTCGAACCGGTTAAGCCCGGAGCTCGTTCCCACCCAGACGAAGCCGCGGCTGTCTTTCAGGAAGCTGCTTATATAATTGTGTGAAAGCCCGTGATTGATGTTTAAACGCGAAAAACGCAATGCGTCCTCTTGTGCAACAACACAAAAATTGCATAGACAGAGGAAAACTATGGTGAGGGTCTTCATCGTTAAAGTAAATTATGAAATTTGCAGCACACCTCTATGTTATATAAGGCGTTTCCCCGATCTGCAATGGCTGAAAAAACAGGCCGACAGTAACTTCGCATCGAAGGGTTGGCCTGACGTTTTATTGAATGTCAAAAGTGGATCAGTCTTTCGTGATAACATTGCCGGTCCATTGTCGATGTTCAGTAATGTATCGGGAGAAAGTTTCGTGATGGTCGACGGACGTACGTCGCGCGTTAGTAACGACTACTTCTTTATCAGCAACAACACTCAACGTTACACGCTTGAGATCAAATCGGCGGAAACACTTAATGTACACTTTGGAACTGAGTGGAAGGATGTTGAATTCTACAACAAGCTGTATCCAAAAGATGATGTTCTAAAATACCTGGAGTCGCGGCTTAGAAGAGAAATAACCACGCTGGAGCAACAAGAATTATTAGCGCACTTATATACTCACCTCCTTAAGGTCAATCGTGGAGAGAAAATAAAAGCCGAAAGGATCTCGGCGGCGAAAGTCTCGACCAGGAAAGAGATCATTCGGAGATTGCATCTCGCAACAGATCATATCTATAATTTTTACGCCGATGACATCTCGCTCGAGGAGCTTTCGAGCGTGAGTATGTTATCTAAATTTCATTTCTTGAGGGCGTTTAAAGAAGTGTTTGGCGTGCCGCCACATAAGTTTTTGAACAACGTTCGTATTTCGAAATCAAAGGAGCTGTTAAAGAAGGGAATTGAAGTGTCATCTGTCGGACGTCTCGTTGGTATCGCCCAGCAATCTTCCTTCAGCAGATTATTTAAGAATGAAACCGGCGTGTACCCGACATTCTTCCGGAAATAGCAATTTTTGTCATAGCCTACTTTTACGGCGCCCGTTGAAGTCAGAAAACCAAACATTATGAAAACATTGATTGGCCTTGGCTTTATCACCCTCACAATATTATTCTTCTGGCTGTTTGTACGATTATTTCGCTCGCATAAAAATTTCAAAAGTATCGCGATCGCATTTGTAGCGTGGGCCGTGTTTCTTACGGTCTGGAGTCTCTCTGGCATGGCCTCACGCTTCGATACCTTCCCGTTAAACATGGCGCCGGTCTTACTCATACCGTTTATTGCAATCATCCTCTTTACTTTTTCTAAAAGCACACAAAAACTCCTTTCATCAATCCCCGCAAAATCCATCGTTCAATTGCAGGTCTTCCGCGTTTTCGTGGAATTACTCTTATGGGCTTTGGCTGTTCAAAATCTCTTGCCCATACAAATGACGTTCGAAGGACGGAACTTCGACATATTAAGTGGTCTCACCGCTCCCTTCGCTGCCATGTTTCTTTCGAGATCCAAATGGGGCCTGGCAATATGGAACATCGCATGTCTCGGACTTCTGATCAACATCGTGGCAGTCGCGATTCTCTCGATGCCTACACCACTCAGGATCTTCAACAATGAACCCGCCAATACTATCGTAGCTGAGTTTCCATTCATCTTACTACCCGGCATGTTGGTGCCGCTTGCGTACGGACTTAGCCTGCTGTCGCTGCGACAAGTTTTTTCATTAAATTTAAAGAATGAAAAAACTTCTTCCACTCCTTTTACTGCTGGCATCCTGCGTCAGCAATAAAGAAACTAAAACATCACCTTTTGGCATCGAAACATTCGACCCCGCCCTCAGCGAGATCATCGCCGATGATGCCGAGCCAGAGATTGTAGCGAAAGGGTTCGACTGGAGCGAAGGTCCGGTGTGGGTTGAATCTCAAAAGATGTTGTTGTTCTCGGATGTTCCGCAGAACGTTGTGTATAAGTGGACTGAAGCCAACGGTGCGGTCGAATATCTTCGTCCTTCGGGATTCACTGGCGAAAAGACACGAAGCACGGAGCCCGGAGCAAACGGATTGATCATCGACGACCAGGGAAGATTGGTGTTGTGTCAACATGGTGATCGCAGGATTGGTTTTATGGAAGCGTCACTGGATGCGCCAGCAGTAAAATATGGTTCGATAGCCGACAATTTTCGCGGCAAGAAATTCAACAGTCCCAATGATGTTGTTCAGGGTAAAGACAAAAGCTTCTACTTCACCGATCCTCCATATGGACTCGGCAATCGCGACGAGAGTGATCCCGAAAAAGAAATTCCCTTCCAGGGAGTTTATAAAGTTGCTCCGGATGGAAAAGTGTATCTGTTGGTCGACAGTATCTCGCGTCCTAATGGTATCGGCCTCTCGCCCGATAATAAAGTTCTCTATGTAGCGAGCTCCGATCCGAAGAAACCGAGATGGTATCGCTACGAGCTCGGTGATACATCTGTAGTATCAGGTAAGGTTTTCTATGATGCAAGCAGTGAGGTGGCAGCACCGGGCAGCTTCGGTTTGCCCGACGGCTTCAAGGTGAGCTCAAAAGGAAACCTGTTTGCTTCGGCTCCGGGCGGTGTGTTCATCTTCAGTCCCGAAGGTAAAGTCCTCGGGAAGATCAAGCTCGAAGCTGCGTGTGCCAACACGGCGTTAACACCTGACGAAAAGTGGTTGTTCATCACCAACGACAGTCTATTGTTGAGAGTGCCACTCAAGTAATCATCTTGAAGAAGAAATTTATCGACATTATCGGATGGATTGGCGCCGTTGAAGTCATCGCTGCGTACGCGTTGAACAGCAACGGAACGTTAACAGCCAGTTCAGCTGTATTCCAACTATTAAATCTGACCGGTGCGATCTTCCTGATCGCGAACACCTGGTACAACAAAGCTTATCCATCCATGGTCATCAACATCATTTGGACGGTGATTGCTATCGCAGCTCTAATAAAAATGATATGAAGCGGATCTTGTTTCTTTTGTTGATCTCATTCACAGCGTATTCGCAGCCTGGACTTAAGTCAGCGGCTGTGTTTGACGCTTATGTTCAAAAGGCAGTGAAAGAATGGGATGTGCCAGGTTTAGCTGTTGTCGTTGTACAAAATGGGCAGGTCCTGCTTTCAAAGGGTTATGGTGTTCGCGAGCTCGGCAAATCCGATGCGATCGATTCGAAAACACTTTTCGCCTGTGCATCTACAACCAAAGCCATGACGGCTGCCTGTATGGGCATGCTGGTAGATGAGGGAAAAGTAAATTGGAACGATCGTGTTGTCGAATACCTTCCGGAGTTCCAGCTATACGATCCTTTCGTAACACGAGAGATCAGGATACGCGACCTGTTCACACACAATACCGGTGTTGGCAACGCGGATTTCTTATGGGGCATAATGGATGTTCCATCAGATGAAGTCCTTCACAAGATGCGTTATGTTCAACCAAGTTATTCGCTTCGCGGAGGCTTCATTTATCAGAACATATTTTACCTGGTTGCCGGTAAAATAATTGAGAAAGTAAGCGGGAAGCCATGGAATGTATTCATAAAAGAAAGAATCTTCACACCACTGGGGATGACGCGCACGTTTCCATTACTCGCCGATGTAAACGATCCAAATCAAACGGCTCCACACTATAAGATCGAAGGAAAAATTACAGTTATCAAACACACGAAGGCCGACGAGATCGGTCCCGCCGGCAGCGTATGGTCGTGTGTGGATGACATGGGTAAATGGATGAGAGTAATGATCGATAGCAGCAAGTATGCTGGCTTGTCCGCCGGCCAGACGGGTGGTCGATTATTAACTCCTGCATCGTGGGCTGAAATGTTTAAGCCACAGGTTATTGCTCCGATGAGCTTTTATCCGACTACCACAATCACCAAACCAAACTGGACGACGTATGGATTCGGTTGGTTTCAACACGACTACCAGGGAAAGAAAGTTAATCTTCACACGGGAAGTCTTGCCGGGGCTGTCGCCATCCATGCACAACTGCCTGAATATAAATTGGGGATCTACGTGTTTGGCAACCTCGATCATGCCGAGGTACGTCATGCACTTATGTATAAAGCGTTCGATTACTTTGCCCTCGGTGGTAATCGTGATTGGAGCGCGGACTTCCTGAGGCTTTATCGTAACATCGAAGCCGGTGGCGAGAAACAAGAGAAAGACTTCGAAGCAAAGCGGGTTATGAATACGAAACCCACTTTAGCATTGAAAGATTATACCGGAACCTACAGCGATCCGTTGTATGGAACCATGGTAATATCTGTCGAGGGTGAAGAACTTGTTGCCGAGGTGAATAAGTTCGTAAAGGCGAGATTTTCACACTGGCATTACGATACCTTCCGCGGATGGTATGATAAGAAGTGGTATGGGAAAGGGAATCTCGTGTTCAATATCGGCGCAGATGGAAAAATTACAGACGCCACGTTCGACGGCACAACGTTTAACCTATCTCGATAACGACATCATCGGTCAAAGGGTGTCCAACACACGTTAACACATAACCTTCTGCCCTCTCGCTCTGCGACAGGCCTTCTTCTTCGTCGAGCTTTACTTTGCCAGAGAGACACTTGCCGCGGCACGCCGTACAAAGTCCACTCTGGCATGAGTACGGAAGATCGATACCATCGTCGAGCGCTGTTTCGAGAATGGTACGATGTGGCTCTACCATTACTTTGAACTCATTGCCGTCGTAACGAATCGTAACTTCGCGAGCTTTATTTCCGGCAGCGTTTTCTGTTCCCTCTTTCTTGTCTTTTTTATCGATCGTTCCTGTAACAAAACTTTCTTTGAAGATCTTGTCGCGAGAAATTTTGTGATCATCCAACAGTGTGTCGACATTCTTCATCATGCCTTCGGGACCACACATCAGGTAAGTTGTCTTGTCGATACCCCAATCAGGAATTCTTTCGAAGAGCTTCATCAGCATTTCATGATTCAGCAAACCCGAATAACCTTGCCAGTTCATCGGAGCTTCGTCGAGCACATGAATCACGTGAAGACGTCCTTCATATTTCGTGGCCCATTGTTCCAGTGAGTCTTTGAAAATAATGCTATCGATATTTCTATTGCAGTAAATGAGCGACACAATGCTGTCGGGTTCCTGGGTGATGGTGCTCTTGATGATCGACATCATCGGGGTGATACCCGAACCGCCGGCAAACATCACGATATGCCTCTTGTTCGACTTCGAATAATCCGTGGTGAACTGCCCCATGGGCTCCATCACTTTGATAGAGCTGCCGACTTTCATATTGTCGGGCAGCCAGTTCGACATCACTCCGCCGTCGACGCGCTTAACGGTGACCGCTGGTTTCTCGCCGAGGTACGGTGACGTGCATAGCGAGTAAGAGCGACGGACATCTTTTCCACCAATATTGATGATAAGAGTGAGAAACTGGCCCGGTTTATAGTTGAGCGGCGTTGCCGGCTGTTCGAAGACGATCGTGATGGCGTCTTTCGTTTCTTGAACTATCTCGCTGATTTTCAGGTCGTAATAATGAGGTCCTTTTGGCCCTTCCTGCTTCTTGTCCTTCTTAAACAATCCAAACATGCCGCAAATTTAGCCTGACACGCTTCCATAAAAAAATCTATTTTAGGGCCTTATTTCCCGACACTTTGGCTAGCAAGAAATCATCAGTTACACTATCGCCATTAATGGCCATTTCTCCGATCGATGGCAGGTATTTCAAGGATACCGCCGAGCTGTCGCCCTATTTTTCGGAGTTTGGACTGATCCATTACCGGGTGCGTATCGAGGTCGAATACTTTATTCGCCTCACTGATGTTCTTCCGGAGCTTGCCGATTTTCCCAAGACTGAAATCGAGCCACTGATCGACCTCTATAAAAACTTCACCGAGTCGGATGCTGCAGAGATCAAAGAGATCGAGAAGGTCACTAATCACGACGTAAAGGCTGTCGAATATTTCATCAAGAATCATTTCGAGAAAAGAAAAATCGACAAGTATAAGGAGTTCATTCACTTCGGTCTCACTTCGCAAGACATCAACAACACGGCAATCCCACTGGCGACGAAGGAGTTCATGACCACACACATGCGCCCGTTGCTTGAGAAGATCATGAATGCAATTGCCGAGTTGGCCGATCGCTGGCAGGACATACCCATGCTTGCGCGTACTCACGGTCAACCTGCGTCTCCTACCCGACTCGGCAAAGAGATGAAGGTGTTCATGGTTCGTTTGTCGGTTCAATATCAATCGCTGATCAACATCGCCTACAGTGCGAAGTTTGGCGGGGCAACGGGAAATTTCAACGCACATAACGTCGCTTACCCGAAGATCAACTGGATCGAATTTGCCGACAACTTCGTGGACGACATGGGGCTGGAGCTTAGCTACCCCACAACGCAAATAGAACACTACGACAACTTTGCCGCACAGTGCGACGCGATGAAACGGATCAACACGATCCTGATCGATTTTTCGCGCGACGTCTGGCAGTACGTGTCGATGAATTACTTCAAACAGAAGATCAAAGAAGGAGAAGTGGGCTCTTCGGGCGATGCCCCACAAAGTAAATCCGATCGACTTCGAAAATGCTGAGGGCAATTTTGGATTTGCTAACGCCATCTTCGAACATCTTTCCGCGAAGCTTCCAATCTCCAGGTTACAAAGAGATCTCACAGACTCTACGGTGTTGAGGAACATCGGTGTTCCCCTCGCTCATACATTCGTTGCTTATCGATCGTTGCTGAAAGGCATCGGCAAGCTGGAGCTCAATCGCCAGGCTATCGACGATGATCTTGACGACAACTGGGCGGTTGTTGCCGAAGCGATTCAAACTATTTTGAGAAAAGAAGGATACCCGAATCCGTATGAAGCGTTGAAAGAGCTTACTCGAAAAAACGAGAAGATTACGAAAGAAAGTATCTCTGGATTTATTGAAAATTTAGATGTTTCAAAGGAAGTAAAAGATAAACTTAGGTCTATCAGTCCTTTTAATTACACTGGGATTTAGTTTCTAGTCTCCAGTTTCTAGTTGAGTCAAAAGATCATTCGGAGCCCAACTAGAAACTAGAGACTAGAAACTATTCATATTTCAAAGACTCCACTGGATTCGTCCTTGCCGTTCTGAGCGAATGAAATCCAACAGTCACGAACGCGAAGATCAAAGCCAACGTAGCCACCAACCCGAAGATCACGTAATTGATCGGCAGTCGGTAAGCGAAATTACCAAGCCAGTTGTTCATCACGTAATAGCCGATTGGCACTACGATCACGGTAGCGATCAGTACCAACACCATCACATCTTTATACAATAAGTAAACGATCTGCGGGATCGAAGCTCCGTGCACCTTGCGTATCCCGATCTCCTTCGTGCGTTGTGCGGCAGTGAATGCCGACAGCCCAAGCAAGCCTAATATCGAAATGAAGATACAGATGTACGAAAGATTTGAGAGTAGCTTGTACTGTACCTCGTCTTCCTTGTATTGCTCATTGAATTTATCGTCGAGGAAAAAGTATTCGTAAGGATGTGATGCGTCGTACTTCGTCCAGGTTTCGCGGATGAAATCCAATGTCTTCGGCAGATCGCCGCCGGCAACTTTCAAATGAAGGAATCCGCCCATCGGATCGTGAGCGCGATTGAGGACCATCGGCTCCACTGCGTTGTGAAGAGAGCCGAAATTAAAATCTTTTACTACCCCCGATCACTTTTTTAGTTTCGTCTGTGTCGTGGAAGAAGCGAAGCTTTTTACCGACAGCCTTGTCGCCCCAATTCATTTGTTTTGCTGCGGCTTCATTGATAATAAAATACCTGTCGGCTTCGGCATCACCGATCTCGAAGTCACGGCCATCCAATAACTTCAGGTTCATGGTCTTCAGGGTAATCATCGCCAACGTTGAGCATCACGAATCTCTGTTGAGTCATTCCCTGGTCCGTTTCAGCCATCATAACAGGGCCACCACCTGAGTTCATACCCAACACATTGTAGGCAACCGTAGAGCCAACGATCTTTGGATTCCTTTCAAACTCTTCGCGGATGGCTTTGATATGATTTTGAACCGCCGAATCCTGTATCGACAGAACGACAACGTTCTCTTTATCAAACCCGAGATCCTTACTTCTAACGTAGTTGATCTGGTCTCTCATAAACCATGTGCACACAACCACAAAGATTGATATCGCGAACTGCAGGGTTGTTAATGACTTGCGAAGATACAAGCTCGATTTCCTGTTCTTGAACGCGCCCTTCAAAGCATTGAGTGTGGGTATCGACGGAAGGTACAGCGCCGGGTAAATTCCCGAAAGCACCCCGATGAAGATCGTTATCCCAAGGACGCCCAACAACAGCGATCTATTATCGACAAAATTAAGACTGAGATTTCTGCTGATGAGCGAGTTGAAAGATGTTGCGTCGATCACGAAGAATACGAGGCCTATTGCAAGAATCGCAGCGATCACAGAGAGCAATATCGATTCGCTAAGGAATGAAAAGACAAGCGCTCTTTTCGAAGAACCGAGAGTCTTCTTCATTGCTATCTCTCCTGCCCTGTTGATCGACTTTGCAGTAGAAAGGTTCATGTAATTGATACATGCCAGCAACACAATAAATATTCCGATACCGGTAAATGCATACAGGTAAGCAAGGTTCCCTTGCGGAACGTCGCCCTGCAACTTGGAATGAAAATGTATGTCAGCAAGATTTTCGAGAACAGGATCGTAATGACCACCAACTTTATCGCCGAACGACTTAAAATACTTGTCGTAGATGGCCGCAGGGAACTTGCTGTAGAACTGTTCAACATTGTAGTCTTTAGTGAACAACAGGTAGGTGAACACATCCGGATTCCAAAAAGCTTCGGACTTAATACCGCCGCCATCTTCTTTAGTCCAGTCGCGTACGTCGACCAACTGGGAAACGAGAACGTCGAATTTCAGGTGCGTGTTCTCGGGCACATTCTCGATAACCCCGGTGATCGTATTCAACTCGTCGTTGATCTCCACTTGCTGTCCGAGCGCACTCTCTTTGCCGAAAATTTTCTTAGCAACGCGTTCGCTGATCACGATCGAGTTAAGCTTCAACAAACATGTTTTTGGATCGCCTTCAATGAATCGGTGATCGAACATCTGGAAGTAATTGGAATCGGTACGAACAACATTTTCTTCATACCAGCTCTTCTCGTCACCTTTCGAGTCTTTATATGTGATCATTGTCCGGCCCCAGTCATTGGCGCGAACGAAGTCTTGTACTTCAGGAAATTCCTCTTTCAAAATATCTCCCATTTCACGAGCGGACCTTGCCTGTTGCACATCGATACCGGTAGCCCACAAGTGCCCGCCTAAACGATAGATCTCCTTATGCTTCGTGTGATATTTATCGTAGCTAAGATCGTTTTGCAGAACGAGCAACATGATCACGCTAACGGCAATGCCAAGGGCAAGTCCGAGGATGTTCAGGGTCGAAAAGAATTTGTCCTTCAGGAAAATTCTGATCGCAAATTTGATGTTGTGAAGCATATAACGAGTTAGACAGAATTTAAGATAGAATGTTTCAACCGGTGTAAAATATTGTCACCGGAAGCTTAATTCGTTGCAGTGTATAAAAGTTTCGTCAGCGCGAAATCATAAAGTGTCAGTCGCCTGAGTTCGTAGTAGGCCGTCCAGAACTGGTTGAGCGCGTCGATGTAACTTCGCTTGGCAGCATCTTTCTCGTTAAGCGCAATGTTAAGGTTGGTGATATCGATCTTACCGATCAGGTAACGGTTCTGGGCAACCATGTAACGATTCTGGGCAACTTCGTCGGACTTCTTCGTAATCTCGATCGACAAACGAAGCATCTCGAACTGGCGGACCTGCGTGAGTATCTCCTGCTCGAACACAACTTCATCCTGGGCAATCTGGTAGTCGGTCAATTGTTTGTTCGCGTAGGCTGTTCTCATCGTAGCTCTTCGCCGTCCCCAGTCGACCAACGGCACGTCGAAACTTATACTTGCAATACGCTGCTTCGAAGTATTCTGATAAACCTCACTCAAATTGGAAGCGGTGTTGTTAGTACCGTATGCTGCCGTAACGCCAACGTTATACCGTTGACCTTTCGCTTGGGCAACGGCCTGCTCCGCTTCGATCTTTCGACGCTCGAAGGCGATGAACGCGGCTCGAGTTTGCTTGGCGTATTCGAGCGCTGCATCTTCCGACACCTCGAAAGTTGGGATGATGTCGGGCATCACGAGCGAGAATCCTTCTCCATTACGAAGGCCGATGTAAGTTCGTAGTCCGAGACTTGCATTCTGAAGATCGAGATTGGCCCTGGCAACATCCTGTCGCGAACGAAGTAACTGCAGTTCTACCTGCAACAGCTTGTCTTCCGAAGTTGTACCTATATTATAGCGACCTTGTTCGATCTTATAAATTGTATCGTTGTTGGCGAGGTTGAATTTCGCAATCTGGAGATTGACTTGCGCCTGCAACACACCGAAGAAACTTGTTACTCCGTCGCGTGCAATTGCCTCCATGGATTCTGCGTAGCCGCGTCTCGATTCCTCGAATCTAATCGGCTCTGTCATCCGTGCCCACTTCAACGGGTTGAATGAAAATATTGGCTGGAAGAGGTTGATATAGAAAGGGCTCCCGTTCCAGATAGTAGGCTGCTGATTTTTGAGATCGCGGAAGTAGTTGTACGACGAGTTGACCGAGATCGTACCGCCAGTCCATTCGATAGGCTGTTGCAACGAGAAGTTTACACCGGGGTTGAGGTAGTTAACAGGCTGGTACTTGAATGTTCCATCGGGCTGTTGAGTTCTCGTGAAACTGTTGTTATACAAAGCACCACCGTTATTGCTGTTCGCGCGTATTTGCGGAACATAGTTGGTACGATATTGTTGGAAGAGCCAGTAGCTGTTCTCGCGTCGTGTCTCGGCTTGCTTGAATGCTGGGGATTGGGTTTGAGCTCTGTGAATGACATCTTCTAAACTGAAGACATTCTGACCGTGAACATTTACAACTATCGTGCAAAGTGCAATGTGCAAAGTGCAAAGAAGCCTGATAGCTGATCCGATGCGGCGATTTTCGTTCGTAGCCTTTTTGATGTCTAAACCTGAACGTTGCACATTGCACGTTGCACGTTGTACGTTTTTATTCATATCTAAGGGAAGCGATTGGATCCTGGCTTGCAGCCTTTCTTGCGGGAGCGATACCAAAGATCAACCCGATAGTAGCTGCAACACCGAATGAGAGCAGAATAGATGAAAAGCTTACGATTGTTGGAATACCAACGGCGCCAGAAACGACATATGCCATACTGATCCCCAACGCCACACCAACCAATCCCCCTGAAATACTGATCATCATCGCTTCGAAAAGAAACTGCTGAATGATGTCGCTCTTCTGAGCTCCGATCGATAACCGGAGACCGATCTCTTTAATACGTTCGAGCACCGAAGCAAGCATGATGTTCATGATGCCGATACCACCTACGAGCAACGAAATCGCCGCGATCGCAATCAACACCCAGTTGAAGATCTCACTGGTACGTTGTTGTTGTTTCAAAAGCAACTCAGGTATCTCGATCTCGTAGTCGATCACATCATAATGTTTTCTTTGCAGCATGCGCTGAAGGATGTCGGAGATGGGCTCCATCAGGCTGGTCTCATCAACCTGTATCACCAGTCGATCGAGCTGATGATAATTCTTCTTCTCAGCTTCCTGTTCGGCAGTTTGAGTGCCATTATCCTGGATGTTTCCACGGCTGCGCATGGCGGCAAGTCGCAATGCCTCGGTGGTGATCTTATCACGGTCGCGATATCTTACCAGCACCGTTTGAAGGGGCGCGTAGACATCCATGTTGAAATCACGAATACCAAGCTTGCTGATGCTGTTCGCAGAAACTTTTCTCTCTTCGAGTACCCCGATGATAGTAAGCCAATGTTGGCCCACTTTAATGCTCTTACCAATGGGATTATCAACAGGAAAAAATTTCGACTTGATACCGTAGCCAATGATGCACACTGGAGCACCGATCCTGCGATGAGCTTCATCGAATTGCTGACCATCGATAAGATTGAAACTGTATATCTGGAAGTAGGCTGGCTCCACTCCCACCAGTTTCGCGCTGCGACGATAGCCGTTCCTGATCACATACGTGTCGAGCGAGATCTCGGGACTCAGCTTGCTCAATCCCGGTATCGTAGACGAAATACTTTCTACATCGCGAATAGTAAGACCTGGGGAAAATTTCTTCTTGTCTTTTTTACCTCCCTCTTCCTCCACCTTCTCTTCTTTCTGCTCGATGATGGGCTTGATCACAATATTGTTCACACCAACAAGACGTATCTGGTCGAGGATCTCCTGCTGCGCTCCACTGCCGATTGCAAGCATGGCGATCACAGCGGCCACGCCGAAGATGATACCGAGGGCAGTAAGTAACGAGCGTATTTTGTTAGTCAGTACCGCCGAGATGGCGATAAAGAGATTCGCGAGTAGTCGCTGCGGGATCATCCTGAACTATTTAGATCCTGTAGCTTGTGAGATCGGACCAGCGGGTGCAGGATCTGGCTTCTTCTCTTCTTTTTTCTGTCGCTTGCCATTGAGTTCTGGCAACAGGTTTACATCAATATCATCTCTGCCGGGCGGCACCGATAAGAAGATGAGATCGTTCTCGGCAAGACCACCTGTGATCACAGCATCGTTGGCGTTAGTATCGCCGACAATGATCTCCTGCCTGGTGATCTTCAAACCATCTTTCTTATAAACGTAAGTGATCGTGTCGGCCTCGTTGTGAAGGCACTCGAGTGGAATAAATAAAACGTTCTGAACGAGTTTTGCCACGATGCGATTGCTGGTCGTCATCGAAGGACGTAATGTTGGATCTGTTCCTTCGAGCTCTACGGCCACTTCAAATACTTTTGCGTCAGAGTTGGGGCGTTGTTCACCAACATTAGCGACGCGAATAACTTTACCGTTTAATTTCTTATCGGGATATGCATCGAGACCAACGCTAACAGCCTGGCCTGTCGCTACTTTTCTCACGTCCACTTCATTCACGAAAGTCTTCGAGATCATTTTAGTAAGATCGGGAAGTGTAGCAACGGTAGGCTCCCACATGTGAATTTGTGAACCTGCTTTGATCGGCTTGCCATCCCATCCTTTTTCGTAGATCACCATTCCGTCTTCCGGGGCAAGAACGTTGAATGTCTGAAGTATTTCGGTCATGCCATCGTATTCACCGCGCATCTTGCGAAGCTCGGCATCGACTTCCTTCATCTTTTCGACATTCTGATTCCTCTTGATCTTATAATTTTCGAGTGCCTGTTCGTGAGCACGCCTTGCTTTATCGAGATTGATCTCGGCTTGCTTGATGGTAGCCGGTGGCTCGAACTTCGATTGCTGAAGAACGATGCCCTTCTCCTCCACATCATATTTCAAGTTGATCAGCTCATCGCGCGATTGACGCATGAGCAATGTTGTATCGAGCTGGGTCTGAACGAATTTGGAATTAGCTTTTTCGAAGTCGATCTGCTTCTGCGCGAATTTATTCTGGAACTCCGACCGGTCGAGTGTGGCAACCCAGTCGCCCTTCTTCACTACCGTTCCTTCGTCTACAATGTTTTGGATAGTTACCTGCCAGATCTGGAAGTTGCGGAGCCCGCCCGGGCCGCTGATCTTAACTGAGTTTTTTGCTTCGAGCTCGCCTGTGGTTTCGATCTCGACCTTGAAGTCACCCTTTTTGACTGATGCGAGAACGTCGGCTGATTTACCGGCTTCACGCTCGCGCATAAAAAAGTAATATCCACCTAACAGCACTGCCAACACGCCTGCAGCAATTAGTAGTTTTTTCTTCATAGATCGTAGTTACGGATTACAGGTAGAGTAGTAAGTACCTCTTAATGGTGATTTGGTTACAAAGTCACGCAATCCAAGGTAGAATTTTCTAACGGGGTCCGGTCTTAACTAGTTGTTAAAACCGGACGATCTGTTAGAATTACGTTGTGAATTGTTATTGAGTCGGTCCCTTCTTCACGTTGATTGCCGCTACCACCTCGGCTTTCGTTGCTTGCCCTGCTGCCAGCTTCCGGACCAGAGAGTTCTTCAATGATAACTCTAAAGTCGAGGGAATATTGCATCCGACACATTTGGTGATCTGAATATTGAATACGAACATCTCCTCGTCCTTCAGACTCTTCACAGTCTGAGCGTACTCTACAATATTATCCTTCAGTTCACGCTCGAACTGTGGGTACATCTCAATCACTTTCTTGTCGCGTTGTTCCTGGGTAAGCCCCTCGAGGCGCAATGTTGGCATCGACCAGATCTTGCCCTTGTCTTTTGATGCTTCGGTATTGCGATCGACGTTGCGATACTGTTCGTTGCTGGAATAAGCAGACATGTAATAGATCACACCGAAGTTCTTCAGACGCTCGTAGTAAATATTCTCTTCCGTGTAAAATGTCTTCGACAGGTCGGAACGATAGAGACGGCTGAGAATACTTGAGAGCAACTCGAGGTCGGTCTCCACTTCATTGGTCGACTCGGTGTTCACAATCTTCACATTCTTCATGATCTGGTCGCGGGTCATCTTGCCCTGCCTGAACTGTACGATGTCGCCTTTCGTGCCTTCGACTGTCACAAGCATTCTTTTCTGTTTGTTGTTGTATTCGTAGAAACGTCCACCTTCGCCACGATTGGTGATGAGTATTCTTTCTTCGGGGGGCAACTGGCTAAACAGGTCGCCATAGTCAACGATGAACTCAATCGCAGCATCGATCATTTTTCCATAGTACATAGCCCTGGCGCTGTCTGACGACTTCTCTGCTTTTTCCATTGCCTTGGCTTTGTCTTTTTCGTAGTCTTTAAACTCCCTGTCTTTATCTTTTTCTCCTTTTGCCTTCTTCGGTGCCTCCGCGTAGTCGTCGTCGGCACTTCTGTATACGATTACGTTAGTGCCATTCGCACTCACTGCGGGGACGGGAGCAATCACGGCACGTCCGTTACCGTTACCGTTACTGCTAATGCTATAGCTGTAGCTATTGCCCACACCGAAACCGGAGTTGTATGACCATTGGTGGTTATCGTTGGGAAGGCGCATGGTGACGCCGTAGCCTGGAGTGTAAGTGGCTTTGACTTCGAGCCACATGTTTCTATTGCCAAACTTTTGTTTGATGATGGTGGCGAGGGCATTCTCGGCGATCTCTATGTCGCGGTCCATTCGATCCTGATCGATCTTTGCTTGTGAAAAGGAGCTAGTGCCGCTGATCAGGAATATTACTATTAGGATAATGTTTTTCATTGTACTGGTTTTAAAAAATCAATCAATAACTGCTTTGCTGTCCCTGTTGGGGTGAATTCGAAATGATGCTTGCAAGAATTTGTTCTGTCTCTGTTTTCAATTCATCTGTGTGTTGTTCGAGCTTGCTGAAACGGGTTTGGAACATGTTGAGATCCTGGTTGCGTTGTTCCTGCAGGTACTTCGAGAACTCAAGGACAAGGTTGTCGGTGTACTTGTGTTGATCGGCTGCTGAGAGTTGGAGATAGTCGCGCACCTGTGTGAGATTATCCCGTTGCAGAGAGCTCACGAAATTTTGAATGTCGGTTTTGGAAGCAACCGAAGCTTGTCGAACGAGTTCGTTGATCTTCGTTGCGTTGCTGTTGAAAGATTCTTTGATAGCAACATCCAGTGCTTCCCTGTTCTTTGAATTGGATTCATCGATCATTCGCTGTACATCCGTTGCACTGAGCGATGGCTCGATCTGCTGCTTTGCAGGTGTTCCAAAAGAAATTCGGAGCTCGCTGTTCGAATAGTTTACATCCATGTTCAGGAGCTTCGCTGCAACAATTAACAGAAGGAACGAAGCCGCGATGCTCATCACAGTCTTAAAGGACGTTGTGCGCCAGAAAGAAACGACTTTAACATCATCGTCCATAAACAACGGTGGGGCTATCACTTCTTTATCCTGGACACTGCTCATGATGTCTTTCACACCGCTGAGTTGCTGCATTTTTTTCAGCTCATCCGGATTTTCCTGGAAATACTTCTCCACTTTCGCTTTCTCTGCTTCATCGAGCTCTCCGTATAACCAGGAGATCAGGATGCTTTCATCAGGCCTATAGCTCATAACCAATTGTTTCTTTTGTGATACTGTTCTTTTCGAGGATTCTCTTCAATCCATCCAATCCATAATACATTCTCGACTTCACTGTGTTCTCGGAGATGTTGAGTGCTTCAGCAATCTCCCTGAACTTCAAACCTTCGTACTCTTTCATGATCACCACCTCGCGTTGTTCTTCGCTCAGCTCCATCAGGCATTTCTGCAGAATGTCCGACAGTTCGCTTTGTCGCAGTTGACGCTCGGGATTTTCGTGACGCGCTCCACTTTCCTCCCAACGATAGCTTTCTTCCCGTTCACCGCCTGGCTGAAGGTCGCTGAGAGAAAGGGCCCTTCTGTTCTTCTTCTTTCTCAACTCTTCGCGGCAATAATTCACAGCTATGGTGTACATCCAGGAGCGGAAGCGTGCGAGGTCATTCAGGTGTGCGATGTTCTTGTGCATACTTATGAATGTCTTCTGCGATACTTCCATAGCCATGTCGTGGTCGAAGAAGAATTTATAACTGAAGTTATAGATCCGCTTATACCACAGCTGAACCAGCTTCCCCTGGGCATTCTTATCCCCTTCGCGGGCCCTGGCGATGAGGGCATCAGAATGCATCATAGCTATATCTAGTAGAGTTTCAGCCAAAATTTTCGGTTCTATTGTATAGATGTGGGACCGACAAAAATAGTTTTATTGCCCCGCAATTAGTTATATGAAGAAAATCATCGCATTTCTCATCCGTTTCGTGCCCCGGAGGTATCTCCAACTGTTCAGCGGGGTGGGCCTGAAAGTGGTGGGATGGTTTTACGTGGGGAATAAGGTCGAGTGCCCGGTCTGCGGGCATCATTATAGAGAGTTTTTGCCTTACGGGCGGATCAATCCGAGGCCGAACGCTCTGTGTGCTTCGTGCCTGTCGCTGGAGCGACACCGACTGATCTGGCTATATCTAAAGGAAAAGACCAATTTTTTCAACAACAAGCTCGACGTGCTTCACATTGCCCCTGAACATTGCTTCATGAAGCCGTTCGAAAAGCAGCATGGTGACAAGTACGTGACCGCCGATATCGAGTCACCCCTGGCGAAAGTGAAAATGGATATTCATGAGATGCCCTTTAAAGACACTACGTTTGATGTGGTGTTATGTAATCATGTATTGGAACATGTAACCGACGACATCAAGGCGATGAGTGAGATTCGTCGTGTGCTGAGACCAGGGGGTTGGGCGATCATGCAGATACCATTCTTTGCGCCGGTGCCTGATGCTACGTTTGAAGATGCGTCAATAACTGATAAAAGAGAACGGGAAAAAATATTTGGTCAGGATGACCATGTGAGGAAATACGGAAAGGACTATCCGAAGAGAATTGAGATGGCGGGATTGAAAGCGGTGGAGGATCGGTTTGTTTTTGGGCTACCGAAAGAGACTGTGTACAGATTTGGATTGTCAGCTTCGGAGGTTATTTATGTTGGATTAAGAGTTTCTAGTTTCTAGTTGACTCAAGAGATCATTCGAGCCCAACTAGAAACCAGAAACTAGAAACTAGAGACTATTTCAACTTATCAAGCACATCCATCACTTCTTGAACATGCTTTCTACTCGTGTCGAGTAATTCTTTTTCGGCATCATTAAGATCCAACTCTATAACTTTCTCGATACCATTCTTACCAAGTACAACAGGAACACCGAGGTAGCAATTGCGAATTCCATATTCACCATCCAATTGCATACAAACCGGTAACACACGCTTCTGATCTCTTACGATTGCCTCTACCATTTGCGCTGCTGCGGAACCGGGAGCATACCATGCCGATGTTCCCATCAGCTTCACAAGCTCGCCGCCACCAACTTTTGTTCTTTCGATGATCGCATTCAGTCTTTCAGACGAAATGAGTTCAGTAACAGGAATGCCACCAACCGTAGTGTAACGTGGAAGCGGAACCATTGTATCGCCGTGACCACCAAGCAACATTGCCTGGATATCTTTCGGAGATACATCCAATGCTTCTGCGAGGAACGCACGATAGCGGGCGGTATCCAAAATACCAGCCATACCCATCACCCGCGTTCTTGGGAACTTCGAAGTAAGGTGCGCCTGGTAGGTCATTACATCCAATGGGTTCGATACCACGATGATGATCGCCTTGGGGGAATGCTTAACAACATTTTCCGTCACGGTCTTCACGATACCGGCGTTGGTATTAATTAAGTCGTCGCGGCTCATCCCGGGCTTGCGGGGAAGTCCCGATGTGATAACTACCACATCCGAATTGGCACTCTTCGAATAGTCATTCGTAGAACCGACGGTTCTCGTATCATAAAGATCGATCGGAGCCTTCTGCCAGATGTCGAGCGACTTTCCTTCGGCAAGGCCTTCCTTTATATCGACTAGTACAATGTCATTTGCAATTTCTTTGTAAGCGAGCACATCGGCGCAGGTAGCGCCTACATTTCCTGCTCCAACAACAGTGATTTTCATACAGTTACATAGTTTCGGTGCGCGAATTTATGACACCGGGGATGGAAAAAAAATGATTAGTATTAATTCTTCCGCTCAATTGTAAACCGCACCAACTGGGCTAAGGATGTGCGGTACCTCGACTCCGGAAGTTCTTCGATCATCCGCATCGATTCATCGTAATATTTCTGCATCGCCTGGTTAGCGTAATCGATTCCGCCCGACTTTTTTACGAACTCTATCACTTCCTTCACCTTCTTCGGTTTCTCGCTTTCGTTGCGCACGATGTTGGTGATCCTCCGCTTCTCCAGCCACGACGCCTTCGACAGCGCGTAGATGAGCGGTAAAGTCATCTTCTTTTCTTTGATGTCTATGCCCAGCGGTTTGCCGATCTCGTCCTCACCGTAGTCGAACAAATCGTCCTTGATCTGGAACGCCATGCCGACGCACTCGCCCAGCTTTTTCATCTTTTCCACGAGCTCCTTCGGGGCGCCGGCCGAGCTTGCGCCCACGGCACAGCACGATGCCAGCAATGACGCCGTCTTCTGGCGAATGATCTCGTAATACACTTCTTCATTTACGTCGAGGCGACGCGCCTTTTCCATCTGCAGCAGCTCGCCTTCGCTCATTTCTTTCACGGCCTCGTTGGCGATGTACAGCAACTCGAACTCGCGATTCTCAAGGCTCAAGGCAAGTCCCCGCGTGAGAAGGAAATCACCCACGAGCACCGCTATCTTATTCTTCCATAACGCATTCACCGAAAAGAAGCCGCGACGATAGTTGGCTTCGTCAACAACGTCGTCGTGAACGAGGGAGGCTGTGTGCAAAAGCTCGATGAGAGAGGCTGCCCGGTAGGTCGACTCGGTGATCCCGCCGCAGGTGCCGGCGCTGAGGAACACGAACAATGGCCGCATCTGTTTGCCCTTTCGCTTTACGATGTAGCTCATGATCTTATCGAGCAAAAGCACCTTCGTTTTCATGGATGCCCGGAACTTGGTTTCGAACTCTTCCATTTCCCGCGCGACGGGTGCTTTGATATCGTCCAGTTTGAGGGGCATTGAAAGTGCAATAATAGGGTATAATTGCTAATTTCTTCGCTATTTTGGGCTTATGAGCAACATTGATAAGATGTGGGAACAAATAGGATTCTCTGTTCTTGTGCTTGTTATCGCGTTTGTTATCGGCAGGGTGATCCGATTCATTATCGGCAGATTTTTCAAAAAAAATGCAGTCAAACTTAAGGTAGATCCCACACGCTACAACTTCTTCAAGAACGCGGTAGATTTTATTACACTGCTGATCGCGACCATCATCATTTTCAGGTCGATACCCTCGCTCCATGCGTTCGGTACTACCCTGCTTACCGGCGCTGGCATCCTTGCTGCGATTGTCGGTTTCGCTTCACAGCAGGCATTTTCGAATATCATCAGCGGCATCTTCCTGGTCATTTTTAAACCCTTCAGCGTGGGTGACCGAGTGCGCATCGGGACATTATATACTGGCGACGTCGAAGATATTACGTTGCGTCACGTGGTGATCAAAGACTTTGAGAACCGGCGGATCGTTATACCAAATAGCGTGATCAGCAACGAGACCATAGTCAATTCGACTATTACCGATGAAAAAGTTTGTATGTTTGTTGAGTTCAACATTTCGTTCGAGTCGAGTATCGACAAGGCGTTGACCGCGATGCAGGAGACGGCGACACAACATCCGCTTTGTATCGACAACCGGACGGAAGAAGAGAAAGAAAAAGGCGAACCAAAAGTGCTGATGCGCGTGATCGAGATCACCGACTTTTCCGTGAAGCTTCGCGCTTACACCTGGGCACGGAACCCAACAGAAGGATTCGACCTCAAATGTGATTTACTAAAACTGATCAAAGAGAGATTTGATAAAGTAGGTGTCGAGATCCCTTATCCCCACAGAACAGTAATCTCGAGGGACCAGGCGCCAGCAGTTGACTA
>JBBCGZ010000022.1:0-177856 GCA_037200305.1 Bacteroidota bacterium
ATGTTCGTATGGGAGAATGGCAACCTCGTTATTGAAGCCATCAAGGAACAGAAGAGTGGATTCAATTACACTTCAACAAGAATTGTTTCAAAAACAAAGGCGACTGGAAATACGGTCGGTATCGAAATAAGAGCGAAGCTGCCGAAGGGTCGTGGTACATGGCCTGCGATATGGATGCTGCCTACCGAATGGAAGCATGGCGGCTGGCCCGAGAGTGGCGAGATCGATATCATGGAACACGTAGGTTTCGATCCCGGTGTCGTTCATGCGAACTTACACTCAGGCAAATACAATCACATAAAGAAGACAAACATCGACGGCAAGATAACAGTACCCGATGCGATGGATGCTTTTCACGTTTACGCGATCGACTGGACCGCAGAGAAGATCGACTTCTATGTTGATGATAAAATGTATCATTCACTCAAACATCAACCTGGCGACGATTATATGGGATGGCCCTTCGATGAGAAGTTTCATCTTATCATGAATATCGCCGTTGGCGGAGGATGGGGTGGGCAGCAAGGTGTTGACGAAGATATATGGCCCCAGAGGATGGAAGTGGACTATGTGAGGGTCTATCAGTAATAGTTGGCTAGTTTTTTAGTCTCTAGTTCGGCGCCAACTAGAAACTAAAAACTAATTCTTTCCGTGAGCGCTCAACTTATTGCGTTCACTTTGCAGCTCGCGTGAAATCTTTACTTCTTTTTCGAGCGCTTTCTTACGGAAGGCATCAAACTCCGACATAATTCCGTGTATCGTAAGTTCTTTTTCACGATTGGATCTGCGAAGGACGTTGAATGTGCTGAGCGCAGTAAGTAGTGCAATGATAAGGGCGGCAACAACGATCAGTGATGTTGTTACAAACACACTTTGGCTATTGGCATTCCCAGGACGCTCATGTGCGTGCGTTCGTAGGTAGATGCCTCCATGGCAGTTTCTGCGGCTTTTACTTTATCGGATGCCCCTGTGATCTCGCCGTTCAGTTTGGCGATGGATGAATTCGCTGTGTGGAGGTCGTTCTTCAATTTGGCGATAGAGTCCATACTAATCTTCCACACGCCATTGAGGATGTTGTTTTTAATGACTTTATAATCGTTGTACGATTCTGCCTTTTCTTTCATGATCTCGAAACGATCTTTCAGGTTGTGATTGCCTTCGAGGGCTTCGTTTGATTGAGCCCGAAACCAACATCACTGAAAACAAGGACACACAAAGCGCCATCAATTTTTTTCATCTTAGTAATTCTTTAAACCGCGAACCTATAACTAAGCAAAAAGCATGTCAACCTGGTCTATTTAATCGACGTACAGGTTCGCTAAACTAAACATCTGGCCGTTGAATGTGAGGAGGTTACGGGAAACGTGCTTACATTTGCGGTTCTGTGAGGTTTCTTTTAGTCATTATTTCTCTTGCGATAGCATCCTCTCTCCGTGCACAGGATGCGCCGGTAGATCCCGATAAGGCTGCGAGGCCCCCCGCGCCGGTTGAAAAGAAGGGCAAGAAAGACCGCTACGTACTTTTCCCCGTTGTTGTGAAGTCGCCCGAGTATCGATGGGGCGTGGGTGCTGCGGGGACATTCTTCTTCAAGATCGGCAAAGACGACAGTACCGCAAGGACGTCCAGTTTCAAGGCGGTGGCATTTTATACGCTGCGAAAGCAGGTGGTTGCTGCCACCGAAGGAAACATCTATTTCCCCAACGAGAAGTACATTCTCTACATGGTGTCGTCGATCACAAAGTTTCCGGATAAGTTTTGGGGACTCGGAAACACAACGGTCAACAGCTCCCTCGAAAATTACAGGATAGAACAATTCAGCATTTTCCCTAAGCTGATGCGTCGGATCTACGGACGAAGTATGTATGCCGGCGTTGGCTACGAGTTCCAGCATGTTTGGAAATTCGACTACGACCGAAGTGGTAACAGTTTGTTCGATCAGCAAGAGATCGTTGGAAGAAATGGCGGCTGGGTATCGGGACCCTGGTGTTCATGTAACGTGGGACAATCGAAATCATGCCTTTGCTCCTTCGAAAGGATTTTACTTACAGTTTTATGTTGGTGTGTACCGTAAAGCTGTGGGCAGCGACTTCGACTTTGCTGTACGAAATCTCGATGTAAGAAAGTATATAGCGTTAACGAAGAAGGTGGTGCTTGCATTCCAGGCAAACCTTATATCCACATCCGGCGCGGTTCCCATCCGGCAGCTCACAAACATCGGATCGAACTCTTACATGCGCGGTTATTACGAAGGACGTTACCAGGATAAGAATCTTCTTGCGTTTCAATCGGAGCTCAGGTTCCCGCTATACAAACGTTTCGGCATGGTAACATTCGCAGGGGTTGGTCGTGTTGGCGCTAGCTTGAGAGAATTATTTATCCCGGAACACCTGAAGCCTTCTATTGGCGCAGGACTTCGTTTCGCGTTGAGTCCATCGGAGAAACTCCATCTTCGTGTTGATGCAGGGTTTGGGAATAAGTCGAATGGGACTTATTTGAATATGGGAGAAGCGTTCTAAGACATTGACTTTGACGAAGTTTTTGAGTAAACTTTGTAGAGATCAAACGGTAAAAATCATGAGCGTTATCACAAATATCGAGGGTTGGGGAAATTCTCACCGCCCGGGTTGGCTCGACATCTTCCGCATTCTGCTTGGATTATTTATTACATACAAAGGTTTTGAATTCGCGGGCGACCAGACGTGGTTAACTGCTACAGTTGCGAGCGCTACCGAAAGCTTCGCAGCGGCGTCGATCGCTCACTACGTTATTTTTGCTCACTTGCTCGGAGGTCCAATGATCGTTGTAGGAATTTTCACGAGGGCGGTCTGCGCTATACAGTTACCGATCCTCATCGGTGCGATCATACTCGTCAATTCACAGAAAGGATTTCTCAGTGTCGGCAATCATATGGACTCGAAGTGTCTATTGCAGTCCTTGCAGCAACCGTTGTCTTTATGATCTTCGGAGCTGGAAAATTTTCAATCGACGAAAAGAGAAGACACGACAAGGTTACTGTACAACCTTGAGTGCGATAATCGCCCACCAAACCAGGTAATCCCAACTCCAAAGGATAAGCAGGTAGATAAACCATTTGCTCTTACTGTCGATCCTGTTGCAGATCCAACCAGCGAGCAGGAAGCCGGGCGCCCACGCCATACCGGCAAGTATCATAGAGGGCCAAACAGCATCGCCCTGAATCGCATCGATCGATACTGGCAACGCAAATCCAACTGCGTAATAGATGCCGAGTCCTTCCGCGCCAAGACTCATCAATCCAAGTATCAGGGCAATCACAAACGCGATAACTGAAAACTTCGCAATGGGTGGGAGATCTTTCCAACTAGGCATTAAATGTGTCTTTGTTCTACAGTGTGTTGCAATTGTCCCACAGACAATTTAACAGCAATTTTTTTAGCTGCCTGACAGAATTTTTTGGCCACGTCAATCATCGGCAGCATTGTTGTTTCACCTCCAAAATCTACTCGCAATGAAAATGTTTTCCAAGGTAATCGTTTATTAATCTAACCGGGGAAGCTTAGTTCTGATGGTTGGAAGTCAGGGCCGGCTTTCTGAATGACGGCTCTTCCCGGTTTCTTTCAAAATTCAAAAACTATGAAGAAGGTTTTATCAGTGGTCGTAATGCTACTTATGATGATAGGTTGTTCGGAAGAACTTGCTCCGAAAAGATTATCAAGTAGTGAACAAGCTGAGCTCGCTGCCCGCGACAATGCACAAACAATGATCGCCATACAAGAAGCACTCGATGTAACTGCCGGCGCTATGGAAGATAAAGGTGTTGCCGAAGGTCGCGTAAAACAAGGCGGAAGTCACGACAACTATGGATGTGCTCCTTCAATCAATCTCACATTGAATGTCGACAGAACCAAAGCCGATAGCTTGATCTATTCAGGAACGATCATCATTAATTATGGTGACGGGAACAGTTGCTCATCAACAGACAAACGCACTGGTAAGATCACCGACGCTTTCAAGATCTCTATCAGCACAAAGAATAAGATTGCGTTCATCGCCAAAGAAACCATCACGTTCGACAACTTCAACAAAGAAAATTCGTCCTTCGATGGCGTCTTCACGGTAACGTCGGCCAACGGAAAGAAAACAACAGTCAATAGCACAGGCATGACCGTAGGTTACACCGATGGAACAACATCATCGTGGAAGGGAAACCTGGTGTTCTCATACGAAGATGTTTTGAAACGCAAAGGCGAACTTCGCATCGCAGGAAATATTTCAGGAACATCGAGACAAGGGATGCCTTTCACGGCCACCATCACACAAGATCTTGTGTTCAAGGGAGGATGTCTCGGTCTCACGAAACAAATTCCGGTATCAGGAAAAGTTGCAGTTCAAACCAACGGCACAGGCTCCATCGTAGACTATGGTGACGGATCTTGCGATAAAAATTATTCCGTCACGGTAGACGGAGAAGCAGAGACTTACACGTTTGGTTAGTTCTTTCGCGGTAAATAAACTTGAAGCCCGATGTTGAAATATGTGTCGGTCTTGTTTACCCCGTACTGACCTGTAAACTGCGGTGTGGTTTCTGTCGATTTGCGATAAGCAAGAACAGCCTCGAGACCTACATTAGGCGTAACAAACCACGTGAGCCCAACACCCGCGCGATAAGCCTTAGTCTTACTGTGAGTCACTTCATCATATGGTGCACTTCCATTGGATCGATCTATTTCTACGACGGTCTGCCGATATTTTGAGAACATAGCCGCGGCCTCCGGGAAGATTGCAAATTTTCCAAAAGGGAAATAATATCGAAGCAGTGGTCCTGCACCGTAGTCGTTGGACTTAAAGGCGTGCGACCATGAATGCACATAAGATGGTTGCAAGCCCACCATGAGATTTCTTACAACGAAATATCCAACCGTTGGAGTGATCCCGATGGTGTTGACCGGTATGTGTGGATCGGTGAGAGTAACGTCGGGAGACTCGCGGACTGAATGTTGCAGGTTTACGGAACCCGCCGATCATAAAGCTTCCTTTGCTCGTTTGAGCGTCGACAACGATCGATGCGATAACAAAAATGGTGAGGGAGAAAAGTGATTTCATATTATTGGTTTTTCCGAGGTAAATAAAACTGGATTGCAATATTCGCATATACGTAGGAGATCCATTCCGAAAACGATTTTTCATTATTCTGCCGGTATCCCACAATACCTTCGATACCAATGTTGGGTGAAACAAACCAGGTAACACCGGCGCCTGCGCGATAGATATAATTTACGTATCTGGATTTCTCGTTGAAGTCTATTCCCTGCGACACACCCTTGCTGGTGGAAATGCTCTTTCCGTACGTCGCTGCTGTTTCGGCAAATGCTGCAAACCTTGTTTTGAACGGAACATAATAACGAAGTATAGGCCCGACAGAGTAACCATTCGTTCTCGCCTTTTCTCCGTTCTGATCCATCCTGTTGTATGTGTAACCGGCGGTTATACCAGTCATTAAGTTATTGATTGGGAAATAGCCCACCGTCGGACTTACCGATAAGTTGACAGGACTAACAGTAGCGACATCCGGACTTCCGTGATGACTGTTCCTGGAAATACCTGCCGACCCACCGATCATAAAACTGCCGGCACCCGTTTGTGCATCGACTTCCGCGATCGCAAAGCCAACAAAAAGAAGAGATGCTATTATCGTTTTCATAATAGCTAAGGTACGATCTGGATATCGCGTCCCTTCCGTAATCTAACCCCTTTAAATTTTAATTAAAATATGGTCGTGCAAACACGAGTTGTTTTACCGTGACGTGCCTGGTTGCGAACGCAGCTTCACAGTATTGGAGATAATAATTCCATTTCCGGACGAATACTTCATCCATGCCCAATCTCTTCACCTCGGTGACCTTCGCATTGAATGCATCAAACCAAAGCCTGAGTGTTTTTGCGTAGTCGATACCGATGTCTTTCACATCATGAAGATTCCAATCCGTTGCATTGTTCACACACTGTTGGATGTATGATACCGAAGGTGTTTGTGATCCAGGAAAGATATGCTTCTGAATGAAGTCCACGCTCTTACGAAATTCGCGATAACGTTTGTCTTGTGAGGTGATAACCTGTATTGCCATTGCACCGTTTGGTTTCAGCAACTCGTTGCATTTCGAAAAATACCCGGGAATGTACTCGTGACCGACAGCCTCCAGCATTTCGATAGACACGATCTTGTCGAAAGAACCGGTGATGTGTCGATAGTCCTTGCAGGCGGATCTCGACCAGGTGATCCAATCCTTCTTTGGTGATTCGTTCCTTCGCGAACCTGAACTGTTCGGCAGAGATCGTGACGGTCGTTACTTTACATCCATAGTTCTTCGCAGCATGAATGGCCATACCGCCCCAGCCGCTACCTATCTCCAAAAGATGATCGGTTGGCTTGAGCGAAAGATTTCTGCAAAGCCTGTCATATTTCTCGTACTGCGATGCTTCGAGCGAATCTGCCGGTGTGCGGAAGATCCCGCTTGAATAAGTCATCGATTGATCGAGAAACAAAGAATAAAATTCGTTGCCGAGGTCATAGTGCTCCGAAATGTTCTTTCGGGAACCCTCAAGAGTATTCCTTCGCGTTAGATTGGTACAGCTTATTTCCATTGCGCAAAATATTACTCACATACTTTCGAATGCCTTTGCCGGTAAGAACATCGCAGTAATCGATATTCAGAATAAACCACGAGATAATTTCGGTTATGCTATCGGTACTCCAGTCTCCATCCATATAGGATTCAGCAAAACCAATATCTCCATACAGTACGCACTTCGAAAAGAACTTATTATCATTTACACGTATCGAGGCAAGTTGCCCTTCTCCATTACCAAAAAAGTACCTGCGCCCGTCGGGGAGATCCAACTGCAGACGACCGTAAGGCATACCATCAAATACTCTTGTAAGAATTGTTTCGTAGAGTGAAGGTTTTCGTGTGAGGGTGACGCTTGTTGATGACATACTCTATACTTTAATAAAATCTTTTTGTAAATGCATATTTTCTTTCTTGCGCCAGAAATGCAACCCTTTCATTCGAAGCTTGAGCGCTTGCCAATAGATAAGGAATATAATTTTCACTGTTATCAATGGAAATCTCAACCCATACAACAACAAGTTCATATCATTAAGCCGCCTTCGTGTTCCCATTAAAGAGGTAAGAAGAATTCTCTTACAATCTTTGTAATCATCCACACGCATCTGCATGAATTCTGACGGTAGCTTAAAAATGAATTCGAACTCCGTATCGAGCTCAGAGAACGGCGATACGTAGAAATGTTTTCGAATTCGAAGCTTTAATGAGCTATCCAGCAAGTAAAGCTTCCTTTCCTTATGTGTATTACTTACTTCTGCTATCGCACAAACAGGTTGATCCTCACCATCGAAACAGAAATAAAATGAGATTGGGTTGAACACATAACCTAAGGTTCTCGCATTGGTGAGAACAGTAATGCGTTTACATTCTATATTCTTCGTCTTTAAGAATTCACGAATATCATGATGGTCTTTATCGAAAAAAGAAAACCAATTGAACTTGTTTTTACTGAGCAACTTTAAATGACTTAGATCCTCATCAATGTCCAGGTAGAACATAAAGACCTTGTAACTGAACTGATGTTCAGCCGGGAAAAGCCGGTGATGCATTACCTCGCAGCTATACAAGCACGACCTCATGAGCCTTTTCTGATTTAAGAGTTTTGCAAAGGTTTACCGCCGATGCCAGTGCATCTTCATGAAAGCCAAACCTGAAATAGCTGCCGCAGTAATACACGGGCCCATTCTCATTCAGCTTATGCAGGTGCTTTTGTGCTTCAGCCGTCCTCGGCGTGAACACCGGATGCTCATAATCAATGACTCTATGAACTTTTGAGTGATCGATCGTACCCGGATCGTTGATCGACACGAAGTAATTTTTCTTTGTCCGACACGGCCTGGAGAATATTCATGTCGTAAGTGGTGCACGCTGTGACCTCTCCATCTACTGGTTGAACACAGTAATTCCACGCCGCCCATGCTTTTCGGATCTTCGGCATCACAGCAGCATCGGAATGCAGTGTTGCCTTGTTGTTTTGATATTCGAATACACTCAATAGCTCATGTTCCAAATCGGTTGCATTGTCTTTGATCATTCGGTACGACTGATCGGCATGGCTCGCAAGGATCACCTTATCATAACTTCTTTCGGAGCCATCACTTAGGACCACTTTGGCTCTACCGTTCTCACGAACAATTTTCTTCACGGGAGTTTTGATCCTGATCCGGTCCCTGAACGGAGCAATCAGTTTCTCGCGATACTGACGACTTCCCCCGGTAACGGTGTACCATTGAAACGGGTCGTTGATACCCAACATCCCATGATTGCTGAAGAACTGTACAAGAACACGAACAGGATATTGCATGGTGATATCGATCGGTGTCGACCACAGCGCGGAGCTCATCGGCACCAGGTATTGATACAAAAAGTTATCGCTGTACTTTTTCTCCTTTACGTAATCCGACATTGATTGCGAAGCGTACTTGTCGTTCTCCAGGACCTCGCGGCCTTCCTTGTAGAACCGGTTGATCTCGAACAACAGCCTCACGTACGAAGGACGGAAGACATTCGTCCGTTGTGCAAACAAATGCCCGCTGCTATAGATCAGCCCGGTATGACGATCCTGCACACTGAATGACATGTTCGTAGGCTTCACATCAACATCCAATTCACCGAACAGCTCCACAAGATTCGGATAGGTCTTGTAGTTGAAAACAATAAATCCCGTATCGACTGCAACGGTATGGTCGCCTTCTTTCACATCGACTGTGTTGGTGTGACCACCCACATAATTGTTTTGCTCGTAGATATCGAGATTGAAACGATCCTTCAGGTAATGAGCGCAGCCCATACCGGCGATGCCGGTGCCGATGATTGCAATGTTTTTCATGATTGAACTTTTGAAAACAGGTAATGACTTACGAACCACTCTTCACCATTCCTGAATCCCCACAACTCTGCACATGCCATGAAGAACACGCGCCAATAAACCCACCACTTCTTCGCTTCATCTTTTCCATATGTTTCTTCGAAGAGCGGCATGATCTCGTTTTTTGTGCCTGTTCATGTTCGACAGCCAGGCTTCGGACGTTTTGTTGTAATGCCTTCCGCCCACACGCCAGTGTTTTTCAGCTTTGAAATGATCATTGAAGTAGAGGAGCAGATGATCACTGGGCATTACACCGCCGGTGAAGAAATATTTCGCCATCCAGTCGGATTCGTCTTTTACCTCGTAGAAATAGCCGAAGTGTTTATGTGTGAAGATGTGTATGAACATCTTTCCGTCTTCGTTCAGGAACGCGGCGAGCTTTCTCATTAAAAGCTCGTAGTTCCTCATGTGCTCGAACACTCTCCACCGACACGATGCGATCGAATTTTTCCATCGTGGTGAATTCATTCATGTCGGACGTGATGACAGTAAGATTTTTGATACCCACGCTGCTTCGCACATTCGTCGATGAACACCTTTTGTGTTCGTGAGTTCGATACGGCTACGACGCGACTCTTCTTAAACTTTTCGGCCATGAACAACGACAGCGATCCCCAGCCGCAACCACATTCGAGAATTGTTTGACCATCAACGAGCTGCGCACGATGGCACGTGAGCTCGAGCATATCTTGCTCCGCCACATCGAGAGAGGAGACACCTTTTCGCCAAAAGCCGCTGCTGTACTTGAGATGCTTTCCAAGAACCAATTGAAAGAACTTCGTAGGCACTTCGTAATGCTGTTCGTTAGCGGCGTTTGTTTCCACGGCGATGGCACTGTCCTTCAATTGACCCACAAAGGTCATGAAGTGCTGATGCTGTTCTTCTACAGAACCCTTGGTCTCTTCCTTTAGGCGCTGCTTGCATATCTGCCTAATGCCTGTGCGGATAATGAAGTCAGGGATAATGTTTTTTTCTAACAGTGAGTTATACCACATGATGATCTATTTCTTTTTCGGTAAGGGCACGAATGCCGATGTCGTTCTCTGATATTCGATGTAAGCCTGCCCTTTGGATTTCACACTTTGAGTTTCTGTGTACGGAATGCCAGTTATTTTCAGCAAAAAGTAAAGCATCAGGATCGGGCAGATCATCGACACATACCCGTAAGGCGATCCCAATGAGAACACGAAGAAACTCACCCAGATCAACCACTCGAAGAAATAATTTGGGTGCCTCGAATAATACCAAAGTCCGCGATCGCAGACTTTCCCTTTGTTGTTGGGATCGGCTTTGAATGATCTCAGTTGCGCATCGGCGATGCTTTCGCCGGCAACGGCAACGATCCAGATTATAATTCCACTCACTTCGAATGCTGTGAGCTGTAGATTTGTATTACTAATAACCCATACAAATGGATTTGATAATATAACCGCAAGGATCGCCTGGAAATAATAAAAACGGAGCATGAAGATATTCTGCCTCTCACCCCACTCCTTCCGCAACGCGGCGTATCGAACATCTTCATGCTCCTCTTTTAGAACGCGCATGAGCAAATGGATGCCCAACCGCATTCCCCATATCACGACCATCGCGACAAACAATAACCTTACCTGTCCTGTAGCAGGGTCGCTCAATAAAAAATATACTATCGCAAGAATTGGAAAGCTCAGCGACCAGACCGGGTCTACGATCGCAGCATTTTTTGTTTTCAGCTGAACGAGCCACGTTGCCGTGAAGACAACGAACAGGATAATAGCTCCAACAAGGAATAGCTGCATAGTGGCGACGTTACCAGACTTACGTAACGCCCCCGGCGGATGGATTTCAGAAAAATCCTATTAGAATAAAACTTCCAGCTGCTGCTGAAGTCCTTTTTCAAGGGCTGATTGGTAATGATAGCCCGTACCATCTCCACCGGCATCGCATTCTCATGCATCACGGCGTCGTGGTATTGTTTGTAGGTCATTTTCCCGCTATCGACCAGCTCTTTTTTCATGGCGTAAAACTGCAGACCACCAATCATATACGCAAGCTGGTACAACGGGCCATAGTTACCCGTGAACGACCGCCGCACCTCGCCTTCAGCATTCGCCCGCTCGTGACCAACACGGTCAACCAAAAAGTCGATACACTGCTTCGGAGTCCAGCGGCCAAGGTGATAGTTGAGTGAAAAAATGATCCGGGCACAACGATGCATTCTCCAGAACAGCATCCCGATCTTATCCTCCGGTCCGCGGGGGAAACCGAGATCCCATAATACAAACTCCTGGTACAGCGCCCATCCTTCGATCCAGAATGGTGTGTAAAACGAACGATAGGCTTTGTAACGATCATTCATAAAACCCTGCATATGATGACCGGCAATCAACTCATGATGAACAGTAGACCTGGAAAAGTGCGGGTTGTTGCCACGCATACTCATCAGCTTGTCGTCATGATTCATTTCGTCAGTGGGATATGAGATCTGCAAAACCTCGCCGCCCAAAAAGAACGGACTCACCAACTGTTGTTGGGGCGACATCATTCTCATTCGCCACGTTTCTTCTGCGATAGGCGGAATGGTGATGAGATCATGTTTTTTCAAAAAGTCTACTGACTCCTGGTATAACTTATACATCGCTTCTGGCTGATGTCCTTCGGGCACGAACGACATTTTTACTTTCTCTTGCGCAGCCTTCCAGTCGTTTCCGAAACCCATCTCCTTCGAAGCTTTGAGGAGCTCCGCATCACACCATGCGAATTCCTTTGTTGGCGATATCGATAAGATCTTCCGGAGAATACGGGATCATCTCGAATTGCAATTGACGGATCAGTTCCTCGCGACCAATCGGGTTGCCGATGATGCCGCTTCCGTCGTCCTTAGGCAATGTTGCCGGATCGACTTTCTTCTTGAGCAAGTCGGCGTACTTCACGAGTGTGGTGTCGAGCTTTTGAAACGGCTTCGTTACCCACCACGTGAACTGCGGATCGTAGCCGTCGTAAAATTCGAACACACTCCTCAACGCTTTCTGTTGTCCCTTTACGATTCCTTCGGCGCGGACAGCGAGGGCCTTCGTGTAGTTCGGCTCTGATGATAGTTTGGTTATCGCAGTCGCGATGGTTTTGTTGCAGTCATTCAATTGCTTCGCAACATCCTGCCAGTTCATGGACCTCGCCACGCCTGCGTTTCTTCTCTGCCGCGTAGATCGGTTCACCCTGTGTGATGAGCTTCGGCAGTTGATTCACCTCTTTTTCCTCTTGTAATAAAAAATACAGGCGGCTGTCCAATTCGCGACGGAACAAAATGAAATCTGCCTTGCCCCCAACCGACATGTTATCAAAAGGCAAAGCAGTAAGCCTTGTGAGATAATCGTTGTAAAAAGTCCGCATGCGCTCGCGGCGTTCGGGACTGTTGTTAACAAAATAAAAACGTTCGAGACTACCGAGATCAGCTTCGAAGTTCACCAGGAGATTGTGGACTTCACTCGTCTGTAAAAGCAGATCGGTTTGCTGACCAAATGATAGTAATGTGACTACTGAAAAGCAGAGGGTATAAAATATTTTCATGGTGTCGAAGATTTGTCCTTAGATTCTCCTTCTTCAATTGCACGGAGCATAGACCCAACGATCTCGTCGAGCGTGGAAGCGGATTTTTCGAGATGCTCTACAGCAACTCTAACATCTTCGTTGATCTCGAAAGACCGGAATACCTGGATAAGTCCGAGTACGCTTGCTACCGGGGAACGAAGCCTGTGTGCGGTAATGAATGAATACTCTTCGATGGCTTTGTTCTTTCCTTCAAGCTCCGACGTACGATCGTTAACAAGACGTTCGAGGTTCTCGTTGATGCTTTTGATCTCCTCCGCCTGGCTCTGCAAAATACTCATACTGTCGGCCAAAGCGACCCGCGCTTTTATTTCCCGCACTGTAAGATTATAACGTGCGTTTATCAATATCACCATGAATGCACCGGATGAGAGAAGAAGCAATCCTCCATTGAGAAAAAATTGGTCGGCCGACAATGCCGGGTTCTGGGAAAGGAAGAATGCAGTGACCGCTGCGCAAATCAAAACCATAAAAACAGAATAAGTCCAGCGCCAGAGCACGAACAACGATGCGCCGATCATGAGCGCCATATAATTGAGGTTCTGAGCGAGCGCATGCTCGGGTCCAATAAACCTGTAGACAACAGCATTCTGTATCGAGATCAGGAAGAACGGGATAAACATTAAAGCTGCTGCCGAAAGTTTGAAATAACTTCGGGTATAAAGGGCTGTTAAACTTATCGCTGCAACGAGTAGTCGCGCGATAAAAAGTCCTTTCCAATAATTGGGAATATTGATGTAATCGGTAAATCCGAATATCGGGTCGAATATTGCCGCCACCCAACACACCAACACAACATATCGCCACGAAACTTGCTCGAGCTCCAGTTCCCATGATTCTTTTGAAACCCTGGAGACCCTGGAACTAATGTCTTTTGCTGACGCAGTCACCATCATGTAACGAAACGAAGCGGTAACTTAATCAACTTTCACGACACGTCGAATTACGGTTGAGCCATTAACAGAAAGACGTACCAGGTACAAACCTGAAGCCCTTCCCGAAAAATTGATCTTGTTCGACCTTGATGCTTTTTGTGGCGTGATCACAGACTGACCTAATTCATTCACTACAGTGTAATCCACACCTTGCATTACAAGGTCGTTGGACACCTCGAGAACCATCTCGCCTTTCACGGGATTGGGGTATGTGCTGATTTGTCCTGCGATCTCCTCATCATACAAACCAGTGAAGGCATTGGGCAGATCATCAGAGAATGCGAAGCACCCATAGCTATCGGCCGTTCTTACTTTGTAGACACCAGATTCCGTCATGAGATAACGCTGTGCGGTAGCCAGGTTGATAATTTCACCATTCTCATACCATTGATACTGTATTGCCGTGGTTGAAAGCAGTGTGTTGGGCGACGAGATGGTAACAACAGGCTTGTTGGGAGTTCGAACGGTCATTGCAATAACGTTGCTGCCAACCGGTGTAGGTTGACTACAACCAGTGCGGTATGTTTTGATAGCTTTTATCACGTCGCCATTCGCCAAACCACTGTCGGTGTAGTTGGGGCTGTCGGTGCCAACGGCAATGTTGTTCTTATACCATTGAAATCCCGTGCCGGTAAGATTGAAATGAAATTAGCCGCAACATCTTTACAAACAGATGCACCGCCGGTTGATGTGATCGACTGCGTAACTGGCAACGAGTTGATGGTAACACGTTCAAATGCCGTCGTCATTGTTGGAAGAACGAATAGAGGGTTAAAACGCTGCGATCCGGATGTAGTAGGTACCTGCAGTCGTGTTAGGAGGTACAGCCGCGTTCGCGACTCCCGATGCGGCATTGGTGGTTAACGACCACAACGATGTATTCACAGTAAAAGTCGTATCGGCGCACAACTGCACTACGAAACTGTTATTGGTAACGAACGCAAAGCCGGATGCGTCGTATGTGATCGGAATGCTCTCCGAAGTGCAGACCTTCGAACTGAAGGATGTTGTTGTGAAAAGCGAATACTCTGTCCATGCGCCGTCCTTGTATACGAAAGCACGATTGCCAATCGACACACCTATTGCTAAGTTCGTTGATTGCGGTCCGGGGTACGATGGCTTCCGGCTCCACGTGTTCGTCGACACCATGTATTGAAACAACTGTCCTTCGTAGCCTGCGGCAGTGCTACCGAGGCCAACGTAGCCATTACCGGCCAATGCAAAACCCATTAGTTTCGATCGTCCGCTGCCTGGCATATCTGCACGTTGTGTCCAAACGTTCGCACCCTGGTCGTAATCCCAAAGATCTTTGAAATAGGTAGTCGATGTTGTGCTATAACCACCTGCTACGAATCCTTTGTTGTCGATTGAAAATGCGGCCGCCGCCAATCTCTTGCCTCCACCGAAGCTTGCCTTTGCAGTCCAAGAGTTTCCTGATTGGTCGAATTCATAGAAGTCGTTGAAGTCACCAAAGCCTGTGGCGTAGCCACCGCCGATATAACCTTTGTTACCAATGCCGAAGCCAAAAGCTTGCTCGCGCACTTGCGCACCTGGAGGCAGTGATGCGCGTGCTATCCAGGTGTTGGTTGTAGGATCGTACTGATAAAAATCTTTCACAGGTCCACCTGCTGTTACACCAGTGCCGATATAACCCCTGTTGTTTGCGCTAAATCCAACGGCGTTGTATCGCGCGGCGCCAATAAAGTCGGCCTTTTGTGTCCACACATCTGTTGCTGCATCGTATTCCCAAAAGTCTTTGCGTGAAGCAGTTGGCGACCCAACATATCCAACACCAACGTATGCTTTTGTACCGATGCTGAAACCGGATCCGTTGATCCTCGCTATCATACCGGAAGCGCTTTGTGTTGTTCGCGGCGTCCATGCATGATTCGATTGCGTGAGGTTATCGTCAACACTAAGATTGACTGTGCTGCTGCTTGCCACTGCAGGTTGTGCACAGTTGGCATTGCTCGTTAGCGTTGCAACGATCTGGTCGGTGCTTACTGCATTCGTAACAACGAGTACATTCGAATTACCAGCAACGACACCGTTTCTCTTCCATTCATAAACAGGCGCCGAACCTCCACCAGTGATCGATGATGAAACGTAAATAATCGAACCAGTTCCAACAGGTGTTGCAGGGTCCGGTGTAATAGTGATCGACGGTGATATCATCGACGTTACCGTGATGTCGAGATTGTTGCTGGTTGCTATTGCCGGGCTAATACATTCACGGTTGCTGGTCATCTCTACGAGAACAACATCACCGGTCGTAAGTGTATTGGTGATAAATGCCGGGTCGTTGAGACCAACACTGTTTCCATTTCTTTTCCACTGGTACGATGGCGACGTTCCCCCGTTGGTTGGAGTTGCTGTGAACGTTGCATTCTTGCCAGCACATACAACAGGCGGACCCACGATACTTACCGATGGGGCAACGGTTGCTTTTTGTACGATGTTGATCGTGTTACTGACGGCAGCCGCCGGCAGCGGACAAGGCGCAGAACTTGTCATTGTTACTTTAATAACATCACCGTTGTTGAAATCATTTGCTGTATAGATTGAACTGTTGATACCAGCCGGCGATCCATTCTTTGTCCACGCATACGATGATGCCACATTCGGTGTCGGTGTTGCAGTGAATGTTGCCGAGTGTACATCACAAAGGATCGCGCCGGGCTTGTCGATGTTGATAACGACTGATGTATTCGTAGCAGGATTGATGGTGAGATTCGAACCGTTGTCGGTACCAATGGTGGATGGCTTACTCGATGTAACCCTGACTCGATAGCCGGTACCCGATGCCGAAGGAGGAAAGGTGATAGAGATCGATCCGGTCTGGTTAGTACCGGGACTTGTCCCAATCACGACCGGTGCTGCGAAACTTCCAGACGCATCGCTCAATTCAACATTGAAGACGTTGCCCACATCGAAGGTTACTGGTGTACCGTTGTAATTAACCGTTGCGCTGCTGCCACCACAATAAGGATTCGAGCCCGTGACCGCACAGGTTATGTCAGTTGCAAACACGAAAGCCGGAAGGCACAGCGTAAGCAAAAGAATAAGGGGCCGCATCGTGGCTACGGTCTTAATCATTAACAGAATTTATTTCATTCAATAACCTTCAGACCTCTGAGCTCTTCTTCGGTTACTGCCGGGGGTATTTCCCTGTTTTTTAGTTTTCGGATAACCAACTTCGCAACCTTTTCAGAGTCCGATTTCTTTTTAAACCCCGAAGTTCCCGGCAGGCCGGGCATCGTGGCCTGGTGTATTAGCCTTTTTCCGTCCACGTACACGTCATATCCATACCCACCCCCTTCTGTAGGCTATTACCTGGTACGTCAGGTTTGCTTTCGCCAACTGCTCGACCGTGGGCATTGAGGCGCCCTTGGCGGTATCCTGGGCATTAATCTCCGAAATTTCGCTAAAAAATGCCATTGTGAGAGCCAATACGCCTAAACAAGCTCTATTGCGAGATGGGCACGGGAACGCCATCATTAAATGTAAATCTAATCCCGGAAATTACGTACTACAGGATGTGGCTTTCGGCGTTACGGAGGTTAAAACAGGGGGGAGGCAATAATCCTCATTGCTGCATCTGCATCTCCTGGAATCGACGGAAAGAGTTCCTGTATTCCGACGTTGTTGCGTGAGTTACCTCGGTCACCGGCACAGACTCATCTGTTGTTTTCTTCCCATCTTCATAAGTTACCGTCACTCCTACCTCCAGGGTGTGATTGGAAGTACCGCGGTATGTTCCCCGGACCGGCGAGCAATCCGAAAAATCTTTTCCAACAGCAAGTTTCACATGTTGTTCATTCACGATGCAGTTATTAGTTGGATCCAATCCCTGCCATCCGTAGTATGGAAGGTATGCCTCAACCCATGCGTGGGTGGCTCCCTCTCCTCTCATACCAGATTTGTTTGGACAGATGTATCCACTAACATATCGCGAGGGAATTCCAACGAGCCTCAGTAATACGAGAAGAATGTGAGCAAAGTCCTGGCAAACGCCGGACTTCAGATTCCATATCTCGCCAATGGTTGTCTCTACTGTAGTGATCCCTTTCTTGTATTGAAAGTTATCATAGATGTATTTGCTGAAGTACTCCGCTGTTTGGAGTGCTGTGCAGTTCTTGCTGCGCTCATCGTCCACTATTTTTTCGATCTCGAAATAGCGGCAAATCTTTCTACCTGGAAGAAGTCGATAAATGCTATGTTCTGGCGAAGAGATTTGAGCTCCTGCCACTGGAGTTCCTGTGGAGTATCGTCGGTAGGAAGTATGCGGGGTTGTGTGTCAACTGTCAGTTGCGAATGAATGATCATTTCGCGGTGTGGTTGTGCGTAGGTGAAAGTCCCTACCTTATTTCCATAGTAGTCATCGTGCACATGGACAACAGGATCACCTGTGATGGTCAGAATTTGCTGAAGGACGGCCTGGTAGTCGTCGCTCACCGGGTACAACATGATCTGGTTGGCGCTGTCGCGAACAGTATCTTCATAAATATATCGCGTTGTATGTTGTATCCTGAATTGAGGCATCGATTAAAAATTAGCGGTCTTAACTGATCGCAAAATAATATTTATTCAGTGTAACTGCGATCTCGTCGAGCTCGCAGGGTTAAGACCACTCAAATATTCGTGAAGACCTATACCCGATACAGAGTCAACATCCGAGTATTGGACCTTGCTTCTCACTTTGCCGATCATCAGGTCTACCTTATAAAATCCTTCGCCGTTCCGGTCGCTCTTCAGCCTGCCGAAGTAACGATGAACCTGGTTGAGCGAATACAATATCGATCGTGGAAAATCAACGTTGAAGATGGTTTGGTCTACAACGTTCCGTGCCTCAAAGGCGGAACGATATCGTTTCAGGTACAAAGCATAACCGGAGATCGACATCAGCAGATGTTTCCAATAGGTTGTATCCGTTATACGATCGAGATCATAAGAGATATCCGAAAATTTCACTTCAAGAATTGTAGCGGTTTGAAGGGCACGCTCCAAAAATCTGCCCAGTCCCATAAATGACATACCCTTCTCCTCTAAACATCGTGAGATCGGCAACGCCGTAGTAAACCAGGCATTGTTGTATTAGCCAGTCGAGTGTTGACACTGGGTCTTCGGATCGCAAAGAATATTCGAGCTGTGGGTCACGCATGCGGTGGTAAAATTCATTCAGCGACTGCCATAACTCCTTCGTTATGTTATCTTGTACGCCACGCGCATTCTCTCTTGCTCGCGTTACCATATTGAATACAGAATTCGGGTTCTCGCGATCGCACACCATATACAACATTACGCGCCTGCTGTTCTTCTCCATCGCGATACATTCTTCCTCACTGAGTTGGGTAAATAATCGCAACATCGGCCGCCACGTCAGTTGCTCGGGGTCATCCTGTGCACTTTGATGATTGATCTTCAGGATACGCAGGAGGCTATCGGTACGCTCCATATAGCGCGACATCCAGAACAGTGAATCGGCAACTCGGCTTAACATTCGTAATAGAGTTTTTGGATCATTTCGCGAGCACCCACGTGTCTTTACTTCCGCCTCCTTGCGATGAGTTCACGACAAGCGAGCCTTCACGAAGCGCAACCCGCGTCAATCCGCCGGCTACGATCTCGATACCAGAAGGGCCACAAAGAGCAAACGGCCGAAGATCTATACGACGCGGCTGTACCTTGCCACTGATATAGCATGGTGCCGACGAAAGATTGATAACAGGCTGCGCAATAAACTGACGCGGTTCTTTCATGATCTGTTCCTTGTATGCTTCAATCTCCTGGTCGCTTGCAGCATGCCCCATCAGCATACCATAACCACCCGATCCATTCGTCTTCTTCACCACCATCTTGTGAATGTTCTTCAACACATGCTCCTGCTCATCTTTCTTGTCGAGATGATAGGTGGGGACATTTTTCAGGATCGGCTCTTCATTAAGGTAATAACGGATCATCTCGGGAACGTAAACATAAACTGCTTTGTCGTCGGCAACGCCGTTGCCCAATGAGTTCACGATAGCAACGTTTCCTTTCCGGTAGGCCGACATAAGTCCCGACACACCCAACATACTGTCGGGATTAAAGACAAGAGGATCGAGAAAATCATCATCCACTCTTCGATAGATTACATCCACTTGTTGCAATCCTTCTGTGGTTTTCATGTACACCGCGATGATTATCAACAACTAGGTCGCGACCTTCAACCAACTCGATACCCATCAGTCGCGCGAGTGTTGTGTGCTCGAAGTAGGCTGAGTTATAAATTCCCGGTGTGAGCAAAACGACATTGGGGGATGACGTCTGCGAAGGCGACAGAGACACAAGATTCCTGTGAAGTATCGTAGGATATTGAGTAACAGGCCTCACAAAATTCTGTGGAAGTAAATCGGGAAAGATCCGCTTCGTGATCTCGCGATTCTCTATCATGTACGAAACACCCGACGGCGTGCGAAGATTATCTTCAAGCACATAGAATGTTCCATCGTTATCGCGAATGAGATCAACGCCTGCGATGTGCACGTAAATATCGAAAGGCACATCCACGTTACGCATCTCGCGAAGAAAATGCGGGCACGAATAGATCAGGTCGGCAGGAACAATTCCATCCTTGATGATGAACTGTTCGTGGTAAACGTCCTTCAGAAAGAGATTGAGCGCCTTCAGCCGTTGCTTGATGCCCGACTCTATAACATCCCATTCTTCGGCGGTAATGATCCGTGGAATAATGTCGAATGGAAATATTTTTTCGATGCCTTCACCGCTGCTGTAGACAGTGAACGTGATACCCTGGCTCATGAACAGTCGCTTTGCAAGCTCCTCCTTCTTAGCGAGCTCTTCCGGGGCAAGTTGTTTCAGAAAATCAAAAACATTCTGGTATGGAGCTCTTATATTGTCAGCACCTCGCATTTCATCCCACACATTAGGATCTTGAGGGTAACCATTGAACAGTTCTATATTCTCCACAACGGAAAATAGTCAGTGTTATATTTAAATCTATAGAACGTGATTTGTTTTTTTAATGCAAACGAGTGCTACGATCACTTCAACATCTTAAATGCATGCGTCCAGTCGCCGGCGATCATACCGGGGATGCACCAGAGGATGCACAACGATTCGATTGAACCCGCTGCTTCCGCCTTACCCAGGTCGTAAGTTTCCCATCCAAATACATCCAGGATACCGACAACTTCCTTACGGGCTGCATCACTATTGCCACAGATAAACATCGTTGGCTTGCCACCGGGGAATTGCGGATTCACCATGAACGTACTTCCAACACTGTTGAAACATTTCACGAAGTTGGCTTGCGGAGCGATCTTCTGCAGTCGTTCCATCAACGACTCATTCATCTTTGTGAAGTATTGGATCACGCCATTAACCGGCGGTGTGTTCTCGATCGGGTTGGTTGTATCGATCACAGTTTTTCCGTCGAGGTCTTTCGCGACGGACTTTATTATTTCTTCTGCTGCGGTACCTTTTAAGGCAACCACGATAGTGTTGCCGAAGGCTGCTGCCTCCGCGAACGTTCCAATCTTCGATTTGGGATTTTTGTCCTGGAATTCTTTCAGTTTCGACGAGTTGTTGGTTCCGACCATAACGTCGTGACCATTTTTCAGAAATCCGCCGGCGAGTGTTTGGGCCACAATGCCAGAGCCGAGTATGCCTACTTTCATAGTTGTGGGTTATGTGTTGTGAGACGGATCGGGAAAGATTTTCGTCTAATTTACAATCATGAAGATAGGCCTGATTTCAGACACTCATTCCTACCTGGACCCAAAGGTGTTCGATCACTTTAAGGATTGCGACGAGATCTGGCATGCGGGGCGACATCGGCACCATGGAATTAGCGGACGACCTTGTCAAGTTTAAACCGCTGAAGGCAGTCTATGGAAATATCGACGATAAGGACCTGCAGGTTCGGTTCCCCGAAGATCTCTGGATGGATGTGGAGGGTGTAAGCGTGCTGATTACGCACATCGGCGGGGCGCCGCCTAACTACAACCCGAGGGTGAAAAAGATCTTCGCAAAAAAAAATCCCACAAATATTCATCTGTGGGCATTCACACATCTTGAGGATTAAAAAGGACCCCTCGCTGAACAATATGCTGTATATAAATCCAGGTGCTGCGGGGCAGCATGGATTTCACACGATGAAGACAATTGTTCGATTTGAAATTCTCTCTGCGGTCGTTAAGAACGTGGAGGTTATCGAAATCGGAAAACGAGGACTTATTTCTTAGCCGCTCCGGCCTTTTTGGCCTTGAATTCTTCCTTGATCTTCTCGATATCTACAGCCTTCATTACAGGTTGGAAGTTCTGGTTCTTCAACGAGGTTCTGCGGCGGGCTGCTTTAGCTTTATCCTTGCGGTTCTTGCGTTTGAGGCGGGTTATCGGCATGACGATTCTTATTTTGAGGGGGCAAAAAATAGTGATAATAGTCCGAAATACAAGCTATTTTTAGCCCCATGGACAAACCTTCACTTCCTAAAGGGACGCGCGATTTCGGCCCGGTAGTAATGGCCAAGAGGCAGTTTTTGATCGAGACCATAAAAGGTGTTTTAAGAAGTTTGGCTTCCTCCCGCTCGAAACTCCGGCCATGGAGAACCTGTCGACCCTGACAGGAAAGTATGGTGATGAAGGTGATCAGTTGCTGTTTAAGATCCTGAACTCAGGTGATTTCATGAAAGACCTGGACACCAGCAAAGGTTCAAAGCAAATTTCATTCGACATCTCCGAGAAAGGCCTTCGCTACGACCTCACCGTTCCGTTCGCACGCTATGTTGTAATGAACCGTCATGAGGTGGTAACTCCATTTAAAAGATACCAGATACAACCTGTATGGCGCGCCGATCGTCCTCAGAAAGGCCGTTACCGGGAATTCTATCAATGCGATGCGGATGTTGTTGGCACCGATTCGCTGATCTGCGAAGCGGAGATCATTTTAATGATCAAGGGAGCGTTCGTGGAACTTGGTGTCAAAGACTACACGATAAAGATCAATCACCGTGGTGTTCTTTCTGGTCTCGCGGAAGTTGCTGGTCTGAAAGACAACGAGACGACGTTGTTTGTTGCAATCGATAAGCTGGATAAGATTGGGGAGAGCGGCGTAAGAAAAGAATTGGAAGAAAGAGGTGTAAGCAAACAAAGCATTGATATTGTTTTCGATGCATTGAGCAAACGAGTGATCCAATCCGAAATGGCTGCAAAAGGTTTTACAGATATCGCCAAAGTTTTTGAATACGTTCAGAGCTATGGTTCAACACTTGAACACGTTGAACATGATCTGCAGTTGGCCCGCGGTCTCTCCTACTACACCGGTGCATCTTCGAAGTAAAGATCAACAACGTTGTTATAGGAAGTGTAAGCGGTGGTGGTCGTTACGACAACCTCACGCAAGCATTTGGTGCAAAAGAAAAACTCTCGGGAGTCGGGATCTCTTTCGGTATCGATCGGATCTACGATGCAATGGAGGAACTGAAATTGTTTAGCGGAGATGCACAGGCTTCTTCGAAAGTGCTGGTGTGTTGTTTAGATGAGGGATATGTTGCGGAAGGCTTAAAGATCCTTCATTCATTAAGACAGAATGATATCTCATCGGAGATCTATCCGGATAATAAAAAGATCAATAAACAACTTGAGTATGCCGATAAGAAGTCGATTCCATTTGCACTGATCATCGGCTCCGAAGAATCGCAGTCCAAACTCTACACCATCAAGAATCTAAAATCCGGGGAGCAACTCAAGAAATCTCTCGAGGATATCATTAAACTTGTGAAATAAAGTTTTGGAATCTACTCACTCCATATCACCGAAGTCTCTCACTCTCCACGATCTCCAGCGCGTCTTCCATGGTCATTCCAAAGTAGTTCTATCGGAAGAGTCGAGACGGAAGGTTATCGAGTGTCGCGATTATCTCGATCAGAAGCTCGAGAAATCTTCAGCCCCACTGTATGGGATCAACACCGGGTTCGGTTCTCTCTATAACAAGAACATTCCAAAAGATCAGCTCGAAAAGCTCCAGGAAAACTTGGTGAAGTCGCATGCATGCGGTACCGGTGCCGAAGTTCCGAAAGAGATCGTGTTGCTCATGCTCTTTCTCAAAGCTCAATCATTGTCGTACGGATATTCGGGAGTGCAGTCCGAAACTGTAGAGCGACTGATCGACATGCTCGACAATCGTGTGTTGCCTCGCGTGTACGAAATGGGATCACTCGGCGCTTCGGGCGACCTCGCACCATTGGCACACTTAACACTTCCACTTATCGGCGAAGGAGAAGTGAATTACCTCAATAAGATCTATTCAGGAAAAGAAATATTGAAAGAGCTCGGTTGGCAACCGATCCATCTCAAAGCAAAGGAAGGACTCGCACTGCTGAATGGCACCCAGTTCATGAGCGCTTACGGTGTGTTCGGAATTCTTCATGCGCAACGACTTCTTTCACTTGCCAACATCATCGGCGCTCTTTCACTCGATGCATTCGACGGACGCATCGAACCGTTCAATGAATTAGTACACCGAGTTCGTCCTCATAAAGGACAGATCTCTGTTGCAGCAACCATTAGGAAGTTACTCGAAGGAAGCCAGCTGCTCGTACAATCGAAACGGCATGTGCAGGATCCGTATTCTTTCCGATGCATCCCCCAGGTACACGGAGCAAGCTCAGACACAATCGACTTCGTAACACAAACAGTGCTCACGGAAGTAAACTCAGTTACCGACAATCCGAATGTTTTCCCGAAAGAAGACCTGATCATTTCGGCCGGAAATTTTCACGGACAGCCGTTGGCTCTTGCGCTGGACTTTTTGGCTATCGCCTTGTCGGAGCTGGGAACATTTCGGAAAGAAGAACCTATCAGCTCATAAGTGGCGCAAGAGATCTCCCGAATTACCTGGTAGCGAATCCTGGTATCAATTCCGGACTGATGATCCCGCAATACACAGCCGCGTCGATCGTGAGCCAGAACAAACAATTGTGCACACCTTCGTCGGTGGATTCCATCGTTTCGTCGAATGGCCAGGAAGATCATGTGAGCATGGGCGCCAACAGTGCTACGAAGTTGTATCGCGTTGTTAACAATGTGTATTCGATCCTCGCGATCGAATTAATTACTGCTACCCAGGCCATGGAGTTCCGGAAACCCCTTCGAACATCACCGGCACTCCAATTGTGGATAGATAATTTCAGAACCCATGTTTCGTTTATTGAAACAGACCGACTCCTTCACGACGACATGCTCGTATCGGAGAAGTTCCTAAAGGAGGTTAAATTAGAGGCGTGAGAAGTTTCCTGCTTTTCTTCATTTGTTTATTGGACGTAACAGCCTCCTTCGGGCAGTACACCAGCCGTCTAGGCCGCTTTAAGGTGGACCAGGTGAAAGGCTGTGCACCGTTTACCGTCACTATCACCGACACCAACCTGATCACCAGCGGCGATTGTACGCCGGGAAACCTTGCCTCATGGACTTCGAAGGAAAGGGTGCAACCTCTACAAACACATTCACTTTTATTTATGCCACGGCCGGCACTTATAAGCTCTCCGTTCTTTACCAGAGCATCGGCGCCGACGATATCACAGTGACGGTCGTAGATAACACAGATCCTACTTTCGAAGTGTTCAGTTGTACAAATAATAAAGTCACCGTGAAGGTGACCGATAAGAAGTACGACATGTACTTTATAGACTTCAATTCCGATGCCGTGCTGGAAGATACGGTTGCGAGTGGTAATAATGCGCTCTCTGCATTCAATTACGGCGCTCCTGGAAATTATACAATCACCGTAAGAGGTCACAATGTAAACTCCGCTGATAATTGTAAGAATCTTACGGATAAATACCAGACACTTGCTACTCTTCCAACGCCGAAGCTTGATGTTCTCACTGCGCTCGATGCCAACAACCTGCAGCTGGACATGACAACGGCAAAGCACATCGAATACAAGCTTAACATCGCCATTAACAACGGCGGCACCTTCCAGGCCTACCAGGAATTATACGAACAGAACACCACGAATATTCCAAACCTGCTTATCGATAACAATTATTATTGTTTCGAGTTAAGTGCTTTCGATCCGTGCGCCGGTACGAATACATTCAGCAATGTTATTTGCAGCCAGGACTTCGATGTAAACTTTATCAATGGTGTTAATGATCTCGAATGGAGTACGAATACGGGTGGTATCGGCAGCGTTGAGGTAAAACGTAACGGAAACACATACACAACAATACCAGGTGCCCCTCTAAAGTATCTCGATACGGACTACGATTGCAATCAGCAGTATTGCTACCCAGATAACTACGAACTACTCGGCGGAGCCAAAAGCACATCGTTACAAAAGTGCGGCGTCGGCATTTTTACAACAACATTTCCCGCGATTGAAAACGTCACCTCCATCGTTCGTGTGGGTGCAGAGCTCTCGTGGACGATCGATCCAACAATCAAGATCGAAGCATTCGATATCCTCAAGGGATCATTCGGAGGACCGGTAAGCCAGTTTGCACAGTCGACCGAGCCACTATACACCGATGCAACTTACGATTACGCCGGTGGCTCCTGTTACCAGGTTAATTATCACGATAAGTGTAATAACCGGAGCGATCCCGGCATTATTGCTTGTCCGATGGGTTTGGCCGGTACGATGGATGATAAGAATGCTGTTACACTTTCGTGGAACAGTTACAAAGGATATAATCTCGGTGTGGCAAACTATGTGGTGAACAAGTACGAAAAAAACGGCACTTTGATTGGAAGTTTCACGACAACAGACACAACGTTTCTCGACTACGATCCCGCCGACGACAATCAGATCGTTATTTATTCGATCACGGCAGTTGCGAATGAAGCCGGTGTATTGAAAAGCATTTTCCAACAATATCACGTTGGAGAAACCTGTAAGACTTATTCTTCCAACTGCATTCACGCCGAATGGGGATGCATTAAATCCATCGTTCAGTATCAGTGGCAAATTCATTTCAAAGATGTCGATCCAGATATTCGATCGTTGGGGTGTATTGATTTTTACATCCGATAAAAATGAGCCGTGGAATGGAACGAAAGACGGAAGGGCAATGCCGGAGTCGGCTTACGTTTGGAAAGCCGAAGGCGTCGACACGGCCGGGAATAGTTTCACCCGCGAAGGAACAATCGTTTTGTTGAGACCGCGACAATAAAAAAGTTGTGAGTTGTGGTTGTAAGTTGTGGGCAATGCACCTAAACTCGCGACTCACAACCCACAACGCACAACTAATATGATGGACATGTTTAACATGATGGGCAAGGTGAAAGAGCTGCAGGCCCGTCTCAAAGAAGCCCAGGATAATCTCGTTAACGTTACGGCCAACGGCGAATCGGCGGCGGAATGGTGAAGGCTGTCGTGAACGGCAAAAAGCAAGTTATCAGTCTCGACATCGATCCGTCTCTGCTCAAAACCGACGACAAACAGATCGTTCAGGACCTGGTGATTGCCGCCATCAACAAAGCAATGGACGAAGCAGACGTATTGCAAAAGAGGAGTTGCGAAAAGGTACAGAGGGAATATTGCCAAACATTCCTGGACTGGATCTTAGCAACCTTATGCGATGAGTCAACTTGCCGTAGTTATCCTTAACTACAACGGAAAAGCATATCTCGAAAAATTTCTTCCGGCGTCGTTCAATACAGTCCCGAAGCCCGGATCGTAGTCGCCGATAATGGATCGACGGACGATTCGTTGACATTCATTTCGAAAAATTTTCCAGGCATCGAAATCATCGACATCAAAAAAAAACCTTGGCTTCTGTGGCGGCTACAATTACGCGCTTAATAAAGTACATGCAGATTATTTTGTTCTTCTTAATAATGATGTTGAAGTAACTGGAGGTTGGCTCAAGCCAATGAAGGATCTTCTGGATCGCGATGCGAGTATTGGTTCTGTTCAACCGAAGGTTTTGTCGTATCGTCAGAAAGATCAATTCGAATATGCTGGTGCAGGCGGAGGATTGATCGACAGGCTGGGTTATCCTTTTGTCGCGGAAGGATCTTCGATACTGTCGAAAAAGATCTCGGTCAGTACAACGATACGAGACCCGTGTTTTGACGAGCGGCGCGTGTATGATGATCCGGGCAGAATTATTCAGAACTCTTGGCGGCTTCGACGAAGATTTTTTCGCACATATGGAAGAGATCGACCTGTGCTGGCGCATGAAGCGAATGGGGCTTAAGACATTTTATGTTGGTTCTAGCACCGTTTATCACGTTGGCGGTGGAACCCTCGCGGCAAGCAATCCCAGGAAGACTTACTACAACTTCAGGAATGGGTTGGACATGCTGATCAAAAACGAGCCCGGCGGGAAGCTGTTTTGGATGGTGCCTTTCAGAATTCTTTTGGACTGGCTGGCGGCTTTAAATTTTTTGTTGAAAACACCCACACATGCGTTGGCCGTGTTTAAGGCGCATTTGACCGTGCTGGCACGTTTTGGAAGAACCCTCTCGAAAAGGGGAAAAATAAAGTCAGGCTACGCCATTTCGGAGATTTACCCCCATTCGATGATCTGGAGGTACTTTATTCGCGGAAAAAAAACCTATCAATAATCCCAGATCGTGCTTCTGCGGCGCATATGCCGGCGCATATTCATTACAAATGCCATGGCCAGTATACAATTACAGGCGATCCGACGGTTAAAAATGACGCGTAAATAAAGAACAAGCGGATGGAGGATGTTGCTATCCCTAGCTTCTCGCCCAGCCGTGTACACACCCCAAAAGCGTTTTCTTCGAAAAAATGCTGTACTCTTTGCACCACAATGCTCATATAACTTAACTGTTTTTCTTCGGATTTACCTGAGTAAAAAGCCTTTTATCGACAAATGCATCCGACTACAAATATAACTAAACCCCAAAAAGGCTTAAAACGGCCCAATTCTTAATTTTTTGACTATAATTGCAAAAAAAAACTAGTTTAGCGATTCATTTGACAGAACCCTTAAATCAACCGTCCATGAGAAAATTATTTTACGCACTCGTTGTCATGGGAACCCTGACCTTTACCGGGTGTACTCTTCCCAAGATGGTGAAGATGGCCAAAGATCAGAACCTGACAGTTAGCCCCAACCCCCTGGAAGTTCACAAAGACACGGTGACATACGAAATGTCGGCGACCTTACCGGTGAAGATGCTTAAGAAGGGTACTGCGTATACGGTAAATAGTTTCTACAAGTACGGCGAAAGTGAGCTCGCCCTGGATCCGATCCCTTTCAAGGCTGAGGATTTCCCTAACGCAAGCACAACTGCGCCCACAACCAAGAAGACTTTCACATTCCCCTACAAGCCGGAATACAAAGTCGGTACTCTCGAAGTACAAGGTTCTGCTGCTAAAGGCAGCAAGAACAAGACCACACCTCGTATGCCGGTGGCTACAGGTATGATCACAACTTCCAAGCTTGTACAGAATTCATACTTCGCGGCTTTCGCAGGTAATGCATACAACAACCAGGAAGAGATCATCCCGGTTATCATTCCTGACTTCATTTTCGAGCAAGGCAAATCTGTTCTCCGCACATCCGAGATCAAGAGTGCAAAAGGAAAGCAACTCGATGCCTTCATCGCTGCGAAAAACGTAACACGCACAGTAACAATCACAGGTACTCACTCACCTGAAGGTACTGAGCGCAAGAACAGCAAGCTCGCCAACGAGCGCGCTGCCGCTATCGAAAAATACTATCGTGCGCAAATGAAGAAGTACGATTACCAGAAGATGGCCGACGAGATCAAATTCGTAGAGAAGCCGATCATCGACGACTGGACTGGTTTCAAGAACGCATTGGCTTCTTACACTGGAATTTCTGATGATCAGAAAACAGCTATGCTGAATGTTGTTAATCAGGGTACTGACTTCGAAGCAACTGAGAAACAACTCCAGAAGCTCCCTGGCTACAAGAAAATATTGAAAGAAGTATATCCAGGCTTGCGTACTGCAAAGACTGAGATCCTCACTTTGAAAGTGAAGAAGACCGACGCTGAGATGTCTGTTCTTTCGAAGCAAGTAACAAGCGGACAAGTTAAAGCCGACACCCTTACGTTCGATGAGCTGATGTACTCTGCAACTCTCACTCCTTCACTGGATGAGAAAGTATCGATCTACGAAGCCGCTACGAAGAAAGGCCAGAACTGGACTGCTTACAACAACTTAGGCGCTGCTTATCTCCAGCAGGCAATCGAAAACCCTTCGGCTGCTTCTTCGCTGGTAGACAAAGCACAGGCTCAACTCGAGATCGCTGCCAAGATCCAGCAAAGTCCTGAGGTAAATGCCAACCTGGCGACTATCGCTCTCTGGAAAGGCAATCCTTACAAGGCTTATTCTCTTGCTAACAAAGCCCTCAATGGCGCAAGCAGCGATGTTGCTCGTGGCGTGAGCGGCGTAACAGGTGCTTCTGAGATCTACATGGCTAAGTATTCTGATGCCGTTCGTTCGGAGTCTGGTGCGTCTACAACTGCTGTTAACAGCTTCAACAAAGGTCTTGCTCAGCTCCTCAACAAGGACTACACAAACGCTTCTACCTCATTCAACGACGCTATCAAGGCAAACAGCAACTACGCGATCGCTTACTACGGCGCCGCTGTAGCAGCTGCCCGCTCTGGTAACGCCGACGGCGTGGTGAGCAACCTTACCAGCGCGGTTAAGTCTGACCCCAGCTTGAAGGAAAAAGCCTCTTACAGACCTCGAATTCACTAAGTTTCAAACCACTGACGCGTTCAAAAACGCGCTCAAGTAATCGTTAAAGACTTTCCCTTAAATAAGGATGAACCCTGTAGCACGTGCTACAGGGTTTTTTTTATTTTTGGGGCCTAGTAAAAGTACAATATGCGCGAAATTCAGTTCCGGGAAGCCCTCCGTGAGGCAATGACCGAAGAGATGAGAAGGGACCCTAAAGTCTTCCTGATGGGCGAGGAAGTTGCCGAATACAATGGCGCTTACAAGGTTAGCCAGGGCATGCTCGACGAATTCGGCCCGGACCGCATCCTGGATACTCCGATCTCTGAATTAGGCTTTGCAGGCGTGGGCGTTGGCGCCGCCGTGAACGGAATCCGCCCCATCGTAGAATTCATGACCTTCAATTTCTCGCTCGTAGCGATCGACCAGATCATTAACAGCGCAGCAAAGATCTATAATATGTCGGGTGGCCAATACAGCTGCCCGATCGTGTTCCGTGGCCCTACCGGCAACGCCGGCCAGCTGGCAGCGCAGCACTCCCAGAACTTCGAGAACTGGTATGCAAATACTCCCGGTTTGAAAGTGGTGGTACCATATACGCCCTACGACGCCAAAGGCCTTTTGAAGACTGCCATCCGCGACAACGATCCCGTGATCTTCATGGAGTCGGAAGTGATGTATGGCGACAAGGGTGAAGTTCCTACCGAAGAGTATTTGATCCCCCTGGGCAAAGCCGATATCAAACGCGCTGGCACCGATGTTACCATTGTTTCTTTCGGTAAGATCATGAAGGTGGCGTTGGCCGCTGCCGCCGAGCTCGAAAAGGAAGGCATCTCTGCCGAGGTCGTTGACCTTCGCACGGTTCGCCCGATCGATTACGAAACCGTTGTTGAGTCGGTAAAAAAGACCAACAGGCTTGTGATCGTTGAAGAAGCGTGGCCGCTTGCATCGATCTCAACGGAGATCACATACCACGTTCAGAAACATGCTTTCGATTATCTCGACGCCCCGATACATCGCATTACTAACTTCGATGCTCCGCTGCCTTATGCACCGACATTGATCGAAGCTATCCTGCCGAACGTTTCAAAGACGGTGAAGGCTGTGAAGGCAGTAATGTACAAGTAAGGGAAATTAACTTTTCTTCAGAGTGGTTTTTACCACGTAGTCGACTGTGAAGCCACCACCGTCTACGCTCTTCACTTTCAGATCGAGTGACAGGTCGGTATCATTAACGCTTACGATCGTCCCCGTGAAGCTTGGCTTTGTGCTGTCGGTCATCGTTATCGACGTCTTATCCTGCGTCCATGTGCCGGTTGAAGGATTGGTGTCGTTCACACTGTTTTGTTGGCTGTAAGTTCCATCCGACTTGAATTCAAGTATTGCCCCAGCGCTACCTGCGTTGAATCCATCAGAGTACGAATCTACTACGGCCTGTGCTTGCTTAGTAGCGATCCCCACACCCACAAGAAAGTCGTAAAGCGATTGTCCCCCGACCTGGAGATCGAGTACGCTTGTTTGAACCGTCCACTTGCCGACAACAGATGGAGTTGGATCGTCTTTACTGCAGCTGGCGATTATGAAAAAAATTGCTACGACAGAGACAGCTTTTCTAAATGATTTCATATCAAAGAGGTTCTGACGTAAAGTTACACAGCCAGAATGAAGACTGCTAGCCGGACTGTGCTTTCTCTGTATCGATTACATCCTCTCGAACGTGAGGAGAAGAACGTATTTGACCTGGGGTATGCCCAGCATGAGTGTCTGGTCGTATTTAATAACGAAGCTGTTGTCTGAGAGTACGACAGGAAATGACAGCTCGTCATCGGTACCCACGTCTGTAGTAAAGGTTTTTTTCATCGGAGCTGACCTTCCAGTTGCCCTTGGTAACGCTCCCGTCGTTCGCCTTTGATTCGTATGATCCATCGTCCCTCAGGTCGATGGTTGCCACATCGATTTCGCTGGCGTCGCCCGCTTCGAGAGAGGTTGCATACTCCCTGGCCTCTGTGGAGTCCATACCCATGGTCTTGAGATACTCGAAAAGATTGTTGCCGGGCACCGTAATTTGAACTTCGGTGTCTTTGAATTTCCATTTTCCGACAAGCCTGCTGTTGATCTTTGGATCGTCGTTTCCACAGCTTGATATTACAAAAGCCGCGAACGCCATCGTGATGAGGTGTTTCATAAACTGGGGTGGTGGGGTTTAAGATAAGTTACGAAAGATGGATCAATAATGCTTTCCATGCATCGATCACATTTCCGTCGCGAAGAAGCTTCAATGCAAGATCGTTCACGCCACCCGAAGTAATTGCCCATTGCACGTTTGGTTGCAATGAAAACTTTCTCACCTCTTCAGAATCTGGAAGTTTTTCGACGTTGCCTAACCTGCCTAGATCATTCTTAGTGAACATCGGATGATCGCGAATGATAGCGGGTATTTGATCATAACCGATACCAACTTTTTCATTTGGTTTTGGTACGATGAAGATGTTGTCGGTATTGACGCGTGTGTAGTAGTCTTGTCCGAGTCGCGCGACAGCGTCGAGTTTATATGGACTGATAACACCCTGTTCGTCTAGAACTTCTTCTTTGACGTGGACGAGAACTACTTCGCAGATCACGAGGTTGCCGGCGGCACCTTCGGAGCCGAGTTCGATCACCTGGTTTACTTTACATTCGAAGGATACAGGTGACTCCGCAACGCGCGGCGGTTTAACAATGGTAGATGCTACTGGTGTGAAGCCGGCTTTGATAAATTCATTTGCTCCTTTGGGGAAGTCGCTGCTTGCGAGCGATGCCTGTTCGACCATCGTGTAGTTTACGATGTTGATGACGACTTCGGGGACTTCTTTAACATTCTCATAGGAGTGTTTCGTGGTGTTGTCGCGACCACGGCGTGAGGGAGAGAAGATGAGTATTGGTGGGTTGCTGCTGAACATGTTGAAGAAGCTGAACGGACTGAGGTTGACGTTTCCGTCTTTGTCGATCGTACTTGCAAACGCGATGGGCCGTGGGATGACGGCGCTTTGAAGAAGGGCGTGGCGTTTAGGGATGGTTAAGGTTTTGGGATCGATCGTCATAAAGCTGATAATATCAACCCCTTACACTCTCCAAACCCAACCCTCACCCCATCCCTCTCCGCATAACCCTTCATCATCACCTCATCACCATCTTCAATAAATTTTCTCATGCTCCCGTCTTTCATCGTCAATGGTTTTTGGCCATTCCAACTAAGCTCGAGCATTGAACCGTAAGATCCAGGGTCCGGTCCGCTGATCGTACCAGAGGCATACATATCTCCCACCTGGATGTTACAGCCATTCACGTTTGATGCGCCAGCTGCTGAAACACATTCCAGTACATGTATTTAAAAATGCTTCTGCTCACAACCGTATCTCCGACCGAAACTTCAAGATTGATATCGAAGTTCTTCTTTCCTTCCGAAGCCAGGTACGGCAACACCGGCGGATCCTGCTTCGGTCCGTCGCCATAAATGATTCGAGTGCATCCAACGTTACGATCCACGGCGAAATCGTAGAGCCAAAGTTCTTCGCAAGGAACGGACCCAACGGAACATACTCCCACGTCTGTATATCTCGCGCCGACCAATCATTGAACAACACGAATCCGAATATGTGATCCGCAGCCTCACGAACATCGATCGGCTTGCCCAAGACAGATTCGGTACACGTGACAAATGCAACTTCCAATTCAAAATCAAGTTTAGAAGTCGGCGCAAACACCGGTGGACCATCCCCCAGCTTCACTTGCCCCTTTGGCCTGCGAATCGGCGTGCCACTCACAACAATCGACGACGCACGTCCGTGATATCCGACCGGCAAGTGTTTCCAGTTTGGCAATAAAGCATTCTTGGGATCGCGAAACATCGAACCGACATTGAAGGCATGGTGCTCGCTACTGTAAAAATCTGTGTAGTTAGGAATATGCAATGGCATCATCATCTGAACTTCATCTCTGTGGATGAGCGCAATTTCGCGAGCAGGTTTGTTGTCGCGCAGTTGATCGTTATCGTGACGCAATAGCTCGGAAAGACGCCGGCGGACTTCGCCACCCTTCTTTCGTCCTAACGCCAGGAAATTATTGAGGCGTGGCTGATTGAAGATGCCGGCCGGTAGTCCAAGTCCATCCAGGAAGCCATTTTCATGAAGGTAGACCAGATCGATCACCATATCCCCAATAGCAACGCCCGCCACGGGCGACAAATACCGGGTCTTAAAAACGCAAACGGAAGATTCTGTATGGGAAAGTCGGAGCGGGAGGAACATCCACCCATGTTTTGAGCGAAGGTGAACTTAGATTCGGGTTGGACATTATAAATTTGGTCGTTGGACTCGTCAAAATTACCAGAAGCTTTCATCCAAAGAATGTCCCTAAGGGGAGATTTTCAAAGTTTTAAGCGTGCACTATCGGAAGATGCTGTTGCTAGTGTACGAATCAATGGATTCAAAAATGCCGACCTTAAAGGTGAGTCGGTTCCCTGGTGCTCTACAGGCATCTATCTTCCCGAAAGACCCGTGTTTACACTCGATCCAAATTTTCACGCGGGGGCATACTACGTTCAGGAAGCAAGCTCGATGTTTCTTGAGCAAGCGGTTAGATCGTCAGTCGATCTCACGAAGTCTCTTCGTGTACTGGATCTATGTGCGGCGCCGGGTGGCAAGTCCACGCACTTGCTGCAGCTCATCAATAACGAGAGTTTACTCGTGAGCAACGAAGTAATCCGGACGCGCGGCCAACATACTTTCGGAGAACATACAAAAATGGGGTAAGGCGAATGTGGTCGTTACGAACCAACGACCCGAAAGATTTCACGGGACTAAGCGGATATTTTGACCTGGTCGTTGTTGATGCTCCGTGCTCCGGCGAAGGACTCTTCAGGAAAGACGAGGCGGCGATGAAAGAATGGTCGGAGGACAATGTGAACCTCTGCGCGCTGCGACAAAGAAGGATCTTGAGCGACGTGTGGCCGTCGTTGAAAGAAAACGGTGTGTTGATCTATTGCACGTGTACTTATAACGAGGCCGAGAATGAAGACAATCTAAAATGGTTATCGCAACAAAAGGACATCGAGTTCATTGACCTTCCCACGTTTGAAGGTGTCGAGAAAACATCGGGCTATCGCCTGATGCCTCATAAAGTGAAGGGTGAAGGATTTTTTATAGCAGCAATAAGAAAGAAATCAAAAGAAGAAACTGTAAGGATCAGACCTTCGAATTTGAAGTTATCAAAAACAAACCCCGGATGGTTGAATGGCGATTTCAAGTATTACGAACTGAATGATTTGTTGATCGCCGTTTTACAAGATGACATCCCAAACCTGAATATTGTTACGAGAGGTGTGGCTGTTGCAACTATCACAAAAAATAAACTGGTACCAGAGCACTCGCTTGCCCTAAGCACTCACCTTAACAAAGACTCTTTCCCGATTATTGACGTCAATAAAACCGAAGCATTGAAATACCTGGCAAAAGATACCATCGCACCGACTGACAGCGAAAGAGGTTTCGCATTAATGCGCTACGATGGCAATCACCTTGGCTTTGTGAACAGACTCGGAAATCGGATCAACAATCTTTACCCGGCCAACTGGAGAATACGAATGAAGATCTAGAGCGCCTGGAAGATATCGACAAGACCATCCAGTAATTCCACGCCGCTGAAGAATATCCCGACACAGAAAACTTTCTCGTAATAGTTCGCTTCATTGATCGCCAGTGGCAGCGAGCTCACCGACAATGTTGTAAAGCTCAATGCAAATGTGATCGCGAAGAACAACGTCGAGATCGAGGAGGTCATCAGCAATACACCGGCAATACTAACGACACTCACCGCGAGGCTCGCCCAGAATACCCTTTGAGCTCCAAACTTATCAATCACCTTGCTCGCAGGCACAGAGAACACTGCTGAAATCAAAAGAATGATCACAATCAGGTACTTGCCCTGCATGTTGATGATCGGGGCAAGATTTAGTTGTAAGACTGCGGGAAAAAATTTGAACAACGCCGTTGTCGCCATGCCTAATGAGGCACCGAGAAAAAATATGAACGGCTTCGGAGATTTTTTTGTGTCGAGTGTAAACACCGCGCGAGGTCTTCCGGCATTTTGTTGAAACAATCCCAACGAATTTTGTTTCAACGAATAACCCGAAACGAACACAACAACGCCGCCGATAATGAACGTCAATACCGGGCCGATTGAATCAATGATATCGACAATAACTGGTTCGAGTGAGTTGATCAGGTTACCAACGATAGTGATGACCGCCATGGCCACCGGAAGTTTTTCAACAGGTGTGAAGAGCTCAAGCGTCGACAAAGCGGGGCTTGTAAAGATGCTCATCGCAACCAACCAAAGTATGATGAGTACAGGAAGTATCCATTTAAAATATTCACCAGGATTGCTGACCAGCGTAAAAGCGACGGCCATGAACACCATGGCCGCGAATGCAATACCCGTCGATATAATGGGCAAACGGTGTCCCTGGCTGAAACGAAATTTGTCACCAAGACGACCGGCAATCGGGGGCGTTACCACTAAGATGATCGCCTGTACGATCGTCAGCCAAAGAGTGTATTGAGTAAAATGAAATTGAACAAGAAGTTTTGGCTGGTAATTATGGTAAGCAATCCAACCGATGATAATCGAAGCGTACAGCGCCGTGAGGCTCCATAGCTGCTTCCATTGAATACTTTCCGCACGTGAATCTTCAAGGGAGAGAGTCTTTTCCATAAGGTCGAGGTGGTAAGTCAGAGTTGGCTAAGATACGAGGTATTGGAGGCTGTTGGATTCCATTTTTCGCAGTATTTTTGGGGTTCTATGGCTCTTTCAACTAAATACAATCCGGCAGAAGTAGAAGATAAGTGGTACCAGGAATGGATGAAAAACGGCTTTTTCAAGGCCAGTCCGAATCCATCCAAAGAGCCATTCTGCATAGTCATACCGCCACCCAACGTGACCGGCGTGTTGCACATGGGACACATGCTCAACAACACCATCCAGGACGTGCTCATACGCAAGGCTCGCATGGAAGGCAAAGAAGCGTGTTGGGTTCCCGGAACAGACCATGCATCGATCGCTACCGAAGCGAAAGTAGTTGGCATGCTTCGCGAGAAGGGCATCAAAAAATCCAGTCTGAGCCGCGACGAATTCCTGAAGTACGCATGGGAGTGGAAAGAAAAATACGGTGGCATCATTCTCGAACAGCTGAAGAAACTCGGAGCTTCGTGCGATTGGGATCGTACCGGGTTCACTATGAATCCCGACTATTACAAGGCAGTTATCCGCGTGTTCGTTGACCTCCACACCAAAGGATACATCTATCGCGGCCTGAGAATGATCAACTGGGATTGCGAAGCGAAGACGGCCCTCTCGAACGAAGAAGTGCTTTACAAAGAAGATGGAGAAAAGTCGATCCTCTATTCTGTTAAATATAAGATCAAGGACACACAAGACGACTGGGTGATCATTGCAACACAACGCCCCGAGACTATCATGGGCGACGTTGCCATTGCCGTGAATCCATCGGACGAACGTTATAAAAATCTTGTCGGCAAGAAAGTTCTCGTTCCATTTATCAACCGCGAGATACCAGTAATTGCAGATGACTATGTAGACAAGACTTTTGGAACCGGTTGTTTGAAAGTTACACCGGCCCACGACGTTAATGACTACGAGATCGGGCTTCGCCATAAACTTCCTGTAATCGACACCATTAATGATGACGGTACGCTGAATGCAAAATGCGAGTTGCAGAAGTTTGTCGGGAAAGATCGATTTGCTGTTCGTAAAGAGATCGTTAAAGATCTTCGTGAGTCCGGGCAACTGGTAAAAGAAGAAGAGTTCATTACGCGCATTGGAAGATCGGAAAGAACGAACAGCGTTGTTGAACCCAAGCTTTCACTGCAATGGTTCGTGAAGATGAAAGAGATCTCGCGTCGTGCCTACCGTGCTGTAGAAGACGACGAGATAAAATTATATCCCGCCAAGTACAAGAACACCTATCGTTATTGGATGGAGAACGTTCGCGACTGGTGTATCTCGCGACAACTCTGGTGGGGACATCGCATTCCGGCATACTACTATGGCCCGGGTGAGAATGATTTTGTTGTAGCTGAGAGCATCGAAGAAGCGGCGAGGCTTGCAAACGTTACACCTGATAAGCTCAGACAAGATTCCGATGTACTCGATACATGGGCGTCGTCATGGCTGTGGCCTGAAGAAGTGTTCTTTGGATTTAAGGACGAGTTCTTCGATAAGAAAACAGGTAAGATCATCAGGGGGAAAATAAAGACCTCGATTACTTCTATCCCACCCAGGTGCTGGTTACGGCACCAGAGATCCTTTTCTTCTGGGTTGCGCGAATGATCATCGCCGGTTACGAGTATATGGGCGAAAAACCGTTCAACGATGTTTATCTGACCGGTGTTGTTCGCGATAAATTGGGAAGGAAGATGTCGAAGTTCGTTGGGAAATTCGCCCGACCCGCTCGACCTGATTGCGAAGTTGGTGCCGACGGTGTTCGCGCGGGCATGTTGTTCAGCTCTGCTGCGGGTAATGATCTTTTGTACGACGATAAGCTTTGTGAACAGGGATGGAATTTCTCGAATAAGATCTGGAATGCATTCAGGTTGGTGAAGGGCTTCGAGATTACAGCCAGTGAACAGCCGGCAGAGAATAAAGTTGCTATCGATTGGTTTAAAAACAAGCTCAACCTGACGATCAATTTACTTAACGATCACTTCGAAAAGTTCAGGATATCCGACGCGTTAATGACAGTTTACAAGCTGATCTGGGATGATTTCTGTTCATGGTATCTGGAAATGATAAAGCCGGACTACGGAAAGCCAATCGACAAAGCAACATACGATACAACTGTTAATTTCTTTGAAAGCGTTCTTAAGTTGTTGCACCCATTCATGCCCTTTATTACGGAAGAGCTCTGGAGCGATCTAAGGAAAAATAAAGACTATATCATTATCGCCGCGTGGCCAAAGCCTGATCCTTTCAATAACGAACTTATTACCGAAGGAGAAACTGCTTTCAGCATCATTACGCAAGTAAGAAACGTTCGTGCCAACAAGGGGCTTTCACCAAAGGAACGCTCAGCCTTTATCAAAATGCCGAAGCACCTATTGGCAACTTTTGGCCGGTAGTTAAAAAGCTCGCGAAACATCAACCAGGTAAATGGTCAGAAGCCGGTTGGTGCTTCTTTCTTAATTGACAGAATAGAGTTCACGGTTCAGCTCGAAGGAAAGATCGATGTCGAAAAAGAAAAAGAAGAGATACATAAAGACATCACTTACTACCAGGGTTTCCTCGGTCAGGTCGATAAAAAACTCAGTAACGAGAAATTTGTGAACGGAGCGCCGCCTGCTGTGCTTGAGAACGAACGGAAGAAGAAAGCTGACGCTGAAGCGAAGATTAAGACTCTGGAGGAGCGATTAGATCTCTGTGATCAATTGTCTTTTGCAACAAAAAGAAAATCACCAGTAGGATCATCGCGGTCCGAGAATTTTCCAAAGCGGGGAACTGACGCCAGCCTGTCGAAATAACTGATAAGATCATTGATGGTCATGATCCTGTCGCCCTTGCCACCGGTCTCTTTTAAGGCACGGATGAATTGAGCGGCGAATGGTGAGTGCTTGCCCGGAATTCATCCGACACATATTCTTTCGATCCACTCGTAAGAAACTTACGCGTTGGTGCTTTCAGCTTTTTAATGATCAGTTCCTCGTCGCTCAATTGTTCGTAAGGATTGGACGCGCGACTTTTCGCAAGTGGTCGGATCCAACGTTCCGCCGAAGCATACGTCCATGACCAGGAAGATATGCTCACACTGGATGTTATCGAGACGCTGACGCAAAATGGAGTGAGGAATGTACGTGGTGCGACCCTTGTCATTAAGCAAAGTGTTACGAGCTGCAATGAAACCTTCTTTCAGGTTGTCGTCGAACGTGCCGTGACCTGCGAAGAAAATAAATAACTGGTCCTGCGGATTGAAACGCCTCGTGTTGTACTCAGAGATCTTTGCATAGATGTCTTCGTACAGTGGATTCTCGACAAACTCGGTCTTGAAGCCATACTTTTCCTTCATCAATTTCTCGATGGCTCGCGCATCATCGACCGGGTTTACGAGGTCTGAAAATCGTCGTAGTTGTTTGTGGCGAAGAACAATGCATAGTCGTTGCGGTTGCATCGAGTCGGTTGGCCCAATCTTTCCCGACAGATACAAAAACGGCTGCTGCTCACTCTCCCACCCGACTGATTTTCGACAACGATGCTGATCTCATTCATACCATCGATGAGCGTCAATGACTGCTTGACTTTGTACGACAGGAGTCCGGTCTCGACGGGAAGTTTTTTTTCAGCTGCGCCACGCGAGTTCGCTCAATTGTTACGGAGATCTGGCGGAGTGGCGCTTCGGAATGAACCTCGGCTTCGATCTCGATCTTATTATTCGGTGTTGCCGTGTTCTCCAATCGCGGATACACCCAGCCGATCACCGGCAGTGTAGCATTAGACGCGCTCTTGAAGTTGAGGTAAATGTCGTTGGTCTGACCACTGAAGCCTTGCGCAGAACACCGGCGGCTCCACGCTATCAAAGCAAACATGATGATTCTTTTCATGGCTATTTATCTTCAGGGGTTATTGGATCGGCAATCTCGGGAACGCCATCTGAGCCTTTATTGGTAATTGCATACGCGACGTATCCCACGGCTAACACTGGCAATATTTGCAGCATCAAAGGGATCTTTCGCTTCACGCGAAAGGCGTCTGTATACACCACATCATCTTTGTTCTTGCTATCGACGATCCGGAAGCGATAGTTGTAGCCCGGCTTAATGTTCTTTGGAATTTTAATGCTCGCTTTTCCAACTGAAGCCGCAATGTTGTTCTGTGGCACGGTAACGAGCTTATCATCTTTGAGTAGCTCGAAGTTGATGAGACTATTCGCTCTCCCGCCCGACCAAACGATGTCGAATGGTACGCCGCGTTTGCGAATCAGTTGATCTTTGAAACCCTGGAAGCGGATAAATGGAATATACATTTTCCCTCTTACTTCGAGTCCAACCTTTCCTTCGAAGTCGCCACCCAATTCATCCTTGGCATTCCATGTGATCTTACCGGTTTCGTCCGGGCTTTACTTCGAGACCGATATCTCCCTGGATCTTTAGCAACGGCGACACGTAACTGTCACGTGATGAATAGAGATTCACCGTATAGGTTCGCGATGAGATGGTGTCTATCAGATCATATAAAAATAAAAACCTTGTCCGTTGCGATCTCGACTTTCTTGATCGCGAACTCCTGTGCTTGTGCCAATGCGCACGCAAGGAAAGGAATGATGATAGTGACGATGCGTTTCATGTCAGTTTACAATTATGCGTCCGACATTGGTGGATCCATTCATTCGATACAAATACATTCCAGGTGCCACTACAGATCCATCGGTTCCGGTGCGATTCCATGTAGCCGTGTAATACCCTGGTTCCTGGTCTGTATCGATCACCCTGTTGATTCGGCGGCCCATCATGTCGTACACGTCGATCTGCACGCGTGATTTCTCTTTTACGATGTAGGGAATGTGAGTGACGTCAGTAGTGGGGTTGGGCCATGCCTGACCGACATCCTGTATGTCGGGCTTTATTTGCGATGGATCGATCAAAGAAGAACCGGAAGCTCCGGCTTCGCTGTGGATTGAAACTATATCTATCCGATTGTTTCATGTCGATCAACACACGTTGACTGACATCGTACAATAACAATCCTGCAGTGGCCGACTTAAGATCGCTGTTGCTCCAACTGATTTCTGCGACAGGTGTATTCAAACTAGATTCGAGTGTGAAGTTCCAGTTGTAACTGTTGGTGGTTGGAACAATGTCGCGTGAGAATTTCGGTTCAAAGAAATCGTTGTGTTCCGTGCTCATGCCCACATATTTTTATGAACTGCGGCGGCGTGACTATATCATAAATGTCTTTCGAAGTCTTTGCGTCCGGGTGCATGCCAATGCCGGTCAATGAGTTGAGAACACCGTCTTGTTGTATGTTGATTGTAGTGAGCCATTGGTCAAGATCCGGGTTACGTTAACTAATTGGCTCGACATCATTCTTCCACCGCCATTCTTCAGAGGAGACCGGTATCGAGAGTGTCATTGCTTCCTCGGCCAAAACAAATCCTCCACCCCACGCCTTTAAGTTGTCGGACGGATCGAGACCTTATATTCGTGCTGTTGTACACCAAAACCTGTTGCGACAGCTTCCCGGCGAACGCTGTGTTCTCAGCAAGCACGTCGGCCCAACTGACATCGAATGTGAATGGATCGCCAATCTGATTATAACCCTTCTGGAGTGCCATCGAGAAGTCTGGAGATTGAGTTTGGTCCTTGCTCACTGTCGTTCCTGCTCCAATATTAATGCTGGTATTATTGATAGCGTTGAACCAGAATGGCCTGTCCCCGATCGATCTTCGTGAGGCCGTCTTTTTGTCGACGTTCTTTCCGTTCTGATACCTTACGATACGCCATTGGGTTTTGTCGTACTCGTCGCCCATGGATTTAAAGATCTCGTCGATGCGATTGTCATTCAGGTCGTATGGTATCGAGAAGATGCGATAGTTCTCGGGTTGACCTCCGAAAGAGAGATTGGGAATGGTTTGATTGGCGGGAACTGGTAAATACAACAATATGGTTGTCGATTGCGACTCGTTACCGGCAGCATCCTTCGCTTTGAAGTAGCATTCAATACCAATCTCATCAGCCCAGCTTGTTTGAAGTGTTACAGAATAATTTCCTGATGTGACTGTTGTTGCTTCCTCCACCGGTGCCGTTTTGGCCGTGATCGTTTTGTGATAAAATTTCACGGTTGGTACAGCCGTTACAAGGTCGGATACCGATATCTCAAGCTTGGCATCCTGCCTGTACGAACGATGGCTTCGTGAAGTGCGCCAAAGATTGGCGGGGCAACGTCTGGTCCGCCACCACCACTGCTTGCGTTGGTTACATCCAGCAGCAGCGCATTCGTGTTAACGTTGTTTGTTTCATTCTTTTCAACAATCGTATTGGCGGGATCTACCATCAACAACACCTGGTACGATTGTTCCAGCGTCTCACCAGGTATCGTCAAGTTATTGTCCTGCAATCCGACAGGAAAAGCAACCGTTGCGTTGACTGCGAGATCTGTTCCGCAGTCGAGTGTTGCCAGCACAACATCCTGCGCATCGATAACAGAATTTGTTGACAGATACGCTTTGACAGTGATGGCACCGCTGGCCGCTACATCACCGATGTTCTTACTGAAAAGGTGACCGAAGTTTTGTCGCCCTTGACAACACTGACCGGTAGAAGAGTTGCGTTCAGAATCTGGAGATCTGGCAAAACGTTCGGCCGGCGACAGTGCGAAGCCGGCGCGAACGGTGTACGATGCCGATGATGATTGTCCCACAAGTCCTTCGCCCACCAAGCCGTTAAGTTTATAAGACGCACTGGAGGCATTCACCGACCCGTTGGAAAAAACGGACGACTTGATTGCTGTTTGTGCCATTAATGTCACCGACATGAATGTCAGTATTGTTGAAAGAGCCAGGCGATATCGTGTGGGGGAATCTCACTTAGTTTGATTGTTTGCGATTTGCCAGCAGATAAAGAATGCGTGCTAACGCAATGATTATGAGCACAGCGATGACCCCACTTTATCCAGCAGGCCATGCAGTCCCTTTGCCGGCGCAACTGAAGTTGGCGATTGAGGAAACTGCATCGGTACATATTGAACGCCTTCACGCGTTGTAACTTCACCCTTCAGTGTCTTTACAATTGAAGTAACTTTTACTTCATAAGTACCGACAGCGGCAGTTTCTGTAAAGGCAGCGGAGTAGACACCATCGCCTGCAAACTGATCAACCCCCTTACCATCAATCTTGCAACCTTATTCCGTAAAATGTTTTGTGTTCGGGATTTTTTATGGTCGCCATAACAGACGCGCCAGCTATGGCAATCGGCTCTCGGCCAACCGACTTGTAATTTTTATTTGAGCCCCGGGTAAATAGGTTTCGGAAATGGAAGCCAGGTCCATAGTCAGGTTCGATTTCGCTGCCACGGAAAAAGAGACGGGAACTTTACATCCTGTGCTGTCTTTACAATTGTTATTTGGAATAACATTCAAACGTCCACTCCCCCAACGAATGTGTTGTCGAGTGCGCCGCGAACCGAGTATATAGTATGGTCTGCATGTTGTACAACCTCAACAGCTGATCCTCCGATCATAGACGCCGATGTTATAACATCTCCCTTGGGATTGACGAGCTCGGTCTTGTAAAGCTCCCTCTGGCGATCGCCTTCGATCACAAGAAACTTCGCGGATTTATCGGCCAGCGTAAGTGACGAAGTGAATGCTGTGACCGGGCCGTGGGTTAAGATCCACCAGGATGGTTGGATCGGTGACCATTGTTAGGTTATTGGCCTGCGCGAATATCTTGAAGTAAAAATTATCAAGGTCTTGCTTTCCAGCGCCAAGTGATCGTTCATTACCTTGAAGAACCTGTTGGCACCGCCGGCGATGCCGATCAGTTCGGCATCGTTCACATCGACACCGAGGCCAACGGTATAAACGTTCATCTGATCTGCATGATACGCGGCACCTGCCAACGCCTTTAGCTTCGGTAACATTGGGATAAGAGTTTTGAATGCCGTCGGTCTGAAGGATAACAATATTCTTATGCCCGGCTGGTGGCGTTTTCATATTCGACTGAAGTATTGCCTGTCCAAATCCGAACCGATCGAAGTGCTGCCCGTTGGAACCATGCCGCTTGCGCCAGACTGCAATGCTGCATCAATTGTACTGGCGTTCGTCGTTTTTGTTGTCCAACCCACGGGCACCGCCGGGCTGCTGTTAAATGTTACGCCGCTATAGGTATCGTTTACTCTCAAGGCATCGTAGTACACACTTATTGCACTTTCAAGCGCCTCTATCTTTGGTATAGTGGTACTCATAGTATAAGCCGGGTCGCCCATACTGCCACTGCGATCAATCACCAGGACTGAATTGAGTGCAACTTGAGGAGTAGCTTTACCAGTAAGCGTAATGGAAATGGTTGCTGCACGCCGTGGCCAGGGGATCTTCGGTAAATGAACATGTAGTACTTGTGACATTACCATTAGGCCAAGCCTTCGCCATCACCCCAATTAGTGTCTCTGTAACTGATCAACAAGATGACCTTACGCTCCGCCGTGGAAGGGCCAACGGGATGAAATACAAGGTTAAAAGGTTGTATCAACGTGCCGTTGGCTGGTACCGCTCCAATCGTTGAGGCGAAATTCCCGAGCTCCGGGAAATCCCAATCGGCGGCTGACGTGCCCGTACAATAAACGATTTGCACTTTAAACCTGCTCGCATCAGCAAAAGGAGCGGGTTGAGCTGTACTTGCACAATTAGCAAACTCTATCTGCTGTATTGCCCTCAGCTCTTCATCAACAGTACCGAAATCATAAATGTAATTGAAGTAGTCGGTCGTACTGGCCCGATGTCCAAAATCAAAGGCATTGTTGCTTCTCCATTGTATCTGGATATCCGGACGGTTAAAATTTGGAGGACATTGAGCAAAGGATTCAAGGGTTGCTATGCACATCGCCAAAATGCACACAGCCAGGGGGCGTGAGTTTTTTCATGGATTATTATTTTTTTGAGGTTAGACTGAAGGATCTCAACCGCCCTTTTCAACTCCATGATCTCGTTAGCCAGGTCGTCAATCTTTTTCTGTTGCTCCTGAATCGCTTTCACCGCGAGCACTCCAAAGCCTGAATAATCGAGAGTATAAATGTCTGTTTCTTCGCTATGTTTTACTAGCGATGGAAATAATTTCATTACGTCCTGCGCTATGAAACCTAATGACCTTGCGTCGCCGGGGTCCTGATCTTTAAACAGGGTACGAACATGCCGACAGCTGCATGACGTCATGAGTTACATCGCCCCATTGGCTCGATGTCTTTTTTTAACCTCCCGGTCAGACGGAAATGTATATTGTCCCGTGGTAGCGTTAAATGCACCTCTTTGGGCTCCCGCTTTCAGGAGCCACAGGTCTCCGCTGCTTGCAACATAAATAGTCCAGTTTGATGATGCCCACGGCTGAATTCTCGAGGGTCAACCCATTTGCCCCAACTCCATTTGCGTGGAGGACGTGCAACGATGGTACCAGGCGTAGCAGTGCCTAAACCAAGCCGGCTATCGTGTTGTCCCAGGTCAACAAAGAATTGGATGAGACGGTGCTGGTTCCCGTCCAGAAGGAAAGACGACCTGCCGCTCCAGTGCTTGAGGAACTGTGTTCGGCAGTACGCCTCCAGGAAGTTTACCTGCACCTGTGAGACTTCCTGCATCAAGACTCCCAAAGACGTTGGTTGCTGTAATGTTCCCGGTTGTGACAATACTTTTCGATCCGAAATCGGTATTGATCTTCGTACCATTAATTGAAGCGCCGGGCGCGATGTCGGCATCCGTGATGGTATTGTCGCTGATCTCGTTGGTAGAGACGGCGATAGTGCGAACTCATAGGCGTTGTTGCCTGCATTTCTCCTCAGGTAAGTTGTTGGATTAGTTGCAGACACTGCAGTAACCGCCGTGATCCCAGTTCCAACCATCACTCCTGTAAGCGTTGTGGCTCCCGTTCCACCATTGCCAACCGGTAATGTTCAGGAGATGTTTGAAGCTGCCAGCGTACCCGACAATGAACTGCCGGTGATCGTTCCTGTTGTGCTAATGTTTTGTGCGCCGAACCGCTGGAACGACTTTCGAACCGGCTATGCCCGCACCTGCAGAGATGTCGGCATTCACTAACGACAACCCGACGAATTCATATCCTGTGCCTGCTGCGTTGCTCCTGAAATATTGAGTACTTCCTGTCTTTGCGACAGCACTCATTGTACTCGACCCATTCCCGATCACGACACCGGTAAGAGCATCGATACCTGTTCCGCCGTTAGCGACCGCCAACTTCCCCCCGAAATATTTGCGGCACTAACTCCCGCTCCTAACCAAACTTCCCGACAAACTTCCGTCGGCAAGATCCTGGAGCTCGGCATCCAATCTTCCGTTGGGTATGGTGCCATAGTAAGATTCGAAGCATTGGTCGAGCTGATACTATAACCCGACGACGTGAGCGTGAGTCTTGTATCGAGTGTCTCGAGACCAACTTTCATTTGAACAAAGTACGGTTGATTGAATGCGAGATTGATCGGCTTCTTGTCTCCGAGAACAACTGTGTAAAGGCCTTTCGAAACGGGAACGGCACTATAGTCATCGAACCAAAGCTCCGTGCCGCCACTGTTGGCATCGAACAGCGAGAACCGCATATCGAAATTTCCATTCAGCGGGTCGCCGGATGCTTTGTCAGACAGGTATCCCCTGGAAGCTGATGGTTGTCGGAACGTTTTGGGAAAAGCCTAAGATGGCGATCGTCACCATCAATAAGATGAGCACGATCTCCATCATGCCCATGTAGAGGAGCCTTTTCATAAGTGTCGGGGGTGTAGGATATTCTTAAATCAGATCATGCAGCGAGAGGCTGCTGACCGAGGATCTTCACGATCAACTCTGGTGTGTTCTTCGCACCAACTTTAGCCAGCATATTCTTTCGGTGTGTCTGAACAGTGTAAAAAACTGATACTCAGTCGTCTCGCGATCTCCTTGCTGGACAAACCATCTGCGATCAACTTCAATACTTCCCTTTCCTTTGGCGTAATCATATTGTGGATGTTTTGATTTGTCTGTTTGTGCACGAACCTGAAGGAGGTCACCCACCGCAGCTAAAGAAATTTGTTTACTTTGGTTTCTTTTATAGGGTTACCAACGACTGGGTTATGGACAAAACAGCGATGTCCCGACGCTGAACTTCTTCATGTGGTCCGATCTGGCGACCCCAGCGGCCTGTCTTTCGTGTATGAGAAATACCGGAGGGAGTATATCAATTGGATAAAGCGCTTCGGAAACTGTAGTGCCGACGACGCCGGTGAGTATTTTCAAGGTACGATCCTGATATTTTACGAGAACGTAATGAACGGAAAGCTCACGAGCCTGCAGAGTTCGTTGAAGACCTACCTGTTCGGCATCGGGAAAAATCTCGTGATGCATCAGTACCGCCGGAATGTTCGCGGCGAACGCGTGAAGGCCGAATTCATATTGCAAACGCACATCGCCGACACCGCTCAGGACCTGATCGCGGAAGACAACGACCTGGCTCTCATTCATCGTTGCTTCGAACGCATCGGCGATCCCTGTCACCGCCTCCTCGAGCTATTCTACTTTCATCAAAAAAGTATGGAAGAAATATGCTCGGAGTTGGGTTACAAAAATCCGAAACGGCAAAAAACCAAAAGTATAAGTGCATGGAGCGGCTTCGAAAGCTTGTTGACGATGAGAGGCCTGCCTACACTGTAACAAACGAATAAGATGGAAAAAGAGAAGGACGAGGATCTGATTGTTGGCATAAGGTATTCGATTTTAAACAAGAAGCTCGACGAGCTCCGTGCTCTCGAAAAGGCATTACCGGCCGGGTCGAACCAGAAACTGCTACGGTTCGAATGCTTCATTACTGGAAGCCGCTCGCTGCAGCTGCTGCCGTCATCATCGCTGTTGCATTCATCTTTCTTTTCAGTCGTTCGGAAACACCGCGCAACTGTATGCGTGTAACTTCGAACCATATCCAAATGTGTTCGAACCAACACAACGCGGTACGGATGCAGCCACCGACAAACGTGCGGCAGCATTCGCGATGTATGAACAAAAGAATTATGCCGAAGCAGTGAAGTTGTTCAACGAACTACTTTCACAAAAGAAGAACCAGAGTTATTGTTGTTGCTGGGTAATGCCAATATGATCCTCAGCCACGACAACGAAGCAAAGAATAATTTCCTGACCCTGATCCGTGATTTCGATGTACTCGATGAACAGGCGAAATGGTTTCTCAGCCTGTGTTACCTGAAGTCCGGTGAAAGTGAAAAAGCCAAGCTGATCTGGGAAGAGTTAGGGGATCCGAAGATCACTTATTCGGAAAAAGCAAAGCACCTTCTTAAACAAGTTAAATGACGTATTAACAACTATCCAAAACCCCCTAATGCTATGTCCAGGAACTCAGAAAAAAAGTCAAGCCACCTGTGGGGTGAGCCTGACGACGACCACAAGCCACGTCACAAACGCAAGCTTGAAAATCCGGATATCTTCTTTACACTGAAAGTGTTATTCGCAAGCTTCCGGCAGAAAGAATCGCTCATTGAAGTTTACAGTCGATTTCAACCCGCCGTTCGAAGCGAATGTTCAGGATATCGAGCCCTACTATGTTTCGACGCGTGATAAAGAAAATGTATTGTTGTTCAAAGAAATCCTCGATCACGTAGGCGAGGGTGTACAGGTATATTTCCGACCCGGTCAACTATCAACCGGAAGATGGTAAAACGAATGACCCTTACCCGCGAAGGATCAGACCGACGTTTGCAGCAGGACAGGTTAAAACAAATACTGGACCTCACGGAAGGTAGAATCAATAGCTTCTTCTATGCACAATCCAGCGCGAATATGGTTGGAGTGAGTGCTGTCGCACTTTCTGATGGTAATGGGGACGCAAGACCTCCGAAGAGACCGTAAATGCAAGTTTCTGGTTTCTAGTTTAGTTTGCGAGATCTTTCGGAGCCAAACTAGAAACCAGAAACTATTTTTTTCGAGTCCTTCACTACTAATAAAATTATCCCTGCTACAAGAACTGTAAGAGCAATCACAACCCAACTAGTTTGGAATTTGATCGGCTGTCAGGATTGGACTTTCACCATAAGCAACAAGAGATCCCCAGAGCTTCGGATTCGCCGACACTTGATCTGCAGATGCCAGGTAAGTTCGCTTCGCCATTGCGAGCGCTTCGTCTATCGCCATACCATTGAGAAGTTCGCTGTAAAACGTGTCCATTAATTTCACGGAGAGCTGGTCGTCAACCTTCCAGAGCCCCATTACGATATTGTCACAACCTGCAAATGTAAAAGCATTCGCCATACTGAGCATACCTTCGCCGCGATAAGTTTTGCCGATTCCGGACTCGCATGAGCTCAGCACTGCGAGCGAAGCCCGCAGGTTCATGTTATACAGTTCGTACCAGTACAAACGACCGTCTTCGGGGCCATCCTTGTCGCGGAAATATAAAGTGGCAGAATAATCTTCGCCGGTATCGCCACTGCCGTGAACGGCGAGATGAAGAAGGTCGTACTTAGCGGCGTTGGCTTTTGAAGTTTTTTTCCGTTACACCGTCGCCGTACAGGAAAGTGCCGTCAGGAAATTTATCCGACAGCGCAAGAAGCTCCGTCTCACTGCCGGCAATCTACAACCTTCGAAGCATCGGGCGAACGCTCGTTTGCACCACCAGTGAAACCGAAGGCGAGAAGGGACGGTTTGTTTTTCGGAGGCTGAGGCGTAGCGAGCAGATGTGAGGCTGAAAAATCGTATGAGATAATGTGGTCATTCAATAAATAAGAAAGGTCTTTGTATGAGAGGCCACCCGGCTTCGTGACGAGCGTTTCGAATGGCACCTGCATAAGAGGCCCGTCGGGGACAATGATGAGTCGCTTATTATCGAATGACGTCAATAACAAAGAATAGAGCTCATAAGATACTTTTGAATAATCACCAACAGCGTCGGTCGAATATTGATTGCCTTTCGTAGTAAAGAAAAGCAGGTATTGGTCAACAAGATTTTCGAGGTCTGATGTTTTTCCAACAAGGTTGAGCTTTACACTGTCGTCTACAACAAGAGCATAGACATTCTCGTCTCCCCAAAAATATTCCACAAACACGGCATCTATTTTTTTAATCATTTCTCTCAATGCATCAAAAGAAACAATGTTATTCTCATTTCGTGTTTTGATGTACGACGGATACTTTTCATCGATGAGCGCTTCGAGCGAAGTAATCTCGCGAGTATTTTCTATCAACTCATCGCGTGGAGTGCCGCCGTTGTTCGCATCGATCCGATGTTGAATAGAAAGCGATCGTTGACGCAGGCTCTGAAGTTTCGAAACCAACGTGTCGTTTTTACCGACTGCCTTCCTCAACTCAGCTTCACGCAATGCATCCGACAATGATTTCGATTTGCTGTTCTCCATGAATTGGAACAGTTGAGCCTGGTCACGATCTTTGAGATCATACATCGTGGCAAGTATGTTCTCGTAAAGGCGATAGTTGGCATCTACGTAATTCCATTTAGCATCTTCGGTGTCTAACTCTGCCCGGTTGACGATCATTAACTTCTCAGCACTTGAATAACATTCAAGTGCATCCGCGCCACTCAGAACTTCAGCCTTCCCAAGCAATGCCAGGTAAGCATAGTCTTTCAGCCCATCGGCAGCGAGCAAGGCCTTGTCGTACTTCATGTTCTTTGCACTAAAAAGATCACCGTAGGTACGATACAAGCTCGAAACCTGTCCGCCCTTTTCAAGGTTCTCCTGCTTGCGTATCTGATCTGCGTACTTCAGATATGACTCTGCGGCATCAAGATCATTTCTCTTTATTTCCACAGCGCCCAATAATCGAACTGTGTGAAAGTAGATCGACTTGTCGGTCTCGGGATCTTTCTTGTAGAGCACAATAGCATCGCGAAGTTTTTTCGCCGCTTCATCGAATTCGCCTTGCCTATAATTCGTTTCACCCCAACCTCCATACAATACGGCCAGCGTTGCATAGCCTTCGTGGTCTTTCGGCTGTCTGCTGACGTCCACACCTTTCCCGTAATACATTACAGCCGAATCGAAATCATGTCGGTCGCGATAGATATTTCCGACAAGAGAATAGGTGCGAGCAAGGAATCGCTCGTCTTTCACGGCAACACAACCTTCGACAGCTTTAAAGCACCAGTTCAATGCCGTTCCATAGTCATTTTGCGATCGGTTCGTGGCAGCGAGATTATAATATAGATTGATAAGATCGTATGTGCCAATTGAATCCAGGCCTTGCGTGACCACCAAAGCCCTTTCATAGTTCTCTTCGGCCTTTTCAAAGTCATGCAGGTCATACTTAAATATTTCGCCGAGCGCATTACATGCTCTCACTTCATCGGCGCTGCCGGTGGTGTCGACGACCTGCGCGACTTTTGTAGCATGATCACCGCTGAGTCGAATTTGTAGGCGCGGCTGTAATTAATACCCGATTTGTAAAGCGATCCAGGTGTTTGACCTGACGCATTTACAACGAACTCAATAAATATTATAAGGAGTGAAAGGCGGGAAAAAAGCACCTGAAAAGGTACTGAAAAGGGGTTAGCTAAAAAAAGGTAATCACCATTTAACATGACCTCCCTTCCCACTGACTGGATTCAGAATTATCTTTCCCCCATGTGGACCAACTACCATTGCCATACTAATTTCTGTGATGGAAAGAAGCCAGTTGCCGACGTGGTAGCACATGCAAAATCAATCGGCATGATCGCGATCGGTTTGTCATCACATGCCCCCCTGCCCTTCGACAATAAATGGAGCATGCGGCCTGGCATGCTTGATTCGTATCTGTCGGAAATAGAAAGAGCACGCGCTGAGAATGATATTCAAGTTTATGCGGGGCTGGAAGTCGACTACATTCCCGGGAAGATCTCGCCATTCGATTTCAAAGATCGTCTCGACTATACCGTCGGCTCCGTTCACTTCGTCGACAACAACTGGGAGATCGATAACACGTACGACGTTTTCTTCGAAGGTTTGAAGGCCAACTTTGATGGCAGCATCCGCCGGGCTGTCGCAAGATATTTCGAGCTCACGCGTGAAATGGTGAAGACAACACCGCCCACTATCGTGGGTCATATCGATAAAATCAAGATGCACAATCGTGGCGATTGTTTCTTTATGGAAGACGAGCCCTGGTATCGCGAACAGATCGACCTCACCCTGGATGCTGTCGCAAAGGCAGGATGTATCGTTGAGGTTAACACTCGGGGCCTGTATCAAAACAAAGTAGACACAACCTATCCATCGCCGTGGATCCTGCTGGAGATCCTCCGAAAAAATATTCCCATTACACTCAGCTCCGACGCTCACCATCCCGACGACCTGGTGAACCTGTTTCCCGAAACCGCCAGGGATCTGATCCATATCGGTTTCAAAAAAATACGCATCTTGTTGGATGGAAAGTGGAAAGATGTCGCCTTCGGCGAACACGGCATCAGTGGGAAAGATTACGCGATGGCTTAGCACCACCAACGGCTTTTGGTTTTCATTTTATACGGCCGGCTCCGCATTCGGACTTTATCTCTGTGTATTCGCGCTTCGAAAAACATATAACGTTGCTTTGTACGAAGACTACGAATTTGCCAGCGTCGGTTTCAAGAGCTGGATGGTGATCTCGCAGGTAGTCGGCTATATGCTGTCGAAGTTCATCGGGATCAAAGTCGTATCGGAGCTGAAGGCATCCGCCCGTGCTAAAGGAATTTTACTGATGTCGTTAATCGCCGCAGTATCCTGGCTGTTGTTCGCGATCGTGCCAATGCCATACAATCTCATTTGTCTTTTCCTGAATGGACTCCCGTTGGGTATGGTTTGGGGATTGGTGTTCGGCTATCTAGAAGGCCGCAAGTTTACAGAAGTGCTGGGCGCATCGTTATCCGTAAGTTTCATTTTCTCCGCGGGCTTTTCGAAGACGGTCGGTCAATATATCATGACCTCGTGGCACGTAGATCAGTTCTGGATGCCGTTCGTAGCGGGCGTGTGTCTTCTTTGGTCCGTTGTTGTTGTTTTTGAAAATGCTCGACCAGGTTCCTCCGCCCACTGCCGAAGATGAGATGCTTCGCACGAAGCGCGCACCGATGACCGGGGCTGAAAGAATTCAGTTCACAAAAACATTTTTACCCGGGCTGATATTACTGGTGCTCACGTACATGTTGCTCACGGCCTTTCGTGAGTTCCGCGATAATTTTGCCTCCAACATCTGGAAAACGCTTGGCTACGGCGACAAACCTGACGTCTTCACAACAACGGAGACGATCATCACCTTGACATTACTGGCGTTGATTGGAAGTCTCATGATCATTAAGGACAACAAGAAAGCGATGATCGTAAATCATCTTATCGTGCTTGCGGGAATGATCCTGGTAGGGATTGGCAACTTTGCATTCGAACGTCATTGGATTGGTCCGGTTCCGTGGATGACGATTGTAGGAATGGGACTGTACTTCGGCTACATACAGTTCAACAGTATCTTCTTCGATCGATTGATCGCGGCATTCAAGTACGTGAGCACCGTTGGCTTCCTGATTTACCTCGCCGACTCGTTCGGATATGTTGGCAGCGTGATGGTGATGCTGTACAAAGAATTCGGCCAGAAGGATGTGAGCTGGCTCGAATTCTTTATTAGTGGTGGATATATAATGTCCGTCTCCGGAAGTATACTGATACTTTTATCGCTAGTGTACTTCACCCGGAAGCATGCTCTTAAAAGTTAGATCGTTACTCAATTCGAAATCTGCTTCTTTAACATCTCTTGAGTTCGTTCCAATGAAAACCTTGAACTTACCAGGCTCGGGTCCGAACGTCATGTCTTTGCGATAGAACGAAAGATCTTCGGGACTTAATGTGAAGACAATGTCTTTAAACTGACCTGGCTCCAACGATACTTTCTGAAATCCCTTAAGTTCCTTAACAGGTCTCGTTACGCTGCCAACCAAATCGCGAATATATAATTGAGCGGTCTCCGTTCCTGTAGTCTTCCCTGTGTTTGTGACGCGAATCGAAAATGTGTTGTTGGTGATCGATATCGTTCCGTATTCGAATGTTGTATAGCTCAATCCGAAGCCGAACGGATACAACGGATCATTCGGAATATCGAGATACTTAGAGCTGTATTTGTTGTTCGGATCTCTCGGGCGCCCGGTATTCTTCATGTTGTAGAAGATCGGCACCTGGCCAATAGCGTACGGGAATGTTACCGGCAACTTGCCAGTTGGATTATAGTCACCAAACAATACGTCGGCAATCGCATGACCAGCCTCTGTTCCGAGGAACCACGTCTCTACAATGGCAGGAACGTTCTTGTCGATCCATGGAATAGTTAACGGCCTTCCATTCGACAGAACGACTACGATCGGTTTGCCGGTCTTATGGATCTCTTCAACTAACTTTTGTTGCGACCCGGGAAGATCTAAGATGCCACGACTCGACGCTTCACCCGTCATCCATGCAGCTTCGCCAATGCTCATGATCACAACATCGGCCTGGCGTGCAACACTAAGCGCCTCGTTGAAACCGCTGGTATTGTCGTCGTTCACTTTGCAGCCTTCGGCATAGAGAAGTCTTGCATTCGGAACCTTTGCCCGGATGCCTTCAAAGATCGACGCGGCGCTGTCGCCTTTACCGGCAGCCGACCATGCACCGATCATATCGATCTTTGATTTTCCGAGCGGACCGATGATGGCAATGGTCTTTGTTGTTTTTGATAACGGGAGAAGTCCTTCGTTCTTCAACAGGACGATCGACTTGCGTGCCACGTCTCTTGAAGCATCGCGGAATTCTTTTTTCATGATCGTTGCCTTCTCGCGTTCTTCATTGCTGTAGCGATACGGATCGTCGAACAAGCCGAGCTCGAACTTTACCCGGAGCACCCGACGAACGGCGATGTTCACAGTTTCTTCGGTGACTTTTCCTTGCTTGACCAAATCGGGCAACTTGATCTGGAAGAAGCCGGCTTGCATGTCCATGTCAACACCAGAGTTGATCGTAGCTGCTGCGGCATCGGCAGAGTCGGCAACGTTGCCGTGATTGAGCATCTCCATAATGGAAGTGTAATCTGTAACAACAAAGCCCTTGAACCCCCACTCCTTTCGAAGCAGATCTTCCATGAGATATTTATTTGCGGTAGCTGGAGTTCCATCCAACTCGTTGAATGATGTCATCACGGTAGCCACGCCAGCGTCGACTGCTGCTTTGTAAGGTGGAAGATATACTTCGCGCAGCATGCGCTCCGACATATCCACAGTATGATAATCGCGGCCTGCCTGTGAAGCCCCGTATGCCGCGTAATGTTTCACGCAGGCAGCCACAGAATTCAGCTGACCAACGCCTTTGCCTTGCAGTCCCTTTACCCGCGCCGCGGCAACCAATGAACCGTAATAAGTATCTTCACCGGCGCCTTCCATGATGCGGCCCCAACGCGGATCGCGCGCAATATCCACCATCGGCGCGTACGCCCAATGAAGCCCTTCGGAAGATGCTTCTTCACCTGAAACTCTTGCTGACCTTTCGATTGCTTCGAGATCAAAGCTCGCTGCTTCACCCAATGGTATCGGGAATATTGTCTTGTGACCGTGAACAACGTCGTAACCGAAGAGCAACGGGATATGAAGTCTCGTTTCCTTTACGGCGATCTCTTGCAGGTCGCGTGTGTACTTCGCTGTATATGCGTTGAAGATCGCGCCGACCTTACCTGACTTGATGTCGTCTTTGTAACCCGCGCGGATCGACGGCCCTGTGACATCCCAGTCGCTCGTGTATAATGTAAGTTGACCAACTTTTTCTTCGAGTGTCATCAGGTTGAGAACAGAGTCGACACGTTGATCGATAGGATCGTTTGAGGTTGTCTTGTTTGGCTGACATGCTGCAGCGACAACAGCGATCAGCAGAATAATTTTTCTCATATTTTTATCTGTGCGATCTGTGAGAGACATTATTTATAAGTAAAACCAAGCTTATCTAATCCTTTTTGAACTTCCGGAGCCTGCATGAACAACTTCCAAAGAAGCCCCGTGCGATAATTTTCAATCATAACCGGTATCGGTCCCTGGTCGATCGCCAGGTATCTCGGCAACAACCAGTGTTCTTGTAAGTCGAACGCGTCGTAAGGACCATACTTACCAACGACACTATCCGCGTCAGTCGAATAGATGTAGCGAAGGAAGTTCATACTCTCTTTCGGCGTGTATGGAAAGTCCGACAATGCTGCCGTTGGTGAAATTACGCCAGTGTCGTTCGTAGGACGATGTGCATCGTAGCCGTTAGTCGAATAGCTTGCAGTTAATCCCCAAACATATTCTCCATAATAAGGATAATGTTTCGGGTTATCGATCGAATACTTGTACTCGATCATCGCGTGGTTTTGATTGACCTTCCAGTAATCGGCATACTTGTCTTTCAAATGGCGTGGGTCGAGGCCGAGATATGAATAATGCGCCCAGAACATCGGACCAACCGGATCGGCATCGTGTTCATAGTGATCAAGCACCACATCCACGTCATAATATTTTTCCTTCGAAACAATGCTGTCGTTACGAGCCCAGCCTTTATCGTAAACTTCTTTCTTGATGGGGTGCGTTGGCGACGAAGCTGCGAGCACGTACATGATCAAACATTCGTTGTAGCCACCAACAGGAAAATTCATTTCCCATTGATACTCGGGCGACCAATGCCAGTACAGAACGTCTTTGCCATGAGTGTACCAGTCCCACTCAATTTCTTTCCACATCTTATCGATCTTCGCGGCCATCTTCTTCTCGTCGGCGTTGCCGTCTTTGAAATATTCTCTCACTGCAATCAAGCCCTGCACCATGAAAGCAGTCTCGACGAGATCACCGCCGTTGTCCTTCGTTCCGAATGGTTTCACATGACCTGTCGGTCCATCGATCCAGTGCGGCCAGGCTCCGTGAAAACGATCGGCAGTGTCGAGGTAATTCACGATGTGGTTAAATCGTTCGAAGCCTTGTTGTCTTGTAATGAAATGCCGTTCGATGCCAACGAGTATTGCCATCAGGCCGAAACCGGAGCCTCCCGTTGTCACGATATTTTTATCGTTGTCGGGTTCATCGATGTGTACTCGTTCGCGACCCAAACCGGAGGTCGGTTCGGCACCGTTCCAAAAATATTCGAAGGTCTGGTGCTCAACGAGGGTTAAAAGGGAATCATCGGGAAGGGTGCTTAGATGTATTTCCGCTAACGGCTGGGCCTGCTGCTCCTTCTTTGCGCATGAAAGAGAGAGAAATGCGATAATGATTATCGCGACATAAAATTTCATATTAATGTAGGTCTAGGACTGTTTTTGCTTGTTGAATTTCGGGCGCCGACGTAAACAAATCCCACAACAATCCACTCCTGTAATTCTCGATCATCACCACGATCGGTCCCTGGTCTATCGCAAGATAAGAATCTGCAAACCATCCTTCAGATAAACTGAAAGCATCATAGAATCCATAGTCGCCCCAAAGCTTGTCGCCCATGGTGTAATAGAAGAATTCCATTGCTTTTGTCGATTCATCGGGCAGGTACGGGAACGAAGCCAGTGCCGCCGTTGGGGCGATCGTTCCGTTGTCATTATTGGGGTCGTTCGCGGAATATCCACTCGGTTGATCGCTGGCTGTAAGTCCCCAGCATTTATCGCTATAGCCGTAGAATTTTTTTGGATTGGCGATGCAGTAAGCCTGGTCGATCTTCGTAGCTGCGACATTCTGTTCCCAATAATTTGCATAGTCGTCGCTGAAATGCGGATCCATCCCGAGATAAGAATACTGAACCCAGAACAACGGAGCCGGCGAACCGAGCGGAAGTTTTGTATTATAATAAGTATTGTTCTTTACGATCGATCCACCGTTGCCATATCCATTGGTGTACACAATTTTCGGTATACCATGTGTAGGCGATGCGGCAGCAAGAATGTATGTGATCTGTTCTTCGAAGTATCCATACATCGGGAAGTTCATTTGCCAATCATAATCAGGAGACCAATGCCAGTATAGCACGTTCTCGTTGTTCTTGCGATACCAGTCCCACTCAACTGCCGTCCATAGTTTAGTGATACGATTGATCATGTTGTTCCCAACGGTGTCGGCCGGTTGAAGATATTGTCGAAGAGTGATCAATCCCTGCACAAGGAATGACGTCTCGACGAGATCGCCACCATCGTCTTTCTGGCTGAATGGTATCACTTTGCCGGTGCTTCCATCTATCCAGTGCGACCAGGCTCCGTGAAACCTGTCGGCCTTCTCGAGAAATGTTACGAGCTTATTGAAATGTTGAATGCCGTCGTTGCGGGGAATAAAGTTTCTTTCTACGCCAACGATCACTGCCATGATACCGAAGCCGGTTCCGCCGGTTGTTACGGTGTTGCCGGAGCCGTAACGTTCGCGGGCCATTCCGCTTGTGGGATGAGCGTAGTCGTAAAAATATTTTATGGTCTGCTTTTGCACCAGGTCGAGCAGTTGGTCTTTGCTGATCCGCGGTTTTTTGTCGGAAGGATCGAACTGTGTGGTGAGCCTGATGACGGTTTCGGCATCAAATTTTTTTCCGTTTGTCGATGTCAGTTGCTTGCTGATCACAACCGCATATGTCGTGAGATATCTTAATGCTGCGGTCGGTTTCGCAGTAACGGTGCTGTCGCCGTTCGAGAACGTAATGTCGAGTGTTGCTGCGGCCATTGTGATGGCTGTTGCAGCGGATGTATGATCGATGGGCTCCGAAAATTTAATCGTAAGCTGTGGAGTGAGTGATGTTCCGAGGTAGGCAAAATTCAACGGTTGTGAATCGAGGGAGAAGTCGCGCAGGGTGATAACCTTCGCACCGTTGTCGGGTGTAGGTTCAGATTTGTTACAGGAATTAAAAACGACGACAACGAGTGTCGTTAATACAAAAGAGATTATTCTATTCATTAATTCAAAGTTGTAAAAAGAAGGCGCGATTTACTGCGCCTTCTTCGTTAGTTTCATTTTCTTAAAAATTTAGACCTGTGTTTAACGATTCCATCTGTAAAAGTCATTATGTACAAGCCAGAGTTTATTCCAGAAACATCGAAGGTTGCCTTTGTTTGGGAAAGCTGATATGGCAACACTACTTCGCGCCCGGTCGCATCAAGGGTCTTGATATTGAAGTTGTCAAAATGAAAATCCGATGGAAGGCCAACTGTAAGTAAGTTATCGGCAGGATTTGGAAAAAAAACGAACGGCTTAATCCAATCAATTGGCTGATCCGTGATTGGTTGGTTATCCTTTGAGCCATCGGAAGCAATTCGGCACGAAATCGGGCTTATCCACCGTCGTTGCGAAAATGCAGATTGTTCCCCGGTGGCCGCAATAGCTTTAACCTTGAAATAATAATTTAAGCATGGGGCTACATCTACGTCGTCGTCGTGATCGGGAATAGTTTCATTAAAAAGGACATTTGCAAATGTAGAATCCGTGGACATCAACACGTTATATTGACTAGCACCATCGATGGCGTCCCAATAAATGTTTAGATCCTCGTCAGTTCCATGATAACCCAAGTGTCCTGGAATACCTAAAGCGTTAGTCGTCAGGGTAATTGAATTTGATTCAGTGGAAACTGCACAAGCATTCCTTGCTTTCACTGTATAAGAATATCCACTTGCTGGATGGGCCTGTAAAAAAGTGAATGACGTGCCAGTCGTGTTATCAGTATGATGTGTACTTCCATATGTTGTGATGAGATCATACGACGTAGCCCCGGTAACAGTTCCCCAGTTAGCAGTAAACTGTGCCGTCTTTACATTGGTGGCCGCCGTAGCCGTTGGTACCGATGGCGGTGTACAAGTTGGTGTCGAAAAGGCATATGTGCCGGAATATGCAGAAGATCCACAACTACTCGATGTCTTGATCCTTACATAGTAGGTTGTTCCAGCAGTTAAGCTATTAATATAAAGGCCATAAGGATCTGATAGTGAAGCTGCGTGGTTGCTCCAAACGACACCACTTGAAAAATCACTTGCAGTCGCCACATCAACACTATAGGCTGACGCACCGATTACCGTTGGCCAGTTGATCTCGATCCAGGTGTAGCTATTCGCTGTTTGATTGATCACGGTGGGTGGTGTTGACGCTGCAACCGTGAAGATGCCGCTCAACGCGCTATGCGTGGGACTATAGGCATCAAAGACTTTAATCTGGTAGCTATTACCTATCGTTAGGCCGCTTGCATTAAATGCATTGTCATAGTTAATACTCAATGTACCAGAGGGATATCCTACAGTTTGAACGATTGCCCCGGAAGAATTATTTAAGTGTACTTCCGCAGTCGCGTTGCCCGAAAAACCTGAGCCAGGGCTAAAATGAATAATATATTTACCGCATTGACCAACAACAGAGCCCGACGCCGGGGAGGAAACGGTCATTTGTCCGTGTGCTTGGGGGATTGCAAAACTAAACAGTAAACAAATTGTAAATCCGTACAGTGTCCTTTTCATAATCGCTTTTTATTTACAACTCAGAGCCAACTGTAACAAGCAACTATAGAACATTGGTTGTAGTAGAGTATTTCTAATAATAGAAAAATGGTTAACGCTTAGAAAAAAAAGGGCTCGCTTTCACGAGCCCTTAAAACCAAAAAACCAATTCACCTTCCCGCAGTTCCAAGATTAAAGAGTGCAGTAACTTCTGCATCAGAAAGAGCAGTGTTAAACACTCGAACGTCGTCGACCATTGCATTTGCAAATGGGTTCCAGTCTTGTTGAGCAGGAGCTCCAGCAAAACCTATATCAGACGAAGCAAGGCTTCCGAATACAGCTTGTACGGGAACAGACATAACTTCAATGCCAGTTGTTCCGCGATCACTGTAACCACCTGAGTTTACACCATCAGCAATAACATCGAACTTGTGTGTCGTAGCGTTCCATCTCATTACATAGTGTGCCCATCTTTTTGCACCCATGAAGTAGCTACCAGTCTGAGCGTTAGGGCCAGTGCCGGCAGCATCGTTGTTGTGGAGAGCCAGGTTGTCGTTACCAGCCGCAGGTGCTCCAACCGGATGAGTATTCATGTAATTCTTCAGCTCGAGTGTGTCCGATCCTGGAAGGTGACGACCAGTTTCGGCAAGAGCCATTACATCACCCCAGATGTCGCTAACACCAGTAGGAACGAGGCCGAAGAATGCAGTGAATGCGCCGGTACCAGCTTTGGTGTTCTTTACATTCACCCAAAGGCTAACAGTGAAATTGTTCAATGCATTCGCAGTGTTGATCTTGTCGATCGCAGGGAACACAAGAACACCACCTTGCATATTCAATGCATTACCGATCTGGCCAGTCGTGCTGCTAACAGTACCGAAAGTGTGCGAAGGAGCGGTTCCTGAGATCACTTCGTTGTTGTTAGTGTCGAATGTCCAGTGTGCTACGAGATTTGTTGCAGCTACTTCGTCAGAGTTGTTATATCCATCGATAGCTGGCAATTTGTCGTCGTCTTTACTACATGCGCCTACTACTATTACCAGGGCCAAGGCGGCTGCCCATACTTTTAAATACATACTTGTTCGTTTCATTTTAAATTGATTTGGTTTAATAGAAAAGTTCATTGGTTTTCAATATTGTTAATACCCGGGATTCTGATCAAGGAGACCGCCACTCAACTGAATTTCTGAGTTCGGTACGGGAAGCAACTCGTGTTTGCCTTGTTGAAAATGTTTGCCGGAAGCTTGCATCACTTCGGCAGCGCGACCTTGCCTTACAAGATCCCAGAATCTATCGTGCTCCATCGCCAGCTCCACCCTTCTTTCCTGCCAGATATCATCGATTGTAACGCCGGATTTCGGTGTCAAGTCTGCACGATCCCTCAAAAGGTTGATCTTTCCGTCAGGATCGCCCTGACCAAGATGAACGGCAGCCTCTGCATTCATCAAAAGCACTTCCGCATAACGCATGATACGAACATTCTTCGGCCTATCCTTGTCCGCAGCGTTCGCAAACGTCTCTTTCAACTTACTCGTGTAAGCCTTGTAGTTGTAACGCAGGTTCTGAACCGAATCGGAGCTCGGCACCCTGAAACCATCCCACAACGGAGTTCCCTTGTGATCTCCACTGTTGTTGATGAAAATGATCGTCGCATTCTTGCGTAGATCACCAGGCTCGTATGCATTCACAAGGTTGACCGTCGGATCATTGAATCCCCATCCAAGATCATCCCATCCACCCGAACCACCTGTACGTGGTCCCTGGGACACTGTATAGTTGTCGATCTTAAGATTTGCGTTATTGAATTTGCCTGTACCAATCTCGAATATCGACTCGGGGCTGAAGTCTTCCGACTGGCGCCACAAAGACGCATAGTCGGCAATCAAAGAATACTGATTAGAGGTGATGACTTCATTAGTGAGGTCAAAAACCTGTTGCCAGTTCTGCTGATACATGTAAACTTTCGCAAGCATCGACTGAGCAGTTCCTTTATTGGCATGACCATGCGGTGCCAGCAATGCAACGTCCAGGTTCTCTGCAGCGAATTGCAGGTCGGCAATAATCGCAGTGTAGACATCGGCAACAGAAGCGCGTGTAGCAAATACCGGGTTTGTTGCTGCGTCCTCAGCATCTTTAGCCACATTAAGAACAAGCGGAACCTTTCCGTACATTCTTACCAGGTTGAAATACAAATAACCCCTGAGAAATCTCACCTCCGCTACATACTGATTCTTTACCGCGTCGGTGAGAACAGTAGAATTACTAAGCGCCTTCAATGCCTGGTTGGCTGCACCAATTGAATTATAGTGGCCACTCCACAACGTTTCAGCAAACTTATTTGTACTCGTATGATTAAAATCATCGAGATCACCGACCGGGTTCAACTGGTCGCTAGCAGTGCTTCCCTTGTCAGCATCGTCACTCATAATACTGGTGACAGATATGAATGCGAATCCATGAACGTCGCCATCACCCCATGAATCGCCCTGCAACAAACCGGCATACACGCCACCAACCAGTGACTGCGCAAGATTTGGATCAGAGTCGATCGTCACACCGCCTTGTACAGGCACGTCGAGGAACGAGTCCTTGCATGAGAGAACTGTCAGTAACACGAAGGTCAATGAAGCTATATATATCTTTCTCATCGTCATTCTCAATTAAAAGCCCACATTAACACCAACTGCAATTGTTCTCGTTGTCGGATACGTTGATAACTCGATACCCGAATTTGTTGGACTTCCTGGTAACTCAGCAGTGAATCCGCTGTACTTTTTCAAAGTGAATGTATTCTGCGATGTAGCAAACACACGAAAGCTGGTCAGGCGAGTGCGGTTCAGGAAAGAATCCGGAAACGTATAACCAACGGTGATGTTGTTGATACGTGCAAACGATCCAGATGAAACATAATAATCAGACGCAAGCTGGTTGCCTGTATTAGCTCCCGGATTTTTTTGATTTTGATTTTGTGAAGTCCAGCGATCGTAAACGACGCTCTTCTCAACATTGTCGAGACCATTGATACGAACCGCTCTCTTACCATTGTATACCTGGTTGCCGAGGTTACCATAAATTGCGAGTGCGAAATCGAAAGCTTTATAGTTTGCGGAGAAGTTAAGTCCCATATAAACTTTAGGCTGATAAGATCCGGCAAAAACACGATCGTTGTCATCGATGTGTCCATCGCCATTCGTATCCTGGTATTTAAAATCGCCGGCATGTGCGGTAGGTTGGATCGGACCTTCTTTACCTACATAGTTCGCAACGTCTGCACCAGTGTTAAATACTCCGATAGTCTTCAATACATAGAAGCTTCCCACCGGTTGTCCGTTATCACTCAATGTGGTAAAGTTCTGTGAGGCGCCGATAGAACCCCCAAGGATCGCCTGCCCTCCATTCAAAGCGAGCACCTTGTTTTGATTGAATGTTGCGTTACCGCTGATCGTATACGAGAATTCATTACCAGCTTTTCCCTTCCATGTTAAAAGAATTTCGAGACCGCGGTTCTGTATCTCCATCACGTTCCTGAAGATGCTATGATCAAAATCGCCGGCAGTCCTGCGGGAGTTAATATCAATCAACGCATTGTTTACGCGCTTGTCGTAAAAGTTGACCTCACCGGTAAGGCGGTTTTGAAGTAACCCAAACTCAACGGCTCCATCGTACTCGACTGTTGTTTCCCAGGTGATCGACGGGTCGATAACTTGTCGTATCTGCCCGAAGCCATCGGCGGTATTGCCACTTCCATTAAATCCATAACCATGGTTAAGGTCTACCTTGCTCGTGTATGCATCGGTTGGTATCTGATCGTTACCTACTTTACCGTATGATCCACGGATCTTCAGCATGTCGAAGATGTTTTGGTTTTGCATGAATCCTTCACGTGTGAGCATCCAACCCACGCCTACCGAAGGATAGATCTGCCACCGGTTTGCTCCTGGAAGACGTGAGCTTCCATCTCTTCGAAGAGTAGCAGTTAACAAGTACCTTCCATCGTAGTTGTAGTTCAATCGCGTGAGGTAAGAATTTCTCGCCCACTTATCGCCAGTACCATCGTTCTGAGATGAGTTGGCGTTACCGGTAGTGAGATACCAGAGATTAGGATCAGGCCCTACTCCATTCCTGCTTCCCGTGAGAGCCTGGTAATGATACTGTTCAGCCGTTGTTCCGGCGAGCAATGTAAACTCGTGCAGGCCAAATTTCTTATTGAGAGTGACTGTGTTATCCCAAACCCAACGGAATGATTGGATTGACTTTACTGTCAGGTTACTAACGTTGGAGTATTGATTGCCGCCTGAAATTAGAAATGTGTTTTGATCGGCGTTGAACTGGTAGAAGTATCCACGGTTCAATGAGTTTCTGAAGTCACCACCAATCGATGACCTTAACGTGATCCAGCTCACAGGCTTCACTTCGATATAGGTAGATCCCTGTAAACGATTTTCGTTTACACGAATGTCGTTATCCATAAGATCCAGAAGCGGGTTGCCAACATTCTGATAGCCCGATGTATTTCCATAACGACCATCTACATAGTTTGCGACTGTCGGCGCCGCCCGGTAAGCATCGTTGTAAGCTCCGCCGATCGCACCGTTAGGATCAACGTCAACATTACCAAACCCATTCTGGTTGTCACTGTTTCCATAAGAAGACAGCAATCCCACCTTAAGCCAGCTAGTCAGTTTATATTCTTCGTTCAATCGAAGCGTAAGCCTTCTGAATGAATTGTTTTTAAGAATACCTTTTTCGTTCAGATAACCAATGTTCAACAGATGCGTTGCCTTTTCTGTACCACCCGATATCGAAAGGTTGTGCTGTTGTGCGAAGCCGGGTCTCGTAATTGTGCCATACCAATCCGTGTCGTAGGGTGTTTGCGCAGGAGCGGCACCGGTCGCTGCCTGGATATAATTCGAGTACTCCCTGGCATTTGCCATCTTAACCATGTTGGCAGCCTGGCGGAAACCGATATTATTATTATAGCTCACCTTGATACCGCCTGCCTGGCCTTTCTTAGTCGTAATAATCACAACACCATTCGCACCGCGTGAACCATAGATCGCCGCAGCCGAAGCATCTTTCAGAATGTTCATATCGACGATATCAGCTGTGTTGATGTTGGTGATGTCGTCCGTAAGAACACCATCAACAACATAAAGAGCAGTTGTACCGCTCAAGGCTGTGCTAACACCACGTATGCGGATCTGCGGCGAGCTGCCCGGCTGACCACTACTGATGATCTGCACACCGGCAACTTTACCCTGCATGGCCTGCGTAGCTGTAAGTACCGGCTGACGCGCCAGCTCCTCTCCTTTTATATTGGCCGTTGCACCAGTGATATCTGATTTCTTCTGCTCGCCATAACCCACCACGATCACTTCCTGTAGTTGCTGAGTGTCCGGGGCAAGATCGACGTAAATAACAGTTTGGGCATTGGTCACATCCACGGTCTGTGTCTGGTAGCCAATGAATGAAAAGGCCAGAGAGTTTTCGTTTGGCTGAAGTTCAATTCGAAATTTGCCATCGCCGTCTGTGGCTGTACCCTTGTTGGTACCCGAAATAACGACGTTTACACCGGGAAGTGCCGTCTTGTCTGTAGCATCTACTACACTGCCCTCTACGGTCCTAACCTGGGCAAAAGCAGTGGCGCTCCAAAGCACGCCGATCAAACCTAATAAATTGATTAGTAATAGTTTACGCATCCTAAACCTCATCAAAGGGGCGGATTTTACCCTTTGATCGGTATTGAAATTATCGAACCTCCAAGAGACGAGGAATTTTTATCTATCAAATCCAATATTAATACATAGACGGTTGCTTTGCCGGGTACATCTTTTTACCATGAAAAAAACATTGAATTTCCGGCCAAAATCCGGAATACGGCCTTTCGTGCGGCGGGCCTCCCAGAAAAAAAACTAATTATCGGAAATGGGAGGAATCGATTGCGATCTGGGTTTTACGATCCTCTGCTCCTTCGGTTTTACCCGGTTATGAACGGTGGGAACATCAGTCATAATAACCTCCTCCCATTGACCGGCAGTCGGATGATTTCCATGCTCACCGAGCTCGTCAATCCGCGATTGAACTTTGCTCCGAAATGCCCACACCGTATTCAATGCGATATCGAGTCGTAACGCGAGCGCCTCCAGGGTATTCTCCTTCTTACCAGTCACCGTGAGGTATGCTATATAAAAGGCCTTCTCAATGGGGAACTTCAGGCTATGAAAAATGGTGAAGGCGGTGACGGACTCATTATAGCCGCAGCGGGTACAACGCCGCGAAAACTTCTGAGCTCCATTGAAAAACTTGTCGTTGCCGCACTTGCGACAATGAAATCCTCCTTCTCTCCACTTCAGGTTTTCGATGAAGCGATAGCACGAAAGCGCATCTGGATACAACGTGGAGAACTCTTCGTGATCCATGGTCTTCTCGTGCAGTCTTTCCTCGAGAACTTCTTTGATCCGGTTCTTCAGCTTCCAGTTATCGAGATCGAGAATGGAATTGATGCTGCTGATCTCGAGTGCCTGCTTCGTTAGCAGTTTATTAGTATCGACGAGTTCCCCGTTCTTTTTGTCGAGTTCGGCTGTGCGCTCCTTCACTTTGTTTTCCAACTCACGATTCACTTTGTCTTTAAGAGACATGTTGGCTTCATGCTGACTGATGATCTTTCGAAGCGCGCGGTCGCGATTGTCTTTCAGTATTCGAACACGATCGCCCAGCGCCATGGTAAGGAAAAGCATTTCGAGAACGAAGCTGAAGTGAAGGCTGTAATGCGACAGCGTGGTGAACTTCAACACGTTGAAGTAAACAAGGGTGCGCAGAAAGAAACCCGAGAAAAGAAATCCATAAGCGATAACGAAGAATCGTGCGGGCTTATATCCATTTCTCCAAACCTGGATGCTGGTGTAGAAAATGAGTGAAAGAGGAATGATGTCGTGGTTGCGATAGATAAGATATTGAGGAAAGAAGAACAGTTCGATGAAAAACTGAAGTGACCGTGCAACGATCATCACCTTGAGGGCTTTATCCAGCGTTGGTGCATTGGAGCCAGTGGCTAAAAACTTTCGGGTGAATATCAATGCCCACACGATGAGAAAGTACAGCGAAATTCCCGTTGCATAATTGTTCCACTCGGGATGTGATGGCCACAGGTATTGAAATCCTACACCATCTAAACTCATTGCATAGGCAGCGACGCTGAGAAGGTAGAAAATGTAGAAGATGTTTTTGACTTCACGAATCGCGAGGAAGATCAGGAAGTTGTATAGCGAAATGATAATGATCATTCCGTAGAATGTTCCGAAGAGAAAGTATTCATTGAGCGAGTAATACACGAAACGGTTGGCCGATCGAAAGGCGATGCGGATATCGGCGAACTCATGTGATCTTACTTTAAAATAATAATACCGCACCTCATTCGAATTCATGTTGACGAGGAGCTCGAAATTTTTGTGACGGAATAAGCGATTGTGGAAAGGATAATTATCGCCCATGATCACGGTTCGATAACCATTCTCGCCCGGAACGTGCGCTTCTATCAGGTCGATTGTTTGATCATAGAATTCTACGAGCCACACTTTATTTGTCCTGGTGGTATGTTGGATTGGAAGACGTATCCAGTAATTGGTGTTCGTTAAGAAATCTTTATTCTGATAAGACTCGTGAAGGATGAAGCTATGAGCAAAGGATGGATCCGATACCTGTGCGAACGTGAGCTGGTTAGTTGAGTCGGCAAAAAAGGTAAGGTCATACGGCATTAGCTCAACCTCATCTATTTCATCCTTCGGGGCAACCGTCAGCAATAGTAAAATCGAAAAGAGAATATTCACAAAAGCAATTTACTAACTTCCGATATGAAATATATCATCCCCTTTTTGTTGATCGCTTTCCATGTCTCCGGGCAATCTAATTCGGGTATAAAAACCTACTGCAACCCGATGGACATCAATTATCGCTACAATTACGAACAACTGAATGATAGTATTTCTTATCGCTCCGGTGCCGACCCGGTGATCGTAAATCACAAGCATGAATACTATTTATTTGTAACGATCTCCGGTGGTTGGTGGCATTCGAAAGATCTGCTGCACTGGAATTATGTTGTCCCAAACAAGTGGCCAATGGAAGATATGTGTGCTCCGGCAGCAATGTCGGTGCGCGATACATTGTACTTGTTCCAGTCGACATTCGAGCAACGTCCAATATTTATTTCTACGGAGCCAGAAAAGGGAAAGCTGACATTTTATAATCGTTGGTTGCCAAGACTTCCGAAAGATATCGGTCCATGGGATCCGGCATTGTTCTATGATGATGATCTCAACAAGTGGTACATGTACTGGGGTTCGTCGAATGTATACCCGCTGTTCGGAGCAGAGCTCGACAAGAGAAAACGCCTGACTTACAAAGATCCGAAAGACTACCGGGCGATGTTGTATTTGCAACCGGAGCTTCATGGTTGGGAGCGCTTCGGACAAGATCATCGTTCGGAGATCAGGCCATTCACGGAAGGCGCATGGATGACGAAGCACAATAATAAATACTACTTACAGTACGGCGCGCCGGGTACGGAGTATAATGTATATGCGAACGGTACTTATGTAGGCGATAAGCCGTTGGGTCCGTTTACTTATGCGCCGAACAACCCAGTCTCTTATAAACCGGGCGGCTTCGTGCAGGGTGCCGGTCATGGCAACACGTTTCAAGACAATTATGGAAACTATTGGAACACCGGAACGCCGTGGGTTGCGGTGAACTGGAACTTCGAGCGAAGGCTTGCAATGTTCCCTGCCGGCTTCGATGAGTTGGACCAAATGTATTCAACCACCCGCTTCGGTGATCTTCCTCATTTTCTTCCTACAAAAAAGTGGATGTCGAGTGAGGAGTTGTTCACTGGCTGGATGTTGTTGTCGTACAAGAAGCCTGTAACTGTTTCTTCGACGAAGGATGGTCACGGCGCTGAAATGATCACCGACGAGAATCCGAGAAACTTTTGGGTGGCGGGGGAAAATAATTCGAAGCAATGGGCAGTGGTTGATCTGAAAAGTGAGTTTGACGTGAAGGCGCTGCAAGTAAATTTCACAGATTACAAATCAAACATCTACGACAGCGACTCTACTGTTTATACGCGCTTCAGGCTTCATGCATCGAAGGATAATAAAACATGGGAGGTTGTTGGCGATCTTTCAAAAGAGAGAACGGACCGCGCGAATCCATACATAGAATTAGAGAAACCTGTTAAAGCGCGTTACATCAAGTACGAGCATATCTACAGTAAGACTCCGAACCTGGCGATCAGTGATATTCGTGTTTTCGGAAATGGAACGGCTAAGGCGCCGGCAGCTCCGGTGAATGTTACGGCTCGCCGCGATAAAGATGAACGGAATGCATTTGTTTCGTGGAGGGCAGTGCCCGGTGCGGTGGCGTATAATGTGCGTTGGGGAATTCAGAAAGATAAGCTCTACCAGACGTATCAACAATTTGCCGATCAGCCAACGACATTAGAAGTTCGTGCGCTTACGTTGGGAGAAAATTATTTCTTTGCCGTGGAAGCGTTTAATGAAAATGGTGTATCGAAGTTGAGTGAAGTCATTGCGACGCCAGCAAGTAAGTAGCGGCCTCACCTATGAAATGTCATTGCACGACTCGGTCGGGCAATCCCCATAAAGCAACATGGAGAAGACTCTATGAAATACGATGGCACTTTGATTACTGCGGGATTCCCCGCATTCGCGGGGAATGACAGCTTCGTAGCTACTCGCGCAATGTCTCAACCGGATTTGTCTTTGCAGACTTGATGGTCTCGTAACTGATAGTGATCAACACCGTTGCCAACGCAATCATTCCACCAACCAAAAAAGAGAAGGCCCCGATAGTGATCTTATAAGAAAAGCTATCCATCCAACGGCTCGCGAGGTACCATGCGAACGGTATCGCAATCACGAATGCGATCAACGACATCTTCACAAACTCCTGTGACAAAACGTAGAACACCTGGCTGATGTTGGCTCCGAGTATTTTGCGAATGCTTATTTCTTTCGAGCGTTGATAGTTGATGTACGCGGCGAGTCCGAATAATCCGAGGGCAGAGATAACAATCGCGAGCGCGGCGAAGCACTGCATCATGTTTACCATCCGGCTTTCGCGGCCATAATTTTGCGCGAGTCTTTGGTCGAGGAAATTATACTCAAACACTTTTTCAGGAAATGCTTTATTCCATTCTCCTCTAACGAAGGCGATCATTTCATTTAACCTTGCTCCTTCCGAAAGGCTAATAGAGAAGATATTGAATTTCCCTGCAGCTACTTCGAGCACCATTGGACGAAGCTCGGCCTGGAGTCCTTCGAAGTGAAAATCTTTTACCACACCGACGATCGTTCCATATCTTTTACCAAGGCATCCGAAATTCTGACCGATAGCATCGGCCGGATTATTCCATCCCAGTTTTTTGCTGGCTTGCTCATTGATGATGAAAGCCGTTAGATGATCGGTGCCTGTTTCTTTTGAAAAATCGCGACCGGCAACGATCTCCATTTTATAAGTCTTAATGAAATCGTAATCGATAGACATCGCGGAAAGCAAGACATTGTCTTCCTGTGTGATCTTATCGGTCCACACGAGCGCGTTCGCGCTGAAGCCTGTACCCGGAAGAAGCGCTGAAGCGGTAACGCCTTCGACGCCGGTTTTCTTCACGAGTTCGTTTTCGAATGCGTTCATGCGTGCGCGCATGTCACCGTCGACTCCGCCACCGAAAAGTGAGTTAGGATTGTCACTGAACAAGGGAACCGTAATGATGTTCGTAGTTTGAAAACCGAGTGGCTTATCGCTTACGTATTGCATTTGTTGCCAGAAGATGATCGACAACACGACGAGCACGATGGATATCGTGAACTGCAATGTCATGAGAACCTTTCTCATCGTGTATCCTTCACTGGTGCGATTGCCGGAGAGGCCCTTGAGCACGATGATAGGATTGAACCGGGTGATATAGAATGCCGGGTAAGTTCCGGAGAGGAATGATGTGCCGATGAACAACAGCGCAATGCCAGACATTACCTTCCACGCAACTAGATCGGTAATCGAGAATTGTTTCCCCGACAATGTGTTCACGAAAGGCAATAATATATAGAGTGCCGTGATGCCGATGAAGAAGGCGATCAACACCAAAGCGCCGGACTCCGCGAGAAACTGCAGGATGAGTCCTTTCTTCTGTGCGCCGAGAACTTTCCTGATACCGATCTCACGCGCACGACGTAATGAATGCACGTTGGCGAGATTGATGAAATTCACGCAGGCAATGATCAGTATTACAAACCCGATGCTTGCGAGTATGTAGACGCCCTGGATCTGTGGCGTTTCACTAAAGAAATCTGAGTACAAATGAATCTTCGTGAATGGCTGCAAATTGTAAACAGAAGCTTTGCGAACGCGCTCGTCGCCATACTTGTCTCTTAAGGCCATCAATTCAGATTCGAATGTTTTCGGATCGACACCGGGTTTCAGCATAACGAAAGTCTCGACAGGATTGTAGATCCAGTCTTCACGCAGGTATTGCTGTGTTTGGTCCGATTCGAGTGTGTAATAATTTTCGAAGTGAGCGATCAACGTTGCCTGGAGATAAGATTGTGGTGGAAGATTTTCGAAGACTGCCGATACAATCATTGGTGTTCTGCCTTCGAACATCACATCACTGCCAACGGCTTTGTCGACACTTCCGAAATATCTTTCAGCAACAGACCTGGCCAACACGATCTTGTTAGGCTCGCTTAAAGCAGACTTCGCATCGCCGGCAATAAACTTGAATGTAAACATCTCGAATACTTCCGGGTCGGCGAACCACGCATTGTTCTCACGAAACTTGGTGGTCGACGATTCAGGATTTGTTAACTCGACGGATGCTTGTCGCGTGTAGATCCTCGAAATTTTTTCGGCATCTGTTAGATCATTCTTAATAGCACTGCCGATAGCGGCCGCAGTTGTTGGCCAACGTGATTCGGTGCTGAAATGATTGGTGACGTTGATGCGATAGATGCGATCGCCGTTAGTTTGAAACTTGTCGTAGCTCAGCTCGTCGATAACATAAAGAAAGATGGCGACGACAGCGCAAATGCCGAGTGACAGTCCGGCGAGGTTAACGAAAGTGTATAACCTGTATCGGGTGATGGTACGGAGCCACAATTTCATAGCTGATGATTTAGTATATCGAATATACCAAACCAACAACTCACAACTTACAACTCACAACCAATTTCCCAATGTAGACCAAATGGATCAATGAGTCGACCAATTCGCCACCCGTGTGAATCGCCAACGGGGTAAACTTCGCTAGCGCCGGCGTTGATCGCACGAGCGAACATCGCATCGGGATCGTTGACTGTAAGAATTATTCGGAGAGAATTGCCACCGAGTGGTTCGGGATCGTTGCCATCACTAACCCAAAATTCGGCACCGTTGACGGAGAGTTTTGCAACGACGCTTTCGTCGGGAGTATCGAGCTGGAATGCTATTGTTGCACCGAAGGCATTCTTATAAAACTCGAGCGCACGTTTGCCATCGCGAACGGAGAGCCATGGTGCGATGGATGTTTTAGAATCCATTGATGGAGATACCGGCGGTGAATGTATTCATGTTTGTTCCGGTTGTACCGCCTTGTATGATGTTTGGTTCCAGGATCTTGCCCTGGTTGAAGGGTCCTTTGTCTTTTTGGAAAAGCGGTGTCATGTTGTAGAACATGAAGAAGTTGAAAGAGCCGACGCCGATGCGGGTATAGAGTCCGTAGCGAAGCTGGGTGAGGCCGAAGTTTTGATCGTCTTTTATTTTCTTTTTCTGGCCGTCTTCTTTGTATTTGATTTTCATGAATGAGTCGTACATCCAGCCGCCGCGAACGCCGAGGGCTACGTTGAAGCTGCGGGAGATGTCTTCGGGCTTTGTATCGAAGCGCAGTTCGAGTGGGACGTCGAGGTAGTTGGTTCCGAGGATTGGTTTCCGGGGATTTGGATAGGGATATTTTGCTGAGCCGAACTCATATTTTTCTACTTGTGCGCTCACGTTTGCCTCGGCGGGGTCGGTGAGGTAGATATTGTTTTTCCATCTGAAGCGTTCGAAGCTGAGGCCCACGCCTGGGTTGAAGCTGAAGTGGCTGCGTCCGAAGCGGATGGGGTATTGATAATACATATTGACGGTGTGTGTGCCGAGGAAGGCTTGCTTCCAGAGGTCGGGGGCATTGAGGCCGCCGTTGAAGCCGAAGTCTAATAATATAGAGCCGGGGATATTGGGTCTCTTTTTGGTGGTGTTTTGGGCGAGGGTTGAGCTGGCGATCAGCACGAGGGTCAACAGTACGGTAGCTCTACGGATCATTGCAGGGGGCATGGTTTTGCGTGGAAGTGGATAGAATTGGTGTTTTTGTTGGTTTGTGTTCAAAAACAGGGTCAAAAATAAGTTTTTTGTTGGCTGGGGCAAATTAGGTCTTTGGCCAAATGGCCATAATCTGATACATTTGCGCCCTGCCTAAACGGCAGGCACAGTCTGTTTTTTAATGCGCTCGTAGCTCAACTGAATAGAGCACCTGACTACGGATCAGGAGGTTTGGGGTTTGAATCCCTACGGGCGCACAGTTAACCTCAGTTTCTTAACGGGAGCTGGGGTTTTTTATTTTTGGGACAACGGACCCAACGAACTAAACCTTGTTTCAGTCGCCTTCATCCCCGCTCTCCGTTTAAGAAATTACTATTGGATTATACTCCAATCTTTCACTGTTGTGATCTCGGGCGAGCATTTTCAAGTAGTTGTCAATTTTCAATTCAAGGTAGTTTGCGTCTTTAGGACCAATCCTTGTTAGAAAACAATCCTTATTACCCAATCCGCTAATTGAGGTCCCAAAAATGATCCCACCCGTTTTGGTCAATACGCAACGATCATGAATAGGCGACATCTTCTTATACTTCGTCCCCACCACGATTATCTTCAACAGTGGGGGTTCAAACGAGAAAGTTTCTTTCCATTTTTCGACGAATAATTGCTTAAGATTGTCGACCCTGTTCCTAGGCTCCTCCATGCTCGTCAATATCTCAATGTCCACCTCAGCATCGTAAGCCAACAGAGGTTTCAAGATATCGAGGTCGTCCGGTGTGAAGTATGGGTCACAAATCTTAATGTAAGTATCAACCGTTTTTTCTGCCCATTTGCCCACGTGCTCAATTGCATCATTCCTATTACGTGGATAGAAAACGGCATCATCTTGTGTGGGGTCCTTAATTCTGGCAATATTAAATTTTGACCCCGTTGACTTGTACTTTTCTGATAGAAATTCTATGATTCTCGAAACTGTGACTACTATCTTAAACATTTGATCTAGGTGAATCCTGTAATCACTGCTTTTCTGATGCTTGGCCATGTAATTCAAAAAATAGTATTCATATACAGGGATAGAGTCTAATATCTTTAGCTTGAATGCGACATTTAGAAGCGATCGAAGTTCATCGTTACGTTTCTTAGGTATCTTTTCGGCGTTTAAATAGCCAATCAACATCGCACACGCTCTCGGAAGTAGCTTATAATTACCCACCGCCGATAAGATTCTCCCCCTTTCTTCAAATGAATAATCTCATCAGCTAAATCTCTAACCTTCAGATCATCCTTAATCATCGATAAAGCCTCGTTGCCCCATTCATCTAGCTGGTGAGCATCTCTTTCGACTTGTTTCATCAGGGACTTTCCAAACTCTTTTTGCAAATCATAAGCCGCCTTAAAGAGACTTCTTTTGATTTCTATTATCTCAAATTTTCTAATTGTGTCAACGTTCCGCAACAGCGCATCCTGTATCATTTTCTTCGCAGTCTCCGGGCGGGCCTTATAAATAATTTTGCAAATATCCTTTAGCCTTCCAAGTCGCTCCGAATCGCAACTCAATGTCTCAAGTGTGTTTAAGGCGTTGTCCAGCAGCTTGGGGCGGTCAATCCCATGTCCACTCTTTAGCTGTATTTCATCCACGATCTCAAACAACAATGCATATACATAACCTCGGTCTGAGGTGTTGCTTATACTAGGCACCTGATTAATCAAACCGTTGACTTGAGTTGCATTTCGGACCCGATCAGCGCTGAGTCGCAAAAGTTCAGCCTGCGCGACTATTTTAAACCCGTCGTGTTTGATATATTCTGGATTGGGTAATTTTTTATTTATAACAACTTCTAACAGTCTGACAATTTCCTTTCTGGCAACTTCATTAAAGTTGTGATTGTTGTCTTGAACCTTTTTTGCGATCGCTTTTATACAGGAATAAATTTCAACATCAGATTCCAACCGCGAAATGATGTCACAAGCGTTGGTGATCGACTCATAGCTGGGTATGAATTCCTTGCTACTGTCAGCCATAAGGTCGTAGGGATGCTGATTAGTAAGAATAAAATCCAAGACAGACCGGTAGCATTGTTGCTGATGTCTCGCACTTACCCGCTCAAGGTCCTTGAAGAATTTGTACGAATTCTTGTAATAGTAGAGGGCCGCCAACTTATTAAGGTATTCGTTCTTTACCTCATCATCCTCAATACCCGCGTGTAGTGGGCCAATGTGCCAGTCCAAAATACTATCTAAGAGTTTCGTGTTTTTGTCGAGCAAGCATGCGTATGCCACTTCTGCCCAAGCGTCCAATTGAGTAAAAACAGACGGAATTTTTCTTATTAGTTCTTCTATTACGGCATAGTTGTGATTCTCACCGTCATCTCGTTTAATATATCCACGAAAAATAGTAATTGCCAAATGGACGACCGATGAGTAAACCTCAATTGTGTTTATTGAATCGGCCCAAACGGACTTCTTACACACGTCCGCAACACCAACTAATTTACTCGCAAGATCTTTCGAACAAGAAAACAACTCAGATGCCATCGAATATCCAACCTCAATTTTCTCAATGTCCGACTCAATTAGGCTACACGTCTCCAGCAACGAGTTTTCTATTTGAGTAATGTAAGACTTGAAAACACTTTGATGCTTGTACAAAATCTTGAGCGTCATCATCAATACATAGCAACGGTCGGGCAAGGGACGCTACGTTAGCTAGGCGCTGAAAAATCGGCATTAAAGTTTTAGTTTGAGTTTGGGTTAAGGCTTCTCGCTCGGCGCGCTCAAGGAATCTTTTAAGTGATGCCTCTTTGGTTGTATCGGCCGTCATGGCCGAGTAGATAGCATTGACTTTTGCTATATCAATACTCTTAAATTCCTGCTTCAGATACCCTTGAAGTGCGCTATAAAGTAGGCGATTCCTTCGTATTCTCGTGTTTGCCGCAAGCGCGATTTTTATAGCTCGGTCAGGATCATCATATCCTATGATCTTAATTGTCTCGGATAGCACGCTATAGTGGTCTCCAGTCTCATTTAAAATTACTTTTATGTTATTACTCAATAGGGATCCAACAGTCTTTTGCAAAAAACTATATCTTCTATCAATTTTTGATGCTAAAGAATTTAGAACTTGATGCAATATTGCCGAACATTCCAATTGAGTCCGTAGTTCTTTTATCGATTTGAGTTGAATGTCAAGTGCATTCAGTATACTAACCGCCCTATTGTATTCTTCAACGATTGCACCCTGAGCCAAATTCAATCTGTATTCAAAATATGCTATCATTGGCCCATTTTTTAATGCGGTTACGTCAAAAAATTCCAAGCGTTCTAAGATTGATTTGATCGCCCCCTGCTTCTTAACCCTTTTAAGCGGATGAGTTATAGATCTAAGCATTTCCGTTCCAGGATATTCACGATTGTTTTGAATTATCAACTGATCAACTGCATAATCAATAATGTCAGAAGGGTCTTCCTTCTCATTGTTCTCCGTCAGCCATATGGATAGAAAGTGCAATCTATCGGCTACCGATTGAATTTTCTTACATTCATCGAGAAGTTGAACACTTGTATAGTTACTAACAAGATAGTTGATAGCCATTGCTATCTTACTGACACTAGGATCGTTAATTAACGACGAAATACTTGCCTTCTTGAACGAACTTTCGTTGGCAGATGCTGCTATGGACAACCGTGATAGTGCCCATTCTTTTGTATCTGTACTGTCCTTCGACGATGTTGATCGAATCAGATTAATTGCCAAGTTCGGGGACTGAATAAAATAAATCAGCTGCAATGTCAATCGCTTGCTCATTCATCCCTTTGAAATCAACTTCTTTATAGAGTGACTTTATTTGATCAAGAATTTGCTCATCTCTTTCTAGGTTCTTCTTAGCCCTTTGTTTTGCTATTTTGGCCAACAGCCGAAGTCTATCCTCCTTTAACAGTGCGCTTTGAGCAAGTTTAATTGCCAAGTCATACTGATCCATTTCTATCCTTGCCTCAATTTCGCTATTCCAAATATGAAGACCTTCTATGTTTTGTATCAGAGAGCCTTGCATCGAGAATCGAAGCAACTCCCCGTCATTTTCAGTTTGCTCGGCAGCAGAATGTCCCAAATCAAGCTTGTTTTTTATCACCGTTATAGACTGCGACTTTTGAATTATCTGAGGCAGGTACTCGTCTGACAAATACGCAAGCAAGCTCTCCCATTGTCGCTGTTTTCTATAATAATAGGGTAACTCCATCAGAGCCTCGTCAGTGTTTTCTGGCGTTAACAGAAAACTGACAATCATAGAATTCACCTTCTCTTCATTGTGAGAAAGTTTTTGGCGAAAAAAATGTTTGTGCCCAATGGTTATAAATCTTACGATCTGATCCTGATCAACCTCGATAAATGTCAGCTTCTGAAGTTTAATACTTATCAACGTCTCATCAGCATTCAGAACGCTAGCGAGTTTCGCGATAGTAAATTGGTGTTCGTCTATTGAAACAACCGATAAAATATCCATCAGTAAGGCATCATTTGCTTCAAGTGCTTTAGACCAGTCAAAATCATGAATAGAAAACTGGCCATCGAGTTTTTCCAATAACTCTTGTATTGGCATTGATTGTTCAAGCCACACTCTCTTTATTTGCGACAGTTTACCAGGATTTCCTCGGTTAGCATTTAGAAATATCTCATCTATTGTTCCGTCAGAAAGCTGACTACCTGAAGGGTTCTTGAAATACAGTTTTGTCTCCTCAAGTCCAAAAGGAGGCAAAAGCCATTCAATGACTTCTTTAAAATTTTTAGGAAGGAATTCTGCGAAGTCGGCTTCAGTGCCGCTTATTAAAAATCTGTAGCCATCCTCTCCAATTGGTAAAACGTTAGAGAATATGCCTCTCATTAAATCCTTATTCTTCGTTAGTGACTCGAGACCGTCGATGATAAAATAATAGATATCATTCTTTTTTCGTTTTAATCGTTTTAATTCAAGCAGTAGCCTTCTAAAAAACTCGACGTCTACATATCCAACAGAGTCTAATTCTTCTTGATTTACCAACCAATAAATTTGGCCGGCAAGGTCAGTCATTATATTACCTAGATCGGCGGTTATTGGACTATGTGGATTGACAAAAGAGGACAATCCACTGTTCCCTTTAAACTGTGCAAATTGCTTCAGGAACGTCTTTTTGCCAGACTGGCTTTCATTCCCTAAAAAGATAATCACCTTTCCATTCTCAAAATACCGATCAATAACTCCGAAAAGATTATCACGCTTTATTTCATCGCTCTTCGTCCGCGGCATTCCGAGACTATAGTCATAGACGTTGACAACTTTAGGTTCCATAATAGGTTTGGTATGGTGGTTAAACTGATCTTGGCGAATCGATAATATTGGGTGAATAAAAAAAACCCACCTCAAGACCTAAGGTCTACGAGAATGGGCTCCTTGCTAATTTATCGGTTCTTTAAAACTTATCAAACTGTGCTTCAATATAAACCTGTCAGTTTCCGTCGGTACCTATTCGATGTCAGAATTATCTTACATAACTGAAGCAAAGAGCAGTTGCGCCAGTCAATGATATTATTGCTTTATCAGCACCGTTTGGGACTTAATGGACGAGAAATCTATAGTTCAAAAAGCTTGGAAAAGGCGCAAACGAAAGTAGCCATTGACATTTCTCTTGATTCCCTCAATAGTCGATTTTTTCAAAACCAGAGAAGTATCTATTAGATAAAATAAACTTGGTCGAGTCTTCAAAATTGATGGTCAGATTCCCAGTCACAAAGATATCCCGAGAGTGACCCCTAAATACTCGAGAGGCCCTTCCTAAAAATCTATCAGGCTTTCCTTATTGTTTCTGCGAATTCCCTACATCTTCTAAAATCAAATTCGCAGTAAACACGATATCTTCTATCCTCGCGAGGTGCGACGAATGGACTTCCATCATCTTGTCATATTTCAAGAATTCCTCATCGGTTTTGATATCGAGGCATTCCGCAATAGCTTCATTGAATGACGGCAACCAGGGACATTGCTCTTCTACACCAAGTTGATGAAGAAGAATTGCAAGCTTGCGTGACTTAAGCTCCTCACAGAGTAGCGAAAGTGTTAGTGTTTTCTTGACTTCATAGTAAATGTGTGTTTGATGTTGTCAAAGGTATCATAAATATGACTTAAAACGCAATACATATTGCTTAATATGCCATAATTGTGATCGAATACGATCTAATTGCTTGATTGTCAGTAATAATAAATTTGATGTAATTCGTAATTAAGTAATTGTAATACGCCATAAAAATGCCCAAAAAGCCAATCAATCGAATTAAAGTTGTTTTAGTTGAACACAGCAAAACCAACAAATGGCTTGCGCAAAAGCTCAGCGTTAATCCTGCAACAGTATCGCGGTGGTGTACCAACGACATGCAACCTTCACTCGAAACTTTGATTGAGATTTCAGATTCTCTAAACGTGAACGTTAGAGAACTGCTGGTGTCAACCAGATAGGCTTATCTTTTAATTATTGTTAGGACTTTAAGTCCTTCTTTGCTCTTCGCTTCTTCCCAGCCAAATAAAAAAATATTCATTAGGGCAATAGAAGCCTTGTTCGCATCATTTCTTGAAACGCGACGAGACAGCTTCTTTTCCAAAACTGCCTTCTCTTCGAAACTATGATAGACAATAGGCTTTGTCATAGTGATTGAACGACCGGGCAAATCCAGTGGTCGCATACAAATTCCCGGTAATGATAGTCAAATCCAAAATCAAGATTTGTATCTTCCATCTTCCCCAAATCCCCACATGCCATACAAATCACTCTCCCTCCTGCTCTGCATTATCGTTTCATTCAGTTGTCTTGCACAAAACAACCCTCTTCGCCCTCCAATTCCGGCTTACCAACTGCCCCACCGTCTTCCGTCGGCATTAAGCAAGACACGATTTCCAAACTAACCAACCTCATCCGTTCCATAGAACCTCGCGACTTTCGCGCACCTCGTCGTTATCAAAGACAACAAACTCGTAGTCGAAGAATATTTCAATACCTACTGGCGCGAAACAATACACGACGTTCGTTCTGCCGGCAAAGGCATCACTGCAGTGTTGCTCGGTATTGCTATCGATAAAGGTCTCGTAAAAAATACCGAGCAAACCATCTACGATTTTTTTCCTGTGAATAAAGACGACGCATCCTACAACACACGCAAAAACATAAAGATCAAACACCTGTTAAATATGTCGTCCGGTCTTTATGCCGACGACAACGATGACAATGCTCCAGGCAATACGGCGAACTGGCTGTTGAAAGACAACTGGGTCGGATTCGCTATGTCGCTTCCAAAGTCGTTTACTCCAGGAGACAAATATGTATACACCGATGTTTGCCCGATGCTTATCGGTGCCATCATTGAAAAGACATCGGGACAGAAATTGTCGGAGTTTGCGAAAAAGAATTTGTTCGAACCTCTCGGCATCCGCGAATTTTACTGGTACACCGCGCCGAACGGAAGCACCGGACCAATGGGTAACCTATATCTTTCTGGCGTCGACTTCGCAAAGATCGGCCAGGTAGTAGCAAGCAACGGCCAATGGCAAGGAAAGAAAATTGTAAGCACCTCGTGGATCAAAGAGATCCGTTCAATAAACTTCGACATCTCGAACGAAGGACCTTTTGCAACAGGTTATGGAAACTTCTGGTTTAAAACAACAAAGACAGTCAACGGGAAAACGTACGAATGCATCTTCGCTTCTGGAAACGGCGGCAACTTGTTGTTTGTAGTGCCTTCCGAAAATCTTGTCGTTAGTCTTCTCTCAAGCGCATACGGTGGAGGTCATAAGCGATCGCATTATATTTTTGAAACCATTCTGCGTTCGCTTGAGTAGTTCTCACCTTAATTCCGCCTCCTCCTATCCAAGAAATCCTCCGCCGCCTTTATCATCGAACCTTCTACTTCCTTCCATGAAATATCAATCAGCATTTCAGGCATCACCGATTTATTGTCCCTCGCTGCGTTCACTTCACCAAGGGCAAACAACACCGACTTCTCCGAAACATGAGGATTGTAGGGTTTTGAATTTCTCTAGTATCGCATCAGCGCCAAGAGACTTGAACAGAAAATAGAGGTCGATATAATCCTTCTTTCACGTCGCTCAATTATAGCATCCAGTTTCAAAGCAGCTAAGTCCATCGGCGAAGCAAGACGAAGACCATCCTCGAGAATGGCGTCGTCATGAAACTTTGTACTCCAATCATCGAACAACTCTACTTTAATGCCTCGTATTTCCGACCGGACACCATATTGCATAACGTACGCTTCACTGCCAGGAAACTTGTCCATAAGTAGAGCAGCTGTTTGTTTTTTATTCACCTTTTCGCCCATGAAAAAATCAATGTCCACTGAAATACGATGACCAAAGTAAAGTGCAACAGCTGTTCCTCCAACAATCCGAAATTCCTTTAACTCCGGAATCTCGCAGAGCTTGCGGGCAACCTTGAGAAGGTCTTCATTAACGGTTTGGAGGTGAATCATGTTGAATGATCAAAAGATATTTGCCCTGAGAATCCACACCGAGAAAAAGATAGCCCATCACATAGGCAGTCGGCCTCAACGTTGAAGAAGACAGGACTTCGGATACTTTCTTCTTTCCATAAAATTCAATACAGTCAGATATATCGTCGAGTGTGCCGTATTCAAAGATCCGAACAATCGCCCAGTCGTCGTTGTCGCGCAGAGCCATAGGAATTCGCTCAGGACTAATGTCCCAAAAGAGAGGCCGGCGATTTGCCAGGCGGGTGGCTGGTGATAAGTTATCAATCACGTTTCAACAACGAAAATACAAAGATACTGGTTTGCAGGACGATTTGCGACCCAGGATAATCGATATCACTTATCACTAATACTCCTTTTCGCTCACAACTTCTCCTTTTTCATAAACTACTTCCCGCGTAAGTCTTCCCAAACTATCGGCCCATGTCCACTTTCCCTGCTCTTTAGCATTTGCATATTGCCCACTCACTTTTACACCACCTTCGATTACTTCAATCGTGGGCCCGTGCATTATTCCATCCTTGTAAGTTCGTTGCACAAGACGTCCGTCCTGCTTCCAGTATTTCCAAACTCCGGATTGTTTTCCCTTAACGAACTCTCCTTCGGCGTGTAGTTTTCCATCGTCCCACCATTGTCTGAAAGGTCCCTCCTGCAGATCCATGTTCACTCTTACGGTACTCTTCAATTGGCCGTTTTCATACCAGCAGTTTACAACCCCATGACCGAGATTGTCAACAACCTCCCAGTCTGCCGACAGTTGCCCATTGGTGTACCAGGTTTTAAACTTGCCATTCTTTTTGCCCCGTTCTATAAAACCTTCGCTACCTGGTTTTCCATCCGGGTAAAGTGCAATTCTCCTGTATCGGGTAGTGTCACTACAATCAGGGTAGACACGAACGACGAGTTCCTCACCATCAGAGTATCGGTTAGTTACAATGCGACACTCCTGTTTACATGAGGTCACGGCAACGAGTATCATCGCTATCAGCAGAGCTTTGTTCATACTTCATTGAAGATAGACGATATGCAACTTTATACAAATACCCGAATTCCCCTACATTGGGTCAACGCATTATTGTCTATTTACTTTATCGCCTGCGGCTTTGCTCAAGCGACTTTAATTGACCATCTCCTTCGATAACTCACAAAATTTGAGAGATTTACAGGTGCCCCCATCAAACAGATTGGAAAATTGGACATGAAAAAGTTAAAAAACATTCATCCCGGCGAAATCCTCCAAGATGAATCCCTTTTAAGACTCTCAAAATATTTTGGAAACGTTGCGCAATCCGGTGTAACACTAACCAGGTAATTATGAAGCCAAATCATTTCTATATAAGCGTCTTACTCCTGGGCGTTATCCTATCTCAGGATCTACTTGCTCAACGGCTGCAACCTGGCTTCGACAAAGCTGAATACATTGAAACGCTTAAGATTAATCAGAAAGCGCACATCGCCGTTGATAAGTGGAAGGAAAATACATCCATTCCAGATCCACAATATTTTAACTTCATCTACCGCTCACCCACTGTTGCCTTTGATAATATTTGGGACTTATGGATTAACAAGGATAAGACCATTGCTCTGATTGCTGTTCAAGGTAGTGTTCCTACCGAAGCCAGTTTCTTAGCCAACCTTTATGCGGCTATGGTTCCAGCAAAGGGCGAGCTGGAGCTAGGGAAAGATCTAAAGTTTAAATATGATCTCGCGGCTAATCGCAACGCAGCTGTTCATATCGGATGGCTTGTGGCCATGGCCTACCTATCAAAGAGCATCGTCCATAAAATTGATTCGTGTTATAAAACCGGTATCAAGGATTTTATTTTAACAGGCCATAGCCAGGGAGGAGGCATAACGTTCCTGCTTAACTCATACCTTGAAAATCTGAAGGCCAAAAATGAGATCCCGAACGATATTCGCTTCAAAACATATTGCAGCGCCGGACCCAAACCTGGTAATTTATTTTTTGCCTATGATTATGAAAACATGACGAAGGGAGGATGGGCGTATAACGTCGTCATACTGCCGACTGGGGTTCCTGATGTTCCATTCTCGATTCAAACCGTAGATGATTTCACGCCTGTGAATCCCTTTCGCGGAGCCAAAGCAATGATACGAAAACAGAAATTTCCCAAAAATTTAGCGTTGAAGCATGTTTACAATCAATTAGACAAACCAACCAAGAAGGCACAAAGAAACTATCAGAAATACTTAGGTCATATGGTTTCTAAAGCTGTTAAGAAACAGTTGCCCGACTTTCAAATACCTGAATACTATAATAGTAATTACTATGTCAGAGCGGGCAATAGTATAGTTCTTTGCCCCGATGACGACTACTTCAAATCTTTCAGCAACGACCCTGACAATCCGAATATTTGGCAACATCACCTGCCCAAGCCTTATCTATTTTTAGCAGAGAAACTAAAATAACTGTCGACAATGCCTTCTGGTGATTCTGCGACTCACGCAACTTTATACAAATACCACAACCCGAATTCCCCTACATTCGTCCATCCCCTATCAATCATGACACTGCTGAAGTAATCCGACCCTTTCGAACATTCCCGTTCGACACGATTATTAAAGGTTTCATCTTCATTAACCATCTATCAGCAATGGATAAATTACTATTGACTGGGCGCAGCATGTATGCTATAAGCATGTTAGCCCTTGGTTTTCTTTGCATTCAATATCACGACTTTATTGTAGGCCGCCCACCAGCGTGGCCAGTCTTCACTTTCAACCAACTCCTGGGATACAGCTCCGGCTCGATGCTATGCATAGCATCGGTTATGATTCTAATCAACCGGAATTTATTTTATGCGGGGCTATTCATCGCCGCCGAGATCCTGCTTCTGTCGGTATCGAGGCATGTTCCCCAATTTATGCTCGATTGGGTTAATGGCTACAAGGCATTGGCTTTCGTCGGCGCACCACTCGTGATCGCCGGAATGTCGCGACGTGTTCCCTTGCTTGTAAAGACAGGTATCACACTATTGTCTATCTACTTTATCGCTTGCGGCTTTGCTCATTTCAAGTGGGCCGATGGTGTGCAATACATGGTCCCCGAGTATATTCCATTCCGGCTCTTTTGGACTTACTTCACTGGAATGTGTCTTCTTGCCGGAGGGATCGGACTTATGATCACCGGCTTTCGTAAATGGTCTGCATTTATGTTGGGACTGATGGTCTTCGGGTGGCTTCTACTATTACACATTCCCGAGTTCATCGCCACACACCAACCGCCTACAATGCAAGGGTGGGTGTCTGTGAGGCTCTCGGATTTGTTGGAATATGCTGGGTGGTGGCTTGTATTTCTGGGGGTCCATTCCCAAGTGTAAAAAATCGTCACAACGACAAATCATTAAAACCACCGACTTAGCTTAGTATATGATATTAAGCTATTTCAAAACAGCCAGGCGCGTCATCACGCGCAACCGCATCTTCTCACTCATCAACATCATTGGCCTTGCAGCGAGCATGTCGGTTGCGCTGCTGTTCATTTCCATACTTACCGAGATGCTTAAGTACGATAACTTCCATGAGAAGAAAGACCGGATCGTGCGCGTTATCACAACGAGTCGTGATGCACAGTACGATGTAGATCTCGCAACCTCATCATTAGCATTAGCACAGGAGATCCGCGAAAATGTAACGGAGGCAGAGACGATCACAACACTGGGATATGGTTTCAATGGCGACTTTAAGAACGGAGATAAAATACAGACGTTAAAAGGTTCCTGGGCACAGTCGTCGCTCTTCGAAGTATTTACGTTCCCGTTGGTCAGCGGAAATTCATCAACAGCGTTGACCGAACCAAACACGATGGTGATCACTGAATCGGCCTCCAAAAGAATATTTGGTACCACCGATGTTTTGGGGAAAAGCCTGGTCAGGGTCGGCACAGAGCCTGGAAAAAATCCGGAATTTGTTATAACCGGCGTGATGAAGGATGTTTCGAAGTTCTCACACATGCAGTTTGAAGTATTGGGTTCTTCGGCAACCAATGAATCGAACAATCCGGCGACAAACAGTTGGACAGACGTATGGTCAAATCACAACTACGTCGTTCTGCGAGAGGGTGTCAGCGTTCGACAGTTTCAAGCGGCACTCGACCATATCGCAGCAAGACGAAACGCCGAGTTAGGGAGTGATAATAAACAGATCATTTCACTCGACACCCAGCGTCTCACAAATATTGTATTCTTCAGCAAGTCGCTCGATAACCAAATTGGTGCAACCATGCCAACTCGCTTTTTTTGGTTGATCTCCGGTTGTCGATCATCGTACTGATCACGGCATGTTTCAATTACACTAACTTATCGGTTGCGCGCGCCTCGACACGGATGCGTGAGATTGGAATACGAAAAGTAATCGGTGCAAGAGTAACGCAAGTACTTGCTCAATTCATGACCGAATCGACAGTGATCTGCCTGATGGCATTGCTGATTGCATTCGGGATCTTCACCGTCATCAAAACACAATTTCTTTCACTTACTCCAAATCTCGGGAGTTGTTCGATCTTAGTATTACGCTTGATCACATCATTATCTTCATTGGCGTTCGCTATTGCAACAGGCGTGCTGAGTGGCATCATACCAGGGATGTTCTTTTCAAAAGTGAATGCAGCTTACGTATTACGTGGCGCAGGTTCGCCGAAGGGCGCAGTGAGGATGGGTTTCAGAAAGGTGTTGATCGTAATTCAATACGTTTTCGCACTCGCATTCATTACATCCACGATTATTCTTTACAAACAATACCAGGACTTTGTGAACTTCGACCTGGGTTTTAAAACGGGCAACGTAATCAACATTGACCTGAAGGGAAATAAACCGGAGGTACTCGAATCGAAACTACTCAGCATGCCGGAAGTGAAACGCATTTCACGTTCGTTGACAGTGACCAGTACAGGCTCGAACTATTACACTCATGTAAAAGGTTCGAATCCACAGGATTCGGTTCAGGCATGGTACAATAAAATCAATGAGTCGTACATGGACCTGTTTGATTTCAAACTTATAGCCGGCACCAACCTTTCGGATCAACTCACAGGAAATCCCGAGATGGAAGTTATTGTGAACAGGAAACTGATCACAAAATTGAACATAGCTAACGGAGATCCCGGCAAAGCAGTTGGCGAGACCGTAGTCATCGACAAAACCAAGCTGACGATCGTCGGGGTGGTCGAAGATTTTCATTACAGCACACTCGATCGGCCGATTGGTCCGTTTGTTTTCAGGCAACTCGATAGGGCCAGGATCCTCAACGTACAAATCGACACCGACAACCTGCCTGCTACGATCGCGAAGATCGACCAGGCGTGGAAGGGTATCGACGATGTGCATCCACTCGACGCGGAACTGTACGATCAACAGATCGAATCGGCATATCGCCAATATTCATCAATAGGAAAAGTAGTCGGCTTCCTGGCTTTCTTAACAGTTATCATTTGTTCGCTAGGACTTCTCGGCATGGTGATCTTTTCAGCCGAGTCAAGAATGAAGGAGATGTCGATACGTCGTGTAATGGAGCGCGAGCATGGAATGTAACGTACTTGCTAAGCAGAAACTTTTTGGTGTTGCTGACTGTCGCCGCAGTGATAGCAATTCCTGTAACGTGGGCATTCTTCACGAACATAGTTTTGGTAAATGTCGCTTATCACGATCCGATCGGGTTCACTGAACTTTTTGCCGGTGCGTTTTTGGTAGGGGCTATTGCATTGAGTCTCGCTATTGCACAGGGGCTCCGTATTGCCAAAAGAAATCCTGTAGAGGCATTAAGAAGTGAGTAACCATTTCGGTCCAATCTAATTACCTTTAATAAAACCCGCGCTATGTTCCGTCACAATATCCTGTTAGTCCTCAGAAATTTCGCTCGCTACAAGAGTTCATTCATCATTAACCTCATTGGACTGTCTACCGGCCTGGCCTGTACATTCCTTATATATATGTGGGTTACGGATGAGCTCGTTGTAGATAAATTCAGCACGAACGACGACCGCCTGTTCTGCACTATGGAATTCAGGAAGAGAGCAACTGGTATATGGACCGCATTGTCGTCGCCGGGACCAATGGCCGACGCATTGGTGACGGACATACCCGAAGTAGAAATGGCTGCACAAGTGACATGGCCGAATACACTTACTGTTTCGGTTGGCGAAAATTGTTCGACTTAGCCTGGAGGAACTGTACTTCAGTACCGATCTTCTGGTCCCAGAGGTTCTTCTGACGATCATAGACTGTGTTCGCAAGCTCGAGTTGTGATTTGAGTTCATCGATGCCTCTTGAAATGAGGCTGTTGTCGATTTGCGCGAGAGTCTGACCGGCAACCACCATTTCGCCTTCGCGAACGTTCACGTGCGTAACAACACCAGCTGTTTTCGCACTTACCTGGATGTTCTCTTCCGATTCGACAGCGCCTTGTGTTTTCACATAGTGATCAAACACAATGGGTTTGAGGTCGGTAACGATCACTTCTTTTGATTTCACATTTGAAGGATCTCCTGCTGGTTTTCCGGCAGCGACTTCTTTCTCCAGCTTTGCGATTTCCTTGGTAATGTTCGCCTGCTGTTCTTTCAACTCTTTAAGTTGAGTTTCTTTGTCTTTGGACGAGCTGCTGCATGCCGTAAGCATACCTGCTATTGCTAAAGCACCTAAAACTTGAGTATATATTCTTGTTTTCATATTGCGATTGTTTTCGGGGTTAGTATTATTAGTTAGTGCCGTTTGTTGATGCGCCAGGATCTAGACGACCGTAAGCTTTGTCGAGGTCTACTTTTGCAATCATCGCGTCGTACAATGCTTGATAGTATGTATTCTGAGCTGTCCGGAAATCGGCTTCAGCGTTCACAACTTCAATGTTAGATCCTACACCCTGTTCAAACTTGATGCGGGTTACACGGTATACATTCGAAGCCAGCTCCATATTCTCCTTTTGTGACTGGAGAGTTTTCAATGAGTTACCATAGATCAACACAGTGTTTTTAACATCCATGTCAATGCTTGACTTAAGCAATCGGAACGAGTTATTCATCTGTTGGAGCCTGATCTTTTCCTCCTGGATCTTATGATGCTTGCTCATGCCGGTAAAGACGTTCCAGTTGAGGTTAACGCCGAATGCTGAATAGTTTAACCATTTATCGGCACCGATCGCAGACGCATAATCAGAAGGAATTTTTGTATTCGTTTTGAATATTCCGGCGATGTTATTTGACTGTGTCTGAAATCCGCTCCTGTAGTAGGCTGAGAGAACCGGGAGGGTTTGTGCCTGGTAGTTCTTTACACTCAGCGCCTGCATCTTCTGTTGTGCTTGCATAGCCTGGTAATCCTGGCGATTTTCATAGGTGAAATCATTTGTGTATGCACTGGGATCAGATACGAGATTCACATCTTCGATACTGCCAGAAACATTCAGTTCGTCATCCATTGGGTACCCTATGCTGAACTTCAAAATTTCGATTGCCATCTTCTTATTGTTAAAGAAGTTTGAGCGCTGCGTGTTGACGTTGTTATACTGAACCTGCAGGCGTTGCACGTCGATGTTCTCCGCCTATACCGTTAGCGTTCATCACCTTTGTGCTTCTCAAGGTAGAATCGAGACGCGCAAGGTTGGCGTCGAGGGAAGTCACACGGTCGTTGTTGATCAGGGCAGCATAATATGCCTTTGTCACATTCTGGATCAAGGTGATACGGTAGCTGCTGCGTTTTTATACGCATAATCTTTAACGGCTGCAGCAAGCACGCAAACCCACAAAGTATGACCCATTGAAAAGCAACTGGTTCACGCTTACATTCACATCACCAGATGACTGCAACTGGAAGAAGTTCTGAGCAGATACAACTGAACCAGGAGCAAGACCAGGAATGTTCGGGAAGAAAGAGATCCCGCCATCGGTGGGTGGTTGATAAGCCTGGAAGAATCGAGGCAACTTTTGGTTATGAGTAAGGGCGCCTCCTACAATTATCTGCGGAAGTCCCAATCCCGTAGTTTCCTTAACCTGTTCGCTGGCGTACTCCTTATCGAGGACTGCATTTAATGCTGTTGCATGATTAGTAAGTGCATATTCAACACACTGATCGAGCGTGAATGTTTTAGCATCACCGGTTGGTTGAGCCTGCTGCGCAATCGCACTTCCTCCTGCAAGCAGCACAGCTAATGTTAGTGTATATATTCGTTTCATATGTTATGGGGTATTAGTTCGAGGTTTACTGGTTCTTGTTTATATTTTTCGTACAGTTTTCTTCCTTTATCTGTGAGCAGTCCATACATGAAATGATCGAGCATTTGTGTTTGTATGTCTACCATCTTATACTTTTCGGTGGCAGCGATCTGACCATCGTACAGCCATTGAATGCTTTCGACCCTTAGTACTGCAAGGATCTCGGCGTTGAGGTTGCTCCTGTAGAGACCTTCTTCAATTCCTTGTTTCAAGTTCCTTACTACCGATTCGCGGATGTCTCTGTTCTTGTGGTCGATCCATGCGCTCCAGGCTTTGTTGTGATACTTCTTGAGATCGAACAGCAGCGAAGGGTTCATGTCCTGCATGTTCTTTCTCATGAACATTTGAATTCTCATGAGCTCATCGAGAGCGTTCTTCGAAACTTTTGTGAGGTTATCGAAGTCGGCTTTTGTATGAACCATGTGGTTCGTTGTTGCCTGTGTTACGATGTCATCTTTGTCGACGAAGTATTGATAGATCGTTTTCTTGGATATCGAAAGGTGTCGTGCGATGTCGTCCATCGACACGCTTCGTATTCCATACTTGAGGAAAAGCTCGAGTGCTCCCTGGAGTATTTTGTCTCTTGTTTGATCGTGTTCTTCCATAAGTGGCGCAAAACTATGGAAACTTTTCAAATCACCAAAGTTTCCACAGTTTCCTATAACGGCGCTTTTTGGCTTTGGTTCGGGGTTCTTAGAAAAATATTAGAGCAATTTTTCTCAAAAATCACCGAAACCGATTGAAGTGGCGAAAAAAGCGTGATTGAGAAAACTCTATCAAAAACACCGTTGTGCTTCGATGTTTGAGACGGATTGGATGGAAGGATATTGTTTGATATAAAATAAAAAGACCCCGCTTACTGCGGGTCTTTCTTTATTCGGTTTTGGTCTCTGCTTGTCTCACAGAATTTTCTTCCCATGAACACCACTTGTCTTTCAACTTTTGTTTGAATCTTTCTCTTTCTTCAGGAGAAAGTTTCGAATACTTCTCGGCCCATTCTTTTCTCCAGCGATGGTTTCTATAACCACCCCCACTTGCCGTGGCCTTTGCCGCCGAAACCGAAGATCAGTTTCGCGAGGGCGAACATTGCCAGGCCTTGCCAGAAGTTGATCACGGGAAGACCAAAGATGTCTGGCATAATGAAGTTCCAAAGAAATTGGGTCAACAATCCCAACAGCACAACCATCAGGAATCCGAAGATACAAATTTTGCGACCCACCAACCACGTTTTGTGTACATACTCGTTCTGATTTCTTATTTCTGTTTATTTTTTTCTTTGCCGACCACGTCGTCGTAGAAGCGTTGAAGCCTCTTGCGTAAGCTCATGATCGCATATCTCTTTCGTGACAACAAAGTATTGATTGAAATACCTGTTTCTTCGGAGATCTCCCGGAAGCTGCGCTCTTCCATTTCGTTCTGAATGAAGATTGCGCGCTGATCGGCGGGAAGTTCGTCGAGAGCTTCCATGATCTCATCCCAAATTGCTTCGCGGAGCAGAACCGACTCTGGTGAATTACCGAGGTCGGAAGGATCTCCTGGAGCGTGAGGGGTGCTTCGTCTTCGCTACCTGCCGCACTTTCGAAGTCCGCTTTCTTGGGTCGGACTGCGTCGCGTCTATAGCGGTCTATAATTTTATTCCTGGCAACACTATATAGCCAGGAGGTCACTCTGTCGAGCGACTCAATGCCTTCGAAGCCTGCAACGAACTGGTAAAAACACATCCTGAAGGATATCCTCCGCCTCTTCCTCCGAAGACACACGGCTGCGGATAAATCCGAGCAGTTTGTCTTTTTCCTTCAGGAAAGTGTTTTGCTTTATAACTTCTTGCATGGCCAAACTTATCGTCACTACTCGTTCCATACAACAGCATAGACGGGAGCACGATTCCAATTATTTTACAAAGGTCAGAAAAACCTGCTGAACCCCTTAAAATTCGCAGCAATGGCCTATGGAATGTCATTCCCCGACTTGTTCGGGAAACAGTGGATATCCAGCCCACGAATTACTCAGGTCTAACCATTCAGGATTAAACTCGTTGATCAAATTCTCCTTCCAGCGGCGAGGGTACTTTTTGAGTCGCTTTTCTCTGGCAATCGCAACTCGAATGTGAGAATACTCTTCATAATAGACCAGCATATCGCAATTGTATTCATTTGTAAAACCCTTGTTGAGTTTGGTTTTGTGTTGAAAGAAGCGGCTTTCCAAATTGTTTGTCACCCCTATATAGAGGACCGTTCGGCGTCGATTCGATAGGATGTATACATAGTATTGGTGCATAGCCAAATGTATTGTAACAATAGACCATCACTCAACTGAATGAAGGAAGTGGTGTCAGGAAACCCTGATCTTACAACCGGATTGCCCGGACAAGCCGTGCAATGACAACCAGCGAAATCATTCCTGCAATGACAACCGTCGAGATGATTCGTGCAATGACAGTTACGAGGGTCATTCGCCTTCTTACTATCTTTCAGTTGCATGTTACATTATACAAAGTCCGGTGAGGGCGAAAAGGCAATGCTAACCTTTCATGGCTATGGGCAGGACAATACGGTTTTTCAATAATTACAGCGGCTATACATTCTACCACATCGATCTCTTCTTTCATGGAAAAAGTGTTTGGAGCAAAGGCGAAGAGCCCCTCGAGAAAGATGAATGGAAAAAAATTATCGACTACATCCTTCAAAAGGAAAACATTCATTCTTTTTCCCTTCTTGGATTTAGCATGGGCGGAAAGTTTGCATTAGCAACACTCGAAGCATTTCCCGATCGAGTAAACGAGATCATTCTTCTTGCACCGGATGGCATCAAAACAAGTTCCTGGTATAGCCTTGCCACCTACCCTATCGCCTTCAGAAAATTATTCAAGAGCATGATCGAAAATCATTCGCGCTTTCTTCGGATCGCGACGACTGCAAAGAAACTCGGACTGATCGACAAAGGCGTGCTTCGCTTCGTGGAAACACAAATGGATACGGAGGAAAAAAGAAAAAGAGTTTATTATTCGTGGGTCGTGTTTCGACATGTCGATGTTGATATCGATAAGATCAAAAAAATAATTCACGACAATAATATTAAACTGCGATTGATCGTCGGTCGTTACGACAAGATCATCAAAGCAGAGAATATGAAACGACTAACGTCGAAGATCGAGATCCTCGACGCTGGTCATAATGATCTTATTAAGAAAGTTGCTCCGTTAAATAGCTAGCGTCCGAAGTCGTCTTGCACGCGGACGATGTCACTTTCATCCGATGGATGATTGGCATCTGTATGTTGCCATATTTCGGCCACCATACCCCAACCGCTTAATCCAACCAGGCGGTGACGTTCACCTTGTTTGAGACGTACGATCTCGCCGATGGTCATCTGTCGAACGAGGCCCTTGCTCGTCGGTGGGACTGGTAACGATACCGGCTTGGCCACCAACTAATTTCCAGATCTCGGCACGACGGTGGTGATATTGCCATGAGAGGCGTTGGCTGCCTTGCACCATGAGGATCTTTGGGCTGAGCTTACCGGAGATCTTGAGGTTCTCGAAGTTCACTTCGGGAAAGAAGCGAGTTGCGAAGTCTTTTGCCTGGTTTTCGTCTATCACAAAGTAACCGCCCCATGGCCGTCCGAAATCTTTGTCGACCACTTTGAATCCGAGGCTATCTATGTCTTTCTGCGCTTTTTCGAAGGCTTGTTGCCTCGAGTCGGCGCTGCTAAACTCTACCATTGTATTACTAACAGATTTGAATACGTCCATCATGTTTTTCCTGTTCCACTACCGTGCAGTCGTGGTCGGTTCGACAACTTTCGTGCAAAGGGAAGGGAACAAGAGTAACCACAATTCTATCGAAAGTTTCCTCAAGTTCAACGAAAAGATTGACTGAAATAATAATTAGTCTAAAGAGGGTGTAGCTGCAATTCCCCGTACGTGTGGTTTAGTGTAACACAATTCTGCGCGTAACGACGGTTCTATCTGTTGAAATAAGGCGTACGAGGTACAATCCCCGGGCGAGGTGACTGACGTCGATGGTAGTTGCGTTGTTCGTAATGGGTGTAACGATCGCGTCGCGGCCGAGCATGTCTTTTAATGCTATTGATTTGAAAGATGATGGTGTTTGAATGAGGAGTGTGTTGGTTGCGGGATTGGGTGAGATGGTAACGATATTGTTTTCATCTTCGAGACCGAGGATGAGTTCGACGTTGAATGATTGTTCGATAGAAGCGGTGTTGTAGTCATCGTTGCCGGACTCGGCTTTAACTGTAACAACACCAGAGCCAGTGATCGTTAACGTGTTGCCGGAGACTGTTGCGGGACCAGAATAATACTGAATGTTATGGGAAGTCCGGAAGATGATGTCGCGGTTAAGGCAAATGGAACATCATTGGATTTCTTATCCGGTATAGCATTAAAAGTAATTGTTTGATCTGTTTTATTTACGGTGAAGGATGTTTCGGCGGATGCGGGCAAGATGCCATCGTAACCAGGTTGTGAAGCGCGGACGGTTACGGAGCCGGCGTGGGTGATGGTGATGGTGTTGTTGGTAATCGTGGCGGGGCCACTTGTTATGGAGTATTGAACATCGAGTGATACGGAGCTACTTGCATTTACTGTAAACGGCGCATCACCAAACGTCTTGTCATCGATTGGGGAAAACGTGATTGTTTGCACTGTCGGATCATAAACCCACACCTCCTCGCCATGCGTTTCGTCAATGGCATTAAAGAAAAACCTTATTGTTGAGTGAAACGATTGCAGGGTAATACCCGGCTGGCAAATTCAAGAGCGCCGATCCGTCAATACGCAGCGTTCCCTTTGCAGTGCCGTCCGATCGCCACAAGTTAAAGCCGTGTGTTCCATCGTCCATAATGAAATAAGCGTGATCGTCGATAACGACAGTGGGCTGAGTATACATTTGCATGTTGTGCGGGCCGGGATGAACGTCCTTAATTAGAGTTGTATTATTTTCAGTGCCATCGGTGACCCAAAGTTCGACGCCGTGTACACCATCATCGGCCGTTAAGTATTGTGTGCTTCCGCTTATCACACTGAAAGCTACGTTCGAGGATGTGCTGCCTGGCTTTATGTCTCTAACCATAACAGTACCAGCGGATGTCCCATCGGTTTTCCAGATCTCGGTGCCATGAGTTCCATCATCAGCCGTAAAGAGAATGGTATTTCCAACTATCCTGAAGTTACCGGCATTGCTAGATCCATTGGGATTGATGTCCTTAACAACATAGGTGCCGGCGTCCGTTCCGTCACTTCTCCAGAGTTCCTTGTCGTTGGTCTCCGCCGCGACGAAGTAAACTACGTCATTAACAATGATCGCAGGTTGAACTGAATAGCTTGCATCATCATTGCTGGCGGTGTGAATATCCTTTATCATGTGAGTTCCGCCGTCGGTTCCATCGCTGATCCACATTTCGTTGCCGTGAGTTTTGTCATCCGCTCCAAAGAAGAAATAGTTCGTTCCTGTCTTCAAACCTCTGATGGCTCCTCTAAAATCAACTGTTCCGGTTGGATCTATAATTTTTACGGTTGACTGGACTGATCCTCCATCGCTCTTTGTTAGGGCATTGAGACGTGAATAGTAAAACTCGTCTTTAAATATAATCGCCTCAGTTACATCAAACCCGAAACCATCGGCAGTGGCTTTGACTGTTCCTACAGTAGTGCCATCCGTTTTCCAAAGCTGATATCCTCCTAAATCGTTTGTTACGTTATAGTATCCAACGTCACCTTTCCAAAGCATCGAGGTTACGTCCCATCCATCAGTTCCTGGAATCGCATCCTTAAGCATAAATGTTCCAGCCGATGTTCCGTCGGTTGTCCACAGTTCCTTGCCATGTGTTCCATCGATGTTGACGAAAAATGATTTCGTATCATGCACATAAAGTGGTGGATGTAAATTGTACGGCGGAAGGCCCTCGGTCAATTTTGTTGTTCCTTCTTCCGACCCATCAGAAGTCCATAACGACCGCTTCCTAAATCCATCCTCGTTAAAAATAAACAGTTTGCCATTGTTCACGGCGATGTCTGTTGTACCCGCACTTGTTAACGTTTCGATGTCTTTGATCATATGTGTGCCCGAAGTAGTTCCATCGCTGATCCAAGGTTCGTAATCATGAATGTCATCGGTGAGAACAGTTAGGAATTTGTCACCGAATGGTATGCGATCAAAGACATAGGCGCCGGTGAAAATTGTTGCAAACGGGTTGACATCGTCACCGGCCATGAGATAATAAGTTCCTTTATTGTCCGGCGAATAAGTTTCAAGAAAAATCTTGTCATTGACTGTCCACATTTCCTGTATGCGATAACCCTCAGGAAGATCAAATGAATAGGCAAGTGATGTACTCTGTTCGGTGCCATCAGTCTTCCATAACTGATAATCATCACCATTCCGCAGAATAAAATATATCGCGTTTTTAAAGGCTTTCGCCCATCCGTTGAGTTCCCCGTCCACTTTCGGACCTGGTGTCACATCCCTGAAGAAAGTATAATCCTGGCTTGCCAGATCGTAGATATAAAATTGTCGTCCGTCAGTAGCATCCTCATGTCCAACGATGCATTTAGTGCCAACATGAGCTAAAAAATTGGCCGAAATGTGAATACTCGAAAATTTTATCGTTCCGGTCTCCGTTCCATCCGTTTTCCACAGATAACCATCGGCCGAGTTAAAGTAAAATTCATTGTTAATAATCTGGAAGTTGCCCTCAACTACGCCGTCGCCTGCTGGGTTGATGTCGACAACCATTTTAGTTCCGGTAAGGGTTCCATCTGTTACCCACAGCTCGTTCCCGTGAACTCCATCACTATTAAGATAAAAAAGCTTATCCCCAAATGGCTTAATTCTTCCCTGGAAGATGGAGTTTTGCAAATTCGGAATGTCTGCCAACTTGAATGTCCCATCGGTAGTGCCATCGGTACGCCATAGCTCGTAGACTCCTGATCTATATCGAGTAAAGAAAATTAACTTACTTCCCGAGGTTATCATTTCGCCACCAGTCGAAGAGACCCATTGAAACTTCAAATCTCTATCAAACTTCCAAATACCCGAGCTGTCAGCTGAAGTCAAACTCATATATAAGAAATCGTCCATGACGGCGAAATAGCCGCCCACGTCCCCCTTCAAAGGCGTTTCAACAATCTTTGTTCCTGCCTCGGTCCCATCTGTCGACCAAATCTTATCGAGAGTTACTTGTTGGTATGCGCCAAAGTAGAAACGTCCGTTAAATATCGCACTGCTTCCAAAGTTATTGCCCATTGAAGCTTGCGTATTGCCAACCGATTCGTCATTCACATCTTTCAAGATGTGCAACTGGCCAAATGAAGTAAGAGCAATTAATAATAAGGTAAGGGTGTAAACTAATCTCATCTCAGAACAATCTTTCGTGTAACTATAGAATCATCAACTGCCTTTAATCGAACAACATACATTCCTCTCGGAAGATGACTTACGTCAATAGAAGATTTTCCTTCTATCCGAATAACCTCACGTCCCAGCATGTCAACCAACGATATTGCAGAAGCCGGAACATTCAAAGTAGTCGTCGCCGGTTTGGCCATATAGTTAGCGAGGATCCATCATCTTCCAAACCAAGAACAAAGTCAACTACAAACGACTGCTCTGCCGAAGCACTCTTATAATTGTCGTTGCCTGCCTGCGATGCTACAACAGTGAAAAATCCCTGTCCGGTTATCGTTAAAATATTTCCCGAGATGTTTGCCGAACCTGACGTCAGCTCGAATGTTATCGGAAGGCCGGAAGTTGATGTGGCAACAAGCGTTACCGGCGGGTCATTCGTTGTCTTATTGGAAATAGGCGCAAATGTTATCGCCTGATCCGCTTTGCTTACCGTAAACATCTGATCAGAAAATGCCGCGGAGAAATCATTGTTGCCCGGCTGAGTTGCCTTCACGTGCACATCACCTGTACCCGTGATCGTAAGCGTGTTCCCGGAAATCGTTGCAGGGCCCGACAATATAGAAAACGTGACTGGCAGTCCCGACGAAGCAGTGGCGTTAAGGGTAAACGATGTATCTCCGAAAGTTTTATTTGAAATGTTGTCCATGAAAACTATCTGGCTTATCGAAGCGAGCGGATCATGCCACCAGATCTGCTCTGCACCAAGGCTCGGCGCGTTCGCAATAAAAAATACTTTGTCCTTGTAAATAGTAGTTATCGAACTACTGGGATTATCAGTTACCATCGAACCATCTTTTCCAGGATTAAGATCCTGTATCATCACCGTTCTTTCTGTCGTCCCGTCCGAGCGCCACGGTTCGTATCCATGAACGCCATCATCAGCAAAGAAAAATATTCTACCAGCAATTGCTTCCGTCGAATACACTGGATAGGAAGGTCCGTTTCCGGGATTAATGTCTTTCACCAACACAGTACCAGCTTCTGTGCCATCGGATCTCCAGAGTTCACCACCATGTACTCCATCGTCCGCATTAAAATAGAATACATTTCCGTCGACAACCGTTGCACTGTTATAAAATTGAATCGGTCTTACATAAGAGGGCCCTGTTGGGTTGATGTCTTTCAACCTGGAAGTTCCTTCGGGAGTGCCGTCACTTTTCCATAAATCATCATTATCGTCTACACCTGTGCTGAAATAGGCGACATCGTTGATCACTGCGATAGGAAAATAAATAGTGAATCCGGTACCTGATTGATGAACGTCTTTTACCATCGTCGTTCCCGGCTCGGTGCCATCGCTTACCCACAGCTCAAGCCCGTGACTTCCATCATCAACCATGAAATAGAATTTGTCCGTACCGGCGAGCATCCCGGTATTAAACATAGAATTGGTCTCGTCTTGTGAAATGTCCTTCACCTTACCGGTACCTCCTATCGTTCCATCACTTTTCCAAAGGGAATTTTTATAGAGAAAATAATAAGATCCCTTAAAGCCAATATTGTAACTATTGGATTCTGTTGGATCTTCAAATTGCTTCAGTGCCGTTGTTCCGCCCGGTGTTCCATCGGTTACCCAAAGAGCTCCCAATGTAGAGAAGAAGAAAGCCTTATCTCCAACCCATTTAATTCCTTTGAGGTTGGTATAACTCGTTTCACCTCCAGGTTCTGTGTCGGCAAGCATGGTCGTACCAGCTGCGGTGCCATCGGTGATCCATGGTTCATCTCCATGATCTTCATCGGCACCATAAAATATCATCTTGCCGTTATGCGGTGCTCCAGTCAAATAGACCGGGGGGTTATAGCCCGTAAGCTGTTTTATGATCGCGGTACCATCACCGGTGCCGTCGGATGCACCTATAGCCATTCCGCCCGACTCACCAGTCGTGGTGAACAGAAGCTTATCCTCTGTACCGAAAAGATAGAATGGTTTAAGACTTGTTGCCTTCTCGATGTCTGCTACGAGAGTGGTGCCGGCAGCAGTACCGTTGCTTTTGAAGAGCTCCCCGCTATGCTTTAAATCGTCGGCGCTTAGGTATAAATTCTCATGGAACGTCACCGCAAAATTATACGACGGACCCTCTAACACTTTCACAAAAGGTGAGGTGCCATCGGACGCCCACGTTTGGTAAGTGATGGGACCGGTCACGATTGACGTTCCTCCATATGCTACCCAGATATGGTCGTCGCTTGCATAAATGTCTCTCGGATAAGAATTGGGCAAACCCATTCCAGTTACTTTTTCCGTTCCCGCAACGGTGCCATCGGATCTCCATAGACTCAAACCATTAACACCATCATCTGCCACGAAGTATACATAGCCTTTGAACACAATAGGCAAAGTGGAATCGATCAACGGTTTTGCACTTCCTCCTGTTGTATTGATGTTGAGGTACGTGAGATCTCCCGAAGAATGATCCCAGATATAATATTGATATACGAAGTCTGCCAACTGTGCTACGCCAAATATATTTTCATTGATACTAATACTGCGTCTCAGTTCGAGGCCCTCAAAGTCGGCAACCACCGGGTAGTTGATCGGCAGTTGTGTTGTGCCTCCCAAAGTGCCATCGGTCTTCCATAATTGATCTGACTGATGCTCGAAATAGAATTCATTTCCTTCGACCTTGAAAGGTGTTATTGAACCCGAGAACGGTCGCACCATCGACGTTCCGGCTGGCGTACCGTCTGTTTTCCATAAGTCTGTTTCATTGGACGCCACCATTACTGAAAAGAAGAGATAGTCATCCGTTGAATTGTGATAGGGCTCTTGATCGAATACACTGCTCTGACCAAAATCCATCAGTAACCCGGTGCCATCGACTGTGCCGTCTGTTCTCCAAAGTTGGGTACCATCCTCTTGTGAATAACTTCTCCAAACAACCACACCGTCAACAGACCCGATCAAATACACGTAGCCTGTGATGTCCTTGAGTTTTTTGGTTCCGGCGGCACTCCCGTCTGTGACCCATGCCTGGAATCCATCATTGTTTCCCCAAATGATGATAGTATTGTTGCCCGAAGGCGAAAAAATCCATGACCGGGAGCCGTTCGTTTCATCGAAGTCTTTTACCAGTTTGGTTCCAGCTGTAGTTCCGTCTGAAACATACAAAGCCTCGCCGATCTCCTTCGTTCTCGCTGTGAAAAAGAGCTTGTCGCCCTGGACGTAGAAATTGAATGGAAAAGAACCGGCGTTGGGAGAATTTTGGTTCGGGTCGAGAAGCTTTTTCAGAAGCTGCGCTTGTCCAAAACAAGCAGCTGAAACACAGATCAAAAGGAGAGTAAAGAGACGCTTCATTCAATTGAGGGTTTGCCCCAAGATACCCGTTTTCTATGGCAGGAGATGCTGACAAATACCCCCATAAATCTTATCTTTGCGCCTTCCAAACCACTAGTTTCCTAAATGATCCTGTTCTTCCGTCGTAACCCCCAATTGCATTATGCAGTGGGGCACGCTCAGCCTTTTTCTAAAACCGACCTCGAAAAACTTTCGTGGCTGTTCGGAGGCGTGCCACCGCTGGAAGACAACACCCTCCAGGGCGCCTTCGTCGGACCGCGCAAAGAGATGATCACACCCTGGAGTACCAACGCCGTCGAAATCACCCAGACCATGGGCATCCTCGGCATCCAACGCATCGAAGAGTTCGTGAAGATCGAAACCGACGCCGCTTCGTTCGACCGGATGCTGTTCCAACTATACGACTCCGTCGACCAGGATGTGTTCACCATCAACTATCAACCCGAGCCGATCAAAGAGATCGACGACATCGCAAAGTATTCCGAACAGGAAGGCCTCGCACTGAGCAATGAAGAGATCGACTATCTGAATGACATCAGCACGAAGTTACAACGCAAGCTCACCGACAGTGAAGTATTCGGATTCTCACAAGTCAATTCGGAGCACTGTCGCCATAAGATCTTCAATGGCACTTTCGTGATCGATGGTCAGCAGAAAGAATCGACGCTGTTTCAACTCATCAAGAAGACATCGAAAGAAAATCCGAACTACTTAGTATCTGCATACAAAGACAACGTCGCGTTCATTAAAGGACCCCGCATCGAACAATTTGCGCCAGCGCGACAAGATATTCCCGACTTCTTTAAGATCGAAGACGTCGACTCGGTGATCTCACTCAAAGCCGAGACACATAACTTCCCCACAACTGTCGAACCGTTCAATGGCGCCGCTACCGGTTCCGGCGGCGAGATCCGCGACAGGCTCGCTGGTGGAAAAGGATCATTGCCGTTAGCAGGAACCGCTGTGTACATCACATCCTATCCTCGTCTCGATGGTGGTCGTCCCTGGGAGAAAAAATTCGAAGCACGTCCCTGGTTGTATCAAACGCCCGCCGAGATATTGATCAAAGCATCCGACGGAGCCAGCGACTTCGGGAATAAGTTTGGTCAACCGCTCATCTGCGGAAGCGTACTCACCTTCGAACACTTTGAGGCCGACAAGAAATTCGGTTTCGATAAAGTGATCATGCTCGCCGGTGGCATCGGCTACGGAAAAGAAAAAGACAGTCAGAAAGAACACCTCAAAGCCGGCGACAAAATCGTGTTGCTCGGTGGCGACAATTACAGGATCGGAATGGGCGGCGCAGCTGTCTCGTCTGTGAAGACCGGTGAGTTCGGCAGCTCGATTGAGCTCAACGCCGTTCAACGTTCGAATCCCGAGATGCAAAAGCGCGTGATGAATGCTATACGCGCAATGACCGAAGCCAGCGAGAACCCGATCATTTCAATTCACGATCACGGCGCAGGCGGACATTTGAATTGCTTCTCTGAATTGTTGGAAGAAACCGGTGGAACAATCGAGATCAACAAGCTGCCGATCGGCGACCCAACATTATCAGACAGGGAGATCATAAGCAACGAATCGCAGGAACGTATGGGCCTTGCTATCGATGCGAAGCACGTCGAACAATTGAAGCTCGTGTCGGAACGCGAGCGCGCGCCAATGTATGTTACTGGTGTTGCCACGGGCGACAAGAAATTTACGTTTGTCGATAAGAATAAAACTCCCGTCTCACTCGAGCTCAATCAGTTATTCGGAAGTTCCCCCAAAACTGTCCTCACCGACAACTCACAACGCACAACTTATCAAGAAATCATTTACAACCCTGCGGATCTTCTCGCGTACCTCGAAATGGTATTGCAACTCGAATCTGTCGCATGCAAAGATTGGCTTACGAATAAAGTCGATCGTTCAGTAACTGGTCGTGTTGCTATGCAACCGACTTGCGGGCCGATTCAATTACCATTGAATAACGTTGCCGTGATGGCGCTCGATTTCAACAATAACAAAGGTGTTGCTACTGCTATCGGTCACGCACCCGGCGCCGCATTGGTGGATCCCGTCGCCGGCAGCAGGCTCGCAATATCCGAAGCGTTGTTGAACCTTGTGTGGACGCCATTGACTTACGGACTCAAAGGCGTTTCATTAAGCGCGAATTGGATGTGGCCCGCAAAGAATCCCGGCGAGAACGCGAGACTGTATGCAGCCGTCGAAGGGGTGAGTGACTTCGCTTGCAAGCTCGGCATCAATGTTCCAACAGGAAAGGATTCGTTGTCGATGACACAAAAGTATCCCGATGGCGAAGTGGTTTATTCACCAGGTACGGTGATCATCTCCGCTGCTGCGGAGGCTGAAGATATTCGCAAGTCTGTTTCTCCTGCATTGGAACCTGTTGAGGGTTCATCGATCATACTGATCGACTTCTCGAATGATGTTCCTGCATTGGCCGGCACTGCGTTTGCGCAAGTGTTGAACGCCCTCGGTACGCGTACTGTCGATGTGAAAGACGAAAGTTATTTCGTGAAAGCATTCGAAGCAGTACAAGCTTTGATCAAAAATGGTCATGTTCTCGCTGGTCATGATATTTCCTCCGGTGGTTTGATCACTGCGCTGCTCGAAATGTGTTTCCCTGTTCCCGGAGTTGGCATGAATGTTTCGATGAAAGGTCACAACGATCTTATACCCGTGTTATTCAGCGAACGTCCAGGCATCATCATCCAGGTTTCAAATACAGAAGCAGCCATCACAACACTTGAAGCTTCGGGTGTAGAGTACGAGATCATTGGAAGGGTTACCGCGAGCCGCGAACTTTCGATTGCCGGAAGCAATAACGCCCTCAAGCTCGACATCGATCATCTTCGCGACGTTTGGTACCGGACTTCTTATTTGCTCGATCGTATCCAACGTCCCAAAGGACATGCTGAAACGCGGAGAGAAAATATTTTCAAGCAACCTCTCTCCTATTCGTGGCCGAAAAAATTCGACGGAAAATATTCTACATACGGCATCAATCCTACAAGGAGGTCCCCTGCGGGAATAAAAGCCGCGATCATTCGTGAGAAGGGTGTGAACGGCGACCGCGAGATGGCGTATGCATTATACCTCGCCGGCTTCGACGTGAAAGATGTTCACATGACCGACCTCGTCGCTGGTCGCGAAGATCTTTCGGGAGTGAACATGATCGTGTTCGTTGGTGGTTTCTCTAACTCCGATGTTCTCGGTTCGGCAAAAGGCTGGGCCGGAGCGTTCCTCTATAACCCGAAAGCCAAAGCAGCACTGGATGCTTTCTACGATCGTCCCGATACATTGTCGCTCGGCGTTTGCAACGGATGCCAACTGATGATGGAACTCGGCCTGGTTCATCGCGAGATGGATATGACTTCGCACCCAAAGATGTTGCATAACGGTTCGGGTAAATTCGAATCTTCGTTTGTGAACATCACAATACCAAAAACTAATTCTGTTTTGTTGAGCAGCTATGAAGGCTCACAGTTGGGCGTATGGCTCGCACACGGCGAAGGCAAATTTGAATTAGGTGACCTCAGCAAATACAATGTTGCTGCTACCTATACACATCCAACATATCCTGGGAATCCAAACGATTCGGAGTTTTCTGTCGCGGCGTTATGCTCGAATGATGGTCGTCATTTGGCAATCATGCCGCACATTGAAAGGTCATTGTTTCCCTGGAACTGGGGATACTATCCGAGACAGAGGAGAAGCGACGATGTTGGACCATGGATTGAAGCATTTGTGAATGCAAGAAACTGGGTTAGAGTGAACAGTGAAAAGTGAATAGTGAAAAGCTAAATGCAGATAAAGACTTATAGTGACTATCAGACTCTTTCGAGAGCAACTGCGGACCTGATTGCTTCCACAATCTCGAAGAAACCTTATTCCCTTGTGTGCATTGCGTCGGGACACACACCTGTGGGCGTTTTCAAATGTCTTGCTGATGACATTAACTCTGGTGCACTTGATGCAAGCAAAGTTACATTCGTAAGTCTCGATGAATGGCTCGGCATCGATCCATCCGACGCCGGCTCTTGCATCTCCATGCTCCGCAAAGATTTCTTCAGCAAGGTGAAGCTCCGCGAAGAACAAATCGAGATGTTCGATGTCAGTGCCGACCCGATTGGTGAATGCGCGAGAGTAAATGATCTCATTGCTGCGAATGGCGGTCTCGATGTAATGCTCGTCGGCATCGGTCTCAACGGGCATATCGGCATGAACGAACCTGGCACGTCATTCAGAAGCTATGCACACACAAGTGTTCTTGCCGAGGAGACAAAAACCAGCGGACAGAAATACTTTGAGAAGCCGACAATATTGTCGAAAGGAGTAACACTTGGTCTCCGACATTTTGCAGAATGCCGGCTTCCCATACTCATGGCCAATGGAACGAAGAAGGCTTCGATCATCAACGAGGTGATCAACGGTAAAGCAAACGAGCAGATCCCTGCGACTATCGTTCACAACATTCCGCAAGCGATAGTAATGATTGACAAAGAAGCGGCTGCAGATTTGTGATTTGTAATTTGTGATTGCTACGTAGCTCCGATGCTAGTCAGGTAATCGATCATCTCTTGTGAACCACCTTTCGTTGCGTGGTGAAGCAACATTATCCCGTGTGGACCTTTCGAAGTTTTAAGATCCGGGAACACCGTTAACGTCGATTTCACAATCTCAATCTTGCCCAGCATTGCGGCAGCGAAAATATTAATGCGCGCACCGTTCGATAAGAGATATTCCGCAATCTCTTTATTCCCCATATGTCCCGCTCCTTCGAGTGCCGTTTCGAAGTCTCCTCCTCCCCAATCCCACGACGCATTCAACAGACCTGGTGTTTGTGCGAGCAAGTCTTTTACCTTTTGAAGGTCGCCATGTCCTGCCCTGACAAATTCTTTTACGAGATCAGGTTGTAGCGCTGGTGGTTTTGGCTGTTGTTGATCCGCGAAGCCGAAAAGAAATGGTGTGGCAATCATCGTTTTTAAAAAATCTCTTTTTCTCATGGTCTTTTCAGCAAGGATCGCCCACCAATCGGCATATTCTCTCCTTTTTCACGAATCAGTACAGCAGAATCGCAAATTTTTAGTCACTTCGGGTATGACCTCCATCCTTGTCATCAGCTCCATCGCGGTAAGTCATGCCCTGTTCTGGGCCGTGGTGCTGATCGGCATGAACCAGCGGGTGTCGAACAGGCTGCTGGCTGCCTTGCTTATTATGATCTCGTTGCGGGTGGGCAAGTCAGTTTTCGGCATGTTGCTTCCGGGCAACATGTATTTGTTTTCGTCGATCGGCGTCGTATCAATGTCTGCAATAGGCCCACTCCTGTTTGTGTTCACGAAAAGTTTGTTCGACAGCAACTACAAGCTCTCGTGGAAAGACTGGATCCAGTTTATACCTACGCTGTTATTGCTGATGTCAACGCCGTTCCCCACCTGGTCGCTTCTCAGCTTCACCTACCGGATCTTCACCCCATTGATGCTCGTTTACATGACCGCAACACTGGTATTCCTTTTCTCCAACCGCGAAACGTTTCGTGCCGACGACATGAAATGGAGGTGGGTCATGTACATCATCGCGGGCATTGGTTTGTTGTGGATCACATTCGTGTGCCAGTTGCTGTTCTATCAGCCGTTGGTTTACCAGCTGATTGTGATCAGTGCGGCGCTTGTCTTCTATTCATTGTCGTGGTACGCAATTCCGCGATCAAGATTATTTATCGCCGATCAGCCAAAGAAAATTTCGGAGGAAAAAACTTACGAAGAGCTCGGCGTGCGAATACGTGAGCTCTTGGATCAAAAGATCTACGAAGCGACCGACCTTACCGTGAGCAGCCTGGCGTCGAAGTTGAAAGTTCCTGCGTACATGGCTTCGAGGGCGATCAACCAGTATTTCAACAAAAGTTTTTCGGAGCTAATCTTGGAGTACCGCATCCGGAAGGCAGAACAGTTGCTGGCGGCCGACTCGCAGAAATCGCTAACGATTGAAGCCATCGCATTCGAAAGCGGGTTTAATACTTTATCGGCATTCTACAAAGCATTCAAGAAAATAAATAACGTGACGCCGTCGCAATACCGGGAAATTTCACGCACAGTGAGCAAGAAGATTGCCTGAACGAACTATAGTGTGCACTTTTAGGGTTCGAAAAAACCACGATGAAGTTAAGCGACACACTATACCACCTCTGCCTCGAATTTATCGACAACAGGATCAAGACCATACGTAACGCTATCTCAGAAACGCAGGCTTCGGCCGACGAGGAAACGAAGAGCAGCGCCGGCGACAAATACGAGACAGGCCTGTCGATGATGCAACTGGATATGGAGAAGCAGGCCGAGCAATTGCAGGAGGCTATCCGCGACACGCGACTCCCTCGAAAAAGTTAAGCTGGTCGAGGAAATGAACGGTCACGCCGGCGCTATCCGCCCGGGGAATGCCGTTGAGACTAACAACGGGAATTTTTATATCGCAATTAGTGCTGGGCAGTTGAAGTCGAACGGACAAAGTTATTTTGCCGTGTCTCCCGCAACGCCTATTGGGGGGAAATTAATGGGTCTGAAAACAGGAGATAAGTTTAGTTTCAACGGGAAGGACTATACGATTAATAAGGTTCACTAGCGAACGCGATCGACCGGCTTCGGGCAACATCATTTTCCCGGGTTTCAAAATCAGCCTAAACAAGCACGATTATCTGGCTTGAATTTAGTAAACTAACTCTTACTAAACCTGACCCGATGCTCATCAATTACCTCAAAACTTTCGTGCGCAATCTCCTGCGCTTCAAAGTCTACTCCATCATAAATATTTTCGGTCTAACGCTGGGCATCACTACGGCGCTGTTCATTGCGCTTTGGGTAAAAGATGAATTGAATTTCGACCGGACTCATGCCGATAGCGATCGGATCTACGAACTCATGAACAACCAGGTGTATTCCGATGGTCGTATCGAGACTGTGTATTCGACGCAGGGTTTGATTGTCGGTGAACTGATGACGAGTTACCCTGAGGTCGAGGCGGCAGCACGTGGCGATTGGCCGGTGTCGTTGCTTTTAAGAAACGGCGAACGGTCGTTGATGCAGAATGTACTTTGGGCCGATCCGCAAATCATGCAGGTGTTTTCGTTTAACGTGATTGATGGAGATAAATTGAAGCCTGTAGCTGACGAAAGCTCGATCGTGATTACGAAGTCGGCGGCAGAGAGATACTTCCCGGGAACGAGCGCTGTCGGAAAAATATTCAGGCTCGATGATAAATATGATCTGCAAGTGTCGGCGGTTGTTGAAGACAACGTTCCGAACTCATATTTCAATTTCGATGTCATTGCTCCATTCAATATTTTATTGAAGAGAAAGCCGTGGGCTGAAAGTTGGGATGGCGAGCAGAGTCAGACCTATGTAAAATTAAAGTCGCCGGGTGATCTTGATGCCGTGAATGCACGGATCAAGAACATTGTTAAAGAACACTGTTCGAATTGCACTAACGAAATGTTTCTTTTCCCATTCGGAGACCTTCGTTTGTACAACAACTTCGTTAACGGAAAATCTGAAGGCGGTCGTATCGCTTATGTGAAGGTCATTTCGTTTATCGGGTTTTTCATAGTGTTGATCGCATGCATCAACTTTATGAATTTATCGACAGCGCGATCGGCTATTCGCGGTCGCGAGATCGGCGTAAGAAAAGTTGTTGGAGCGAGACGCTCTTCGTTGACTCTGCAGTTTATCGGCGAGGCGACGATGATGACATTGATCGCATCGTTTATAGCCATCGCTGCAACCCAATTGTTGTTACCCTTCTTTAATACTATCACATCAAAAAGTATTACGCTCAACTTAACACCGATGTTCATTGGCGGCGTTCTGCTCTTTGGTTGTTTAGTTGGATTGCTGGCGGGTAGTTACCCCGCGTTGTATCTATCGTCGATCAAAGCGGCCGCGGTGTTAAAAGGCCAGAATCATTTCGGAGGTGCGAGACTTCGCCAGGGTTTAGTGGTATTCCAATTTGCGCTGGCTGTGATCCTGATGATCGCGAGTATTGTGGTGTACAATCAACTCGATTACATCAAGAAAACGAATCTTGGATTTGATCGCGAGAACGTGATCGGATTTTCGTTGCGTGAAGGAGTTCGTCAAAACAAGAACGCTTTCAAGAATGAAGTTCTGAAACAAACTGGCATCAAAAGCCTCACGTTTGCAGACAATGATCCGTTTGCATTATCAAGATACAACACGGGTATCTTCTGGCCAGGAAAACCTCCGGGAGATTATACGAAGTTCAGGACCATTTTCACAGACAAAGACTTCGTATCAACCATGAAGATGACGATCATCGAAGGTCGCGACTACGTAGACACAGAAGCAGATTCGATGAGCTACCTCATTAACGAAAAAGCTGCTGAAGTGATGGGGCTTAAGGATCCGATCGGAACTCCCGTTGTGGTTGAATCCGGGGACCCGGGTTACATTGTTGGTGTGATCAAAGATTGGAATAACCAAAATCTTCGCGACGATATCGAACCGGTAATAGTACTTTGTCTACCACGGGCTTCGGGATCAGCCTTCGTAAAAATTGAGGGCGCCAATACAAAAGAAGCAATCGATGCCATTGCAGCTGCCCAGAAAACGTTCGACCCCTCTTATCCCTTCGAATACCATTTTCTTGATCAAAGATTTGAAGACCACTACAGGAACGAGAGTTCGTTACAAAATTTATCGCTTGTATTTACATTCATCGCTATTTCAATTTCATGTTTGGGGTTATTCGGACTCGCATCTTTCATGGCTGAGCGAAGAACAAAAGAGCTCGGGATCCGGAAAGTTTTAGGAGCAAGTCTTTCTCAACTCGTCGCCATGCTTTGCAATGATTTCATGAAATTGATCCTGATCTCACTGCTGATCGGCGCACCATTCGCGTGGTGGATTATGGATGAATTTCTGAGTGGATATAAGTTTCACACGAACATTAGCTGGCTCGTGTTTGCGATAGTGGCGTTGGTATTGTTGGGGATGGCGATGCTAACCGTAGCGTGGCGATCATTGCGAGCAGCCATGATGAATCCAGTGGATTCTTTGAGAAGCGAGTAGCTCAATTCATTACGCATTACGCATTACGCACTACTCATTATTCATTACACGTTTTCGTCTTCGAAGGATCAATGAGTAATGCGTAATGACTAGTGTGTAATGAGTAATGAATTTCCTTTAAACGCCTTGCGAGGTCTCAGATTCAACACCTGGAACATCTCCTTATCAGCAATATATCCCGGGTTCGGAGTCGTAAGCAGCTTATCTCCCGCGAAAATACTGTTCGCTCCAGCCATGAAACACAACGCTTGCTCTTCGAGCGTCATTCTCACACGACCGGCAGACAAGCGAACCATTGCCTTCGGCATAATGATCCTTGCTGTTGCGATCATGCGAACCATCTCCCACACCGACACGCGCGGCTGATCTTCAAGAGGCGTTCCATCAACGGGAACCAGGGCGTTCACAGGAACCGACTCGGGATGCTCGGGCAATGTCGCCAACGTATGAAGCATACCAACGCGATCAATCTCCTTCTCGCCCATCCCGATGATACCACCGGAGCAAACGGAGATCTTTGCATCACGAACATTCTCCAACGTATCGAGACGATCACCGTAGTTTCGTGTAGTAATGATGTCTTTGTAAAATTCTTCGCTTGTATCGAGGTTATGATTGTAAGCATACAAGCCGGCATCTTTCAGCTTTTGTGCTTGTTCGGCTGTTAACATGCCGAGTGTGCAACACACTTCCATGCCCATGCTGCTCACGCCTTTCACCATTTCGAGAACGTTGTCGAAGTCGCGGTTATCGCGGACTTCGCGCCACGCTGCGCCCATGCAGAAGCGAGTGCTGCCTGCTTCCTTTGCGTCTAATGCTTTTTGTAACACCTCGCCCACTTCCATGAGCTTATGAACTTTCACATTCGTATGATATCGTGCGGCCTGTGGACAATAGGCGCAATCTTCGGGACATCCCCCTGTCTTAACGGAAAGCAAAGTGCACACCTGCACCTCGCCAGCGTCGTGATGTTCACGATGAACGGTTGCCGCTTTATAGATCAAATCAAGAACGGGAAGATTGTATATCTCTTCGATCTCCTGGATGGTCCAATTGTTACGAATCATTGATACTCTATTGTCGATTATTGAATAATAAATTCGAACGGCATTCGCGCCTGCGTTCCTTCGTAGTTCTTAATGCGTTCCCATTGACGGAACCATGGATAAAGATCGCCGGTCTTTTCCTTTAATACCGAAGCACGAATGTCATCTTCCATATCGCCGAAGCGTTGTTCGAGGAATGATTTCCGCTTGGGATAATACCTGAGCTTATAGTCGCCGGCAATACCCGCTTGTTCGGCAGCAATCTTCACGGCATCATCAAAAGACCCGAGTACGTCGACAAGTCCGCGCTCTTTTGCCTGGGTGCCTGTCCACACACGGCCGGATGCTACTTTCTTAATATCGTCCTGCGACATATTTCTGCCCTGCGCCGCTTTGCTTGTGAAGATCTCATAGATCTCATCGGTCTGTCGTTGCCAGATATCTTTTTCCTGTTGCGTAAGATGGCGTGTTGGTGAATACATGTTGCCGATCTCCCCGGTCTTAACTTCTTCAGAAGTGATGCCAAGCTTATCTCCCATAAAGTCGGTAAGATCGAACAGCACGCTGAACACCCCAATGGAACCGGTGATGGTGTTCGGCTGCGCAACAATCGTATCGCAAGCCATTGATAAATAATAACCACCTGATGCTGCGTAGTCGCCCATCGAGCCGATCACGACTTTTTCTTTTGCTGCAAGATCTACTTCACGCCACATCTCGTCCGCTGCGGTAAACACGCCGCCGGGACTGTTCACACGAATGATGATTGCCTTAACCTTGCTGCTTGTTCTTGCGCGACGGATCTGTTCGCTGATCACATCTGATGAAACAAGGCCGTCGGCTTCGCTTTTGCCACCTACGATCTCGCCATCGGCAACGATCACAGCAATTTCATTCTTCGAAGACATGTCAGGCGTAAACGAACTACGATAGTCTGAATATTTAACTAACGGGATCTTCGCATCTTCGGTGAGACCAAGGCGCTGTCGCATATCGGCCTTCACCTGGTCATCATAAAAAAGCGAATCGATGAGTCCAAACTCAACAGCCTGCTTCGAATTGCGAACGAGCATTTTATCGGCGATCTCTTTGATCCTTTCTGCCGGAAGATTTCTCGAACGGGCAATCTCACTTGTCATGTGGCCATAGATATCCTTGATCATTTCATTCAACTGAAGCTTGTTCTCGTCGCTCATGTTGTCGCGAATGAATGGCTCGACTGCACTTTTGAAGTCTCCCACGCGAAATACCTGGGGCTTGATCTCGAGCTTGTCGAAAAGTTTTTTGAAGAACATCACGTCTATTGCAAGACCATTGAGTTCCATCGAACCCGACGGATTCATGTAAACTTTATCGGACGCAGAGGAAACATAATAACCACCCTCGGTATATCCCTCTGAATAAGAAATTACCCATTTACCGGAAGTCCTGAAGTCTTCGATCGATTTACGTAGCTCGTCTAATGTAGAAAATGCAGCTCCCACCTGCGGTGCATTGAGGTAGATACCACTGATCTTGGGATCATCCTTTGCATGTTTGATCGCACTTCGAAGCTCCGTAAGACCAATCGACTCGCTTTCACCTATCAGCTCCGCCACCGGGTCTTCGAGTTCAAGTTCCTGTATTGGCCTGTCTAGCTTAATGAAGAGCACGCTATTGTCGTTCACCTCGACAACCTTGTCGCTCCTTATCACCATCGCGATCCAAAAAATAAAGAGAAAGAACACCACTATTATTCCTACCACTGTTCCCAGGCAAGAAGTGAGGAAGTTTTTCATATTCTAAGACATTATTGAGTATACAATTTTCCAAAAGTACTTAATATATTTCACCTATGGAGCGGGGTATTTATTTGTTATTGGGGTCGAATTTGGGAGACAGGCTTCATCACCTCAAAGAGGCGACCGATCGATTGGGCGATGTAGTGGCTAGCTCGTCCGTCTACGTAACTGCAGCATGGGGTAAGACTGATCAGCCGGAATTTTATAACCAGGTGGTCGAAGTTGATACAAAGCTTACTCCGGAAAAATTACTAGACAGAATTCAAGAGATCGAGATAGAACTAGGTCGGAAGCGAATTGAGAAATGGGGGCCGCGTGTTATCGATATTGATATCTTATTTTTCAAAGACATTATTATAAAAAAAGACAAGCTCGTTATTCCACATCCCGAAATTCAAAACAGAAGGTTTACGCTCATACCCCTGCATGAGCTTACTAACAGAACCCATCCGGTTCTAAAGAAAACAATAAGCCAGCTATTAGAAGAATGCAAAGACCCTTTACCCGTTACGCGCTTACAGCATTAACATTCGGCGCAATCTTCTTCACCAGTCCTTGTAGAACTTTCCCGGGACCACACTCAACGAAATCAGTCGCGCCATCGGCAACCATTTTCTGCACCGAATGCGTCCAGCGAACAGGAGCTGTAAGTTGCGCGATCAGGTTCTTGCGTATGGCTATCGTATCGGTCGACGGGAGAGCATTCACGTTTTGATACACCGGACATATCGGAGTACTGAATGTTGTAGACTCAATCGCTTTCGCGAGCTCTTCGCGGGCCGGCTCCATCAGCGGTGAGTGAAATGCGCCGCCTACCTGTAAGGTCATCACGCGCTTTGCTCCGGCTTCTTTAATTTTTGCTGATGCTATCTCGATACCTTTCAGGCTTCCGGAGATCACCAATTGTCCAGGTGAGTTATAGTTCGCAGGAACAACAACTTCGTCTTTGATCGAAGCACAGATCTCTTCGATCTTCGCATCGTCCATTCCCAGTACAACGGCCATGGTCGAGGGATTGATCTCACACGCACGCTGCATCGCCATCGCACGCTTCGAAACAAGTTTCAGGGCATCTTCGAACGACAAGGTCTTGTTTGCTACCAGCGATGAAAATTCTCCCAGCGAATGACCCGCAACCATATCGGGCTTGAAGTCAGACGCAGCTAACGCAACGGCAACAGAGTGAATGAACACCGCGGGCTGCGTTACTTTCGTTTGTGTAAGGGCTTCCATCGTTCCCGAAAACATGACGTCGGTGATACGAAAGCCGAGGATGTTATTGGCTTGTTCGAAAAGTTCTTTGGATGCAGGGTTGGAATCGTAAAGGTCTTTTCCCATTCCCACGAACTGGGCACCCTGACCAGGGAATACGTATGCTTTCATTAAGCAATATTAGTAAAATCTTGATTTCAATTCTGGCGTCGGTATCATACACGCATCTTTCCTACCAAACCACTTGTACCTGTTCCTGGAGATCCAGTCGTAGACAAAATTGCGGACAAATGGAGGGACAATAACGAAGACGTAAAACAAAGGCCAGAGTCCATTCAACCTTCTCGCAATCTCTAACGCAGCACGACTGCGGTCGTACACTCGGTTATCGACTAACAGGATAACACTCACAAAATCCTCGCTGTTGAAATGATGCTCACGAAGTTGTTTCTGTCCGAAGTCGGATTGCAACGCTGCAAAGCGAAACTTTGATTTCGGATCGTGTCGAATAACGAACTGAATTGATTGATTGCAGAGATTACAAACTCCGTCGAATAGAATTATCGGACTAGATGTACCCATCCTTTCATGGTCTGAGTCGCCTGGCCGGGATCCACGACATCATAAGTTAGTACAGCTACATAAAAGTAAACGCCTTCTGAAAGTTCCTTTCCTTGCGTGTCTTTTCCATCCCAATCAATGTAGATCGATTTCTCCCCACCCTGGCCGAAGACATCACCAGTATAATTGTATACCTGCTTTCCCCAACGGTTATATACTCTAAAATCGACAGCCTCAACAAATCGAGCGCAGTGCGCTGCAATGTCATCAAGACTTTGCTTGTTTCCGCAGGGATCCAAGCCGGTGGATTCATCAACACCCGTCCTATCGCTGAACGCGCTGAAGTAAGGATTGCAACCATCACCATTTGGCGTGAACACGTTGGGCAATTCGTAGTAAGGACAGTTGTCGAAACAGAACGAATCGCTCAGGTCGCTCTTATTACCCGAACGATCGACAGACTGGATCTTATAACAGCGTGCGAATGATTTCAGACCAATGTTATCGACAAAGAATGTATCGACGACGTTATCTTTATATAGAGTGAAGTCATCGCCGAGCTTATCGGCCACGTAAATGGTAAAGCTTCGAACATCATTGCGACAATCGACAGACCATGTCAATGTATTCGAATAGATCGTATTACCACAACCAACGATCGCAGCCTGTTCCTCACAGGTAGGCTGAACGATTTTCAACGTTGGCGTACATGGGGGAATATTGTCGTTTGGTTGTGCGCACATCTTCTGCGAGAAGTTGTTCAGCGGCGAGGGGATCAGGTCGTTACCATACGATCCGCGGGTCATTACCTTGTAACAATATGTGTCGGTTTCTTTTAGTGGTGTGCTATTCCAGGAACCATCGTCGGTGTATTTGAAACCATTAGCGGTTACATCAACACTGTCGATCAATTCAAGAAGGAGCTGCGCGTCTGTATCATCTTTGCCTCCGCGATAGATAAGATGCATCTTGAAATCATTTAGCTGGTTGCTCCATGGAACTTCAGCCACCCAGTTGAGCTCAATCATTTTCAGTTGCGGCTTTGCCTCCAGTCGAACCGCCGATGCTACATCAGATGTATCGACCAGATCATTGTTGTTATCATACGCGAGGATCCGGTAATTATAGATCTGTCCTTCTGTATTTAAAGGATCCTGATCCTGGTAGGTTGAGTCCGTAAGGAAGCCACTGTTAACCTTCTTTATTTTGATGTCACCGGTGATACCTTCCGCCCGGTAGACTTCATACTTGTAAGGAGGTGGAAAGTCTACCTTGTTCGCCTGGAACGGAGACATCCACTTGACGGTGATCAATCCGTCGGTCGTTCCCGTGTTATCCACGGTAACGTTCGTTATGACCGGCGCATCTGCAGGTATTGGCGCAAGACACGTATCGCTCGACACATAACTCAATCCACCACCGGGCGCAGGGAATGCAGCCACAAGCCGGGTAGCATATTTGGCACCAATAGAAAGACCCTTACCATTATTCGTATCGAGATATGTGGAATCGGAAGCAGGCACTGTTGCTATCTGCGTATAACCTAAGAAGTCGGGCATACCAGTAACGCATTCCGGAGGTACAAATGGAAATGCATCTACACGACGCCAGACTTGTATGGTCGAAGCATTCTGACATGTGTACTTGTCCCACTCCAGGCTTGCCTGTCGCTTCGAGGGCACCTTGTGTGCATCGACCCACTGTGGTGGTGGCCCACAACCGTGATGTTCCAGGTCTTGAATTGAATTAGTCGTTGCCCCGATTCCGGGTTGTCTGTGATCTTGAACACAACCTGGTACGGCTGTTCTTTTATGTTTTCACATGCAGTTTGCCAATGGAAAACAATCTTTGCATGATTGGTTGGAGTTGACGGCTGAAAGTCGTTGGGTTTGGGAAAAGTTATCTCCGCTCGATTTGGTTCTAGACTTAATAGTTGCGAGAAGGCTTCGATCTTAACGGGGTCGGAGTCCGGATCATAACCAAAAATATCCTGGTCGATAACAGTGCCGGCCACTACACAAATGTCTTGTGGCACTATGACCTCCGGCCTATGATTCTGACAATCTTCCACGATGATCTGCATGTCGCGCGTCACATATCCCATCAGCCCCATGTGCCGGCGATCTTACGCCATTCTTTAATGAGGAATGCAATGTTGTATTCGCCCTGCATACCGGGCGCGTCCCATGTAATAGTACTGTCAGTGAATCGATCTTGAATGTTGGGGCATGAAGTCCGTCTTCGCTCGCAGTACCGTAAGGAAGATTGATCCTGTCGTAAAACTCTTTGTTGTTCGGGCTGCGATAGTTTCCAACAACCTGTCCTTTTTCTTTTTTGGGGATGGTCATTGCGAACGACAGGCTGTCGCCATCAGGGTCGTAAGCACCGGGATTGTGAAACCATGCGGCACCGGTACATGCTTTATCAATAGGTGGTACCAATAGCTTGGGCGAGTTGTTGCAGCCCAGGAAGGGATCGATGTTGATCACGGTCTCAACATAGAATCGTGTCTCGACGGAGTTGAAAATGTTGAGGATACCGCCGTTTCGATTGGGCTCCAGGTAACTGATCACATAGCGGCCGGGACCGGCATAGGTATGAAGGATGGAGTATGAAACGGTTCCGATGTTTTCGCCGAGATCGGGTCGCTTGGTGTTGTCGATCGTTGGAGTCGTGTCGGTGTTTCCGTCTCCGTAATCGAGTATACCCTCACCGAATTTGATGTCAGATCCTGTATTAGTATAGACAGTGATCGTGATCTTGAAGATAAGGCTGGTACAGTTGGTTCTTTCTACTGTGATCTCCCCGGCGCGGAGGTGCGTTGCCAGGGCGAATAAGGGAGAAATTAAGAAGAGAATGATGAGACCAGCAGCACGATTCTTCATAGATCCAAGTGGCATCAAAATTAGGTCGATTGGACTCTAAATATACATTTTATAGCATGTTTTTGGAGAAAAATGAGACCACCCGGCGGAATGTTTGTTTTGACAGCTGGAAACCAAGAACTTGGCCTGTTATGCGTGTAGTCGGCGAAATACCTCACCCAGAGTGCAAGATCACTATCTTTCACTGGAACAACCGTTACCTCATCAAGATAGAGGCAGGTCCCTTCGAACAAACCTTCAAAGTCAACGACTACGATATCACTTCGGAAGCTGATCTCAATAAAATCCTCAGCGAGGAATTTATCGGCCAGGCAATCGCAGATTTTCAGACATGTCGAGAAGCCTCGCGGAGGCAACCGACCAAAATTTGAATTAAAGAATGGAAATAGAAGAAAAGAAGAATAAGAACACAGGACAATATAAACCCATCCTCGACGGAATTCCCGATTGGCCAGTATACCAGCTCAGCAAGTCGCGGAAGGAATTCGTTGAAGAAGTAGCGCAGAAGGCCATCCAACGTATACACGAGCTCCGCCCCAATCGCAAACAATTGATCGACGAGCTTGAGGCCACCGTCTTACCGCGAACAGAATCGCATGAAGCGCAATCGCTGGCGTGTCGATCCGAAAGACGAAGGAAAGTTCTGGGCCTCTATTAAGAGTGATCTCATCGAGCTCTCGAATAAGACTGCTGAAGAAGCGCCTAACAGGGAACAAGAGATCCTGTATAAGATCGTTCATCGTTATGCCAGCGAGATCGCAGGCAACTTCAAGCCAAGCAAGTACAGGATGGCAAGAAGCGTCACCAAGTTTTGGTTTGCCCGCCTGCTGAACGGAGCACGCGTAAAAAAATTCGGAGGATTCTTTCGCAACGAATACAAACTTCGCGACAAGATCCACATCGTTGGTAAAGTAAGGATGCTTCGCAAGCTGGCGACACGCGGTACCGTTGTTATGGTACCAACACACTTCAGCAAACCTCGACTCTATTCTGATTGGTTGGGTGATCCATTCGCTCGGTATGCCAGCGTTTATCTACGGTGCGCGTCTGAATCTCTTCAACATAAAGATCTTTGCATACTTTATGAACAGCCTCGGTGCCTATAAGGTCGACAGGCGTAAGAAGAATCTCCCCTATCTCGAGACACTGAAGATGTACTCGAACCTCGCGCTTCAAAAGGGCGCGCATAGTTTGTTCTTTCCCGGTGGAACACGTTCGCGTTCCGGTATGATTGAAAAACAATTGAAGCTCGGTCTGCCTCAGCACAACCATCGATGCACAAAGAAGTAGTCTACCAGGAAAATCCCGACGACACCAGGAAGATCTTCGTGTGCCGGTAGCGATCAACTATCATTTTGTTCTTGAAGCGCCGGAGCTCATCGAAGATTACTTGCATGTAAAAGGACAAGACCGGTATTTCCCGGAAGAAGATCCTTACGGAAGCTTCCAGATGCTGCGCTTCCTTTTCAAATTCTTCACAAAGGGCTCAAGTATTTCAGTAGCGATCGGTCCGGGACTCGACGTAATGGGCAACTACGTAAACGAAGAAGGTGAAAGCCTCGATGCACAAAACCGGGTAATCAACACGGCCGACTATTTTAAAACGAACGGTGAAGTAACGGTCGACTATCAACGCGAAGACGAGTACACACGAATGCTCAGCCAGCGTATTGTAAAAGAATATCATTCGATCAACCGCGTATTTGCAAGTCACCTGGTGGCGTTCGTCGCATTCCAGATGATGCAAAAGAAATATGGCAAGCTCGATCTCTTCAGTTTCCTTCGATTACCCGAAGAAGATATCGAACTCGACTACGACGAATTCCGCACCGCGTTCAAACGGGTTCGCAAGGCATTGTACCTGATGAAAGAACAAGGCAAGATCAATCACGCTTCACATCTGAAGGGGGACGCAGATCTTGTTATCCAGAATGGCCTTGCGAACGTCGGCATTTTTCATTTGAATCGTCCCTTGCTTCGCAACAAGAGCGGAAAGATTGTGACGCAACAACTGACGTTGCTTTATTATTATCACAACCGCCTCGCTGGCTACGATCTTGAAAAATTCGTCTGATCGCCCCATCGGTGTTATCGGTGCGGGAAATTTCGGATCGGCAATCGCGAACATCATCGCCCTCAATCGAAAGGTCATCCTCTATGCCCGCGACGAGAAAGTTGTCGAGCACATTCTCGACAAGCGAACCAACAAAGGTCAGAAGATGCACGACAACATCGAGCCGACACACGACCTGCGTTATCTCGCTGAAAGTTGCGAGGTGATTTTTCCTATCGTCCCATCATCACGCTTCCGCTCGATGATGAAAGATCTCTCCCCGTTCCTTCATCCGTATCATATGTTGATCCATGGAACGAAGGGTTTCGATATTAAGCTCCCAAAAGGTGAAACACTTGAGTCGTGCAAAACGTCTCGATCGTAGCATGGTGAAAACGATGAGCGAAGTTATTCGCGAGGAGAGTGTTGTTGTTCGCATCGGATGTTTGGCGGGACCTAACCTTGCGAAAGAGATGTCGTTGCGACAGCCGGGAGCAACGGTTGTTGCAAGTCCCTTTCTGGGAAGTTTTCAAAACAGGTCAGCGACTACTTCGAAACGATCGCTTCCAGGTTTACGAGAACAACGATCTCGTTGGTGTTGAGCTCGCGGGTGTTTTAAAAAATATTATTGCGATTGCATCGGGTGCATTGAACGGACTCGGTTATGGCGAGAATGCAAAAGGTTTGCTGATCAGCTCGCGGTGCAGTGGAAATGGTTTACCTCGGCCGCGCATTAGGTGGGAACACAAAAGCATTTTTAGGCGTGGCAGGTATCGGAGATCTTGTTACAACTTGCAGTAGTCCGAATAGTCGCAACTACACTGTTGGTTTTCGTCTCGCGAAGGGCGAAAGGCTCGTCGACATTCTCAACGATATGGATGAAGTTGCAGAAGGCGTGAACACTGTTCGTATTGCGAAGAAGTGCGCCGATTTTTACGGCGTTCGCGCATTGATAACCGACAGGTTATATAAAGTGTTGTTTGAAGGGATGACTGTCGAAGAAGCGCTGGACTACTTAATGAGATACCCGCTGAACGCGGACATTGATTTTATTTCGTAAGGCGTCGTCGCCCGGCTCGTCCGGGCGATCCAGTTTCGAAACGAGATTGCCTGAACAAGTCGTGCAATGACAATTAGCGAGAAAGGTTCTTTTAATTTTCTCTGCCACTGCAGCAAGTTCTTCCTGCGTGGGCCTCAGCTTGGGACGTGTAAAATTCAGATCATCTGCCGAGTTCATAGGAACAAGATGTATGTGCGCATGCGGCACTTCCAATCCAATTACTGCAACGCCAATTCTTTACATGGCACTGATTTTCTTACGGCAGCAGCAACTTTCTTTGCAAACACATTGATTGCTGCAAGATCTTCATCGCTCAGATCATAAATGTAGTCGACTTCATTCTTGGGAACGACGAGAGTGTGTCCCAACACCATCGGCATGATATCCAGGAACGCAATGAAGCGTTCATCCTCGGCAACGATCTGTCCGGGAATTTCCCTGTTGATGATCTTGGTAAAGATGCTGGGCATTATGCTGTGATTTCTATCACTTCAAATTCAATTTCACCGGCAGGAGTTTTTATAAGAGCATTCTCTCCTTTCTTCTTACCCAACAAACCTTTACCCGATCGGTGATGTCGTGCTGATCTTCCCTGATTTCAAATCGGCCTCCTCTTCTGCAACGAGCGTGTAAGTAAATGAAGCACCGTTCTTTCTATTCTTGATAGTTACTTTCGAGAGAATAGAAACCTTCGATGTATCGACATTCGTTTCATCGAGAAGGCGTGCGTTAGCAAGAAGATTTTCGAGTTGTGCGATCTTAGCTTCGAGGTGACCTTGTGCATCTTTCGCCGCATCGTATTCCGCATTCTCGCTAAGGTCTCCTTTGTCACGTGCTTCCGCTATTTGTTTGGCGATATCTGAGCGACCACGAATTTTTAAATCGCTCAAATCCAGTCTTGAGTTTATCGAGTCCTTCCTTCGTGTAATATGATATTTTCTTACTCATTTCCTCAGTAGTTAAAAAAAGAACAACGGCTTCGTTTCCGAAACCGTTGTCAATACAAAGGTAATAATTCTTCTTTAACTGCCTACTAGTTCAGGTATTTGTGTCTTCACCTGCTCTAGCAATTCATCATCGAATTTAGCGAGATAAAGTGTTTTTGCTTTTGAAAGTTGTTCAAGAGTAAGTCCTTTCGCTCCACGCAAGTCTGCTTTATATAAACTCGCATTTTCAAAATCAGCTCCCATCAAATAGCTATTCTGAAGATACGCTTCCATTAAGAATGCATTTCTGAAATTAGTCTTGATAAGGAATGCACCTTCGAATTGCGTCTTGATCAAGAACGCATCTTTGAAATTTGCACCGCTGGCATAAGCACCATGCAGATTGGCCTGGTTGAGATTCGAGTTTTCGAGATTAGTTTGATTGAACCTGGTATTCTCGAGATTGGTCTCGATCAACGATGAGTTACTCAGGTTGGCTGAATTCATATTCGAACCCTTCAGGTTGACATAGTTAAGATTCGTGCGTGCCAGGTAACAGTTCACGAGATTGATCTCATGGATCCTATGACGATTAAGACGCTTGATATTACCGACAGTACGGAAGGCCGCTTCTTCAGACTCCCACAAACGGAAGTCGTCGATCTCATCTTTATATGGTTCTTATTCTCTGCCGGATCTCGCCACTCTGATTCAACCATGCGAGTAATATCGCGATCACTGCGATGTCGAATATCATGCCGTGCATCTCAACTAATACCTGGCTCCAGTATCCATCGAAGTCGCGTATGTAATATTTAAGACTCAGGCTGAGTACAACTATAGCTACCACAAGCAACACCAGCGCACTCGTAAGCAACGGGCGCTCGACAACGTCGTGGAATTTATCCTGAAGTTTTTTGCCGAGGTTTGTAAAAAAGGACATCGATTAAAGCAGTTTCGAAATGGAATATACAAAAAAGGGTTCTTTCGTTGAAAGCGGTGTAATATTTAAAAGCAATCTATGAAAAACAACCGTAGTAGTAACACTACAGGGTTAACCCTAGAGAAACAGCTGGATAGCGAGGAAATAAACACCCAGACCAAGAAGGTCATTGAGGGTTGTAATGAATGGACCGGATGCAAGTGCTGGATTAAATCCGAGTTTATTAAGTACTAGTGGTGTAACAGTTCCTATAAACGGAAGCAAATATCACAACACCGAACAGCGCGGCAGATACGACAATCGTCAATCTATCGTAGCCGAATACCAATGAGGTTGCAGCGAAAACAAGTATTGATAACACAACTCCATTTAAAACAGCAACCATCAATACTTTGCTTAACCGGTAAACAATCCTTCGTCTACGAATCCCGGAGCAACGAGACTCTGCACGACAAGTGAAGAAGATTGAATACCAACATTTCCACCCGTTGCTTGTATGAGTGGAATAAAGAATGCGATCGCCGCGATGCGCTGAATCTCATCTTCAAAACTTCCCATCAGCCTGGCACTGATCAACCCGCCCATGATACCAATCACCAACCATGGCAACCGGCGCGTGTATTTCTCCAAACGCTATCGTCTTCTTCAACATCTTCCGTGATACCGGTCATTGCCTGGCGATCGGCACGGCTTGCTCGGTGATCACATCCACGATATCGTCGATGGTGATCCTTCCAACAAGTTGACCTTGCACGTTCACCACGGGAACCGATTCGAGGTCGTACTTCTTCATGATGTCCGCAACTTCGTAGTCGGGCATATATGTCTCCACGGCCACAAGCTCTTCTTCATCGATAACATTTCCCATCAGGGATGCTGCCGGCGTGAGGATCAATCGTTGCAACGGCATACGGCCAACGAGCTTATCGCTTTCATCAACAACATACACGGCATAGAACTTCGTGCCGGTTGCGGCCATCCTCCGGGCTTCATCTGTTGCTTGTGCGATGGTCCATGTTGCGCGGGCTTTGATCAATTCCTTTGCCATAAGACCGCCGGCCACATTGGCGTCGTAGCGCAGAAGCTCTATTACCTGTGCGCGAACTTCCGGCTCAACAAGACCAATGATCTCTTCCCGTTCCTTGATAGGAAGCTCATTGAGGATATCTGCAGAGTCGTCGGAGTCGAGAAGGTTAAGGAATATCGCGATCTCCTTCGGGCTGTAAACCTTCAGGAATTTCTTTCGGGTGTCGGGGTCGAGGTCGCGAATGATATCCGATCTGATCTCCATGCTGAGGAGGTCGAGTACGTATTTCGATTCTTCGCTGTTGAATTCGTAAAGGAGCGCCGTGATATCGGCAGAATTAACTTCTTCGAGGGTTTGGCGAATGAAATCCTCGTCGTGATCGTTCAGGGCTTCCTGGAAACGATCGCGGTATTCCGCGGTGAGCTCAAATGGTACCAGCTCTTTCACCTTCTCTCTCTATTGCCTGCGTGAGTAGAACAAAATCATTTACACTTAGTTGTTCGGCTCGCTTGTCCATAACGGGCAATGCATAAACCGATCCGGGCAAATTTAGATTTTTAAGAGCGTTGCGCAAGGTTTTGCGCCTGTTTTGAAATCCCTGTTTAATTAACTTTTTGAATAGCACTTCATCACAAGATAACACTGCAACATTGTTGCGTCTTAACCGGATAACTGCCGAGTTTACTTTTGGCGGCGGATGAAAAACGCCGGGAGGAACCGTGAACAGATACTCTATATCATAATAGGCTTGCAGGAGGACGCTCAGGATGCCGTAGGTCTTGTTGCCGTGCTTCGATGCAATACGCTCTGCAACTTCTTTTTGAAGCATGCACACTACTTCGCTTACATATTGCCGCGCGTCGAGGACACTAAAGAATATCTGTGACGAGATGTTGTAGGGGAAATTACCTATGATGGCAACATTTTCTCTGATGTCATATTCAAGAAAGTCACCCTCTATGATCTTCAACGAAGGGTATTGCTTGCGCAAATATTCTATCGATTCCTTATCGATCTCGATAACAGAGTAGGAAAGTTTTTCTTGATCAGGAAGTCGGTAAGAACCCCCGGTGCCCGGTCCAATCTCCAATACAGGAACGCCCGTTGATTGCAATGATTCAACAATCTTCGAAGCAATGTTCCTATCTTTTAGAAAGTGCTGACCCAGATGTTTTTTTGGACGAACCATTAACTAGGTGATGAGATGACGAAGTGACGAAGTGACGAAGCCATAAGTTTCTGCAAAAGTAGAACCAAAACCAATACCGTGGCTGTTCATCACAAAGAACCGAAGGATATCCTCGTCATCTCGTCACCTCGTCATCTCGTCCCCTCGTCATCTCGTCATATCTTCACCTCGTCACATCAATTCTGTAGATTGCACTATGAACAAAGAAAAACCAAGGATCGGCATTACCTCGGCGACTTCAATGGGATCGGTCCCGAAGTAGTCATCGGTGCTCTTGCCGACAATCGCATATTAAACATGATCACCCCCGTGGTGTATGGCTCTACCCGCGTGATCTCTTTTTATAAAAAATTGATGAACCTCGAGGAGTTCAACTACAGTCAACAGAAACAAAAAGGACAGCTATTTCCAAAGACTATTAATGTTGTCAATTGCTGGGACGACAATACTAATATAGAGATCACTCCCGGTAAGGCTTCGAAGGAAAGCGGAACGGCCGCAAGGATCGCCCTTGAAAAAGTTGTTGAAGAAGCTCGCGAAGGATTGATCGACGGCTTCGTTACCGGCCCCATCGACAAGTACACGATCCACAGTGAACAGTTTCCGTTTCGTGGACACACCGAATATCTTACTAAAACATTCAATGCAACCGAGAGCCTCATGATGCTCGCGGGCAGTAATCTAAAAGTAGGTCTCGTTACCGAGCACATTCCTGTAAAAGAGATCGCCCAGTACCTCACCCGCGAAAGGGTTGAACTCAAGATCCGCCTCATGGAATTGTCGCTCAAGAAAGATTTCAACATACAGAAGCCACGCATTGCCGTACTCGGACTGAATCCCCACGCGGGCGACGAAGGATTGATCGGCGAAGAAGAGATCAACATCATCAAGCCCGTTATCGCCGACTTGAAGTCGAAGGGCAAACTGATCTTTGGTCCATTTCCCGCCGACGGGTTCTTTGGCTCCGGCGCCTATGCGAAGTACGATGGTACCATTGCCCATGTACCACGACCAGGGCCTTACTCCATTTAAGACCCTCGCGTTCGACAACGGCGTCAACTACACCGCCGGCCTGCCGGTTGTGCGCACCTCGCCCGACCACGGAACGGCGTATGCAATTGCCGGAAAGAACCAGGCCGACTGCAGTTCGATGCGGGAAGCGATCTTTTTGGCCAGCGAAATCATAAGGAACAGGCTCTCGCAACAAGAGGAGTAAAACAACCGATGTACCTTATTTGCGACATTTTGCCGGATTGGGGCTTTTTCGCTGCCTAAATAGCTGGCAAATTTTTTAGATTTGATGGATTTGATTGCGATGGATATTGTCACTAAAAAACAGCTCAATATTCTTATTCAACTCGCCGAAGCTGACAAGCATTTTGCGAAAGTGGAGAGAGAAATGGTGTTTCGGATCGCCAAGGAACGAAACTTCCCTGAGGACGCTGTAAACGAGATAATCCGCAATCCTGAGCCGATCGGCACACTGGGCGCCCTTTCTAACGACCAGAAATTCGAGTATTTAATTGAGTGCATCCTGCTGATGTTTATAGACCAGAAGGTCTTCGAAAGCGAGATCATTTTCTGTAAGAGCATCGCCATCAAACTCGGTTTCATGAAAAATGTGGTGGATTTCCTGTCAAAGAATTTCTCTAACATGAGCCGGGAAGAGCTGAAAAAGACGGTTCTCAGTGAGTATATGCTCACGTAAACCACCTGACCTCCACCCCTTTTTCCTTTTTTTTCCTACATTTGCAGGCTTATTTCAAAAACACCGGCCGTGGGCGCGTATAGCGTAAATATTATAGGACTAAGCAACAAAGCTCACTCGCTGGATTTCACGATCGGCGACGAGTTTTTCAAGCAATACGGCACTGAAATACTCCAGGGTGGTGATTTGAAGCGAAAGTGGTGCTCGATAAGCACGAAACGTTCATTGATGCCGATTTCTCGATAACGGGCAAAGCAAGGCTTGTCTGCGACCGATCTCTCGAACCCTTCGAAGAACCCGTAAAGGTTCATAAGAAGATCATGTTCAAGTACGGTCCGGAACCAACCGAGCTTAGTGATGAGATTGTCGTCATTACCCGCGACCAGGACCAACTTGAGCTCGGACAATATATGTATGAGTTCATTAGCCTCGAGATACCGATAAAGAAGCTTCATCCTAAGTTTAGAGATGAAGAAGATAATAATGAAGAGGGCAAAATTGTCTATAAATCAAAATCAGAAGATGGAGATGATGGACAGATAGACCCTCGCTGGGAAAAACTGAAAAAATTAAAGTAAGACCTTAAATAAAACCGTACTATGCCAAATCCCAAACGAAAGATCTCGAAGACAAGAAGAGACAAGAGAAGGACGCACTATAAAGCAACTGCAAAAACAATTCACAGTGGATGCTACTACTGGTGAACACCACCTTCCTCACCGCGCATACTGGCACGAAGACAAACTATACTTCAAAGGCCAGGTTGTTATGGAGAGAGGCAACGCCGCCTAATCACTGTAACCCCTATCGCCCGATTGAATCGAATCAATCGGGTTTTGTTTTTTTAAAGAGATTTGTCAATGAGCAAAATAAGGGCTGCAATCACTGGAGTGGGAGGTTATGTTCCCGACTATGTTCTTACTAACAAAGAATTAGAGACCATGGTCGATACTACCGATGAGTGGATCACCACACGAACCGGTGTTAAAGAGCGCAGGATTCTGAAAGGTGAACACCAGGGCGTTTCCGTTCTCGGCATTAAAGCCGTGGAGGCAATGCTGAAGAAAACCAATACCGATCCGAAGAGCATCGACGTGATCATCTTTGCGACAGTAACGGCAGACATGACATTCCCCGCAACAGCAAACATCGTTGCATCGGCAGTCGGCGCCACCAACGCATTCAGCTTCGACCTCGGTGCTGCATGTTCGGGATTCCTGTACGCATTGACTACCGGGGCCAGCTTCATTCAGTCGGGCCTGCATAAGAAAGTGATTGTTATTGGTGGCGATAAGATGTCGGCCATCCTCGACTACACAGACAGAACAACCTGCATAATTTTCGGAGATGGCGCAGGCTGTGTTATGCTCGAACCTACTACGGAAGAATTTGGTATAATGGATTCGATCCTCAGGAGCGACGGCACTGGTGAAAAATATCTTCACATGAAGGCCGGTGGCAGTCGGATGCCCGCATCTCATGAACAGTCGATAAGCGACAGCACTTCGTTTACCAGGAGGGTTCGGCCGTATTCAAGTTTGCCGTTACCAACATGGCCGATGTTTCTGCTGAGCTTGCTGAGCGAAATCATCTGAGGTCGGGCGACATCAACTGGCTTGTACCACACCAGGCGAACAAGCGCATCATAGATGCAACCGCACAGCGCGTAGGCATCACCGAAGACAAGGTGATGATGAACATAGAAAAATATGGCAACCACTACTGCCGGAACAATTCCGCTGTTATTGTGGGATTATGAAAAGCAGCTCAAGAAGGGGCGACAATCTCGTGATCGCCGCTTTCGGTGGCGGATTTACATGGGGCGCAATGTGGGTTAAATGGGCCTACAACAGTTAATCGGCGGCGAAAATTTTTATTTGTAACTTCAAAACTGAATTATTGACTTATGGCGACTATCTCTGATCTCTCGAAAGGCAACTACGTGCGGATGGATGGAAATATTTTACAAGTAGAGGAAATGCAAGCACCGTACACCTGGTAACCTTCGCGCATTCTATCAGTTGAAAATGCGCAACGTGAAGAACGGAAGACTTGTGGAAGAAAGGTTCCGTCCCGGTGATTCGGTTGAGATCCTTAAGATCGAAACAAAAGATTATCAATATCTCTATGCCGATGGCGATAGCCTGGTGATCATGGATCCAGACAGCTTCGATCAGATCTACATCGATAAGACGTTGCTGGGTGATTCTGTAAACTATATTAAAGAAGGAGTAACGTTGATGGTAGCTTTCGAAGATGGTTCAAGTCCCATTACCGCAGAAGCTCCCCAACATGTTGTATTGAATATAACGTACACTGAGCCAGGTGTGGCAGGCGATACCGCAACAAGAACACTTAAAGCAGCAACGGTAGAAACTGGCGCTGAAGTTCGCGTTCCGTTGTTCATCAACACCGGCGACAACATTAAGATCAAGACTTCTACCGGTGAGTATGTTGAACGTGTGAAATAATTCTATATGGCAAAGAAACCCGTTCCGGCAAAAGCTAAATCCCAAACCAATTCGGAAATGAAAACATCGGAAATCAGAGATCTCATCGACTTCATCGCTCAATCCGGATTGAATGAAGTTGACATTGAGACGAAAGAAATTAAGTTGCACGTTAAGCGTGAGCCCGATCAAAAAGTTATGAAGAGCTCAGGTTCAGTTATGGCAACGCAACCTCTAGCAATACAAGCTCCGCAAGTAACGCAACAGGCCAGTCAGCCGACAAAAGCAGAGAAGGCTGCAGCGGCGGGCAAGGCAACACTCGAAATTAAATCTCCGATGATCGGTACGTTCTATCGTTCGTCGAATCCTGATTCGCCTCCATTCGTATCCGTTGGCGATAAGATCTCGAAAGGCCAGACAGTGGCTATCATCGAGGCAATGAAACTCTTTAACGAAATAGAAGCTGAAGTATCCGGAACGATCGTGAAGGCGATGGTAGAAAACTCAACGCCTGTTGAATACGATCAGGTATTATTTGTGGTAGAGCCGGACTAATCGAATATATGTTTAAGAAAATATTAATAGCGAATCGCGGCGAGATTGCCCTGCGTGTTATCAGAACATGCAAGGAGATGGATATTAAAACCGTAGCAGTTTATTCTACGGCCGACCGCGAAAGCTTACACGTACGTTTCGCTGACGAAGCAGTTTGTATCGGCGATGCGCCCAGCAAAGAATCATATCTCAATATTCCACGTCTGATCTCGGCTGCCGAGATCACCAACGCGGATGCAATACATCCAGGCTACGGTTTTCTTTCGGAGCGCGCCGAGTTCTCCGCCATATGCCACGAGTACGGAATTAAATTCATCGGACCATCGCCCGCGATGATCGAAGCCATGGGCGATAAGGCCACGGCGAAAGCTACAATGAGGAAAGCCGGTGTGCCGGTTTATTCCTGGCTCAGAAGGATTGTTGTCTTCAATGGAAGAAGGCATCAAGCTTGCGAAGCAGATCAAGTATCCTGTTATCGTTAAGGCTACGGCCGGTGGCGGTGGCAAGGGTATGCGTATCATCAACAACGAGTCGGAGTTCAAGAAAGCATGGGATGATGCAAAGCGTGAGGCTAGCGCATCATTCGGCAACGACGGACTCTACCTCGAGAAATTTGTTGAAGAGCCCCGTCACATAGAGATACAGCTGGTAGGTGATCAGTATGGAAAGGCGTGTCACCTTTCGGAGCGTGACTGTTCTATTCAACGCCGTCACCAGAAGCTTGTTGAAGAAACGCCCTCGTCCTGTCGTTACGCAGGAGCTTCGCGAGAAGATGGGTGAAGCTGCGATCAAAGGTGCGCTTGCTATCAACTATGAAGGCGTTGGAACAATCGAGTTCCTGGTTGATAAGCATGGTGATTTCTATTTCATGGAGATGAATACTCGTATCCAGGTAGAGCATCCTATCACTGAAGAAGTTACCGATTACGATCTTATCAAAGAGCAGATCAAAGTTGCCGCTGGTGTTCCGATCTCAGGACGCAACTACTATCCGAACCTGTTCGCAATGGAGTGTCGTATCAATGCAGAAGATCCTGCGAATGGTTTCAGACCATCACCCGGAAAGATCACCAACTTGCACATGCCTGGTGGACATGGTGTGAGAATCGATAGTCACGTGTATGCTGGTTATACAATTCCTCCGAACTATGATTCGATGATCGCGAAGTTGATCGTGAGCGGTCAGAGTCGCGAGGAGGTGATCACGAGGATGAAGCGTGCGTTGAGTGAGTTTGTTATTGAAGGTGTGAAGACGACGATACCATTCCATTTGGCGTTGATGGACAATGCGATATTCAGGTCGGGTAAGTTTACGACGAAGTTCCTCGAAACGAGTTTTTGATTTTTCTCAATTGAAGTAGTAAGGGTTTCCTTACACTCGCTCAAGATAAAAAGCCCCGCATGTCGGGTTTTTTATTTTTAGGGCATGAAGAATAAATATTTGTTGTCTGCATTTTTTGGTGGCGTGATAGGTGCGGGTTGTGTGTTGATCGCTGTTTATGTTACTAATGCAAAGGCGTTGTTGATAGAAGTTGTTGACGTGAATGCGGCTGTGACTGCACTTCATACGCGAATAAATGACTTCTACATATTTGCTGGCATCGTGATCACGCTATTGTTGGCGATCAATGTGGGTGTGTATATCAAAGCAGACCAGGAAGTTGATCAACATATGCGTGAAAATGTGGAAAGCCACATCAAACAAATAGTCGAGATACAAAAACAAAAACACGGATCGATAAAAACAGGTAAGAGCAGACTCAATCAAAACAAACGACATGGAGAATGAATTAAAAGAACGCCCTCTTCTGACAGATGATATGCTCATGGATTTCGAGGAGAAAATTCACGATCACTCGATAACGATAGCAGAGTGCAAACTCATCGAGCATTATTATTCAACCCTTCAGGGTTCTGGTCACCTTCTTGACCTCCTGGAACAAGTCGGTGTTGATTCAATACCTCAGGCTACCCGTATCCTAAGAAACGGTAGCCTTAACTTTGAGAAAGTAAATGACTACCCCAGCGTCTATGGCCTTTTCCTTGGTTGCATTGAGTTTCTACAAAGACACCTCAATCGTGGCGAAAAAATCAATAACCCCTCCCCATACTCCCCAACCCCGCCACTCACATAAAAGACCAATTCGGGTGATAACCTTCTGGTAACAATCCCCTACTTTTCTCCTCGTCATTTACAAAAAAACCGCTATCCTCGAATGAAAAGACGAGATTTCGTTCAGTTGACTGACTCGGATTGGGCTCGTTGGTCCTCCCCCTTTTCGTATTAGGCAATCCCGTCCCCCATTGAATCCCTTCTCGAATCTCCAATCGACCGCAGTCAGAAAAAACAACTCGCCGACGTTGCTCTCAATACCGCCAGATCTTCCGGCGCCACTTATGCCGATGTACGCATCGGCCGTTACCTGAATCAGTTCATCAACACTCGCGAAAACAAAGTACAGGGAATCACCAGCACCGAATCGTATGGCGTGGGAGTTCGGGTGATCGTCAACGGAACATGGGGCTTCGCATCAACCAACAACGTAACATCCGATGGCGTTAAGTCTGCCACCCTGCGCGCCGCCGCAATAGCCAAAGCCAACTCGAAATTTCAAAAAGAACCGGTGAAGTTCGCGCCAACTCCCGGCGTTGGGGAAGTTGTTTGAACACACCCATTCAAAAAAATCCGCTCGAAGTTCCGGTCTCCGAGAAAGCAGACCTCCTGCTTTCAGCGAACAGCGCAGCAATGAAAGCCGGAGCTACATTCGTTACTTCGAATCTCTTCCAGGTAAACGAACAAAAATACTTCGCATCAACCGACGGCTCATACATCGACCAGGATATCCATCGCATATGGCCCAACTTCCAGGTGCAAGCAATCGACCGCGCCGCAAATAAATTCAAGTCGCGCTCCGAAATGGCAGCGCCACGAGGCATGGGTTACGAGTACCTCATTCCCAATGCGGCCGACAAAGTAGAAGGTCCGCAAGGAATGATCTTCTATAAAGACAGTTACGACATCATCGAAGACGCCACCATCGCCGCCAGGCAGGCCAAAGAAATGCTCACCGCAAAATCGGTCGACCCCGGCAAATACGACATGGTGCTTGAGCCCAATCATCTTGGACTCACCATTCATGAATCTGTTGGTCATCCGCTCGAGCTCGATCGCATTCTCGGCTATGAAGCCAACTACGCAGGCACAAGCTTCGCAACGCTCGATAAACTTCAGTCAGGCAAATTCAACTACGGCAGCAAACACGTAAACATCTTCGCAGATAAGCTTCAGCACGGTTCACTCGGCGCCGTCGGTTACGACGACGAAGGCGTGAAGACCAAACAATGGGATCTCATCAAAGACGGAGTTTTCGTCAACGTCCAGGCTATTCGCGACCAGGTCCACATCGTTGGACAAAAAGAATCGCATGGTTGCTGCTACTCGCAGAGCTGGAATGATGTACAGTTTCAACGCATGCCCAACGTTTCACTTGCGCCAGGCAAAGAACCGTACAGTGCCGCGCAGATGATCAAAGATGTCGACAAAGGTATCTTCATTGCGGGTCGTGGTTCGTATTCGATCGATCAGCAGCGCTACAACTTCCAGTTTGGAGGAACGGTATTCTTCGAAATTAAGGGCGGGCAGATCGTCGGCATGTTGAATGATGTTGCCTACCAGGCCAACACACAAGAGTTCGGAACAGTTGTGTGAAAGTATGCGATGAAAAAGATTATCGTTTATTTGGTTCTTTCTTCGATGGCAAAGGACAACCATCGCAGGTAAGCGCAGTATCGCATGAAGCTCAACGTCAAGATTTGACCAGATTAATGTTATAAACACGGGACGAACAATATGAAGCGTAGAAATTTTATACAAACAGCAGGACTCGGAGCGGCAGCAGCAATAATGCTTCCCCTACCGGGCTTCTCAACAGTCGATGAGGCTCGGCTGCTCGAACCAATCATCGATGCGGCCACGAAGAAATCGCTCGCCGACATAGCACTCAACACTGCGAAGAAGCTCGGAGCAACGTACACCGACGTTCGCATCGGGAGGTATCTTAACCAGTTCGTTACCACACGCGAGAAAAAGGTTCAGGCTGTCGTAAACACCGAATCGTTCGGCGTGGGTATTCGTGTGATCGCCAACGGCACATGGGGCTTTGCGGCAAGCAACGACGTTACACCCCGAGGCATGAGAAAAACTGCCGAACGCGCTGTCATCATCGCGAAAGCAAACTCCAAGTTTCAGAAAGAACCGGTGAAGCTCGCAATCACTCCGTCTTACGGAGAAGTCTCCTGGAAGACGCCGATCGTAAAGAATGGCTTCGAAGTTCCCGTGAAAGATAAAGTTGATCTTCTTCTGAAAGCCAACGACAACGCTTTGCAGAAAGGAGCTTCGTTCGTGAACAGCGCTATACTTCTCGTGAATGAACAGAAGTATTTCGCATCATCGGAAGGTTCTTATATCGACCAGGGACATCCACAGGATCTATCCAACTTTCAGTGTCACCCGCTGTCGATCGTCAGAACAATACATTCAAGAACAGGCAGTCTTTCAGCTCGCCAGTCGGCATGGGTTACGAATATCTCGACGGTAAATCCGAAGATAAGATCAAGACGCCGGGTGATGTTATTCTCTACAACAAATCATACGACATACTCGAAGACGCATCGATGGCTGCCGACCAGGTGAAGCAGATGATCGCGGCGAAATCAGTTGAGCCCGGCAAATATGATCTCGTCCTGGAACCATCGCACCTGTGGCTCACGATCCACGAGTCCGTTGGTCATCCCACAGAACTCGATCGCGTACTCGGGTACGAAGCAAACTATGCCGGCACCAGCTTCCTCACGATGGACAAATGGCAATCAAAAAATTTCCGCTTCGGAAGCAACATCGTGAACATCAAGGCCGACAAAACACAAGCCGGTTCACTAGGCGCTGTCGGCTACGACGACGAAGGTGTGAAGTGCAAAGAGTGGGATCTTATCAAAGATGGAATTCTCGTGAACTACCAGGCCATTCGTGACCAGGTGAATATCATTGGTCAGAAAGAATCGCATGGCTGTTGTTATTCACAGAGCTGGGCCGATGTTCAGTTCCAACGCATGGCGAATGTATCGTTGCAGGCCGGCAAAGATCAACTTACTCCGGAGCAAATGATCTCAAGTGTCGACAAGGAATTTACATCGTGAAAGAAGGTTCGTTCTCGATCGATCAGCAACGTTACAACTTCCAGTTCGGCGGCGTTCTGTTCTTTGAGATCAAAGGAGGAAAGATCGTTGGCATGCTGAAAGATGTTGCGTACCAGGCAAACACCAACGAGTTCTGGAATTCTTGCGCGGCAATTTGCGACTCACGCGACTATCGTCTCGGCGGCGCATTCAACGATGGCAAGGGACAACCTGCCCAATCAAACGCTGTGTCTCATGGCTCAGCAACAGCACGATTCAATGGTGTCAATGTGATCAATACAGGACGCACGATATAATTACAAATCACGAATCACAAATCCGAAAATAATATGGCTTTGTTAAGTAAAGAAGAAGCGAAAAAGATCCTCGAAAAAGCAGTCGGTTTCTCAAAGTCCGACGCAATCTCTCTTAGCCTGAATGGCGCCGAACGCGGCAACATTCGTTACGCGCGTAACAGCGTCACAACGTCGGGCGAAGACAGCAATCTCAGTCTCGGTGTCAGTTCATCGTTCGGAAAAAAATCCGGAACAGCGACTATCAACGAGTTCGACGACGCTTCGATAGAAAAATGTGTTCGTCGTGCGGAAGAGCTCGCACAGCTTGCACCTGAAAATCCGGAGTTTGTTGAACCTCTCGGTCCACAACAATATGGTCCCGACAGCAAAACGTTTTCAGAGGCAACTGCGAAGATCACACCCGAGTATCGCGCACAAGCAGCTGCCGATAGTATCAACCCTGCTGTTCCCAAACAGGTAACGGCAGCAGGTTACCTGCAGGACAGCCGTGGCTTCAATGCCATCATGAACAACAAAGGTCTTTACGCTTACAATAGAGCAACGAGTGTTGACTTAACAGTTACCATGCGCAGCAACGACGGCACTGGTTCTGGCTGGGCAGCACAGGATCTGAACGACGCAAGCAAGCTTAACGCAGCCGCAACTTCGAAAATAGCGATCGATAAAGCGTTGATGTCACGCGAAGCAAAAGCAATTGAGCCCGGCAAGTACACTGTGATCCTCGAACCTTCGGCAGGTGCCGATCTCGTGCGATTGATGTTGAACATGAACGCACGCCAGGCCGACGAAGGGCCGAAGCTTTCTTTCGAAGAAGGGTGGCGGAACAAAGCTTGGAGAAAAGTTGGTCGATGAAAGAGTGAATATTTATACTGACCCCTGGAACGAGGACGCCCCGGCATCACCATGGGCAGGCGATGGACAGCCGCGTCAGAAAATGGATCTAATTAAGGGCGGTGTTGTTTCAAACTTGTTTTACGACAGGTACTGGGCTTCGCAAAAAAATGTAGCGCCCATTCCGTTCCCTGGCAATGCAATCATGGATGGCGGTAACACTTCTTTCGAAGACATGATCAAAGACACGAAGCGCGGTGTTCTTGTAACACGCTTCTGGTACATTCGCGCTGTGGATCCGCAAACACTGCTGTTCACTGGTCTGACGCGCGATGGAACTTTCTTCATCGAAAATGGTAAGATCAAACATCCGATCAAAAATTTCCGCTTCAACGAAAGTCCGATCATTATGCTGAACAACCTGGAGGCGTTGGGTAAACAAGTGAGAGCCGTTACCAGCGAAGGCGCCCAGACGTTGTTGATGCCGTACATGAAGATCCGGGACTTTACGTTTACGAGTCTGTCAGACGCTGTCTAACGGAGGTGACGAGATGACGAGGTGACGAGTCTGGCTTCTGCGCTTGACGCATCTAATCACTAATCTGCTTCATCGTCATCTCGTCAAATCGTCATCTCATCGGGTCGCTCGTTTCGGGTGACCTTTTTTTCGTAATATAGACCCTACTTTACAACAAAAAGATTTCCACATGAACCGAAGAGATTTCATATACCTCGCCGGACTCGGAACCGCGGGAGCAGCAATGTTGCCGGGGATGGCCGGCGCAAGGCCCATAACGCCAGAAGAGGCGCTCACAAGAATCGATGTTGGCCTGAAGAAGAGAATGGCTGACGTAGCGCTTAACGCGGCGCGCTCGAAAGGCGCCACTTACACCGATGTTCGCATCGGCCGATACCTGAATCAATTCGTGGTAACACGCGAAGACAAAGTTCAGAATATCGTGAACACGGAATCCTACGGCATGGGGCATCCGTGTGATCGCTAACGGTAGTTGGGGCTTTGCTGCTATCGACAAAATGGACAACGACAGCATTGCAAAAGCTGCAGAGCTTGCCGTAGCAATTGCTAAAGAAAACTCCCGTCTTCTTCGGAGCCCGTACAACTCGCACCACAAAAAGGTTACGGTGAAGTGAGCTGGAAAGCTCCGATCCAAAAGAATGGCTTCGAAGTGCCGATCAAAGAGAAGGTAGACCTTCTTCTGAATGTGAATGCCGCCGCGATGAAATCCGGCGCCAACTACATCACATCGTTGTGTTCCTCATTAACGAACAAAAATATTTCGCATCAACCGATGGTTCTTATATCGACCAGGACATCCATCGCATCTGGCCTGCCTTCTTCGCAACTGCAATAGATGGCACTACAGGAAAATTCGAAACAAGAAATTCGTTGAGCGCGCCGATGGGCATGGGCTACGAATATCTTGATGTAAGACCGCAAGATAAGGTTAAGAGTGTAACGACATTGTATAAAGGGCCGCTACGACATGCTCGAAGACGCGACGTCTGGCGGCGCGCCAGGCTGTCGAAAAGCTGAAAGCAAAAACAGTTGAGCCCGGCAAGTATGATCTCGTTCTCGATCCATCGCACTTGTGGCTCACTATTCACGAATCAGTTGGTCACCCGACTGAGCTCGATCGCGTGTTGGGCTATGAAGCCAACTTCGCAGGTACCCAGCTTCCTCACGCTCGATAAGTGGAGTCGAAGAATTCAACTTCGGAAGCAAGCTCGTGAACATTGTGGCCGACAAGCAACAGGTCGGCTCTCTCGGTGCTGTCGGTTACGACGACGAAGGTGTTCAATGTGGTCAATGGGATCTCATCAAAGACGGAATTCTCGTAGACTACCAGGTGATCCGCGACCAGGCACATATCCTGAAGTTGAATGCATCGCGCGGTTGCTGCTATGCCGATAACTGGAGCAGCGTACAATTCCAGCGGATGCCTAACGTTCGTTGCAGCCCGGTAAAGAGAAAAAATCTGTCGACGACATCATCAAGAATGTTGAGAAAGGGATCTACATCATTGGCGATGGATCGTTCTCGATCGATCAGCAACGATATAACTTCCAGTTCGGTGGTCAATTGTACTACGAGATCAAGAACGGCAAGATTGCGGGCATGTTGAAAGACGTTGCCTACCAGGCAAATTCCCAGGACTTCTGGAATTCGTGTGTGGCAATTGCCGACCAGGATGATTATCGCCTTGGAGGTGCATTTGGTGACGGCAAAGGTCAACCACCTCAAAGCAATTCCGTATCACACGGATCTTCCACATCCCGATTCAACGGGATTAATGTAATCAACACTTCACGTCAAATCTGATCACGCCATGCCGATACTTTCAAAAGAACAAGCACAGACTTTAATGAAGAAAGTGCTGGGCTATTCAAAGGCCGACGAGTGCGAAGTAAACCTCACGGGCAGCGATGGCGGCAACGTACGCTACGCTCGCAACTCTGTATCAACAAGCGGCATTATAAGTCAGAGTCAGCTCATTGTACAGTCTGCTTTCGGTAAGAAAGTGGGAACTGCAACGATCAACGAATTCGATGATGCGTCGTTGGAAAAAGTTGTTCGTCGATCGGAAGAGCTCGCGCAACTAGCGCCGGAAAATCCGGAGTATGTGAGTGTACTCGGTCCGCAACAATATTCGGAGTCAAAGACCTACGTACAGGCTACCGCATCGATCACTCCGAAACAACGTTCAGAGTTCGTTGAGAAAAGTCTGAATGTCGCAAAAGAAAAGAAAGCGATAGCCGCGGGGTTTCTTGAAGACAGCACTGGCTACTCTGCCATGATGAATTCGAAAGGATTGTTTTGCATACAACACTTCTACCAACACTAACTTTTCTGTTACCGTAAGAACGGAAGACGGAAAAGGTTCTGGTTACGCAACACGTGGTTATAACGACGTAACGAAGCTCGATACAAAAGCAGCTACACAGATCGCAACCGACAAAGCAATAAAGTCTGCTACCGCAAAAGCAATCGAACCAGGTAAATACACCGTGATCCTCGAGCCCGCAGCCGTAGCCGTATTGCTGGAAAATATCTTCTTCGGGCTGGATGCACGCACTGCAGACGAAGGACGCAGCTTCCTCAGCAAGCCCGGTGGACAAACGCGTCTCGGCGAAAAGATGGTTGACGAGCGCGTGAACATCTGGTCCGATCCTCAGAATGCAGAATTGCCGACAAGCCCATGGAACGGCGACGGCCGTGCGCATGAAAAAGTTTCGTGGATCGAGAAAGGTGTGATCAAGAATCTTACATGGAGTCGCTATTGGGCCGAGAAGAAGAATGTGAAAGCAATTCCTTCGCCCGATGCCATTATCATGGAGGGCGGAAATAAGTCGCTCGAAGAGTTGATCAAAGGAACGAAGAAAGGCGTGTTGGTAACCCGTCTCTGGTACATCCGAAGCGTCGATCCTCAAACATTGCTCCTCACAGGTCTTACCCGCGATGGAACTTTCTACATCGAAAATGGTGAGATCAAGTACCCTGTCAAGAACTTCCGTTTCAACGAGAGCCCGATCATTATGCTCAACAATCTCGAAGAGCTCGGCAGACAAGAGAGAACAGTTAGCGTGGAGAGCAACATCAACTATTTACTTCCTCCGCTGAAGGTGAGAGATTTTACGTTCTCGAGCCTTTCCGACGCGGTATGATTTTTATTGGAGGTTTGTGTGAACCACAGACCTCCGATAACTTGCATTGTGAACACCAACAAATTTTTCTTCACGAGACTACAATACGAGTCAGGGGATTGGGACGTGGACCAACGTATGCCGTCGAACGTTTTAAACTCTTTGATTGAATACACAACGTTGCCCGTGGATACACAGGAAAATATTGTGGCACTCAGCAGCGACGCCATTTTCCGTTGCCCCTTTTGTTACTTGAGTGGACACAAACTGGTTGAATTCACAACCACAGAGCGCGACAATCTCAAGAAATATATTAATCAGGGTGGCTTCCTGTTTGTTGATGATTGCAATCACGACATCGACGGACTTTTTGCGAAGTCATTCGAGACTCAAATGGAAAAGATCTTCGGAGCTAACTCACTGAAGAAGATCCCGAAGACTCATCCAATCTATTCGTCGTTCTTTCAATTCGATGGCCCTCCTGCTACCGCGCAAGAGCTCAATGGTTGGGGTGATGATATCGTTCACGATTATTTGAAAGCGGTGGAAGTCAATGGACGCATCGGGGTTCTCTACAGCAATAAGGACTACGGTTGCGAATGGGATTATGACTTCAGAAACAAACGTTTTATAAAATAGATAATACAAGGTTCAGCGTGAACATCATCATGTACGCGCTAACAGCATAAACGATAGAATATGAATTCAAACTTACAGGCTACGGAACAAAGCCTAAACGCACTGATCGAACGACTTCAACAACTGAAGAACGAGATCAGGAAGGTGATCGTTTGGCCAGGAAGAAACGGTAGACCAGTTGCTGATCACATTCCTTGCAGGTGGACATGCCCTGCTCGAAGGCGTTCCAGGGTTGGCAAAAACATTGATGATCCGCACGCTTTCTGAAGCAGTGCATTTAAAATTCAGAAGAATACAATTTACGCCCGACCTGATGCCGTCGGATATTATTGGCACTGAGATCCTCGAAGAAGATCACACGACCGGCAAACGTGTGTTCCGGTTCAACAAAGGTCCGTTGTTTGCAAACATCATTCTCGCCGACGAGATCAATCGCACTTCGCCCAAAACACAGTCTGCCCTCCTCGAAGCGATGCAGGAATTCGAGGTGACGTATGGTGGTGTGACATACCCGCTCGAAAGGCCGTTCTTCATTCTCGCTACGCAAAATCCGATTGAGCAGGCCGGCACATTCCCGTTACCTGAAGCCCAGCTCGATCGATTCCTGTTGTATATCAGGATCGGTTATCCTTCTGCCGATGAAGAGAGAGCCATCCTTGAAAACACAACAGGCAAGAGAACGACACAAATTGAAAAGGTGATCACTGGTGCGCAGATCATAGAAGCGCAGAAACTCGTTCGGGAAGTTCATATCAGTCCCGAGTTAATTCGCGTGGTGAGCGACACTGTCCGCGCTACGCGACCAGACCAAACCACAGTGAGTGATGTAAAAGATTGGGTTCGCTGGGAGCGGGACCACGCGCCGGCCAGGCAATGATATTGACTGCCAAAGCAAGGGCGTTGCAGAATGGAAATCTGTCGGTTACACGCGAAGATATTTCAAGAGTAGCGTATCCCGTGTTGCGCCATCGTATCCTGATGAACTTCAGAGCGGAAGCAGAAGGCGTGAAGTCTGACGATATCACCAAAAAGATTCTCGAGCGTACACTTCAGATCCACAAAACCATCTAGCCAAACATTGAACGTTGAACTTTGAACTCCGCCGTAAACGATCTTCTAAAACCTGAACTCCTTAACACAGTCAATGGATTGGAGTTAGTCGCAAGGATCATTGTTGAAGGCTTCATGAGTGGCTCCAACCGAAGTCAATCGATAGGCGTTGGTTATGAATTCAGTCAGTACAGAAGTTACGAACCCGGTGATGACCTCCGTTTACTCGATTGGAAGATGTATGCCGATCAGAACGCTACTACATCAAGCAATCGGAAATTGAAACAAACATCACCGTTAAATTCATTCTCGACGCAAGCAAGTCGATGGATTACAAGGAGAATGGCATCAGCAAGTTGCAATTCTCAAAGGTGTTGATCGCGGCGTTGGGATATCTCGCCGCGAAAGCAGAGCGATACGTTTGGATTGTATGTGGTCAACGACCAACAGGTTTCGATGGTCGAACCGCGCTTCGAACAACAGCAGTTTATGCGGTTCCTTAACCAGTTGATCTCTGCAAAGAGCGAAGGATCGTGGGGTAAGGGGAAAGATCTCGATGCGCTGCAACGTCATGTAGGTAAAGAGATCATCTTGTTCTTCACGGATCTGTACGACAACGGCAAAGACATTCAGCAGTTTGTATCGAGACTGAAGACCAGTCGCAACGAAGTTGTCGTGTTCCAGGTCATGGGCAACGACGAGTTGAATATGGAGAACGAAGGAGTATTTACTTTCGAAGACCTTGAGACCGGTGAACGTCGCAAGGTAGACACGATAGCACAGCAACGAGCCTATACGAAACGCGTGAATGAATGGATCCAACAATCGAGATCGTGGATGTTGGAGAAACAGATTGACTACCAGTTGGTACAAATGAACACTGCGGTAGAGTCCGTACTGATACGTTTTCTCAACAGTCGTAAGCGTCTTTCAGATGACGTTCGTTAACCCATCCTATTTATGGGCACTCGCCAGTCTCGCAATACCGATTGCAATTCATCTATTGAGCAGGAAGGAAGGGAAGGTTATTCGCGTTGGAAGTTTGAGGCATGTGGAAGAATCGAACACAAGTCAATTTAAATCGATCAGGCTTAATGAGATCCTGCTGCTTTTGCTTCGATGCCTGATGATATCGCTCGTTGTTTTGTTCATGAGTGGAGCACAGTGCAGCGGCACATCGGGCAAAATATTAAGTGGGTTGTGGCCGAACGTGGAGTCAATGTCGACAGTCTTGTGGCGCAGGGTTACGAGTACCATGAATGCCCGAAGGCAACTACTGGGCAAACGTGGAAGATCTTAATAAACTTCCTTATGAGATTGTAGTTGTATCGTATTCTCATCTCGATGATTTCAAAGGAGAGAGAATTCATTTGAATGACAATATTAAGTGGATTACTGCGGAGTCTCCTTCGCGGGAATTCCAGGCATTGGCATGGAGTGTTGGAGATAGCGTGTTTGTGAGAACGGGACGATCGAACGCGGCGATAACGGTCTACCAAACGAGCTTTGGTGTACCTGATTCAATTGAAGTTATAAAACCCCGGGTCGTGAATGTTTCGACAGACGATAAGATTGTTCTTGCTGCTTTAAAAGTTTTAAAGAAGGAATATAAGTTGCCTATTGGATTCTCGGGAGAACAAAAGATTGTTGTTGCTCCATCAATTGGCCCTTTGGTAGAACGCACCTCTCCTACTGAAATACATATCAATAAAACTCTAGACCAGGATATCGCCTTGAACGACAATCTTGTGATCGACCTTTTCAAAGTGTTGTACCCTGAATTCAACAAGACGATTGCAGATGCGAGAGTGCTTCCAGACGACATTGCATTCTCAAAAAAGAATGAAGTCGCTTTAGGAAATGTGCCAAATAAATTTGGAATCGAAAACTACCTGATTGCTTTATTCATTTTAACACTGGCTATCGAAAGATTCGTAGCTATACGAAGAAATCAATGAGCATCTCAAGAATAAAATATAAATACTTACAACTCCGATGTGATGGAAACGATCCTCTTTGGGCTGGCCGTGGGGGCGATTATGGAAGGAGTTTGTTTCGTATTTAATTTATCATTCTTCGTCGCGATTGTTGCAATGGTTTTAACGATCCTCTGGCGGGGGGTATTCGTTAGGTCTTTCCCGCGTCGATGATCTGAAGATTGCGTTGTACCTGAATCGATTCTATCCTGAGTTGAAAGAGAGTGGAGATCTTTTTATTAAAGACCAAAATGATCTGACGTCCCTCGAACAAATTCAACTTGGTCGTATTGAGATTCCAAAAGTTAAGCTACCGCACAAACTGCCGTTGGCCACCTTATCGTTTGTATTAAGTATTGGTGTCGCAGCATTAGTGATCTGGATAAGTTCTATTGGACTACTTTTTCAAAACGCTATCAGCGAATCAAAATTCAATCCAAATCAAACTACAGTTCCAATCGATCCATCGATAAGATCAATTCTTGTAACGATAACTCCACCGGCATACACCCGTCTTCCAAAAACAGAAACCTTAAATTTATCTTTCTCCGCTGTAGAAGGAAGTATCATAACGTGGAAGTTCTCTTTCGATGAACAGCTACCACCTATAAAACTTACCATAACTGGTGGCGATTCTCTTTTCGCCACTCCTCTCACAACTCACAACTCACAACTCACAACCATAGTAACGACATCTCTCATCTATCGCATCCAAAATTCAGATTACTATAAGATAGACGTCAAACCCGACAACGTTCCACGCGTGTCCATCAAAGACATACCGCAGTTCACAAGATTGAAATGGGGCGAAAAGAACTCTATCGAAGTCACATCCAATATTTCTGACGACTACGGCCTCACGCAATCGCACGTCATCGCTACAGTTAGCAAAGGCAGTGGTGAATCTGTCAAATTCCGGGAAGAGAAACTTCCGTTATTTCTCCTTCTAAGATTACCGGCACCAACATCGCCGGTAAGCTCACGCTCGACTTCCAAAAGCTCGGAATGGATCCCGGCGACGAAGTTTATTTCTACGTCGAAGCCTATGACAACAAACAAGGGCAGCCGCAGCGAAACCGTACCAACACTTATTTCATCTCACTGCAAGACACAACTCAACAGGAGATGTCTATGGATGAAGGGTTGGGCGTCGATCTCATGCCTGACTATTTTCGAAGTCAACGTCAGCTCATCATCGATACCGAGAAATTGCTGGCCGATCAGAAGGCAAAGAAAGTGACGAAGAAGCAGTTCAACTCAACCAGTAACGAGCTCGGTTACGATCAGAAAGTATTACGACTTCGCTATGGACAATTTCTCGGCGAGGAGTTCGAGACTTCTATTGGCGAATCTGACGTGGAGCATGAACAACACGAAGAAGATGAAGAAGCAGAAAACGACAAAGACGAAAAAAAGAGCGGTGATGAAGTTTTAAAGAAATTCGGTCATGAACATGACACCGAAGAAACGGCAACATTCTTCAACCTGTCGATAAAAGCAAAACTTCGTGCTGCGCTAACACTCATGTGGGATTCCGAACTCAAGCTTCGAATGTTCACACCAAAAGAATCATTGCCCACTCAATATCAAATATTGAAGTTACTGAAGGAGATCAGCCAGGATTCGAGGATCTATGTACACCGCATGGGCTTCGATCCTCCACCAATCAAAGAAGAGAAGCGATTGACAGGTTCGCTCGATGAGATCAAGCCCGCAGCTATCGAAACTAAGAGGCTCAATAATTCTGAATATCCCGCGATCCGATTGGCATTGACGGACGTGTCGGGATTATTGCTAGGTGATAACATTACACTCGATGATCAACAGCGCACCGATCTTCATTCCGCCGGCGACGAGCTCGCAGCCCTCGCATTGAAATCGCCCGGTAATTACCTGCAGGCGCTGTCGGACCTTAAGTCTATTGCTGAAAATAAAATGGATTCCACGGTGGTTCGGGCGAAGCTGGAAGAGATCCAAAAAGTTTTCTGGACGGTTCTGCCTAACGAAGCGCCGTCGCCCACACAACGTGGTTCCAGTGCTCACCCGCTGGATCTAAAGCTCCTGGAAGAGATCAAAGCAAAAGCGAATGATTAAGATTGTTGCTGCGCTGATCATTCTCGGAGTTCTGCTATTCTTTGAGTTCAAAAGAAAGCTGAGGTTTTTGGTGTTTAGATTAATTGCAGTACTACTAATGGTGGTCTCACTGTTACTATTAACTCTGTACCCTCAATCACAAATTACAAATCACAAATCCGTAATTCTTCTGACCGACGGCTACGAACAAAGAGTTATCGACAGTCTTCCGTCGTTCGAAGCAACCAAAGTTTCATCCTACAATAACCTTTCAAAGCTCAATCATGTAAAAATCATTACTGGTAATGGCTTACCAAATTGGGCCCTTGATCTTCTCCCCTCGAAAAATTATAACTTCATTCCTTCCCCGGCGCCGAAGGGAATCACAGCAATAGAAACAGACGAGCATCTCTACGCACACCGGTGGAACACAATACGCGGAACATACAATGGCGGCGAGTCGTTGATAAAGCTCCGCGGCCCGGGAGGATTCGAAGACTCAGTGACGACGTCGAAGGGTGCTTTCTCTCTTTCATTCTTCGCAAAATCATCCGGTCGATTCCTTTATGACCTCATCACGCCCGAAGGAACGGAAACACTTCCGTTGATAATCGAGCCAGAGCGTCAACTCAACATTATCCTCATCAGCAATTACCCAACCTTTGAACTTCGTTACCTGAAAAACTTTCTCGCTGCGAAAGGCCATCGATTGTCGGTACGCAACCAGGTGTCGAAAGACAAATACAAATTCGAATTTGCCCAATCGTCCTTCATCCAATTTTCAATCGATCACACCGGCGCTAGTCAATGACACAGATCTTGTCATTATGGATGAGCAATCGTGGAACACCCTGAGTTCGTCCGAACAAAGAAATATAAATACGGCAATCAGTGATGGACTGGGTCTGATCATTATGCCCGAAAAAGGAAAGCTGCCCATTAAGTTTACAACACTCAAACAAAAAGACACCGTAAGAATATCGTTGGGTACGGCAGGAACCATTCGCCTGCCTGCACTAACATTAGAAGCAAAGCAATCCAACCCGTTGTTGACTTCGGGAGACCGCGTTCTCAGCGGGTTCAATTATTCGGGTGCGGGCAAGATCGGCTACCAGTTATTGCTTGAAAACATACCAGGGCCGGTCTCCAGGCAAAAGACGAGACATATTCTGCACTCTGGGTTCCGTTACTCGAAAAATGTGCGAGAACAAAAGGAAGATCTGAAGCTCCGTATCACATCTCCATTTCCGTATTACGAAAACGAACCGCTATCATTCGATATCATTTCATCCGGAAAACAACCAACCCTCAGGGTCGACAACACTCAGCTGCCGTTAACAGAAGACATCTACATCGACGATCTCTGGCACGGAACCGTTTGGTTCGAAGGAAATCAGTGGCATGAGATGACTGCCGATTCAACAAAAACATTTGTGCCTGTTTCAAAAGAGGGGACGTGGAAAGCCGCGAGAGCAGCGAACAACAGGAAAGCAACACAACAAAATATTTCAAATCAAAATACTGATGAAGTAACCGCTACAACCGACGACAACACCATCAAGCTAATTTTATTTCTGATCTTCCTTTTCAGTGCCGGATTTCTTTGGCTTGCTCCAAAGATTTAAGGGCCACTTTTCTCTTTTCACTATTCACTTTTCCCTCTCACTAGTTGAACCCAACCTTTTAACAACGCTTCCTGATTATCCGGATCGACTGTGATGTAATGAACATCCGCGCGATAATAATAAACACCGGCTGGCACCTCACGCCCATCATTGTCGAGACCATTCCAGCGAATATAGATGCTTCGCTCCTTACTATCTTCTAATTGATAGATCTGTTTGCCCCAACGATCGTACACGATAAAGTCGACCCGCGCCACCGACTTTGCACACTTCGACGGATCGTCGTTTGCCTCGCACATGGTATCGTGGTCGGGATCGCCGAACGCTGCAAACACGTCGTTACATCCATCGGCGTTCGGCGAGAATACGTTCGGCAATTCGTAATGCGTGCAGTTGTCGAAACAAAATTGATCACTCAACTCACTTTTATTTCCGGATCGATCGACGGCCTGAATTTTATAGCATCTCGCAAATGATGTGAGGTCTTTGTTGTTGTCAACAAAGACAGTGTCACGAATATTTTCAACGTACTGCAGAAACTCTGAACCCAACTGATCGGCCACGAAAATGTTGTAGCTCACGATGTCGTTACCGCAAACCTTATCAACCGGTTTGTTCCAACTGATGGTGTTGCTGTAAATCACCGCACCACAACCACCATTCGGTAAGTTATCACAACGTTGCGCGATAATGTCGCTTCCAAAATCCGGCTTGCACGGAGGTGTGGTATCATTCGGGATCGCGCAAAGCTTCTGTGAAAAATTCAACAACGGCGCCGCAATCTTCGGATTACCATATGTTCCGCGAGTCATCACCCGGTAACAATAAGCTTTGGTGTTTTCGAGAGGCGTGTGATTGTACTGACCCGAATCCAGGTAATGAAAACCCAAACGATTTACATTTACGCTGTCGATCAATTCAAGCTGGTCTTCCGTCGCCCCTTCCGGTCCGCGATAGATCCAATGCTTCGGGTAGGTGTCACTTACATTGCTCCACGGCACATCGGCGGCCCAAACCAACTCTATCTTATTCACCTGGGGATGCGCCTCCAACCTCACACTCGACGCAACTGAGGATGTGTCGATGCGATTGCTATTCGCGTCGTAAGCAATAATCCGATAATTGTATGGCAACGACTCTGTATTGATCCCAACATCGATATAGGTCGAGTCCGTAATCCTTCCCGGGTGCGGCTTTGTTAACTTTATCACGCCAGTTAGTCCTTCAGCCTGTAAACCTCGTAAGAATACGGTGGTGGAAACTGGGTCTTATCAACATCGAAAGGCGATCTCCATTTCACTGTCATCTGCCCCTGGTCGACACTCGTCTTATCAACAGTAACGTTGGTGATCACCGGCGCATCGGCCAATATCGGCGCAAGACAAGTGTCTCTTGAGACATAACTTTCGGCCGGAGTGAATCCCGGGAACAATGCAACCAGCCTGTAACAATACTTCGCACCTACCGCAAGTCCTTTTCCACCATTCGTGTCTTTATAACTCGATTGACTGATCGGGACTTCAGCAATCATCGTATAGCTCAGCGACGCTGGCATTCCAGTTACACAATCCGCGGTGGCGTGAACGGAACTCCATCGATCTTTCGCCACACTTGCATGCTGGTTGCAACGCCAGAGCATACATAATTATCCCACGTCACCGTTGCGCTTCGAGCCGACAGATCCTGCTGCAATGAATTCCATTCAGGGGGTGGACCAACAACCGTGATCCTCCAGGTCTTAAATTGAACCAACGGTGTTCCATGCCGCACTGGCTTGTCCGTGATCTTCACCGTAACGTTGTACGCCTGGTCGCGAACATGCTTGCAGTCGGTCTGCCATTGAAAATGAATGCTTGCCAGGTTCGATGGACTCGAAGCCTGGTATCTGGCTGGGGATGGTATAATGACTGCGCGTGGATTGAGCCCCAAGGTTTCGGAATATACATTGATGATCACGCTGTCGGAATCCGGATCATATCCAAAAAAATCTTCATCGATCAACGTGCCCGCTTCAACGCAAACGTCGGCTGGCAACTGAAGCTCCGGCCGCTTATTCATACAGTCTTCAACAATGATCTGCATATCGCGCTCCACATAACCGAGTAACACCCAAGCTCCTTTCACCTTCCTCCACTCTTTGATGAGGAACGCTATGTTGTATTCACCTTGCATACCCGGCGCATCCCAAATGATCGTACCTGTCGTTGAATTGATACTGAATGTTGGTTGTCCATTGTGAAGCTCATTGGCTGTGTTGAAATCAATACCACCACGAGTATAAAATTCTCTTGTGTTCGGATCGCGGTAGTTACCAACATTAACGCCCTTCCCCATCTTGGGCTCGATCATTTCATAAGAGAGGCTATCGCCATCAGTGTCGTAAGCACCGGGATTGTGATACCATGCGGCGCCAACACATGCTTTGTCGATCGGCGGAACAAGTAGCTTCGGTGAGCTGTCGCAACCCAACAACGGATCGAGTTCTATAACAGTCTCGATATAAAATAACGTTGCCAAAGGATTGTCGAGGTTCACGACATCGCCGTTGCGAAACGGTTCGGCATATCGAATCAGGTAGCGGCCATATCCGGAATACGTGTGTTCAATCGTGAATTGGGCCATGCCCATGTTTTGGCCGAGGTCGGGCCGTGGGGTTGTGGGCGTGTCGGGAACCTCCACAAAGGTGCTGTCGCCAAAATTGAGATACTCGCCTGGCCCACCGAAGTGAACGCCGGATTCGGTGTCGATATAAACCGTTACTGTAATGATGAACGTGAGCGCCGTGCAACTCTTTCGTGTTGCAATGATCTCACCGGCTCTTAAGTGTGTGGCGAAAGCGGTACTTCCGCAGACAAGAAGAAAGACTATTGGTAGAAAGCACCGATAAAACCTCATAGGCATACTCTTAACGATGCAGCCCGCAAAATAATTTTACTTCGATGCAATAAAAAAACCTACCCCTTGTTGAGGTAGGCTTTTTTATTTAAAGTAGTTAAAACTATTTTTTAGCGGTATCAGGCTTCGATTCACTTTTAGCCTTCACGTCCTCCGCCAGCTTCTTCAGCTCATCCGCGCTCTTGCCCTTCAGATATTCGGGTAGTTCCATGCCGGCCATGTTGAAGATCTCCTGCAATGGGGGCACCGATTTATACAGTCCGGAGATGAAGTTCGCAGTTGACGTCTTACCATCACCGCTTGCGCCACTACCACCATCCCACACAGTAAGCTTGTCGATCTTGATGTTCTTGATTGCCTCGGTCTGAAGTTTCACCAGTTCCGGCAGCTTATCAACAATGAGCAAGAGAACAGCATCCCGCGCATTATCGCCCGACGCGTGAACGATCTGCTGCAGACCTTGCGCCTGCTTGGTCAATATCTCGAACATACCGCGCGCTTCAGCTTCCAGTTTCACGTAGATCGCATCCGCCTCACCTTTCGCACGTTCCCTCACTCGTTCCGCATCTGCCTGCGCTTCAATGATCGCCTTTTGCTTTTGTATCTCTGCAGCAACAACGATGTTTCGCGTTCTGCGATGCACGTTCACGTTCGGCGCGAGCCGCTTCCGCTTTCTGTTCAGCAACGTATGCTTCTTCGAGCGCTTTCGCCGATTGCACTTTTTCCGCAGCCGTTGCACGCTTCAACGCCTCCGCTTCCTTCTCCCGACGTGTCGAATCGGAGTTCGCTACGTTGACCTTCGAGTTGTTTTCACCTTGCACGGCAAGTGCATTCGCCTCCGCTGATTTGATACGTGTATCTCTTTCAGCCTCCACCTTACCGATCTGTTCGTCACGTTTTGCACCGGCGATAAGGATCTCCTTGTCTTTTGATGCAATAGCAACGGACGTATCGCGGTCACGTACCATTTCTGCGACTTTGATGTCCCTGTTCTTTTCTTCTTCGGTCTTACCGATATCCCCGATACGTTCCTGTTCAGCTACGCGGATCTTGGCTTCGTTGATCGCGCTGGCAGCAGCTTTCTTTCCAAGCGCTGCGATATAACCGCTTTCGTCCTTGATATCCGTGATGTTCACGTTGATCAGCTTCAAACCTATCTTCTTCAATTCAACTTCAACGTTGTGTGCAACGTTCTGAAGAAATTTATCGCGATTGGTGTTGATCTCTTCGATGTCCATCATCGCAACAACTAATCGCATCTGACCAACAATAATATCATGAGCTAACGCATGAACATCAGGACGTTGTAAACCAAGGAGACGTTCGGCAGCATTCTCCATCACACCACTCTCAGTAGAAATACCAACAGTAAACTTCGAAGGAACGTCAACGCGGATGTTCTGCTTACTCAGTGCGTTCGTCAGGTTCACTTCGATCGATATCGGTGTAAGATCCATGAATGCGTAGTCCTGGAACACCGGCACAATGAAGGCCGCACCACCGTGAATACATTTTGCAGATCCGCCACCACCAACTTTACCATACACAACAAGTATACGGTCGGATGGACATCGTTTGTATCGCCGCAGCGATGCCATAAGGATGATGAACAGGAAAACTACAACGCCTACAATTAGGGGAAGGATTGTCATAAGTATAGATTAAAGGGTGTTAATTAGCTCACAGTAACAAGAAGTGTGTTGTCGTTAACGATTTTCGAAACCTTAACGATCTTTCCTGTCTGGATATCCAGGTCGTCATCGGTAAGGGCATCGAGCACACGAAGTGCGCCAGATACATTGATCTGTACTTTGCCCATACCTCCTCGCTTCGACTGGATGGTAAGATAAACTTCACCTGTGTGGCCGACAGCCTTTTCGATCTTCATCGTTCCATCGTGCTGGGCTTTCATGAGCATGAAGAACATTCCAGCCATGACAAACATCATACACGCTCCGGCAAGGGTCGCTACGACGATCGAAGTTACGGCGCTCGCGCCCGACTCGATCATGGCAATTCCGGCCCATCCAAAAATGGTAAAGAATCCAATGAAGTTTTTGAGGGTGAAGAATTGAAATCCTGCTCCGTGATCTCCTCCAGCTGTATCCGGCTCACCAATGTCGTCGGCCGTATCGTGGCCCATGAACGAAAGGATGACTTGCAACACGAAGATCACAGTGAATGGCAGTGCCAGGGCCCAAAAGATCTTGAGGATGACACTGAGACCACTCCACCAATCCGAGAATGATTCCATAGTAGTTAAGGGTGTTATCCGACGTAGCTTCAGCGTAGTCGGAGTGTTTTGAAGTTAACTTAAATTCATAAAAAAGGGGCAGGTTTTGTAACCCCGCCCCTTTCTTTAAGATTTTAACTAATTAAATACCAGTCACTTACACGTACTGATTTAACATTACCGGCATCACCAGCATTAGCATATCTTCATTCTTGTCTTTATCTGCAGGCAGGATCACACCCGCCTTGTTCGGAGCAGACATGTTCAATCTGATCTGTTCGTGAGTGACGTTCGACAGCATCTCAACGAGAAACTTCGCGTTGAAACCGATCTCGATGTCTTCACCTTCATGCTCGCATGAAAGACGTTCGTTTGCTTCGTTGGAGAAGTCGAGGTCTTCCGCAGAAACCTGCAGTTCGCTTCCAGTGATCTTCAAACGCACCTGGTGTGTTGTCTTGTTCGCATAGATCGAAATACGCTTCAGCGATCCAAGGAAGTCAACACGGTTGATCGTCATCTTGATCGTGCTCGAAGAAGGAATTACGTTTTCGAAATCTGGGAAACGCTCGTCGATCAGTCGGCAGATCATCTTGATGTTGCCAAACTTGAAGAAAGCATTCGACATGTTGAAGTCGATGCTTACATCGCTGTTCTCTGCAGGCAGTGTTGCTTTCAAAAGATTCAATGCCTTGCGAGGTATGATGATCGCATTTCCGTTTTCTGATTTCACGTCACTACGACGATAGCGAACGAGACGGTGGCCGTCGGTCGCAACGAATGTTGTGTTCTTCTCACCGAGGTTTACATAAACGCCGGTCATTGCAGGACGAAGCTCGTCGCTGCTGGTGGCGAAGATTGTATTGTTGATGGCGCGTCCCAACACTTCCGATGAAACGGCAGCTGAGAAGTCGTGCGATACTGCAGGCACCTTAGGGAAGTCTGTAGCGTTCTCGCCCGAAAGTTTATAGCGACCATTGTCTGAGCTGATCTCGATGCTGTATGTCGATTCGTCGACCGAGAAAGTTACAGGTTGGTCCGGAAGGTTCTTCAGTGTATCGAGAAGGATCCTCGCGGGCACCGCGATATTTCCTTTTTCTTTTGATTCCACGGTAAGCTCCGTGATCATCGAAGTTTGAAGATCCGAAGCGGTAACGGTAAGTTTCGTCTTATCGATCTCGAAGAGAAAATTTTCAAGGATTGGCACAACAGGATTTGTTGTGATCACTCCATTGATATTAGAAAGCTGCTTCAGCAGGTAGTTGGAGTTAACGATAAACTTCATCTGGCGTAGCGGTTGTAGTGGTTTGAATGGGGGGTAAAGATAGAAAAATTTGCCTATTCTGGGAGGGGCCTGAACCACGACTTTTTCTTCGCAATTCGCACGATTTCGCTCTTCGGAAAAATCATGATCTCGCCGTTCACGCGGCCAAAAACGTTGGGCTCATTTCGGAGCGGAGGAAACACCTCGAAGCGGAATTGCCGGTTGCCGATGTCGGTAACGACCACATCGAACGAGGTGGGGCCTGCAACCACGCTGTCGATCTGGGCACGCTGACCTTGCTGGTAAAATCCCTCACCCACCAGGAGTGAAATATCGTCGAGATAAGTATTGACTTTCGCCGTGTCGACGGGGTTCAGGCCTTCGACAGTGAAATCTCTACCCTTACCCGAGATAGTAAACCCGTCTGCTACGTTTTTTTTGAACACAACGTCAAGTTTTTTAAAGTTTCTCCAGTTTAATGAGAAGACTCTCTTGTCGCGCCAGTCATTCACGGGCTGCTCGAACACGCCTGCCGCGTAAACACGATAGCCGGGAATGTTCACGATCACCGGCTCACTTTCCCCAACCTGGAACCACGCCTCCGGCTTCGACGGGACACCACCGACGGTGTAGGTTTTTAATAAATTATCACTTGAGTAAAAGCGAACTACCGTGCCATGCGCTTGTAGTTCTTTCATGACAGATTCCACTTGTTTCTCACCAACTGGCCTTCGGGGCCTCACATTTTCAATAGTTCCAAACAATACTTGAATCGCCCGACGATCAGCGGGATACTGATCATTCACCATCCATTTCACTCCGTCGAATTTCAAAACGATTTTTCCAATCTCAACGCGATCTACATTGGCGAGATCAGGAACAACCAATGCATTCTCATCCACTTCAATCTTGCTTTCGCGAAAAGCAAAGAACCAGAAGGCAACAATCATTATGATCATTGCAATCAAAGAGAGTGCTAACTGCTTGTTTTTTTTCTCAGAAGCTGGCATACTTTCTTTACGGATCCACGATAACAACAAGCCACCCAAAACTATTATCACGATCGGCAACGCAAGATTGATCGCTTGCCATTTGACTCTTTCGTTCTTCACTTTATCTTTTTTCAACGGGCGAGCGTCTATCTCTTTACTGCGTGCTGTGATTAGTCCACCCTGGTCGGTGAGATACGCGACCATGTTCATCACTACTCTTTCGTTGGCGAACACGCGACCCGATATCGGGTCTTTACCCAACTCCTGCGGCGCGCCATTCCTGGGATTGACGTCGTTGCGAACGAAGTCACCGTCGCCAACAACGATTACTTTACCAGTGCCGCTTTCGCGGAAGTCATTCTTCGAAGCGCCATCCGGTAAAAATCTATTCTTATATAATGAAGTAAAGTTTCCTTCCAGCAGCCACGCAACGGGAATCGTCCCTCCATTGAAATCAGCCTGTTTCAAATTGCGAAGGTCGTTCACACTCACCTTTACAGGAGCCGAAAGTTTTCGGGAATACTCTGATGTTGTGAAGAGAACTGTCTTCTTAACGCCATCGGCGCGAACGCTGTCGATCGAGCTGATGAAGCGTGTGATCGAAGCATCCATGTTTTTCGTGATCGGATGATTGGCATATCGGTAAACCAACGGAAAGAACGGCCACTCGAGAGGCATTATCTGCGGTTGTCCTCCTACATCCGTTACCACAACAGGGTACTTAGCACAAAATGCGTCTTGCACGAGATCTGGATTAACGCGGACACCGTATTTAAACAATTGATCTTGCAGACCCGTCTCGTACGGGAACGCAAAATTGTTTTCCATCGAGGCGCTGTCCATCGATGCATGCATCTGGTCGATGAAGAACATTACGTTTCCTCCCTGCATGATGTATTGGTCGAGCTTGAGCTTATCGATCTCCGAAAATTTTTGAGTGGGCCTGGCAACAATAACAACATCACCTTTTGCCGAGTCGGATTCAGAAACATCATACTGCTCACGAAGACCAGCACGTAAGCTTGCAGTCTGCAGGCTATCCAGTTCGCCGTGCCCGGTTAAAAAGGTAACGTGCTTACGTTCTTCACTATTGAGCGTAAGTATTGCGCTCGCAAGCTCATACTCGAGCCCTTCAATACTTTGATTGATGTTTTCTTGTGAATTGACTGCCATGTTCTGCTTGAATAGCATCACACCTTTCTCATTTCCGTCGTACGACACCAGCGCACCGGGAACGATTCTCTTCTCAGTACGTTCTCCTTCATTCGTCTCAATGACTGGTAACACCTGGATTCCCTTCGAAGCAAGCTCCTGCAGGAATTCTGTCTGTGCTTTTTGACTCAACGCCGTCATCGGGTTGGTGAAGTTGTATTGCACCTTTCCGTTAGAGTATACTCTGAATTCTTCCAGCGTTTCGTGAATAGCGTTTCGAAATCTGTTGAACTCTGCATTAAGATCGCCGTCGAGATACACCTCCACATACACGACATCGTCAAGTCTTCCAAGGATCTGCTTTGTGACAGGTTTAATCGAATGTCTTTTTTCCTCGGTGAGATCGACCCGGAAAAAGAAAAGTGACGCGACAAGATTAGTCAGTATAACAAACGTCAGCCCGTTTGCTAACGTAAGGAGATCGCCCAACCGTTTGCTCTTCCAGCTTACCATGACCTGGATCCCAACACGGTTTTAGTTGACAATAAGAACACGAAACACACGCTGGCAAAGTAGATCAAGTCACGGCTATCGATTAGTCCGCGGCTCAATGATTCGTAGTGATATAAAATTCCCAACTGACGAATGAATAATCCCTGCCCGCCTTCAAGCACCAACGCAGAGAACGAATCGAAGCCAGAATAAAACAGGAAGCACAGAAACGCTGCCGTCAAGAACGCGACGATCTGATTATTAGTTAGCGATGATGCGAGAATGCCTATCGCACAAAAAACCATCCCCAATAAAAACAACCCGACATACGATCCCGCAATTCCCGACGAATCGACATTGCCAACGGGATCACTCAGTTGATAGATTGTATAATAGTAGACGAGGGTCGGCAAGAGCGCACACAACACCAACACGACCGAAGCGAAAAATTTTCCGAGAAGGATATCCCAATCCGTAAGTGGCTTCGTCTGGAGCAACTCCATCGTTCCCAACTTTCTTTCTTCCGCGAAGCTCTTCATCGTAATTGCAGGTATCAGGAATACGAGAACATACGGTCCCATCGTGAACAACGTATCGAGATTGGCGAAACCATTATCGAGAACTGAAGTGTCTTTGAAAACCCAGGTAAGTAAACCGATCGCCGTTAAGAACACACCAATCACGATGTACGCAATCAACGAATTCAGAAACCCACCAACTTCTTTCGAGAACACCTGGATCATGCGTCGGGAGTTTTAGTAAGATCCCGGAACACCGACTCAAGCGAATTATCTGTACTGCGTGCAAGAAGATTGTCGATCGTGTCGTCGGCAACAACTTCACCATTGTTAATGATCACTGCACGATTACACAACGCCTGCACTTCCTGCATGATGTGCGTCGAGAACAGAACGGTCTTGTTGGCACTGATGGATCGTATCAACTGTCGGATCTCGACGATCTGGTTTGGATCCAGGCCTGTTGTCGGCTCATCGAGTATCAACACTTGCGGATCATGAAGAAGCGCCTGTGCCAATCCAACTCTCTGCCGATATCCTTTCGACAGCATTTCGATTTTCTTGTTCTGTTCGATAGTAAGTCCACAACGCTCCACCGTTTCGGCAACCTTGCGTTTCAATTCAGCGCCATGGATTCCATACACTTTACCAACAAAGTGGAGGAACTCGTGAACATACATGTCGAGGTAGAGAGGATTGTGCTCCGGCAGATAACCGATGGTTTTCCTTACAGACTTTTGTTGTGAAACCTCCTGGTCGCATACCGTTACCGATCCTGCGGTTGGCGGAAGGTAGCCGGTCATTATCTTCATCGTTGTCGACTTGCCGGCACCGTTGGGTCCGAGAAATCCGACCACTTCGCCGGGTCCCACTGAAAAGGAAATGTTGTTCACGGCGGGCTTGTTCCCATATAATTTTGTGAGATTCCGGACGGTTATAGACATAATGAAGGGTGCAAAAATAGCCTTTCGGGGTGCAACGTACAATGTGCAACGTGCAACGTAAAGCCAACCGCATCATTGCACTTTGCACGTTGCCCTTCGCACGTTTTATTAAAAAAGTGTTAAACGTTTACCAATTCGCCAGACCTGCCATTAATGACATTGCTAAAAACGATAAAAGTCGGAAATTCGCACTTGTCCGTCGTCATGCGGATTTTAAACCATGCTGAATATGTCACTACGCCCTGGTTTCCTGTTGTTGCTTTTGATCTCCGCTGCCACTTACGGGCAGTCGGGTTACAAAATGGACTTCAAGGTCAAAGGTCTCAAAGACACAACCGTACTCCTTGCCTATCACAACGGTGAGCAAAATTACCTGAAAGACACCGCGAAGGTAGATTCCCGGGGCAATTTCTCTTTCGAAGACCCGAAGTCACTTGCACAAGGTGCCTTTATGTTAGTGATCGGCAAAAATACGCTCTTCGAATTCGTACTTGGAGCAGACCAGAGGTTTTCAATGGAAAGCGACACGGCTGATCTCATTGGTCACATGGTCGTGAACGGAGATGAAGACAACAAGCTCTATTTCGAGAACGCAAACTTTATCGCCCGGAAGTTCAAGGAGGCCGACCCTTACGTCAAGATCCTCAAAGACAGTACACTGAAACCTGACGCCAAAAAACAGGCGCGCGAAGAATTCACCAAGGTCAGCACCGAGGTTGTCAACTTTCAGAACGACCTGATCGCAAAACATCCGACAACATTAACAGCACGGTTAATCAAGTCAACAAAAGAGATTGTTGTTCCGGATCCTCCGAAACGTCCCGATGGCACGATCGACTCTACCTGGCAATTCAAATATTATCGCGAACACTATTGGGACAACTTCGATCTTGCTGACGACGCATTGATCCGCCTGCCAAGGCCAGTCTATTCGGAAAAAGTAAAAGATTATTTCGATCGACTCTTCTTACAGCAGTCCGACACGATCACAAGAGAGATCGTACGTCTTACAGGCAAAATCAAGAAAAATCCGGAAGCATATAAATATTTTGTGTGGTTGTGCCTCAATCATTACTACGCTCCGAAGATCATGGGCCTCGACCAGGTATATGTAAACCTCTACGATAAGTTTATTGCAACTGGTGAGATGGATTACTGGCTTCCAAAGAAGAGCAAGCAGGACATCAAAGATTATGTCGACAAATTAAGAGTGAGTATGATCGGTGGCAACGCCGCGAACCTCATCATGCAGGACAAAGATCTGAAGGCGAAGTCGATGTACGATTTCAAGAATAAGTATACAGTACTTTACATCTTTAATCCCGATTGTGGTCATTGTCGCGAAGAGATGCCGAAGCTCGTCGAGTTCTATAATAAGAGTAAGGCGAAGTATGATTTCGAAGTTTATGCCGTGAGTATCGACACTTCGATCGCGAAGATGAAGAAGTTCATGCAGGAATTTAAAGTTCCGTTTACTACAGTTAACGGCCCGCGAACTTATGTAGGCCACTGGAGTAAATTTTACTATGCTGAAACCACGCCGTCGATGTACGTAATCGATACCAAACACAAGATTATCGCCAAAAAACTCCCCATCGAGCAACTCGAGGACTTCCTGACGAAGTATGGTATCATCCAGCAGAATAAAAAACCTAACGGTAATAAGGGAACGTAAAAAATTGTCATTCACGGCCGTTTTTTTGACAATTCACGCAAAAAAAACATGGGTGGGTGCAACTATTTGCCCCACCATGAGTATCTAGTATGGTAGTTAGAATTTAACCTAGGAACCTCCAAATGGCAATTTTTGATACATTATTCGGAAAGAAGAAGAAAGAGCTGAAGGCATCGTGCAACATTACAAAAGAGCCCATCGAAAGGGGTTTCGGCTACATGCTCACTACAGCCCAGGTGATCACATCAAAGAAATACTGGGACATGATCATGACTGAACCCGAAACCCTGTCATATACAGTTAATCATTTTAAGAATCAGGCTAGCGGCACTCAAATGCGTTCGATGATATTCGAAAAGTATGCGACAATCGCGAAGCCGTGGATGATCTCTGATTCAATTATCGGATTCTTTGACGGTATCGATAAGAAAGCTGCAAAAGACAATGCGAAAAAGTGGTGGGAAAGTGAAGGCACATTCCGTCCCGACGAAGCAGGTTCTGCTTCCGACAAGCTCGACGAAGCAACTTACAAGACATGGAAGGATTATGCTATCCTGGAAGCCGGTCGTGATAAGGTAAAATAAGTTTGCAATAGTTTCATAGTTTAACCCCGTGGCACTGCTACGGGGTTGTTTTTTTTATAATCAATACGCGTTTGGTCGTTGGTGTTATCTTGAATCGATCATCGATTCGTTTACCCACAACCCAAACGATTTGATCGCCGGTTGTAACGACTTTTATTGATTGCTTTTCCGTTACCGAGATCTTCTCGTCGATTAAAAAATCACTCACCTTTTTCTTGCCCTTCATTCCAAGAGGATAAAAGAAATCACCTTCCTCCCAATTTCTTAAAACCAAAGCTCCGACTTTATCAGCATCGACATATGCGATGCCTGGATCGTTAGTGAAAGTCAGCTCCGTTGTTTCTTCGATTGCGATCTCTGTCTCCGGAATGCCGGAAGATATGATCAACTCTTCCCTGTCGACAACCAACTGATGCGTTTTTGAAAAAAATAACTTCCCGGCTTGTGTCGTGTTTATTATCGATTCGGCATTCGAGAAATTGAATCCAAATGGTTCGATCATTCTCAACAGCACACCAGCCTTATGAATAAACCCTTCGAGTGCTTTCTTTGGAATGCGAAGATTGTTGTCTTTATCTATTGAAAAACTTCCCTTCAGATCAACGAGCGATCGTTCCATTAATTCTCTTCCGCACCCAGGCGCGAAAAGTTTTTCGACAGTGTGTCGTCCAACGATGGATTGAGTTGCTTCAGCAAACCCATTACACGATGACGGAGAAAGTTGCGCTGGTAATGATCATCGAGATTGCTTTCATCTTCGCGCCACACAATGGAATGTTCGGCAGCATAATCGCTGATCTCTTTTCGCGTAGCGAAAGCCAGTGGACGAATGACACCATTGTTGTTTAATGGGATCCCGGTAAGTCCATCGATACCTGTGCCTCTTACAAGATTGAGGAGCATCGTTTCGCCGGAGTCGTTTACATGGTGCGCCGTGGCGACGAGGGAACCCGGGATAGAATTCATGAGCTCATGAAACCATTCGTATCGAAGGTCGCGTGCAGCCATCTGGATTGAAACACCCTTGCTGGTGGCATAATTCTTGGTGTCGACGTGTTTGATTTCGAAAGCTACATCCCAATGCGCACACTGAGCCCCGACAAACCTCTCGTCTTCGTCCGACTCTTCGCCACGAAGGCCGAAGTTCACGTGAACGGCGGTGATGTCGTAACCTGTGCTTTTGAAGAGGTGCAACAACACCATCGAATCGAGGCCACCGCTAACTGCAACGAAGACAGGTTGATCTGTTGTGCACAGATTATTTTTCGCGATGAAATGAAGAAACTGGCGTTGCACGACCCAAAGATACAAGTTGTGAGTTGTGCGTTGTGGGTGACTCGCAACGCACAACTCACAACCCACAACTTTTCCTAATTTTGCCATATAATGATGCGTGTCGCTTTTCTTATCTCTTTAGCCCTGACAATTGCCAGCGGAGTTGATGCACAGAATAAAGTACGCCTCAAGCAGTCTGATTTCAGCAAAGGCGTAATGAAAGATGGAAAGCGAACAGACTGGGTGATCGGCAGCGTGATTTTCACTCAGAATCAAACCACCATTTATTGCGACTCCGCTGAGATCTTCAAAAAAGAAAATTCCGTCGAAGCTTATGGTCACGTAAGGATCACCGACGGTGACTCCGTTACCGTTACTTCCAAACATCTTAAATATGATGGCGACAAACGCATCGCACATCTTCGCGACAATGTTGTGTTTGTAAAGCTCGCGACCGCAACGTTGTACACCGACTATCTCGATTATTACAGAAATCTTGCCGAAGCCCGTTACTTCAATGGCGGCCGGTTGGTCGACAGCACGAATAATCTCACCAGCAAAAAAGGTTATTACAACACACGAACGAACCTCGCTTCATTCAAAACAAAAGTGATTGCTGTAAATCCAGACTATACTCTGAAGTCGGACACTCTACAATATAGTTCGAAGACCAAAATTGTTTACTTCCGTGATAAGACTACCGTTGTTGATAAAGAAGGCAAGACTGCCATTTACGATGACGGATTTTACGATACCAAGGTCACAGAAAAAAAGTCGGAGCTCAGTCGGGGTACGATCCAAACAACGAGCTACGAAATGAAAGGCGACAAATATTTTCTCGACGACCGCCGAAAGCTCTACAAGGCAAAGACCAATGTTATCATGACGTCGCGCGAGGAAAACCTGACAATCTATGGTGACGATGGAATTTATAATAAGATCACCGGTGTGGCGAAAGTCTACGGAAACGCATGGATGGCAAAAGTTGGCGACGATGGCGATACGCTGTTTCTCTCGGCCGATACGCTGGTTTCTATCGAGAGCAACAATCCTTCACAGAAGAGAATGCTTGCCTATCACAACGTGAAAATATTTAAGTCGAATCTCCAGGGCCGCGCCGATTCCCTTGCTTACTTCAGCACCGACTCAGTTCTGAATTTTTATAAAGAGCCCGTTCTCTGGACCACCGAAAACCAGATGACGGGCGACACGATCCGCGTCGTTCTCAAAAATCAAAACGTCGACAAAGTTTATCTCAGGTCGAACTCTTTCGTGGTGTCGGAAGATAGTCTCAACAACTTCAACCAGATCAAAGGCAAAAGAATGACAGCGTGGTTTGCCGACAAGGGTATACACCACGTGGATGTTGACGGCAACGGTGAAAGTATTTACTACGCTTTACAAGAAGAGGAAAAAGATCTCGACACACTGCTGATCAGGATCGTGTATGTGAGCGGGATGAATAAAATGATCTGCAGTGACATGAAGATCAATTTCGTGAACGGAAAAGTGGACAACTTTACGGCTTACGTAAAACCCGACGCACAATTTGTTCCACCACATGAAATCAGAAAAGAGAACGAGCGATTGAAAGGATTTGTGTGGCGAGAAAAAGAGCGACCTGTTCGCGAAGATGTTGTGAAAACACGGCATCCCGCGCCGAAAAAACAAGGACTCACTGAAAAGAGGGACGCGCAACGACTTCGGTAGTCTCAAATTGTGTGCGCTAACACCCTATTTTTTTTGAAACGCTAGGACACCCCTCCTTTTTCGATTATCTTTTGCATTGAGATAGTGTTTCAATGAGACTGTGCCGATTGATATTTTCTGTGTGTCATTGGATGGTCCTCAGGGTTCGCGCAACAGCACCTTGAGTTTATCGACCGGCAAGACACCTATCTGGCAACGGTAAACGAAACAGTCACGATCCCCCTCCGCATCAAGAACTCTTCCGACAAAGCACAGTACTATATCATTCGAAAAGTTTACTCCGACCTGGGCAGCACCCAGAAAGGTTACTTCTGTATTGGGAAGGATTGCCTGGAGCAGGGAATGGACGAATTCTCCAAGCCCTTGAGCCGGGCGAGACGTTAGAGGGCCTCACCTACACTCTCGAAACGGGCGTCGTAACGGGCCAGAATAGCATTAAATTCGAAGTTTTCCCACGGGGTATTCCCGCCGGGCTGTCGAACACAACGTCTCCGTCACCGTCGAGGAAAAGCGTACAAAATCTCTCGTTTTTCAGTCGAAGGACATCACGATCCACGACGTGTACCCGAACCCTGTTTCCGACATAGCATGGATCGATTATAACGGTCCACAATGAATTGGTGAAGGCTAAGGTGGTTATCCACAATATCCTCGGGCGAACCATGAATGAGACCGAATTGCCCACTTCGGAGACGAGGATCAAGATCCAGGCTGACGAACTGGCCACCGGGATATATTTCTATACCCTCTACCTCGACAACAACGGGGTTCTTACAAGGAAACTGATAGTACGGAAATAACTCCGGCACCTGTCGTTTACTCCCCAACCTAACAAATCCTTATATTTGTCGGCTTATGCAGATCAGAACCCTCTTAAAGGCGCAGATTTGGATTGCTCTGGTGATCCTGGTAGCATCCTGCAGCAAATTCCGCCAGCTTCAGAAGAGTGAAGACTGGAGGGTGCGCTATGAGGCGGGCCTGAATTACTACGCAAAAAAGGACTACTACAGGGCTTCTATCCTCTTCGAAGACATTTTGCCTATCGTTCGTGGTCTGCCGGAGGGCGAAAAGGTCGAGTTCTACCTCGCCTACTGCCAGTTTTATGAAAAAACGTACCTGCTGGCCTCCAACCAGTTCAAAACATTTTACGAAACCTACGGACGCAGCCCGTTAGCCGAAGAAGCGAACTTCATGTACGCGTTCTCGCTGTACACGGCGGCACCGGCGTGGAACCTCGACCAAACCGACGCCATCGAAGCGATGGACGCCATGCAGCTTTTCCTCAACAAATATCCCGACAGCAAGTTTACTCCCCAGGCTGCGGAGGTGATCAACGTTAGTCACGGAAAGCTCGAGGAGAAAGGATTCCACAACGCGAAACATTACCTGCAACTGCGCATGTACCAGGCTGCAATTATCTCTTTCGACAACTTCAGGAAGAACTTTCCGGACTCAAAATACCTTGAAGAGATAACGTATCTGAAAGTAGTAGCGCAATTTGACCTGGCAGAGAGAAGCTTTGATTCTCTGCAGCCCAAAAGATTTCAAATTGTTATCGATCTCTACCAGGAATTTGTGGATGCATATCCTCAAAGCAAATTCCTGAAGGATGCTGAAAGAATGTACTCAGAAAGTCGTACTAAAATTATCAATGGAAAGAAAACAAACTCTTAATCAATCACCTATGGCAGCACAACCATCAATCGTTACACGCGACCTTGAAAAGATCGCCGCCCCTACTGGAAACATATACGAATCCGTAGTGGTGATCTCAAAAACGTGCTCGTCAGATTGCGGTCAATATCAAGGAAGAGCTTAGCGGAAAACTTGCAGAGTTCGCGACGACTGTCGACAACCTGGAAGAAATCTTTGAAAACCGCGAGCAGATCGAGATATCTAAGTTCTATGAGCGTATGCCCAAACCAACATCTACAGCTATCGAAGAATTCCTCGAAGGCAAGCTGATGTATCGCATGCGTTCCGAAACTGAAGCGACACCAGAAGCGTAACGCTTCGCTCATTAACCATTAACCAATATTCATTGGGATGCTGAAGGGCAGGAAAATACTTTTAGGGATCTCCGGAAGTATCGCTGCCTATAAGGCGGCGGTGCTCACAAGGCTCCTTGTAAAGGAAGAAGCTGAAGTAAAGGTTGTAATGACCAGTTCAGCAATCGACTTTGTGACGCCGCTGACTTTTTCTACCCTCTCTAAAAATCCTGTCTACACAAAGTTTGTCAAGGACGACACTGGCGAGTGGAACAATCACGTTGAGCTTGGCCTTTGGGCCGATGCCATGCTGATTGCACCAGCGACCGCGAATACTATTGCCCAAAATGGCGAATGGAATTTGCGACGATCTTTTGCTGGCCTGTTACTTGTCTGCGCGCTGCCCGGTGTTCTTCGCTCCTGCGATGGACTCTCGATATGATGAAGCATCCTACTACACAGGCGAATCTTTCGAAGCTTCAAAGCTTTGGTGTGACGATGCTCGAGCCTGGTTTTGGTGAATTGGCAAGCGGGCTGATCGGCATTGGTCGCATGGCCGAGCCCGAAGAGATCGTACATCAGCTTACGATCCATTTCGCAACTTCGGAAACATTGAAGGGCAAGAACGCATTAGTTACTGCAGGACCGACACATGAGGCGATCGATCCCGTGCGATTTATTGGAAACAATTCGAGTGGCAAGATGGGTTACGCGATTGCCGAAGCACTGGCGTCGCGGGGAGCGAAAGTGGAGCTTGTAAGCGGTCCAACACATTTATCGATCACACATCCGAACATCACGGTGACGAAAGTTACCAGTGCTGAGGAGATGTATAACGCTTGCAGCTCGGTATTCCCGAAGATGGATATCACGGTCTTGTCGGCCGCGGTTGCTGACTTTTAAACCCGCCGTTACCGCGGAACAAAAAATAAAAAAGACCGACAAATCAACAGGCCTTACTTTAGAACTTATAAAAACCTACGACATTGCGTCGGAGCTTGGAAAGATCAAGAAGGCAGGACAGGTAATGGTTGGCTTCGCATTGGAAACTCAGAATGAGAAAGCGAACGCGGAGAAAAAGCTGACCTCCAAAAATTTTGATTTCATTGTATTGAATTCCTTACAGGACGCTGGTGCCGGATTCAGTTACGATACGAATAAAGTAACGATTATTGGCCCGGATGGCGTTTCGAAAGAATTTAATCTGAAGAGTAAGAAAGAAGTGGCCGCAGATATCGTTAATACTATCGTGAATGCGTAAACTGATCTGGATCATATTGATAATCGCCACGCCGGCATTTTCGCAGGAGCTCAACTTCAAGGTCACTGTAAACGGCCGACCAGATACAGACAACAGACCGCAACGTATTTAAGGATATGGAGCGCTCGTTCGCGAACTTCCTCAACGCTCGCAAATGGACCCAAGGATTCGTACAAAAATTATGAACGGATCAACTGCGCGATATTTCTCAACATCAGCAAGATGCCATCGATCGGTAACTTCGTGGCCAGTGCGCAGATTACGGCGGCACGACCGGTGTACGGAAGTAATTATGAAACGGTGCTGTTGAACTTCGCCGACCGCGAATGGGAATTCGAGTACATAGAATCTCTTCCCCCTCGAATACAATGACAACGCTTACATGACCAATCTCACGTCGATGCTTGCGTTCTACGCTTACATGGTGATTGGCTTCGACTACGATTCCTTTAGCGAGATGGGCGGAAGTCCTTATTTCCAGAAAGCCTTACAAGTTGTGAACAATGCGCAGCCTTCGAACAGACCTGGTTGGGCGGCGTTCGGAAGCAACCGGAGCCGTTATTCGTTGCTCGAGAACGTGAACAACCCGCAGATGCAGGAGCTTCGAAAGAACTCATACCGTTATCACCGGATGGCATTAGATAATTATTCCAAAAAACCTGACGATGCCCGCAACATCATCCTCCGAGGTCTTGCGGAACATAAAGAAATGCCTGGCAGGTCAACCCCACACGTCCATATTCGTGGTCACATTTTTCGATGCGAAAGCAAACAGAGCTCGTGAATGTTTTCCTCGGAGGGAAATCTTTCGGTGCGAAGGGAAGCATTCGACATTCTCACATCGATAGACCCGAAGCGGAATATCTACCAGAAGATTATTGGAAGTAGCAACTAACGGCGCGAACTGTTAGATTGCTTCCCCATGCTTCGGTTCCTCACCATAAAAATTTACGCCCTTATTCAGCAGCTGGAAATGGAGCCGGCTGCCGGCCTCAACGTCATCACTGGTGAAACTGGTGCAGGGAAATCGATCATGCTCGGCGCCGTTGTTTGCTGCTTGGAAATCGTGCCGATACCAAAGTACTCTGGACGAAAATGAGAAGTGCATCACCGAAGCCGAGTTCGACATCGGCGCATATAAACTTCAGAAACTTTTTAAGAGCGAGGAACCTCGACTACGAAGCTCGCACGGTGATCCGTCGCGAGATCAGCGCCGCAGGAAAAAGTCGCGCGTTCATCAACGATACTCCTGTTACACTCGACGTGCCTCCGAAAGATCACGTCGCGGCTGATGGACGTCACTCTCAACACGAAACACTCGAGCTTGGCTCACGAAGCTTTCAGTTGAACCTGATCGACGCTTACGCCGGCAATCAAAAGTTACTTGAACAATACGAAGCACAATGGCTGGCTTACACAACCGCCAGCCAGGAATACCAAATACTCGTTGCCGAGTCGAATGCATTAAAGCAGGAAGCTGACTTCGTAAAATTTCAACTCGATGAACTGGTGAAAGCGTCATTCATCGAAGGCGAACAGGAATCATTAGAATCGGATCTGAAGATCCAGGAGCATGCGGAAGAGATCAAAGGAAAGCTCATTCATGTGATCAAGGCATTGGGTACATCGGAGTATTCCGTTAGCACTTTACTTGGTGACATACGAAATCAACTCAATACGATATCTGCCTACTCGGCGTCCTATCAAGCTCTTCACAAGCGGGTAGAAAGTTTGAAGATCGAACTGGATGATATCTCAAAGAGATCGAAAGTGAAGACGAGAATGTAGAGTTCGACGAAGCACGTCGCGAAGAAGTAAGTCAACGACTCAGTGTTCTCTATACGCTTTTCAAAAAACATCGTGTCAACAACATTCCGGAGATATTGAAAGTACAGGAGGACTTCGAAACGAGATCTTCCAAGGTTAACAATCTCGATGCCCTGCTTGCCGATCTGCAACAGAATAGCTTCGAAAGCAAAAGAAGATCTGGATCAAAAGGCAGATGCGCTCAGTAAGTCACGTCAGAAAACATTTGGCACCGCTTGCCAAGCAAATGATCTCTATACTAAAAGAGCTAGGGATACCAGATGCAAAAGTGAAGAACGACAGTGAGGAAACGATCCCAAGTGCTACTGGCAAAGACAACGTTGAAGTATTCTTCTCTGCCAACAAGGGTATCGATGTTCGTTCTTTGGCGCAGGTTGCTTCGGGCGGTGAGTTCTCCGCGATTGATGTTCGCCATCAAATACATTATGGCTGAGAAGACTGCGATGCCAACACTGGTGCTCGATGAGATCGACACAGGTGTATCGGGTGAGATCGCCATCAGTCTAGGAAAATTGATGAGAGAAATGGCACGTGGCCACCAGGTAATTTCGATCAGTCATCTCCCTCAAATTGCTGCACGCGGCGATGCACATTACTTTGTGTACAAGAACAGCGACTCCAAAAAAACAGTGAGTTCGATACGGAAATTATCGGAAACTGAACGCGTGGAAGAAATCGCAAAAATGATAGGCGGCGTAAAGCCGTCAGCGTCGACAATCGCAAGCGCCAAGGAGCTTATTCAAAGGCTGATTCATTACGCATTAGGCATTACACATTACGCATTACGCATTTGGTGGCTGCGATGATTCGTTGACCCGCAATGCGTAATGACTAGTGAGTAGTGCGTAATGTGTAATGAATTTTCACTATATTAGTTAAGACACTGTTTCCCCCACCATCCCCTTTTCTGTTATGAATATCTTCGTTGCACGATTGAATTTCAAGACCAGGCGAGAAGACCTGGAAGCAGCATTTCGAAGTTCGGACAGGTTGCATCTGCGAAAATTGTTAAGATCGCGAGACTGGTCGGTCTAAAGGATTTGGCTTCGTGGAAATTGCCGAACGACGACGAGGAAACAAGGCTATTACAGCACTCAATGAAACAGAACTCGATGGCAGAACTATTGTTGTGAAGCCAGCCAATCCAAAAGGCCAGGGCGAAGGGTGATCTAAGAATAATATTCTTCGCTTTCTTTTCTTCCATCACATAGGCGATCACCAATCCCAATCCACCGAAGATCATAATACCACCGAAGTATCCGGCAACTTCCATTCTGAAGATCTCATCAAGCATATAGCCCACGAAAAGGCCCTAGACCCCTGAACCGATCAACAGTAGCGCCCAACGCAACACAGGCGATGGCGAAGACTTATCTTTCTTGAACATTTATTGGATCGAGACCTTTTTCGATAATGGCCATGCGCTCCAGGTTCTCAAACCTCCTTATATAAACGATCATCACAAACGCGCCTATCGACATAACCATTGGGAGTAATACCCCGAATATGATTCCCGTTACTGCTGCTTCCATAAAATTTGAATTCTATTGTTGGTTTCAGCGCTTTTGACGCGAGGTGGTGACAAGACGTTACAGGGTTTTACAAAAATTCTATCGAAATTAGAATAAATCCACCGATCGTTGCCATATCAATGAAAGGGATTACCCTTCTTTTTGCCTGTGTTTGCGCCGTTAACCTCGGGTTTCGCAGAGCATGCAGTATATTTTTTCGCCGGGTATTCTCGACAGGCATTCAAACAGATCAAGCCGAGCGGTCGCCCACGTTCCTGGTAGACCTTCCGGGTACGTTTGATGGTGGTGGCGTTAATGTCGGGATCGGCATCAAACCAGGAAAAGCGATTCCTCCTGGATCTGAGTGGCTCAAGCTTTAAAGGCAAAGACACAAATGCCACCATTAATGACACGCGGTATAGCTATCGTCTGAAAGGATTTCAGATGCCACTTAATTTCAACTACTGCTGCGTAATCCTTCGAAACGATTCAACATTGGTGTCGGAATTACAGTACATTTCTTTGGCAAAGCTGACGCAATACAAGACAAGCACCAATACGGGCGATACTTCATCAAGGACGTATTTGTATCGCAAGCGGACTTTATGCTTTCCGCTTCTTTTTGGTGGCGCGCAATCGAAAATCTTGACATTTGGCCTCACCATGCGAGGCACACCGATCGGGCGACAGTCGGACAACAGCACGATCGTCTTACGATACACGATTAATTCCACAAACAACAAAGAAGGTTTGTGATTGTAACCTGCCCCTAAACAATTGCGTCAATAGCGTCCGTGATCACCATCCAGGAAGAAAACAAGCTGATCGACCGAGTACTGGCCGGCGAAGAGCGGTGCTATGCCGACCTCGTTGACCGATATAAATCGTATGCTTTCACAATAGCTTTACGGATTGTGAACAATCGCCCGGAAGCCGAAGAAGTTGCCCAGGATGCTTTTGTGAAAGCATACAACTACCTGAGAACTTTCAATCGCCAGGCGAGATTCAGCACCCTGGTTGTACCGGATTGTTTTTCAATACAGCGATCAGTTACAAAAGAAAGAATAAGCTGATCACCGAAGGGATCGACAACAAACATGTAGAAAATCCCGAGCGTGCCGACGCAGGCATGGAACGCGTCGACAAAACCGTGTTTATCGGCCCAGGCCCTGAAGAAACTCAACGACGCCCGACCAACTGGCCATCCAGTTGATCTACATCAAAGAGTTCTCACTCGAAGAAGTAGCAGACATGATGGGACAAAACGCGAATACCATCAAAGTACGCATCCATCGTGCCCGCCAACGACTGGCCGATGAGCTGAAATTATTATTAAAAAAAGAAGCATAAACTTTGTGACCATGCACCGTGACGATAGAAACGACCGACGATAAGGCCTTGCGACTAGTCGACCAGACGCTGGGCAAGAATAAACTTGAATCGCCCTCGTCGAACTTTACGCATCGCGTGATGATGAATCTTCACAGCATGCCTGTAGCTTCATCGCTGTCGCCCAGGAACGGTGTGTTGTTATTATGCGGAACCATCATCGCACTTACAATCTTAACAGTGCTTTTGGGTGGTGGAATGTTTGACTCTGCTATCAAACGATCGACCTGCCGCAGATAAAAACTTCGATTCCTATAAATGGGAAATGGATCGTGAATGGTCTTGTGTTAGTAAATATAGTCCTGGCGTTTGTTTTATAGACAGGACTATACTCAGACCGCTATTCAATAGAAGGGCTGCTAACTAGGTCGCCCAGGTTTTTTCCAACTTCAGATAACGGAATACATCCTTGTAAGCACCAGGCACTGCTTCGTATTGGAGCACTGGCGTAGCACCAGGTTCCGACGTAAAGAATCCCAACAACAGTAAGTTCCTTCATAGTCATAATAAAAGGACGAGGCTTATCTTTCGAAGCAGGATCTTTCATTGCTTCCTGCGCATCGTTGTGAACCTTCGTTACATACTCAACCTGTTTGTCGTGATCGAGATCGAGGAATCCATTCGCTCCTTTATCGAAATCTGTCAGGCCTTTGAGGAAATTTTCCTGGTCTTCTTTCTTGTAACAATCTTTCACGAGTAAATCGATGAAAGAAGGCACGCCGGCATCTTCGCACCGGGTGTGTCCGTCTTCGGAATAATGATCTCGGCAACTTCGCTAACGAGCGCTGCCTGGTCGGCATTAAGAAATTGAGGCTGGAACGCGAGTTCTGGCTTTGCCTTGCTAACCATTCATGAGGCCTGCAATGGTAGGAGCAGAAATAGCGTAGCCAAGTACGAGGCCGGCGCGTTGTATTGCTTCTCTTCTGTTCATGATATTTTACCAGAGATTTAAGTCTAGACAATGTTTTGTTTCTTGATTTCTTCCACAGCATGGTTTACCGCGCGTGCAGTGAACGCCATGTAAGTGAGAGACGGGTTTACACAAGCAGCCGATGCCATGAACGAGCCGTCGGTAACGAATACGTTTCGGTGAAGCATGTACCTGGTTCCACTTGTTGAGTACCGAGGTCTTGGGATCTTTACCCATGCGGGGCCGTTCCATTTCGGTGGATACCGAGACCAACGGCGCGTTGTTTTTCGCGATCGTAAGGCTTCACGTTCTTGAGGCCGGAAGCTTCGAGCATTTCGGCAGCATCGTTGGCCATATCGATACGCTATCTTCATTTCGTTGTCTTTCAGTTCGGTGTCGACAGAAGCGTGGGCAAACCATGCTTGTCTTTCACTTCGTTGTTGATCACAACAAGTTGTCGTGTAAGGAAGGATCTCGCCGAAACCAGTGAGACCGATCGACCACTTGCCGGGTGTTGTTACTTCGTCTTTCAAATCTGCACCGATGGCCATCTCTGCTATCATACGCGACCAGTTCTGGCGACTTGCACCGCCCTGGTATCCGAAGCCACGGAGATAATTGCGTTTGTCGTTGCCGATATTTCTGAATCGTGGAATGTAAAGGCTTCGCGCGACGACCCGAGTAATATTTGTCTTCGAAACCGTCGAAACTGACCGGAAGCACCAACACCGAGGTGGTGGTCCATGATGTTGTGACCAAGCTCGCCGGCTATCGTTACCAAAACCATTTGGGAATCGATTCGACTTGGAGTTCAAAAGAACGTACGTAGAACCCATTGTTGACGCACATAAGAATATAACCTTCGCGTAGTACTCGCGGTCTTCGCCGGTTTCTGCATCCTTAACACGAACGCCGGATGCTTTGCCTAGCTTCTCATCGTAAATGAGTTCATGCACGGACAGAATTCGGCATGAGTGTCATGTTGTTCGTAGCCATCGCAGCAGGCAATGTAGAAGAGTTGCTGCTGAAGTAAGCTCCGTAAGGACATCCACGAACACAAAGGTTGCGATACTTGCATGAAGCACGCTGAGGACTCTTGTCGTGGAGAAGTTTATCGGTGATGTGGGCGATACGGCCGATCGTTATTACGGCGGCCCATCTTTTTCCATCACGGATTTTCTTTATTTCCTGCTCGAGGCAGTCATCTCCATCGGAGGCTGGAAAATGCCATCAGGCAATTGAGGAAGGTTTTCTACCTGGCCTGTTACACCGATGAAGAGTCTCAACATAGTCGTACCAGGGTTTGATGTCTGCATAACGAACGGGCCAGTCGATGGCGATGCCGTCTTTCGCATTTGCTGTGAAATCGAGATCGCTCCCAGCGATAGCTGTGGCGGCCCCACATGATCGAGCGTCCACCGACGTGATATCCACGCATCCAGTCGAAGCGCTTGCCTTCTTTTTCACTGTAAGGATTTTCGAGGTCGTTAACAAACCAGTGTTTACTTGACTGGTGTATAGTGTAGCCTGTGCGGTTCTGTTTAAACTGGTTCTTGAGATCTTCTTGTGTAGGACGTCCTCCGTTAGGGAAGTCCCATGGGTCTTTCGTAGCTGTGGGATAATTCGGGTGCTCTACCATTCTTCCTCTCTCGAGAACGAGTGTCTTCAATCCCTTCTCCGTTAGTTCCTTTGCTGCCCAGCCACCGCTAATACCCTGTGCCGACTACAATGGCATCGTAGGTATTTTGCTGTTGAGCCTTGATGTTCAGATCATGTAAACAAGATTTTAGGTTTCAAAAGGTAACGGATTTAGGGATAAAGAAAAGCCCTGTAGCAAATGCTACAGGGCCTTAACAATTCTATTGATGAGTGGTATTACTTTTTACGAACGGAGGATATCACCGTTGTAATTTCTCATGATGATCTCGGGGCCACCACCGCCCACATCGCCACGTACCCATTCGTCGACGATGACTTTGAACGTACCGCCTTTGCTAGTCTCCGACTTTACAGGCGATGCTGCCGCAAGTTTTCACGTCGAAGCCTGTAAGCACCTCGCCTTGCTGCGTCTTCATCTTGAGCGATGCCTTGAGCGTAGCGGGGAACGAGATGTCGATATCGCCGTTGTACGTTACGTATGACATCGGTGTGTTCTCGGCAATCTTATCAAATGTTACTTTGATCTCGCCGTTGTAAGTTGTTGCTACCACTGATCCCGAGATGTTCTCCGCGGTGATCTCACCGTTGTAATTCGTGAGCTCGAGCTCGCCCTGGATGTTTCCACAACAATGTCGCCATCGTTGTATGTGTGGAGCTGGAGATCGATACCGTTGGGAACTTCAATTATGAGGTTGATCTTCGTGCTCCATGAATCCGATTGAACCTTTACGAAGTTGGCGTTCTCCGATACTTCGAGGTCGAGGGTACCACCACCGATACGTTTCAGTCCACCCTTGCTGCTCTTGCGATCATCATCGCCATCATCATCGTGATCGTTGTCGTCGTTCTCTCCTGAGTATTTTACGAGGACATCTTTACGCGCTGTTCCTTTGATATCGATAGAGCCGTAGTTGATATGTACCTTCAGCTTTGCTCGTTTTGACGGATCGCTGAGGGGGATTGGTATCTCACCTTTGTCTTGCGCGTTTGTTGCTACAGAGATAAAGAGCAATACCAGTAGGGAAATTATATTTTTCATGTTCTATTTTTCTTTGATGTATGCAGTACCATTAAATGTTTCGAAGTCTAAGAACGGACCACCTGTTCTGATCTTAAAACCTGCTGGCGCCACGTTTATAGGCCACGCCGCTGCCTTTGTTTATCTTTTCCATTACCGAATGGAAGTGATTCAAGATCGTTCACGTTCGTGTACAGATCTCCATTGAAGCTCTCGAAGCCGACGTTGGCAGCGAGACCTTTCATGAACAGCACATTTACATCGCCGTTCAGTGAATAGTAGCGACACTCGTCCTTCGGATTCTTCGAGTAATCGACATCCACATCGCCATTGATTGTAGATGCGTAAGTACCGGTACCCGAAATATTTTCAAGCTTTACACTTCCGTTGATGTTCTCGGCTCCGCTGTAGCCTGAAATGTTCTTTACTTCGATATCACCGTTGTTGATCGTTGATGCGAGTACGTTTACACCTTGCGGAACTTTGATTATGAAGTCCATATCCCAATCGTAGTCTTTGTCGCTGTCGCAACCCTGGCAGTTGTTTCGCCAGTTGTAACCCCAGCCGCCGTAGCGATGATGGTCACCATTTTTCTTTTGTTTTCCGAATTCGTTACACACACCCTGTACGTACAGGATGATGGTGTCGGCACGGTCTACTACTCCAAGTTGGATCTCTGCCTTACCGCGTTCGAGTCGAGCGTCGGTTTTTGCGTAGAGCTGTTTGTTCACCTCCACAAGTACCTTGTCGCCCGAATATCCTTCTACTCTCACGAATCCATTCACGTTGAGGATCATCAATGTTGTAGCGGGTGTTTTCTTTTCGAACGTCAGTTCTTTGTTGATCTTCTCAGAATATTGTTGTGCCATTAGTATTCCATGGAACAAGGGCACAGACGGTAATAAAATCTTTTTCATATTAGATCAAGACGTTAATGCTTTCTGAATTTTCTTCTCACATCCGGGGGCGTTTTCTTGTCCTTCATGATCTTATCGAATTCAACTACAGATTTCTTTTCCTGCAGTTGTACCATGAGATCGGCAAGGGCAGCCTGGATATTTGGCGATCTTGTTGAGCGATCGAGCGAATAAGTCCTTCCCGAACCTTTCCGACTTCGCATAAGGCATGATTGCTTCCAGTGCTGCGAGGCGGACGTTCACACTCGGGTCGCTGTTGAGCGTTTTGAAGAGTGCGTCCGTTACCTTCACACTGGCGTGGTCCATTTCGCTGGTGAGGCTTACCGCTTTAAGACGATCGGTAGCCGATTCCTTTTCGAGTAGAGAGAGCATCATGGTTTCCTTGAGGTCAGACACTTCCTGTGTTAGTGCTGCGATCTCACCTGTTTGAACCACATTGTCTTTTCCAACTATTCAAGATGTATCCACCTGCGAAATCCCGCGGCGATCAACGTAACAGAGAATGCAAGTCTCGGCGCAAGCCAGCTCACGAAGGCATAGTGAAAGAGAATGAAGATGATTCTTGTCTCTTCTTTGCTTTGCCAAGCATCGCGTAAAACTTATCGTCGAGTGCGAGAGAAGTAGCGGGTGGCTCTACAGGCATTGACTTGATTGTCGAAGCGGTCGAGGTCACGCAGTTGAGTAAGGTCAACAGTGCCATCTTCTATCAGCTTTTCCAGCTGCGAGATTTCCGCTGGGGCAGTAAGACCCGCGTTATATTTCTCAATCAGCTCTTCAATTTATTTTCCATTACATTGTCTTTTCTAATTGTTGATAGATACCTTCAGCTCTTGCAGCGCTCTGAAAACTTTTACTTTCACGGCACCTTCGGAGCAACCGAGTATCTCACCTATTTCTTGTACTTTTTTTCCTGGTACTTGCTCAGTAATGAGGATCTCCCGTTTGTCGGCCGGCAACCTGTCCATGGCGAGCGACAGCATTGTATTCTTTTCGCCGACTTCAATCTCTCCTTCCCTATTCTCTTCATGTCCCAGGCGATCCTGCCAGTCTTCGATCGACTCCTTCCATTTCAGTTTGTCTTTGCGGAAGTGGTCATGACTCACATTTCGCGCAATATGAAACATCCATGTTCTGAAGTCGCCTTCTCCGCGGAAGAGGTGTCCGATACTTGAGGATGCGGAAGAACGTGTTCTGCACCAGGTCTTCACTCAGTTCCTGGGTGCGGTTCATTCCGTAGAAGAACCGTACAAAGGTCTCTTGTAGCGCTCGAAGAGTAGCCCAAGGCGTCCCACGTCGCCCATCGCGGACTGCCATCATTAAGGCGTTGTCTGAAAGTGCTTCCAAAAGCTGTTTTTTTTAGGTTTTCAGGAAGGTTAACTTGGAGTTATTATACTAGTTACAAGGTCACTATGTTTTATTTGAAATCCCCGCCTGCGGCGGGGATTTCCGAAAAAGAAATACATATGAAGTATTTGATTTTAATCATTTTGATGGGTTGTCAAACTATAGATCACCCAAAACTGGTCTGGTCCGACGAATTTAACACCAATGGAAAAACCCGACGAAAAAAAGTGGATTTCGATCTCGGCAATGGCGAGAATGGATGGGGCAATAGTGAGCTTGAATATTACACCAACGATCCGAAGA
>JBBCGZ010000023.1:0-155254 GCA_037200305.1 Bacteroidota bacterium
ATGAAGCATCTTTCTATAAGCCTGTTACTTCTGATTTCATTTGCAGCCTTTTCACAACAAAACTTCAGCGCCGCAAAACCTGAAGATGCCGGCATGTCGACCGCCCGCCTGTCGAAAATCGACAAGATGATCGAAGAGCACATTGGCAACAAATGGATCCCCGGAGCTGTGGTGCTCATCGTTCGCAACGGCAAAGTCGTCTATCATAAAGCTTACGGTTACGCCGATGTGGAAAGCAAAACGGCGCTTAAGAAAGACAACATCTTCCGCATCGCTTCGCAAAGCAAGGCAATCACAAGCCTGGCCGTCATGATGCTGTGGGAAGACGGCAAGTTCGGTCTCGACGAACCGGTGTCGAGATACATTCCTGAATTCAAAAACCCCAAAGTGCTCGACAAGCTCAACTGGAGCGATACAACTTATACAACCATGCCTGCTAAGAGCGAGATCACAATTCGTCAGTTGCTCACCCATACTTCCGGTATCGACTACGCTGGTATCGGTAACCAGGAGTTCAAAGCGATTTACGCAAAGGCCGGTGTGCCCAGTGGCATCGGCAACGACAACATGGTGTTGGGCGATAAGATCAAAGTGCTTGGAGGACTTCCGTTGAAATTCAGTCCCGGCGAACAATATCAATACAGTCTCAGTATCGATGTACTCGGCTATCTCGTTGAGGTAACTTCTGGAATGACGTTCGATCAGTTTCTGAAGACCCGGATCTTTCAACCTCTTGGCATGAACGATACTTATTTTTACCTGCCGAAAGATAAACACAGCAGGCTGGTGTCGCTGTATGAACAGAAGGATGGAGCGATGGCGAAAGTTACCGGTAAAGTTTTCGATAATGTAAATCCGTTGTATCCCACGTTGGAAGGAAAATATTATTCAGGTGGTGCGGGTCTTAGCTCCACTGCAGAAGATTATGCTAAGTTCCTGCAGCTGTTCCTCAACAAAGGTGAATTCAACGGACAGCGTTTGCTGAGTCGCAAGACTGTTGAGTTGATGCTGACACCACAAATACAACCGCCGATCAACAATCAATATGGACTTGGTTTCGGATTGGAGACAGAGAAAAATGATTACCAGAGTGTGTTCAGTCTCGGGTCTTTTTCATGGGGCGGTGCTTTCAACACCCAGTATTGGGCTGATCCTAAAGAAAAGCTTATTGGTGTCATCTACATGAACACTTATAACATGCCGAATAAGGGCACGACTGAAAGGTTCAAGGTATTTACTTACCAGGGAATTGTTGATTAATTTTTTCGATCTAACATATCTTTCGAAAGGTTCGACCATCCAGCAGGCTGGTCTTCGGGCAATCATTGACTCGGGTATCATGAATTCTTTAAAAGAATTTACGCCCATCGTGGTTGGTACGTTGCCACTCGATCTCTTCATCTCTACCAGCGACATCGACATCATTTGCACTTTTACTGATATCGAAAAATTTGAGTCTCGCCTGAATAATTCTTCCCGAAAAGATCTTAGCGGTGTTGCGAGTGTTATCTCCAATTTTGATTTCAATGGGTTTGCATTTGAAATTGTTGGTCAACCTATCCCGGTAACGAAACAGTTTGCGTATCGACACATGGTTATAGAATGGGATATCCTTGAAAAGAAAGGTGATGTGTTCAAAAGCCAAATAATTTCATTAAAAGAGAACGGCGTAAAAACCGAACCCGCGTTCGCGCAATTGCTGGATTTGCCAGGAGACCCATACCTGGCATTATTGGACTATTCCCCTTCTTGAATTGTTGCGCGAAGGATACGCGAAGAAACCAAAGGATACGCCAAGGCCTTGCATTCTCTCTGCGTGTCCTTTGCGACACTCCTGAAACAGGGTTGCAACAACCTCACTTAATTTAGAAATTCCCCTTCACCCCCTCGGGCACTCCGTACCTTTGTAGTATGGAGACGGTTATTCATTCTAAACATAACGACGAGAACAAGATTTACAACCTGGCGTTCGGGTTGGCGATCTTCACCATCGTCTATAACCTGGTGGAGGGGATTATTGCAACGTGGTTTGGTTACAACGACGAAACCATCGCACTGTTCGGCTTCGGTGTCGACAGTTTCATCGAGTTGATCTCGGGTCTCGGTATACTTGTCATGATAGTTCGAATCAAAACGTCATCCGCATAGTCCGCGTGGTGACTTCGAAGTAACGGCGTTAAAGATCACCGGCTATTCATTCTATGTGTTAGTGGGTTGGGTTGGTGCTGTCGACAATCGTAACGGTTTGGTTGGGTATAAAACCTGAAACTACGTTTTGGGGTGTTGTCATTTCGATGATATCCATCGTGGTGATGATGTTGTTTTTGACCTGGGGAAAGATCTACACCGGCAAGAAGCTTCACTCCGATGCAATCATTGCTGACGCAAACTGCACGAAGGTTTGTATTTACATGTCGTGCGTGTTGCTGGCCTCGAGTGGTATTTATTATCTCACTGGTTTCGCTTACGCGGATGCCCTGGGCACTTTAGGATTGGCGTGGTTTTCTTATGAAGAGGGGAAGGAGTGTTTTGAGAAAGCGGCGAATAAGGAGTGCTCGCATGGGCATAAGCATTGAGACTTATTTCTTCATCAACCCATTCTTAAACGAATAGCTCGCCGCCTGGTACCACGCTATCGTCTCCATCATCATCTCTGGATTAACAGCCGATGGCACCGCGCTCTTATCAGTCCAATTAATCGTGAGTTCATCATTCTTCTGTTGCGGAGCCAATAATCAATAACTGATCATTCTTAATAAACCCAAGCAACTGGTACGTACTGATAAACGCCCTCTCTCATCCCCGGCTCCAACTTTAAAATATCAACACCATAAAATTTACTGTTGTACGAGAAGTTCAGCATCCCGAAAACAGTCGGACCAATGTCGATCTGACTCATCATGCGCTCCATTCTCCCCGGTTTGAACATGCGACGGTGAGTAGATCATCATCGGGATGTGGTACTTATCGACAGGCAGATTGGTTGTTCCGGCACTTCCCGAACAATGATTCCGCCACAATTATGAAATTGTATTATCAAACCACGGCTTCTTCGAGCACTCACGAATAAATCTTCCTATCGCATAGTCGGTATACTTCACTGCTCCTTCTCTCCCGGTATGCGAGGGAATATCGATACGTCCATCTGGATACGTAAACGGCACTGTGGTTCGACGTAGTCATTACCTGCGCAAACACCGGCTTACCTTCAGCAACGGTCTTGTCTATCTCACGCTGTGCAAGGGTAAATAGATTTTCATCCGCCACACCCCAGATATTTTCGTAGTCCGATCTCATCGTCGCCCAGTCCTTCTCGATCGGTAACCAAATAATCATTTCCCGAGAAGTAACCATTCATGTTATCAAAATACCCGTAGCTCCATAGATGTATCGGCTCACATAACCTTTGCTTTCGAACACCGAACCGATCGTAAACAACTTGTCGTTATTCGGTCTCCGCACAATCGACTGACCCGGGGTTGGCGGCACACACAACGAAAGCGCCTCCAATCCTCTCACAGTCCGGGTTCCGGTAGCATAGAGATTCGTAAACAACAAGCTGTGCTTCGAAAGTGAATCGAGATTCGGTGTAATGCCTTCGTTGTTTCCGAAAATTCCCAGGTAGTCGGCACTCAAACTTTCAACACTCACCATAATCACATTCATGTGCTGCTCCGGTCCTTCATTCACAATCCTTCTTTCGATGCTGTATGGATCGTTGCCAACATACTCTGCTTCGGGAGTCTTCAGTGATTTCCTCACTATTTCGAAAGCCTGCTTGTCTTCGATGCGATTGTAGAATCGATCGAAGTCGATCTCGTTATTTGCGATAGGCTGCAAATAGCTCATAAAGTCCATTGCCCGATAATTCATTCACAAACGGATTGCCGCTGATGTTATGCCATGTGCTCTTCACAACGAAAAACATCAACACAGGCAACATCAGGATTGCCAGCGCCCATTTCGTTCTTTCTCCTATCAACATCGAGCTGGCGGCAGTTCTCCGGATCCATCCCCTGATCAGATATACAAACACGAAGCTGAACACAGCCACGCCACCGATGATCCATCCGACAGGATACGATTGCTGTATGTTGCCAAGAACTTCCGTGGTGTAGATCAAATAATCCACAGCTATGAAATTGTATCTCGAATTGAATTCATCCCAGAACAACCATTCACTTACACCATTGAAGACAAGTCCGTAAGTAAATACCACGAAAATTCCATAGAGCAAAAACTTATGCCAGCGCTTCGTGAAGATCTTATCCGGAACGAACCACACATATAAGGTCAGGGGAATAATGACGTAACTGCTATTCACTAAATCGAAAAACAATCCCAGCAAATAGATCAGCGGGATCATGTACCAGTCTACGCGATCGATGGATTTGAACAAGCAATACCGTCCTGGTAACAAACGAGATAAAAACGAGGACCAGCGCCAGGAGTGCAATGAGACCAAAGCGATGCCGTAAGAGTCTTTTCATGAAGGATCAGAGGTGTGCAAAACTAACTAATTGTTAACCTTGTTTTTCTGAATTGTGAGCATCAATCTTACAGCCTCCAGGGCATACACCGACGCCATAACCATACCGTGAGCGAGGGTACCGGTTTGAGTGGTTATCAGTTTAAAAATAAATCCGAATGTAAGTGCCGTCAGGAAAGTAAGTCGCAGTGGAAACTGGAAATAGTACACGATATATCCAGCTCTCTTGTCCAGCAAATAAAGCGGACCTGAAACGAGTAGCGAGATGATCATGATAAACAACAGCACCTGGTGGACCTGAAACGAGTAGCGAGATGATCATGATAAACAACAGCACCTGGTAAAAACTCGGCATGTAATTTTCTATCATGCGCATGAGTCTCGGGAAACTCCGGTAAAAAGCATAAAGATCAAGCGCCCCAAAGGCGGCCATCAAAACCTTCTGCCCATTCACTACACTACCTTTTCTTTCTTGCCGGATTTTATAGACCTATAGATCGCATCGATGATCTTCATGTCCTTCAGACCTTCTTCGCCAGTTGCCGTGATCTCTTTGTTCTCGAGAATAGCCTGACCCATGCCATCGAATTGCAACGCCTGGTGATTGGTGTGCGGAAGATCCAACGGACCTTTATTCGTCTTTCCAGCTAACGGACCATAGCCGTATGCTGGTCTCAGCTCGATCCAACTTCCATTGTCGGTCGACGCGTACAATCGTTCTGTATTGCTTGCGTAAGTTGTCACAGAGTTCGATACCGCACCGCTCGGAAATTCCATTTGCCAGGAGATGGTCTCATCCACTTCTTTGAACTTAACGGGATCTGTCTTGTACTCTTGTGCGGTTACAGAAATCGGATCTTCGCCCGACACATAACGTGCACCTTGTATCGCATAAACTCCCACGTCGAACATCGCGCCGCCGCCGGCCAACGCTTTCTTCAATCGCCATTGGGTGGGGTCGCCGATCTTGAAACCATCTGCTGTTTCGATCACTTTGATCTTGCCATTGTTTGCTGTGTCTTTTCCGAATGCGCGAACGGCAAGACTGAATGGTTCGAAATGAAGCCTGTAACCGACGAACAATTTTACGTTTGCTTTCTTACATGCATCGATCATCTCCTGGGCCTCTTTTGCATTTAATGCCATAGGCTTTTCGGTGATGCAATGCTTACCTGCTTTTGCCCCGCGGATAACAAATTCTTTATGCAAAGAATTTGGAGTAACGACGTATATACAATCGATGTCCTTATTCTCCGCGATCTTGTCGAAATTATCGTAGTTGTAAATGTTCTTATCGGGAATGTTATACTTCGTTTTCCACTTGTCGATCTTAGAAGGTGTTCCGGTTACGATACCCGCGAGTTCGCAATATTTGGATTCGGCGAGGCCGGGAGCCAACCTGAACTCCGCATAGTATCCCAACCCCACCAGCGCCACACGCAGTTTTTTACCTTGATAGGGTTTCGCTAATGAAGAAAGATTCGGCATAGCTGATAACAATGCTGCACCAGCCGTTGCTTTGGAAAGAAATTCGCGGCGTGAATAGTTGCTCATAGTGGGAAGATTAGTTGACCCACTAATCTAGCACTAAATATCCGACTTCTTAAGCCTGAGGTATGCGAAATAGTTGAAGAGGAACGTCCACGTGATAGCAGACAGAACTGTGGTGACAAGCGGATGATCGAGCACTTCCATGAATACATATCGTTGGAAGGGAAGCGTGATCAACGACTCGATAGACTCCAGCGGGAAAAGAAATGCCAATGAGTTGTTAACGTGAACCACTTTATACATGATGAACAGTTCCAGCCCTCTCACTACCATCAATATGATGATGGTGAGACCCGAACGATTAACAAAAATGCTGAGCAGCAACGCGAAAGAAAGATATCCGAATACCTGCAGGAAGTAGGCAGGGAAGAATTCAACATCATTAATGATCTCGCTGAACTTAAGCTCGGGTGAATAGATCAAGCCTGTGATCAATGCGATCAGGAACAACAGCACCGTGCTGATACCAGCCAGGACCGCGTTGGTCATGATCTTCGACTGAATGAACTCCAATCGGCTCAATCCATCGATCACATTCTGACGAACCGTCCTATACGCGAATTCATTCGTCACCGAAATGATAACCATCACACCAAGAATGAACTTGAAGAACCCGGCAACATAAATCAGGTTTTGCCATACATCGGGGAAATGATACAGCGGCACACGACGGATATTGATCTTACTACCGAAGTCTTCGATCCTGTCGGCGGCAAATTTTAATACCTCCATTCCGCTGGCGGTTACGAATGTAAGCGCAATGAAATAAATGCCACACACGATCCAGAACGTGCGGTAGTTAGTAAGTTTCTTTAAGTCTACTTTTAACAGGTGCAACATCATATCACTTAGATTCGGCAAGGATCTCCAAAAATTGTTTCTCCAAACTTTTCTTTTGCGTGACAAGGTGTGTTACGATAACACCTTTTTCAAACAAAAATTTATTGAGGTCACCGGCACTAGAGCCGTCTCTCATCTTCACTTCGAAAGGACCGTTGGTTCTTTTCACGGCCATTGTTCCCGGGAACTGCATCAGGATGTGATTGAGGTCATCATGAAATGCGATCACCTCCACAGTTTCTTCACCGCTTCCAACATCGTCGATAGGTCCCGAGTGGACGAGCGTGCCACGTCGCAGCACCGCAAAATGAGTACAAACACGTTGAACCTCATCGAGCAGGTGACTCGCGAGGATAATGGTTTTATTATCGGCAGCAATTCTCTTGATGATCTCTCTTATTTCCGCGATGCCCATCGGGTCGAGACCATTCGTAGGCTCGTCGAGGATTAAAACTTTCGGGTCATTGAGCAACGCGGATCCAATTGCGAGGCGTTGCTTCATACCGAGCGAGTAAGTTCTGTACTTATCGTTGCGACGGTCGGTAAGTCCAACTACGTCCAATACTTTCTCGATCGATTCTTTCGAAGCGCCTTTGATCATCGCGTTCACTTCCAGGTTCGACTGGCCCGACATGTATGGATAAAATATCGGGTGTTCGAGAACAGCGCCGATGTTTTTTCTCACATGATGTGAGGGTTCCTGGCCAAACCAGGTAAACGAACCGCCCGTCGGGTTCACAACCCCCATCAACATTCCCAGGGTCGTGGTCTTGCCGGAACCGTTCGGCCCAAGCATGCCAAATACCTGTCCTGCTTTTACTTCAAGGTTGAGTTGATTAACCGCGCGAAGTCTGCCGAAATCTTTGGTCAGACCAGTGATTGATAAAACTGTTTCCAAATCGAAAATGGGTATTAGTCGATGTGTGCTTTCCTGATCTTCTCTGCAACGTCCGAATTTTCGTCGATCATCTTGAAAAGGGCTGTCGCTTTTTCGAGAGCAATTTTTCCAAGGATATCGAGTACGTAGAGATTACTTGAGTCTCCAGCCATGATCACTGTGCCTTTCACCGCTCCGCCGGACTCACGAATAAACACATTCATGTTTCGTCCGTCCATTCTGCCATTCATGATCTCTTCAAAAGATTCCTTCTTCAGGTAATCGCTCTTCAACTTTGCGTAATCGGCGTTCGTGAACTTCTTGCCTTCATTGCGATCGACCATCACGAAACGGATCTTCTCGATGTCTTTGATCATTTCATCGAAGGCTGGATCTTCTTTTTGATTGAGCATGCGCAGCGTATTCTTGTAGAAATACAGTGACATACCATCGTAGTCCTTGTCGAGCCTTTCAGTTGTTTTTGTTTGGGCCAGCGCTTGAGTTGCGCCGGCCAACATGAGCAGGAAGAGAAAGCCTTTCATGATCAGTTCTTCTTTTCTTCCTTAGGATCCTTGCTGGTGTCTTTACCACCCTTGTCGTTCTTGTCCAGCTTGTGAAGATGGTCGAGTCCGTTGATATCCATCTTACTGCCAATCTTACCTATTTGCTTGAGATCGATCTCACCGAAGAGTGACAAAACCATGAACTTATCGTTGCCACCCATTACCATCACTAGCTCGGCGATCTTGCTGGGAGTTGCACCGGAGCGGATAAAGAACTTCATGTCTTTGTCTTCATCGCGGACTGACATGAGCTCCTCATAGTCCTTAGCGGGAAGAAGACCAAGAGCTTCTTTGTACAGTGTACGTGCATCGCGGCTGTTATCTTTTCCGAGGATACGAAGTCCTTTCAGTTTGCTGATCGCATTGATGACCTCCTGGTCTTCGATATTATCAACCTGCATGTCCATGAGCAGGCTGAACATCTTGCTGCTAACTGTTACCTGGCTGAATGTTTCATCGTCCTGGTACTTGGCGAAAAACTTCGTGATGGCGTCACCCTGTGAGAATGCTGCAACAGAGATCAACATCATTGCAAATCCAACTACTATCTTTTTCATATGCTTTTACTGTCTATTTCAGTTTCTTTTTGTTTTTCCTTACCACTAATTTTTTGTTCTGCTTCGTTAATCATGTTGATCTTTCCGACTCCTTCCTTTGCTTTGCCGAAGCTTTTTGAGATCAACATCAATGCTTTCTTTGTTTCTTCCAGTGCGTCTTTTGGATCCGTAAACGTATCGGTGATCGCTTGTGATTGGTCTTTCGACTTCAGGACTTCATTACGAACAAAATATCCTGCAGCCACCATTACCAACACGCCGGCGGCGATCCTCGCTACCTGAACCCAGCGAACCATGCTTATTACATTTGTCTTCCGCTCAGTTTTCTTTACTGATCGCATCACATCGTGATCGAACTCGGTGCTCAACGAGCGTTGACGTTCGTTCTCGAAGAAGCGGAAGAGATCCGCAGCATCTTTCAACTGGTCCGAAACATTGGGGCCGCTGAAGTAAGAACGCAGAACTTGTTCTTCTTCGAGACTGGTCTCGCAGTTCCAATACTTTTCAAGTAACTGTCCTATTTCCTTAGAGTCCATAGGCATTAATTTTTATAAATTTTTCTCTGACTGCGTTGCGTGCCCTGAACAGGTTTACTTTAACCTGGTTCATATCGAGCTCGAGTATTTCGCAGATCTCGTTATAACTATAACCTTCGATGTCGCGTAGGTGCATCACCTGCCGTTGCTTTTCGGGCAGCGAAGCGATCAGTTCACTTATTCGCTGCATGTTTTCGCTGTTTTCGGTTGCTTCATAGGGCGTTCGCGAATCGTTTTGAATATCGAAACTTTCTTCGATCGGGTCGGTTGCTTTACGCTGCCGTGCCCTGATCTTATCGAGTGAAAGGTTCCGTGTTATCCTCATGCACCAGGCCTCCATGTTGTCGATCGATGCCATTTGATCGCGACCATTCCAGACCTTGATGAATACTTCCTGGACTACATCTTTAGCTTCTTCGGAGCTCCCCAAAAGCCGGAAAGCAAAGCGAAAAAGTTTGTTTTTCACTGGAAGGACACGGCTTTCGAACATTTCGAAATTCATCGTTTACAGAATCAAGACGCCGCTAACGAAGGGATGTTACGGCAGGATAAAAAATTTTTACTTCCAGAAAGAGAATCCATAGGACGCATACAACGCCTTAGGCTCATACAAATTCCCATTTTTAATCGTAAGCTCCACTTTCCGTATCGAGCTAATATTGGTCAACGGATCGCCATCAATAAGAATAAGATTCGCTCTCTTACCAACCTCTACGGTACCAAACTCATTCTCTTTACCAGCAACCTTTGCCGAAGTGAGTGTGGCCGCGCGAAGGACGTCAGCATTCGGAATTCCGGCTAACGAATGCAATTCGAGCTCACGATGTAATGCAAAGCCTGGAAAATCGTCGGTGCCGGGAAGCACAACAATACCATCGGTGTGAAGTGCCTTCAACATCTTCATCATCTTATCGAGCGAAGCGGTATACTCTTGTGGATGATCTTTCATGCCCGGGAGTCCACCATTATAAAATCCTCTTTTGAAATCCGCGGGGAACATCCCGATGATGGAATTGTATCCATTCGCAAGCTCACCTGGTTTGTTTACAAACATCTGTTCGAAAATACCTATCGTCGGATCGACGACAATATTTTTTTGCTTCAAGAGCTGACGGAATTGTTTTGCCTGGGCTCCATCAACATCAATAGCGCCGCCACGTTCGCCAACTTTCGTGAATCGTCCCATCGATCGTGTATCGAGTGAGTCGCCAAGAAAATTCAGCATGATCATATTCATGTGAATGATCTGATCGTAGCCGTCGTTCACAGCACGTTCGGCCGACATGAACGAAGGGATGTGTCCAACAACTTTTATGTTTTTCTCATGCGCTCTTGCCGCCAATGGTTTCACCCAATCGACCGGGATAGAACTGTAAAGCTTCACCTGCTGATATCCTTCTCTGCATAGTAATCGACAGCAGCAAGGCCTTCATCAAGCGACGTTACAATCTTGCCGGTTGGTCCCGCAAACGGACCAGCGAAATCAATAAAGCCCGACATCACCGAGATCTCCGGTCCCATCAACGACCCTTCGTCAACCTGCTTTTTGATGCCAGGAAGATCGAGGGAGTTGCCCATATCCTTTACGTTCGTTACACCGCCAGCGAGATGATACAAGCCCTGGCTGATGTCATAATGTGTGTGATTGTCCCAAAGGCCGGGCATGAGTGTCTTATTGGCTCCGTCGATAACGATCGCGGTGGCCGGCACCTTTATGCTCTTCACTTTTCCTATCTGCGAGATCTTTCCGTTTTCAACAATAACAGTCTGACCCTTTATGATCTTTCCGTTCACCACATCAAGAACATTCACGTTCTTGATAGCAACAGGCTCGGTAGGAACTTCGGTGAGCTTCTTTGCCTGCTGAAGAAAATATTCCTCTTCGATCTCGTCCTGTAGTTCTTTGAGCTCGGGTATGAGATCTCCATGTCCTGCGAGTATCGTGCTCGACCAACCTGAAATTCTTCCGAAGAATTCTTTATGTGGATTGAACCAGATGTATTCCGGTGGACCGCCCAATCCTGAAAATGAATAGAGCTCTAATTCTATCGTAACACCTTCGAGCTTCGTAGAGTGATTTTTTACGTGCGTTGCCTTCAACCTGCCGGAAGGAACTATTTCCAATTGATGATTGGGGGTTTTCAACAACGCGCGCAACGCAAGCTCGATCTCGCCGGGAACTCCATTCAATGGCGAGTACAACAACTTTGCGTCGGAAGCCTTTTTATCGTTCTCGATATTATTCTTCCACTGCGCTACTCCATCAGCGTAAGCGTAAATTTCTTCAAGAGGAGCTTTGTAATAATCGTGACCCTTCGCGATGCGTTCGATTACCATGCCATCGCCGGCGGTCTTAAGATTGACGTCGATACTCGGACCTCTTCCACGATCATTGTATTCGTAGTGATATCCAATGTGCCCCGCTTCGTTCGACCACTTCGTCAGTTTGCCTGTGAGCTTACCCGATGAAATCACTTCGTAACGGGTTGTGTCGGCAGCAAAAAGACTACTCGTGATAAAAAGAAGCAGGGCCAATAATCTCATAACAACAAGTTAGTCAGTCTTCACAACGGTGAACTCAACGCGGCGATTGTTCGCCTGTCCTTCTTTTGTCGCGTTGGTGTCAATGGGTTTGCTTTCACCGTAACCTCTCGCCGAAAGCCGCTCGACGTCGATGCCCTGGCTGATAAGCCATTCAACAACAGCCTCGGAACGACCTTGCGACAACGCCTGGTTGTGTTCGTCGGATCCGTTGCTATCGGTGTGTCCGGAAATTTCAACAGAGATCTTCGGATTGGCCGTGAGGAAGTCGAGAACCTTTCTCAATTCAGTAAATGACTCTGGCTTCAAAGTACTCTTGTCGTTATCGAAATAAATATTCTTCAGCTTAACAGTCAGACCTACTTCGATAGGCTGTAAATAAAGATCCTTGGTGAAGCTCGTAACGTTTTCATCGGTGCCGATCTCGAGACTATCTACCGCGTTGATGTATCCTTCGGCTGTGGCTGTCATCACGTACCAACCTTTCTTTCCGACTTGTTGAGAGTAATCACCACCCTGTGCATCAACACGTATCACGTTCTGACGATCGGGTTTCACCATCATGTCGATCTTCGCGGTGATCGGCTGATTGGTTTTCTTATTGTACACTCGCCCCGATAGCATCAAAGGTTTTGCAATGGGCGCGAGATAAACTTCGACGTTGATCGTTGTGTCGGCGTTGATCAACGGAAGTGCGAAAGTTTCATTGTACGGAAGATATCCCGAAGCCGATGCATTGATAACATACTTGTCGGTCTCTGGTAACTTCGTTTCGAACTTGCCCGCGGCAGACGACTTCAGGCTGAAAGCTGCAGTCCCTTCAACAGTCACCTTTACATCGCTTGAACCAATCGGAGCTTTCGTCTTTTCGTTGTAGACGATACCAGCCAGGTTGATCTTAACGATCTTAGGCACGAGCATAAAGACATCGAGGTTACCGCCGTCGACACGTGAGTTGGCACGTGCAGTGTAAACATTGCCTTGCGCATCAACTGTATAATAATCATCCGCGGCAGCGGTATTGATCGGCTTACTCAAATTCACTTGGCTTCGACCAGCTTGTCCACGTATCATCGAGACGTTCGCTGCGATAAATATCGGCGCCGCCCTGTTTCTTTGGATCGCTGCGATCGCTTGCGTAGAACAATGTTTTGTCGTCGGGACTTAAGAACGGACCGAACTCATCGGATCCATCCGTGATCTTAAGCTTTACTGGTTTCGAGTAGTCGCCATTTGCCTGGAGGTGACTTACGTACAGATCACTTCTCGGACTTTGTGGTGCCTCGGAAAAATACATGATGATGTGTTTCTTGTCGCCCGACATCGTAGCACCGTAGAATTTGCCACGCATGATCTCTTTGAAGTCGGTGACTTTTAGTTCCGTAAGGCTTCCGCCGGTCGACACTAAAGAAAATCCGAGCTCATCTTTGCCACGTCCTCCGCGAATGAACAACGAGCCGTCGGGAAGAACACCGAAGACCTGGTTGGCGCGACTGTGGTTAACGCGTGAATCGAGTTTCTTACCGTCGGTCCAGCCCTTGTCGTCTTTGTGCGTCACCCACACTTCCTGGGTGCCGTCGGGCATGGCGGTAAAGTAATAGAGGTCTTTCCCGTCGGGTGAAACAACCGGGGCCGCTTCATGATTAGCGGTGTTCACGTTCTTGCCCAGTTTAACGAGTTCGTACCGTTGAGAGACCTGAGAAAGAAGTAGATTAGATTTTAAAGCCAGTACACAGACAACGAGGAGAATTCTCTTCATCAGGGGTATTTTGATAAAGAGTAAAGATAATCTTAAATCGGGAGCCCGAAAAATCCCCTTTTCGCCATTGCGATAGCGGCAATGATGACGATCAACGCGATAACATTAAAGATGAAAAGTCTCTTATGCTTCGATGGTCCGTCGGGGAGTTTCTTCATCGTACTACGACCAACGGTGATCAGCACAACGGCAATCAACATCATAGTGATATGCTCCATTGTCCAATATCGTTGCGAGGCATCTCTCGACCCGCTGAACACCACAAACGGGCTCACGAAATAAAGTATCAGTCCCAACAAAAATTGCGTGTGGGTGAAGATGAGCGTAAACAGGCTGATCTTGTTGTCTCCCCCCGTAAATGTGGCTTTGCTTTGCCATCCCATCAGTGATTTTACAATCAGCACCAACAGGAGGATAAGAACGATGTATCGTACAAATGAGTGGAGGAGGAGAAAAGTGCCGTACATAATGGTTTTATTTCACCCGAAAAATACGACTATTATTTATTTTTGGACAATGAAGTATCTCTGCCTCACCCTTTTCCTCCTCGTTAGCGCAAAATCCTTCAGCCTAAACCCCAAGCCTGACACCGTTAAAACGGGCGTCTACATCATTAGCGTTCACGACATTAATTTCCGGGATAAAGAATACACCCTGCGCTTTTGGCTCTGGTTTATCTACGATAACCCCGACTTCGATTTCGAGAAACAGCTCGACCTGCCGAACGCGAAAGACATCGACATCCAGGAAGCCATTTACGACAGCCTCGACGGCAAACGGTGGGTGATCATGAAAATGAAGTGCACGATGAAGAACAGCTGGAACGTTCACAGACTTCCCCTTCGATCAGCAGCGACTGAAGATGCACATCGAGAATACGTTGTTCGATAAGCGAAACCTGGTATTCGTGCCGGATACGGAAGGGAGTAGTTTCGATCCGCAGGAGGCGATCGACGGTTGGGACATTAATGAATTTAAAGTTACCGAGAGCAGCAACGATTACCTGACGGGCTTCGGCGATTCGAGTAATAAGAACCAAAACTTCAGCTCGTTCGACGTGTTCATTGGGTTGGATCGGGCGGCGTGGGGAATGTTCTTCAAGATCTTTCTGGGCATGTACATCGCGTTCATGATCGCAACGATCAGTTTCACGCCACATCCGTCGGAGCTTGAGCCTCGCTTCGGTCTGCCTGTCGGTGGTCTGTTTGCAGCTGTTGGTAACAAGTATATCATCGATTCGCTTTTGCCAGAGTCGTCGTCGTTCACGCTGGTGGACACGCTTCACGCGATAACATTCATTGGCATCTTTGCGATCTTACTGGTGTCGGCGGTTGCGTTGCGGCAGTACGATAATGGAAAGAAGGAGTATGCGGAGTTTATCAACCGGAGAGGCGCAACACTGGTGATCACTTCTTATGTGGTCGCGAACGTCATCTTCGTTACTTTAGCGTTGCTGTAAAACACATAGACGTGTTTATACTTTGTTCTTTGTGTCGATGACGATTGTAACCGGTCCGTCATTGAGTAACTCGACTTTCATATCGGCACCGAACTCACCAGTTTGAACAGGCTTTCCGAGTTCTGCAGATACTGCGTTTACAAACTTCTCGTATAATGGAATAGCGACCGGTGGCTTGGATGCTTTGATGTACGAAGGACGATTTCCTTTTGCTTGCCTGAAGAGTGAACTGACTTACGACAATAATGTCGCCACCATTGTCTTTCACGCTTACGTTCATCACACCTTCACTGTCGTTGAAGATCCTCAGGTTTACTATTTTGGATGCGAGCCAGGAGATGTCTTCGTCGTTGTCGGCGTCTTCGATCCCAACCAGCACCAGCAACCCGCTATTGATCTTTGACTTGACGAGGCTTTCGATTGAAACGGAGGCATTGGAAACTCTTTGAACGACGGCTATCAAAATACACGTTGTATTTCTTTCTTCAGCTCACTTAAAGCCAGCGCCATCGGATCTACTTTCTTCGAAAGGGCGACTTCGAAAATTCTTTTTGCCAGCTCGATCGAGGGTGCGTCGTTGTGAACGGTCTGGCGGCTTCGTTGATCTCGATGATCAGGTCTTCTTTCGCATTCTTGACAACGGACCAGACTTCTTCGCTGATATAGTACTTGCTGCGAAACGTTATGATTATACTCGTTCCTGATATCTTCCAACAAGAGCTTATGAAACTCGCGTGCGGTAAGTCCGGGTTGATTGATCCTCACCAAAAGGTTTTGTGGCGACGTGCGTTCCAGGAAAAGCGTCATTCTTTCGTAGCCTGGAGGCGCACGGGCAATATGGTTTCGATGCTGCGGGAACGTATTTCCAGTTTCTTCAGTTCGATCTCTTTGATGATGAACGATCGCACCAGCAGGTATACCGCGTACAGCACAACTGATGCGGGGATGAGTATCAATAACAGGTCGCGGAGCGTCTCCATAAAAGTCTATTTAATCGAAAAATAAGTAATTTTCATTCATGTTTGATCAGCTACAACCCGTAAAGCTCTCGATACGCGCAGCGGAAGAAGTGAAGAAGATCATGCTGACGAAAAATATTCCCGAGGGTTACGGCCTTCGAATCGGCGTTCGCGGCGGGCACGGCTGTGGCGGCGCGCAATTGATCATCGGGTTCGATAAAAAGAAAGACGGAGACCTGAGTTATGTGGTGAATGAAATTTCTGTTTACGTTGATAAAAAACATACGATGTACGTCATCGGAAAAGAAGTAGATTGGATCGAGACTGACTCCGAAAGAGGCTTTACTTTTCTCTAACTCTTTTCACTGACACGGTTGCCTTTTTGCAAACTCCCCCTATCGGAGGATTGAACTTCGAAATATTTACCGCTACTGAAATTGCATTCGGAAAGGTCTCGAGTGTCTTCACTGCTATCGAATGACCGACCTGTCTCAAGAAGCTTCGACGGTTTTTCCATCTCAGTCTTGATGACCTTATAGAGATCTTCGTAATCAAGGGTACCCGAGAGGTCGTCATGAAAAGCTGAAGCAGAGAACCGGGTCTCTACTTCAATGTCAACTTCGAATTTATTTCCCGATGATCGTTCGTGAGGATAGACGCCGTGATAAGCGTGGAACTCGAGACCTTCAAGAATAACTTTGCCGATCACTGTATATCGTCGAAGAAAACTTTTGGGAGCCGAAGGTATTGCTGGAACTGGCGTTGGCGCAGGCGTCGACTTCATTTCTGCAAGAACAATCTTCTGGTGTGTATCTAACACCCTCTTCGTTTCCTTCTCAATTTCGTTAGGGAACAATAATGCCTTTCCTTCCTTCTTCGCTGTAGCGAGAAACTTATCGGGATTGAATTCCCTTTCCTTGTTCTTTTGACGTTCAACGCGATCGACTGTTTCGCCGGCGAATCTTTTAAGGTCCGCAAGCAAATTGTCGCGATGAAGTTCCATGGTCTTGTATTGATCGGCGAGGCTTTTCAACTTCTCTTCCATTTCCTCAACCAACTGCTTGGTTGTCTGCTCTGCCTCCTCGATAATGTTGCGTGCTTTTGTCTTCGCTTCGCTCATCATTGCATCCGCTTTCAATTGCGATTCACCGAGCAACAGTGCTGCCGCTTTGTTGGCTTGTTCTGTAATGCTCGCGCCGGTGTCTTCGGCTGTCTTCAACGTGCGATACAGGGTGTTCTCAACTTCCCTGTGTTTAAACCACTTCGCGTTCGGCGTGGTCGAATTTTGACTTAATCTCTTTACTTCGTCTTGTGTGCGTTCCCATTCCTGCGAAAGAGTCAAAAGGAATGCATTGACTTCGTCTTTGTCGTAACCACGGAGGGTTCTCTCGAAAGTTTTTCTGGCGGATTTCCAGCGGTGTAATTTTCATTTGTGGGTCGATTGATAGTTTAAAAAATAAATTTCCAGATGGAGATCGTTCGATCGTCGCTTGCGCTGATAACTTTGACCATGGTGAACGTCGCCTTCCTTCGCCGTAGACTCCGAGAAGGCGGGGTCCCCCGGCGAATGCAGTCCAAAGCAATTTATTTACCGAAGTTCCGTGGCCTGCATGCCTGGCTTTATCGATCACCTTTAAAAGTTTCAGTTGACCAGCATCCCACAGCTTGATCGACTTATCAAGGCTACAAGTTACAAAATTTTTACCATCTGGGCTGAAACTGAGGGAGTTAATAGCGTACATGTGGGCAACGACTTCTTCGGCCAGCTGGTAATCGCCAGCAACATCCCACGCCTTCAAACGCGCATCCCGGGAACCGCTGAGCAAGACCTGGCCCATCGGGGCTATAACGAAGAGTAAATACGGAACTGGTATGAGCTTGCCATTCCTTTTTCAAGGAATAGGTGCTTCGATCGAATACCCTGATAAAATTATCGCTGTAACCCACAGCTATATCAGATCCCACCGCGATCGTCCGGGCGCTTTTTTGTGAGAACTCAAGGCGCTTCAGAACGGCATTATTTCTAACTACCGTAAGTGCCCCGTCCCCCGACGCTACCAGGATATCGCCGTCATTAGCCTGGATGTCGAATATGGCGGCTTCTGTCAGTTTCAGAGAAGAAACTTCTTTCTTCTCCTTCCAGTCAATCACATGAATACCATCGTAGTTGTGACCAGCAATCAACATATCACCGACACAACACAACGCGTAGATGGAATTTGGAAGCTGGGCAATAAGCTCTCCCTCGCCCGTCTGCGATAAATCCCATAGCACCACCATGCCGTCGCCGGCGCCGGAGAAGAATAGCGACGGCTTGTCGCCACCAACCACGGTGTAAACACTATCCCGGTGACCGGTTAGCGTGTGAAGCTTTCGTACCTCTACTGAAGTCATTAACTTCACAAAAATAATCCAAATACAATGCCTCTTGTGAGGACAGAGCTGGTTAGTGGAGGCGGTGCCTGGGGTCTCTGGCAGATTACGGAGACTGAGGAGGAGCTTTCGTACCCTCGCTTTTGAGTCTTGTCCCGACGATATTATTGCTCCGTCCAAACGCAGGGAGTTCCTTGCAGGGCGGGCTCTCGTAAAGACACTGGCCGAGAAAGTTGGTGTTGAGTATTCCGGCATTCGGAAGGACGAACAGGGCAAGCCTTTTCTCAAAGACCAGACCCACGAAATCTCTTTGTCTCACTCTTCGCCTTACGTTGCCGCGCAAATTCATCCGAGCCATGCAGTTGGTATCGATATCGAACAGCCTAAAGAAAAGTTACTCCGCGTTGCCCCGAGGGTATTGTCGCCGTCGGAAGAAAGCGATGCTGGAAATGATGTCGTGAAACACTGTGTGTACTGGTGTGCGAAAGAAGCGATGTATAAGCTGTATGGAAAAAGAGGTTTGCATTTCAACACCCAGTTGAATGTAAATCCATTCGAGGCTTAAGAGATCAGGTGAGCTTCGTGGTTATATCAAGTCAGATATCGTTGTTGCCCTGGGTTACTTCGTAGAAACTGATTATGTGTTAGTTTACACAAAAGCCAATGAAGATCATTTTATTTCTCTGCCTGGTTACGACGTTGGGTTATTGCCAGGAAAATGTTGCGACCGGTCAGCCCGTTGCACTCGAGAATTTCAAAGGAGCTAAGTCAATCGTATTGATCTTCACCAGTAATATGTGTGCATACGATGGTTATTACACTGATCGCATCAAATCTTTGATAACAAACTACAGCTCGAATGTTCAGTTTGTTTTGGTGAACTCTTATCTCGAACCAGAGGAATCTGCAGAGAAGATGAAAGCCCAATATGATCTATGGGCTTTCGACATTCCATATGTAGCCGACAAAAATCAAACGTGGATGAAAAGATTCGGTGCGAGGAAATCACCCGAAGTTTTTGTGCTCGATAAAGATCTCAGTGTGATCTACAGCGGTGCGATTGATGACAATCCCCAACTTACCAGCGGTGTGAAAGACAATTATTTGAAAAAGGTTTTAGACGGAACATCCGTCGCGGCGACCAGGGCCGTCGGTTGCTCTATAAGAGTAAAAAATTAAACTCCCAGATCTCCGCCATCGAGATCTCGATCAACAGAATTTTAACTTCCTCCGCTTTCGCATGCTCACCCATTTTTTCGAAGCTCATGATCAGGTTTCTTAGAGCCCTGCGAATGATATCCGCATTGCTACATGGCTCGAAAAACGATCCCTGCGGTACAAGATGCAGCTCGTGAATGTAGTTCTCGATGTCTTGCTTTGAAAAGATCAATCCCTTGTTGAAAGCATTGATGTAAAACGTATGATTCTGGTCTTTATAAGTCAGGATAAACAGGTTCGGGAGATTTACACCGTGCACCGGTAGCTTCAGTTTCTGAGCCACCAGCATGTAAATAACACAAAGTGTTATTGGGTTGCCCTTATGACTTTCGAGCACCACGTTGATCATCGAATTTCCGGGCGAATGAAAATTTTTAGTGTTCGCGCCGAACTTCAGTTTATTGAACAACACCCCGTTGATCCACTTTTACCTGGTCGAATGGATACTGATCTGGTTTAAATTCGAGCCACGTTTCATAATAGATCTGCTCCAGGTCCTGCTTCAACTTATCCATCTCGATCTCGGGATACTGGTAAGTTGCAATGATCCACATACCCGTTAACAGATCCTGCTCGGGTGACTTATACCATTCACGCATTCTTTCTTTCAAAAGATCATACTGAAGTGTATGAACCAGTTCCTCGATCCTTTTCTGAACGGTTGGGTTGAAAGTATTTTCCCATTCTCTTTCGAGATGCGGAATGATGGTCGTTCCAAGTGACAATATTTTCTCTTCAACATGAGTGACAACTTGCTTGTCATCATCGTCGAGCAGCGACACTAATGCTTTAAGCTCTCTTTCTTCCATTATGTCTGAATAACTCCAACATTAAACTTTTCAACAACACCGTGATCCGCCGCTTCAATTCCCATCGAGATAGCTTTTCGTGTGTCCAGGGGATCGATCACACCATCTACCCACAAACGAGACGCCGCATAGTACGGACTCAATTGATCGTTGTATTTATCAGTGATCTCCTTCAACAAAGCGTCCTCTTCTTCCTTTGTTATCGTCTTACCCTGCGACTTCAATGAGGCGACGCGAATTTGCAGTAAAGTCTTTGCCGCAGATGCTCCGCTCATCACCGCAATTTGTGCAGTCGGCCATGCATAGATCAATCGTGGATCGTAAGCTTTTCCGCACATCGCATAATTTCCGGCACCGTACGAATTTCCCGTAATGATAGTAAACTTCGGAACAGTGGAATTGGCCATCGCGTTCACCATTTTGGCCCCGTCCTTGATAATTCCACCGTGCTCAGCTTTGCTGCCAACCATGAATCCACTCACGTCCTGCAAGAAAACCAACGGAACACGCCTTTGGTTACAGTTCATTATGAAGCGGGCAGCCTTATCGGCTGAATCGGAGTAAATAACACCACCCATCTGCATCTCGCCTTTCTTCGTCTTCACCATCTTTCGTTGGTTCGCTACAATTCCAACGGCCCAGCCTTCGATCCTGGCATAGCCACAAACGATGGTCTTTCCATACAGTGCCTTGTATTCTTCGAACGAAGAGTCGTCAACAATTCTTTTAATGATCTCTATAGTGTCGTAGGGCTTCGCGCGATCGGAAGGAAACAAACCATAGATATCACTATCCTTTTCTTTTGGAGGAAGGGCTTTCACCCGGTCGAAACCTGCTGACTGTGGTTTCCCGATCTTATCGAAAAGATTTCGGATGTATGTGAGACACGCCTGGTCGTCGGGAAATTTATTGTCGGTTACTCCGGAGATCTCGCAATGCGTTGTGGCACCACCTAACGTCTCGTTGTCGATCTCTTCACCGACGGCAGCTTTCACGAGGTAAGAGCCCGCAAGAAATATAGAGCCGGTCTTATCTACAATCATCGCTTCATCCGACATGATCGGGAGATAAGCGCCGCCGGCTACACAACTTCCCATGATGGCTGCGATCTGTACGATGCCCATTGCAGACATGCGTGCGTTATTCCTGAACTGTCGACCGAAGTGTTCTTTGTCGGGAAAGATCTCGTCTTGCATTGGGAGGAACACACCGGCACTATCGACGAGGTAAATGATCGGCAGACGGTTTTCCATTGCGATCTCCTGTGCGCGAAGATTTTTCTTGGCTGTAATTGGAAACCAGGCTCCGGCTTTTACTGTCGCGTCGTTGGCAACAATAACACATTGCCGGCCTTTCACATATCCGATACCGGCAACAACTCCGCCCGATGGACATCCGCCCTGCTCGGCATACATCCCGTCGCCCACAAACAAACCGATCTCGAGAAAACGGGAATCTTTGTCCGTAAGAAACTCGACGCGCTCGCGAGCGGTAAGTTTTCCTTTTTGATGCTGTTCATCGATCTTCTTCTCGCCACCGCCAAGCATAGTCTTCTTTGACCTGGATTTAAGCAAAGAGGTAAGCTGACGAAACTTATCTTCGTTTTTATTGAAGTCTATATCCATGAAGGAAAGTTACAACTACTTTTTCTGACGATCGGCGGCAGCCTTCCTTTCGCGATCGATCTTCTTTTTACTCTTGCCGAGTGGCGCCAGGAAATGATTGGGGTTGTCGTTGAAATTCTTAGCAAGTGTATCGAGACTCATCAGCAACTTATTCAAATTCACGTAAAGGGAATCCTCGGTGAGAAGCTTGCTCGCAGTATTGTCGCCTTTGTGAAGCTTTGCAAGTGTTTCATTCAGCGATGTCATGGTCTTCTGAGTCTTCGACAAAGTCTTGTTCAACTCTATTCTCTTCAGTGAATCGGAAAACACCTGGAAATTTTTAACGGTTGGTTTCAGATCGATCAGAGTCTGGTTGAGATGCTCTGTCGTTGTTTTGATCGTCAGCGTGAGTTCATCGAGCTTCTCGGCAGATTTAGAAAGTGTTCTGTTCAGGTGACCAGGTGTATCTTTCAGTCCGCGGAAAAGGGTATCGAGCGAAGCTGTATTCTTCGCGAGGTTATCCAACACGGTATTCAGTTTTCGAATCGTGGTCTGGAGGTTGTCGGCTACCGGTTCGGCAGTCGATGAAATTGTCTGTAATATGCTCTTCGCAACTTCGGCGTGTATGGTATCCTTAGGCTTCTTCGGAGTTGTAACCTGACCGATGTTCAAGAGAATGGATTTCGTTCCCAGGAAGTCGCTGTCGAGAATGGCTTTCGTAGAGTCGCCAAGAATGATATCTGAATCGATGTCCATCTCCACTACGACCTTGTGATGCTTGTTCTGCATGATCTTGATATCGCTTACGCGACCGACGGCAAAGCCGTTAACAAGCACAGGGTTCGCCTTTTGCAACTGGTCTACGTTGTCATAGACGGCATAGTACTTATGCGATCTCTCGAAAAAATCACGTCCTTTCAAAAAATCGACGCCGAAGTATAGAAGCACGAGGGCAACAGCAACGAAGAGGCCTACCTTAATTTCTTTATTCACGACGCTAATTTATTAAATCTACTTGGGCTTTATAATCTTTGAGTGCCCTGTAAATAGCCGCGGCTATACTTTCCTGCACTTTTGGGTCATTCAGCTCCTTCTCTTCTTTCGTATTCGAAAGATAACCTATCTCGCAATAAACACCGGGCATCGTTGTCTGCCACAACACCAGGAACCCCGCCTGTTTCACGCCTTTGCTTTTACGACCGGCCTTCGTCTTTAGTTGCGACTCAATCTTGCTGGCAAGCAGAAGACTGCTCTCCTGGTTGGCCGACTGGTTGAGGTTGATGAGGATATACGACTCCGGCGAGTTCGGATCGAAGCCTTCGTACTTGTCCTGGTAGTTCTCTTCCGAAAAGATAACAGAGTTCTCGCGCTTGGCAACTTCGAAGTTTGCTTCTGTCTTATGAGTTCCCATCACATACGTTTCCGTGCCCATAATAGATTGCTTCCGTGTATCGGGTGTGTCTTCGGGAAGTGAGTTTACATGGATCACTATAAATATGTCGGCGTGGTTGTCGTTGGCAAACTTCGCTCTTTTATCGAGTGGAATAAAGACATCCTTGCTCCTGGTATACAGGACCTTCACGTCCTTCATGTTCTCGTGATAAGCGCTCCAAGTTTTAACGTCACCTTGAGGGCGATGTCTTTCTCCTTCGTATAAGAGCCGCGTGTACCCGGATCTTTACCACCATGCCCCGCATCGATAACAACGACGTCGAGCTTGTTGTCGGTGCTTTGAGCCGGCGACGAGAAACTTAGCAAGGTTATTGCTATCGTAATGAACCCCGCGAAAAACGGGCTTGTCCTTTTCCCTTTATAACCCACTTGCTTGGCGATGTGTAAAGTATTTGCAATACCTTTGCGCAAAATTGTGAATTTTTCACTGAATGATAAACAGCTGAGCGTCAATTCGGAAGTCGTGAAGTATCCCCTCCTTATCATTTTTTCGGTTGTTTTTTCATTTCTTTCTACAACGGGCGTCCAGGCTCAGGTGGAGCGACCGGTAAGGCCGCCCGCGGGTCAGCTTCCCGTTAAGCCCGACACCATCCCGCCTCTCGACTCTCTTCAAAATAAAGCCGACACCTTAGCAACCCAGCCCGATTCGGTTAAAACTCCTCCGAAGAAGGATATAGAAACCACCATCTTCTATTCGGCCCGCGATTCCATCAACTCCAACATGCAGAAGAAGATCATCAAGCTGTATGGAAACGCAAAGATCAAATATGGTACCATTGAGCTCGAAGCCGATGAGATCGTGATCGACTACGAATCATCTACCATCACCGCACACGGTATCCCCGACTCCACCGGCCGCATGGTCGGTCTTCCTATTTTCAAAGACGGCGGGCAAACATACGAGACTCACGACATGATCTATAACTTCAAGACGAAGCGGGCAAAGATCACTGAAGTCGTTACCAACAAGGCGACGGGTTCATTCATGGCGACCGGGTTTATAAGAACAACAAGAGCGAACTCTTCAGTATCAACAACGCTTACACTACCTGCGATCTTGCTCATCCACACTTCCGCATCATCTCAAGAAAATCAAAGGCAATTCCCGGCGATAAATTGTTTCCGGTCCATTCTACATGGAGTTCATGGACGTACCAACACCACTCGGTTTCGCATTCGGTATCTTCCCACAGCAACGAAAAAGTCAGAGCGGTATTTTAATGCCGACCTATGGTGAGGAGAAGTTGCGTGGTTTCTTTTTGAAGAACGGCGGATATTACTTCGACATCAGCGACTATATGAAGCTCGGCATCACCGGCGACATCTATTCAAAAGGCTCAAGTGCCATGTCCATCAACTCCATCTACAGGAAAAGGTATAAATACAACGGAAGTCTTGCATTCAACTTCACCAGCAACAGGCTTACGCCGAACGTAGAAGACAATTCGCGCACGAAAGACTTCAGGTTAACGTGGAGTCACTCTCCTCAAACAAAAGGAACCGGTCGCTTCTCGGCATCTGTGAATGCTGCCACATCATCGTTCACAAAAAATAATTATGTATCGGTTGCTTCAACTGCTTCCAGCTCAACCTTCAACTCTACTACGAGGAAAATGAGCTCGAACATTTCGTATTCGAAAACATTCCCAGGCACTCCGTTCAGTCTCGGTATCAACATGCGTCACAGCCAGGACCTGCAAACAAACCAGATCGATCTCAACGCACCCGACCTTAGCTTCAACATGAACAACGTGTACCCGTTCAAAAACTCGAAGAGCACAGTGCTTCAAAACCTCGCGTTCAAGCTAACCTCTACTGCAACGAATACCATTACTACTAATCTCGGTAAGATCAAGAGAGGCGGTGATGTAACACAGGATAGCATTACCAAGTTTAACTCATCTACAATCCCCGAGCTTTTCAGGAACGGAAAGAAAGGCGTGAGGCATAGCTTCCCGCTTGGTACATCCATCAAGGTGTTCAAATATCTCACCTTGAGCCCATCACTCAGTTACGATGAAACCTGGTACTTCAACAAACTCGACTGGGGTATCAGCGACGACGGAAAATCGGTGGTTGTGAAAGACACCATCCAGGGATTCAACCGCATCGTAAACTACAGCGGCTCGCTTGGACTCACCACTCGTCTTTACGGAACGTGGATAAATAAAAATCCTGAAGGTCGTGTGAAGGCAATCCGCCACGTGATGAACCCAAGCGTCAACTATTCTTTCAGGCCCCGACTTCTCTGCCGACAAGTACGATTACTTCCAGAAGTTCGAAGTCAACGGCAGTACTGTTCTGCAATCAAGACACCAGGGATATGTTTATGGCGGCGCACAATCTGGAAAATCCGGTGCTATCGGTTTCAGTATCGGTAACACGGTAGAAATGAAAGTGCGCGGCGTGAAAGACACGATCGACAGGAAGGTGAGCTTATTGAACTCGTTGCAGATCTCAAGCAGTTACAACTTACTCGCCGACTCATTTAACCTTGCCCCGTTTTCGCTTTCGGCCAACACTAACGTTCTCGACGGAAAGCTGAACGTTAACGTGAATGGTACTGTCGACCCATACCAGTACGTCCTCACATCGATCGATGAAAAAGGAAATGTTCAGCAACGCAGGACCAACAAGTTTGTTTGGCAAAACCAGGGGATAAAGCTCGGCCAGTTATCGAGTTTGAATTTCAACTTCTCCACAAACTTTAGTCCCAAAGGCCGTGACAAAGATAAAAGCACACGGCAGAAGATCTCCAATGCGCAAGGAGTCTCAGACAGTGACAAAGCATTCCTGCTGAATAACCCCGACATGTACGTGGACTTTGAAATTCCCTGGAACCTCCGCGTCAACTACACTGTCGACTACAGCAAGCCAGGTTATTCAAAGCCCACCATCACACAAACGATACGTTTCAGTGGCGACTTGTCTCTTACACAGAAATGGAAAGTTGATTTCAACTCAGGCTTCGACTTTCAGAAGAAACAGTTTACTCAGAGCCAGTTCGGAATTCGTCGCGACCTGCATTGCTGGCAGATGAGCGTCAACTGGGTGCCATTCGGCAGGTTCCAGAATTATAACTTCTCGATCGGAATTAAGTCGGGAATGTTGAGGGATTTGAAGCTGGATAGGAATAGAAACTTCCTGGACCAATTGTGAGTTGTCGTTGCACGCGCATGCGGGCAATCCAGTGTTTCGAAGCGGGATTGCCCGGATAAACCGTGCAATGACAGTTCACTCGAACTTCTCGGGACGCATCTGCGGGAAGAACAGAACATCCTGTATCGATGGTGAATTCGTGAGCAGCATTACGATGCGGTCGATACCGAAGCCAATTCCTGCTGTCGGAGGCATTCCATACTCCAATGCGCGGAGAAAATCGTAGTCGATAAACATCGCTTCATCGTCGCCGCGTTCCATCAGTTTCACCTGTTCTTCGAAACGTTCGCGCTGGTCTACGGGGTCGTTGAGCTCCGTGTAGGCGTTTGCGATCTCTTTGCCGTTAGCGATCAGTTCGAAGCGCTCCACAACACCTGCCTTGCTGCGATGTTTTTTCGTGAGCGGACTCATCTCAACGGGGTAATCGATGATGAACGTGGGTTGTACGTAATGCATCTCGCATTTCTCGCCGAAGATAATGTCGATAAGCTTACCCTTGCCCACTTTCGGATCGGCATCCAGGTGTAATTTCTTGCATACCTCGCGAAGCTCGTCTTCACTCATGTTGCTGACGTCGATGCCTGTATGTTTCTTTGATAGCATCAAAGATGCCTCACGCGTTTGAATGGCGCTTTGAAACTGATCGGCTTGTCGCCGACGGTAACATCGGTAGTTCCAGTTCACGTCGATGGCTGCCTTTTCGAGCAATTGCTCGGTGGTCTCCATCATCCAGAAAATAATCTTTATAGGCAACGTAGAATTCGAGGATGGTAAACTCGGGGTTGTGAGTTCGGTCCATTCCTTCGTTGCGAAAATCGCGCGCGAATTCATACACCCAATCGAATCCACCAACGATGAGTCGTTTCAAGTACAACTCGTTGGCAATGCGAAGGTAGAAGGGAACGTCGAGCGCGTTGTGATGTGTGGTGAAGGGACGTGCAGCGGCACCGCCTGGTATTGCCTGGAGTACTGGTGTTTCTACTTCGAGAGCGCCGTGGTTGTTGAGAAATTCGCGGATTGAATTGATCATCTTCGTCCGCTTGATGAATGTTTCTTTTACTAAAGGATTTATGACCAGGTCGGCGTAACGTTGCCTGTATCTGAATTCAGGGTCGGTAACTTCATCGAATACATTTCCTTGCTCGTCTCTCTTCACAACAGGAAGAGGTTTCAACGATTTGCTGAGCAGCGTGAGCTCTTTTACATGTATGGTCGTCTCACCTGTGCGAGTGATGAATGCGAATCCCTTTGCGCCGATAATGTCTCCGAGGTCGAGGAGATGTTTAACTACCTTATCAAAGAACTCGGTGTTAATGTCATCGCGGCGAACATATAATTGGATGATGCCTTTGGAGTCCTGTACTTTTATAAAGAGAACTTTGCCTTTGTCGTTCAGACTCATTACGCGACCGGCGATAGTAACGTCTGCGAAGTTTTCTTTCTTCTCTTCCGAGTGTCCGGATAAAATATCTAATGAGTAATGGGAAACTGGAAATGAAGCTGCTGGATATGGATCGATACCAATCGCTCTTAGCTCAGACAGTTTATTCCTTCTTTGAAGTTCTTGTTCACTAAAATGCATGCGGCAAAAATAATCATTTGCGTCGTCGTTTCAGCTCTTTGCGGATAAGCTGAAGTTCGCGGCTGCTTTGGCCCGCAACGGAAGTATTCTCCTGCGCTCGCCTTATGAGGTAAGGCATGACGGCTGCGATGGGTCCGTAGGGGAACATACTTGGCAACGTTGTATCCTGCCTTCGAAAGATTAAACGAAATATGATCGCTCATGCCCAGCAGCTGTCCAAACCAGATGCGGGGGTCGTTTGGTTTCAGTCCGTGCCTTTCGACGAGCACTGTAAGAAAACCTGTTGCTGTAGTCGTTGTGTGAACCACACATGAGCGAAATGGTCTTCACGTTATCGACACAAAAAGTAAGGCCCTTGTTGAATGCTTTGTCGGTATCTTCTTTAGTTGCGTGAATGGGATTTTCGTAGTCGAGTTTTTCTGCGCGCGCTGCTTCCTTTTCCATGTATGCACCTCGCACGAGTTTTACGCCAAGGAAATAATTTTCTTTAACTGCCTGCTGATGTGCCTCGCGCAGGCGACTGCTCATGTCGTTCCGATACATTTGGAATGTATTGAATACGATTGCCTTTTGTCGATTGTATTTCTTCATCATCTCGTAAGCGAGATGATCGATGGGATCCTGGATCCAGGTCTCTTCGGCGTCGACGAGAATGTGAACGTCGTTCTCGAAAGCTTTTTTGCAAACGGCGTCGACGCGATCGTGTACACGTGCGAAGGCGGCGACTTCATCGGCGGTTAATGCTTCGCCCGAATGTTTTTTCGCGAGCAACGGAGTGTCGGCCATGCCGGTGACTTTGAACACACAGAACGGAAGAGCATCGTTACCTTTTGCTTTCTCTATGGTCCGAAGGATCTCCTGGGTGGTTTCGTCGAAGCCTTCTTCTGTCTTCGCTCCTTCAACGGAGTAATCGAGAATAGTACCGACGTTGAATTTCCTTCAGGGTGGCGATCGTCGTAATCGCTTTCGGAAATGGTTTCGCCTCCGCAGAAATGTTCGAAGATGGTGCTCCGGATGATCTTCTTCGCGAAAGGCAGGTGAAGTTTCAGGGCATATTTCGCAGGGTGGTAGACAAAGCCGACATCACCGGGTTGTTGACAACCGTGAAGACAAAATTGGCTTTCTTCAGTTGCCGGTCGGATTTATAGGAGAACGCAGTGCTTGTGTCGTCGAATTGTACCTTTGGTTCGCTTTCCATTGCCTAAAAAAAGGTCCGCAAATATATACTTTTGTACATGATGGTTGAGGTAAATACAGGCATTGCATCGTTACTTAAAGAGTTCTTCGAAAAGAAAGCGTACTCGCAGGTTGTCGTCCTGACCGATAGGAATACGCGACTTCACTGCTATCCCCTCGTTGCTGAAAACATTCCGAGTCACGAGATCATTGAGATCGAAGCCGGAGAGACTTTCAAGAATATTGACACCTGCCAGGTGATATGGCAACGGATGACTGACCTTCGGCTGGACCGTCATGCGCTGTTGGTTGTGTTGGGTGGAGGTGTACTGGGCGATATGGGGGGCTTCTGCGCGGCAACGTATAAGCGTGGTATTGATTTCCTGCTGTTGCCGACAACGCTGCTGGCCCAGGTGGATGCGAGTGTTGGCGGAAAGCTGGCTATCGATTTCAATGGCATCAAGAATCACATTGGTGTGTTCCAGTTGCCTGTATCTACGCTGATCGGGCCGGAGTTTTTAAAGACGCTCCCGTTTCGTGAGCTGCGGTCGGGTTTCGCCGAAGTCATCAAGCATTGCATCATCGGCGACCAGAAGATGTGGAATGTGATCCGGGCGAAAGATGTAGCTGGGCAGGATTGGGAGACCGTGATACGTCACTCGGTTGAATTTAAGACAGGTGTTGTTACGGAAGATCCGAAAGAGAAGGGAAGGCGGAAGATCCTCAACTTCGGTCATACGATAGGCCATGCGCTGGAAACGTATTTTTTTGGATACTGAAAATCACCTTTATCACGGAGAGGCGATCGCAGCTGGAATGATTGCGGAAACTCACATTGCAAGGCAGAAAGGCTTATTGACGCCGGATCGCGAATCACAGATCATAAAATATTTGGACCGCATCTATGAGCGAATCAAGGTTCCAAATGATCCCCAGATCATCGAGATCATGAGGCAGGACAAGAAAAATAAGGGCAATAAGATATTGATGGCACTACCACAGGGAATAGGCAACGCCGTATGGGATGTTGAGGTTAATGAAGAACAGGTAGGTGAGTCTCTCTCATTCTTAGAGAAGCACTAGAGATAGTGCACTTCAGAATCGTCGAACGTTTCAACTTCCTTTTTCATAGATTGTTTCAGGTTCTGCGTTCTCCTGACAACAAAATCTTTAGTCTTCTTCCTACGGTCGCCCGTAAGAAGCCATGCGGCCAACAACGCACCACCGGCAAGTCCTAATCCAATCGCTACCTTCTTAGCATTCATACGCTAACTAAACTACGAAATAAACAAATTGTTTCGATCCGCTCAAAAAAAATACCCCAATATTACATTACTTTTCATCCCTCATTTTCAAACAAGGTGGAATCACTGTTCATCAAGCAACATTCATCAACAAGCGGAGAAGTAAAACGACTTCCATCTTCAAAAAGTCTTAGCAACCGGGCTCTTATACTGCAAGCGTTGGCAGGCAACCAACCAGTCGTTAGCAATCTTTCGGAGGCACGCGACACGGGTAACGATGCAAAAGGTTGTAATGACTAACGAAAAAGTTGTAGATGTTATGGATGCCGGTACTACCATGAGATTTCTCACGGCATACTTCGGCATCAAGGGCTCCAACAAGATCTTAACAGGAACAGCCAGGATGAAAGAACGCCCGATCGGTCTTTTGGTGGATGCACTGAGAGCTATCGGCGTGACGATCGATTATGTGGAACGCGAGGGCTTTCCTCCTATTGAGGTCAAAGGCTTCGATGGCCAGAAAGCGGATGAAGTTACCGTGCCTGGCAACGTTAGCAGCCAATACATTTCCGCATTGATGATGACCGGCCGGCGCTGCCGCGGGGACTCCGCATCAAGCTTACTGGTAAAGTAGGCAGCAAGCCGTATATCGACATGACTGCAGCGCTCATGAAGCATTTCGGCGTTGATGCCGAGTTTCGTGGCGACACCATCCATATAAAGAACTCCACGTATAAAGCGAATCCATACAAGGTTGAGGGTGATTGGTCGGGAGCCAGCTATTGGTTTGCGTTTACGGCCCTTGCGAAAGAGGCAACGATATACCTTCCGGTATGATCGATAAGTCGTTACAGGGAGATCGCGCAATTGTCGACATCATGAATTTGTTGGGAGTTACTGCAACGTTTGATGACAATGGTGTTCGGTTGACTAAAAGCAAAACGAGTAACACTTCGATAGAGTGGGATTTCACAGACTGCCCAGACCTTGCGCAAACGGTGTTGCCCGTGTGTGCTGCGAAGGGTGTTGTAGGTACGTTCACGGGATTGGAGAGTTTGTATATCAAGGAGACGGATCGTGTGGCGGCGTTACGTGCGGAGCTGAGTAAGATCGGAGCTGTGATTGTTGAGCCGAAGCAGGGAGTTTGGCGACTGGAGCCGGGTGAAGTTAAAGGCATCAGGCAAATAGAGATAGAGACGTATCACGATCATCGTATGGCGATGGGGCTTGCTCCGCTGGCGACGATGATGGATGTAACGATCAAGTCGCCTGAGGTGGTGAATAAAAAGCTACCCGGGGTTTTGGGAGGATGTGAAAGCGGTTGGGTTCAGGATCTGAGTTGCGTTATTCGACGCAAATAATTTTCAATTCTTTGTAAGGAAAGCTGTGGCTGGAATTTTTGCATACGGGTAGTGTGTTGCGGTAGCTTTGGGTTATGAAGGAGAAGAGGGTTGATATATGTCTCGCGAAGGCGGCGTTTTGGCAGGTAATCTTCTTTGGCTTTGGTGGCACGCTTATGAGTGAAACTCATAAAATTGAATCAGGCCCGCCGGCATGTTGTGTTGACCTGCCTCGTGGTCATTTGTTTATCGGTGCTGCTCCTCGTTAAAGAATATTCAAAAGCATCACGCATATCAAAGAAATCAAAACATAAACTGTCATGATCGCAATTTTAGGATTTTCATTTTTCTTTCTCATGCTTTTAATAATCGCATATCCTGACCTGAAGGAGGACTACCTTCGCTCGAAAAAAAAGCGATTAAAACGCCGTCGTTCGTAGCTGTTTAAAGTACTCTGCCATCGCGGCCCATCTGCTTCCATACCACGAAAACATCTCGCCATCTACCAACATCACCTTCGCATCAGGCAACAGCTTCTTCAACTCATCTGCGTGCTGGTCTTTGAACGGATACGGCTCAGACGATAATAAAACAACTTGTGGATTTAATTGTCGGATTGATTCGTCAGATAAGGTAGGGTATCTTTCACCTTTCACTACGTTCTCGAAGCCTGCTACTTTCATCATCTCATTAATAAACGTATCACTTCCTGCTGCCATCCACGGCTTCTTCCAAATAAGATAAAGGGCTCGCTTGATCTCGACGATGGTAGAGATGTGAAAGAATATTTTATTTGATCGATAAGCTTGGTTGCAGATGTATTCGTTAACTCAGCAACTGTGTTCATCATCTGAAAAGCTTCATCAACCGTCTTAATGTCGCTCACGTAAACGCGATACTTCGATAGGTTCTCAATATCTTCTTTTGTGTTCTCTTCTTTATTCGCAATTATCAGATCAGGATGGAATGAATGTATTTTATTAACATCCACATTCTTCGTCCCTCCAATGATCGTCTTTGTTTGTCGCCAGTGTTCGGGATGAACACAGAATTTGGTAATGCCAACCACTTCGTTATCCAGGCCGAGATCGGACAACAATTCTGTTAGCGACGGTACTAATGAAATCAGTTTAATACGACTTTGTCGATGGTATTCGGCAAAGTTATTGTAAAAGACGTGCCGTCACCTCTCTTCGATCGCACATAAATCTTTCCCTTTAGGCGATCGATGGTGTCTTTCACAATGTAGAGACCGAGGCCGGTCCCCTTCTTATCTGAGCTCCACACGATAAAACAGGTCGAAGATCTTTTCCTGGTGCTCGTTATCGATACCAATACCGTTGTCTTCGAATGTGAGGAACAACCAGTCGGTGAACACGTGCGCCGAAACCTGGATGTACTTCCGCATCTTTTGGGGATCGCTGTATTTTATTGAATTCGATATGAGATTAGATACGATGGTTTTTACACGAAGCGGATCGGAATAGAAAGGAACATCACCGTCAACAAATACATCGAAACGGATATCCTGTGCTTCGGGCATGTTGTGGAGATTTGCGATCTCGTGATCGATCAGGTGTCGCACGTCGATGCGATCACTCTGGATCGCAAGCTTATCGTTCGTATAGAAATTGCTCATCTCATCGATCATCGAAGCAAGACCATTGAGACTCGACTTGATGAGTGAGAGATATTTCAGATACTCGGCAGGATCGAGTTCTGCCAATTGAACAAGACCGAGTGCTGATCTCAGGGGTGCACGAAGGTCGTGCGTGGTCTTATAGATGACGTGGTCGAGATGATGTTTTTCGCTCTCGAGCCTTTTTCTGAATAACACGACGTTCGGTGATGTCGTACATAAATACGACCATGCCGCGGATCTCGTCGTGGTCGACGTGATTGGTAACGGTGACGTCGAAATAGACCTCATCACCGTTGTTTGTGTGAAGTTTGATTTCGCCTGCTCCATTACCATTGGCTTCGGTGAGGACAATCGCGCCATTCCTGGCGTCGTGTTTCAGGCACGAAATCGAATCCATTTTTTCCCAGGATCGAAACGGGATCGATACCAAAGATCGTCTCAACAGTAGCAGAAGCATAACGAATGTTGTACTGCTCGTCGGTGACGAGGACAATGTTTCGAGGATTCTCGAAAAGTCGTTTTAACAGGTTTCCTGTCTTTATCATTTTCACTCTCAATCTTAAACCAACCTTCTCTTCAGATAAAAAACAGTCGAATAACGGTGGGGGATTTGGGGTTATTGAATGTTAACTAACGGCAAAATTAATGTGTGGTTGGCAACAATTTGGTAAAAAAGCGAGATATAGATTTTTCCGATTTTTCAATCGAATTCGGTACTCAACAAAAACAAAGGAGTGGCTTAAAAACGAAGGTAGGCTTTCCTTTTTCAAGAGAAAAGCCTACCTCTTACATCACCTTTCCGGTGTAAGATTTCTACTTGATATACCGAAATCGTGGCCGGGTTTTACCTGCAGCAATACTTCGTAAATGAGGTTGATAACGTTCTCGACATCGTCCTTGTGAACCGTTTCTACGGTAGTATGCATGTATTTCAATGGAAGAGAGATCAATGCCGACGCAACGCCTTCGGCTGAATAAGCAAATGAATCGGTTGTCGGTACCGGTAGACCTCGAAACGGCCTGGCGCTGGAACGGGATCTTCTTCTTCTGCGCAACATCGATGATCATTTTCAGCACATTGGTTTGCACGGCGGGTCCATAGCACAACGTTGGACCGAGACCACACTTGAGATTACCACTTTCTTTCTTGTTGTACATCGGCGACTGCGTGTCGTGAGTAACATCGGTAACAATTGCGAGGTCGGGTTTCAAACGACGTGAGATCATTTCGGCACCGCGAAGTCCGATCTCCTCCTGTACAGCGTTCACAACATAGAGACCAAACGGAAGTTTTCTTCTTGTTCTCCTTGAGTCGGCGGGCGACTTCTGCGATCATGAAACCACCCATGCGGTTATCGAGCGCACGACCAACAAGAAAATTCTTGTTGAGCTCGATGAGGTCCGCTTCGAAGGTCATTACACAACCAACGTGAACGCCCATTTCCTCCACTTCTTTTTTATTGGCCGCTCCGATATCGACAAAAATATTTTTGAGCGAAGGAGTTTCTTCACGAGCAGCATCGCGAACGTGAATTGCCGGCCAACCGAATACGCCTTTAACAATGCCTTTATCGGTTTGAATATTGACGCGCATCGAAGGAGCGATCTGGTGATCGGAACCTCCGTTACGTCGCACGTAGATATAACCTTCGTCTGTGATATAGTTCACGAACCATGAGATCTCATCGGCGTGTGCTTCGATCACAACTTTATAAGAAGCCTTTGGATTAATTACGCAACTGCGGTTCCATAAACATCGATGATCTGGTCGTCGATATACGGTTTGATGTAGTCGAGCCATATTTGCTGACCGGGCGATTCGAAGCCGGTAGGTGAAGCGTTGTTGAGGTAGTCGAAAAGAAATTTTCTGCTTTGCTTATCCATACTGTAAGGTCTTTGTTTTATACGCGTCTAATTAATTAACAGGGCCAAATTTATAAGAAAATCGGGTTTCTTGTTTAAACCAAATCCGGGCCCGGTGTGTTAGTCGTATATTGATCAAAATCCAGGATATGAGAACTAGTCTGAAACTCGTCGCATTGCTGTCTGCCGCACTTTTTTACGCCTGTACAGGAAACACCCAGGATCAGCAATCGAAAAAAACTGATGGAAAATTATCTTCAGCGGATACCATTCGAACGGTTAATCTTACTGATGCTCAATGGAAAGCGAAACTGACGCCAGAACAATACAACGTGCTGCGCGAAAAAGGTACCGACAGGCCGTTCACAAACAAATATTGGCTTCACCACGAAAAGGGTGTCTATTCATGTGCCGCTTGTAAGCAAGAGCTTTTCACTTCGGATATGAAGTTCGATACGGATTGTGGATGGCCTGGCTTCGACAAGGAGCTCGCGGGCGGAAGGATCAAACAAATTAAGGATAACTCTTTCGGCATGGAAAGGATTGAGATCGTTTGTGCGAAATGCGGATCGCATCTCGGTCACTTGTTCGACGATGGTCCGACGTTAACGGGATTGAGGTATTGCGTGAATTCCACTTCGATTGGTTTTACACCGAAGGATGTGAAGACAGATAACTCTACGAATGGTTGCGAAGAAGGATAAGAATTAATTGAGCTTGATCATCGAGAAATGATATTTCTCACCTAGCCATTTGAAGTAGCTTGCAAGGATCGGATCTTCAGCTTTGATATTCCGGGAAAGAATTTTGAAGAGTACCCGCCCCGAGTAATGTCATAGCTACAGCGGAATGTTTCCGTGTTTCTTCTTCGGCAGCTTCGCAGCTTTATTCTCCAACATTGCGAAAGCCTTGATCAACTTTTCTCTGGTCTGATCGGGATAAATAACTTCATCAATATACCCGCGATGAGCAGCGCGGTATGGGTTGGCAAATTTCCTCGTATACTCCTCTACTTTCTCATTCAACTTTGCTGTAGGATCCGGAGCTTCTGAAATTTCTTTCTTGAAGATGATCTCCGCGGCACCCTTCGCTCCCATCACGGCAATCTCGGCGGTAGGCCACGCGTAGTTCATATCAGCGCCGATGTGCTTCGAGTTCATCACATCATACGCACCACCATATGCCTTTCGCGTGATAACAGTTACACGCGGAACAGTCGCCTCCGAAAATGCATACAACAATTTCGCGCCATTCGTGATGATGGCATTCCATTCCTGGTCTGTTCCTGGTAAGAAACCTGGAACATCTTCGAAGACCAGCAACGGGATATTGAAGCTATCGCAAAAACGAACGAACCTTGCGCCCTTTACGCTCGAGTGAATGTCGAGCACACCGGCCAGCGACGCAGGTTGGTTTCCGACAATACCGATGCTTCTTCCGGCGAGTCGCGCGAAGCCAACCACAATGTTCTCCGCAAAATCTTTATGAACTTCAAGGAACGAACTCTCGTCAACAACACCGCCGATGACGTCGCGCATATCGTAAGGCTGATTTGCGTTGGCGGGAATAATTTCATTTAAGCCGGGACGACTTTCGTCTGCAATCTCGTAAGGCAACTTCGGAGCATTCTCTTCGCAATTTTGGGGCATGTACGAAATCAGCTTCTTGATATGATTGATACACTCTACTTCATTGCTGCAAGCAAAATGTGTAACACCGCTTTTCGTACTATGCGTTGAAGCACCGCCAAGTTCTTCGGCAGTCACGTTTTCGTTTGTCACTGTCTTCACTACGTTGGGGCCGGTAACAAACATGAACGAAGTGTTCTCAACCATCAGGATGAAGTCGGTCATGGCTGGCGAATACACGGCGCCCCCGGCGCAAGGCCCCATGATGGCCGAGATCTGCGGCACAACACCGGAAGCCATCACGTTGCGATAAAAGATATCTGCATAACCGCCGAGCGACACAACGCCTTCCTGGATCCGTGCACCACCTGAGTCGTTGAGACCAATTACGGGTGCTCCGTTCTTCATAGCGAGGTCCATGATCTTTACGATCTTCTCCGCGTGTGTTTCGGAAAGGGAACCACCAAACACAGTGAAGTCTTGCGAGAACACATATACCAAACGGCCTGCGATTGTTCCGTAGCCAGTGACAACTCCATCGCCGAGATAATATTCTTTATCGAGACCGAAGTCTTTGCTGCGGTGCATTACAAATTTTCCCAGTTCTTCAAATGAGCCTTCGTCGAGGAGAAGGAGAACTCTTTCGCGTGCGGTAAGTTTTCCTTTGGCGTGTTGTTGTTCTATGCGCTTCTGACCACCACCTAAAAGTGATTCTTCGTTCTTTCTATCTAGTTCATTGAACTTTTGTTGCTGTGCTTCCTGGGAAACTTTACGTTTATTCATAGTACTTCAAATATAAGTAAATTGAACTCTTACTTATGAGCTCCAAACACGCGAACGTCGCCATCATCGACATGGGCACCAACACTTTCCACCTCCTTATTGCGGAAATGTCGTCGAGGCCGAAGATACTCGTGCGCGAACGCGAGGCGGCGAAGGTTGGAAAGGACGGCATCAACAAAAAACTGATCACAGAGGAAGGCTTCGCAAGAGCACTCGATACCCTGAAAAAATTCAAGACCATTATCGATCAGTACAGCGTTCGGAAGACACTGGCCTTCGGCACCAGCGCCATCCGGAATGCTTCGAACGGACACGAGCTGATCGAAAGCATCCGGACTAACACCGGCATTGAAGCCCGTATCATCGACGGTGACGAAGAGGCTGATTTTATTTACCGCGGTGTTCGCGCGGGTCTCGACCTTGGTGCCGATAGCTCGTTGATTGTCGATGTTGGTGGTGGTAGCGTGGAGTTTATTTTTGGAAACAACCACGGTGTTCAATGGAAGAAAAGTTTCGACATCGGCGGACAAAGATTGCTGGAACAGTTTCAAAAACATGATCCGATAAGACCAAAGGAAGTTGCGGAGCTCGAAAATTTTTTGAAAGAAGAATTGCATTCATTGTCTGATCTTCTCAAACAATACAACCCAACTACACTAGTCGGAGTTTCAGGAACATTCGATACACTTAGCGAGATGTTTTGTCATCGCAATGGTCTTCCCTATTATCCCGATGACTCGGAGACGCCTTTTGATATCGAAGCGTTTCCTGCGATCTATAAAGATCTGCTAACGCACGATCGCGCCGGCAGACTTGCGTTGCCCGGCATGATCGAAATGCGTGTTGATATGATTATGGTGGCGTGTGTGCTCGTTAATTTTATTCTGAGTGAACATTCATTCACAAACATTCGGGTTTCTAGTTATTCTTTGAAAGAAGGTGTCCTCGCGTCATTACTTCCGTAGCTGTCATTGCACGGTTCATCCGGGCAATCCAGCGCGTGTGACTGGGTCACCCGCATGCGCGTGTGACGACGGTGCTATTATAGGCCACTCACTTTTTTATCCTTCGGATACTTCACCTCGTACTTATAACTTACTTTCTTCGTTTCGTTCGGCTGAAGATTTAATTCCCAGGTGAGCTTGCCGGTGTTCAGATCGCGTTTCGCACCACCAAGATCACCCGGTGTAACTTCGATCTGCGTATTCTGTGACACGGGAAGTTGATCTTCGACAACAACTTTCACTGGTTCACTCTTTGTGTTACGAACAGAGATCTCCCACGCATAATTCTCGCGCTGGTTTCCGCCGATCATTTTACGAGAAGTGAGGTCTTTCAATTTTTCACGTTTCACTACGATACGTTTGTCACGACCTAAAGAAACAGAGAGTGTGTCTTTGATGTTGTTGGGATCGATGAATGATTTGCCTACGAATGTTCCTTCGAAGAAAATGTTGGCTTCGCCTGGGAGGAGATTGAATTCTTCCCAACCGAGACCTCTTGCGAGGAGAAATGATTCGGTATCGAGCTTCGGAGCAACGGCATATTCGTAGAACGAATTCATTTCGTAGTTGCGGATGTCGACAACAGTAGCCTTCGATGCGGAGGCAACGGTGTAAGGAAGAGAGATGTCGAATTCGGTGTTGAGAGTTGTTTGTATTGTTGAAGTGTAATCGGCGACGGATTGTGCGGGCTCAGGTACAGGCGCATCCATCTCGGCTGCTTTCTCTTCTTCAACGTCAGCTTTTTTCATGGCCATTGACGGCGCTGCTGCCGATCTGTATCTAGGCGATCGAACGACGGGCTCATAAAAATCCAAATACCACGCATACAACTCCGGCTTCAAACCACTTTGGTTCGGATTCGCGGTCGATAATTTCAACCTCACATTCTTCCATTCTTCGCCAGTTCCCTGGAACACATTCGCTTTGTAAGAAACTGTGATCGGTGACTTTGTATTGATCGCACGAAGATCATAGATCGGTGTCCAGCCGGCATTTTGAACAACATAATTTACTTCGAGGTCAGCTTGTGTTGCTGCCTCTGCTGAAACACTGATCAAGATCTCGCCGGTGTTTCTTGAATACAACGTATTCTGTTCAGCAATCTGCAAGGTTATCTTAATGATCCTCGCGTTGATCTTCTTCAGCTTTTCATCTTCTTTCATTCTAGACGTCACGATATCGCTCAGCCTTGCGCGGTAGAAGTCGGCCATGCCTTTCAATTCGGCAACTGTAATATTCTGATTGTTGCCGCCGATACGTTGATTGGCAAGCAACATCTGTTCTTCTTTATTGAGGATCTCTTTCTGTGATTGTTCGAGCGCAGCCTGTTTTTGATAGTAGTCGAGAGAATCTCTCAGAACTTTCAGACTTTTAGGAACATTCAGGTCATTGAGGAAATTCTGACGATGACTGATCCCCAGGATCACGAAACTTCCTTTGCCTGCAGCCTGGATACTCTCGGTATCCATTTGGGCTGTGAGGCCCGTGAGCACCAGCGTGGTCTTTCCGGCTTCGAGACGGGCCTTCACCTGGCGCGTAACCTGCGCCTTGCTCAGAAAGACGGTAACATTGGTGATCTTCGAATCGACAGGCGTTTCCGTCTGCGCGAAAGTCAAACTCACATTCATCAACAGCACACCAATAAAGGCTAATCTGGTTTTCATACGGGGATTGTTTTACGATGCAAAATTATAGTTTAATATTAATTTGGGGCTATGGATTCAACATACTCTTATCCCAACCTTTTAGAGTTCTCGCGTGTCGTTTTCGAAAAAATCGGGTGCACGCCTGAACAATCCGATCTCGCTGCTAAAGTGCTGCTACGCGCCGATCTGCGCGGTATAGACTCGCACGGCGTTGCTCGACTCAGCGGCTACATTCGTCTTTGGGAAGCAAAACGTATCAACGCAAAACCAAACATCCGTGTTGTGCACGAATCTCCAAGTACCGCCGTTGTTGATGGCGATGGTGGCCTGGGTTTAGTCGTCGCTCCTATCGCCATGGAGATCGCCATCTCGAAAGCGACAAAGTGCGGAACTGGTTGGGTGGCCGTAAGGAATTCAAATCACTTCGGTATCGCCGCACAACATGCGATGATGGCTTTGGAACAAGACATGATCGGTATAGCGATGACCAACGCAAGTCCGTTAGTTGCTCCAACATTTTCTGTTGAACGACTGCTTGGCACCAATCCAATTTGTGTTGCGATACCAGCAGGCACGCAACCTGCTTTCGTTGCCGACTTTGCTACAACAACTGCCGCCAACGGCAAGCTCGAGATACTTCAAAGAAAAAATGCCGAAGCTCCTTCCGGATGGATCCAAAAGAAGAACGGAGAGATCTCGCTTAACCCACATGAATTGAAAGACGGCGGTGCATTGCTTCCATTGGGTGGCGATCGCGACCATGGAAGTCATAAAGGATTTTGCCTGGGCGCGTGGGTCGATATTTTCTCAGCTGTGTTGAGTGGTGCTAATTATGGTCCGTGGGTTCCTCCATTTGTAAGCTTCCTCGCTCCTCCCACCGATCCGGTTGGTGAAGGTATCGGTCATTTCTTCGGAGCCATGCGTGTGGATGCGTTTCGTCCTGCAGTGGAATTCAAAAGTCATATGGACAACTGGATCAATCGCTTTCGTTCTGCGAAGACAATCGAAGGTCAGCCAGCTGTCGTAATACCTGGCGATCCTGAAAGAGAATATGAAGCGCTACGAATGAAGGAAGGAATACCCTTGAACGAGAAAGTTGTAGAAGACTTAAAGACCTTAGGGAAGAAATTCAACCTGGAATTAAAATGAAATTCCGCCTGCCGTAAAGTAAATGCGGAAGATAATTGGAGATGTGTATGGAGCATAGAAATCTCTGCTTGCATACAACAGATCATACAAAACAACAACGTTAACTGCAGCTCGCTGACCCATTGGTTGAGTAATACCCAGGCCAACCGGTAAACGTTTATACGTTGATCTGTTTTCACCAATAGCGTTCAGTGAGTTGATCATTTGAAAACTCTCCGTACAAATAAAATTGTCCAATGCGATACTGCATGAACGGCGCAATACCGAACTGGTTGATGCTGGGTGCTGCTCCTTGCGGGAAAAGATATGCCTGGTATAAGACCTGAACGCCAACTGAGTATGGCATCGTAACACGATAACCGATGAGTGGACTTAGTGCTATATAAGTGTATCTAAGCCCGGTGTTCGCAAAAGATGACCCTGTTGAAAACGATCCACCACCGCCGAAAAATATTCTTTCTCTAAGAGTGAGGTCTGCTGCACTGTTCGAACCCCTGTTGTTCTTCTTATTGAATTGAGCGTAAGACCCGAAACTTACGAGGCAGAAGAGAATCAACATCGACAGGGCCTTCATAGAGAGTAAAATTAGTCTTCAACAATAACGAAGACGTCCTCTGTTTCCTTGCGCATGAGATACTTCTCACGGGCGAATTTCTCGAGGAGTTCCTTGTTGGTCATCAGTTCATTTCGATCTTTCTCTACTTCCACAATCTTTTGGTTGTAGTATTCCTTTTCGGCTTCGAGATCACTCAGTTTCATCGACATTTTGAAGCGTGTAACGAGATCATTCGAGTCGAGAAAAGTCATCCAGAACACGAACAGCATTCCACACACAAAATAGAAGTTGCGAAAAGCAGGCGGGAGTTTCTTCAGCATAGTTTAAAAAATGGTAATGCAAGATAAGAATTACTGGGCTTTTTCTAAAACCAGCGTGATCTTATTGAAGTCGGCCGATGCATTCACCACCTTTCTGAAGTCCTCATAGCGATCCAAGGGCACGAAAATCTCCTTATAGAACTCAGATATCGTGATCTCCAATACGCCGTCCTTCAAGATAAAATCGGACTTAAAAAGGAAAGGATTCTTTTCATCGTTGTTGTAAGCGAAGTTCATCTTCAGTTGGTCGGCATTCTTCACCACGTAACCATTCGGTAGATGTACTTTGATCACACGGGAGTAGTTCCTGTTGTTATCATTCTCAACGGATGATACCCGATGATCGTCGCGATACATCTCGATCTGCGGACCGATCAGCAAACCTGCCTTAAACAAAATACGGGGACCGGCCTTTTCGATAAGACTGGTGGTCTTGTACTCACCCTGCATCTCGAACCAGTCAACGTCATTCTTAGGAATAGGCTTCGTAGACCACTTGTTCAACTGGAGATCGGGAGCTGTCTCTTTGAAAAGCTCCTCCACCATTTGCTTGCGTCGCTCGTCGTTCATCATCTGGTAGAAGGATGCAAATAGATCGGAAGTGTAACCGACGAAAGCTCGTGTTGCGTTAACAGTGTTCGATTCAAGATCGCTATCGAAGGTAACGTCGATGTTTAGATTGTCCTGGTTGGCGAGATAATTCGGAGCGGGAATCTCGTTGATCGTACCGAGTGCCGACTTCACTTCACCTACTTCGAAGGGCTCGATGAACAAACCTTTCTGAGAAGTGTATTCACCGGGAACAAGTGGATACCTCGTGGGAAAATACGGCGCGATGAATCCTTTCGTCTCCGGGAAATAGATCAGGTATACATCGAGGTACGACCATGAGTCGAAGTCGCTATCGAACCTGAAATTGTCGCGACTGCATGTCATCACGGGGAATGCTTTGATACCCATCTCATTGAACACTGCGACGTAGAGTCGCGTGATGCCTTCTCTCGAAGCAACTTTATTTTTCAGTATTGACTCAGGAATATTCAAGGTACGATCGCCACTTTCGTCGTTAACGTTGATCGATGTTTTGAGAATGCTTTCAATCTTCCGGATGCGGTCGGCGGGCTTCAGTGATTTGTCGATCTTTGCATTGCTAACGAATTTTGCGACAGCCTTCTTGTCGTCTTTGGTTAGGTCGGTAAGGATCTCGTAAAAACGCCGCGATGCATCTGCCCAAGTGTACAAGCGTGCACGCGAACGAGCGGTGTTGTACGCGAGCTTATACTCAACGCGCTTCCGGTTCGGCATTATATTAGCGAATGGTTCCTCTTTCGTTGCATCTACATCTGACGCGCTGATCTCGTAAACATTCTGAGTGGTGTCCACTGTTTGCTTTACTTCGGGAAGGCCGTTGTATGTTTTGAAATCGAACTTGAGATGCTTGGGGCTGGTAAGCGTCATCGATGTATTCTTAGCCGGCACATCGAATTGCATGAACTCGCGATTGAACATATCGGCCACCATTTTGCGCGTAAAGAAATATTCTACTTCGCTGCCGATCTCTACTCCTTCCATTGCAAAGATCCGGTAAGCATTACCGCTGGCTTCTTCTTTGATCTCTTTGAGATTTGTCTCGTCGAAATAAACGGCTTTACCGGCTTTGTTGATTGCACGCGCTTTTACAGTGGTAAGCGCCATGGTGCTGTTCATCGATATATAGATGCGATTGTGTTTTGGATCGCCTCGTTGCTGTTCACATAAATGATCTTGTGATGAGTGGAGTACATCAGGAACTCATCGTTCTCGAAAGTGTATTCATAAAGAACATGATTCTTGATCATGAGCTCCGGCAACTTTTCCTCTTCGGCAGATAATGTAAAACGACTGCGTTGCTGCTCCCATTGATACTGTCCCGGTGTTGTGGCAAAAACATTGATCGCCTGGAACAATATGACTATTGCTATAACCCTCCTCATCTTATTTTTTCTTAAGTACGATGGCTTCTTTGTCTGCTTCAGCAACAGCTTTGTTGGCGTCGTTCCAGTCTTTGAACTGACTGGGTTCGAGAAGAAAATCATCAAGCCTCAGTTGTCGTTTGTAAACAATCTTTCCGGGCAAGGCCGTGTAGTTCACGAAGAAAGCAAATGAATCGTTGGCATATGCAGCATTCTTTGGCAGGTAGTCTACCGTGTAACCTTGTGAACTTCAAACTCTACGACTTCTTCCTGTATTGCCTTATAATCACGTTCGAACGGCGCGATCCTCGTCAACGGAAGTAGTTTACTCCGACGGCTCCTTGTGAGGTTGAGGTTCACATAAATCTCGTTGTCGACCGATGTGAGGTAATCGCTAACGGCGAAATCGTAGTTGATGATGGTTGGTTTGTCGCGATCCTCGAGATCGACAATCTCATATTTACGCAGATCGAATTTATTATTGCCTTTTGATGTGTAGCCGATCACTTCTTTTGTCACTTCATCTTTATTCACCCGGTCGAGATCATAACCATTAAAAACTTTTGGATATCCTTTAAGCGACACCTTCCCGGACCCTGCTAGCTTAGAACCGTCGATGCTCAACTTTACCGAGTCAAGAATGACATTCTCGTCGGCTTTGATCTCCGGAACCACCTTAACTTCATACTTATCGGGGCCGAGGCTGATGAACGCTTCTTTGCCTTGTATCATCGATGATGGCAATCCCATCTTTGTGTAGTTGCCGGTTCCATCCAGGAAAATGTAATCGCCATTTTTGCGTTACGTATGTCGCGATCATGTGATTGTCGACGATCGGCGTCGGGAATTCCGTGTATTTGAAAGGCAGATCGCGCGTACCGATCCACGTATGGTATGCATTGTTCACGCCGGCCATATGTAGCATGCTGACGATAAGATTGGCCATGTCCTTACAATCGCCATAGCGTTTCTCGCAAACATAACTTGCGGGATGTGGAATCAAGCCGCGCATGCCTTGCTCGAAAGCTATGTATTTGATGTTGTCCTGCACCCAATAAAAACGCCCTTCACAATATCCATCTCGGTCTTACTTTTCGCCTTGATGTCTTTCACGACAGCTTCGAGTTCCGGTGAAGCCGTTGAATTCAACGACTTAATAAATCCTGAGTACCAGTTATGAAGATCGCCCAGGTCCGATAATACTCTCACAGTCCGCTTTTCGTTGTGTATGATTTCACGTGACATTCAACATACGGTGCAAAGTAGGATAACGCGGGTGCGTTACTTTCAAACTCAATCGCCGGAAGATCTCTCGCGGTCCATTGATAGTAAACGAAGCCACCCTTCTCAGATCTCTGGAAGGAAATCCGGTTGTCGCGATCGTTGATCACCTTATACGAGATCTCGATTCCTTTCGAAGTCTTGATCGTGTATTGCGATAACGCATGCGGCAGGTTGCTCTGCATGTAATACCCGGATATAAACTTTATGTCTTTGATGTTCTCGCGATACTGCAACAACGTTCGGCTCTGAGAAGCAACCGATGGAAAATCAAATGAGTAGTAGTAAGAGTCGTCGAAAAAAATTCCACTCGACTGGCTGTCGTTTTTCTTGAAACTTTTTACACTCATTTCTTTGTATCGACTCTTCTCCCATACGAGAGTTTTTGCTTTGATGTCGGCAATCTCCGTGAAGCTCGATCCGTAAATCTTTTTGTCGGAGAAAATTTCCGTTTGATCCTTCAGGTGAAGCATGTCTTGCGTAAGGTCGTTCCATGCTTTAATTGAATCTCCTTCGAGAACAAGATTGAGTACTTCCGATCGCTCAACGTAAACGGCAGGTTCTCCAGGAAATTTTTGAGATAAATTTTTATAGACATCAGATCCTTGTGCGAAGCCGCTTTCAACGCTCGCAATCATCAACATCACTATTAGAATTCTCATTTTATTTGAGGGGCAATCCATTGTAAAACTCAACTTCCATCGACTTCACTCCATTCTTGAAATACACCGTTGGCCCATGCATCTCACCAAGCTTGTAGGTGATCGTCTTACTGAGTGTGCCATTTTCATTATGCGCTTCCACAACGCCATCCAATTGATCGAAATGATACTGACCTTTCAAACAAAGTTTCCCGTTGGGGTAATACTGAACAAAAGGCCCTTCGTTGTCACCATTAACGTAGAAGTACTCCCTGCACAGTTTACCGTTAGAAAAATAAATACGCTTGGCTCCAGAAAGGGTACCGGCTTCATATTCTTCTTCGTAGGCTTTAACACCATTCGCATAATATGCCACCACGCTCATTTTCGAAGAAAACTGCCTCCAGGGCCCGAATTGGCCGTTTTTTTCCGTCGATCTGATAGCTTCAATCTGATCTGAAATATATTTCTTTTCCGCAACCGGCGTTCCATCGGGTGCGAGGAAACGAGAAATTCCTGTAAGCACACCGTCGCTGTACTCCGATATTTGATACGGCTTTCCGAAAGCATAATAGTCGGTGTAAAGACTGTCTTCCTCACCATCCACATATAATGTAAGTTCATGCAGAATGCCGAGCCTGTTATATCTCTTCCAGATCCCCGAACGGGAATTACTAACATAGTCGCCTTCCGCTATTGGTGTTCCGTCGGCATCGTTGCTGCTGTAATGACCATTACGCTCATCGTTGAGATAATTGGTTGAATAGAATACTTTACCATTCGGAAACATGCGTTGAAAAGGTCCATTTACCTTTCCACATTTTACATCATACTCCGTGTGAATAGTTCCTGATTGATAGGGAACGTACGCTCGCCATCTGTCTTCGCGTCGTTGAACAAGATCTGTTGCAATCCATCGAAGGAGGTTTCCGAAGTCTTCTCTCCATTCTCATAGAAATCACGAGCCCATAATTTTCCGTCCACCGCGAAACCGTAAACTGTATCGGCAGGTTCTCCGTCGCGGTAATAATTGTCTTGCTCAATCGTACCGTCGGCATAGTAGCTAAGCCATTGTTGCTGATTGTTCCCTTTCAGTTCCCAACCATGGCGACTCAACTGACCGTTCTCGTGAAACCACTGTTGATATCCGTCGCGCTCACCTTTCTTATACTCGTTAACCGAATACTTCTTGCCACTGCGATAAAAATCGGTTTGCTCACCTTCGAAGTCACCGTCAACATAATTGTAGGTCGCAGCAACAAGTCCACCGAGATAGTAGGTGGTCCACTTGCCGTCACGCTTTCCATTTTTATATGTTCCTTCCGATGACACCTGGCCATTTTCGAAGTTGTGTTTCCCTTCGAAGTTGCCGTCGGGTGATCCAAATTTTTTGGACTCTTTGCCGTTCTCATCGAACCATACGATTTCAATCAACGAACCATTCTTGTAAGTATACTTCTCGTAGATGTTACCGTGACTATATAAAATGCTCTCCTTATCAAGATCACCTTTGCTGTCGTAAGTCCGTTGCTCGTACTTCTCTCCCTTGCGATTTTGATAGATCCATAGACCTACAGGAGTCTCTTCAGTATACTGCCCTTTGAACTTAAGTACGCCGTTGTTGTGATATGCTTCGGCGATGCCGTTGGCTTTACCGGCACTGTACATGTATCGGTCTTTAAGTTTTCCGTTGGGATGAAAGCGTTCGAAGAGACCATCTCGTTGCCCGTTCTTGTATGCAACTTTGGCAGTCACTTTGCCTCGCTCGTCATAGTCGGTCCAGGTGTTGGTAAGTTCGTCGTCGGCATATTCAAACTCTGATTTTAACACACCATTCTCGTACCACATCTGTGATTTCCCTGTACGTTTCCCATCCTTATGAGTTCGCTTTTCACTCATGCTGCCACATGGGTAGTAGAAAACGATGTCGCCGTCAACCTTATCATTCTTCATGAAATAATGAACCTGCTTCGATCCATCATTATAAAACTCCGTTGTCTCACCGGTGTCGGGGCTCTCGGACGACAGGAGAAATCCGGAGTTGGAATAATATTTCCATTCACCTGATTTTTTTCCGTTGCTGTAGTTTCCTTCGGCACTCAGTTCTCCATTTCTGTGAAGCCAGATCCATCGGCCCGTGCGTTGTTCTCCGATCATAGCGCCAACGCCTTCAATAATGTTCTTATCGTACTCGGCGTGTGTTGGCGACGGAATGTTATACGACTGGGGAACAACCACCATCTCGCGGGAACGGATCAGGATGGGATTGATCATGTTGTAATATTTATCAAGATCCCTCTGATGTTTGGAACGCCATTTCGTTACCTCATCCAATGATGATGATTCGAGCATGTGATATAAAAATGGTGCTACCATCTTCTGATCACGGATGGCGGAATAGATGGGGCCGTAAAATTTCGTCCACGGATCGTCGACTGATGTCGATGCAGTATTGAGTTGCTGAAAAAACATCTCGTATTGCTTAACCGCCGCGATGTTGATAAGAACTTCGGTCTTGAATTTCTTATCCATGGCAACATTCGCCCGCATGATCTGGTCGAGACGTTCATAAGCATTGTTGTCGATCTTTTCGGCAGCACCTTTTCCTTCCCACTCTACCTGGTTGCTTACAAACTTTTCGAGCGACTGGAGCTTTTCATTGTCCTGGTTTCTCAATGTCACATAAATGCCGTACGACATCATTGCGTGTGTTCGGTCTCCCAACCAAAGCGCAAGGTTTCCAAGATTCAAATGCGTACCGATACTCCGTGGTGCTACCGCAAGCACATCATAGTATGCTCTCACTGCATTTTTATAATCGTGCTTGTTGTGATACAAAAGACCTCGCAAGTAGAGAAGCTCGACATCAAACGGGTATTTTTTCAGTGCAGCCTCCACGATCCCAATGCCTTTGTCGTATTCTTTCTTAAGCTCGTAGATACTTCCCTTCACGCGCCACATCATAGCACCAAACTCCGAGGGATGTTTCAGCACGGCATCAGCTGTGGCTTCACTCAGTTCCATTTGCTTGTTCAGAAAATATAATTCCGCGAGTCGCGACAATGACGTTACATAGTTCGTGTCGCGTTTCGGTATCGTTAAAAGTTCTTTGATAGCGCCTTCATACTTCTGCGAGTCCTGTAGTACCGTCGCACGGCTCAAAACTTCACCAGAGTTGATTAACGGGATCCGCTGTGCGTGAACAGAGAAGGCAGCAAGGGCTGCCAGGAAGACGAGCGAGAGGGAGTGCTTCATCTATACAAGATAAAAAAAGGCCCTGTAGCAAAAGCCACAGAGCCGTCGAATTATACCACCTGAATTTTATTAGAAATTCCGGCCGGGGAAGTATGCTACGTCCGCAAGTTCTTCTTCGATGCGTATAAGCTGGTTGTATTTTGCCATACGGTCTGAGCGTGATGCCGAACCAGTTTTGATTTGGCCGGTGTTCAACGCAACAGCCAGGTCGGCAATCGTGCTGTCTTCAGTCTCACCACTACGGTGCGACATGATGCTCTTATAACCATTTCTCTTTGCGAGGTTCACAGCGTTGATCGTTTCAGTTAACGAGCCGATCTGGTTTACTTTCACAAGGATCGAGTTGGCAACACCCAGGTCGATACCTTTCTGGAGGAATTCAACATTGGTTACAAACAAATCGTCACCAACGAGTTGTACTTTGTCGTTGAGCTTATCGGTCAGTTTCTTCCAGCCATCCCAGTCGCTTTCACCCATACCATCTTCAATAGAGATGATCGGATACTTCTTCGCCCATTTAGCCCAATAATCAACCATCTCATCTGACTTCAATTTCTTTCCATCAGATTTTTTGAAGGTGTAGATCTTTGTCTTCTCATCATAGAATTCAGACGCTGCTGCATCGAGAGCGATGAATACATCTTCGCCGGGTTTGAAACCTGCCTTCTCGATAGCCTTCAATACAACTTCGATAGCTTCTTCGTTCGACTTGATGTTGGGAGCGAAACCACCTTCGTCGCCAACGTTTGTCGAAAGACCTTTGTCGTGAAGAACTTTCTTAAGAGTATGGAATATTTCCGTTCCCATACGAAGAGCTTCGGAGAATGTATCGGCATTCACGGGCATAACCATGAATTCCTGGTAATCGATTGAGTTGTCGGCGTGACTTCCACCGTTGAGGATGTTCATCATCGGCACAGGAAGAGTGTTTGCGTTTACACCACCGATGTAACGGTACAACGACAGTCCCGATTCCATTGCGGCAGCTTTCGCAACGGCGAGAGATGTGCCGAGGATTGCATTCGCGCCAAGCTTGCCTTTGTTGTTGGTTCCGTCGAGCTCGATCATGATCTGATCGACTACGTTCTGATCGAGAACATTCAGACCAACAACCGCCGAAGCGATCTTGTTGTTCACGTTGTCGACAGCTTTCAGTACTCCTTTGCCTAGGTATTTCTTCTTGTCACCATCTCGCAATTCTACCGCTTCGTGCGTACCGGTCGATGCACCGGAAGGAACAGCTGCGCGACCAAAGGCGCCGCTTTCAGTAAACACATCTACTTCTACAGTTGGGTTTCCACGACTGTCAAGGATTTGGCGGGCGTGAATGGATTCGATTAATGACATAAGAAATTTGTGATTTGTGATTCGTTTAGTTCTGTTGGGCTTTGATCATTTCTACAAACTGATCAAATAAATATCTTGAGTCATGCGGACCAGGACTTGCTTCGGGGTGGTACTGCACCGAGAATGCTTTTTTGCTCTTTAGCCTGATTCCCATGATCGTGTTGTCGTTGAGATGCAAGTGCGTTACTTCAACATCGGGATTCTTGTCGATGCCTTCGGCGTTGATTGCAAACCCGTGATTCTGCGAAGTTATTTCACCAAGGCCCGTCACCAGGTTCTTCACCGGGTGATTAAGTCCGCGATGACCGTGGTGCATCTTATAAGTTGAGAGCCCCGCAGCCAGTCCAAGTAGCTGATTGCCGAGACAAATCCCAAACAACGGTTGTTTGTCGCGGTTGAGGATATCTTTCACGGTCTGCACTGCATACGGCATCACCGACGGGTCGCCGGGGCCATTTGAGATGAAATATCCGTGGGGACTCCATTTCTCCATTTCGGCGAAAGATGTCTTTGCAGGAAACACCTGTACATAACATCCGCGTTCTGCAAGATTCTTGAGGATGTTGGTCTTGATGCCCAGGTCGAGGGCTGCCACGCGGTATTTCGCGGTAGGATCTCCGTAGAAGTAGGCCTTGGTCGTGCTCACCACCGACGACAGCTCGAGGCCATCCATCGAAGGTACTTTCTTCAGCTCCACTTTCATCTGGTCGGGCGCGAGCACCGAAGAGATGAGGGCATTCATAGCGCCCTTGCTGCGGATGTAGCGAACGAGCATGCGTGTATCGACATCCGAGATGCCTACCACACCGTTTTTTTCGAGGTACTGCTGAAGGCTTTCGCGGGCGGTAAGGCGGCTGAATTCTTCGGAGAATTCATTTACCACGATGCCGGCGATCTGTGGCTTCGATGACTCCTGTTCCTCGTTTACGGTGCCGTAGTTGCCGATATGGGCGGTCGTGTTCACGATGATCTGCCCGAAGTAAGATGGGTCGGTGTAGATCTCCTGGTAGCCCGTCATGCCCGTATTGAAGCAGATCTCGCCGCCAGTGGTTCCCTTCTTCCCTATTGACTTGCCTTCCACCAGGAAGCCGTCTTCAAGCAGAAGATAAGCGATGTCTTTCAAGATATTTTAGTGGTTGGTTTTGCAAAAATAATTAAACAAAAAAGGGATTGAACCATGTCCAATCCCTTTTCTATATAATAACGTTTGATCACTTGCTCTTTGCGGCTTTTTCTTTTTTCGCCTTAGGAGCTTTTGCCTTCTTTTCAGCTGCGGGTGCCTCGCCTTCGGCGTCTTCCTTCTTGCCTTTGCTGCGGCTGCGGCGAGTCTTGCCCTTCTTCTCTTCGCCACCTTTTTTGTAGATGTCGTTGAAGTCTACGAGCTCCATGAGACACATTTCCGCGTTGTCACCAAGGCGGGTATCGCCCAGCTTGATGATACGGGTATAGCCACCTGGCCTTTCGCCGATACGGCCTGCCACTTCACTGAACAGCGTCTTTACAGACTCTTTGTTCTGGAGGTACGACATTACAGTCCTGCGAGAGTGCTGTGTGTCGTCCTTTGCTTTAGTGATCAGCGGCTCAACGTATTTCCTGAGCGACTTTGCCTTAGCTACTGTGGTAGTGATCCTTTTGGCGAGGATCAGCGCAGAAGCCATGTTCGAAAGCAGTGCATCGCGGTGCGCTTTCGTGCGGCTGAGGTGATTAACTTTCTTACCGTGTCTCATTGTTCTTCTTAGTCTTCTTCCAGTTTATACTTAGCGAGGTCCATACCGAAGGTAAGGTTCTTCTCAGCTACCAATTGTTCGAGTTCTGCCAGTGACTTCTTACCGAAGTTCCTGAACTTCATCATGTCCGAGATCTCGAGTTGTACAAGGTCTCCCAGTGTCTTCACGTCAGCTGCTTTCAAGCAGTTGTAAGCGCGCACTGAAAGGTCGAGGTCGTGAAGAGGAGTCTTGAGGAGCTTGCGCATGTGCAGCATCTCTTCGTCCACTTGTTCGATTTCGCTATCCTTCCCTGTTTCGAGTTCGATCGATTTGTCGGAGAACAATCTGAAGTGCTGGATCAGGATGAATGCAGCACCTTCGAGGGCTTTCTCGGGATGGATTGAACCATCTGTTTCGATATCGACGAGAAGTTTCTCGTAGTCCGTCTTTTGTTCAACGCGGGTGTTCTCAACGCTGAACTTCACATTCTTGATAGGTGTGAAGATGGCGTCGATCGGAATGAATCCAAATACTTGTTCATTCGGTTTGTTTTCCTCTGCAGGAAGATAACCGCGTCCCTTGTCGATGGTCAGTTCGATCTCGAATGTGCAGCCTCGTCGAGGTTACAGATAACGTGATCGGGGTTGAGTATTTCGAAAGCAGAAGTAAACTTGGCGATGTCGCCCAAGCTTTGAACTGCTTTTGTTTCTTAATGCTTACAGTGATCTTGCTATCGAAGTTCTCCGATGATTGCGGAAACGAACCTGCTTCAGGTTCAGAATGATCTCAGCTACATCTTCTACTACTCCTTCGATTGTTGAAAATTCATGCAATACGCCAGGGACTTTAATACCTGTGATTGCATAGCCCTCGAGTGAAGAAAGAAGAATCCGGCGCAACGCGTTTCCGATCGTTACTCCATATCCTTTCTCCAAAGGTTTGAATGTGAAGAGACCGTGAAAATCATCGGACTTCTCCATTACCACCTTCTCAGGCATTTGAAAAGCTAAAATTGACATGTTTAATTTGTTTAAGTGAAGTGATCGCTGCGAAATGGCTAGGCTTCAAACCATTCCCAACTAACCACGAATTACTTAGAATACAATTCGACGATCAACTGCTCGTTGATGTTCTCAGGGATATCAGAACGGAGCGGCAGGTTAATCAACTTGCCCAACATTTCTGAACCGTCCCATTCCAACCAGTTGTATTTCTTCGATCCTCCAACAGACAAGCTGTTGGTGATTGTTTCGAGAGATTTTGATTTCTCGCGAACAGCGATCGCATCGCCTGGGCGAAGTGTATATGAAGGTATATTTACAACGTCACCGTTTACAGTGATGTGCTTATGAACAACCAATTGACGAGCTGCGCGTCGTGTAGGTGCAATACCAAGACGATACACAGTGTTGTCGAGACGAGCTTCGAGCATTTGGAGGAGAACCTCACCGGTAACGCCTTTCTTGCGTGAAGCTTTGTCGAATGTGTTAGCAAACTGTTTTTCGAGGATGCCATAAATGTATTTCGCCTTTTGCTTCTCCTGGAGCTGAACTGCGTATTCAGATTGCTTACGCTTCTTGCCTTTGCCATGCATTCCGGGAGCATAGTTTCTTCTTCTGAGCTGCTTTGCTTTCGCCGAGAATGGGCTCGTTAAACTTCCTGGAGATTCGGGCCTTTGGGCCTGTGTACCTTGCCATTTCTTTTTTACTTATTTATTTTAAAACTTTATTAATCTCAACATGAGCTTCTGCTTACGCCAGTCTTTTCCATGCGAGCTATGAAGTCAGCTTACTCTGCTTCATAGGTTTTTCTTTACTATACGCGTCTTGATTTAGGAGGACGGCAGCCGGTTGTGTGGTAGCGGAGTCACATCCTTAATAGTTGTGATCTCGATACCAGTGCCCTGGATAGTACGGATCGCAGACTCACGACCAGCGCCAGGACCTTTCACAAAAACTTCGACCTTGCGAAGACCTAATTCGAAGGCTTTGGTAGCGCACTCTTGTGCTGCAGTTTGAGCTGCATAAGGAGTGTTCTTCTTAGAACCTTTGAATCCCATCTTACCTGCAGAAGCCCCATGCTATCACCTGGCCAGTTGAGTTGGTCATAGCGATAGTGATGTTGTTGAACGTAGCTTTGATGTGAGCCTGACCGACAGCCTCAACTACGACAACACGCTTCTTGCTCTTGTCTTTCTTTTTTTCTACGGGCGCGTTAGTTGCCATGATTATCCTTTAGTTGCTTTCTTCTTGTTCGCTACTGTCTTGCGCTTACCCTTACGAGTACGAGCGTTGTTCTTGGTAGTCTGTCCGCGCACAGGGAGACCCTTGCGATGACGGAGACCACGGTAAGAACCGATATCCATCAGGCGCTTGATGCTCAGTTGGATTTCCGAGCGGAGCAGACCTTCGATCTTAAACTGCTCGGATATGATGGCACGGACTGCGTTCGACTTCTTCGTCGTTTCCAATCCTTCACCTTTTTGCTTACATCAATGTTAGCCTTGGCGAGGATGCGTTGAGCAGGACCTGCGACCAATGCCGAAGATGTACGTGAGAGATATCTCACCTCTTTTGTTATCCGGGATATCAACACCAGCGATACGTGCCATGTTATTTGTTCAATGGTTTAATGTTCAATTTTAGCCCTGACGTTGTTTGTAACGAGGGTTCTTTTTTGTTGATTACATACAGCTTCCCCTTACGGCGGATGATTTTACAATCTGCGCTGCGTTTCTTGATTGAAGCTCTTACTTTCATATCTATTTGTACCTAAATATTATTCTTCCTTTACTAAGGTCATACGGAGACATCTCCAACCTTACTTTGTCACCTGGCAGGATGCGGATGTAGTGCATCCTCATCTTAACCCGAAATATGTGCTAGCACCGAGTGTCCATTTTCAAGCTGCACTCTGAACATCGCGTTCGAAAGTGCTTCCTGTATGATACCGTCTTGCTCTATTGACTTTTGTTTCGCCACTTATAACTATATGCTTCTTCTATATACTTATGCGTTGTCAGCACTTCAGTCTTCCTTGTCGTACACCTGCGACCATATGTTCGAAGTGTGCCGACTGTTGCCTGTCGCGGGTGCGGATGGTCCAGCCCATCTGCCTCCTGTACAACATTCCGTGTTCCCAGGTTGATCATTGGTTCGATGGCGAATACCATTCCTGCAACGATCTTCAATCCCTTCCCCTTCATTCCGTAGTTCGGTACTTCCGGATCTTCGTGGAGGTTCTTTCCAACACCATGACCGACCAGCTCTCTCACCACACCGTAGCCGAACTTCTCGACATAACTCTGTATGGCATAACCTATATCGCCGATGCGATTGCCAGCCTTCGCCTGTTCGATACCGAGGTACAACGAATCGTACGTTCGGTTTAACAAATCAAGCACCGGCTGTGTTACACCTTCCAGTGGATAGGTATAAGCCGAATCGCTATGGTATCCCTTGTACTTCACACCGCAATCGACCGACACTACGTCGCCCTCCTTAATTCATAGTCTCCGGGGATTCCATGAACTACCACCTCGTTTAGCGAGATGCAGAGAGTGGCGGGAAATGTTCCTCCATAATGTTTGAAGGATGGTATCCCGTCGTGATCGCGAATGAATTCCTCGGCGACTTCGTCCAGTTTTTCGTCTTTACTCCTGGCTTAACCAGTTTCGCTACTTCTCCGTGAGCTTTACCCAATATCTGGGCACTCTCCCGCATTAACTGTAACTCTTCTTCCGTCTTGAGGTGAACCATTCCAACTCAGGCCCGCAGCAAACTGAGAACGTCCTTTTACGCGACCCGACTTCATCATTCTTCGTAGTGCCTCATCAGGAGGTAGCTTTCGATCTGCTGGAGTGTGTCGAGAACAACACCGACCAGGATCAACAGCGATGTACCGCCATAGAAGTACGCGAAGTTCTGCGAGATGCCCAGCCTTCACCCGCGAAAGCAGGAAGAATAGCGATCGCCGAAAGGAACAGTGCGCCGGGTAGAGTAATCTTTGATAAAATACTATCTATAAACTCAGCAGTCTGCTTACCGGGTTTGATGCCGGGAAACAAAGCCACCGTTTCTCTTTAAATTATCCGCGATGTCGTTCGAGGGAACTGTAATCGCAGTATAAAAGAATGTGAATATCAGGATCAGTGAAGCAAACAACAGGTTGTATTGCCACGATGTAAAGTCTGAGAACGTTGTGCCGACCGACGTCGCAGCGTCCGAATCTTTAAACGCACCTGCAATCAGCGGAGGCAAGAACATCAATGCTTGCGCAAAGATGATTGGCCATTACACCGGCTGAGTTCAACTTCAGTGGTATGAAATCGCGCTTGCCACCATAACAACTTGTTTCCAACTACTTGCTTCGCGTACTGAACCGGGATGCGGCGTGTTGCCTGTGTAAGGGCAATCACTCCCAACAACGATGAAGAACAGCACGAGCAATTCGATGATGAACAACAAGGCTCCGTTCAAACCTTTGTTCTCGAAAGCTTCCTGGTAGATAGCTGCCGGGAACCTCGAAACGATACCGATCATGATCAGCATAGAGATACCGTTGCCAATACCCTTGTCGGTGATCCTTTCACCAAGCCACATACAGAACATTGTTCCGGAAACGAGGATGAAGATCGACGACACTGTGAAGAACCAGCCGGGGTTGATAACCGCTTCCGGGTTGATGGTTGCTCTCAGGTATGCATAAGACTGCGCCTGCTGTGATAAGGATCGTGAGCACGCGTGTCCATTGGTTCAATTTCTTTCTTCCGCTATCGCCTTCTTTCTGAAGTTTAGCGAAACGGGGAACAGCAACTGTAAGGAGCTGCACCACGATTGATGCGGAGATGTAAGGCATAATACCCAGCGCGAAGATCGAAGCGCGGCTGAACGAACCTCCGAGGAAAGTATTCAGAAGGTTAAAGATACCTTGCTGCTCTCCACCCGTTCGGAGATTGTTGGGATTAACACCCCGGCAAAACGATATAAGAACCCAAACGGAAAATGATCAGGTATCCCATCGTATTCAGGATCCTCACGCGGAGGTCCTCAATCGAAAAATGTTTGCTATCGTTTTGAAAAATCGCATTGCTCTTAGATTGTAGCCTAAATTGTAGTAACCGTACCGCCTACCTTCTGTATTGCCTGCGTGGCTGTCTCAGAGAAAGCATGTGCTGAAACGTTTACTTTCGATTTCAACTCACCACGACCCAACACCGTCACCTTATCTTTCTTGCCAACGATACCGTTGTCGATAAGCACCTGTACACTGATCTCCGATCCTTTGATCTTTGTCGCCAGATCTTCGAGGATATCGAGGTTCACACTCTTGAAGTAAACCTTGTTGTTGTTCTTGAAGCCGAACTTAGGAATACGACGTTGAAGGGGCATCTGAACCACCTTCGAAGCCGAACTTCTTGTGATATCCTGACGCGACTGGGCACCTTTGTGACCGGCGGCCGGCTGTGCTACCACCCGAACCCTGGCCTCTGCCGAGACGCTTGTTTGTTTTTGTAGAACCTGTTGCAGGTTTAAGTGTATGCAGCTTCATGATTATAATTCCTTTACAGAAACCAAATGACTTACTTTATCTACCATCCCTTTTATCTGGGGAGTGAATTCAACTTCCACGAACGAGTTGGGCTTGCCGAGACCGAGAGATTGAATTGTTCTCAGTTGGGTTTCGGGGCGCTTGATCGTGCTACGAGTTTGTGTGATTCTTACTTTTGCCATTTCGTTAGCCGTTGTAAACTTTTGACAATTCAACTCCTCTATTACGTGCGATTGTATAAGCGTCGCGCATAGTAGTTAAAGCTTTGAAAGTTGCTTTCACCACGTTGTGCGGGTTCGAAGATCCTTTCGACTTCGCAAGCACGTTGTGCACACCGGCGCTTTCGAGAACGGCGCGCATCGCACCACCGGCAATTACGCCAGTACCAGGAGATGCAGGCTTCAGAAGTACAAAGCCACCACCGAACTTACCGATCGATTCGTGAGGAACAGTTCCTTTGATGATCGGCACTTTCACGAGGTGCTTCTTTGCATCATCGATGCCTTTGGTGATCGCATCGGTTACTTCATTGGCTTTGCCAAGACCGTAACCTACCACAACCCCGTTGCCGTCTCCGACAACTACGATGGCTGCGAATGAGAAGCGGCGACCGCCTTTCACCACCTTTGCCACGCGCTGGATTGCTACTCCTCCCTTTTCTTTGAGGTCGATTTCGCTGGCCTTAACCGTGCTGACGTTGCTTTGTGTCATGCTCTTTTCTTAGAATTTTAATCCACCTTCTCTGGCTCCTTCAGCCAAAGCCTTAACATTTCCGTGATACAGGTGTATCCGTTACGATCGAATACGATGCTGTTGACACCTGCAGCGATTGCTCTTTCAGCGATCTTCTTACCTACTGCCTTCGAAGTTTCAATCTTCACTGAGCTCTTCTTATCGATCTCAACAGAAGAAACTGAAGTAATAGTGTGTGACTTGGAGTCGTCGATCACTTGTGCGTAAATCGCCTTGTTGCTTTTGAAAACTGAAAGGCGCGGTACTGTTGTAGTGCCCTCAATCTTGTTGCGCACTCTCATCTTAACCCTGTTCCTTGCCCCTGCTTTTGTTTTGATGTTGCTCATACAGTTATCAATTCAAGACTTTATTATTTAGCAGCAGCTTTACCAGCCTTTCCTGCGTACATATTCACCCATGTAACGAATACCCTTGCCTTTGTAAGGTTCAACCTTACGGAGCGACTTGATCTTCGCGGCCACCCTGGCCAATCAATTGCTTATCGATGCCTTCGAGGATGATCTTCGGGTTCTGACCTTTCTCTTGTTCAGCCTGGAGTTTCAATTCACCAGGGATTGCAACAAACACGCTGTGTGAATACCCGATGCTGAGTTCAAGCACGTTGCCTTGAGCAGATGCTTGTAACCAACACCAATCAATTCCATTTCGCGACGATAGCCTTTGCTCACACCTTCAACCATGTTGGCGATGAGAGCGCGGTACAAACCGTGCTGCGACTTATGTCTCTTCTGTTCAGTGGGACGCGCGATCTCTACTGAGTCTGCGCTCACTGTAACTTTGAATTCAGGTTCGAGAACCTGCTTCAATTCACCTTTGGGACCTTTCACAGTCACCTTGCGGTCTGATGCACTGAAGGTGCACGTTACGCCTTTCGGCAGGGATATCGGTTTTCTTCCTATTCGTGACATGACTGTGATCGATTAATAGACGTAACACAATACTTCTCCACCTACATTCATCACGCGTGCTTCCTTGTCGGTCACAACTCCCTTTCGAAGTAGAAAGGATTGCGATGCCGAGGCCGTTTAGGACCTTGGGAAGTTCGGTTGATGGCTTATACTGGCGCAAACCAGGCGTACTGATACGCTGCAGTTTGTTTGATGGCCGACTCGCGGGTTTCAGGGTTGTACTTGAGTGCAATCCTGATCTTGCCCTGCTTGTTCTCGGTGTCCTCGAACTTGTAGTTGAGGATATAGCCCTTGTCGAACAATACCTTCGTGATCTCCTTCTTGAGGTTGGAGGCAGGCACTTCTACGACGCGGTGGCGAGCCTTGATGGCATTGCGCAGCCGGGTCAAATAATCTGCAATGGGATCTGTCGTCTTCATTTTCTAATCCTTAGTAAAAGGCAAACCCGTTCTTTTGAAACGGGCTGCAAAGATACCTAACAATTTTTGTTATCCAAAAAACTGTTACCTGGTTTCCTCCCTTTGATTAAGGGGACCTGGGTATTCAGCACCATATGTTAGCATCGGCCTTAGGCAGACACTTTTCCCACCCTACGCTTAGGCTCCGGTGGGCAGTGCCGGTATTCCCTACCCAGCTAGCCTTTGTAAGACCGGGAATCTTGCCCTCGTGAGCCAAAAGGCGGAATTGGTTACGGCAGATGCCGAATTTTCCAATGTACGCGCGTGGCCTTCGGTGAGCTTGCAGCGGTTGCGAAGGCGCACCGCCGAAGAGCTACGGGGAGTGTATCCAGCTTAGCCCAGTTGCCGGCTTCTTTCAAAGCCTTACGCTTGGCAGCGAACTTCTTCACCATCTCTTCCTTCTCCTGGTCCTGGCGATAATTGATAATTTTGCCATTATATTCTGTTTTTCCTAAAAATCTGTCTCGTTAGTTAGCTGCAACCTTTTGAACGAAAGGCATTCCGAATGCTTTCAAGAGCTCGTAGCTCTCTTCGTCCGTTCCTGCTGTAGTCACGAAAGTGATATCCATACCGTTGATCTTCTGAACCTTGTCGATCGAGATCTCGGGGAAGATGATCTGTTCCTTCACGCCTAAAGTATAGTTGCCTCTTCCGTCGAAGCCTTTGTCACTAACTCCTTTAAAGTCGCGAACGCGGGGCAGGGCAACATTCATGAGCCTGTCGAGGAACTCATACATGCGATTGCCACGGAGGGTAACCTTCGCACCAATAGCCTGGTCGAATCTCAACTTGAAGTTCGAGATGTCTTTCTTCGAACGGGTAGCTATAGCTTTCTGACCTGTGATCGTTGTGAGCTCTTCAACACCCACATCAACAAGTTTCTTATCAGCTACAGCGGCACCAATACCTTATTGATGCAAATTTTTTCGATACGGGGTACCTGCATCACCGACTTGTACTGAAACTTAGTCTTCAGTGCGCCGACGATTTCTTTTTTGTACTTGTCCTTTAATCTGGTGTTGCCATTACTTCGATTCAGTTAGAAATGAACCTGATTTTTTTGCATAACGCTGGAGCACACCTTTGTCGTTAGCCTTGCGACCAACGCGAGTGGGCTTACCAGAAGAAGGATCGATCAATACCAGGTTGCTGATATTGATAGCTGCTTCTGTTTCTTGATGCCACCTTCGGGCTTGCCTGCAGAGGGTCTTCTGGTGTTTTGTCACCATGTTGATGCCTTCAACGATAGCGCGATTCTTTTCAGGGAATACTTCGAGTACTCGTCCTTCTTTCTGCTTGTCGTCTCCTGCAATAACCTGTACCCTGTCACCTTTGCGGATCTTGAGTTTGGGTTGTTTGTTGAATTTCCTATTCATAACAATTACAATACTTCTGGAGCCAATGAAATGATCTTCATGAACTGCTTCTCGCGAAGCTCTCTTGCAACGGGCCCGAAGATGCGGGTACCGCGGGGTTCGTCCTGTGCATTGAGCAACACGGCAGCGTTGTCTTCGAAGCGGATGTAAGAACCATCTTTACGACGGATCTCTTTTTTGGTCCGCACGATAACGGCTTTCGACACCGTACCTTTCTTAACCTGGCTGGTAGGCAGAGCAGACTTTACAGTCAACAACGATCTTATCGCCTACGCTTGCGGAGCGTCTTTTGGTGCCGCCCAGCACGTGCAGACAAAGGACTTCCTTTGCACCGCTATTGTCGGCCACCACGAGCCGTGATTCTGTCGTTATCATGATTACTTCGCTTTTTCAATTATTTCTACGAGCCTCCAACGCTTGTTCTTGCTCAAGGGACGAGTTTCCATGATACGCACGGTGTCGCCGATGCCGGCTTCGTTCTTTTCGTCGTGCGCCATGAACCTTCGTAGTCTTGTTCATGAACTTACCATAGATGGCGTGCTTCACTTTGCGGTCGACCGCGATAGTGATGGTCTTAGTCATTTTATTGCTAACGACTTTACCTACACGTTCCTTTCTAAGGTTTCTTGCTTCGTCTTTTGCTTCGACTTTTACTTCGGTATTCTCTGCCATGACCAATTACTTTTGAGCTGTTGCTTCTTTGGCTGTTAATTCTGTTTTCAGACGCGCGATCAATTTGCGTGTCTCTTTTATCGTCATTGGGTTTTCGATTGCCGATACCTGGTGAGCAAACTTCATCTTGCGAAGCGTTTCCAGTTCGCTGCTCAGTTTTTCCTGCAGCTCAACCAATGACAACCCTTTTATTTCTGAGTATTTCATAGCCTAATTCTCTTTAGGATCTTATTTAGCCGTTTCCTCAACGTAATCCTTACGGATCGTAAATCTTGTGCGCAGCGGCAGTTTGCCATCTGCAAGTGCGAGAGCTTCTTTAGCTGTAGCGATGTTTACACCACCTGCTTCGAACAGAATAGTACCGGGCTTCACAACTGCCACCCAGTATTCAGGAGCGCCTTTACCTTTACCCATACGAACCTCTGCAGGCTTGCGGGTAATTGGTTTGTCGGGGAATATCCTGATCCACACCTGGCCTTCACGCTCTCATTGCGCGAGTTACGGCAACACGGGCAGCTCGAGCTGACGTGCGGTGATCCAACCTGGCTCGATTGCTTTCAAAGCAAAAGAACCAAAGGCAATAGTATGACCACGGGTAGCCATTCCTTTGACCCTACCTTTCTGTGCCTTCCTGAATTTGGTGCGCTTCGGCTGTAACATTTTATAAGCTCTTTAAAATACCGTTCTATCAAATTATCTTCTTGGACCACGACCTCTTCCGCCGCCGCCACCGCCACCGCGATTGTCACCACGATCCTGGCGTTCGCCCACGATCTCCACCTCTGCGATCGCCACGAGGACCCACCTCTTCTGTCGCCCACCACGGTTATCACCGCCCGCCCTGGCCCTTGTTGTCGTTCGAGTTGCTAACCATTCCTACGTTCGGAGAAAGATCACGTTTACCGTAAACTTCACCCTTCATGATCCACACTTTGATACCAATCTTGCCGTACACGGTTTGTGCTTCGGAGAGTGCATAGTCGATGTCGGCGCGAAGTGTATGGAGAGGAATACGACCTTCCTTATACATTTTCAGTGCGGGCCATGTCGGCACCAGCAAGACGACCTGACAATTTTACCTTGATACCTTCTGCGCCAACGCGCATTGCAGAAGCAATTGATTGCTTCATAGCGCGACGATACGAGATACGTGCTTCGAGCTGCTGAGCGATTGACTCGCCAACGAGCTTAGCATCGAGTTCGGGACGTTTGATCTCGAAGATGTTGATCTGGGACATCTTTGCCAGTGATCTTCTTAAGCTCTTCCTTGATCTTGTCGACCTCGTTACCCCGCCTTTACCGATCACAACGCCGGGACGGGCTGTGTGAATAGTAAGGGTGATCCGCTTAAGCGTACGTTCGATAACAACTTTAGCAATGCCGCCTTTCGGGATACGCGCATTCACGTATTCACGGATCTTTGGATCCTCAACAAGCTTGTCTGCAAAGGACTTGCCGCCATACCAGTTGGAATCCCATCCGCGGATGATTCCTAAACGAAGTCCAACAGGATTAATCTTTTGTCCCATATTCTATTACTCTGCTGCCGACGTCTCGGCTTTTTTGGTTTCTTTCTTTTCGATTGCTTCAACCGGCTTGCGATCAACAACGAGTGTTTACGTGGTTAGATCTTTTGCGAACACGGTGAGCGCGGCCTTGTGGTGCGGGTCTCAAACGCTTGAGGATCTTCCGCCATCAACAAATATTTCCTTCACATAAAGACCAGCTTTGGTCGAGGTCTACATCGGGATGATTTGTTTTCCAGTTTGCCATTGCTGAAAGCAACAGCTTTTCCAGTTTAGCTGCGGGGTGCTTCGCTTCGAACTTGAGGATCGACAATGCTTTGAAAGCATCTTCACCGCGGATGATATCAGCTACAAGCCTCATCTTACGGGGTGATGTAGGAACGTCCCTAAGGTAAGCGGATGCCAGGGCCGATTTTCGCAGCATCCTTGATCGCCTGGATCTTTTCCTTTTTGATTACCGATCTCTTCTTTTTCTTTTCTGCAGTTTCCATAATAACTGGAATATCTTAATTCAATTACTTAGAGGCAGCTTCTGCCTTGTTATTACCAGAGTGACCTTTGAATGTGCGCGTGGGCGCAAACTCACCGAGCTTGTGGCCAACCATGTTTTCGGTGACATACACCGGGATGAACTTGTTGCCGTTATGAACAGCGAAAGTGAAACCGATCAGATCTGGAGTGATCGTAGAACGGCGTGACCATGTTTTGATCACTGATTTCTTGCCTGCTTGCTCTTGTGTAGCAACTTTCTTTGCAAGGCGCTGATCCAGGTACGGACCTTTTTTAACTGAACGTCCCATTGTTATTTCTTCCTCCTAGCTATGATTGAACCATCAGAATATTTCTTCGGGTGACGAGTCTTCTTGCCTTTCGCAAGCAGACCCTTACGTGACCTCGGGTGACCACCAGATGCACGACCTTCACCACCACCCATCGGGTGATCGACAGGGTTCATTGCAAACGGCGCGTGTACGAGGACGGATACCTCTCCAGCGGCTGCGGCCAGCCTTACCAACGCTTTCGTTCATGTGATCGGCGTTCGAAACGGCGGCCAACTGTTGCGAGGCAACGGCTGAGTACGTTACGCATTTCACCTGAAGGCATCTTCAACGTTGCAGTGTCGCCTTCGCGGGCAACGAGCTGTACGAATGAACCTGCAGAGCGAGCGATAGCAGCACCTCTTCCGGGCTTGATCTCAACGTTGTGTATGATAGTACCAACGGGAATCTTCGCGAGCGGAAGTGCATTGCCAACTTCGGGAGCAACTTCATCGCCCGATATTACTTTTTGGCCAACCTTGATGCCTTGCGGAGCAAGGATGTATGTCTTCGCACCGTCTGCATAATACAATAGTGCAACACGTGCTGTGCGCGTAGGATCGTATTCGATAGACTTTACTTCGGCAGGAACTCCAAACTTATCGCGTTTGAAATCGATGATACGAAGCTTTTGCTTGTGACCACCACCGATGTAGCGCATTGTCATGCGGCCTTCGCTGTTACGTCCGCCTGTTTTCTTCAGGGTAACGACCAATGACTTCTCAGGACGGCTTGCGGTGAGATCCTCAAAGCCGGGAGCAAGTCTGTGACGTGTGCCGGGTGTAACTGGTTTTAATTTCTTGAGAGACATAATTATTAAACGTTGCTGTAGAAGTCGATTACATCGCCTTGCTTCAGTGTTACAATTGCTTTCTTATAGTTGGGGTTTCGCGCCCGACAGCACACCGCTTTGGTGTAGCGTGACTTCTGCTTACCCATGACGTTGATGGTGTTAACCCTCTCAACTTTCACGTTGTACATTTTCTCTACTGCAGAGCGGATCTGGGTCTTGTCTGCTGTTACATCGACAATGAATCCGTACTTACCCTTCTCGTTGAGAGTAGATACCTTTTCAGTAACAAGTGGTCTCTTGAGTATGCTCATCGTCTTAATCTTTTAAGAGAGTGTCTATTTTATTGATTGAGCCCTCGAGAAGGATCAACTGGTCTGCATTCACAACATCATAAGTGTTGATCTGTGGAAGCGGTGATGATCTTTGTATTCGGGATATTGCGGCCTGCGAGGGCTACATTCTTGTTTGATTCTGCGAGAACCAGGAGGGTTTTCTTTTCACCGAAGTTCAGCGACTTGAGGAGTGATGCGTACTCTTTAGTCTTGGGAGCTGAGAAGGTGAAGTCTTCGATGATCGAGATCTGTTGATCTTTTGCCTTATAGCTGAGAGCTGAGCGGCGAGCGAGGTCCTTCACTTTCTTATTGAGCTTGAAGGAGTAGTCGCGGGGAGCGGGACCGAAGATACGTCCACCACCTTTGAACTGGGGGTTCTTGATGTTACCCGCACGAGCTCCACCAGTACCCTTTTGTTCTTGATCTTCTTAGACGAACCAGAGATCTCGTTACGCTGCTTCGACTTGTGAGTGCCCATGGCGTTGGTTAGCGAGTGTGCTCTTCACATCCAGCCAGATGGCGTGGTCGTTCGGTTCGATACCGAATACAGCATCGGAAAGGTTTAATATTCCTTCCTGTCTTCTCGCCACTTTGTTTAACTACTGCAAAGTCCATCTCAAATTACTTTTGAAGAATTATCGTTGAATTCTTGGCACCGGGAACGGAGCCGCTTACTAAAATCAAATTTTGATCGGCAATGATCTTAACCACTTTCAGGTTTTGAAACCTTCACGCGGTCACCACCCATACGGCCCGGCGAGACGCTTGCCCTTTAATTACACGTGCAGCAAACGATGCGTTACCCATTGAACCGGGAGCGCGCAACCTGTTGTGCTGACCGTGAGTCTGACCACCCACACCTTGAAAGTTGTGGCGCTTAACAACACCCTGGAATCCTTTTCCTTTCGATGTCGCTACCGCATCGAGGAAGTCGCCTTCCACGAATACATCGGTAATACGGATCTCTTTGCCGAGCTCTGCAAATGGTTTGAACTCATCTGCGATATCGCGGAATTCAACCACAGCTCTCTTCGGCGTTGTGTTAGCTTTTTTGAAATGCCTTGCATAGGCTTGCTTACATTTTTTTCTTTCTTCTCGCCGAAAGCGAGTTGAAGCGCCTCATAGCCATCCGTCTCCATGTTCTTCACTTGAGTGACCACGCAAGGGCCAGCCTCAATGACGGTGACAGCGAGATTTTGCCCATCTGCGGCAAACACGCTTGTCATTCCTACTTTACGTCCAATTATTCCAGGCATGGTTGAACCAATTTTGCTTGTTTTTAAGTCGATTTGCGGGTTTTTCTCCAGCAAAAAGGACTGCAAAGATAGGCGAAGGAGCCGAGTTCACAAGCGGGAGTTTCAAAAAAGTGCATTATTTGCGTTTATGGTAAAAGAAAACCGATGGCTTTGGCTGGTGCTCGTTTTAGCGGTTCTTTTCGTGCTCAGGCTCCTGCTCGGAAGCGTGTCGGTTCCCATTTCCGAGGTCTTTCGGAGCGATATCGTCTTAAAATTCCGGCTGCCGATTGCCGTAACGTGTATCCTGGCAGGTTTCGGCGCTGGCCGTAAGCGGGTTGCTCATGCAGACCCTCTTCCGGAATGCCCTCGCAGGCCCGGACGTTCTCGGGCTCACGTCGGGATCGAGCCTGATGGTGGCCGTGCTGATAATGGCGGGAGACGGTTTTGCGACGACGTTCGCAACACCATGGACCATCGCGATAGCCGCGAGTGTCGGCGCGGCGGGTGTGTTCCTCCTCATCCTGCTGATCTCTCAATATGTAAGCGACAACACCTCGCTGCTGATCATCGGCCTGATGATAGGTGCCACGACTGCGTCGGTTGTCGGGGTGCTGCAGTATGTTAGCCGCGCGGAAGATCTGCAGGCATTTATGATCTGGGGACTCGGAAGCGTTGGAAGTACGGACTGGAATGAAATAATTGTGTTAGCCGTGATTACGGTGTCCGGGGGGAATATTGGGATTGGTGAATATGAAATCGCTTAACGCATTGCTGCTCGGAGAAAATTATGCCACCGCGATTGGCATTTCGGTGAAGCGTTCACGGCTGTTGATACTAATAGCATCCAGCATTCTCGTAGGAGGTGTAACTGCCTTCTGCGGACCGATAGCATTTGTCGGGCTTGCTGTTCCGCACCTGGTTCGGATTATCATTCCCACAACAAATCATAAGACTTTAATACCGGCTGTGTTTTTGGGTGGAGGTGTTTTGCTTTTGTTGTGTGATATCATTGCGCAGTTGCCGGGAAGCACACAGATCCTTCCATTGAATGCAGTGACGTCGATGATCGGTGCACCGGTTGTTATCTGGCTTGTTATCAAAAACCGTAAAGTAAATATCTGATGAAAGCAGAAAGACTAACGGTTGGGTACAGCGGACTAACGATTATTCGAAAACCTGGATCTCGAGCTATCGAAAGGACAGTTGGTTTGTTTTTATGGGTCCGAACGGTTGCGGGAAGAGCACACTCATCAGAACACTTGCCGGCTTACAACAGCCTATCGAAGGAACGATTCCCAAAAAAGATGAAAGAACGGTTGCTGTTGTTCTAACGGACCGGATCCAATCGCCACACATGACGGTGAGTGAGCTTATTGTTTTTGGAAGATACCCGTACCTGGGCTGGGACCTGAAGCTATCGGAAAAAGATAAAGCGATAGTAAATGAATGTATCGATGTTGTTCGCGTTCGACATCTCATCGATAAAAAGATAAATGAATTGAGCGATGGTCAGATGCAGATGGTGATGATCGCGCGGGCCCTGGCGCAAGACACGCCGGTGTTGTTGCTGGATGAGCCGACAGCACACCTGGATCTCAATAATAGACTGGAGATCATGAATCTCCTGCGCAAGCTCGCAAGAGAAAAAAATAAGGCGATACTCCTCGCTACTCACGAACTGGATTTAGCATTGCAAACTGCCGACAGCGTTTGGCTTGCTAACGGAAACTCAATAAAGAAAGGCGCTCCGAAGATCTCGTTCTCGATGGATCATTCGACAAAGTGTTCCAGTTTAAAGGTTATGATTTGAAGACCGGCAGAGTTCAACATGAAGTGTTTCGAAAAAAGACCGTGAAACTTATCGGCGACGACCCAGTTTATCTCTGGACTAAAAATGCGCTGGAGAGAAATGGGTTTGAAGTTGGCACAACAGGTGATGTCGAAGTTGTAATTGATGCAAATGAATGGGGTTGCAAACGGGAAGAAGTACCGGCAGCTGGAACAGCTCTTGCGTGATCTCAGTAACTTAACTTGAATTCGAATCCTGACTGTGCGAATCCGCCGAATATTCCATAACCATTGGTAATGTTGCTTTCCACGAGCACAGGTTGTGCGAAGGCATCGTCTTTCACCCTGTACTGAAGATCGGTGGTCACCATATAGTTGTAATACTCTTTTGAAAGATGGCGGAGATAGATTGCGCGCCCTTGTTGACTTCGGGAATCCGGAAGCAGGCGATCCAGGTGTTTGTCCTGTAAAATAATGGTGTAAGAAAATCCAGCTTCACCGTTTTGCCATCGAAATAAGAGTCATCGAAAACAAGAGTGTTATTCATTTGGTTGTTATCGTCGTAAGCGGGATCAACCAACCGAATGTAGAGTATCTGGGTGGCCCGATTCAGGGAATCATTGAAAGCAACTCCAGCTATCTCATAAAAGTCTTCTCCGGGAGGGTCTGTAAATTCTACTCTGAGTTGCGCGTCTATCGATCCTAAAAATTGTTGTGAGGGACCAAGATATTTAACCTCAATACTATTGATCTGAATAGAGTCCGGCTGAACATATTCGGACTCGGCGGAGGCATAGCCCCTGGCCTGCACTGTTATTTTGTAAGTATTGCCGGGTGTTGGCTTAAGGGAGCCCGTGTAATATTGCCCATGTTCGACATCGCCCAGAATGCCACCTTCCACGAGGGTTTCGGAGAACACTCCATTTTCATAGATGTTTATGGAGGCGCCACTAATATTCCTGAAGGATGAATCTTTAAGTATGTCCTGAGAGGCGGACACGCGGGCTGTCCAGTTAAGGTTCGTGAAGCCAATACAGTTAATAGCCAGTTCCGGTTGCGTTGCCGGCAGCTCAACGGTGTCGGGTACGTTGCATCGTGCTAACGTCAACAAGCCAACCGCTATCAAAATACGGATCGAACGTTTCATTTAAAGTTGATTGAATAGACAATGATGGAACTAATCCGATAAGACTTACCTGCTTAAGAACTTTTATATCCTGCGAGGGGGTGTGGTTGTATCCGAACTGCAGGTAATAAGGATTTTTCCTGTTGTAGAGATTATAGATCGACAGGTTGAATTCATGCGATATTTTTTTCTTCTCGATAGTATAGGTGGCGCTTGCGTCCATGCGATGGTAATTCCGCATCCGGAAGTTGTTGCGCTCAGCGTTATAGTTGATCGGGAACCCTGCAAGGTTTGGAGAAAATCCGCTGTCATTGGAGTATGGTCGGTCCTGGATTGCCCCAGGGTAGGTGAGTAACGGCAGCGTAACTGCCTGACCTGATGAAAAGACCCACGTCCCTCCTAATTCAAACCGCTTCGTAACATGCCACGTGCCGGCGACTTTCAGGTCGTGGCGACGATCGTATCGATAGGGAAACCATTCACCGTGATTGAGATTATCGAACTGACGATTGGTCCATGATAGTGTGTATCCTACCCAGCCATTGAACTGTCCTATTTTCTTCTGAACAAAAAATTCGGCGCCGTAGCTGTTGCCTTGTCCAACTTCAACCTTGTCTTGCCAGTTCTGACTGGTGCCCAGGTAAGTTGCGCCGTCTTTGTATTCGATCACATTATGCATGTCTTTATAATATCCTTCCACGGAAACTTCGAGGTCGCTGAAGGTTCCTGCGGCACCGAATGCATATTGTCGTGAGTACTGTGGTTTGATCCTGCTGGTTGTTGGGACCCAAAGATCTGTTGGTAACCCGATGCCTGCATTGGTAAGGAGATGTACAAACTGGGTCATCGTAGCATACGACGCCTTCAACGAAACCTGGTCGGTAATCCGGTAACGACCGGAAATTCTTGGTTGGATCGAATGGTAAGTTTTGCCTTCAACGAAGAACGCAGACGCGTGAACACCGGCATTGATCTTCAGCTTCGAAGTAATCTCGATGTCATCTTCCAGGTAGACAAATGCTTCGTTGGCGTAAAGGTTTACTTGAGCTATAACTTCCGTTCTGAGTTGAATCTGATGAGCCGACAGCAAGAACGCCAGGACTGAATTTGTGATGCGTAACACCACTACCGAAACGGATATAGTTGCTGTTAACTGGTGTGTAATCGAAAATCTACCCTGGCAGCGCCGTCCTCGATACCGGAAACATAATCGTATTTATAGTATCGGTCGTCTTCCTGGTTCGCGGTTTTGTCAAATGACTTATTGATGAACTCGGTCGCTGTATTAAATCGGTACTTGGTGTAAGTAGTGGCAACGTTTGAGAAAAGCTTTGGCCCGTATACATGATTCCATCGGAATGCGGCGAGAGTATTTCCCCATCCGAGTGTTGACCTTGTGGTATTCGATCCCGAAGCATTCTCGGTGTCGTAAGTGTCAGTTGTCGACGCACTTGATCTGTCGCCACCGGCATAGGCGCTCAAATAGATGCGGTTATTTTTTATTAAGCCGGTAGTTCAATTTTCCATTTAGATCGAAGAGATAATAGGTATCGCCAACTTTTCTTGCCTGATCAATAATGGCTCCTGATTTCAGGAGGTTGAGGTAGCTTCTTCGAGCTGAAAAAAGAAACGTGCTCTTCTTGTCGATCGGACCTTCGACGAGGACCTTTGTCGATACTACGCTATCGTACCACGAGCAGTGATCTTTTCCTGGTTCCCTTCTCTCATAGTGACATCGACCACAGACGAAAGTCTTCCTCCATAACGCGCGGGAATCCACCTTTAACAAGTTCAACATGATTGATTGCGTCCGAGTTGAACGTTGAGAAGAATCCGTAGAGATGCGATGCATTGTATACGGGCACACCATCGAGCAGGAATCAGGTTTCTGATCGGGACCACCGCCACGAACATACAAGCCTGTGCTTCCTTCGCCACCGCCTTGTACACCGGGAGGAGCTGTAACACTTTCATGAGATCACGTTCACCCATCAGTGTGGGAATAGATTTTATTTGTTCGATGGGTATGTTGAAGCGGCTCATGGAAGAGCTTTCCTGGATGTTCTCGGCCCGGGTTGCATTAACAACAACTTCACTGAGAATGGCTTGTTTGAGTCCGACGTTTATTGTTGTGTCGCGACGAAGACGGAATGATAACGTTGTACGCTCGTACCCGACGTATGAAAAAATAATTGTAACAGAGTCTGATTTAAGTTGAATGCTGTAATGTCCATAGCCATTCGATGCCGTGCCCGTTCCCGATAGCTTCTCGAATACTGCGGCGCCAACCAGGTTCTCGCCCGTAGTTTCATCTCGCACGAAACCACTGACGTTCCGTTGGGAGTAGCCGGAGGAGTGGTAACAACAGGAATAAGATTGCTGCGCAGACTAATCTCATATCAATTGTGAGCTTTAACTGCTTTCTTGGTTTGAGTGAAGCCACCAAATATTCCATATCCATTGTGATGTTGTTTTCCAGAAGTACTGGTTGTGCGAATGGATCGCCAGCAGTGGTACTCTGAAGACCTACCGTTTTTAAATAGTTATAGTAGTCTTTTGAAAGGTGGCGGAGGTAAACAACGTACGTTTTTTTAAATGGCTCAGACACCTGGGCCTTGAAGTCCAGCGTGACAGGTTTGCCATCGAAGTATGAATCGTTGAACGAGATCGCCGAATAGTAACCCTCGTTATTTCTTCGTAGGCTGGATCTATGAAGATTAACATAAGGTCCTGGGCTTGCATATATAAATACACGGAATCATCATCAGGAATGCTATACAAAGTAGAGTCGATTACATGTATGGCATCAACCTCGTAGTAATCGTCACCAGGAGGGTCGGTAAATGCAACGCGAATCTGTACATCGGTAACATCGGGGTAAGTGACGTTTGGTCCGATTACCTGGACGGCCAATGATGCGATCACCTATCGAGTCGGGTTGCTTGAACTCCGATTCAGCCGTGGGATAGCCAGGTCTTTCCACAACTATCTTATATCTCTTGCCGGGCTGCGGTGTTGACGTAACGCTGTAGTACCTCGCTCGTCCTCCCCGAGGAGCCATGTTGAATCGTTTACGAATGTTTCGACAAATACATCGTCTTCGTACAATTTTACAGTGGCATCCAGTATTAACGAATCTTGTTGAGATTCGAGAATACCGTTGGAGAGACTTAGATCTGCTTCCCAGGGATGATAATTATAACCGATACAATTCACCACAAGCTCCCGCGGAGGACTGGGAAGATAGAGGATCTCCGGTGCTCCGCAACCGATCATGATCAGCACAAACAAAAGCGATCAATATCTTAACTGATCTTTTCATTTGAGATTAATTGAATAGGAGATCGATGGTACCAGTGCGATGAGACTTACCTGCCTTATAGTTGTTTGCTGTTGATTGCCCCACAATTCGAGGTAGTATGGATTCTTTCGATTGTATGCGTTGTAGATCGAAAGATTGAATTCATGAGAAAACTTTTCTTTATCAATGGTGTAGGTGGCACTAAGGTCCATTCGGTGGTATTGCCGTCATTCGAAGGTTGTTCCGGCTCGGTGTGTATTGCACATAGCCGCCGTTGAGGCCGTTGCCTCCGCCGCCGTTACCATCGATGTACATTCGATAGAGATCTGCGGTGAAGTAAAAAAACCGTCGGGAATGTTACGGCTTGCCCTGTATTGTAAACCCATACCGCACCTAGCTCGAAATTTTTTGTGACGTGATAAGTGCCTGCAATCTTTATGTCGTGACGACGATCGAAGCGATACGGATACCATGCGCCATGATTGAGATTATCGAACTGCCGATTGGTCCACGATAAAGTATATCCGACCCAGCCATTAAACTTCCCGATCTTTTTCTGAATAAAGAATTCGGTGCCGTAACTGTTACCCGGCGTCCGACCTCTACTTTGTTTTGCCAGTTTTGATTCGTGCTGAGATAAGACGCGCCGTCTTTGTATTCGATCACGTTGTGCATGTCTTTATAATAGCCTTCGATCGAGACCTCGAAATCGTTCCATGTCCCGGCGGCACCCAACGCATACTGACGTGAAGACTGTGGCTTAATGCGAGCGGTGGATGGGACCCAAAGATCCGTGGGCAATCCAACACCTGAGTTTGTAAGAAGATGAACGAACTGGCTCATCGTAGCATACGATGCCTTCAATGAAACTTTCTCATTTAAAAGATAACGGGCCGAAACTCTTGGTTGAACCGAATGATACGTTTTTCCCTCTACGAAGAATGCCGTTGCGTGAACGCCCACGTATCACTTTCAATTTAGATGTGATCTCGATGTCATCTTCGATGTACACGAAGCCTTCGTTGGCCCCCAACTTGTTTGCACTGTATTGTCCCGTTTGAACTGAATCTTTGGATGTAATGGCAAGAACGCCGGGGCTGAATGTATGATGCGTTACACCACTGCCGAAACGTATGTACTGACGATTACCAGGTGTGTAATCGAAATCGAGGCGGGCTGCAAGATCTTTTATTCCCGAAACATAGTCGTAGTTGTAGAATGTCTTGTCGACCAGGGTGCCATTATCTTTTATGTCGGTGATCTTGGTGGCTGTACTGAAACGATACTTGCTATAAGTAATGGCGACGTTCGAGAATAGTTTCGATCCATAGACGTGATTCCATCGCAAAGCTGCGAGTGTATTGCCCCAACCGAGATTAGTTGCCCTTGAGTCTGAGGTTGTCAGGCCATTATTCTCAGCCTCGTAATGACTTCCGCTGCTGGCTTTGTCGCCGCCGGTGTATCCGCTCAGGAAGATCCTGTTGTTTTTATTGAGCGTGTAATTCAGCCTCCCGTTGAGATCGAATAAATAATATTTGTTCGACACCTTCTGAGCGTCGTCTGCAATGGCGCCGATCTTCAGGAGATTGAGATAACTTCTTCGGGCAGAGAAGAGAAATGTGCTCTTCTTGTTGATGGGACCTTCGATCAATGCCTTGGCCGATATAGCGCCGATGGTTGCCCGGGCTTTGATCTTGTCTTTGTTTCCTTCTCTCATCGATATATCAACGACGGAAGAGAGTCGTCCTCCGTATCGTGCGGGAAAACCTCCCTTCACCAACTCGACGTGATTGATTGCGTCGGAATTGAATGTTGAAAAGAATCCGTAAAGGTGCGATGCGTTATAGATCGGAACGCCATCGAGTAAAATCAGGTTTTGATCGGGACCACCACCACGAACATATAAACCTGTGCTGCCTTCATTACCTGATTGCACACCAGGAAGAAGTTGCAATACTTTCATGAGGTCACGTTCGCCCATGAGTGTCGGTATCGATTTAATTTGCTCAATGGGAATTACGAAACGACTCATCAAAGAATTCTCCTGTATCTCCTCGACACGACTTGCATTCACGATAACTTCTTCAAGAATACCAGCAGACTTCAGACCGATGATGATGGTTGTGTCGCTGTGAATGTTCAATGTTATTGTAAGCCGATCATAACCGACATAAGAAACAAGAATGGTTACGGGGTTCGTCTTTACCCGCAGACTATAATGACCGTATGAATTCGACGTGGTTCCTCCCCCGGATGTTTGATCGAGTATTGTGGCACCCGATGAGGTTTTCGCCAGTACTTTCGTCACGTACAAACCCGCTGATACTCCTTTGAGCGTAGCACGAAAGTTGTATCAAAAAAATAAGTAGTAGTGTGTAGGGGATTCTCACCAACCAAATGTATTTAACATGCGTCATTAAATTATAACGGGACTACCCCCGTAAATTTTAGCGTTACAAGTTTCACTCTTGGAGCGACCGTTTTCTTTTAACAATTTCAAAAACATGAAAACAATCCTTACACTCATCGCATTATGCGTTGCTTATTCTTCATTTGCTCAAATTGAAAAAGGAAGAAGCTATGTCACCGGTCAGTTTGGTGGCGGATCAAGTAAGACAAGTGATACTTCAGGTGGTTCCAGTACAAAGCAAAGCTCCTATGGCCTGGGTCTTGGCTATGGATACCTTGTTGCAAACACATGGGCCGTTGGTCTTTCCGTTAGCGGAAACGGCAACACAACTAAATATTATTCAACCAACGCTACCAGCACCGGCACCGGCTACAGCATCACCCCTTACGTGAGAAAGTACTTTCCGATAGCAGAAAAGTTTTACATCCATGCCGATGGTGGCTTGAGCTATGCAGGCATTAAGTCGACATACAAATACGATGGAGTTCCTGAAGTAACAGATTCAAAGTCGAAGGTCACCGCAGTATACATCAGGCCCGGACTTACCTACTTCCTGTCGAATCGGTTTACACTGAATGCAAACCTCGGTTCGTTGAACTATAGTAATTTACAGACCACGAACGGTTCGGGTCAAAAGACTACTCAAAAGGGATTGAATGCTTCTTTTGGATTGAACTCGGTGACGTTCGGAGCGTCGATATTTTTTTAGTCAACGCGCTCAACACCAAGACCAGCCTTATCATTGCACGACATAATTCCATCGTTCAGAATAAAGGCCACCTTTCACAACATCTTTTCCAAGGTCGAGACTTCCGTCGAGATCGATGTAATTCGTATTACTGCATGCAAAGGCAACGTGAAGAGCTGCGGTGATGCTGATGATGCTTTCGTCGTTGCAGCCCCAGAAGAGTTCGATATTTTCTTGCAAAGCGATGTCGGCAATCTTAAGTGCGTTGGAGATCCCACCGCATTTCATAAGTTTTATATTGAAGATACCAGCGGCGCGCGGAGGTTTTACAAGCTCCAGCGCATCTTTCGGAGATAGTAGTGATTCATCTGCCGCAACTACTTTCCGGATCTCTTCAGGAAGTTGTTTCAAACCGGCAACATCCTTTGCTTCGAGGGGCTGTTCTATCAGTTCGATGTCGAGATGTTTTGTCTTTTTTATAAAACTCAATTGTTTGTTCGGAAGTGTATCCCTGGTTCGCGTCGATGCGAATGATAAATTTCTTCCCGAATTTCTCCCGGAGCTTTACGATCCGCTCGATGTCTTCGGAGAGATCCTTTCCCAGTTTCACTTTAAGTATTTTGAAACCGCGCTGACCGTATTCCTCCGCTTCTTTCAAAGTGTCGGCCACGTTCTTGATACCAATGGTGTTCGAAGTGGCCATTGATTGTATCTTCTGACCGAGATATTTCACACCAACGGAACATTCAAAAATTTCGCAAAGGCATCATGCAACGCGATGTCGATCGCAGCAACAACAGCCGGATTCTTTGGAAACTTTTGGTTGCTCTCGAAAATCAGTTGGTTGATCTCACTGATGTCGCGACCAACGAGATACTGGAGGTTCTTCTCTTGTAAGGTCGAGACCGTCGACTCGAGTGATTCTTTAGTGACATACTCACTTGGCGCTCCCGCTCCAATACCCGTCGTTCCATTCTCGAGTGTGATCTCCACGAATGCGTTGATCACTTCATCGACAGTCTTGAACGCGATGGTGTATGGTTTCGTATTAACAAGATCAGCACTCCAGGTGCGGACTTTCAGAATTTTCATTTTGACTTCTTGATCATTTTTGCAAACACCTGGACAAGCGCATCGACGCCATCTTCCAATGGAAGGATCACGGGAATCTTTAATTGATTTTTATAACTCGCCGCTTTCGCGCGTGCTGCCTTCTCAGTCATCTTTTGTGAATTGATACACACGGCAACGGTCGGAACTCCGTACATTTTGATCAACGTAATCTCCTCTTTCGGTTCGGGGATCGGCGTATCGTAGTCGAGATCTTTATAATATTTTCTCGGAGGATTGTGTTGAAGCACGGCCGCATCCGAATTGGCCGACACCAACCACTCAGCTCCCGCAGGACCATGGTTGACTTCCCGGAGTTATTTGTCCCGATCAAGAGATTAACTCCTTTTGAGAATTCAACCGACACCCGAGGATAGCTCCTAAGGTTTATTAGTTCAATGGACTTGACAAACATTGTAATTGGGATGAGTTGCTAATTTACTAAGGTTTAGCCTGCTTTCATTGATCATGGGGCAACACGCGAAGAGGAGTTGCATAAGGCCATTGATCCAAGCTTTTAGTACATCATCTGAAGAATTTCATATACGGCATTCGATTTGAAACCAAATGGTTCAATTTAGACTGTCAGTTATTAGAACTTATTAGAAGTCGCACTATCTAACAACAAAGAGTATCATCTAAAATTCACCTCTGGATTTTCTCCTCTAGCTCACCGTTCCTTTGTAGTGTAACAATGCAGAAGAATGGTGATGGAAAATCAACAACAACTCTTACAGTTTATCAACTACATCGTTTCAGATCGAAGATTGAAACGTAGACATCTTGCTATGCTCATCGCATTGTGTGATGTATGGATTGCCAGCAAGTACCAGGCAAGCTATCACATATCACGTAGTCGGCTGATGCGATCAGCTAAGATCAAAGCACAGGGAACGTATCAGAAAGTGATCAAAGAATTACAAGATCTCGGATACGTCGAATACAAGCCTTCTTATCATCCGAAAGAAGGAAGCACAATCACATGGAGGGGAGAATTTAAAGCGGGGATTCATTATGAAAATGCTAACATTCAATGAAGCCAAACAGATTCCGATTGTCGAATACCTTAACAAACTTGGCATCACACCAGCCAAGATTCGTGCAACGACCATTGGTACTATTCACCCTTCCGCGACGAGCGAAGTCCATCGTTTAAAGTCGATGCGCGACTGAACCTTTGGTACGATCACGGTTCCGGTGAAGGAGGAAGTATTGTCGATCTCGGTGCGAAGTTTCACGACTGTTCGCTCTCCGAATTTCTTGATAGACTGGCCGAAGGAATTTCCTCTTTCACCGGAAAGAAATTCGAAACACCTGTTGAGAAAGAATCGAACAAACTAGAGATCCTCGGGACCAGAGGACTCACGGACCCAGGGTTACTACAATACCTGAAGGAACGAAGTATTGAACGCCAGACCGCCGCCAAATTCTGTGTCGAAGTCGATTTCAGAATAGGAACCAAGTCATATAACGCTATCGGCTTTCCAACCAAGTCCGGGAGCTATGAACTAAGGAATCGCTGGTTCAAAGGTTCTTCTTCACCGAAAGACATATCAATCATTCAGGGCGGTCCTCAAACGGTCTGCGTACTTGAAGGCTTCATTGACTTCCTGTCACTACAGCAAACGCCAGATTATGATTTGAACAGGTTCAAGGATCAGTCAAGTTTCATTGTCCTTAATTCTTTGAGTCTCTTGAATCGAACTCTCCCAACAATTCAGGCCTATAAGCAAATCAATTTTTTCCTCGATAACGATAACGCCGGTCGCGAAGCAAAAGAAAATTTGACAGCCAAGGGGATTGTGTACCAAGATGCCAGCAGAATCTATCGGGACTCCAAAGATGTCAACGAATTCCTCATCAAGTCACGCAACCAAACTCCCACAGATCAGGAACCGGAAGGGGTTCAAGATTTGAATTAGCTCAAAACTTAATGTTCATCCACCTCAAACAAGCAACCATGAACAAGCTCGTCACCTTTCTCGAAAGCAAACAAGTAGTATTCCTCGGTGCCATTGTGCTTATGGCGTTTTATGTGCCACATGCCGGTCACCTTTTCATGCAACTGGAGCACCTTGACCTGACCTTCTACAATTTTAAATTCTTCAATTGGGTCTACGGAATGGGCCTCGCCGCCGTTTTTGAATTCCTCATTTTGATCTTCATTGTCAATCGTCGCGAGCGGATCGGAAAGTTCTACGCTGTCGTCAGCTTTTTCCTGAATCTATTCTATTACAACTATCTATTTCTGGTTATTACGGAGCCAACTCCGCAGAACATAAAGGCTACAATTATCAGCCTGTTCGTTTGCATGACGCATTCGCTTTCAGTTTGGCAACTGAGCGAATTGTTCAATCAACGCGTGATTGCTGATAAGGAGAAGGATGAATACTGGTGTAACGAATGCGAGGCCGGTCCATTTCCTAATAAGCGATCTCTGGACGGCCACATCAATAAGGCTCATAGAAGCAAGAAAAAGCTCACACTCAATGAACCAGAAATTGTAAGCTAAATGAAGTCCTTGAACACTACAAAGACCAACTTAAAGTTGCTAACAGACTGCATCATTTTAGAAGGAGCAAGCCATGTTTTTGCTACGCAAAAACGGCTTAAATAAAAGAATCACTTCGTTCCCATTATTATGTCAAGACCACGCAAAGACGATATTGAAAAACGTCAGGTTCAGGTGAACATCAGGCTTACCAAAGACGAAGCCGACACCGTTGAAAATTACGCGACAGCGAGCGGCATAAGTCCGGCCAACTGGATACGCCAGAAGGTCTTTACGGGCCGATTTCCCAACCTGAAGCAATCCCCGATCAATGCAGCCCTGTTTCAGGAGCTGAAAAAGATCGGCGTGAACATAAACCAGATCGCCCACAAGGTGAACCTCGGCGAAATGCCGGGACCGTATCTCAGGTATCAGCTTGAACTACTCGACAAACTGAACAAGATCTATAAACTGATGATCGATGACGGGCAAGCAAATAAAGGGTAAAGGTTTCGGGGGTGCCCTGCGTTACAACCTTGATAAAGTCGGTCGCAAGGTGGCCGAGGTGCTTGACCACAACTTCACAAGGGTCGATGCAAACTCAATTCTCAAAGAGGTGATGCTTGTAAAGGTGCAGCGACCAAACCTGCAGAAGTTCTTCTATCACACGTCTATAAACTTTCCGGGAAACTGAAAACCTCTCGAACGAAAGCATGAAACAGATTGGTCGTGAGTATCTCGAATTGAACGGGTTCAATCAGCATCAGTACATTATGTTTCGTCATCGCGACGCAGACCATCCGCACCTGCACATATTAGTGAACCGGATCGGATACGACGGTTCTGTCGTATCCGATAGCAACGACTACGCAAGAAGTGAACAGGTTATTCGAGAGCTTGAAAAGAAACACGGATTAACTCCGACGATTTCAAGTAAGCAGGCGAAAGAGCGGTCGATCACGCCGGGGGAATATCAAATGATGAAGCGCATCAACGAACCCTCCCAGAAAATCAAGATTCAAATAGCGGTGCAAAACATACTCAAAGACAGACCGGGCCTACCGATTCAGGACTTTATTAATTCCCTTGAAGCACAAGGGGTAAACGTATTATTCAACCAGGCCAAGACCGGGTACGTGAGCGGGATCTCCTATGGACTTGATGGATTCCTGGTCACCGGCTCAAAGCTGGGCAACGCATACAAATGGACAACACTTAAAAACACGATCGACTATGAACAAGAAAGAGATGGCCCAGCAATTCACGCGGCAAATGATCGGACAAGAAGTCTCAAGTTTGAATCAACAGGAAGTGCTGTCAATCCTGAAGGAAATTCAGAATCTGTACAGCCAGACGGAAGCCAACGCCAAGGAATGTTGGAAGAACACAAGCAGAGCAATCACGGACGCAAAGGCCGTTCACGAAAGGTGCGAACATATAAACCGTCGACTCGATCATATAAACAAGGAGATCGAACTTTCAGTGACATTTTTTCGAAAGAGTCAGAGGAAAGCGTTTTGGGAGCGCTACTCCACAGCGATCCTGGTAGGGTTGATAGCGTCGCTGGTGACGAATATTATTTGGATTACAAGGGTATGAGAAGAAAGAAAAAGAGACGTGGACACCGACTTTGATAGGTAGCTTATGAGATAAGATTTTGAAAATAGCTTAAAAGAAACTATATTCGTTTGAGCCCATACTTCTATCCAGAAGATGGGCATTTCTATTTTATCTCAATCGAAACTAAGTACTGTATGCTGAAGAAAATTGTATGGGCGTTTTTTGAACTTACGACTATCGGGCCTGGTACCTATATTCTTGTTACGACGTTGACTAACGATTATGACGTCGACAACGAGACTGCCGGTTTAGGAGCGTTCCTAATTGTGCTGGGATTATTGATAAGAAAACTGGCGAATGACCCTTTTCAAAAATGAGAGAGTCGAGGACAAGACGACCAATTCACAACGCATCGATAAAGGTGCTAACGTTATAGTCATGCTAGTCCTTGCAATTGCGTTGGTCTCGCTAAATCGAAAAGTAAATGAGGTCGAATCCGTTGCGACAAGCGCGGAGACGTCAATAGAAGAATTGGAGTCCAAGATCGACCGACTTGACGATGTTGAGTACAAAATTAACGAACTAGAATCATTGGATGAACGAATAGAATACCTTGAGAATAGCTCGCATTCGCATTACTACTAACGTCTTACGTTGTGCCTTAACGCTTCAATGGGCTCAAAATTTACCTTGACGATAACCATAGATCTGATGCCTCTCGATGATCTTGAGCAGCATCCATTCCTAGACTACAGGAATGAGATGCCACCTCGCAATTCCAAGTATCGCAGCCTAATTATTGGGTCTTTTCCTGTATATTCTCTAACGAATTCCGTGAACCTTAACAACGAGGTCATTCAGCAGAGATTTCACCCTAATGACTCATTGATGAGATTTTTTTACGGAAGCGTGAAGAGTGGGTTTTGGAAGTACCTATCATCTGCACTACAAGCGCACGACCCAACTGATACACCGGCGTTGCCCAATGGAGAACCCGATTTTTCTCTACGAAGACGTGAAGCGATAAACCTGCTGGAAGACAATAATATTCTCATGACCGATTCACTATATCGAACTAATAGGTTCGAAAATCGAGATGAAGATAAAAACCTTTGGCGACCATCTGATACCTTCGCATACCAGAATTCCCAGACAAATTTGAAAATCATGGAATATTTGGAAGAGTTTCCAACGATTGACGGGCTGTTCTTCACCGCAACTGTCACTGCGTCCAAGAGTCCATTTTTTTGGTTTCGGCAAGCTATGCGTGGTCATATTGAGCAACCGCCTAACTGGAATTTTATCGCGGGAAGAAGATGGCATAGCATTTTAAAGATAGATAGCAGATATTATCAAACCTTTCTGTTGCCTACACCAAAGCCCCGAGGTATCCATTTTACCGACAACCAACGACTTGAGAGTTTTGTCAATTATCTTCAATCTATTGACAATGATTTCTACAAGGAGATTGCCCATATCCCAAAAGCGACCCGAACACCAATTCAAAACACGATGCTCTCGGCACATCGAGAAGCGTTTTTGGTTGAGTGCTTTCGACAAGCGATCGTCCTGCGCAATCAGGATTTCAACGGAACAGTCTTACCGAATGGAGCATAATGTTCCCGCCAAGTAGAATTTAAGATGGCGGAATTCAGCGAACGATACTTTAAATCCCAGGATCAATATTTTATCATGAAATTCTTTATTGCCCTTCTCATCTGTTGTGCGAGTTCCACGATTTTCGCGCAGTCCTTATCGAAACATAACGATCCCAAGGCTCACCCTAATCTCACGAATAAAACATTCGCGCAGAAGATTGCGGGCAAGCCAATCACCTATTACCTAAATCATCGATCGGTCGGAGAGATTGCTAAACTGTTTTACAAGGGCGAGTTTGCGGCTTCCGACGACGCATCGACATTTAGTGTTATCGATAGCGTTTTAACTCATAACAAGGACACACACCCTTTCTATTTCTTTCTGTTCAATCAAATGATGAAAGTATCAGACGGGGCGTTGGCAGAATATGTTGGGGAGATTTCAGGAAAATATCTAAAAGAGTTCCCATGCGAATTTGTCAGATTTGCAGACGATAAGATATACGGAGTCGACCTTAAGCAATGGGGTGGGTTCGCCGCGTTCAATCTAGACGGTCCCGATGCAGTTAAAAGTTATATTGATAGCATAGAAATTGTCGTTAATAGAGATTGCCCTAAAGCGAAAGAGACTTGGCATAAGGTGTCAAAATTAATTGAGGGCACTGAGAACTGAGTTAACCCTGCTATGGATTTCATCGACATAATAAAAGCACAGAGAGATTTATATTTGAAGCAGCTTACTGAATTCTACAGTGAGCAAAATCCTGGAGCGAAGGAAATACTATTAGAACTCAATGGTGATGAGCCCGAAAAAATCTTCAAACTGTACAGACTAGACCATTTTGAGCAAATTGATGGCGAAGGCAAACCAACAGAACTAGCAGCTGATCGTTACCTCAATCATCAAATGACTTCGTTCTTACTTGGGAATCTAAGTGTCGAATTAAATCCATTCTACTGGCATGGCTGCGATTTTGTATTTGATCAGGAATTACACAGCATCGAGTGGCTAAAATCCTGGGCCACTAAATGGATTGACGTTGAGGATAACAACCCGGTTGATTTTAACGGTTTTTCTGGAGTGATCCATAATGTGACTCGGCCTCAACAAAATAACGGCGAATGGCAATTTTCGGTTGACTTTGGAACAGCCAATGAAAAGGCATTCATTGAACTTATTCAGGCGATTGATGAACTGAGAATAAGTCGGGTGAGGATTGGTTCATTTGAAATGATACCGTGATATGACTGCGAATGAATTTTGGAATTGGTTTAGCCTAAACAATTCAAAGTATCTTTTCTTGAGTGAGGTTGATCCTATTGAAAAGGAAAAAACTCCTCGATGAGTTCCAACAGACTTTGCACGAGTACTGTGAGGAATTGCACTTTGAAATTGGGGGACATCCCAACGGGGACCAAGAGGTTATAATTACAGCCGAGGGAAAACGAGAATATTTTGACGTCGCAGAAGAATTAGTTAGCCAGGCCCCCAATTTAAAAGACTGGGTTTTCGTCGCGCTAAAACAAGCGTCAGGGTTTAAACACACAATTGAATATATGGGGCGTGAAATATGACCCGTCGCAATTGTGGTTTCTTCCACTTGAATCAAAGAAAAATCCAGGCGATATCGGCATTCGGGTTGGTCACCAAGTGTTTGATTCTGAAAGGGAGGATGTAACTTTATGGGCAACCTACTTGCTGGTTCATAAATGCCTTGGGGAAAGGGCATCCACATTTGACATTCAGCATGTGGAGGTCGGTGCGTTACCGGAGAATCCCGAAGAAAAGGGTTATTTAGAATTTGCGAAGTTGCAAGAGTATATAGATTGGAAGAAGAGAAAACGCAATGGTCAATAGTGATTGAAATCGAGTTTGAAGAGCCGACTATTAAGAAATGTGAATGTTGCGGAAAGGACACCGTGGCTTTGACCCGATTTGTTCATCAAGATAGCAACGCGTTTGCTGTTTACTACGCGAAGTTCACCAAAGGCCATTCAGACAAGGTTGTGTACGGCCTCATTGGTTTAGGTGAATGGGGAGACCAATCTGAACCGAGCAATAGAACGGCTTTTCCGTTTAGGATTTGGACGACGGCCACAAACTTTCAAGTTGGATTAGTGGATGCCAGTGAGTCACCATGGAGCGGTTGTAACATATTTAGGGGAAATCTTAAATCGTGAAGAAGGCCTAAAACATCCCTGGATCAAAGATGTCTTCCATATCACTGATCATATCGTAGCTGACGATAGAATGATAATTGACTACTTTCAAGATTCTGAATAATGGTCGAAGAAAGTCCCGAATGAAAGAGCTAACCAAAACATTTATTAAGATCGACAATTGGGGTGAAATGGAACTAGTCTACCTTGTTGATACTGTAATGTCGCTAAAAAGCATGGGCACTTGGAAATTTGAGAAGTGGGTACCAACACCAGCTTTGATCGATAAAAATGGCAAAGTAGCTAGACCGTACATTGGGCAGAGTTTTGACCCCCAATACATTGATCTGGTTCCCAGCGGCTGGACTCACGACCACTGCGAGATTTGCACAAAGACGATTTCCGATAAAGACAATTACGATGATTGGGCAACTCAGGGATACAAACTCAAAAACAATTGGATCTGTGAGGAGTGCTTTGCATTGTTTATGATGACAGACAATCTTGATCAAGAATTGATGAAGTATCAAAGAATTGAGAAATGAACGTCGAGAAAGTCAAGAGTGACCTAGACCTTGGACGAAAGATTTTCGAATCGATTCCAACTCATTTAAGACCTGCCTGGGGCGCCAGTCTATTGATGGTTTTCTCCGAACGGCTCTCAACGCCGACAGAAATCCAGGAGCTCTTGAACATCGTTGATAATGAAAGGAATTGGAAGGATGCTCACCAGCAGTTCAGCAAAATTCGGACGTTTGGGCTAAAGGATAAGAAGTTTCAACCTGAATCGTACTTGCTACTAGGTGAGAATGTGGCTAAAATCACCTACAACGCATCCGGTCAACCCGCTCCTTTCGATCACGATGCAGGATGGTGGATCCCGGGGCTTGCGATTACAACAGCTGACTACTTTAAGAGTGACGAGGGCATTGATGAAGTAGTCAGAATCTTAAAAATTCACTTCAAGGAACTCTGAAAAGTATACAGTTAGACTAATTATAAATGATCTCCGACGCCGAACTCCAAGAAATCCTAAATAGATGTCAGAATGCAACTCCTGGCCCCTGGGTATCATTTGTCGAGGGCAGAGACCACGAGAGTGGTTCCAGTTTTATACAAACGTCAGGAGGGGACATTGAATTACTAGGTACGTCTACCGCCGATCAAGACTTCATCGCACATTCAAGGACGGACATCCCTAAGTTGATCGAAGAGATTCGTAGACTAAAACAACTGGCCTAATCCAAGAAAATGAAAGAACAGGCTCTCAAAGACTATTTCGATAAGAAGCTGACCGCCGACATGCTTGTTGACGATCTAAAGGACAGCCAAACTAAGACAGGTCATGATGTTATTTCCGTCAGAGTTGATAAAATAGCAGGGTCAGGTGAGTATGAGATCAGGAGAGAACATTTGATAAGGCTATGTGAAGAGACTATTTCTGGAAGACTAACAACCACGGACTTAAACACGATCGCCTTTGCTTTAGTATTCTCTGATTACTTCACTTGGGACAGAGACGAGAAAACAGAAGACGGAAAAATCGTGGACACCACAATACACGATTGGGACAATCCGGAAATCGGGTATCCGCTAACAATGGACAATCTATTGAAATGGAAAGTTTATTTGGAAACAGGCCAGTATAATTTTACCAGAAAAGACCTTAAATCTTAACCTCTAACATTACCCAATATTTAAGATAACCTCTCTCCCTTCCATTCCTCCTGAACCACCTCCAACAATTCAAACAACCCATCCAGATCAACGAGCAGATGATATAAGTACTCGGCCTCCGCCGATCCGTCATACATCAAAAACTCCAATAACCAACTTCTGAGGTTTACACTGAAACGTTTTGCTGGGTGATATTCCAGAAATCGCGTAAACGCTTCTTGCAGTCGAGGGCTTACTGTCAAATCTGGTTCTTTGGCTTTCTTAGTTGCCTTTTTCTTCTTTGTCGTTGCCATACTGATACTTTTGAAAGTGATTCATTATTTCTGCATACAAGGGACTCGTCGGATTGTCCCGTATGTACTTAAAGATTTTGTACCTAAGTGTAGAAAACAGGTACTCCTTTAGTTGCCCTTCATTGATCGAATGACGATTTGCCCAAAGCAGGACAAAGACATCAATGAGAATTTGCTCACATGCTTCCCTGGTGTCCATTCTATCGCCCAGGTATCGGAACAGTTGGGAAGCGTACCTTTCATAGATAGCCTCAAACGCAGCTCTATCATCTCGCTTAAGATGAGCAACCAAACCTTCGTCCGACAGTTCTTCCAGATTGTCCATAAAAGGCCATTGACGTTTTCATCAATAATGATTAAAGCCTAACTATAGAAATTGTGATAAGCCTGATCCGGCCAGAAAAAAGTATGGCGTGGAACCCGACTTACCGTTTCTGAGGTACTGGTATACCTGATCACGAATAAGTGGGCCCACGCCAATGGCGCGAGCACCTCACTTATTGCCTCGTGATCGTTTAGAAAATTACCAGTTTTCAGAAACGAGGTTCTAAGTGCGAATGCTTCAAAAATGTCTTGAAGTAGACGCTAAATTACTATCAAAATCTTACCCGATGAATTGATCATCGGGAGAACTAAGATACATAATTTTCAATGACTGTGGGCCTAAACGCCCACATTATTTTTAAGGCTTAACTCCATCTTGATATTCATTAGATACTTAGATGGAAGCCAGGAAAAAGAAGGAAATGCTTAGAAAGTTTGGAAAGCGTTTATCTGAGATCCGGATAAAGAAAGGCCTTTCTTTACGCGAGCTGGCTGCCTTGTGCGATGTTGATTCAAGCGACATTCAGAAGTATGAAAGCGGAACAGTCAACCCAACAATTGCAACAGTTGCCGATCTCGCAATGGGCTTGGGAATCCACCCTAAGGACCTACTTGACTTCGACCTCTGAGCCCCACCTGAGATTTTGTTTTCTCCACGCGTGTAAATATATTCGTTAGAATTTCCTAGAACCCTAAGCTTGGTGCTTAGGCCTTTCCCGGTCAGTTCTGACCACGAGCCCCTAGGAATCACTTGTTTGTTGCCTTTAAAGCTGTCGTCACAAGGGATTTGTGTCAACTGACCTGCTGCGCACCTGCAAGAATTGAGGCCGAACACAATAGGTATGATATATATAATTATATGGATCTGTCTAGGAATAGTCGGAGCAATGATTGCCAGTGGCAAGGGAAATAGCGGTTGTGGCGGTTTTGCGCTCGGGGTGCTGTTAGGCCCCATCGGCCTTTTAATCACTTTCTTTTCCTCAGACAATGAGGCCGCGAAAAGGGAAAGGTCCGGTGATACGAAGAAGTGTCCATACTGTGCAGAGTTCATCAAGGCAGACGCAATTGTTTGCAAGCATTGCGGACGTTCCCTGAATGGTGGTGGCTTCAACATCGATACACTTAGGAAATAGCAAATGGATAATGAAGACTTCTTTAAGAAGCAAACACCTTCATCTCGAATCAAGGCGAGTATCGTTGCAGAGTATTTTCCTAAATACTGCAAGATTCTCAACAAGATCAAACAGAACAAAATTTGTTATGTGGATCTGTACGCTGGTCCAGGTAAGTACGACGACGGCAATCATTCAACCCCACTTTTGCTAGCGGCCGCTTGTGCCGAAGATCTAGTTTTGAAGGGATTGGTTCACTTAATGTTTAACGACAACACATATATCGAGAAATTAAAAGCGAATTTCTTTGAATCATTTCCCGAAGGGACGTTTACAAATCAACCCCGATTTGGAGACAAAACAGTCGGTGATGACGAGAAGATCACAAAGTATCTTATGAATGGATGGGGGAAGCCAAACAAGACTCCAACGCTATTGTTCGTAGATCCATTTGGTTACAAGAGCATAAATACAAAGGCCTTAGCGAACTTCATGAACGGATGGGGAAACGAGATATTTCTATTTCTTAACGTAAAGAGAATCCAGGCAGCCCTAGATAATGATAAGTTTGATGATTTGATGGACTCGTTGTTCCCCACAACGGTAGACCACTCTGAGGAATGATAGAAAGTATAAAGCATCCGTCCACGAACGTCTGACGCTAATTGTTAACAATCTGTTTGCGGAGTTTCAAAAAGGAACACCAGATACACTGTACCATTGCCGATTTAAGTTTAAAGAAGAAGATAGTGCTGGCACCAGTCACTACATTATCCACTTTACAAAGCACCCACGCGGATTCGATCTAATAAAGCAGATCTACTACGAATTTGACAATATAGGTGCGTGCCTAGAAAAGGACGGCAACTACACTTTCGATGCAAAAGTCCTTGATATTCCTAAAGGTTCTACATTCAACTTTGGCGATGCGAATGTCGCTTCACTAACGGCGATTCTGGAACAGGTTTACAAAGGCAAGACCATTAACGCAAGATTGCTATATGAGGAGCATCACGTTAAAACCCAATTCGCTGGACCTCACTACGTAAGGACCCTTCGCTCAATGGTGGACAATGGAAAGATCAAGGTTACTTTTAAAGATGGGAAACAGCATAATGTTGCTGTACTTCTAAATGACTATTGCGAACTACAATTCATCTAATCATGGCAAACTCTTCAATTGAATGGACAGAAATGACCTGGAATCCTACCACAGGTTGCACGAAAATTTCCGCGGGATGCAAATTCTGCTACGCAGAAGTAATGACGCGACGGCTTAAAGGCATGGGGCAGGAGAAGTACAAGGATGGCTTCAAAGTAGTAAAGCCGCATCCCGACTCCCTAAATATCCCTTACTCATGGAAGACTCCCAAAATAGTGTTTGTAAATTCCATGAGCGATCTATTTCACGAAGCAATCCCACTGTCATTTATCAAAAGTGTTTTTGAAGTGATGAATGATAATCCACAGCATGTTTTCCAGGTACTAACAAAACGTGCGGAAAGACTCTCTGAGTTAACGAAGCAGCTGAAATGGACTCACAACATCTGGATGGGTGTTTCAGTAGAAAACGAAAAGGTTACTGATCGGATCGTACATCTAAGAAAAACCGGAGCCAAAGTTAAATTCCTATCTCTCGAACCATTGATTGGGCCGTTAAACAATCTAAATCTAAAAAAAATAGATTGGGTGATCGTTGGTGGTGAAAGCGGGCATAGGCCCAGGCCGATGAATGTTGACTGGGTTCTGGACATTCAGGATCAGTGCAAGAAAAGTGACGTCGCATTTTTCTTTAAGCAATGGGGGGGAAGGAATAAAAAAAGAGAGTGGCCGAACATTGAATGGACGGACGTATGATGAAATGCCATTGATCTCCTGACAAATGGCTGATGTAGTAAACGGTCTAAGTAATCAATTGGTGACGAACAGTAAATCGGCAATTTACGCTGCAATTGAAATTCATAATAAGCCCAATATTTCCTTATCGCTACGAAGTGTGTTCGATATTAGTTGTGAACGCATGGGAGATAATTCTAAAAGCATTCATCGTTGTTAATCTTCCAGAAATTAAGATCCTTGATAAAGACGGTCTAAGTAAGCCTTTGGATGACTGTATGGACACCGTGTTCTCAAAACTGGGCACTGAATTTAGGACCTCGTACGAAAATCTAAAATTGATATACGAATATAGATGCAGAATAATCCACTTTTATGAGGACCGAATCGACGTTCTACTTTTCTCCCTTTTAAGTAAAAATGTTGTATTGTACTATGAGTTTCTTCTCAAACATTTTGCACAGGATATTTCAAATGAAACAAATTTACATCTAATGCCAATTGGCTTCAAGCGGCCAATATCGCCAATAGACTTCTTAAGTGACTCTTCCGAGATAGCAGCCTGCCCCCAGGAAGTAAAAGAATTCGTAAAAAGCTTAACGGACAGAGCTCACGCAATGGCAAAAGACGGAGTAGAAGATTCGGTCTTAATGGTCTACAAAATGGCCGTACTAAACGAGAACAGAGTAAAAAATGCAGACATCATCGCAGCGATATCAAAAGACAAACAAATGTCTTCAGTCGTTGTCGAAAACGTACTAGGAAAGGTTGAGTTTACCGACGATGAAAGTGCCAAAAAAGTTAAAGTGGAAGAAGAGTCGTTGTATGACAATATCTATACTGAAACACATCAAGACGTGGTCAATAATTCCAGGCGCATGTTTTCAGGTTTTAGTACTAACAGAAAGTTCAATAGTCTAATGAAGGACTTGCGGGGAAATCCGAATTTCCACAAAACGAGGTTTCTTGATATAAAGAATCAAGCAGGGGGAGCCAAAAACTATTACACAAAGCACATCTACGAGGAGCTGGGCAAGCACTACACGCCTAAAACCTAGCGAAATTCAAGTACAATGAGCATTAAAATTCTACGTCAATAACTCAAAAGGTGCAAAGCAGGCTATAAAAAGTTATCCAGGGTTTGTTCTCAGTAAGACCGACTGGGACGATTATTCGTATAGAACCGAATTTGTACTGACACATCACCCCAAACGAGGGGTTAGAACCGAAATCGGCGCGACGAAAATTCTGATTAAAGGCAACTATGTCACGGAACTCCCGAGGTCGTTTTCAAAGCTTTCGTCTAAGGCATGCTCATTGGGACAATCCAACGATTTCTACGAAAATCTTTTAAAGCTTTTCTCACGCGCTGAAGCTCAAGAGATTCTACTAGCATTAAATGATGTGACCTACTGTAAAGGCCTTCTAGCTGAGTTCGAATACGAGGAGGGCTTTGCAAAGTCCTTGATTCGATATAGCGAGGCGCAAAAGTCCTTTAACGAGGGAGAGAGAATCCTTCTGGGAATTAAAACGAAGAATACATTTAAATTTACATTCACAACCCAAGTTAGCGGGTTTGATGGTCCTCATGTGATCCGATTTGGCTTTGAAGCTAATTCGAAATTGCCCAGGCGATTAACGGCGCTTGTGGGCAAGAATGGATCAGGAAAGACTCAAGTTTTATCAAGACTCGCAACATCGTTGAGTGGCCGATCTCAACTTGGAGTCTTTAACACGAAACATCTTCCTCCTTTCAGTCGAATCATTGCAATTTCATACAATCTTTTTGATCAGTTCGAAAAACCGAAAAAAACAAAGTTCTTCAGCTATTATTATTGTGGGGTTCAAACAGATTCCAAGCTTTTGTCCGAGAAACAAATACAAAAGCGTATTCAGTCTGCTGTGGCAACTGTACACAAGAATGGAAATATCGCGCTTCTAGTTAAATACATCGATGAATTGCTGGGGGCTGAAATTGCAGATAGACTATCAGACGGAGATTGGATTGAAGAAAGGGATCATGCAACCAAAGTTTATGATCGTCAAGGGTACAGCGTCCTTAGTTCCGGCCAAATACTGATGCTTCTGGTGGTTAGTGAAATCCTGGCTCACATCAGAAAAGAATCGTTGCTGCTATTTGATGAACCGGAAACGCATTTACATCCTAACGCATTGTCCAAATTAGTTTCAACGATCTGCAGGATTCTGGATAAATTTGATTCGTACGCGATTGTCGCAACTCATTCTCCTCAAATCATCCAAGAGATTCCTTCGTCTGAAATATTTGTCTTCGCAAACGATGAGAACGTTCCAATAGTTAGAAAACTGGGCAGCGAAACCTTTGGCGAAAACCTAACGATATTGACTGAGCAGATTTTTCAAACTGTTGGGGTAGATGAATTCTACAAAAAGACATTAAAAGATTTATCTGCTAGGTACACAAAGAAACAAATTCTCAAGATATTCAATGAAAGCGGAACAGGTCTGAGTCTAAACGCCAAGATCTTCCTTGAAAGCTTGCCCAAGAAAAGAAAATGAAGAACTTAAGCACACTCCGGCGCAACTTCAGTTATTTCCTCAATGTAGTCAGCCAGAAGCAGGCTCCTGCTCGAAATGCCTTGCTCGCCATCGCCAATTCGGTGAAAGGGCGATATAAGATTTACACAAAGCATTGCAGTAACAATGAATTGCATCTTTTCCCATTGAGTATATTCAACGGAGTCGACGCGGTTAACTTAGCAGAGTGTTATGGAAAAAATAGCGAGGTAAAAAAACTTAAAGAACTAATCTACAAGGCACAGCCTGAGCACATAAGGTATGAGTGTCAGTACTGTTGTATTGGGGATTCCACAGAGTCATTTGACCATTATTTGCCAGTTTCGTCATTCCCTGAGTTTTCAGTATTATCTCTAAATCTAATACCATGTTGCTCCAAGTGTAATAGTATTAAAGGTAATAATTGGAAGGATGCGGGCGGCTCTAGAAACATCGTCAACATGTATTATGATCCTCTTCCAACTCAATCTTTCCTTAGATGTGAAGTGAAGTATAAGAGAAATACACCAGTTATCGACTACTATATTGAAAACACACACGGCATTGATCCATTGTTATATCAGATAATTGACAGACATTTTAGCAGGCTCGGTTTACTTAAACGGTTTAAGCAAAGAACAAATACCGAGGTTTTAAATATTAAAAATTCATTTGGACAATTGAGAGCTAACACTCGTATCAAGAAGGTGTCGAAAATACTTTTAAACGGACGCTCAACTAATGAAACGAGACTTCGGGTCCAACTACTGGAAAGCCGTTTTGAAGGAGGAGCTTTCCAAAAATCAAAGGTTTTTGACTGACTTGGGGTTTAGGTTGTAATCCTAAAGAACGTTATAATCCCCCTTGACTCCCCAACCCTGATCCCCTATCTTTGTCATTCGACGATGCAGTATGTAATTCGGTGCACCGTCTTCTTTGATCTCTGCAAACCAGCGCCAGCATTTAATCGGCGAAAATTCATAGTAGCCCCTGCAGCTCCACTTCATAAAAACTCAAAAGCCCGAACTCATTTCTGAATCCGGGCTTTTGTTTATCAGATATTCCAATCTCCTACTTCCCTTCCTTGGAATTCAAATAATCCAAAAACTCCACAATATCTCCTTCCTTCTTCAACTTGTTCTTGTTTGCTGCAAGCCATTCGTTGCCGGTGGCTGCTTCGGGAAGCGCTTCGAAGACACTGTTTTTGCCCAGGCCATCCAGTTTGGTCATCGACTCATCTTTCCTGATATAGAAAGAGTTGGATGAATAGAAATAAACGGTCTCACTCTGACCTACAATCGGATCGACACGCATCTTGTTGGTGCCAACTGTCGTCTGCTTCAACAACTGGATCTTGCCGTTGTTCAGCACCTGGAAAAATGTAGCCGGATTCTTGGGCTGCGCCGGATCGCCAAACACAAGAAACGTGGCCTCAACCTTACTCGTATCCTCGTTAGAGAATATCACGATCTTCCGCATGTTCTCAATCGATGCAGCCATCTCACCTTCACCCCCCACCCTCAGGATAATGTAACTGGTTGGTAAGAAAGTTCACCTTCACTTGCCTCATCCTAAAGATGTTGCCCGGCTTCATCTGAACGGCACCCTTGTGCCAGTCTTTGTCGTACAGGTATTTGCCCTGGACGTTGATGTACTGTTTATCAATTTTTGTTGTCTTGCTCGACGAATTCAAAATCATCGAGTGCGCGGCGATATCGTTATTCACCAGTTGGGCAGTAGCCGGAATTATACAGAGCAGCACTGCGACGAATACGAGTATAGTGTGGACTTTCATGGGTTTAAAGTTTAAAACAAGATACAGAATTTCGGGGGATGAATGTCGTGAAAATACCCCCGAAAATCACGCGATACATTGCCGGTCATCACAGAAATTATTAAAATTTCCTTAAGACCTTGTGGTAGAATGTTGGTGACCTCATGAACTCCTTTCTCTTCGCATGGAATCCAAAAAAAATGGCCGTGGAACGACTTAGCGAAAGACGTTAAGACTTGTCGAAAGTACGGTCGACTGAAAGAGACGTGGAGTTGCGCGGGCCACAAATTAATTCAACCTGGCGACCGCGCATTTCTTGTGCGCGTCGGTGTCGATCCAAAAGGAATCATGGGCTCAGGATATATCACATCTCTTCCGTTCCTCGCACCTCATTGGAAGAATGAAGATAAGATGGTCTATCGCGTCAACATCGAGTTTGATGTTTTGTTCGACACAGAACATGAGGAGATCTTGACTTTGGATAAGCTGAAGTTTAAAACCAAAGTGAAACAAGTGTGGACACCACAGTCGTCGGGGATATTAATAAAGAGAGAGGTAGTTGGTGAGTTGGAAAGGGCGTGGGAGGAGTTTGTGAACGACACCACTTCGGCATAAACCTTGCCCCGGCCTTCGACATGCTCAAGCTGTCATTCCGGTCTTTCTTCTCCCTTGTCAAACAAGCCTTCGACGGTTTCTCGTCACGCGAACCGTTCGATAGCTCCATCATCGTCGCGTATTATACTATCTTTTCCCTCCCCGGACTCCTCGTCATCGTCATTAACCTCGCCGGATATTTCTTCGGAAAAGACGGCCGTTACCAACCAGATCTCCACGCAAATCGGTTCACTCGTTGGGGCAGATACTGCACACGACATTCAGAACATCGTACTCGCAGCAAGCGAATCTAAAGGCACCGTGCTATCAACAATATTAAGCATCGCCACACTGCTCTTCGGCGCCACCGGCGTATTCTACCAGGTGCAACAAATCCTCAACAAGATCTGGGAGGTGAAACCAAAACCCAAACAAAAGATCATGAGACTCGTACGCGACCGACTCTTCTCGTTCGGTCTTATTCTCGTTGTCGGATTTTTATTGCTGGTGTCGCTTGTACTCTCTGCTGCGTTGAGCGCATTCAGCAATTGGTTCTCTGCACACATCACCGACACACTGCCTGTTTTGTTTTCTATACTCGATATACTGGTGTCGATCGGAGTCGTCACTCTTTTATTCGCAGCGATCTTCAAATTTTTGCCCGACGTAAAGATCTCATGGAAAGATGTATGGCCGGGAGCTTTACTTACCGCCGCATTATTTAGTGTCGCCAAGTTTGCACTCGGATTTTACTTTGGAAAAAGTGATCCATCATCAGCGTATGGTGCCGCAGGAACAATCATATTGATCATGCTCTGGGTATCGTATGCAGGCATTATCCTCTTCTATGGCGCAGAGTTCACAAAAGTATACTCACTACGAAAAGGCAAGAAGATAACACCCCACCGAAACCGCCGAACATTCCAAGCCAGTACAGAAAGAAAAAGATAGAGTTTTGAGTGGGAAATGATGAAAGATTTGCGTTGCTTCATGCAGCCTCAATCATCATTTCATGTCAGAACCCACTACAATCCTCGATCAGGACATGTCCGCGCGGCCAGTGGCCAGACGAAGCCTTTTGCCATGGTGGATCAAAACATTCTCATGGCTCTTTATGATCGCCGGTGGAATCGCTCCGTTGGGGATTGCATTAGCAATAGGTTTTAACGCTACTTTCACGATTGCGCTATACGGACTGGAAACAGTTTACCCCCTGTCAGTACTCGGACTGTGCCTCACTTCTCTATTTATATTAAAAGGCCTGGTTGGATATGGCCTGTGGTTTGAAAAAGATTGGGCTCTTAACCTCGGCATCGTCGATGTTTTTATTGGTCTCGTTCTCTGCTTTGTCGTAATGTTCGATGTTATGGCTTCAAACCGAAGCGCGTCATTTTTCGTTTCGTCTCGAAATCATCTTCCTCGTATTGTTCCTCGCAAAGCTTGTTAGACTTAGGCCGCAGTGGAAATAGCTATTATGCAACACTTCTCAATTTTTTTCTTCATAATTTTGATTGCAGCTGGTTGCAGCTCAAAAAATGAAGGGTCTACAGATGTCCAATCGATTCATACATTCGACAACGTCGATCCGTCTGTAAAACAACAATTCGCTACGTTTCTCACAAATTACTTCAAGCTCAACGAAGCTCTTATCAACGACAGTCTCGACAGCGCTAAAACTGCCGCGAAGTCGTTCGCCCAAACAACAAAAACGTTCGACGTCAGTAAGCTAAGCGGCGAACAGCTCGACTATTATTATCTGTATTCATCCAACCTCAAACTTGCGCTCGGAAATCTCGGTTCAAGTCCCGACATCGAAACAGCACGCGCCGAGCTCGCCACCATCAGCGAATCGATGTATGCACTTGTGAAAGCATTTCATCCCAACGACACTCCTCTCTATTATCAATATTGTCCCATGGCGAGAGATAACAAAGGCGCTAACTGGATACAGCGTAAAGAAAGAACTTGAGAATCCATACATGGGTCAGATGATGCTGCAGTGCGGAAGAACACAAGAGACAATCAATTAATCTACAAATAAGGACCACAAATATGCTTAGCAAATGGTCGTCGATAATTGTGCTGGTGATTGTAATACTCATCTGGTATTTAATTTCAGCGTTTGAATTATTTCCGTCCTATGCATTTCCTTCGCCAATATCAGTATTAAATAGTTTTAAGGAAGAGATCACAGAAGGACGAATGCTCAACGACATCATTGCATCTTTATGGCGCGTGGCTGTCGGCTTTTCACTCTCAACCATTCTTGGTATTCCAATCGGACTTTGGCTCGGCCAACATCTTCGCGCAAGACAAGCGCTCGTACCAATGCTTAATTTCTTTCGATTCCTTTCACCACTTGCGTGGATACCATTCGCCATACTCTGGTTTCATATCGGCGATAAGCCAGCCATCTTCCTCATCTTCATGGCAACATTCTTTCCTCTCGCACTCGCAACAATGGTTGCAGTTGCAGGCATCCCAAGTATTTACTTTCGCGTTGCACGCGACTATAATTATACAGGCATCGAGTTGCTCACGAACGTAACTTTTCCTGCAGTGCTACCACAAGTCATCACGGCGCTGCGAGTCAGTTACGGAATCTCATGGGTTGTGATCGTCGCTGCCGAAATGGTCGGTTGCCAGGATGGCTTAGGTTACGGAATCTGGGAGGCGCGCAATGGTCTGCGACTCGATAGTGCTACCTGTTACATGATCGTCATCGGTTCACTTGGAATGGGTATCGATCGACTGATGCAGCAATTGACAAAATTACCAGCCGTGCGTTGGGGTTATGAAAGATAAGTCTTCAACCAAGCTGGTCTTAAAGAACGTATCGCACAGCTACGGTACGGTTAACGTGCTTCACGATCTTAATATCGAAGTAAGGCTGGTGAAGTGATCGTTCTCGTTGGGCCAAGCGGCTGCGGCAAGACAACGATCCTGAATATTTTTTCCGGGCACATCAGTCCTTCATCAGGATCCATCTTGCGCGAAGGCGAGATCCGAACAGTTTATCAACAAGACGGATTGTTTCCCGTGGCTTACCGTCTCCGAGAACACAGGCGTTGGCCTTCGCTCCATGAAAGACGAGACTCAACGTAAACGTGAGATCGATGAGCTTCTCGAGCTTGTACACCTCGAATCATTTGGCAATCATTATCCGCATCAATTATCGGGTGGTATGCGTCAGCGGGCCGAGCTTGCACGCGTATTGGCCGGCGACTCCGACATCTTATTAATGGACGAACCCTTTTCGGCACTGGATTATCAATCGAGACTGAAGATGCGGGCAGAATTGATTCGTGTTCTCGAAAAACGTCCGCGTACGGTGGTATTTGTTACGCATGATATCGAAGAGGCCGCGCAAATTGCCGATCGCGTTTTAGTTCTTTCAAAACGCCCAGCAACCGTTTGTTATGAGCTTTCCATCCAGTCGAAGCGCCCAAGAATTGTTGGCGACCACGAAGTCGTTGAGGCGATGAAGGTGATCTACCACGAACTCGGGTTGAACAACCAGGACACCACAGAATATTAAGTGCAAAAAATATTACCTTTGTGAGTCTTTTAGATACTCATGAAGAGTACCGGTTTTAAGATCGTTCTAAGTGTTATTGCAGTACTTACCGTCCTGGGAATACTGCGCTATAAGCCATTCGGAAAAGGCGTTTGGACCAGCAGTGTCTGATGTAATCCATGAAGGCGGCAACAAGAAAGCAAAGCGAGAGCTCACGGTAGGATTTCTTCCAGTTACTTGTCACTTGACTTGTCCCGTTACCGACTTTCGCATCGAAGACTACCGAAACCAGCACCAATTTTAATTCACGCGTCTTTACAGATTTCCCGACAGTCGTTAGCGCTCTCGAAGCGAAACAAATTCAAGCAACTTTCATGATCGTGCCGTTGGCAATGAAGTTGCGCGAGCAAGGTGTTCCCGTAAAGATCTGCTACCTCGGCCACCGTGATGGTTCCGAGATCATTGTCGCGAAGAACAGCAAAGTTAGAAGTCTTGCCGACCTCAAAGGAAAAACAGTTGCCGTGCCTAGTCTATTCAGCAATCAGAATTTTGTAATGCACAAACTGATGGCCGATTACCAGATGCAACCCACTGACATCAACTTCGTCGTGCTTCCTCCTCCCGACATGCCTACATCGTTAGCGGCAGGTGCGATTGATGCATATTTTGTTGGCGAGCCCTTCTGTGCGAAAGCCGAGCTCGACGGCATCGGTCGCGTGCTGTATTATGCGCGAGACGTATGGCCTAATTTTATTTCATGCGCTCTCGTTGTGCATGAAGATCTCATTAACGAAAATCCGGATGTTGTAAAAGATCTTGTTTCGCGGCATTGCACAGTCGGGAGCGTGGGCCGAAACACATCGCGAAGAAGCAGCGCGTTTGGTGTCGCCTTACTACCGGCAAGACGAAAAGGTTTTACGATTTGTACTTACATCCGATCCGAAACGAGTGAGCTACGTGAACCTGACTCCGCAAGATGAAGACCTGCAATTGATAGAAGACATGGGTTTGAGTATGGGTCTTCTCACAAAGCGGATCAAAATGGATGAGCTGATCGATCGGAAGTTCTTACCTGAGACAATTACTGAGGCGCCGATCGATGCTGCGAAGATCCCGCCATCAAAAAAATGAAACTCAATTTTTAATTATAACAAAAACAAAAACAAATGGCCGCTCAAGACAAGAAAATTCTCAGCAACCAGGGATCTATCATCAAGAACCAGGGTGAGATCAAAACCAACCAAAGAACAATTGTTGGAAACCAGAATTCAATTCAAACGAACCAGAAGTCGATCATTGGCAACCAGCAAACGATCCTCAATAATCAAAAGTCAATTCTGAAGAATCAGAAGACGCTCGACACGATCGTAAAAAATCAAAAGGCGATATTGAAAGCGTTGAAGAAATAATCGTCTTTCGTGACATTCTTCGAAAGGCTGGGTTCTTTAAGAATTCAGCCTTTTTTATTAAGTTTCACTACAACAACACAATGCATCGTTTTCAATCATTCCTGATCATTCTTTTGATCGCCACTGCCTGCGGCGAAAAGAAAGAGGTAGTCAACAAGGACAATCTTCGCGATGTTCTTACCCGCTATGGCGAGACGCATCCCGAAATGAAGTCATCATCGAGACTCCGCACGGCATCATGAAGATCCACCTTTACGACGATACGCCGTTGCATCGTGCAAATTTTGTTAAGCAGATCAATGAGGACTATTATGAAAATGGAACGTTCTATCGCATCGTTCCCAAGTTCATGATACAGGGTGGTGTTAAAACAAAGCCGGTACTCGACTATCTCATTCCTGCTGAGTTTAATCCAAATCATTATCACAAACGCGGGGCTATTGCCATGGCGCATTTTGATGAAGGGAATCCTGAAAACAATTCATCGCCGACGGAATTTTATATCATACAGGGACAACGGTACACCGAGGAAGATGTCGCCTTCGAAGAACAGGAGAGAAAAATTAAAATGACTCCCGAACAAAAAAAAATCTACATGGACGCTGGTGGAGAATTTTCACTGGATGGAGCGTATACTGTGTTCGGAGAAGTGGTTGAAGGTTTTGATGTGATCGATAAGATTGCAGCTGAGAAAACGAGTGGTGACAGGCCGGTGAGGAAGATTGAGTTTAAGATAAGAATGAATTTACGGTAGAGATTGCCCCTACTTCCTCTTCATCACTAACGGAAACTCACTCACGACACTTGGCTTTTGCGTCGTTGGATGCTGTCGTCCGTTGGTCAGCGATTTCACACGGTCGGCAACATAATAATCTATCTCGCGATGTTGATGATCTCATCACCATTCACGTCAGCTTTGCCTTCGCCCAATCCTTCCAGCAAAGCAAGCGTGAACGCACCATGTCCCCACTCAGGACTCTCGAGCGACGACTCTTTGCCAGTTGACGCCGCCATGATCACCACACCATTCTCTTCAGTTTGCCAACGCACGTATCGCTTCCATCAGATCTGTGTCGCCTCGCTTCGTCAGGATGTTGGTGCCCAATTTGCCACTGTGACACGCATCAACAAACACCAGCACTTTCGACGGTAGATTTCCAAGCACGTCAGCGAAGTTAGACCAATCGACGCCGGTGATCCTTATTCTATCCGGATCGCCATCGTAGGGAAGAATGTAAAAACGATCTTTGTCATTCAACCCATGTGACGCCCATGAAAATGACCACCACATCTTTTTGTGTCGCATTCTGTTCAAGCCAATAAAATGCATCAAGTATACCAGCCCGTGTTGCCTGTTCATTTACCAACGTGCGGGTGAACACATTCTTGAAGAGAGCGCCTTGCTGCAACTTGTAAATGTCTTCAATGCTCCTCGCGTCCATGTCGGCATAGTTAAGCGTGTAGGCCGGGATCGTGTGCTTCGAAACACCAACGCTCAATAAATATAGGTTCGGGCTTATACTTTTCGATACCAGTTTCAACTGAATTCATTTTCAGCACCCGTTCGAGCGACAACGTCGTACCATTCTCATTTTCCGCAAAGATGTTGATGGTGTTGTCAGTTCCAGGCAGATCAAGGTCGAACGACACAATATATCTCGGCGTCTCACGCTCTTGCCGGATACTTATCTGGTCCCTGCGAAGAACAGTCCGGCCATTCAATAATATTTTCGCCGACTGAAGTTTAGACGAAGAGAATACCGACGCCACGAATCTTACGGTCGACTTATTGACAGTCGTGTCTGTTGCGGGGCTCACCCACGTAATACTCGGTGGAAGTTTTTCACTCACTCCGACCGTAAGCGACAATGGTTGCGTCGCTGTTTCATTGAACTCACGCACTGCTTTTTCGAGAGAAGAATGACGCGCAATCATCTTCACAAGTTCGGGCCGATAGAATTGTTTCTTGAAGTCATGGATCGGATGAAACTCCGCAAATGCATTCACACCCTTATTGATCACCCAACCTCCCCAACGTTCTCCATTGGTCGACGCAGCATAGTAACCCTGCGGCGACCAGCAAAGCCACTCGTTATTTTCGAGCGGGACAAACGAAAGTAACGGCATTCTTGCCTGAAGCGTATTCAGTTTTTCTGTTGAGTGAATCGATTGATCACCTCGTTTCATTTCAATATCCACAGGGGCTGTTGGATCTAATGTTTCGAGATACCTGATGATCGCTTCCTTGTTGCCTGGTTTGAAACCGTTGATCGATTCCAGCTTATCACCTTTCTTGAATGCACCAGCGTATCCCGCCTGGGGCGAGGCATAGGTATTCGCATCTTTCTTCGTAACATCTAAATTGAGATTTACGAATGGCCAATAGCGTAAAAGGTTTTTAAAGATCGTCGTGGATGGACCATTGGCATCGAACAAGCTGATTGCACCAACGCGATCACGTACTGCGAACATGGAGCTTTCCAGATCTGAACTTGGCACTATCGAAGAAACCCACCCGAAGGCTCCTTCAAATAAGCTCACAGGTTCGAAACCGTCTTTGTCGACAGGATGTTGCAGATCATACATGAGAGTGTAGTTACTGTATGTAAAGTATCTTGCCCTGCCGGTAACAACACGACCATCATTGATAAAGCTGACGCTCGTAACCAGTGTTCCGTGTGGCATGATCGTGTGGAATCTATTATTGATCTTCAGGTCAAAAGATTCATTTCTGACTTCGATTGTTTGAGAATTGTAAGACAGCTTTGCCGCGGGAGAATCCATTCGCGCGAGTGTTCGCATTCTGCAATTCCAATTTCTCGAAGTCAAAGATCCGCGTGCTGTCGAATAATATCTTTCCATTGGGGCCGTATCCAATATTGTCTTTAACAGATGCTTTTGGCTCCTGAAGCATCCTGCTCTTGCGCGTAATGGTGTTGAAGACGAGAAATCCCTTTTGAGTTTCTGATGCAAACGTCGTGTCGGAAATAAATTCAACGCCCTGGAACGATCCAGGTACGACAGCAATTCTTTTCTTCTTTGCGAGATCATACATTTCAATGAAATCTCCGGGGTTGTCGGATAGTGAACCGACCACAACCGCCATCGTCCCTGAAGGGTTAACAGCAACCTCGCGATGCGGAGCTGTCACCTTTTTCCGTACTCCAGTGTTTACGCGGTCCGACGATAGTCTCTGCATTCGTTCCATCGAAAATCACGGCTTCACCATGATGTGTAACGGAGAAAGCTTTGTTCGCCGCAAATGAATAGTCCATGTGACCAGGCCGCTTTAACGGAAGAGCTTGCTTTCGAAGGCTGTATTCAGGAATAGCAGAAGGATCATGCTTAACATGAAGCGACACGAAATCACCATACAAAGTATTAAACACAAGATCATTGCCCTTGTTGTAAAAGATTACGTCGTGCATCGCGAGTCCTTCGATTTGTGCAGTCGCTTTGGTGATATTGAATGGTGTTGACAGGTCTGGAATTTTCCAGAGACGAGTCGGTTCGCTGTATAAATTCCCGGCGCCCACAGGGCCAGTTATTATAAAAGCACCATTAGGATCGATGCGTACAAATCCAAGATCGTGAGAGAATCCTTCGAAAGTTCCCAACACGCGATCACCGATAACGTCGATGAGATTAACAACCGGCTTGCCCTCCGAGTTAATTCTCGCAAGTGCAATCATGCCGGACCTGTCCATTTGCATGTCGATGAAGCTTCCAAGTTCGCCTGTGCCGATGTCGAGCCACTTCTTCCGAATCATTTGCCCCGACGTTGCGTCCCACATACAAATGCTTTTGTCAGCGGAGAAAGTGATAATAGTTTGCCGGTCGGGTGTGGCCAGCATCCCTTGTATTCGCCCCGAGCCTTTTGGCGGGTTGAGTACAAACACTGTGTTTTGCGCGAATGAGTTGGCGCCACACTGCCAGCAACAGCAGGAGGGTCAGGGGGGATCTCATGTTGAACGAAGATAGTGAGAAGGTATCAATGAATGAGTACCTCTCCCTCCTCCATCTTCCCAGTATCAAATCCTTTCTTGAACCAATACATTCTCTGTTTCGAAGTACCATGCGTAAATGCATCCGGCACTACGTATCCTTGCGATTCTCGTTGCAACCTGTCATCGCCGATGGCATTTGCTGCGTTCATGGCTTCATCGATATCACCTGCATCCAAAATATCTTTCATCTTCTGTGCGTGATTCGCCCACACACCAGCATAAAAGTCGGCCTGCAACTCGACCTTCACCGAGAGTGCATTCATCTCTGTTTCACTCAAGTTTCCACGCATTGCATCCACTTTAGCTGAAATGCCAAGAAGATTCTGAACATGATGTCCAACTTCATGTGCCACAACATACGCCATCGCGAAATCGCCTGGCGCTCCGAAACGATCACGGAGGTCATCATAAAAACTGAGATCGATATAGGACCTTCGAATCCAGTGGGCAATAGAACGGAACCGTCGCTGCACTCGCATTACCGCATGCCGACTCGACACTATTAGTAAAGAGAACCAGGTGCGGGTCAATGTAGTTGGCGCCGCGCTCCTGGAACAATTCGTTCCATACGTCTTCGGTGTCTTTTAAAACAACGGAAACAAATTGCGCCTCTTCGTTCTCGGCTTCCGACGGTGTATAATTTTCCTGCTGGCCTTGTGTCGAATTATCGAGTGCATCGATGTCGCTTTGAGTGAGGTTACCTCCGAACAATAAACTCAAAATCAATACAATTACTCCCCCGAGTCCACCGCCGATGGCGATCTTACCACCCATACCGCGACGGTCTTCCACATTACCGCTGCCCGAACGTCCTTGCCATTTCATACGTTATTAATTTTACGTCAGTAAATGCTTTTTCTGTGCCAAAAATTCGAGATTTGCTGCGTCTTCCGAAGCTTTAGCGAAGGAAGACCCCTCTAATAAAACTAACATGCGAATAGAAGTCCTCAAATCAAAGCTACACCGCGTTACCATTACTCAAGCCGAGCTCAATTACGTCGGCAGCATCACCATCGATGAAGACCTGATGGATGCAGCCAATCTTGTGGAAGGTGAAAAAGTACAGGTTGTGAATGCAACAACGGTGAAACGCATCGAGACATACGTAATCAAAGGAGCAAGAAAGTCGGGCATCATTTTGTCTGAACGGTCCCGCTGCGCGTAAAGGATTGGTTGGTGATGTTGTGATCGTGATCTCCTATGCGTCGGTAGATTCGAAGAAGCGAAAACATTTCAAGCCAACTGTCGTCTTTCCGAAAGAAGGGAATAAGCTGTGAGATGCACGCTGATTGTTTTATCTGTATTGATATCCTGTATAGGAATTTGCCAGGATACGGATACTTATCAACAAGATTCCGTCTATCGCATCAATAAAGTTAAGACGCGCACTGCAATAGATCTCCGCCGGGAATCCGTGGCAGACTGACTTGACGTACGATACACTCGGAAGAGTTGTGTTATGGAAGTTGCTAAAGACGGAACACCGGTGCAGAAGATTGAATATCGATACGATAGTGTTGGTAAACAGATTGCAGAAATCTATTCTTCCCGCGAAGCAACTCTTACCTACGATGCTTTCGATCGTGTAACTGGAAAATCATTGAACGATCCTACCGGCAAATTAAAGATGGAAGTCATAATACGTTATGACCCACCCTATGAATCAACAAAATATTTCAAACCCGACGGACAGGTAGACAAAAAAATCAAAACAGACAACTTTGTATCAATACAACGAAATGGTCTTCTGTTCCAGAAAACCACAATGGGCGATCTTAACTGAGGTTAAAAAATCAAGATAAGGTGAAGTAAAAAAATCCGTGGTTCCCGGTATTTTTCACCAATTAGTACGCGTTATCCCGCGTAAAACGCAATTTCCCTTGCTTATTGCAACCCGAAAATTCTTATTACATCCTATGTCCAAAAAAATTAAGGTCTTTCATGTCGAGGATTACAAGATCATGCGCGATGGTGTCCGTTACTTGCTCAACCAGGATCCGGAACTCGAGGTTGTTGGAGAAGCCGGGAATGGAAACGAGTTGATGCATACTATTAAGACAGCCACCATCGACGTGCTGATCCTTGATATTTACCTCGATGGCATGGAAGATCTCAAAACAATGAACGGCTTCCAGATCTGTCATTTTATTGTAGACCGATATCCCCACGTTTCCATCATTGCTCATTCTGTGTACGACGATGCCGATCGCGTCGCGGGTATCATGAAGGCTGGCGCATTGGGGTTCGTGTCGAAAAAATCGGGTTTCGAAGAACTCATAGCAGGCATCAAAAATGTTTACAAGGGTCAAAAATATATCTGTTCGGAGACGTCTGCGCGACTTAAGAACCTCAATAAATTTTTGCTGGGAATTGAAGACAATTTGCGTAACAAGGATGAAATATTTTCCCAGCGTGAAAGAAGGGTATTGGAATTGCTTTCTGAAGGAAAGTCGTCGAGAGAAATTGCAGCAACGCTCTTTATCACAGAGCGCACGGTTGAATCACACCGTAAGAATATGATCGCCAAAGGCCAGGTCAGAATACTGTGGAATTAATAGCCTACGCATCTTCAATAGGCGTCATTAAAAAATGAAATAAGCATATTTATGAAATCGTCGTCCACGATGCCGGTATTCCCTGCACTCGAGGAAGTAGCCATGCTTTCATCGGACGCGATCTTCATTGTCGATTTGCGGGAACATGTAGTCAGTTTCGCTAATCCCGCCGCAACGGCACTCGTCCATCTCGAAAGCGGTGACCTTCTTTCCAAAGTAGAATCGTCATTAAAGATGGTTCATTTAGAAGACCACGAATACGTGCGGAATAAATATTCCATCGTCGCAACACAACCCTCAACAACAAACATTGAATTCCGGATACTGAAGCCTTCCGGCGAGATAGTATGGCTTACCGGCACGACTTACCTGTTCAATAAAAACAGGTTTGTCTCGTGGTGATTGCCAACAATACTGACGCCCGAAGCCACGAAGAGTATCTTGTAGAGTTCGGTACAAAAAAGAATACCCTTCTCGATACGGTTGCACACCAACTGAACGGCGCTCTTATGTTGATGAACAACCTTGCCGCCCGTGCGGGGAAACTGGACACCGCCAGCGATCAACCCGCACTCGACAAGTTCATTTCGTTGGTATACGACAACAGCAATCATTGCATTAAGATCATCGGTGAGCTTCTGAACGAAGAGCATGGAGAGCTTCCGGGCGTTCCGGTAAAATTTGCGCGCGTCGATATTGTAAGGATTGTACGCTACATATTCGAAGAGATAAAGAAAAGTCAGTCGGGGAGAAACCTGGTCTTCGATACAACTGTGCCCGTGTTCTTCGTCGATACTGATGATTTCAAGTTGCTACAAGTAATAAACAACATCGCCTCGAATTCGCTGAAGTTCACGCATGAAAATGATGAGATACGTTTCATCCTCCGTGAGCAGGGTGATTCCTTCCTCATCGCGGTGGCCGACTCAGGCATTGGGATACCGGAAGAACTCCAACCATTTCTCTTCGAAAAGCGGGGGTCGGCACGAAGAACGGGACTGAGTGGCGAGAAGTCCGTGGGACTTGGCCTGTCGATCGCTAAAAACCTGGCGACTTCACTCAGGGGTCGTATTTGGGTCGAGAGCAAAGAGGGGAAGGGAACTACGGTTTTTGTAGAGTTGCCGAAAGGTGTGAGTTAGGAGAGCAGGACTTTAACATAGAAGTTGCTACGTTTATTAATGACCACCGGCGAATACGTTGCCAGTCTTTTCACGATCATTTACGGATTTGCTATAACCGATTACTTTACGGGTACAGCTCGTCTTATCATGGATCGTCAGCTTGTGAAGTATTAGACCTTCGAAAACATTTTATGAATGTCGCTCCGACCATCTATACAATGAGCACGGCGGCGATACTTTACCTCTTAATTAAGAGAATAATAATGTCCCCAGGCGAGTTTTTTGATGCAAACACCCTGCTCATTATTCTGATGATCGTTACGGCAATACCGGGTGGCTTCGCCAAAGGGGATGGTGTGCAAAAGGGAGTGTCTATTGTTTATTTCATCCTGGCCGTTCTCTTCGTCAGTACGGCCACTCGAACGATCGGCGCATTCTAGCGAAAACGTTTCCGGTCAGATTATCAGCAAAACACTTTAACAAAAAAGTTAAAAATACATACTGATAATCAATCAGTTAAATCGTCTTAATCCGGTTTTAATTTCGCTTAGAACAAAAATTATGATTTTTGACTTTTAGAGTCAAATAGTCAAATCATGGTAAATGCGGACAAAGACAAGTTGCAGCAGATCCTGGAAGCTGCCCGAAAGCGGTTCGCTCACTTCGGACTCGTGAAAACGACGATGACGGAGATTGCCTCCGACATCGGCATGTCGAAAGCATCCCTCTATTATTATTTCCCCGACAAGGAACATCTCTTCACAGCCGTGATCGGTCGCGAGATGGACTCTTTCATAGAGAAGATGAATGGCATCGTGGATGCGCCTGGCGACGCAGCCGATAAGCTTAAGATGTACAATAGCGAGAAGCTTCTCAGCTTCCAGCAACTCGTGAATCTCGGTAAGTTCTCTTCTGCATCGTATGATTCGTTGAAGCCGGCATTCTCACCGCTGGCCGAAGATTTTGTCAAAAGAAAAATAACTGATTGAACGAATACTAGCGCTCGGCGTGAAGCAGAGAGAATTCACGATCGACAACATTCCACTTACGTCCGAGATGTTCGTCAATGTAACACGCGGTCTTCGCATGCTGACGCTCAAATATCGCGACAGCTATTCCCTCAACGAAGACGACTACACGACACTTCAGAAACATCAGGAGCATTTCACACAAATACTTATCAAAGCAATCTCACGAACGAACAAACAAATTATATGAACAAGAAGGTTATCTACTCCATCCTGGCAGTAGCGGTTATTATCGGTGGATTTTTCGGTTGGCGTTATTATCAATTTCTCACATCTCACATCGAGACCGACGATGCCCAGGTAGAAGGGAACATCGTACCGGTGTTATCGCGCGTCGGTGGGTTTATTGAAAAGATCCATGTGATCGACAATCAAAAGATAAACGCAGGCGACCTGTTGGTCGAGTTGGATTCTGCCGATCTCGCGTTGAGACTCGATCAGGCAGTTGCTACTCGTGAGACGGCGGTATCAAACATCGCGGTGGTGCGAAGCCAGATAGATGACTCGAAGATGTCACAACAGCTTGCGCTTACGTCCATCGAAGCTCCGAAGACAAATCTCTGGAAAGCGAAGAAAGAATATGATCGTTACAACGACCTGTTCGAGCAAAAGCTTGCTACGCCACAAAAGTTGGATGAAGTAAAAGCAGACCTCGAAACAGCGCAGGCAGAGTATGATCTCGCGAATCAGAAATATGAATCGGCGAAGGTTCAATACAAGACGGCACAAAATCAGTTGAAGGTTGCCGAAGCCAATGCCGATATGCGTCAGAAGGAGATCAACGTTGCTAAACTTCAGTTATCGTATACGAAGATCTATGCGCCGGTGTCTGGTGTGGTTTCGAAGAAGACCATTCAAGCTGGCCAGTTGATCCAACCAGGTCAGCCCTTGATGTCGCTCGTGCAGAGCAACGAAGTTTGGGTTACGGCTAACTACAAGGAGACGCAGCTCGAAGGAATGAATGTGGGCAATGAGGTTGTTGTGAAGGTAGATGCTTATCCTGACATAGACTTCAAAGGAAGAGTTGAATCGGTTGGTGGAGCGACGGGTGCGAAGTTCTCGTTGATCCCTCCCGACAATGCATCGGGAAACTTTGTGAAAGTCGTGCAGCGCATCAGTGTTCGCATCGCTTTGGATGCCACACCGCAGGTTGCTGAGTTGCTCAAGCCGGGTTTGAGTGTTCAAACCGTCGTTACAAAAAGCAAGTAAATATAAATCATGTCGAGACTTGGATTCGATAAGTGGGTGATCATTCTCACCGTGGTATCTGCTGCCCTGTTGCAACTGATTGACACGTCTATCGTGAACGTGTCGCTCATCCAGATGATGGGTAACATGGGTGCCACGTTGGGCGACATCAGTTGGGTGGTAACGGGTTATGCTGCATCGAACGTGGTGATGATCACTTTGTCGGGTTGGCTTAGCGCGAAGTTTGGAAGGCGAAATTATTTCGCTGCGTCGATCATCTTGTTTACGATCGCGTCGATACTCTGCGGTTTGTCCGACAATGTGTGGGAGTTGGTGTTCTTTCGTGTGATCCAGGGAATTGGTGGTGGTGGACTGTTGTCGACCGCGCAGGCGATCCTGATCGAAACATTTCCGAAGGAAGACCTTGGTTTGGCGAATGCCATCTTCGGTGTGGGTGTGATCATTGGACCGACGATAGGACCGGCGCTGGGTGGTTATATCACCGATAATCTTTCGTGGCCATGGATATTTTATATCAACGTTCCGATCGGTATCGCGGCAACGATATGTACAATTCTATTTATCAAAGAGCCGGCCGAGAAGATGCGAACGGGGGCCATGGACTGGTATGGAGTAATATTCCTCGCGGTTGGTATTGGCGCGATGGCTAGATCGTGTTGGAGAAGGGCGAGAAGGAAGATTGGTTTGAGACTCAATATATAGTGGTGCTGACGGTCGCTGCGGTGGTTGGTATCATTGCTTTCATCTGGCGGGAGCTGGCGGCGAGTCATCCTGTTGTTGACTTGCGGATCATGAAAGACCGATCGTTCGCCGTTGGATCGCTGTTCAACTTCATCCTCGGTTTTGGATTGTTTGCGTCGGTGTTCATCATACCGGTGTTTGCCCAAAACATTTTGGGATTCACGGCAACGGAGACGGGCTACCTGCTGATGCCGGGAAGTATCGTGACGGGGATCATGATGCCGTTGGTGGCGGTGATGATGAAGAAGAGAATGCCGCCAGTAATACTGAGTGGTATTGGCTTCCTGATCTTCTTTTGGTTCACCTTCGATCTTTCACACCTGAACTTACAGGTTGGGTCGGATGCTTTCTTTTGGCCGTTGATCATTCGTGGTATTGGATTGGGCTTGATCTTCATCCCGCTGACGACGTTGTCGTTGTCGGGATTACAGGGTCGCGACATACCACAGGGTACTGCGTTAGCGAATATGATCCGTCAGTTGGGAGGATCTTTTGGAACGGCGATCATGACCACGTACATAAGTACGCGCACCAGGTTTCATGTGGATACGCTGAAAGATTACATAACGCCAAATGATCCTACTGTTCAGCAGAGGCTCGAGAGCTTCAAGCAATTGTTCGTCAGCAGGGGCTATTCAGTATATGAAGCAAGTCAGCAGGCTATAATGTCGCTGCAGGGGCAGGTGGTGAAGCAGGCGTTGATGCTAACCTACCGCGACGCGTTTTTGATCGTGGGAGGATTTTTCCTGGTGTGCATACCCTTACTGCTTTTGTTCAGGAGGCAGAAGAAGGGTGGAGCGCAACATATTGAGATGTCAATGGAGTAAAGAATTTAATGATATGAGATATAGAATAGTACTAGTGTTTTTAGTAGCGACGTCCTTCGCTTCAGCTCAATCGCTGACTTTGCAACAATGCATCGACTACGCGTTGACGAATAATAACAGCGTTCAGAATGCGCTGCTGGATCGCGAGATCACAGACAATGACGACAAGGAGGCGAGGACTCGCGCAATGCCGCAGGTTGATGCGGGTGTGGATATCGTTCATAATTTCAATATCCAAAAGATCATCCTGGAAAATGGTGTGATCGCGGCGTTCACCGACCCGACGAAGCCTGCCGGTGGCGTCCTGGCGTTCCAGCTTCAATTGCAGAACGCACTGACGATGTCGGCATCGGCGTCGCAGGTAATCTATGATAAATCGTTGTTCTCGGGATTGCGTGGTGCAGATGCCTATCATCAGCTGAGTGAAAAGAACCTTACGCGTTCGAAGATCGACGTAGCTGAGTCGGTGACGAAGGCTACTATGGAGTGCTGGTAGCGCAGAAGCAATTGACCTTTTTGGAGAAGAACATGGTGCGCGTGGATAGTCTTTATCGCGAGACGAATGCAAGGTTTAAGAGTGGCATTGCGAGAAAGATCGATGTAGACAGATTGAAGTGCGCTTGAACAACCTGAAGGAAGAACGTGAGAAGTCGGCGAAGATCGTGGAGCTTAACAAGACGCTGCTGATGTTCCAGATGAATTTCGATCCTAAGGAGTCGTTGAACTTGAGTGGCGACCTTGATGAGAATCTATTGACGCTGACGACTATTGACGCCGCGGAGACTTTTGATTACAAGAACAGGATTGAGTATTCGATATTGAAGAACCAGAGGGAGTTGAATGATGTACAGTTGGGTGTAATTAAGGGAAGGTACGTTCCGAAGCTGAGTGCTTTCGCAACGACTGGTTATAATCCTGCGGCGACTAATCTTGGTGATATCTTCCAGGGATCGAGATATTATAATTATACGTTTATTGGATTGAAGTTGCAGGTTCCGATCTTCCACGGCTTCGAGAAGAGATACCAGATGGCTAACAAGGTGTTGGAGGGCAGAAGCTGGATAATAATATTAGGACCACGGAAAGGTCTATTGATCTGCAGATCCGTCAGGCGGAGATCACGTGCTGAATGGAATGGAATCGCTGAAAATCCAGAAGAGAAATTTAAGTTTGGCGGAGGAGAATGTGAGAGTTATCCGTGCAGAGAACGCGCAGGGCATTGCAACGAATTTGGAAGTGACTAATGCAGAAGCTGACTTAAATGAAGCGCAAAATAATTACTATAATGCGCTGTATTCGGCACTGATGGCGAAGACGGATTTGGATAAGGCGACGGGGAAGTTGGTTGCAGCAGTAGAGGAGTAAAGGACCTTTTGCAACTTTTTCTAAGGGGATACGTCTAAAGTGGCGGTCCCCTTTTTTTATGAAATATATATTGATTGCTATTCCAGTTGCGTTTGTTTTATGGCTCGCCGGGTTGTTTGCCGGTTGAAGCTGACGCCGGTGTTTGAAGAAGATTATTACGTGGGGGATTGGGGGTTGAGTACTAAGATGATTCTTAGTGACTTTCCAAACCCCGCTGAAGATTTACTGCTGGAGATCCCGTGGGATAGTGACAGTTTGAAATCAATAGATCTGTTATTTTTTCCTAATGAAGGAAAACATAAGATTACTATTAATGATATGAACGTGAGGGTGATTGTCGATGGCAAAGAGCTAGATACTGTTTATTATTATGTGTTTAGTGTGTTTGGGGAGCATAAGGATGCACAGGCTATTAAAGATTTCTCCATAGGACTTACGGATGATGATTCGGTGTCGACGTATGTGCAGTTCAGGTCTGTTTATGTGTTGGATAAGATTGATGAGTTTAAGTTAGAGGTGAATGCGGATTATGTATATGATGGGGAGGTGAGGAAGCATAGTCAGTTGTTTGATGTGGAGCACACGAGGAAGTTGAGATGGAGGGGGTTGAGGTTGCCGGGTTCCTAATTCATTTCACGTTGTGGGTTTTAACCCCTCAGTCAGAATTCCTGACAATTCTTCCATTACATTCAGTCAATTCTTTGGCCAGTGACCGGTTGCCCCCGTGATTCGCAATGGGTTTCCCGCAACAAGTAATTCATTCTCACTGGTGGGTTAAAACCCACATCGTGATTTCGATTACACCCCCCTCCAAAAACCGAAAACTTCTATGGCACGAATGAAAAAAAACGATCAGCAAGTTCTTCTCAAAAAATTCGGTTTCAAGCTCGCGCTTCTCCGCGCCCGCGCGCGCATGTCCGTCCGCTTCCTGGCCGCCATGGTCCGTGTCGATCCCAAAGAAATCTATAAATATGAAAGAGGTCTTGTAAATCCTTCACTCATCTCCATCGTCTCATTAGCCAACGCCCTCAACGGTCGATCCCGGCGAGTTACTTATCTTTGAAGACCCGCAGGCGTATAAGCACCTTGACAAGAATATGACTGACGCAGCAAAAAAAAATAGATCAAGCCGTTATAGACAATGAGGTTTCCTGATCTGGGCAGAAAACTTAACGCAGAAATTTCGCAATTGCTAAAAGTCCGCATTTCGCGCAATCGTTCTTATTACTTTTTCACACTCTTTGCCGACTCAAACTGGAGATTTCACCACAGTGTAATAACTCATTGGGTTGGCTTTACAGAAGACAAACCCCGACGCGAGATCAGGGAGGCCTCTCTCGTCAATGCCCCTTATATTTTACGCAATTCCAGGAAAGCAGGAAGACCAGTTTTCGTTATAAACAGTGTTGCCGGTCTGAGGTTCTATTTGACAATAACAGGAGGATACGCTTTAATTCAGGCACCCCTCGCTAGAAAATATCTCACTCCATTGCTCCATCCACGCGCTTCAATCCAACTACCTGAAGGCGGGTTCGACTCGATCTCAATAATCCCTCCATTTAAACTCCGTCGAAGGCCAACAAAAAAATTGCGGCAGCAAGTGCTCAGGCGGGACAATGAAGAATGTAAAATCTGTGGCGCATCACCGCGAACAAATGAACATGTTACACTCGAGCTTCATCACATACTGCCATTCTCGAATCCGGAATTACAGACGAGAAAAATCTAATTACACTTTGCCGTCGCTGCCACTCTCGCCTTAATCCTCACGAAGATCAATCTCTATACAAAACAATTGGAGTCAAACCGATTCTCTCCAAAAAACAACGATGCATCTTACGTCGGAAAAATTCAATGGAATTTTTACGCTCAGCTAAGTCGCTTACATAACGGTAGATAAATAACGGTAAATAAATAACGGTAGATAAATAATACTAAAAACAACTCCTGTGTCTCCTCTCACCCTCATCCAATACAACACCTGGGCAAATCGCCAAATCACGAATATCATCGAACCGCTCCCCAACGCCCTCTCTCGAAAAATCCGTCGGCGGAAGCTTCGGCTCACTCAAAGCCACCATCATTCACCTCCTCGAAAGCGACTACCTCTGGCTTCAACGATGGAAAGGAATTCCTCTTGCCGACATTCCTTCGTGGGATACTAGTAACGCCCCCGCCATCATTAAAACCTGGGCCCCACTCCAGGACGAAATGATCTCCCCTCTCCGAAAAGATCTCACCAACTCAAAACATTCATTTCATCACGCGTAAAGGCATACCCTTCGATCTTCCTTTCGAAGAAATTGCTACACACCTCTCCCACCACGGAAGCTATCATAGAGGTCAGATCACGCACATCCTCCGCGAACTCGGACAAAAACCAATAGCAACAGATTATTTTATTTTCGCCACGAGGTAGATCACCCTTCAATCCTCGCCGACGAATCCTTAGAAATCCTCCATATAAAACCATCCAGCACATAGTGCGTAACCTGCGGTAACACCAACAACGCCACAACAACAGAGATCACCACCGGATTCTGCAGCACCTCGAACCCGCTCATGAAAGGGAACAACTCCATGTGATCCTTCCAGATCATCCCATCCCAAATCGCCTCCTCGAAATACGCCAGCAACGCAATCACCCCCACAAAGATCAACACACCCTTCAAGCCCTTCGAAAACGCAACCCTCCCCTTCTTCTCACCATAACAACCACACGAGACCCATGTAAGGAACTCCATGCGCCACAACATTGAGCAACGTAAACGTCAAATCGCCATGAAACGTCACAATACCCACATACCACGATAAAAACGTTCCCGCCACAATTGCATTCTTCGGCACATTAAAGCCCGAACGTCTCGCAACAATAATCTCTTTAATGACATACGTCGCGATGATAATTAAATAAACAACCAACGACGGCACATTCAACCACGCGAGATCCAACCGAACAAAATCATTCGGCACAAACCAGCTCAACGTATCCGTAAGATTCAAATGCCAGTAAAGCACCGGGTACAAAGTGCCGGCATAGATCGCCAACGAATCGATCAGCCGTTCAACCTTGTTCTGATTTTGTTTTCGCGAATACAATCTCAGGAATCCATACTGTTGTCGTATGAAATGATACAGTGCCACATACGCCAACACCCTCCAAAATAAAAATGAGTCTGTAAGATGTAACGACAACGCAACAACAAACGCCGCCAGCGGAATGATAACCAGCAACCGCTTATACTTTTGAAACGTGCTCTTCTCCCAATAAAATCTAAACAGTGTGCTGTACACGTGACTCACATCGATCAGCAACACCAGCAACAACCACCAGCCCGTCGTTACTTCATGGTGCGTCGAAAAATAATCGTGAAAGATCATCACGAGCACAACCGGTACGAACAGCGGAAGCAAGATCAGTTGCGTCTCTTTTTTGCTATCGACTAACCAGTGATTCATGCGTGTTTCATTACATCTGTCGCCGCCAGGATACCACTTTCAAAGGCCTCTTCAAAAATCGAAATTCCACTGAGATCAGAATGAGCAAAGAAGATCTTATTCTCGACGGATCTTTTTGCCTTCTCCCTTATTCCTCCCCAAACAAATCCAGGCGAAGGCCTTATCATTCCATGCCCCCAGGTCCAAACATCCATCTGAGTCGCGTATTTTTCAATATCGCGATGCGCAAGTTTTAAGTCAGCGAAAACAGAATCGCGCCACCCTTCCCATATCGTTTCCATCGCCATCTTTCGCATCGCCGCACAATCAGCACCGGTCAACGCCCGGTAATACGTAATCATCTTTTCTCTCGACGGCATCTCAACATTCTGGTGTTGCGCCGACACATAACCCAACGACTTACTTCCGTAGATCACATTATCCCACGCAAGTGGCTCTCCTCTCCGATCGCCCAACCACGAGTCGACCATAATATTCGCAACCATCCACGGCGCATATTGAAACGCATTGTAATCAACATCTCTCTGAGACCGAACCAAATGCTTCGCAACAAAAGTCGGCACCGCGACAATCACATGCTTCGCCTCAATTCTTTTTATAGTCCCACCAATAAAATAATCTACAGCAACAGATCTCTCATTGGGCGTAACTGCAAGTGCCACACCATTCAGCACTGATCTTTCTTCAATGCTCTTCTTTAAATGATCTATTAAAAAATCCATTTCCTTCTGGCCACGTCAGCACATCTTCGAGATTCGCATTCGAAGCCTTTCCCTTTCGTGATGCGAAGTAATGAATGCCAGCCCAGGCAGACGTTTCTTCGAGCGTCGATCCGAAATCGTCCGTGCAACAATAGTTCACGTACCATCTAACGGGCTCCGACGTCAATCCATGATCGACAAGAAACTGGTCCATGGTGATGTTATCCAACGCCAATAACTCTTTGTCTTGCGAACTTTTATCCAGCGGAATATCGAATGCATACAAACCATCGCCGCCTTTCAGCTCCCGGTAATGATGCATCAGGTCATGGAACTGCTTTAAATGATCGCGTTCGTCAGGAGTAGTGCCATCATGTGGAATCAATCCTTCTTGCCAGTGATGTTCGATGAACAACCGCTCCTTCGGATCGAAACAAAGATGATATTCATTGAAGATCGGCAAATCATTTTTATAACCTGTGATCACATTACACTCCTCGAGGAACTTTAGCAGCTCGGTGTGACGAACCGAGGGTATTGGCAAATAGTGTGCACCCAAAGGAAACCGGCCCAACCGGTCGGAGCCCGACCTCGAATTACCACCGACCTCACCTTCGAGCTCAAGTAATCTAAACGACACGCCGTTCTTTTTCAACCAACGCGCCGCCGATAAACCAGCCACACCTCCACCGACGATCACAACATCCTCAGTACTGACTTCCGTTGGCCTAACATTCATGAGCTCACGAACCTTGTGCCCCAAAGACATATCAGGTCCAGCCAGGGAGCCTTTGAGAATGACCTCATGCGACCTGCAACCCTCGAATGAATTCAGACCAATAACGCCGGCGACCAACGAACCCTTCTTCAGAAATGACCTGCGCGTTATCATCTGGAATAGGAAGCCCACTCCCTGTCGAAAGTGTTTACAAGAACCTGGTTGTTCAAAGTGTTGTATGGACTCTTCTCCACTTTCATGTCCGGCGCAAAATTTACCAGCACCGGCCACGAATCATTGTCGATAAACCGCAGGCCACCCGGAAGATGTGTGATCTCTTTTTGAATGTCCGTCTTACTCGCCAGTATAAATCCCCACTCGCCAAACGACGGCACATGACAATGATATGGGATCGTCTTGAACCCGGCTTTCTGAATGCTCTCATTGATGATCCAGAAAGATGCTTCGCAACAAACGGCGACGTCGCCTGTACGATCACAATTCCATCGTCTTTCATAGCGTTGTAGAGCTCTTTGTAAAAACTCACAGTATAGAGCTTGCCCAAAGAATAATTCGCGGGATCAGGGAAATCGACTGCCGCAAAATCGAACGAGTCTGTTTATTTCTTATCCACTGAAATGCATCTTCAATATGTACCTTCAACTTCGGCGACAACATCGACGAACCGTTCAGCTGCAGCAATCCCGGGTTGCGACGAAAAAGATCCGTCATGTCCTTATCTAGATCAACCAGGTCAATATTCTGAACCGATGGATATTTTAAGATCTCCCGCGCCGCCATTCCATCGCCACCGCCTAATATCAACACCGACGACGGATCTTTTAGCCGGCCCATGGCAGGATGCACCAGCGCTTCATGATATCTATATTCATCAGCCGAGCTGAACTGAAGGTTGCCATTCAAATACAGTCGCCAGTCATTGTGCCCTCTCGTGATGACGATACGTTGATATGGTGTCGACTTCGCATACACAATGGCATCCAGGTAAGTCATCGACTCCGCAACATTCGTGAGCCTGCCCGATGCAAGAACTCCCCCAATCAATGCAACCAACCCAATCCACGCAGCCCAATACAATGACTTATGCGATTTGAACTCCGAACTGAATTTATAAAGAACGATCAGTGCAACGATAATATTCAGTGTTCCAAAGAAGAATGAAGTCCGCATCAATCCCATGTATGGGATCATGATGAGTGGAAACACTAACGATGCGAGCAACGCGCCAATGTAGTCGAATGTGAATATTTTCGACACGAGCTCCGTAAACTCAAGCCGGTCTTTCAATATTCTCATCAGCAACGGAAGCTCCAGTCCAACAAGAATGCCAGTCAATAAAACCTGCGAGTATAATAAAACACGGAAGAAGACTACCTGTTCGAAGAGTATGAACAGGAATCGCGGCACTACTGCCGCCAACAATACCGACCAGTATTTCTATTCTAACGAACCAGGCAAGCAGGTTGCCTTTCAAGAATTTTGAAAACCACGACCCAACGCCCATCGCGAAGAGATACGATCCGATGATCGTTGAGAACTGCGTGACGGAGTCACCCAACAAGTAACTCGCCAACGTGCCGGCCACCAGCTCGTAGATAATGCCACACGTGGCAACCACGAACACCGACAAAAATAAAAGAACCTCGAATGCGTTCGATTTATCTTTCAAGGATCAGGCGTGAACTGCAGCGCCAATAATTATTGCAATTGCAATCATGAAGGCAGCCGAAACAATCGCAAGGGCAATATTCTGTTTCTCGATGATCTCCTTCCAGAGATTCTCTGGCGTGATCATCTCGAAGATCCAGAAGCTAATGCCCAATACAATTATTCCCCACGAATGAGAATACAAGCGACGATAGTACATAACTCCATTCCATTTTCGTAAAATTTATTTATGATGTAAATATCTATACGTTCCATGAGTTCCTCTTTGACCAACCTGGTCTGTCGGAGGTTTTGTTGCTGTCGACCCAATCCACAACCAACCGACGCTTTGCGAATAAGCGAAAAACGAAAGTGCAACAAGCACCACAAGTATATACCATTTTATCCTTTAAAGTCTTCCAATTCATATTACTCGTCGGTTTCGTATGGTGAATAGTCACTATCGGCCCACCTTTTCACTTCTTTCAGGTGCCTGTAAGCGAAATACAATCCTGGGAAACAAACACAATCCGATGGCAGTGAGCCAAACGTTTCCCCAAAATTTCGCATCGCGGGTAAACGGCAATATGAAAGTATTTGCTCGTGTTACCGAATTCCGGATAGATGTCCAAATGATATTTACCCGCGGGCACCCTCGATAAGAACATGTCGGTCGTCCTGCTTCCCTCCGACCAAAAACCGTCCTCGTCGCGGCCGGAATAATAAGATACTTCGCCGCTGAATTCCTGTTCTTCTCCCGTAGCATCATTGATCAGAGAGTATTCCGCATAGAACCAGTCGTTTTCGAGAGGTGCGGTTATTTGCACTGCAAGGGCTTTGGTCTCTGCCAGCTCGAATGAAGGTGTGCTGATCATCTTTACCGAATCATGCAACTGTGTCTGACTATATGTATCCTGGAACAGGCTCTGTTCGGCCGCGCTGTTATTGAAGATCGTACCAATGGCAAACGTTGCAAGTACTGCAATCACCGAAATCATAATTAATGATGCTGGTGAAAAATTACCAAGTATCGGTTCGGTGTAACCCATCCCATCTTTCGCCGGAAGTTTTTCTTTCGGCATCTTGAATGCAGCAGCGACATCTTTTCCGCTAATGTACTTACCTAGAAATGAGCCGATCATCGTGTTGCTCTGCTCATACGCAAGCATGTATGGCGGCGCGATGTGTTTCCCAGTGCTTGCTGTCTTCCGTTACCGCGATGATATCGTTGAAGAATTCACCTTTCGCAAACAATACCTGTGCGTCGTACTTCGAATAAAGCTTGAATGTTCTGCCAACCGCTTCTGGATCCTGAAAGAGCTCCTGTTTAGAAGCCAATCGTGATTCGCATAAGGTGTGAGAAAATTCCAGTTACCACCGTACTCGGAAAGAAATGCGATACCATGATTGGGATTAAACAAAAAGTATTCGCTCCAACGATACTTGTATCTCTTGTCTTTCTTTAACAGATAACCAAGGACCTCGTAGGTCTTACCATCGATTACTCCACGACTTCCGATAGGTATCGCGGGCTCTTTAGGTTCCTTGAATTTGTCGGTGATGCTGGAATGCGGACAAAATAAGTTCCGCAGCTTCGACACGTGAGCGCGGACCGTCAATGCTTTTCCCTTCGGCACGTTGGCCGTCTTACACTTAGGGCATTCGTAGCTTATCGTATCATTGAGGCCACTCATTGAACTTTCGTGTGTTTTCAAATTTAACTTCTCCCAGGTCCATCGTCTGTGCCCAAAGCATCTCTGTATGCTTCAGATCGTTGTCCACGCAAACAACCAATGCTGTGTAGTTCTTGCTCACCGCGTGTAAGAAGACGAACGATCCGTCGGGTTTCGGGAGAAACGAGCGATCTCACCTTCATACCGAACAAATAACGCGGGGCACCAGCAAAACTCACGGTCAACTTCTTCTTATCACCAAACACAACCTTGCCGGCAGCATTCATATCGATGTCGGAATTCGGTGGAAATTGCTTGAACGTATCGGCTCCGAATGCCAGGCTCTCTAATGATTGACAGATCCACAACACAGGATTTTTATCATCATCGTACATGGCACACCAAAGCGATCGGAAGTCGTCTTTCATCTGCATGCGAACACGACCGACGATCTCGAATTTCTTGTTCAGATATTTTCCTTTCGTCCCGATTTGGATGAGACTAAGGTCGTCGGGAACGCCGTGACTATCGGCAGGAATGTCGATTGTTCCGTAGACTTTCGCGTTACAATTGGAGCATAGAACGAGAGCTGAGTCTTTCAACCTTTCGCTGTACCGAACGGCTGCATTTTTGGACAAGTGTAGATGTTCACCTTTCGATATTTTTTTCGAAGAGGACGTTAGCATCAAAGAACTGGAGGACGTCGCGATAGATTGCCTGAGCTTTTGGCGAATTATCCGCAGTGAAATTCGAGAGAAAGATGTCGAACGTAACATAGTTACGCGATGGCCATGTGTGAATAGAGAGGTGCGACTCCGCAAGACAAACAACCGCCGTAAATCCGCCTCCTTCGAAGTCGTGATACGCTTCGCCAACCTTATTTAGCTTGTGCTTAACGACGGCGGCGTCGATGAATTTTTTGAATGGCTCAAAGACTGTGAGCAAGTCCTTTTTGCTCTCAAAATTTGAGACTATATGAAGTCCTGCCATTGGGGTGGGGCGGATTAGGCGCAGACAAATTGTGATTTTTTTAATGAACAGAAAGGGGTACATAAAACCTTTTTCCCTCAAGAATCATCCCTTACTAATAAGTAGAACAAATATCTTTTTCCTGCGTACATTAGTTCTACAAATTAGGTATGAATATGGAAAAACGCCTCGGCGACTTCGAAGAAGTCCTTATGCTGATCGTCGGCATCGTAAATGAAGAAAACTCCTATGCTTATCGCATTACTGTCGAGTTTAAAGCACAAACCGGCCGCTCTCTATCGATCGGTGCCGCGCATTCTACCCTCGACCGTCTTGAAAACAAGGGCTTTCTCAAATCACAAATTCGTGAGGGCACTGGCGATCGAGGCGAAAGATCGAAACGTATTTACAGGCTAACGGCTCTCGGAGAAACGTTCGCTGCGCGAGTCGATGGAATTCAAAACAAACCTCTGGCGTCAATACCCGGAGATCGCGTCGTTACTCAATATCGCTTAAAAGTTGTCTCGCTCAAAGATCCCATATTACCACGCGGCATCCAGGCAATCCTCCGCACCTTCCTTCGCACCGATCTGGTCGACGAATTCACGGGCGACATGCACGAAATGTATAAAAGACACTCGCCGCAATCATTCGCGATTTATTTCGAACATCATCACATGGTACCAGGCCATCAACTACCTACGTCCATTTGCAATTAAAAAAAGATCAGGTCAACACATAAATCCTCTTCCTATGTACAGGAGCTATTTCACAAGTGCCCCTTCGCAACATGATCAAAATAAAATGCATGCTGCGCTCAACATTCTCGGTCTCTCCGTCGGCATCGCTGTGACGATCATTATCACGTTATGGATCACCGATGAGATTTCGCACGAGAAAAATTTCGTGAACTATGATCGCATCGGGCAAATCATCCAAAACGTAACGAACAACGGCGAAGTACAAACGTGGACCAACATTCCTGGCCTCTCAGCGATGAGATCAGGAAAAATTACGGTACCGATTTCAGCCGTATCGCGATATCGACGAGTCCATGGTACATGTCTCTCAAAGCCGATAGCATCAGGTTCGACAGGCCTGGCTTCTTCGCTGAACCAGATCTTGCGCGCATGCTCACACTGAAAATGATCTATGGCAATGTAGAAGCTGTTGACGATCCCAGCGCCATCCTCTTATCCAAATCAACTGCAATCACGTACTTCGGTAACATCGAACCCCGTAGGAAAGATGATGGCACTTTCAGATAGTATAGATGTTCGCGTTGGCGGTGTGTATGAAGATATTCCAAGCAACTCGGAATTCAGTGAGATGCAATTCCTCGCGTCGTGGGATCGTTTGTTCAACACGGTTCCCTGGATGAAAAACATGGAAGATCCGTGGAGGCCGAATGCATTTCATCTCTATGTTCAACTCAACGACAATGCAACGTTTGGGGCAGCTTCGGAGCGGATCAAAGACGCAAAGATGAAACGTATCAGTGCAGCGCTGCAAAAGAAAAAGCCCGAACTATTCGTGCACCCAATGAGCGAGTGGTATTTAAAATCGGAGTTCGTTAACGGAAAGCAAACAGGTGGACGTACAACTTACGTGTGGTTGTTCGGCATCGTTGGCACATTCGTTTTGCTGATGGCCTGCATCAACTTTATGAATCTCAGTACCGCGCGATCTGAAAAACGTGCGAAGGAAGTTGGCATTCGTCGCGCGATCGGTTCATTGAGAGGTCAGCTCATCAACCAGTTCCTCAGTGAGTCGGTCATCACGGTGTTCATCTCGTTACTCGTTGCGCTGTTAGTGGCTCAACTGTCGATGCCATTCTTCAATTCGATTTCACAAAAGAATATGTCGATGCCGTGGGGCAACGTTACGTGGTGGTTAGTTGGATTGGGTTGCACTTTCGCGATTGGCATCGTTGCTGGAAGTTATCCTGCATTGTACCTGTCATCGATGGGTATGAGCAAACTTGCAAAGAGTGGCCGATCATCATCCATCTTAAGAAAAGTATTGGTTACAGTCAGTTCACGGTATCCGTTGTGCTGATCATCGGAACGACCGTGGTATATCTCCAGATCCAACACGCAAAGAACCGCCCCCTGGGTTATAATTCAGATGGCTTGATCTTCATCTACATGTCGAATGAACTTCATGATCATTTCGAGGCAATGAGGAACGAACTGAAGAGCAACGGTGCGATCATTGACATGGCGGAAGCCTCGGCGCCTCCCACGCAAACCAGCTCGAGCAGCAGTCAATTCGACTGGAGCGGGAAAGACCCCAATCTTTCTGTTGACTTTTCTTTCTTCACGGTCGGGGCCGATTATGGCAAAGTTCTCGGTTGGAACATCGGGCAAGGTCGTGACTTCGACGTGCAGCGAAAGTCCGATTCATCTGCGATGATCCTCAACCAGGCGGCGGTCGATTTCATGGGTTTAAAAAATCCTGTTGGCGAAACGATTCGTTGGAGTGGACGGTTCATACGAAGTAGTGGGAGTTGCTGAAAACATGGTGATCACTTCTCCTTATGACAAACCGCGGCCGATGGTTTATGTTACCGACAACAGCATGCAAAACGTTGAGATCCTCAGGTTAAATCCGAAGACATCTGTGCAGGAGTCCATTAAACTGATTGAGCCTCTCTATAAAAAGGTGAATCCCCAACACGAATTCAATTATCAGTTCACAGACGTTGCCTTCGCTGAAAAGTTTGGCAACGAAGAACGTGTCGGAACGCTGGCATCTACACTTGCGTGTCTCGCGATCTTCATCAGTTGCTTAGGCATCTTCGGGCTCTCATCTTTTACGGCGGAGCAACGCACGAAGGAAATTGGTAGTGAGAAAAGTACTCGGCGCTTCGGTATACGATCTGTGGAGCATGATGTCGAGAGACTTTGTGGTATTGACAATACTCTCGTGTATCATAGCGGTGCCGATCGCCTACTTCATACTTAACGACTGGCTCGAAAGTTTCTCGTACCGGATGGGCGTTCCCCTGTGGACGTTTCTCGCCGCCACGGGCGTGACGTTGGTGATCACGTTGTTCACGGTGAGCTGGCATACATTGGCTGCGGCGGGTTCGAACCCGGTGAAGAGTTTGAGGGTAGAGTGAAGCAGAGCTAAACGGGAATGATTACCCTAATTTCGCCCCCTTACCCAACTCCCCCTCTCCAACAATAATTCCATTATGATTTTTGGCAATCCGTCTGCATATCGCGAGACCGATTCCCGTTCCATCGTACTCATCTTTGTTATGAAGTCGTTGGAATACCGCGAATATCTTTTCCTGGTGAGCATTATTGAAACCAATGCCGTGTCTTCAACAATGATCTCGATAGCGGGCGTTCGCTCGAGACCGTACATTTGTGATGCTTCGTCTGGCAGCAACAGGTCGATGCGACACGTTGATCATTGGTGAAACACCCTGGTCGCGTAAACTTCAACGAATTCGACAAAAGATTTTGGAACAGCAACGCAAACTGCGATGGAATTATTTTCGCCTCGGGAAGAACAGTGCTCTCGATCTTCGCACCTGTCTCTTCGATCTTACGATCTAATATTTGTAACGTGTCGCTCAATACCTTTTCGAGACTATAGCGTTCCGGCTGCGCTTCTCTCGACAGAACCGAGAGCGACAACAAATCATCGATCAGTGCGGTCATCCGGTCGGCGGCAGCAAGGATCCGATCATAGAACAGTTTGTCTTTGTCCGTTGCGTTCGACAAGGATTCACCCAACAACTTGATGAAGATCGATATTTTCCTCAACGGTTCTTTAAGATCGTGACTCGCAGCGTAGGCAAACTCTTCCAGGCTGGCGTTCGACTCTTGTAACTCACGTGTTCGTCGTTCGAGGTGTTCAACATATTCGTGTATCTGTCGTCGATAATACCGACGAAGTTGTGCAGGGTAGTGGATGTATATTCCAGGATGTAGATGTCGATCTCGGCACAGATCTCGACGATCCTTCTCGGATCTGTTGAATAGAGCGGCAGAAATTCAAGAAAGCTGACCTTTCGGGTATGCCCGATACCTGTTACATCGTCGACAACAAAATGATTTCTCGTGTGTGCGCGGGAATTGACTTTTGCGCCAGCGGTCGATAGCCTTCTCGATGTGTTGCGCTGGATTCCGGTTCGAAAGGGACTGCAATAATTCTATATTGCTTTTGTCGGCAAGGGCGTCGCCTTCCTCTATCGACATCTGACGAAGCAGAGGGATGTCTAGATTACGGAGCATCCTTCGCGAAAATGAAAGGAAGTCGGTTTTATGATTCTGTAAAATGAAAGTGGCGAAATCGGGCAGTAGCTTTAGCTCTTTCGTCTCACTCATGAAAACAAAGCTAACGAAAGTTAAGGAGTTGCGCGGGGGATACGCGGGGTGGTGCGGAGTTACGCGGTGAACTCTTTTGCGAAGAGCCGAAAAAGCCTCTGCGTATCCTCTGCTCCTTTGCGTATCCTCCGCGTCACTCTGCCTTCAATGAATGTACTGGGTTTGCCATCGCTTGCCGTGTTGCGTGAAATATAATTGTAAGCAATGCTATAGTAAGTGTGACCGATCCGGCTATCGCGAAGACTGAAAGATCAATCGCGGATCTGTATGCAAAATTCTCCAGCCAGCGATCCATCACATACCATGAGACAGGCGTCGCGATGATAAATGCAACCAGGATCAACGACATCACTGTTTCGCGACAAGCGAACGATGATGCTTGTTACCGTCGCTCCTAAAACTTTTCGGATGCCGATCTCCTTCACGCATCGTTCGGCCGCAAACATTGCAAGACCAAGTAACCCAAGGCACGCAACAAAAATTGCAACTCCCGCAAAACAAACGAACAGCAAGCTCAGCTCTTGTTCCGAAGCATAGAGCCTGTTGAGATCCTCATCCACAAAAGAATATTCAAACAGGGGCACCGGGCGAGATCTGTTTCCAATGATCGCCAACACTTGCGATAGCCTGCGTAGTTGTGCCGGGTCTGATACGTATCAACAACGAAAGTGTAATCCTGGTAGTAATGCGAAAGGATCGCCATCGGTGTGATCTTTTGTTTAAGTGACATGAAATGATAATCGTCGACAACACCGGCAAGCTCATAACGAAGCCCGTTGACGTCAATCATCTTACCGACGACATCTTTCTCCGCCCTGTTCTGCCAACCGACAGCGCGTATAGCTTCCCTGTTGAGAACTATCTGTTGATGTTCCCGTGCAAGTCCTTCCGGAAAGCTATGGCCCATCAATAACTTCGCACCAATCGTAGGCAGGTAGTCGTTGTCGGCGATATAGATCGGCATCCGATAACGACATCTTCCCGTTTCTGTTCGATCAATTCCACAGGCGTGAACGCAGCACCATTCTCCGGACGACCCACATCCCATAACAAAGAGCCGAGCTCACAACAAAATTCTCATTCGCGATCGACTGCTTCAGTGTGATCTTACTATCACCAAGATTGCCGACATTCCTTATGGCAAGCAAATGCTCCTTGTTGAAACCCAACGACATTTCGCGCATGTACGTTAGTTGTCGAGTGATCACCAGCGTGCTGATGATAAGAGCAATCGATATCACGAACTGAAGAGTGACCAACACCTGTCGGAGTCCATTGCCTTTGTTGCTACCCATCAGTTGTCCTTTCAGCACTTGCGTCGGTTGGAATGCATTCAATAGTTTGGCCGGAACAGATCCCGAAAGGAGACCAATCAATATTGAGAGCCCGATTACCATCAAACATAAAATACCTGGAAGGATCTCATCGGGAATGAATTGCCGGAATAAACGATGAACTCATCGTTAGCACTAACTGGGCGATAACGACACCCGCCATTGCCGAAAGAAGGCTTACGCCGATGGACTCGGTTATAAATTGTCGATACAGCTGGTTCTTCGTTGCACCGAGCACTTTGCGCACGCCGGTACTTTTCGCTTCCCATGTCGATCGCGCGGTTGAGAGATTGATATAGTTGAACGACGCAATACAGATGAGCATCACTCCAATCGCAATGAAGATGTACACGTAAAGTATGTTTCCCTTCTCACCCATGTGCGCCGAATACAAGTGTACTTTCGACAACGGTTGAAACCTGTATTCTTGCAGCCCACCGGCTGCCTTCTGTTCCTCGTAAGTCTTTCCGAAGCGTGCAACATAAACGGGATCGAGAATTTTATCCACGGTAAGACGAAGGCGATCCTGCACATCTGCGCGATCGGCATTGGGATCAAGCAACACGTAAGTTGTCGGCCAATGAGCCAGCCAATTGCCGGGATTCAAATTCTCATTAGCGTAATCTATCGACATCAAAAAATTAAAACGGAAGTGACTGTTGACCGGAAAGTCCTCGACAACCGCCGTCACCGAATAAGATCCTTCGCTCGTCTTTAACTCCTGGTCCAGTGCTTTGCTCCAGTCACCGAAAATGCGATCGGCAGCGGTTCGGGTGATCACAACAGAACCCGGTCGTTTCAAAACATTTTTGTTGCCGGCGAGGAATTGAACGGTAAAGACATTGAAAAATGATGAGTCAACATTGTAGACACGTTGCTCATTGAACGATTGATCACCATGGCCGATCAATGTAGTTGCATCACCTTCGAAGACACGCGCTGCCGATTGCACACCATCGAACTTCTGAGAAAGTAACGGACCCAGGTTTGGTGGTGTGTTGGGCGATTCATCCACGGCGTCCCCAGGTTGTGCAATAGCCGCATACACCCGGTAAATACGATCCTTGTTTTCGTGAAAGCGATCGAAACTAAGTTCGTTCGACACATACAAATAAATAAGGATAACACCTGCGAAGCTCACCGAGAGTCCGGCGATATTGATGGCAGCGAAAGCCTTACGGCGCAGCGTTTTGCGAATGAACGTGATGATATAGCTTCTTAACATAACGATCTCATTTGTGAACTAAATTAGTTCGTTAGTTGTCACGAAGTGTCATATCTTCGAGAGATGAAGACAACTCAGCGCACGTTTAAAACAGTTGACGACTATATTTCTTCGTTCTCTCCCGACATCCGTGAGAAACTCGACGTGATACGGAAGACAATAAAGAAGGCAGCTCCGAAAGCGGAAGAGTCGATCAGTTACAACATGCCGGCTTATAAACAGAACGGACCGTTGATCTATTTCGCCGTCTTCAAGTCACACATTGGTTTATATCCGGGGTCAGTAAAATTACCTTTAGATGAATCAATCAAGCCGAAAACAATTTCAGACCTCGTAAAACATCAATTAAAAAGAAATAATAAGTAACATGGAGTATAGACAGTTGGGAAACTCAGGCCTTCGGGTTCCGGTATTAAGTTTCGGGACAGGAACATTTGGTGGCGGCACCGAATTCTTTAAAGCCTGGGGAAGCACCGAAGTAAAAGATGCAACACGGATCGTGAATCTATGTGTCGACAACGGGGTAACGATGTTCGACACTGCTAACGTTTATTCACGCGGTATCGCCGAAGAGATCCTTGGGAAAGCAATCACAGGGCTTCGCGACAAAATACTCATCTCCACCAAAGCAACGTTTCCAATGACGGGTCAGGAGAACGACTTCGGTTCTTCCCGTTTCAATCTCATCAAATCGTGCGAAGACAGCCTGCGCCGACTGAACATCGATCACATCGACATCTATCACATGCATGGCTTCGATGCAACTACGCCTATCGATGAAACACTCAGTACTTTGAATACACTCATTCAAAGCGGAAAGATCCGTTACATCGCTTGCTCGAATTTTTCTGGTTGGCATCTAATGAAATCTCTTTCGATATCAGAACGATATGGTTGGTCGAAGTATGTTGCTCAGCAATCATTGTATACACTCATCAATCGCGACTTCGAATGGGAATTGATGCCCTTAGGCATCGATCAGAAAATCGGTACGATTGTTTGGAGTCCCCTTGCAAGCGGACTGTTGACCGGCAAGTACCGAAGAAATCAACCAGCGCCAGATGCTCGTGTAACACAGGGTGGAAGCCCCATTCCAGCGCAGGCTGTCGACAACGAACGTCTCTATAATATAATAGAATGCACGGATGAAATTGCGAAGGAAACCGGCAAGACCATTTCTCAAATTGCGCTCAACTGGTTACTTCAGCGACCTACGGTGGATAATATCATCATCGGCGCGAGAACCGAAGAACAATTGAAACAAAATTTGGGCGCCGTTGGATGGAATCTTTCGCTAGAACAAGTGCAACGGTTAGACAAGGTAAGCGAGACACTTCCAGCATACCCGTACTGGCATCAACGCGACTTCCCTATGTTGAAAGCACATCCCGAGTTGTATGGTGATCTGAAGTGGAACAAGTCTCCACAGTGATAAACTCAAAATCAAAATTCTTTACGTTATGAAAAAAGTCTGTTTCCTTTTGTTTGTAGTTGTGATGGTGGCATGTAAGAAAGACGACGAGCCAACGCATGCGTTTAGAGACCTGCTTCTCAAGCACACGAGTGGCTGGGTTCGAACATCTGAAGTGGTGAACGTTGGCACCGGAACTTATGACGTCTTCAACGATCCGGACATTACCCGGGACTGCGATAAAGACGATGCGACAATATTCGATGCTGCAGGAACCTACAAGGTTGTAAGCACAGTAGAGTGTTATTCGGGAGAAGGATCAATCATTGGAGAAGGCACATGGTCACTCAGCTCCGATGAGAAAACCCTCACGGTAATTATCGGTGGCGACACGCAGGTATTCACCGTCCTCGAAGCGGACGACACTCACATCAAAGCCAATATTTCGACTGAAATAAGCGGCCAGAGTGTTACCGGCGTCGTCGGCCTGAAGCCGAAATCATAGGCAACGCTTCCCACTGGAATAATACTTTACCTCGGCCCGCAGAATTCACATATTTTGCGGGCCTGTTCTTTTTTAAAGAAACTATGAAAACCAAAATAATCCCATCTCTGATTGTATTCATGTTGGCTACCGTTGTTGCTTTCGCGCAACGGGAAACATCGAAAGCCAAAGTAATCGACCCGTCAAATATGGATCTCACCGTAAAACCTGGTGACGACTTCATGGAGTATGCCGGTGGAACATGGATCAAGAAAAATCCAGTGCCTCCGAAAGAAACTCGTTGGGGCAGCTTCACCATTCTTCGTGAGTTCAATGTGAAAGCCGTGAGAGAGATCCTTGTTGAGGCCGGAGCAGATAAATCTGCAACGGAAGGATCGGTGAAGAAACGCGTGGGCGATTTCTACGCTGCCGGCATGGACAGTCTGACTGTCGAAAAATTAGGAACATCACCCATCGCTGCCGATTTGAAAAGAGCTGGCAGTGTGAACAACATCGGCGATGTTATGACAGAGATCGCGTACCAGCGCACGAATGGTATCGGAAGTCCGTTGTTTGGTTTCTTTGTTGGACAAGATCGCAAACATCCAACGGTGTATGTTGTGAATCTCTCACAGGGTGGTATTTCGATGCCCGACCGCGACTATTATCTTAAGTCCGATCCGCGCACGAAAAAGATCCAGGCAGCATTCGATACTTATGTAACGAAGTTATTCACGCTGGTTGGTGAGTCTGAGGAAAACGCAAAACAAAAGTCGAAGACAATATTCGAGCTCGAGAAGAAACTTGCAGCGGCGCAGATGACACGTGTGGAGCTGAGAGATCCTTACAAGACCTATAATAAATTCGCACTTAAAGATCTTTCCTCGAAGACACCTGCTTTCGATTGGTCGTCGACGCTTACGAAGCTGCAGGTAAAAATTCCGCAAGACAGCATATTGATCAATTCACCGAAGTTTTTTGCATCGGCCGACAGCTTGTTGAACAGTGCGCCTATCTCCGATTGGCAAACGTATTTGCAATGGAGCATCCTGCGTTCCGCGGCACCGTATCTCAACAACGCATTCGTAGATGCTGCGTTCGTTTACTCCCAGGCCATGAGCGGTCAGAAAGTTCCGACACCACGCTGGCAGCGAATCTCTCAATTGACCGATGGAAATATTCCCGACCTGCTAGGACAATTATATGTTGAGAAACATTTCAAGCCCGCAGCCAAAGCTCGCATGGATGAAATGATCAAGAACCTCGTGAAAGCTTACGAGATCCGCATCAAGAACCTGCCATGGATGAGCGAAGCCACCAAGTTGAAAGCGCTCGACAAACTTGCCAACTTCACACCCAAGATCGCCTATCCGGCAAAGTGGAGAACATACGAAGGATTGGTTCTCACGCGTTCTACATTCTTCGACAACGTTCGTAACTCGAGCAAGTGGGGTTACAACGAAATGGTAAATCAACTCGGCAAGCCGGTCGATAAGAGCAGGTTCAACATGAGCCCTCCCACGGTGAACGCTTCGTACAACCCGGTGAACAATGAGATCACTTTTCCCGCGGGTATCTTACAGTATCCGTTCTTCCATCCCGACGCCGACGATGCATTCAACTACGGAGCTATCGGTGCGGTGATCGGCCACGAGATCTCCCATGGCTTCGATGACTCGGGAAGTCAGTACGACAAAGACGGGACGCTTCGCAACTGGTGGACGACGGAAGACCGCGAACGTTTCATGGCGCTCGCAACAAAACTGCAGGAGCAGTTCGATGGTTACACGGTTCTCGATACAGTTCACGTAAACGGAAAGCTTACACTTGGTGAGAATATTGGTGATCTCGGTGGACTCAATGCTGCTTACGAAGCCTTCAAGATGACAAACCAATGGAAGCAAAAGAAAAAGATTGATGGATTTACTCCCGACCAGCGCTTCTTCCTTTCGTGGGCGCAAGTATGGCGAAGCAATACGCTGTCGGATACGAAGGCACAGCTGATCGTAACGGATCCACACTCACCTGCTGAGTACAGGACGATCGGCGCACCGGTAAACATGGACGTGTGGTACGAGGCGTTCAACATCAAACCGGGGGATAAACTCTACAAGAAACCGGAAGAACGCATCAAGATCTGGTAACAGAACTTATTTTTAATCAAAGTTAAGAGCCCTGAAGCACAACACTTCAGGGCTTTCTTTTTGGCCTTGTGTTTGTACCGGATCTTAAAAAATTTAAGATCGATATAGTTATGCTTAACGAGCAGTTAAAGGACAGTACTCACCCGTCACACCAGGCGTTAGAAAAGAAAATGGCTTCCATGATCAAGAAGATCAACAACAGGCAGGACTATGTGCAGTTCCTGAAGTTGATGTATGGCTATTATTCAGCACTCGAAAGGCGTGTGCAAGAATATGTGTCGGATTTCGAGATCGGTAAGCGTCGTAAGGCAGAAAGACTTTTGGAGGACATCAGTTATTTCGAAGCCTCGACAGATTCCGACCTATGTAAAGAGTTGCCACCGATCACGTCGCATGCAGAGGCACTGGGAGCTATGTATGTAATGGAGGGATCGACCATGGGCGGCAAGATGATCGCCCGGATGATCGAAGGACAGGCAGGCATCAACGGTCCGTCTGGTTTTTCATTTTTCAACGGCTATGGTGAAGATACTGGTAGAATGTGGGAGGAATTTAAAGTCTTTCTGAATAGGCCTTTCGACGAAATGGAAAAGTTAAACCTGATCCTGACTGCGAACAGAACATTTATCACATTCTATAATTGGATCGATAAGCATGCAGCAACAAGCGAATCACGTGGTGAGATACGTCAACCAGTAATGCCGACGCTTTCAATAACGAGGTAGTCTCGTTTCGAAAGCGATTGTCTCGACACCAGTTCCGCAATAAATCCTGTGAGGAACAATTGAACCCCCATCAGTAGAAACACCAACGCCAGGTAAAACGCTGGCTGCTCGGTTACATCTCGTTTTGGTGCTGGACCATGTAGCCATGCCCAATAGATTTTCTCCCAGAGGATAGTCATGGTAAGAATAAATCCCGCGAGAAACGAAACGACACCCCACGTTCCAAAGAAGTGCATGGGACGTCGTGAAAATTTTCCGATGAAAGTTATTGTGAGCACATCGAGGATACCGCGCATGCGCTCGAGACCAAACTTGCTCTTGCCGTATTTTCTTTCGTGGTGTTCGACTACTTTCTCTCCTATCTTTTTAAAGCCGGCCCACTTCGCGAGAAGCGGAATGTAACGATGCATTTCGCCGTACACGGTGATGTTCTTCACAACAATATTCCGGTAAGCTTTGAGTCCACAGTTGAAGTCGTGCAGTTGGATGCCGGACATCATTCGCGTGAGTGCATTGAAAAACTTCGAAGGCAGCGTCTTTGAGATCGGGTCGTGACGTTTCTTCTTCCAACCGGAGATGAGATGAAAGTCGGTCGACATCATCATGTCGTATAGCTTTGGTATCTCGTCGGGGCTGTCTTGCAGATCGGAGTCCATCGTGATAACGATATCTCCTTGTGCAGCGCGGAAGCCGGTGTTGAGTGCGGCCGATTTTCCGAAGTTGCGATTGAATCGAAGCCCTTTGATGGCTGGATTTTTCGCAGCTGCCTCGCGTATCTTATCCCATGTTTTATCCTGGCTTCCGTCGTCGATGAAGATGACTTCATAAGAAAAGCCGTGTGTTTTCATCACACGGCCTATCCAATCTGATAATTCCGGAATTGATTCTTCTTCGTCCTTGGCAGGAATTACAACAGAGATATTCATTCAATTAAAGAGCCGGATTTGGGTTTGGCTTTTGTGTGAAGATCGTTATGATCAAAATCAGGATCGCGTTAATAAAAAGACCTCCAATGAGGAATATGGGCCAGAACAACATTTTCGCGAATTTGATACCCGTTTCGATTTGGTCATCTGTCATGTTGCCACCTGCTTCCATTTTTTCACGTTGCGCCTGGTAAACAGCGTCCATAAGATTGGCATCAACAAACGAAGTATAGATGAAGATGAATAGGGCGTATGAAATGATGCTTACGATGCTCACCAAAAAGCCGATCTTAAATCCAGTTCCGTATCCCATGAAACCATCACCTGTCTTCTTATACTCATTTTGAGCAAGCACAAGCAGCGTGACGCCAATAGCCAAACCGAGCAATCCACCAACCCAATTATTCTCCATCGGATTTTGCGAAAGCACAACCCGCACGATAAAGACAAGGATCGTTACTCCTGTTGAAATTAAGCCCCACTTAACAGCGATGTTCATGATGCTTGGGGGTGCTTTGGGTTCTTGATCAAGTGTTGTCATAGTTTTTTATGGGTTTTGAGGTTGCCGTCTTAAAATTACTGATAATATAATGCTAATAAAAAAGCCGATAATCATGCCCTGAATAAAGTAAAGCTTCGCAAGGGCGCCACCAGTCACAGTTTTGAGTTGCACTAAGGTTCGATCATAGTTTTCCCTGCCTATCTGATCAATTACCTCTTGCGGATAACTCTTCACCTGGTTAGTGTACAAATCGATATAATCTCTTACAAACACCGGCACATTTAGCGTAAATATCCAGATCAGCAGTGAAGCGATGATCCCATAACTTAAAACAAAGACCAGGCTCGCAATCATCCCTTTCCCGAAAGACAACAGCCCATTGAAGTGATATTCCCTCAACTCTCTTAATGCGAAGAAGATGAGAATTCCGAAAAGCGCGACTCTGAAATCAAATACAGGATGTATCAGGAAAGGATGACGTCCGATATAATATAGAACAATGATGAGCACAAACCCCAACACGCCTCCGATAGCACCGAAGCGGAGCGGCACCCGCACCAACGGTGGTATACGATTAAACACGGGGACCACGTTGGTCATTAAACCAGTGACGATTGTTATTGATGCAGCCGATAGCTTTACCCTTCAATTTCTTTCCGAGCCAGGGAGAATTTTTTGCGAGCGATTGATTTTCCTCCGCAGTGAAAGTCCATTCGTGTGATGGATCGAACAGCGTTAGATTGGCTTTCGCTTCGACGTCGATCACAGGAACTTCCATTCCAAGTATGGTCCTCGGATTGTCCGTTACTTTTACAATGAGATCACTCCACTCGATCTCTTCACTGAGACTTGAAAGCTGCGAAGCAAATGTCTGAAGGTTGGTGATGCCGAATTCCGACATGTCGAATTCGAGAAACTTACTTTCGTCATCCTGTGGAAGATGTCCCGAGCAAAGCACATCGATCGTTCCATCTTTCAATCCCTTCAACAGCGCGTCCTGGTCTTTACCTTCGCGAAGCGGGGGATTTACTTTATAGTTTGTATCAAAGTCCGACAGCACACTGTCATCGAGCAAGGGCTGATACGATGTGATGTCGCATGTTACATTCAATCCCTTCTTCTTCGCAGATCGCACCTGGTCTATCGCCTTCGCTGTCGACAATCTTGCTAAGTGTAGTTTGCCACCGGCGTAGGCAAGCAACTCGAGGTTTCGGGCGATAGCAACCTCCTCGGCGATACGAGGCATGCCCTTCAAACCGAGTATGGTGCTGTTCACGCCTTCATGCATTTGACCGAAGCGATTCAACCAAATGTCTTCGGGATGATCGACGAGAACACCCTGGAATTTCTGGAGGTACTGAAGGGCTTTCAGGAAAATATCGGTGTGCCAGAGCGAGTGAAGTCCATCGGTGAATGCAACAGCGCCGGCCTCACGAAGGTCGATCATCTCTGTTAGTTCCTCGCCTTTACACCCTCTCGTTATAGCAGCCATCGGGTATATCTGCACCAGCTGGTTGTTGTTGTTGCGGGAGACAAACCTGGCTTCGTTTTTTGATTGAATGACCGGCTGCGTATTCGGGAGCACGGCTACTTCGGTAAATCCGCCCGACTGTGCTGCTTTCGCCAGCGACTCGAGGTCTTCTTTGTGCTCTAATCCCGGATCTCCAACAAAAGCTCCAAGGTCGAACCAACCGGTGCTCAGGAGCATTCCGTCGGCATCGATCACTTTATCGGCCGAAAAGTTCTTATCGCCGATTTCGGTAATGCGGCCGTTGTTGATTAAAACGTTCTTTTTCTTCTGATTAAATGGAGATTTCGGGCTGAGTATCCTGGCTGATTGGATGAGTATCTTCAAGAGGTAAGTTTTGTCCCGAAGGGCAAAGTTACTTCAAAAACCGTATCAGCAAAACTTCTGCAAGCAAGAACAGCAGCGATAAAATCAGGGCTTGTTTCCATAACGGCGTGCCCAGGTATCGCTCGCGAATGTCGGCCCCGAGCGACGATGCTGAACCGGAAGTAAACACCGACACTTTATTATTAGCGAACCGCTCGCTGAGCTCGGCAACTGTGAACCGGTCGAGCTTCGATTCTTCCCTCGTGAGATTGAAAGCTACCTGGTCGAGCGTGTCCTTCTTGAAAACGGCGTAATAGAAACCGGCATTCATAGAAAACTTCGGCAGCTCCATGATCACTTTGTCGACATCTTTTCTTTGTGGCGGGATCAACTCCTGCTGGCCAACCAGTCTCACAGGTTCTTCGCCGTAGATACTGTCCGCGCGAACTGTGACGAGACTCTCAGTCAGATAATAATAGAGCTGTGATTCATTCTTGCGTCCCGAGGCGGCGATGCGATACATAACAGGAACAAACAAAGCATGCTGATAAAAATCAGTTGAATTCTTATCGAGCGGACTCGCCAAAATGAAGAGGTGTCCATATTGAGAAAGGAACGGAAGACCATTCCGAAACTTCAGTATCGCCGAACGATCCTGTCCCCAGTCTAGCTGTCGCTTCGCGCGGGGCATGGACAACTGCACTGTTCGTTCTTCGAAGATGTTTTCAAACAATGGATTGTTATAGTCGGGCTTGTCGAGCTCTTCCATTGCTTCCGATGAAGTCAACTTCAGATTGGGCAACGAGAATGTGCTGGCATAAGAACCGACGTCGGGTTTAGTACCGGGAATAAATAGAACAGTTCCCGATGAATGTCTGTACGAGGCGAGTGATGCTCCAAGTGCAGGGTCGATCCGGTCGATGCCATTCACAACAACTACATCAGCAAGAGTGATCTGGTTGTAGTCGACATTCGAAGCCGGGTATGATTTGAATTGGAAGAGTTGTTTGTTGCCGAAGACTCTTTCGAGAAACGATGGTCCGGCTTCCTGTTTGATCTCCATCACGTGGAGCGGTTTCGAGAAGTTGAGTGTAAAGAAGAACTCGTTGTCGAATGTACCGGGGAAGTCATTGAATGAGATGACGCCATCGTTGAGTCCCGACAAGCCTGTCGATACATCGAAGGAAATTTCTCCGTGTGAATTGGGATCGAGTGTTGCGGAGGCGGTGGCTTCCTGGATGCCGTTGATGGTGAGTTTTACAATTAAACCTTCGAGTCTTCGGGGGCCGTCGTTTTGAAGTTTCACCCGAATGGTGTTCTTCTCACCGCCAACAACAAATGGGTTATCGAGCCAAAGCGAGTCGACATATACATTGGATGTTGTTGTTGCTTCGACAGGCACGAGGTGCCATTGACGCAACGTGTCGAATTGAAACCGGTCGCTTCCCCATGTTGATTTTTGAAAATCAGAGATCCAAAAAACCTCGTCGGTGTAAGTTTGCATGCGGCTGCTCACTTCGGCAGACTGCCTGCTGATGGGTGATAATCGAAGTTGGGCGAGCAGGTCGAGTATCTCTGACTTTGTTTTATAAGTGTTTGAGTAAGGTGCGAAGTCGTTCGTGATGAGTTGATACCGGGTATCGGGTGGGAACACTTCTGTTATTTCCTGGACGAATGTTATTGCTGCGTCGAATGATCTGAATTTGTCTTCGACGGGCAGTGTCATGCTGTAGGAGTTGTCGAGATAAATGATCTTGTTCTTTCCTGCGCTGAGTTGTTCGGCTGCGGGTATGAATGGTTGTGCGAAAGCGAGAACGAGGAACAACAGGAAGAGGAGTCGCGAAGCGAGTACGAGGTATTGTTTGAGTTTTCTTTTCTGGGTGGTTTCTTGTTTTACTTGTCGGAGCAGTTTCGTATTGGAGAAATAGATCCGTGTCGTCTTCCGGAAATTAAAAAGGTGGATGATGATTGGTATGGAGAGGGCAGTCAGCGCCCAGAGAAATGACGGATAGACGAAACTCATTCAGAATGCAATGTACGATTTACGATTTACGAAGTACGATTTTGCCCCCCAACATTAACTCGTTTGGAGTCCAAATCGTACTTCGTACATCACAAAATCGTACGTCTATTCCGGGGATTGCTTTTTGCTGCCCACCATTACAAGATCATTAACATTGACTTCCGATACATATCGTTTTTCGCCGGCGCTGGTTTCGTAGACGCGGTGCACCAACTTTCCTTCCAGCACAACTTCCTGCCCCTTCTTGAGGTACTTTTCCGCGACACCCGCGAGCTTGCCCCAGATCACGATGTTATGCCATTGAGTGTCCTGCACCTTATCACCTTTCTGATTCTTGTATGTGTCGGTGGTGGCAATGGAGAAGGCTGCCTTTTTGCTGGCGCCGAATGTTTTCACTTCCGGGTCTTTTCCAAGGTGCCCGATGAGCGTTACGCTGTTCCGCAAACTTTTCATAGTAATACTTTTTTTGTTGGTTGAACATGATGGTCGCGACTACGGAACAAAAGTGAGCAATGAGGTCGCCTCTAATCGTATGTTACACGGGTATAAACGTGTATACACGTTTTACACGGTTTATTATTAACTTCCTACATGAAGAAGCCAGCCATATTTCTTTCCCTGCTGCTTTGCACAACCATTGCCTTCGCACAAGGCATCGTCCAGGGCCGCATCCTCGAAGCGAAAACTTTCAAACCCCTCCCATTCGCAACAGTATACCTCAATCAAACAACCATAGGAACTGTCACCGACGAGAAGGGCGACTTCATCCTCAAGAGCGTTCACACCGGCGACTACGACCTCGTCGTAACATACCTCGGCTATCAAACATACCAGACACGCATCAGCGTAAGTGACGAAACACCCGTCTCACTCTCAATAAAAATGGTTGTGCTGTCCACCAACCTCAACGAGGTAACGGTGAAATCGAAAAAAGACGACCAATGGAACATCCGCTATAAAAAATTCGAGCGCGAGTTCTTCGGCATAAGTCCCTACGCAAAAGAATGTAAGATCCTTAATCCATGGGTGCTCGAATTCAACGAAGACGCCAAAGGACTTCTCAGCGCAAAAACTTCACTACCTCTCGAAATCGAAAATCTTGGACTCGGGTATAAGCTCACCTGCCAGTTAAAAGAATTCGCCGTCGGTCCGAATGTCTATAAGATATCGGGAACCTATCGCTTCGAAAAAGCTTCAACCCCCGATTCAACACTACGTTCGCTTTGGGAGACTCGCCGCCAGGAAGTATATCGCGGCTCACCGCGACACCTGATGAAATCCATCCTTCAAAACCGAGTAACGGAAGAAGGCTTCGACCTGTACACAGATGTTTCCAACAATCCTGAAGTCGTTCGAAACAGCAGCTTCCTCACGAACGTCAACGTGTCGCTGAAAGCATTACCTCCCACGGATCTGTATGGCCCCGGAAAAAGACCCGGGCACTATATAGTTCGTCTTCCCGCGCGAACAGAAGTCCATTACCTGCAGCGTTCAGCACCCGCGACGATCTATCGCAATGTTCCGCATCCGATCAGTTGGATAGAAGTTACAGGTGGGTCAGTCGATATTAATTCCGAGGGCATCGTGATGAACCCCGTGAAAATGACAACACTCGGTGCCATGAGCGAAGCACGTGTTGCCGAATTATTGCCTATCGACTTCGTGCCAACCAAAACGGCCCCGGTTGCCAACAACACTCAAGCTTCTTCAACCGGACCTTACAGTCAGCTCGCAGCATTGTTGGAGAAACCGTATGTAATGACAGACAAACCTTATTACTATCCGGCCGACGCAATACTATTCAAAGCATTCTTTAACTATGTATCACCGGCATATCGCGATTCGCTCAGTCGTGTCATGCATGTGGAACTGCTCGACAAATCACAAAAGCTCATTTATTCGAAAATGTTTCCCATCATGGCGGGAACATCATACGGTGACTTTGCACTTCCTTCTTCAACACAGCCCGGCGACTATACACTTCGGGTGTACACACGCTGGATGTTGAACTTCGACAAACGGCTTGTGTTCACAAAAGCGATCAAAGTGCTGCCGCTCGAACAACTCGGTAAGATCAAAGAGATCGAGCCGGTGTCGAAACAAGTCACGATCCGCACAGAGAAAGACGAATTCGCGACACGCGAGAAGATCACGCTATCGATCGACGCAACGAATTTTTATGGCAACGCCGTGGCTGCCGACGTGGCTGTGTCTGTTACCGATATTGAACAGGCCGCAATTCCAACGAACGAAAAGACGATCGTCAACGGATTTCAATTCACCAAAGACATGTTGCCGGACTCAACTCTGAAAGCGCCGAAGTACATGATCCAATCCGGCATTGACTTCCAGGGACAGATGGTTGTCACCAAGAAGAACATTCCAACGCAGGGAACTCTTACAGTGTACCAGGAAAATGTCGCGGACGTCTTTGCTGTTGTTACTGATGATAAAGGTCACTTTCACCAGGAACTTCAGCTCATGGATTCAATCGAGTTATTGATTGCAGCGAAATCATCGAAAGGAAATTCTGGCAAGGTGATCATGGACTACATTAAAGAACCTGAGCCCGCCTTCGAAGCTGCTGCTCCCTTGCAACTTGATTTTTACAGACCGTCCGATCCTTCGAAGTACCACGTAGTGGATCTCTTCTCTACTGCAAAGATGTTACAGGCAGTGACAATCGAAGCGAAGCGTGTGGAACGAGTATCGGCTGATAAAAAATATTTGATGTCGGACTCACATATCGAAGGCGATTTCCTTCGCTCGACCAATGCGACGGATCTTCTCACCGCCTTGCGTGGACGCGTTCCCGGCCTGCAGGTTAACTACTTGACCGATATGGCAAACGGCGGCATCGTGAGGAGGTTTCTCAGCTTCTCGGGTATGACATCGTTTAATGGTGCGCAAGAGGCTTTGGTAGAGATTGATGGTATTGTGTTAACAGCTTTCGGTGAAAGCGTTGCCGACAGGCTGTCGTCAATGAGTGTAAACGATATTGAAAGTGTTGATGTCCTTCGCCTGGGCTCCGCTGCCATTTATGGTGCAAGAGCTGCCAATGGTGTAATCGTTATCAAAACAAGATTGGGCAATGGAGCATCGAGCAACGGCAAACGTGTTCTCGATAGGAGGAAGCTTCAATCGGTGCGAATGCTTGGCTATTCGATAGCGAAAGAATTTACATCGCCCGATTATTCGGAACACACCAATGGCGACGATCGAGCCGATTACCGATCAACAATCTATTGGAACCCGTTGTTGGTAAGCGATGGCAAAGAGCCTTTGGTTGTATCGTTCTATGCAGCCGATATTCCTACAACCTACCGCATCGTGGTCGAGGGCGTAACCGCAGATGGACAGGCAATCCGGGGCGAGAAGATTATTGTGGTGACAGGCAAGAAGTAGTACCTTGGGTTCTTCTGCCCTCACATGAAAATCTTTGTAACCTGCTCCATCTTCGTCGCGCTATTGCTGATCGCTTCCTGCAACCATAAACAAGACGAAAAGAAAACGGAACCGAAGAAAGGAACATACGGCTACGATTCAGCCTTCCTTGCGAAGTACGATTCCACATTCATTGAATTGAAAGATGAAAGCGGCAGCGCGCGAGTGATCATCTCACCCCGCTGGCAAGGTCGCGTGATGACGTCAACGTCGACCGGTCCCGAAGGAAATAGTTATGGATGGCTCAACTACGACTTGCTGAAAGCACGCAAGTACAAAAAGCACTTCAATCCCATTGGTGGCGAAGAACGTTTGTGGTTCGGTCCGGAAGGCGGACAATTTTCTTTGTACTTCGCAAAGGGCGATTCATTTAAGATCGACAAATGGCAGGTGCCGCCAGTGATCGACACGATTGAATATAAACCGACGGCTAATAGTGGCGGCCAGGCCCAATTCGCAGCCGACGCTGTTATCAAAAATTATTCGGGTTACGAATTTGTTTTCCTCATCGAAAGAAGAGTTCGCTTGCTTCGCGCTCCCGAAGTCGAATCGATTCTCGGCGCGAAAATCCCCCAGGGTGTTCAACATGTCGCCTTCGAAACACTGAATCGCATCGAGAACAAAAGTCCCATGCAATGGAAGAAAGAGACAGGTCTCATGTCGATTTGGTTGTTGGGCATGATGACACCGACTGACAGTACCACCGTGATCATTCCATTTCATCCTTCAGAGAATTCGAAGTCACTCATCACAACAAGTTATTTCGGTGAGATCCCGGCCGACAGGTTAACGATCAAAGACAGCGTATTGTACTTCCGGTGTGATGGCCGCTACCGAAGCAAGATCGGTTTACCTCCATCGATCGCGAAGCCGGTAGCCGCGAGCTACGACTTTAGTCGGAATGTTCTTACGGTGATCAGTTTCAATGTGAATGATGTCGGCATGTACGTGAACTCGAAATGGGAGATCCAAAGAGATCCGTACAGCGGAGATGTTGTAAATTCATACAACGATGGGCCATTGGGGAATGGTGAACAGCTCGGACCTTTCTACGAGCTTGAGTCGTCTTCAGCAGCCAAAGAATTGAAACGGGCAGAGAGCCAGACGTATGTTCAAGTAACGTCGCATTTTGAAGGAGACTATGAAGGGTTGAAGGAGCTCGCGAAAAATATTTTAGGTGTGAACCTTGATGAGATAAATAAGAAGTAACGGATGCAACTGTTCAAAACAAAAACCGGCAACATTCTTCGGACCGAAGGCAAATCCTTTCATATAGACTCAAGCTGGGATTCGCTGATCAACCAGCCAGACCTTCACCAACATCTTTCGGGTTTCACAAAAGGAACTCCATTGAATGAATCCGAGGCCGACCTGGCAATCGCCAACGGCACGCTTCCGCCGATCGGAACACAGGAAGTTTGGGCAGCCGGCGTTACCTATTTGAAGAGCCGCGATGCCCGCATGGAAGAATCGAAAGACTCCGGCGGAGATTTCTTCTATCGAAAAGTTTACGACGCCGACAGACCCGAACTGTTCTTCAAAGCATTATCACACCGTGTGGTTGGCACCGGCGGACAAGTAAGGATCAGGAAAGATTCGAAGTGGGATGTGCCTGAACCGGAGCTCACACTGTTCATCGACTCCAAAGGATCGATACAGGCATACACGGCTGGCAACGACATGAGCTCACGAAGCATCGAGGGTGAAAATCCGTTGTACTTGCCCCAGGCGAAAATGTACGAAGGAAGTTGTTCGTTAGGACCGTGTTTGTTTGTACCCGGTCATCCTATCTCCACCGAGACAAAGATCAGTATCACTATTCATCGCAAAACGAAACCGGTGTTCGACGGAAATATTCAACTCAATAGAATGAAACGACAGTTGCCCGAGCTGGCGGGGTGGTTGTTTAAGGAGATGAAGTTTGAGAACGGTTGTTTTTTAATGACCGGAACGGGGTTGGTGCCAGGGAATGAGTTTACGCTTCAACCCGGTGATGTTATCGCCATTTCGATCGAAGGGATTGGCGTGCTTCGGAATGTTGTAGCTTCCTAGATACGTGCAAAGTGCAACGTGCAATGAGGCTGACAGACTCGTTTTGCAAGGACTGACTTCGCAAAGGATCATTGCACATTGTACGTTGCACATTGCACGATAACCCATAGCGTTATGAAATCATTAGCCTTCATCCTCCTATTTTCTGGTTCGGTAGCCTTCGCCCAATGGCCTACGTTCAAACACTACGACAAGGACCATATAAATAAAATAGCACTCCCCATAGGCGGTATCGGTACCGGCACCATCTCACTGGGTGGCAATGGTCAATGGAAAGACGTGGAGATCATGAACCGGCCCGGCAAAGGATTTTACGGAGCCGAAACACCAAAGACTGCCCCATGTTTTATGGTGTTTACTCAAGATCCCTCCGGTAAAAAGATCTCGAAGGCACTGATGGGCCCTATTGCTCTGAGTGATTATCCCGGCGCCGAAGGAAGCTTTGCACCCAATCACGGTCTCCCAAGATTTTCCACCGCTACCTTCGACGCTGCGTACCCTTTCGGAACCGTAAACCTCGAAGACGATGAGATGCCGGTATCTGTAACAGTTAAGGCCTTCAATCCATTGATTCCCGCCAACGTCGACGATAGCGGAATTCCTATCGCCATTATCCGCTACGTGATCACCAACAAAACCGACAAGCCAATATCAATCGCCGTTGCCGGCTCTCTTGATAATTTCATCGGCATGGATGGAGCGAATTTCACCGTGTCAGATTTCAATCATGCACAATATCCGGTCGGTGCGAAAAAGAATCGCAACACTTTCAAAAAATCTGGATCGCTTTCAGGGATCTTCATGACCTCCGACAGCGTCGACAACACACTCGACACCTGGGGAACAATCGCACTCACGACCGACGAAGCCGGCGACATCACCTATCGAACTGAACTAAGTCCGAAAGGATGGAATACCAACGTGACCGACATGTGGGATGATTTTTCCGACGACGGAAAATTCCGCGATGCAACGTTCGAGCATAAAGTCGATGCTCCGCGCGGAGCTCTCTCTGTGAAATTCGATCTCGCCCCAAAAGAAACAAGATCCGTTCAGTTCCTTCTCACCTGGAGTTTTCCCAACAGGAAAGACTGGTACAACAAAGGGCCGCAGGTAATTGGAAACTATTACGCCAACAGTTACAAAGACGCGTGGGACGTTGCAGAGAAAACTTTGCCCCGGATCAAAGATCTCGAAACACAGACCATTGACTTCGTCTCAACATTTCTCGGAAGCGATTATCCTGATGTCGTAAAAGAAGCCGCCCTGTTCAACATCAGCACCCTTCGAACACAAACTTGCTTTCGAACGAAGGACGGATACTTCTTTGGGTGGGAAGGCATTTTTAATTCTATCGGTTCTTGTCATGGCAACTGTACTCACGTATGGAACTACGAACACACAACACCTTTCTTGTTTGGTTCTCTTGCAAAGAAGATGAGAGAAGTCGAGTATGAATATGGTTTGAACGACACCACCGGTCTCATGAGCTTCCGCGTTTCATTGCCACTCGATAAGAAGGCAACATCCAACTGGAAACTTGCGGCGGCCGACGGACAAATGGGAACGATAATGAAAGTGTATCGCGAATGGCAATTGTCTGGCGACAATGAGTTCCTGAAGAAACATTGGAGCGGAGTAAAAAAAGCACTCGGCTTCGCATGGATACCGAATGGTTGGGATGCAAATGTCGACGGCGTAATGGAAGGTTGTCAGCACAACACGATGGACATCGAATACTATGGACCCAATCCTGAAATTGAATTCTGGTATCTCGGTGCATTGAAAGCCGCCGGAGCCATGGCGAAGTTCATGAAAGACAAGCCCTTCGAAGAAAAGTGCAACAAGTTATTTGCAGCTGGCTCCGAATGGACCGACAAAAATTTATTCAACGGTGAGTTCTACATCCACAAGATCACACCCATTCCCGACAAGAATAAGATCGCTGCCGGCCTGATATCGAACATGGGATCAACCGACCTCGTGAATCCTGATTTCCAGATTGGTGAAGGAGTTCTGGTAGACCAGTTGGTTGGACAAAACATGGCGCTAATCACAGGACTCGGTTATCTCGCGAAAAAAGAGAACATCAACAAAACGTTAGAGAGCATCTACAAATACAACTACGTCGAACATTTCGGAGATCATTTCAACAACATGCGTTCTTATGTTCTTGGTGATGAGGCCGGGTTGGTTGTTACCTCCTACCCCGATCCTTCGAAGCGTCCCAAAGTTCCGTTGTCATACGCCTTCGAAGCCTGGAGTGGCCTCGAGTATACTGCCTCTGCCGGAATGATCTACGCTGGTTTGAACGACCAGGCGTTGAATGTAATAAAGAATGTACGCGCCCGTTACGACGGACAAAAACGGAGCCCGTTCGACGAAGAAGAGTGCGGACATCATTACGCCCGCGCCATGGCAGCGTGGTCGAATATTCTTGCCTTGAGTGAATTTAATTACTCTGCCGTTGATCAAAAGTTCTCGATAACATCCAAGCCTGGGAAGTATTTTTGGTCTACAGGGTATGCATGGGGAACTGCAACAGTGAGTGGGAATTCGATAACGATCGATAAACATTTCGGAGACCTCACGTTGAAATCGATTGAGTTAAAAGGTATAGGCACGCAAACATTGTCGAAGCCAACATCAATTACAAATTACAAATCACAAATCACGAAGTAATGCAGAATAACGACTACGATGCAATAGTGATCGGTTCCGGAATCTCCGGCGGCTGGGCTGCGAAAGAGCTTTGTGACCATGGCGTAAAAACACTTGTGCTCGAACGTGGTCGTAGTGTCGTTCACAACAAAGATTATCCAACCGCTACGATGAACCCCTGGGAGTTCAAATATCGTGGCAACCTTCCTGCAAAATTTCTCGAAGCCAATCCATTGATCAGCAAGGCTGCGGGTTATGGTGAAGACACGCATCATTTCTTTATTCAAGACAAAGACCATCCTTATATCCAGGAGAAACCGTTCGACTGGATCCGCGGATACCAGGTTGGCGGTAAGTCACTCACGTGGGGTCGCGCTACGCAACGCTGGAGTGAAAGCGAATTTATTTCGCCTGCGAAGTACGGCTATGGTATCGAGTGGCCACTCGGTTACAAAGACATCGATCCATGGTATTCGCATGTCGAGAAATTTATTGGCGTTTGCGGAACGCGTGATGGTATCGAGGCAATGCCCGATGGCGAGTTCCTCCCTCCTTTCGAATTCAATTGCGTGGAGCAGGAGTTCAGCAACAAAATTAAAGCACAATACAAAGACAGGCACGTTGTTCATGCACGTTGGGCGCATCTCACGCAGCCAAAGGAAATTCACTTGCAGCAAGGACGCGGTAAATGCCAGGCGAGAAATCTTTGCATGCGCGGATGCCCGTTTGGAGGATACTTCAGCTCCGTTTCATCAACACTTCCGTGGGCAGAGAAGACCGGCAACCTGACGATACGTCCCGACTCCGTTGTTCATTCGATCTTATTCGACGAAAAGAAGAATCGCGCTTCGGGTGTGAAAGTGATCGATGCAAAAACGAAAGAAGAAATCACCTACAATGCAAAGATCATTTTCGTAAATGCGTCGGCGCTAAACAGTGTGTTGATCCTGTTGAACTCAACGTCGTCGCGTTTCCCGAACGGTCTCGGCAACGACAACGGAGTTCTCGGCAAGTACGTGATGTTCCATAATTATCGTGCAGGGCTCGGTGCAGACATGCCCGGCTTCGAAGACCGTTACTATCGCGGACGAAATCCAACGGAGCCCATCATCGCGAACTACCGCAATCTCTACAAGCACGACATGGATTTTGTTGGTGGCTTCACAACATTCATGGGTGGCTATCGTCCTCGCGGCGATCAAAGCAAGCTCGACAATGCCGTAGGCGCCGACATCAAAACAATCCGGCAAACACCCGGACCCTGGCGTGTATACATGTACATGCAAGGCGAAACCGTTCCGAAAGAAAAGAACCACGTGCGTTTAAGCACCGACCAAAAAGATCAATGGGGAATCCCGCAGCTCGTTACGTCCGTCGGCTACGACGAGAACGACGACAAAATGGTGAAAGACTTCCTCGAACAAAGTAAAGAGATGCTGGAAGTTGCCGGCGCAAAGAACATCGAAGGTGGCGACAATCACCAGGCGCCCGGCCTCGACATCCACGAAATGGGCGGCTGCCGCATGGGCAAAGACCCAAAAACGTCGATGCTCAACAAATGGAACCAGTTGCACGCATGCAAGAATGTGTTCGTGACAGACGGTGCGGCAATGACCAGCACAGGAAATCAGAGTCCGTCGATCTTGTATATGGCGATGACAGCGCGGGCTGCGAACTTTGCGGTAGAGGAATTAAAGCGAGGAGGCCTTTAAAAAGTTTTCCACGGCATCTTTATAGCTACGTCCAATAGGAATCGAGACATTTTCCAGTTCAATTTTATTTCGATACACGAGCTTCAATTGATTCCTTGCCACGATAAAAGACTTATGAACCCTTAAAAAATAATCAGAAGGCAAATACTCTTCAAACGCCTTCACCGATCCCTTCACAACATACTTCTTATCCGTTGTGTGAAGAATAGTGTAGTCTTTCAATCCTTGTGCATAAATAATCGTGCGATAGTCGACCAGGATCTTCTTCGTTCCTGATTTGATAAGGATCTCATGCATGTCGAAAGCATTCTCCGGTCGACTCATTTGTATGAAATCGGTCGCCCTGCGAATCGCCATTTCGAAGCGCTCGAATTGCACCGGCTTCAAAAGGTAGTCGATCACGCCCAACTCAAACCCTTCGAAAGCATAATCCCGAAAAGCCGTCGTGAAAATGGTGATTGGCTTTATGGCCAATGATCTCAGGAACTCAATGCCGGTGATCTCCGGCATCTGGATATCGAGCAGCAGGATGTCGGGCTGATTTAATTTGAAGTACTCGCCCGCATCGTGAGCGTTGAAGAACTCCGCCACCAACTGTAACATCGGTAATCGTTCGATGTGGTTCTTCAGCACCTGGTGCGAAGGCGGCTCATCATCAACAATTACACAGGTAACACTCATGATAACCGGACCTTCAGGTGTACTTGATATTCATCGCCAACAAGATCCGCCTTCATTGTATGGGCATTCTCGTAGAAGAGATTGAGCCGGTGCTCGAGGTTGGTGAGTCCTATTCCGTTTCGCTCCGTCTCTTCGTTTTGCTTGAAATTATTCTTTACATCGATCTGGAGATCCGAACCGTTCACCACAATTACCACTCGCATGTATGCTCCTTTGATGATGGTGTTTACACCATGCTTGAATGCATTCTCCACCAACGGGAGCAACACCAATGGAACAATTTTCTGATCGCTGATGTCGCCTTTGACTTCGAATGCTATTTCGGCGTTGTTGCCTTGTCGGATCCGTTCGATGTCGATGTAGTTGGAAATGTTCTCGATGTCCTTCTTCAGATAGACTTTTACATCGTTGGACTCATACAGCATGTAGTCCATGATCTTCGACAGCTTGAGAATGATCTCGGGTGTCTTGTCCGATTTCTCCAGGGCGAGGCCATAAATGTTGTTGAGCGTGTTGAAAAGAAAGTGTGGATTGATTTGGGCGCGAAGGTATTTGATCTCGGTGTTCAGTTTTTCAAGTCTCAATCCCTGTTTCTCCTGGACTGAGAATAACAAGAATGCAGTGAGTATGTAGCTGCACATATTGAAAACAGAGAACAAGCCTTCAATGATCATGTCCCTTGTCGTCATTTTATAGTGAGTAGAATCGAGCCACGTGATTGTCACGACTGCGACTGCAACTAATAAAAAGGTGGACAAGGAGTATACGACGTAACGCTTCGCACGAAAGAACCTGGGAATGAAGAATAAGAAGTTGAGATAGACCACGCTTAGTATCACTCCGTTTCGCACGAAGATGGTAAAGAGGTATGCGCCTACTCCATCTCCTTCTAATAAATACCTGCTGCCGAAAATATTTGGAATGATCAGCAGCGCCCATACCAGCAAATGGTAAGAGAAATTTCCCTTGAGCGCAGAAATTACTTTCTTCAAAGTTTCTTAACGGTCTCCACTGGCCCTTGCCACAAAACTTGTTCGATCATCCATTTGCCGTCGTGCTTCGCAAGCAGCAGATAGTCAATTCCCCACCACGCGGTCAACTTCGCAGCGGCAACCTGTTCTTCTTCGTCGAGGATGACAATCGTCTTCGGGGCGTCGGCTTTTGCAAACCGCTTCTTAGTCATTACACCTTTTGTATAATCGACAGCCTCGCGGAATGTCATCGGCTCTCCACCGTATTTTCCGGTCTGCTTATCACGCCAGTAACCGTACTTGAACAGCTTGGCTGAAACAGATCTTTTTAATTTAACCGTATCGCCTTCGTAGAAACCTTCGACGTAGTCGAGGACCGCGGCACGAACATCATTGGATTGAGCAAAGGCTGTGGCAGCAAAAAGCAACAGCGCAATAGTAAATATGGATTTCATAAACGTGGGTTTTTTCTAATCCTAATTTACTGACTCCTCAGGGAATTTACGGGGTTTGTTGATGCAGCTTTTGTGGCATGATACAACATTGTCCCAATAGCGATCAATATGGACAGTACTCCTGCTACCAAATACGGGATAAAACTGATATTCATCCGGTATGCAAAATTGTCGAGCCACGACGTCATCGCTAGAGAAGTAAGCGGTATCCCGATCAGGATGGCAATCATCACCAGCTTCGAAAGATCTTCAATCAATAACCAAACTATTCCCGCTGTCGAAGCACCAACAACTTTCCGGATACCGATCTCCTTCGTCCGTCGTTCGGCCATAAATGCAGACAGGCCGAGGAGTCCGAGCGAAGCAATCAGTATCGCCATAGACGTAAGGATCATAAACAGCTTGCTTGTAGTTTGCTCCGAACGATAAAGTGAGTTGTAATGATCATCCAAAAAGAAATATTCGAAGGGCCGGTCGGGTACCATTTCTTTCCACAGTTTTTCGGTGGCTGCGATCACCGGTGTTGGATCTCCATGGGAAAGACGGATCGATATCTTGTTAATCCAGTTACTCGACGGAAGTATGATCAGGGGCCTGATCTCCTTGTGAAGAGTTTCAAGATGAAAATCTTTTACCACGCCAATCACATGATGAATGTTATTCGCTCCATTAAGAATTTCTTTTCCAATCGGATCATCGCTCCAGCCAAATTGCTTCACCGCAGTTTCATTGAGGATCACATTTCTCGCGGTGTCACTGTAATCGCCCACCACAAAATCGCGCCCCGAAGTCAGTGCAAGTCCCCACGTCTTAAGAATGCTGGTGTCGATACCGATAATTGCCATGTTCAACTCTTGCTCATTGCGAAAGCCCTTCGGTCTGAATGTGCCTGCACCATTAATACTTCCGGGGATATCGCCGGAGGCGGCAACACTCACAACATTCTTTTCCTGCATCAGCGAGTTCTTGAACACTTCACGATTCTTGAGAAGACGCGCGTTGTCGACAACCAGTATGTTGTCTTTTGTCATTCCCAGGTCTTTCGATTGCATGTATCTTAATTGCGAGAACACGATCCAGGTTCCGGCTACCAATACAAACGAGATCACGAATTGAAACACGACGAGCCTATTGCGAAACAGCGAACGAGTTCCCATAACTGCATTGGCCCGAAGTACCGCAGCCGGTTTGAAGGACGATAGCATCAGTGAAGGATAAATTCCCGACAGCAGTCCCACAACAACTGCAGTGCATATCAATGAGGGGATCACCCAGGGATTGGAAAAATATTCAAGCCTTAGTTGTCTTTGAAGCATTGCGTTCAACGACGGCAGCGAGAGTTCCGTAATGATCAACGCGATAGCGATAGCAATCGCACACAGCACCAACGACTCCAACATAAATTGCGCGATCAGTTGTACCCGCAGCGACCCAAGAACTTTCCGTATCCCGACTTCTTTCGCCCTCACGGAATAACGGGCAGTCGCCAGGTTTACGAAGTTGATGATTGCCATCGTCAACACCAGAATGCCTACAGCCATAAAGATCCCGACATACGCGGCGCTGCCATTCGTCTCCGCCTCCCATTTGAGATTGGAATGAAGATGAATGTCAAGCAATGGCTGCGCGAAGAACCGGTAGTCGTTTCCCTCAGCTCTCCACTTCTTGTAAGTAGCATCTCCTTCACTTTGCGCCAAATATTTTTGCGACATCGCCGCGAGCTTTTCGTCAATGACTTCAAGAGGCATGCTCTTATTAAGCAACATGTAAGTGTAATAACCGAAGTTGTTGTTCCATACATTGAAATCAGTGAAGTTGTCCCACGCAGATCCAACAATGAAATCATAGTGAATGTGAGACGTCTCGGGCAGATCGGCGATCACTCCCGACACGTTAAAAAGTCCCACGTTGTCGATGGTTAGACTTTTACCAACAACATCGGTGGTCATGAAATATTTTTCGGCAGCTCGTTTCGTGATTACCACAGAAGCCGGCTCCAGCAATGCCGTCGCTGCATCACCGTGTATGAATTGGTGAGAGAAAACTTTGAAGAATGTGGGATCGACAGCGATGACTGGTTCATTAAAAGTTTTGATACGCTCTGTGCTTACGGGCTGCCTCATTCGGCTAATGCGCGTTGCTGCCTCCACTTCGGGCAACTCAGCAACGAGTCCATCGCGCACACCGGGCGGTATCGATGCCCACATCACATTTCGTTCGGGATAAACGCGATCCAAGGCAACACGATAGATCCGGTCGGTGTTCGCATAATGCCTGTCGTAAGCGTGCTCATCGCTCATGTAAAGAAAGATGAGTATGCAACAGGCCATGGCCACGGCGAAGCCGAGGACATTAATGATCACGATTCCCTGGTTGTGGTAGATGTAACGCATCGATATCATTACCTTAAAACGTTCTGAAGCTTCCCCAGGCTTTCCCCTTAGTCTATTATTAAGGTTGTTGGTATACCAGAAAACCAGACGTACCTGCTGTACAGTTTTCCTGATCGCCCGTCGGAGGGCCTACTGCTCCTATTAATTTGTGAAGATGGAACGTCAATGCACAGAATGCCGTCAACGTATCATCGGGAGGTCCGATAAAAAATTCTGCAACGACCAATGTCGCACTGCCTGGCACAACCGACTAAAAGGTGAGGAAACCATATTCATGAAAAGCACCAACAACATCCTCAAACGAAATCGAAACATCCTCGCCGGGCTCATCGGCAATGGTCGCACCGAGATCCGATCGGTCACGCTCACAAAACTAGGTTTCCAATTCGGCTACTTCACGCGCACCCGCAAAGATCGCAACGGGTATTTGTCGCATTTCTGTTACGATGTCGGTTATGTGCCGATCTCGAATGGAGTATATTTATTGAAAAGCAACACGACATGAACTGGCACCTGAAAAATAAAAAAGCCCTTGTTACCGGCGGAACAAAAGGTCTCGGCCTCGCTATCGTGGAAGAATTTCTTTCGCTTGGCGCTGAAGTCTTCCTGGTGGCACGAAATCAAACAGAGATCGACAACCTTCTGAATAAATTACAAGCTCGCGGCAACGCGGTAGACGGAATGGCGGGCGACATGTCGGAAGGCGAAGCGCGAAAGAAAGTGATCGACACCCTTAGCGCCCGCTGGGGCAGTCTCGATATTCTCGTGAACAACGTAGGCACGAACATCAGGCGGAGGTTCATCGAATACACAGAAGAAGAATACCGACGGTTGTTCGACATCAATCTTTTCAGCCTCACCGAGATGTGTCGTTTGGCGCATCCTCTCCTTGCGAAGGGCAACAGTGCAAGCGTCATCAACATGGCTTCGATAGCCGGCTGGTTCGACATCCAAAGCGGTCCTCCGTACGGCATGACGAAGGCCGCCATCATCCAGTTTACCCGTCATCTTGCTGTTGAATGGGCGGAGCATAACATCCGGGTGAACTCGGTGTCCCCCGTGGTACATTACTACTCCGCTCACGGAGCCGGTATTTGCCAGTCCCGGCCGGCTCGAAAAAATCCTCGCAAGAACACCGATGAACCGCGTTGGCGAACCGCACGAAGTTGCCAGCGCCGTAGCTTACCTGGCCATGGATCACGCCAGCTACATCACCGGTCAGGATATTAAGATAGACGGCGGAATGTCTGTGAAAGGGCTGTGAGCCCGAAATGATAAAAATTCTATCTTGTAGAAAATTGCTATCCT
>JBBCGZ010000024.1:0-172298 GCA_037200305.1 Bacteroidota bacterium
ATGAACAATACAACACAACAACATACTATAGACGTCCCGGCAGCCTACGAAACCCTCAAAAATGTAGTGCTTAAAACTCCATTGCAGTTTCACCGAAAACTTTCGGAGAAATATCAGTGCGAAGTTTACTTGAAACGTGAAGACCTGCAGGTAGTGCGCTCCTATAAGCTCAGGGGCGCCTACAATCTCATTAACAGCCTTAGCGAAGCTCAACGCAAGCAAGGTGTCGTTTGTGCGAGCGCAGGTAATCACGCGCAAGGTGTAGCGTTCTCTTGCAGACAGCTCGATATTCACGCATGGATCTACATGCCGTCGATCACTCCAAAACAAAAGATCAACCAGGTCCGCATGTTCGGTGGCGACAATATAGAGATCGTTCTCGTTGGCGATACATTCGATGAATGCCAAAAGCATGCATTGAAATTTTCGGAAGAAAAGAACCTGGCGTTCATCCCTCCTTTCGACAACATCAAAGTGATCGAAGGACAGGGCACTGTTGGTAAAGAAATACTCGATGAACTTTCGAACATCGACTTCCTCTTCGTTCCAATCGGAGGTGGTGGATTGTGTTCAGGAGTCGGTTCGTATTTCAAAACATATTCACCTCAAACTCAAATCATCGGCGTTGAGCCCGCGGGCGCTCCTTCGATGAAAGAAGCATTGAAGGCCGGCAAGCCTGTGAGGATTGAAAATATCCAGCGATTTGTTGACGGTGCTGCCGTTCAAAAAGTCGGAGATCTTACCTTTGCTATTTGTAAAGATATCATTCGCGATATGCTTCTCGTTCCCGAAGGAAAAGTAAGCACGACGATACTTCAATTGTACAACGAAGATGCTATCGTTGCAGAACCTGCTGGTGCTTTGTCGATCGCCGCGCTGTCGCAATACGGTGGACTACTCAAAGGCAAACGCGTTGTTTGTGTTCTCAGTGGTGGCAACAACGATATCGATCGCATGCAGGAGATCAAAGAAAGATCTCTCTTGTATGAAGGTTTAAAACATTACTTCATCGTTCGGTTTGCTCAACGTCCCGGTGCTCTGAAAGAATTCGTTAACGAGATCCTCGGTCCTACCGACGACATTGTTCGTTTCGAGTTCATTCAGAAACATAACAAAGAAACGGGGCCTGCATTGATCGGCATTGAAGTGAAATCGCAAGAGGATTTTCAGAGACTTATTCAGCAGATGGATTCAAGAAAGCTGAATTACACGCTGGTCAATCAGAATGAGAATCTGTTTGAATATTTGGTGTAGAGTAAAATTTTACTGACATTTATCCCGTGAGGATAAAAGAAATTTTTACCCCATAAACCAAACCTAATTCGTTTAGAAACCGCCTCGGTAACACGGGGCGGTTTCATTTTTATAAGGCTATCCCAAACTAACGCTTGTTGTGAATTCAGAGGCAAAAACAATTTTTGAAAAGATTTGGGACGGTCACGTCGTCAAACGAGTCGCGGGTTATCCCGACGCCGTCTTCATCGACCGACACTTCATTCACGAAGTCACTAGTCCTCAGGCATTCGATGGTCTTCGTAAACGCGGTATCCAGGTGTTCAACACCAAACGCACCACAGCAACCGCCGACCACAACGTTCCTACTATAGATCAACACCTGCCCATCAAAGAGGCACTCTCCCGCCACCAGGTTGAAACACTTAGAACTAACTGCAAAGAATTCGGTATAGAGCTATATGACCTCGGCCATCCTTACCAGGGCATCGTTCACATCATCGGTCCCGAGTTAGGTCTTACACTTCCTGGAATGACCATCGTTTGTGGCGATAGTCATACATCTACGCACGGTGCTTTCGGCAGCGTTGCATTTGGTATTGGCACCAGCGAAGTAGAACAAGTACTGGCAACACAATGCATTCTGCAAAGCAAACCGAAGACGATGAAGATCGAGATCAACGGTAAGCTGGGCAAGGGTGTCGTCAGCAAGGACATTATTCTTTATATCATTTCGAAGATATCAGCCAGTGGTGCCACTGGCTTTTTTGTTGAATACGCGGGTGATGCAATTCGTTCACTGACGATGGAAGCGCGAATGACTATCTGCAACATGAGCATCGAGATGGGCGCTCGTGGTGGTTTGATCGCACCTGATGACACAACATTCAATTACATCAAAGGAAGAAAGTTTGCTCCGCAAGGAAAAGCATTCGACGAAGTCGTTGAGCGCTGGAAGAAACTTGTGTCTGACAACGGAGCTAAGTACGATGTCGAGTTGAACTTCGACGCTGAAGACATAGCACCGATGATCACCTATGGAACAAACCCCGGCATGGGAATGAAAGTAACTGATCGCATTCCGACGGTAGCTGAATTGAAAGAGATCAGCGAAGCAAACTCATTTAAGAAATCGCTCGAGTACATGGGGCTCATTGAAGGCACTGGTCTTCTCGGTAAACCTGTTGACTATGTATTCATTGGCAGTTGCACCAACGCGCGCATCGAAGACCTTCGTCTCGTGGCACAGGTGGTGAAAGGGAAAAAGAAAGCTCCGAATGTAGAGGTGTGGGTGATCCCCGGTTCCAAGCAAGTTGAAAAACAGGCGATAGAAGAAGGGCTCGATAAAGTTTTTCACGAAGCCGGTTTTGAATTACGGAGCCCTGGTTGTTCTGCATGTCTGGGAATGAATGAAGATAAAGTTCCTCCCGGAAAGTATTGCATCTCCACATCGAACAGGAACTTCGAAGGAAGACAAGGTCCGAAGTCGAGAACATTTCTGGCAAGTCCCCTGAGCGCCGCTGCTGCTGCGATCACAGGGAAGGTAACGGATATAAGAGAGATGTTATGAGCAAGGATAAATTTACAACACTGAAATCATCTGCCGTTCCCGTAGCAAGCGAGAACATCGATACCGATCAGATCATTCCTGCTCGTTTTCTAAAAGCAACAACACGCGAAGGCTTCGGCGATAATCTTTTTCGTGACTGGCGATACGATTCGAACAATCAGCCAATCCCAGACTTCGTATTGAACAACCCGACATACACAGGAAAGGTACTTGTTGGCGGAAAGAACTTCGGCTGCGGAAGTAGTCGCGAGCACGCCGCATGGGCCATCTACGACTATGGCTTCCGTGTAGTAGTGTCCAGCTTCTTTGCCGACATCTTCAAGAACAATGCATTGAATAACGGATTGCTTCCCGTGGTTGTATCGGATTCGTTTTTGAAAAAGTTGTTCGAAGCAATCGACAAAGATCCCAGTACGCAAGTTGATGTGAATCTCCCGGAGCAAACCATCTCATTTAACGGTGAGAAAGAAAAGTTCGACATCAATATTTATAAGAAGGAATGTTTGATCAATGGATATGATGATATCGACTATCTCATATCGTTGAACAAAGAAATCAAAGAATACGATCTCGCTCATTAATGAATAAAAAGATCATCATATTACCCGGCGACGGGATCGGTAAAGAAGTCACTTCGGAAGGCAAACGCATTCTCGACAAGATCGCTGCGTTGTATAACCATACATTTACTTACGACACCGCCATCATAGGTCACGATGCTATCGAAGCCACCGGCGATGCTCTTCCGCCTGAAACACTTACGAAGCTCAAGAACTGCGACGCCATTTTGTTTGGTGCCGTTGGCCATCCGAAATACGACAACGATCCGACTCTGAAAGTAAGACCCGAGCAGGGACTACTGAAGATGCGCAAAGAGCTTGGCCTCTACGCAAACCTCCGCCCTATCAAATTGTTCGATGAGCTGCTCGGCGCATCAAGCATTCGCCCGGAGATACTCAAAGGATCCGATATTCTCTTCTTCCGCGAGCTCACCGGCGATGTTTACTTCGGCGAGCGAGGACGTAAGGACGATAACAATACTGCGTTCGACCTGATGATCTATCACCGTTACGAAGTTGAACGCATTGCACATAAAGCATTCCAGGCAGCGAGAACACGTCGCAAGAAAGTGATGAGCGTCGACAAGGCGAATGTGCTCGAAAGCTCACGCTTGTGGAGAGAGACGGTGAATATTGTTGCGAAGGAATACCCCGATGTTCAATTGGAACACCAGTTTGTTGATTCCGCCGCAATGCTGCTCATCAAGAAGCCAACCAACTTCGACGTGGTTGTTACTGGCAATCTGTTCGGCGATATCCTCACAGATGAAGCATCGCAGATAGCCGGATCCATGGGTATGCTTGCATCCGCTTCGATTGGCGATAAGGTTGGCTTGTATGAGCCCATTCATGGCAGCGCACACGACATCACAGGAAAAGGAATTGCAAACCCGCTCGCATCGATACTTTCCGCCGCGCTCCTTCTCGATATCTCTTTCGGATTATCGAAAGAATCGAGTGCAGTGATCAAAGCAGTTGAGGACACACTGAAGCAAGGCTTCAGAACAACAGACATCGCAGACTCCAGCACGTCAAAAGATAAAATATTGAATACCGAGGCAATGGGTAAAAAAGTTGCCGAGAATCTTAAGTAAAAAACTATGGCACAAAAAATTCAAATCTTCGACACTACCCTTCGCGACGGCGAACAAGTACCCGGTTGCCAGCTGTCGACCGACGAGAAGGTTGTTGTAGCTCGCGAGCTCGAAGCACTCGGCGTTGATGTGATCGAAGCCGGCTTCCCGATCTCGAGCCCGGGAGATTTTCTTTCCGTAGTTGAAATTTCAAAAGCCGTTACGGAGCCCGTTGTCTGTGGACTCACGCGCGCGAAGAAAGAAGACATCGACGTTGCGTTCGAAGCTTTGCAACACGCTAAACGCAAAAGAATTCATACTGGCATCGGCTCGTCCGACATGCATATCAAGCACAAGTTTCGCAGCACACGCGAACAGGTATTGCAGCAAGGCGTTGACGCCGTGAAGTATGCAAAGAGCAAAGGCGTCGAAGTCGAATTTTACGCCGAAGATGCAGGTCGCGCAGATCTTGCGTTCCTCGCTCAAATGACCGAAGCCGTGATCGCTGCGGGCGCCGATGTAGTGAACATCCCCGACACAACCGGTTATTGCTTGCCCAATCTTTACGGCAAGCGGATCGAGTATCTCTTCAACAATGTGAAGAACATCGACAAGGCGATCATCTCTGTACATTGTCATAATGATCTTGGCATGGCTACGGCCAATAGTATTTCTGGTATCATCAATGGTGCGCGCCAGGTGGAAGTTACCATCAACGGCATCGGCGAGCGCGCCGGCAATACATCACTCGAAGAAGTGGCGATGATCCTGAAGACACACAAAGATCTCGGTCTCTACACTGATATCGTTACAGAAAAACTTTACGGCATGAGTCAGCTGATCAGTTCGATGATGCGCATGCCCGTACAACCCAACAAGGCGATCGTAGGCAAGAATGCTTTCGCTCACTCGTCGGGGATCCACCAGGATGGTTTCCTGAAACATGCTGAGAATTATGAGATCATTAACCCGGCGGATGTGGGAGTCGGTAATTCTTCGATAGTCCTTACGGCGCGAAGCGGAAGAGCAGCCCTGAAACACAGGTTGGAGTTGCTCGGATTTAAAGTTGCTGGTTCTGAGCTTGATACATTCTATGAGAACTTCCTTGTACTGGCCGATGAGAAGAAGGGAATTGAAGATAAAGATCTGGTGACGCTGGCTACGAACTTGCCATTGTTGGAGAAATGACGAGGTGACGAAGGGACGAGGTGACGAGGTGATGAGGTGATGAGGTGACGAGGTGATGAGATGACGAGATGACGAAGGGTTAAAGATTTCTGCGGACCGCTGCGATAAACGCGAGTGTTTTGGCTTTGACTTTCTCGGACTGTTCACGAATGATGTGAATCTTTTCGAGGTCGACGTACTTCCGATCTTCGAGAACATAGGTAATACTTTGGACCTCACAGCATGAGCCATCTGTGTAATCAAGAAACCTGATAAGATCACGCTGGCTTTTCCTCCGACCGAAACCTTCAGCAATGTTGTTCATGGTCGACAACGCTGCCCTTCTGAGTTGGCTTCGTAGGTCATAGTCCCTCGCGAGCCGCCCTTCATCACAAATTTCGAATACTGTGTTGACCAGCTGCCTGGCCGCCTGCCAGCATTCAAGTTCCTCAAACCTCTTTATCATGCTTCGAATCTAATCTCCTTCGTCAGGAAACGGTTCCGGAAAACCTGACAGCTTCGTCACCTCGTCATATCGTCACCTCGTCACCCTCGTCACCTCGTCCCTTCGTCCCTTCGTCACCTCGTCACCTCGTCCCTTCGTCACCTCGTTTTTTAGACTCCATCTAAATACCGAATTAATCCTTCGAAACTGATGCAATTTCGCCCCATATTGTAAATTGCACGCGGATCGTTTTCCGCCATTTCACTGTTGCGCATATAGATATGGAGAACTCTAACCTCGCCGCCTACCTCCCGATTGGACTCATGTTCATTGTTGCCCTCGGCTTCGTAGTATTCATCATGATACTCACGCACGTTCTGGGCCCCAGGAAAAAGAGTAAAATCAAGCTCGAATCCTTCGAGTGCGGGATCGAATCAAAAGGAAATGCTCGTATCCCCTTCAATATCAAGTACTTTGTAGTCGCAATACTCTTCGTGCTCTTCGATGTTGAGGTGATATTCATGTATCCGTGGGCCGTCAACTTCAAAGATTTGAAAATGACAGGCTTCATCGAGATGCTGGTGTTCATCGTGCTGCTCATGGTCGGTTTCTTCTATGTCAAGAAAAAAGGAGCCCTGAAATGGGAAGATTGAGTATGGAAAACACGACAACAACAGCGCGCAATTTATCCATAGGGGAAAAACCGGACGGCTACGAAGGTACTGGCTTTTTTGCAACAAGTTTAGAAAAGGTAGTGGGGCTGGCTCGCAAGAATTCTATCTGGCCCTTGCCCTTCGCCACATCATGCTGCGGCATCGAGTTCATGGCCACCATGGGCGCACATTACGACCTCGGACGCTTCGGCGCCGAGCGCCTCAGCTTTTCTCCACGCCAGGCCGACCTTCTCATGGTAATGGGTACCATCGCCAAAAAAATGGGACCGGTTCTCCGCCAGGTATACGAACAAATGGCTGAGCCCCGGTGGGTTCTCTCCGTTGGCGCTTGCGCCAGCAGCGGCGGCATCTTCGACACTTACAGCGTGCTGCAAGGAATCGATCGAATTATTCCAGTTGATGTATATGTGCCCGGATGTCCTCCGCGCCCCGAACAAATCATCGACGGAGTAATAAAGATCCAGCGACTGGTGGAAACTGAATCGCTTCGCAGGCGTGATTCACCGGAATACAAAGCAATGCTCAATAAATACGGGATAGAATAAAAATGGCCGATAGTCAGGACGAGAAGTTAGTAAACATCATCAAAGAGAAGTTCGAAGACCAGGTAGTGCTGGTTGAACAGCTTTATGATTTCCTGACCATTACATTTAAGAAAGACAGGATCATCGAGATCATCGAGTTCCTGTACGAAAATCCCGAAACGAAATACCAGTTCCTTACCACGCTCTTCGCCGTTCACTATCCCGATCAGAAGGCGATGGCAATTGTGTATCAATTGCATAACCTGGTGAACAATCATCGCGTACGTTTGAAGATCTATCTGTCCGAAGAAAATCCTTCAGTGCCTACATTGACCAACGTCTTTTCGGCAGCCAACTGGATGGAACGCGAAACCTATGATTTCTTTGGAGTGACATTCGACGGTCACCCCAACCTGAAAAGAATATTGAATGTGGAAGACATGATCATATTCCCCATGCGGAAAGAATATCCGCTCGAAGATCAACAAGAGAAGATAAACAAGACGAAATGTTTGGACGATAACTCATGGAGAGTACAACAGACATCGATAAAGTAATACCGGAAGAGAAACAATACTCTTACCTCAACCTGGGTCCCACGCACCCGGCAACGCACGGTATTTTTCAGAACGTTCTGAAAATGGATGGTGAAATTATTGTTGAAGCCACGCCGACGATTGGCTACATCCACCGCGCGTTCGAAAAACTTTCCGAGAAAAGACCTTACAACCAGATCACTCCCATAACAGACCGTTTGAACTATTGCTCAGCTCCTATCAACAATATAGGCTGGCACATGACGGTTGAAAAACTTTTGAAAGCCGAGATCCCCAAGCGTGTTCAATACATGCGTGTGATTATCATGGAGCTCGCACGTATTACAGACCACCTGATCTGTAACGCCGTGATTGGTGTTGATACCGGTGCACTTACTGGTTTCGTGTACATGTTCCAGCAACGCGAGCTGGTGTACGAGATCTACGAAGAAATTTGCGGAGCACGATTAACAACCAACATCGGTCGTATCGGCGGCTTCGAAAGAGATTTCTCTCAAAAAGCATGGGATAAGATCCACAAGTTCATGCATGAATTCCCGAAAGTTCTGAAGGAGTTCGAAAGCCTCTTGAGCCGCAACAGGATCTTCATGGACCGTACGATCGGTTGTGGTGGCATCAATGCAGAACGTGCACTGAACTACAGCTTCACCGGCCCCAACCTTCGCGCTGCCGGCGTCGACTACGACGTGCGTGTTGCAAGACCTTATTCTTCTTACGAAGACTTTGAATTCGTTATACCCGTCGGTACCAATGGCGATGTTTACGATCGCTTCATGGTTCGCCAGGGAGAGATGTGGGAATCGTTGAGCATTATTCGCCAGGCGTTGGAAAAGCTTGAGAAAATGCCTGCTGGTCCGTTCCACGCACAGGTGCCCGAGTTCTATCTTCCTCCTAAGGAGGATGTTTATAACAACATGGAAGCGCTCATCTATCAGTTTAAGATTGTGATGGGTGAAACCGATGTTCCCAAAGGTGAAGTTTATCATTGTGTTGAAGGCGGAAACGGAGAGCTTGGTTTCTATTTGATCAGCGACGGTGGTCGTCAACCATTCCGCTTACACTACAGAAGACCTTGTTTTATATTTTACCAGGCATACTCAGAGATCATTAAGGGGTCGATGTTATCGGACGCGATCCTGACGATGAGTAGCATGAATGTAATAGCAGGAGAACTTGATGCATAATATGGAATTCAGTCCTGAAGCATTAGCACTAGCAAAAAAGATAATTACCCGGTATCCCGAGGGTAAAGAGAAGTCGGCGCTACTTCCTTTACTTCATTTAGCCCAATCGGAATTCGATGGTTGGTTGAGTACCGACGCGATGGACTACGTTGCTTCGCTACTTTCACTAAAGTCTGTTGAAGTTTACGAAGTGGCTACGTTTTACTCGATGTTCAATTTGAAACCTGTTGGCAAGTGCCTGGTCGAAGTTTGCCGCACAGGACCGTGCTGGCTTCGTGGCGCGGATGATATCGTGGAGCATCTTGAAAAGAAACTTGGTATTTCCGAAGGTGAGACAACATCCGACGGAATGTTTACACTGAAAACTGTAGAATGTCTTGGCTCATGCGGAACAGCGCCGATGCTGCAGTGCGGAGCAGAGTTCTACGAAAATCTTACAAACGAGAAAGTCGATGAGCTTCTTGAAAAGCTTAAGAACTCAGGTAAGAGAAGTACTTATATGAAAGATCAAAGAGTAATGAGTTGATCATGGGCAGGCAATTACTTTTAGAACACATCAACGTTCCCGGCATCGATACATTCTCAGTGTATCGAAGCAAGGGCGGCTACGCGTCAGTCGAAAAAGCATTGAAGACAATGACACCCGATGCCGTTACCGAAGAGGTAAAGAAATCGGGACTTCGTGGTCGCGGCGGCGCGGGTTTCCCCGCCGGTATGAAATGGAGCTTCCTCGATCGCAAGTCGACCAAGCCGAGATATCTCGTCTGCAACGCCGACGAATCGGAGCCCGGAACATTCAAAGACCGTTTCTTAATGGAGAAGATCCCTCATATCCTTATTGAGGGCATGATAACATCGAGCTTCGCGCTTGGTGCGAACACTTCTTATATCTATGTGCGTGGTGAATACATGTACATTATTCGCATTCTCGAAAAGGCAATCCAGGAAGCTTACGCTAACGGCTTCCTCGGCAAAAATATTCTCGGCACAGATTATTCTCTCGACCTGTATGTTCAACCAGGTGGTGGTGCATACATCTGTGGTGAAGAGACTGCATTACTCGAGTCACTCGAAGGCAAACGTGGTAATCCGCGGTTGAAGCCTCCGTTCCCCGCCGTTGCGGGTTTGTATGCCTCTCCTACTGTTGTCAATAATGTGGAGACCATCGCAGCTGTTTGTTCTATCGTGAACATGGGTGGTGATGAGTATGCAAAGATCGGTATCGGAAAAAGTACAGGAACGAAGCTTATCTCTGCCAGCGGTCATATCAACAAGCCCGGCGTTTACGAGATCGAGCTCGGCCTTCCCGTTGAAGAGTTTATTTATTCGGAACAATACTGTGGTGGAATTTGGAAAGGCCGTAAGATGAAGGCAGTTGTTGCCGGGGGCTCGTCGGTGCCGATCCTTCCAGCTGATCTTATTTTGAAGACAGCCAAAGGAGAAGGCAGGCTCATGACTTATGAGTCGTTGGCCGATGGTGGATTCGCAACCGGAACTATGCTTGGCTCCGGTGGATTTATCGTGTACGATGAAACAGCATGTATCGTTCGCAACTTGTGGACGTTCACACGATTCTATCATCACGAATCATGCGGACAATGCAGCCCTTGCCGTGAAGGTACAGGCTGGATGGAGAAAGTTCTTCATCGCATCGAAACCGGTCATGGTCACATGAGTGATATTGATCTGCTTGTTGATGTCGCTAAGAAAATTGAAGGCAATACGATTTGTCCTTTGGGAGATGCTGCAGCATGGCCAGTGGCGAGTGCTATCAGGCATTTCAGGGCTGAGTTTGAGTATCACATAAATAATCCGGAGAAGGTTAGGAATCCAAAGCACTTCGAACTGGAAACGGTATTAGCATAATATGGCAAAGGTTACGATAGACGGACTAGAAGTTGAAGTACCAGATGGTACAACGATACTTAATGCCGCACGCATGATTGGTGGCGAGATCGTTCCTCCCGCTATGTGCTACTATTCTACGTTAAAAGATACCGGGGGTAAATGCCGTGTATGTCTTGTGAAGGTAACGCAAGGCTCCGCAAAAGATCCTCGTCCCATGCCGAAGCTCGTTGCTTCGTGCCGTACTCCAGTTATGGACGGCATGGTTGTCCAAAATATTACATCTCCCGAAGTTCTCGAAGCACGAAAAGGTGTAGTTGAATTCTTATTGATCAATCACCCGCTCGATTGTCCTATCTGCGACCAGGCGGGCGAGTGTGATCTTCAGAACCTCGCTTACGAACACGTGTTGCGAAAACCCGCTACGAAGAAGACCGCAGAACATTCGAGAAGATCGACATCGGTCCGCACATCAAGTTGCACATGACGCGTTGCATCCTGTGCTATCGATGCACATACGTTGCCGATCAACTCACAAATAATCGCGTTCATGGTGTATTGAATCGCGGAGATCACTCAGAGATCAGTACTTACATCGAGAAAGCTGTTGATAATGATTTCTCAGGTAATATGATCGACGTGTGTCCCGTGGGTGCACTTACCGACAGAACCTTCCGCTTCAAGAGCAGGGTGTGGTTCACAAAACCACTCGACGCTCATCGCGATTGTCCTAAGTGCACTGGAAAAGTTGTGTTGTGGACAAAAGGCGACGAAGTGCTCAGGGTTTCAGCCCGGAAAGATCATTACGGTGAAGTAAAAGAATATATTTGCAACGAATGTCGATACGATCATAAGATCATGAGTGACTGGGTGGTTGAAGGACCACGTCACATCGAGCGAAGCTCGGTAATCGCCCAAAATCATTATGAGTATCTCGACATGCAGAAACTGAAAAAAGAGATCGACAGGCAGATTGTCTTTCAAAAAGGAAAGCAGTTAGATGAGTGATTTCATAATATATAAACTGATCATGGTGGGTGGGATCTTCGGTCTCACGCTCGGCGTTGCCGCCTATTCCACTTATGCGGAAAGAAAGATTGCAGCGTTCCTGCAAGACCGCGTTGGTCCTGACCGCGCGGGTCCATGGGGCATTTTACAGCCCATGGCAGATGGACTCAAGTTCATGATGAAGGAAGAGATCATCCCGGTAGTATCGAACAAGTTCTTGTTTGTATTGGGACCTTGTATCGCGATGCTCACAGCATTGATGGCAGGCGTGTTGATCCCATGGGGCGGAACGATCGAGATCAATGGAACGGCATATCCTTTACAGATCGCCGATCTGAACGTCGGTATCCTCTACGTGTTCGGAGTTGTTTCGATTGGAGTTTACGGGATCATGATCGGAGGCTGGGCTTCAAACAATAAGTTCTCGTTGCTCGGTGCCATTCGTGCTTCGGCGCAGATGATCAGCTACGAGATCGGGATGGGTCTTGCAATCATAGCCTTGATATTGATGACTGGTACGTTGAGTCTGAATGAGCTCAGCGCACAACAGGCCGGCGGCGTTGGTGGCACCTGGAATTTTTGGAACATCGTTTATCAGCCAGTAGGTTTCCTGATCTTCCTCGTTTGCGCTTTCGCTGAAACCAATCGCACACCGTTCGACCTCCCTGAGTGCGAAACGGAATTGGTCGGTGGATATCACACAGAGTACAGCAGTTTCAAACTTGCCTTCTACCTGTTCGCTGAATACATCAACATGTTTATTTCATCGGCGGTGATCGCAACACTGTACTTCGGAGGCTACAACTTCCCGTTCATGAATGACCTAGGATTGGATCACAACATGATCACGATACTCGGAACGATAGCTCTCTTTGCAAAGATCTTCTTCTTCATCTTCTTCTACATGTGGATCCGTTGGACAATCCCACGCTTCCGTTATGATCAGCTGATGAATTTGGGCTGGAAAGGTTTGATACCTCTTGCCGTGATAAACATTTTGGTAACTGGATTTATAGTATTACTGACCAATGCTGACTAATCGCTCGAAACTGGTAGTTAAAAAGGAGATGACTCTTTTGGAGCGTCTTTATATCCCTGCCATCCTGAGTGGTGTTGTGATCACGTTCCGTCACCTTTTCAAGAAGGCGGCTACCGTAAAATTCCCGGAAGTGAAACGGGAGATCAGCGCGGTGTGGAGAGGTCAGCATGTTCTCAAGCGCGACGATAAAGGCGCGGAGCGTTGTACTGCATGCGGTCTGTGTGCCGTTGCCTGCCCTGCCGAAGCCATCACGATGACTTCCGGCGAAAGGCAACGCGGCGAAGAAAACTTATATCGCGAAGAAAAATATGCAACAACATACGAGATCAACATGTTGCGTTGCATCTTCTGCGGTTTGTGCGAAGAAGCATGTCCCAAAGAAGCAATATTCCTGACAGACAGGATTATTGAAACGGACTATTCAAGAAGCGGATTTATCTACGGAAAAGATAAACTCGTGGAGGAGGTAAATGAGCGGATTGACGTAACGAAAAGACAGACGCCCGAGGTTCTGGCGTTCAAACAGAACAAGCAGCTAAGCCATAATAAGTAACGTGACGCTTAACTTCTTCTATTTCCTCTCATTCCTGGCCATACTGGCAGCAGTTATGGTTGTTGTTTCGCGCAACCCGGTTCATAGCGTCCTCTATCTCATCATAACATTCTTCTGCATCGCAGGACACTATGTGCTTCTCAATGCACAGTTCCTGGCAGTTGTTCACATCATCGTTTACGCGGGTGCCATTATGGTGCTCTTCCTCTATGTGATCATGCTCCTTAATCTTAACAAGGAGTCAGAGCCACATAAGTCTACCCTATTAAAGATCATGGCCACAGTTTGCGGAGGCTTACTGATGATTGTTGTCATCGGTTCGTTGAAAGGCACAGAGCAAATGGTTGAAGCGCATACGGCCACAGGCGATATCAGCCTGGTGAAGAATTTAGGAAAAGTAATGTTCAGCGATTTTCTGATACCGTTTGAAGTGACCTCTGTATTGCTGCTTGCGGCCATGGTCGGAGCGGTGATGTTAGGAAAATCAGAACATAATAATTCGTGATTTGTAATTCGTGATTCGTAATTAATTACAAATCACAAATCAGCAATAGTTTGTCATGATCAACAGTGTACCTATAGACTACTACCTTTGGTTGTCCTCGATTCTATTCGGAATTGGGGTTGTCGGAGTTCTTTATCGCCGCAATGGCATCATCATCTTCATGTGCATTGAATTGATGCTCAATGCCGTGAACCTGTTACTGGTAGCTTTCTCCGCTTACCTGGATGATCCGGCTGGACAAGTGTTCGTGTTCTTCATCATGGCAGTGGCTGCGGCCGAAGTGGCTGTGGGGCTGGCCATTCTTGTGGTCATGTATCGTGGTATTCGTACAATCGACATCAACGTTCTTAACCGGTTGAAATGGTAGCAGCAGCATTCATACCGTTATTTCCTTTGCTGGGATTCTTGCTGATCTCACTGAATGTAAACAAGCTGCAGAAGCATGTAGCGGCTACGGTTGCCTGCGGTGCCATGCTCGCGGCATTCCTGGTTGGCGTTTATGCATTCTTTACAACAGCCGACGCAGTTCAGATCGACCTGTTTACCTGGATCAAGGCCGGCAACTTCACTAGCACTTTTGGCTTCCTCATCGATCCGCTTTCACTGATCTTCATTCTCGTTATCACTGGCGTTGGTTTCCTCATCCACGTCTACTCCATCGGCTACATGCACGATGACGACGGGCAGAATAGATTCTTTTCGTACCTGAACCTGTTCGTATTCTTCATGCTCCTGCTGGTCATGGGCTCGAATTACCTGATCATGTTCGTAGGTTGGGAAGGTGTTGGCCTCTGTTCTTATTTGCTGATCGGATTCTGGTTTAAGAACCAGGAGTACAACAGCGCAGCGAACAAAGCATTCATCATGAACAGGATCGGTGATCTTGGCATGTTGGTCGGAATTGTTTTGATCTTCATTTACTACGGTTCTGTAGAATATAAAGACGTTTTTAACAGTGACGCTTCTGCACCCATTACCCTTATAACCCTCCTTCTCTTCATCGGTGCAATGGGTAAGAGCGCACAGATTCCTCTTTATACTTGGTTGCCCGACGCGATGGCTGGTCCTACACCGGTATCCGCCCTCATCCACGCAGCTACGATGGTAACAGCCGGTATCTACATGGTTGTTCGAAACAACGTGTTGTATTCCATGGCGCCCATCTCCATGGAAGTTGTGATGATCGTCGGTATTGCAACAGCCCTGCTCGCCGCGGTAATTGCCATGAAGCAGAATGATATCAAGAAAGTGCTCGCCTACTCTACTGTTAGTCAACTCGGATTGATATTCGTAGCGCTTGGACTTGGCGCATTTACCGCTGGCATCTTTCACGTGGTAACGCACGCATTCTTTAAAGCATTATTGTTCCTTGGCGCCGGTAGCGTTATTCACGCATTGGGTGGCGAACAGGACCTCACGAAGATGGGTGGATTGAGAAAGTATCTTCCAGTTACGTATATGACATTCCTCATCGGATGTCTTGCGATCTCGGGGATCCCTCCTTTCGCAGGTTTCTTTTCAAAAGATGAAATTCTTGCCGCTGCATTCGAACACAACGTTATCTTTTGGGCGTTGGCACTGTTCACATCATTGCTTACAGCATTCTATATGTTCCGCCTGTTCTTCCTCGCATTCTTCGGAAACGAACGCGCAGGCGAACATGCAATGAGTCACATTCACGAGTCGCCAAAAACAATCACAATTCCGCTCATCACCCTCGCTGTGTTGAGCGTGATCGGAGGATTTTTGAATGTCCCAGAAGTTCTTGGTGGTCATCATGCGATGGCCAACTTTCTCGGAATTCAAGAGCATGAAGCTGGAGCCCATCACAGCATAGAGCTTATCATGATGATCATAACGGTCGTATTGATCCTTGGATCGATCTTCATCGCATACACAGCCTATGTTAAAAAGAACGACGTTCCTGCAAATGCTTCCGACCTAACGGGCGCACAAAGAGTTGTTGCCAACAAATTTTACATCGATGAGCTCTACGATGCCATCGTTGTAAAACCCCTCTATGCACTTTCGAAATTCATTTATAAGTTCATCGAACAACTCGGCATCGACGGTATCGTGAATGGTCTCGGTAAAGGTGTCGTTTACGGAAGCCGCGGTCTTCGTTTCTTCCAGGACGGCAGCATTGGATATTACCTCTTCGTGATGGTAGTCGGAATTATTTTGATCCTCGGTTATACAATCAACTGGTAGCATGTATCTGACAGTATTCCTCATATTGTTCCCGATGTTCATGTTCCTGCTACTAGTGGGCATGCGTCACAAAAATCCGAAATGGCTCGCATTGGGCGCCGCCGTTGTCGAGTTGGCAGTTTCTATTTACGCGTGGATCGGTTTCATACCCGAAGGAAATCGTCAGTTCGCTGTAAAGATCTTAATGCCTTACAGTTTCGGCATCAACTTCGAAGTGGGTATCGACGGGATCAGTCTACCTTTAGTGTTACTCACTACCGTACTCGTTCCGCTCATCATCCTCTCCTCTTCAGATAAGAACTTCAACAGGCCATCACTGTTCTACGGACTGGTATTGCTCATGCAGGCGGCTCTCATCGGCGTGTTCACTTCGTACGACGTCATGCTGTTCTACATATTCTGGGAACTTGCATTGATACCGATCTGGTTGATCTGTCTCATCTGGGGTCGTGATGGAAAAGAAGGAAAAGTTACCATCAAGTTCTTCATCTACACGTTGGCGGGCAGCCTGCTCATGCTCGTTGGAATTCTTTATGTGTACTTGTCGAGCGACAGGACTGTTGCTGCTCCCGGCTTCAGCCTTGCTTCATTCTATGAACTAGGAAGGCACCTGAATCCTGTCCAGCAAGGCTTCATCTTCTGGATGATGTTCGCAGCCTTCGCTATCAAAATGCCGGTGTTTCCATTCCACACATGGCAGCCCGATACTTACACCAAAGCACCGACGCAGGGAACAATGTTGTTGTCGGGTATCATGTTGAAAATGGGTATCTACGGTGTGATCCGTTGGCTCATCCCCGTTGTGCCAGTCGGCGTTGAGATGTTCGGAAATCTTGCATTGATCCTTTCGGTGATCGGCATCGTGTATGCTTCCTGCATCGCCCTCGTTCAAACCAATCTTAAAACACTCGTCGCTTATTCATCCATTGCTCACGTTGGATTGATCTCCGCAGGTGTATTCACACGCAGCGTGATCGGCATCCAGGGTGCAATGATCCAGATGTTCAGTCAACGGCCTGATCGTATTCGGCCTCTTCTACCTTATCGATATCATCGAAAGAAAAGCAGGCAGCGCAGAGCTCAAAGATCTTGGTGGTATCCGCAACGTCGCTCCGAAAATGACTACCGCTTTTGTTGTCATCATGCTCGGCAGCGTAGCACTTCCTCTCACTAGCGGTTTCGTTGGTGAATTCCTGTTGATCAATTCACTTGTTCAATATCAAATATGGATCGGTGCCGTCGCGGGACTCACGATTATACTCGGTGCCGTGTACATGCTCGTCGCGTTTCAGAAATCAATGTCGGGCGAGGTGCAACCACACATTGCAGTTATTTACCGATCTGTCGACAGCAGATAAAATCGTTCTCTACCCTGTTGTCTTGTTGATCATCGTTATTGGAATATATCCCGGGTCCGCTAATGTCGGTTTTCCGAATCTGCGGTAACCGCACTTGTAAACTCATTCCCTGACTTAACCTCGTTCATCCGGCCATGAATCCTTTTTGCGATAGCCGGTGTCGGAATACTGGCGCTCATTGCCGAGATCATCAACTTTAAGCGTTGGTTAACGATCATTTGCATACTCGGTCTTGCCGGCGCCCTTGCTTTCCTGCCGTGGTACACCAATCATAGGGAAAGCTCAGCTGTGTTCAACGACATGCTGTTGTTCGATGGACCAGCCGTTTGCATTTACCTGGCTCATCGTGATCATTAGCGTATTCTGGTTGTGGATGTCTGCCAGTTACCTGAAAGAAGGTCAGCATCAGACAGACAAAACATCGCTGGTGATATTCGTAGTTCTTGGAGCTGGTGATCATGGCATCCTTCAACAATATGGCCATGTTGTTCCTCGGGCTCGAGATCCTATCGCTTTCGTTGTATGCGTTGGCCGGCAGCAAGAAAGACAGTCTTGGCTCGATCGAGTCGGCATTCAAATATTTCCTGATGGATCGTTTGCTACCGGCTTCCTTATCTTCGGTATCGCGCTGGTTTACGGAGCAAGTCATTCGTTCGACCTCGGCGAGATTTTCAATTTTGTAAGAACCAACTCCGATATTCTCCCGGCATACTTTTACGCCGGCGTTCTACTGATGATGGTTGGACTTGCATTCAAAATATCATCAGTGCCATTCCACTTCTGGGCACCCGACGTTTATGAAGGAGCACCAACAGCCATCACTTACATTGATGGCTACGGTTGTAAAAATAGCAGCGATCGCCGCCTTCTGGGAGAATCTTCGGATTCATCTTCGGTCTCACGTCGCCACATTGGATCATGATACTTTATGCAATGGTTGTGCTTACGTTGGTGATCCCCAACATCACAGCGATCTATCAAAAAAGAGCGAAGAGAATGCTCGCGTATTCGAGCATCGCTCATGTCGGTTACATTCTCCTGGGATTTGTTGCGGCGTTGAAGGGAATGATCGTGAATCCGCTGTTCATTATTTTCTATCTCGCTGCATATTCTGTTTCATCGCTTGCTGCTTTCTCGGTATTGATGAAGAAGGTCGAAGAAAATGGCGGATCGTTTTCGGGTCTGTACTATCGCAACAAGTGGCTTGCTGTAACAATGATTGTTGCATTGATGTCGATGGCTGGTATTCCTCCGATGGGCGGGCTTCACAGCGAAATACCTGGTCTTCATCGTTGCACTGTCGGCTAACCTGCTTCCGTTGGTGATATTGGCTGTTGTAACATCTGCTATCAGTGTGTTCTACTATTTCCGTATCATCATCCAGATGTTCGATAAAGAGGCGTCTGTTGAACCGGTGAATGTTTCGTGGTCGATTGCGATCCTGAATTTCGTGTTGCTGATATTGATGATCGCATTGGGCCTCTTCCCTACGTTCGACCCGCTTTTCAAACTAATACGTTCCTAATCAGGCTTTCGCGGGATTTCCTTTTGTAAATTCTTGCAAAACCCTTATTTTCAATCGTTTGTTACCCTAAAAAAACGAGATATTATGGGAAAGGTCAATAATATTCTTGAAGGCAAAGGCTCCAGGAAGAATACAGTCTTCTCGGTTCCACCTACCACTATCGTTTACAATGCCATTGAAATAATGGCTGAGAAAAATATTGGCGCACTGTTAATATGCGAAGGCGATAAGTTGGTTGGTATCTTCTCCGAACGCGACTATGCACGCAAGCTTATCCTGAAAGGAAAGTCATCTAAAGACACCACCATCGGCGACTTGATGACGAAAGATCCTTTTACAATAACTCCCGAAGCCAGCATTGAAGAATGCATGGAGATCATGACTACCCGCCGGTTCCGTCACCTTCCTGTGTTAGAAGGAAGCAAAGTGATTGGCGTGATCTCGATAACAGACGTGGTGAGAAGTATCATCGAAGAACAGAAGTCGACGATCTCTCATTTACAGAGTTACATCGCCGGCCAGTAAAGTAAGGATTTGGTAGTTAGGAGTTAGGACTACAAGTTAGGATATAAGACTCCTAACTACTTACTCCCGACTCCTCGTTTATTCATTACCGTCGGAAGACAACAGTCTTTTCACCAAGGTAGCCCATTCCAATGGCGATACAAAAGAAAGTTTCTTCGACACTTCCGGCTTCGTTGGCTCATGCACGATGGCAGGTAACGACGTTGTTGTATCGTTTGATCTCAAACAATTCTTCACCATCGGTACTCTGAACATCGGTCAGCTCAATCGACATGCTCTCCGATTTTCCCGAAGGTTTCTTGTAAGTTACCAGTCGGGCAACATGCAGATCGTTGTCGTTGATCCTTACATAGTCTTTAGGACGAACTTTTCGATTGATGATCCTGCCGTTCTCGTCGCAGATGCGAAACATTGCGGATAATCCACTACACCACCTGTTCCATTCACCAATGCTTAGTAGTCGGTGCGCTGCTTCTCTGAAGATGCGTTTTGCTTCGTTGATGGAAGATGCGGTCACGCTATATTCCACCGGTATTGCTGATGCCATTCCCATTGTGATGCAAACCTATCGGCGGTTTGACTATTCAGATCTACGAGAGTTATTGCTTTCTTTTTGCAGGGAGAATGAACGACCTGATGAGCGAACTACATCTGAGCTTGCTATCAGTACACCAGCCAGTTTCTTTCTTGGGCGTGGTTTCCTTTTCTCTTGTTGTAAGTATTCCATGACTAATAGACGATAGACGTTTAAAAAATATTTTAATTTCAAAAGAGGCCACATCTACATGGATGCGGCCTCTTAAGTCAACCTCTCTCCTTTCGCTGGCATTATCCAGATCTCAAGTTCGAAGGATAATCTCTCAGATGTGACTCAGAAACCTTTTGGAGACTTCATCAACAACACTCCCTGAGCGATCGACGAATACCCGATCGTAAATATCGTGCCATATCAATTTTTCAAGAAACTGATCGCGAGTAAAAAAATAGTATTGAGTTTTCTTTCCTATCTTTTCACTCAATGAATGTGGAACTGATAGGGATCAGTAAAAGCTACGGAGACCGTTTTGCTCTACAAGAGGTTTCGGTAGTTTTTCCTTTTCAGAAGATCACAGCCGTTATCGGCCGAAGTGGAAGCGGCAAGTCGACGCTGCTAAAAACCATTAACGGTCTCGTCAAGCCAACCACCGGAAATGTTGTGGCTCCGGGCCGACGACAGATCGGGTACGTTGTACAAGGCAATGGACTGTATCCACATCTCACAGTTGGCGAGAATATTTCCCTTCCGGGAAGATCGCGGGCGAAGAACATCCTTCCCGGGTAACTGAGCTGTTAGAGTTCACCGACCTTCCATCATCATACATCAATCAATATCCTTCAGAGCTCTCCGGTGGCGAACAACAGCGTGTGGCTTTATGTCGCGCGTTGTTTCTTAATCCTCCCGTCCTGCTGCTGGACGAACCTTTCGGTTCTTTGGACACTTACACTCGTCGCGATCTGCACCAAAAGATCCTGGAGCTCCGAACAACATTCAAGCTCACGATCATCATCGTAACTCACGATATTCCCGAGGCCGCACGTCTCGCTGATGACATACTCGTTCTCGACAAAGGCCGGGTGCAACAGTTTGGTCCCGCTAAAGAAGTATCATTTTGAAGACAATCTCACTTGTGTTGCTCTTGACCCTGACCTGGTGGAACAGCGAGGCCCAGAAAGTTATTCGCGTGGGCTCAAAACATTTCACAGAAGGATATATTCTAAGCGAGATGCTTTCACAGATACTCGAGTCGAAAGGATTTGTTGTGGAGAGAAAGTTTAATCTCGGCGGAACGTTGGTTTGTTACGAAGCATTAAAGAAAAGTGAGATTGATGTTTATCCGGAGTACACCGGAACTATCACAAGAGAAATACTCAGGGGAGATTTAAGTCAGTTGGAAAATCTTGGACTTGCAATAAGCAAACCGTATGGATTCAACAACACGTATTCACTGGTTGTAAAGTCAGGACTCAAAACCATTTCGGAGCTTAAAGATCATCCTGAACTAAAGGCAGGCATCAGTTATGAATTCCTGAAACGCCAGGATGGATGGGAAGCCCTTGCAAAGGAATACGGGCTACCACAACGACCAACGGCCCTCGAACACGGTCTGGCCTACCAGGCCTTGTTGGAGAATAAGATAGACATTACCGATTGCTATTCAACGGATGGAGAGATAGCTGTGAATGGCCTGGTTGTATTGGAAGACGACAGGAATTTTTTCCCAAAGTATGAAGCGGTGTCTTTTTACAGATCAGATCTAAACAACGACGTTATTGAAGCCATTGGTGAACTTAGCGGAAAGATCAACGAAGCAGCGATGAGTAAAATGAATGCCGATGCGATCTACGGCAAGAAATCATTCGCAGCAATCGCAAGTGATTTTCTTGGCTTGAAGACAAATACAACGGACGATTTTTTTTAACAAGATCTTGCAGCATCTGTACCTGACATTCACTGCGTTGGTACTCGCCACATTATTCGCTCTCCCTTTGGGAATTTGGATCAGTTTCAAACCACGAGTATCAAATTTCTTCCTTTACGTCGCCGGTCTGTTACAAACCATTCCCTCTATTGCGTTGCTTGCGATCATGATCCCGTTGTTTGGGATCGGATCCCCGCCGGCAATCGTTGCACTGTTTCTTTACGCAATACTTCCGATTCTCCGCAATACAGTAACCGGTCTTCGAAATGTTGATCCACTATTGAGAGAAGTATCCGAAAGTCTTGGCATGTCAAAAACACAGGCTTTAAGATTTGTCGACCTGCCATTGGCTTCCCCTTCTATTCTCGCGGGTATCAGGATCGCTGCTGTGATCAATGTCGGAACGGCGACACTTGCGGCTTTTATTGGCGCAGGTGGACTGGGAGAATATATAGTAACGGGACTGGCGTTGAACAACACGCAGATGATAATGAAGGGAGCGATACCCGCCGCTGTGCTTGCGTTGTTGATTGAACTTGTGTTTGAATTGATTGAAAGAAAACTAATGCCTGCTCACCTTCGTAAGCGCTAGTTCTCTGCGAGGTACTCGTGTACAAACTTGATCGCCATCGCTCCTTCGCCAACAGCCGACGCAACCCTGTTCATAGCACCAGAACGCACATCGCCTGCCGCAAAAACTCCAGGACTGCAGGTCTCCAGCAAGTACGGTTCCCGTTTCAACTTCCACGACTTCTTAAAGTCATCGTATTTCAGAAGATCGCGACCGGTTTCAATGAAACCTTTGCCGTCTTTGATAACATTCAGTTTGATCCAGTCCGTCACCGGCTTCGCGCCAATGAAAATGAATAGCGCCGCTGCCCTCGCCTGTCGCTGTTGTTTCGTGTTCGCATCTTCCAGACACACCTCTTCGAGCCTATCGGAGCCGTACACTTTTCCAACAACTGTCTCACCCAACACCTCGATGTTGCTTGTGTTGTTGATCTGATCGATCAGGTATTGCGACATCGTCGAAGACAGGTCTTTCTTGCGGATCACGATGAACACACGTTTCGCATGATTCGAAAGGTACATAGCCGATTGCCCCGCCGAGTTCCCACCACCTACAACATACACGTCCTGCTCCTTGCATGCGGCCGCTTCGGTAGTCGATGCGCCGTAATAAACACCGGCACCCGTAAATTTATCGACGTCTTCGGCTTCAAGCGAACGATAGTCAACACCGGTTGTGATGATCACGCTTCGCGCATTCAGAACGCCGCCGTCTTTCAAAGTGATCACCTTATAGTTGTCCTTCATCGAAATATCCGTCACTTCCTGTGGCGACAAAAATTCGACACCGAATTTTGTTGCCTGCGACATTGCACGGCGCGATAGGTCGGCGCCACTTAATCCATTCGGGAAGCCGAGATAGTTTTCTATGCGCGAGCTCGTACCGGCTTGTCCACCCGGCGCACGACGTTCGATCATAACTGTTTTTAATCCTTCCGATCCGCCATACACGGCCGCTGCTAATCCAGAAGGACCAGCGCCAATGATCGCCACATCGTACATGGTGAGCTTCGCCTGGCTTCGCATGCCGATCTTCTCTCCCACCTCTTGCACACTCGGATTCACGAGATAAGTACCATCTTCAAAGAACACTGCCGGCAATTGCGACGTCTCGATCTTGTTGATATCCAAAAGTTCTTTTGCGACGGGATCTTCCTGCACGTCGAGCCATCCGTACGGGACCAAATTACCCGAAAGAAAATCTTTGATATGATGAGATCGCGGCGACCATTGATAGCCCACAATACGAATTCCCTGGAACAATGGAACGTGATGACTCTGCCATTCATCCAGCAGTTCGGTGATCGGCGGTAAAAGCTTTTCTTCCGGCGGATCCCATGGTTTCATCAGGTAGTAGTCGAGCTGTACGTCGTTGATTGCACGGACGGCGGCCTCGATATCGGAATATGCAGTCAACAAAACTCTTTTCGCATCGGGAAAGGTCACCTTCGCCTGCTTCAGAAAATCGACGCCCAACATCTCGGGCATTCGCTGATCTGAGAGAAACAATGCGACGACTTCATTCTTGTTCTTCAATTCGTTCAACAACTCAAGCGCTTCGTTCGCCGATGTCGTGCTCATAATTCGATAATCCTTGCCGTAAGCATTCCGGATATCGCGAGCCGCGGCACGAAGCACCTGCTCATCGTCATCTACAATTAAGAGTATAGGTTTCTTCATTCAGTTACTTCGTAGGGAAACAGATCTTAAATGTTGTCTTACCAGGTTCGGACTCAACTTCGATCCTTCCGTTGTGCTGGTTCACAATATTCTGAGCTACGTCCAGTCCGAGGCCGGTGCCCTTGCCTATTGGTTTGGTCGTAAAGAACGCATCGAATATTTTATCGATGATCTCCTTCGGGATGCCGGGGCCGTTGTCGGTGATCGATACTACGGAAAACTCACGTTCGCGCTCCGTTTTGATTTCGAGAACACTGTTTGGTCGTCCTTCCATCGCGTCGATCGCGTTGTCGATGAGGTTGGTCCACACCTGGTTCATCTCGCTCACGAGAATGTTCGCTTCGGGTGGATCGTGTTTGAAATCTTCAATGACTTTGATACTTCCTTTCTTCAACTTATAATGAAGCATCGTAAGTGTATTGCGGATACCGTCGTGAATATTAACACGTTGTTTTTCCGGAGCCTGGTCCATGTGCGTGTAGCCTTTCACTGAAGTGACCAGGGTGTTGATACGACGGGAGGCTTCTTCAATGTTATTGACGAGACTTTCGGTGGTCAAGACTTGCTCAAACCATTCAAGTACCGGACCAACGTCTTCCTGGCGAAGACAAGACTTCAACTCATTGAGGTCGTCAACTGTAAAACCAAAGTATCCGAAGATCTCTGGATCCGTCGTCACGCCTATTCCTTCCATCCAGCTCCTGATATCGTCCTCCAGTTTCATCTTCTGCGACAACGACAGCTTCACATCAGACCTGTTCTGGATCTTATTAAAGATGACCTTATTCAACTTATCCACGATATCATCGGTGGCCTGGATCTTCAATACCTGCTTGAATTTCTTCGGGGCTGTTCCCAAAGCCTTTTTCAGTTCCTGCGCACTCCGTACAATCGCAGCCGAAGGATTATTGAGCTCATGCGCCAATCCCGCCGACAATTTTCCCAGTGCCATCATCTTGTCGTTTTGCTGCTGGAACTTTGTGAAGTCCCGAACGCGGTCGGTCATGTTATGAACCAATGCTTCGGTAATATCATGACAGCTGCTGATCAATTCCGGAAAAAGATCGCGATGCAGGAAAAGCATCTCCAGTTCACCGATGGCGAAGCCTTCTCCGTTCGCGGCCTTCATTCTGGAGTACGGAAGTCGACCGAGGATCTCGTAGGGTTCGTAAGCACCGAGATCGCGACGATTTCCATTCTGCACCATATACAGTTGCAGCTTTCCATTCAACACGATACTAAATCCATCGACCTCGTCGCCCCGGCCGAAAACCTTATCTCCGTCGTGGTACGACCGGATCTGTCCCTTGTCGACGAGCCACTGGAGCTGACCATCAGGAACGGACTTGAAATCGGAAACGAGCTTTAATTGGGCGATGAGGTCCTTAGTCATGCTACTAATTTAGCGAAGCCTTCCGGTTTGCAATCTTTGTGATCATAACAAACATAACCGGTACCACGAAGATAGCCAGCGAACTTGCTGCGACCATGCCTCCCACAACCGTCCATCCGATGGTCATGCGGGCCTGAGCTCCTGCGCCTTCGGCGAAAGCCAGGGGCAGCACACCGAAGATGAATGCCAGCGACGTCATGATGATAGGGCGCAAGCGCAACTGCACTGCTTCCAGTGTCGCCGCCACAACTTCCATTCCCCTGTCTACACGCTCTTTCGCGAATTCAACGATCAGGATGGCGTTCTTCGCTGCAAGGCCGATCAACGTGATCAAACCGATCTGCGCATAGATGTTATTGTTGAGATTCGGCAAGAACGTGAGCGTAAGGATCGAACCGAATGCGCCAATTGGCACTGCAAGCAAAACTGAGAACGGTACCGACCAGCTTTCGTACAACGCAGCCAGGAAGAGGAATACAAACACGATCGATATCGCGAAGATCAAACCGGTAGCATTACCTGCTTTGATCTCTTCACGGCTCATCGCAGAAAAGTCGTAACTGTAACCTGCGGGCAATGTTTGCTCGGCAACTTCTTGAAGTGCTTTGATCGCCTCTCCGCTACTGTAGCCAGGTTTTGCAGCACCGTTGATCTCTGCCGAACGGAACAAGTTGTAATGAGATACAACTGCCGGGGTCTCAATCATCCTCGAAGTAATGAGGGCACTCAGCGGAACCATGTTGCCAGCAGAGTTTCTCACGCGATACTGACCAATGTCTTCCAGGTTGCGACGATACAGTGTGTCAGCCTGGGCAACAACACGGAAGTTCCGACCATAGATGTTGAAGTCGTTGACATAGCTGCTTCCAAGTAATGTTGACAACGTCGTGTAAGCTTCGGCAACGTTCACTCCGAGCTTCTTCGCTTTCTCTTTGTCGATATCGATATTGTAACTTGGAGTTCTCGCGTTGAAGAACGAGAACGCAGCCGCTATTTCGGGACGCTGATTGATCGCACCGAGAAACTTACGCATCGTACCTTCGAACTGTTTAATGTTATCGGTACTTGTTGTTTGCAGCAACTCGAATGTGAAACCTGATGACTGACCGAGACCTGGAATCGCCGGTGGCGAGAGCACACGGATCGTAGCCTCTTTAATGTCGGCCGTGCGTCTGTAGATCTCACCCATTACATGCGGCACATCTTCGGTCTTCATGTCGCGGTCTTTCCAATGTTTCAGGTTAACGAACACGGTACCGACGTTCGACTTGGTCGAGAACGTGATCACATTCAATCCCGCGAGACCACCCGCAGCGTGAACGGCCCTGATGCCACCAATGCGTTTCTGTAACTCCAGGATCATCTCGATGTTGCGAGTCGTAGAGGTACCTTCGGGCATCTCATAAGTCACCAACACGCGCTTCTCATCCTCCACGGGTAAGAACCCGGTTGGTTTAGTGCTGAAGAGGAAGTACAGTCCAACAAACAAACAGGCCATCATCACAACAACGTATCGTGTTCCTTTGATCCACTTCCTGACACCATTGGTATAGCGACTGGTAAGTCTTCCAAACCATCCGTTGAACAGATCGAAGCCCTTCGCAAGAAGACCCTTCTTCCGGTTCTCGTCGGTTGGTTTCAACAACAACATCGACAATGCTGGTGTGAGCGACAACGCAACGAATGCTGAGATCATTACCGATACGGCAATAGTGATCGCAAACTGTTGATAAAGTCGGCCAACGATACCAGGCACGAAACCTACCGGAACGAACACGGCAGCGAGGATCAACGCGATCGCAATCACAGGCCCTGAGATATCTTTCATCGCCTTGATAGTAGCATCTTTCGGAGAAAGCTTGTCGTGATCCATATTATGCTGAATCGCTTCCACCACCACAATGGCATCATCCACAACGATACCGATGGCGAGCACGAAGGCAAACATGGTAAGCGTATTGATCGTGAAGCCAAATGGTATGAAGAATATAAATGTGCCGATCAACGACACAGGAATCGCGAGAACGGGGATCAATGTCGCCCGCCAGTTCTGGAGGAACAGGAACACAACGAGCACCACGAGTATAAGGGCTTCAACCAATGTTATCAAAACCTCTTCGATCGAGGTTGTGATCACGGATGTTGTTTCAACAGGAACAATATAATCCACGTCTTTCGGGAAGTTCTTCTTCAGCTCGTCGAGAGCTTTCATAACACCGTCGTACGTTTCTATCGAATTGGCGCCCGGCGCCAGGTAGAGCAGCAGGAATGCCGACCTTCTTCCTTCCGCAAACGGATTGTTACCATAATTGAATCGTGAAAGCTCAACGCGAGCTACATCCTTCAGGTACAACATATTTCCGTTCGTCGGATTCGTCCTGACAATGATATTCTCAAAGTCTTCTTTTCTATTGATGCGACTGTTCGTTAGCACATTGTACTCGAATGCTTGCACACTCGTTTGGGGATATCCGCCAACGGAACCAGCAGCAACCTGGAGGTTCTGCTCATTGAGCGCTGCCACTACCTCTTGCGAAGTAATACCCATGCTCGTCAACTTATCCGGGTTCAACCAGATACGCATACCGAAATCATCGCCTACCGAAAAGATATCGCCGACACCTTTCACGCGCAGCAGCGGATCCTTCAGGTAAATGTTGGCATAGTTTCCAAGGAATGTTCCGTCGTGTGTGCCTTTCGGCGATGTCAACGCGAGAGCGAGGAATATCGACGGGTTACGTTTACGCACCGTGAGGCCGAGACGTCGAACAACTTCGGGCAACTGTGGCTCTGCAACACTCACGCGGTTTTGCACATCGAGTGTTGCAATGTTGATGTCGGTACCGATTTCGAAAGTAACGGTGATACCGCTTTGTCCGCTGGCAGTACTGTTGCTCGTCATGTATGCCATGCCAGGTGTACCGTTCACCTGCGTTTCGATAGCTGTTGTTGTGGTCTGCTCTACTGTTTGAGCGTCGGCGCCGATATAGCTACCCTGGATCTGCACCGTAGGCGGTGTGATGTCGGGATACTGTGCGATCGGCAGCACGCTCATTGCGATCAATCCAACCAGCACAATTATAACCGAGATTACAATCGAGGTTACTGGTCGCTTTATAAATACATCTGAAATCATTTCGATTCAATTTTATTTTTTGGTAGACGCAGGCTTTTCCTCGGTCTTCGGTTGAGCAATTGCCACCGTCGACCCTTCACGAAGGTTTTGAACTCCTTCCACTGCGATCTTATCTCCTTCATTTAATCCCTGCAGGACAATCACGTTTGTGCCGACTTGCTTTCCTAATGTGATCTTAGTCTGAGTCGCTTTAGCGCTGTCGATCTTATACACGAAGAATTCGCCAAGCATTTCGCTCACTGCCTTGAGAGGTATCACAAGACTTCTTTCGTGGCTCGGTGATTTCACCTTCACTTTCGCACTCATACCCGGCCGAAGGGTCAGGTCGTGGTTGGGGAATGTGAGTCGCGCACGGATAGAACCTGTTTGCGGATCAACAGCACGGTCGATCACTGTAATCTGCCCGATGTTTTTATAATCCTGGCTGCCGATTGTTAAATAGAAGATCGAATCCTGCGCGCGGCTGTTTTGAAGCCCGGCAAATTTCATGATCTCCCTCTGATCGAATGTAATATCGGCTGCGATCGGATCGTCGGAAGAAATGGTATTCAACACAGTCTGACCGGCACTCACTGCAGCACCGAGACGAACATTCGAGATACCGATTCTTCCATCAAATGGTGCAATGATCGAACTGTAGCGAACATTGGTCTGCACATTTTGTACGGCAGCTTTCGAAGCATCGACTTGCTTCTTCGCGGCTTCGTAAGTTGCTTCGGCATAGTCGACTTGCTGTTTAGCTATCGCGTCGCTTTTCGCGAGCTCACGATAACGGTCTACATCTTTCTTCGCACGGTCGAGGTTTGCCTCTTGCACAGCGAGGTTAGCAACAGCTTGCTGATAATTTGCTTCGTAAGCCTGCTGATCTATCGAATAGAGTTTTTGTCCCTTCACAATCTTTGTTCCTTCGGTGAAGTGAATACCGGTAATGTATCCGTTCACTTGTGGACGTAACTCGACTTCGTTGAGAGAGCGGAGCACGGCCGGATACTCGTCGAAGTATGTCATTTGTTTTTTAGACACATCGTAGACTGTAATTTGAACTGGCGGTGGTCCGGACTGAGCGCCGGGACCTCCTGCCTGCGAATTGCCGCCGCAACGCGCCAGCAACAAGATCAAGCTGATCAAGATTAAGAATTTAGTAATAAGGTTAGCCATATTGTGGGTAGTCAGTTTTTCGTAATTGGTTGTTGGTATCATTAGTTCATTTCCCCTTTAGCGCGTAATACATCCATTTTGCTGGCAAGCACCGAGTACAATGCATTGAAGTAATTAATACGTGCTGTTTGAAGGTCCGTTTCAGCAACGGTTACGTCGAGGTATGGACGTACACCATTTTTATACTGAAGCTGGATCACATCGTAGACTTCGCGCGCGAGATCGACATTCTGCCTCAATGCCATGTATCGCACAAGACTGCTCTTGTAGGCAGCAAGCGACCGGCTGTATTCTGTATTGAGATTGTTCTTCAGTCTCGAAAGCTCCCAGTCCTGCCGCTCGAGTGAATACTTCTGTTGTTGTACGTTGTGAGCGCGCTTGAATCCCTGGAAGATCGGGAACGACAATGTTCCACCAACATAAAAGTAGGGATACTTAGTTATATACAGGTCGCTCAGTGCGTTGTTCTGAAAGTTGTAGATGTATGAACCGAACAAGTTGGCTGAAGGGACATACGACCACTTTGCATACTTCACATTGGAGTGCTGTAATTCGCGATTGATGTATTGGATCCTGTAGTCGACATTACTGTTGTAGTTGAGCTCCGCCGTTGTATCGAGCTCGATCTCGTTCTCCATCTGAAGCGTGTCGTAACTGATCGAGAGATCGCCGCTGACGGGATAACCGATCTGCGCTTTGAGAACCTGAACTTTGTAATCCAGCTGTTCTTTATAGCCCTTCAATGAAGCATCGGAATTCGACAAAAGGATCTGTGCACGTTTCGGATCGGTTCTGTCTGCGATACCGGAATTGTAACGACTGGTTGCATCTTTCAAGCTTCTCTTCAGGCGAACGATGTCTTCTTCACCGATCCGTATCTGTTGAATGGTTGCGAGAAGATCGTAGAACGCTTTGGTCACGTTAACGACGACGTCGAGTTTAGAACGGCCTACGCTGAAGTCCGCCTGTGTTCTCACGCTCGTGGCAGTTTCGCTGGCGAGCACTACATCCCGGTTGAAAATATTCTGGGTTGCGTTGACCTGCATGGCAGAAAGATTGTTCGCGCCAAACTTGATCACGTTACCACCGATCACACTTTGTTGCAGGATGATGTTGCGCTGATAGTTATACACAAAGTTGAGTTGTGGATACCAGTCGGCGAGTCGACCTGCAATTTGTTTATCGATGATCTTTCTATCGAGTTGAGCCTGTTGTAATGCAGGCTGATGTCTAAGGGCATATTGAACGACCTGGTCGAGTGTTGCACGATTGAGCAAACTGTCGGCTGATTGATCTTGCGCTGCAATGGGCAGCGTAACAAAAATGCCGCATGCTATCAACAGCCATCTGCACACGGTTTCATACACATTAGTAAATCTCCTCCTCATGATAAGATTGATTTTAGTTCAGGGGTTAGTTGTACTTCCGGCATTTCTTCATTGAAGATAGCGCGGTAGATTATTTGTTTTCTGTCTTGCAAAAACTTGCGGTACGATTGGTCGGTCATGCCGTGAACGGATTTGAGGATCGACTTCGCGAGGAACGGGTAGTTACACATCGACGAAAGGTTGATCATGAAGTGTTCGGCGGTCATGGGTCCGAGTTTTCCGGTCTTGATCTCGAGCGCGAGGTCGTCGCGAATGAGGTCGGTGGTTTTGGTTCTAGCGGGCGAGCAGAGAAAATTAGCGCGCTCGGGGTCCCTGGCGGTTTCGGAGATAATGAAGTTCTCGAGGTACGGGAACAACAATCCCTGATCGACTATCACGTTGATGTAGGTAGCGATCTTTTCGCGAAACGCCAGTGAGGAGCTAAATATGGCCTTTGCTCTTGCACGTTTTCGACTAACAACTTCTTCCAGGATGACGTCCATTAGTTGTTCGCGCGAACGGAAGTAATAGTGTATGAGCGCGCGGTTAACTTTGGCTTCGTCTGCGATTTCCTGGGTGGTGGCATCCAGGAAGCCTTTTTGGAAGAACAGGACCTTTGCTTTTTCCTTGATGAGTTCCTCGGTGGCCTGATCTTTTACCATTGTCATTTTTGTTTAACAAAATTGTTAAACGCGTCGACCTGGGGCTAAGGTTCCTGAAATCTGAAAATTTTATGTGAATTTGGTGTGAAGGAAGAGGGTGTTGGGAGGGCCTGATCAAGAGTTCGGTAGCTTCAAACGATTGCGTTTGGCGGTATCAATGCTCTTCCAAAAAATGCGGATCAATTGTTCATTCTCATCGAGAAGCGCCTCTACCACTGGCCCCATCACTGAACCACTCATCAACATCATCGTCATATTGGCTTTGGTCTCGCGGAGTTCTTTTAAGCTGATTGCCATTTTGTGGATAAAGTCCTGTGGAGATTCTGCAGCGCAGGCTTCGGCATACAAAAGAGCTGGCGAAGTGGCGGATCTTATCAATTGATTTACCAGGTGAACATTAGGTCTTGTCCTGCGTAATTGATTTGTTAGGGCAACAACGTCAACACCAAACTTTATCAGGCGATCTTGTAATTCGTGCTGTTTCATACAGCAAAAATCTATAGATAAGATGATGGTGTGAAATATTGGATGTTAGGAAAACCAGACAATTCTTTCATTACCACATTTCAATCAATAAGTCCCAAAGATCTCATCAAATACGTCGCATTCGTCGACGCCGAAACTCCTCTCCTCAACTTATAATCAAACCTCAACTCGTCACCACGAAGCTCGCTCTCAAAGCAATAATTTGCATAATGCTCCGGAAACTGTTCTTCCAGCTTGCCAATCACAAGATCATGTGTCGCGAGGATCGCAAGACAATGATAGTCTTTCAGTTTCTTGAAAAACGCAAGTGTTCCCATGCGCTTGTCGTCGGAGTTGGTGCCGCGAAGGATCTCGTCGAGCAGTACGATGTACGGCTCCCCTGTTTTCAATAGTTGAATGATCTGTTCAAGCCTCTTAAGCTCCGCACGAAAATAAGATGCATGTTCCTCCAGCGAATCCGTGATGCGAATACACGAAGCAATCGACATCACCGAGCAACTAAACTCCTTCGCGCAAACCGGCAGTCCGTTCAGTGCAAGAATAATATTCAGTCCAACCGTGCGAATGAACGTGCTCTTCCCCGCCATATTCGAACCGGTTACGATATGCGCTTGCGACGCCACACCCAACTCATAATCGTTCTTCACCGAAACGTCGAACGGGAGCAAGGGATGTCCCATCTCTTTCGCTTGTAAGAATGACGAACCTGTTTTCACGTGAGCCTCCACAAAACCGGGATGATTGAAACTATAGTTCGCAAGGCTATTCAACATGTCGATATTCGCCAGCGCTACGATCCACGCATCGATACGATCATTGTACTTCAGTCGCCACCGTTCTATCGCATGAACATTCCACACGTCGAAAAGGAACAGGCCATTCGCCAACGGACCAACGAGACCATTCAGTCGCTGCTCCGCGCGATTCGACAATTGCGACAACTCCAGGAATGCAGCGGCAGCCTCATGAACTTTATCAAAATGTTTTTTTCCAAGTGTTGTATTGAACTGGTGCTTCGAAACCAATTGAAAGAGATCAGAAAATTTCTGGAACAACTTCGTCTTACTTCCAAACGTGGAGAAGTATCGCTTCAATTCTTTATCAAATATTCCGCGGATCAACGTATTGAACGCAACCAGGAAAACGAACGGATAGAGATAAAACTGTCCGACAACACTCATATACGCCAGGAGACTTACGGATATCGCCGACATAATACGGGCAATCCATATCCACCAGTTACGACCAGCAAAGAAGTCGGGCTGCGAAGCCCACTGACGAAACATCGGCATGTCCTTAGGTGTCTCGTTGGCCATTCGGCCGATGACATAGAAACGTTGTCGCCACTCGACTTCCTTCCCGAGCTCAGTAATGGTTTCTTTTCTCAGTTCGATTTCTACTACATTTTTCGGCGCAGCAAGGAGCGTGTCGATAACGAGTCCTTTTCCTTCCCAGGTTCCTGTTCGGTCGATAGCCTGGAACAGCGATCCTTTTCCAAAAATATCTAGATCGATGGCGTATATGTGGTCGGCCGCCAGTTGGATATCACCCTGGGGAAAAACAGCTTTATCACCGAGCATGAAAGACAGCTCATCGCGATTTAACTGAAGAGTGTTGGTTGTGATTGCTGCCTCGATAGAAACAGAAGAGTGCTGATTTACTTTTATAATGAAGAAGACGATGAGTCCCAAACTCATCAGCAGGAACCAGTTGCTCGCCCATATCACGCCGGCAATGCTTCCGACTATCAGGAAGAAAAGTAACAGACGCGTAGTCGATATCTCTCTTAATCTCTTATTGAGCGCAAACAACTCACCGTCGAGTTTCCCGATCCGTTGTTCGTAGAATGCCTTTCTTTCGTGCATGCTGCAAATTTGTGGATAACTTTCTCCTAACCAAAGAACTTATCAAATGTATCGCAGTGTTCCTTTGCAATACTTAAACCTGACCAAATGGAACAGTCCAGAATTCTGGTAGACATGGCATTGAAAGCATGGAATCAGCAGATCAGCCGCGCTGAGAAGTTCTTCGAAGCACAATCAGACGACAATTTTTCGAAGGAAGTCGCTCCCGGCAAGAACCGGATCTCATACTTAATGGGGCACCTTGTGTCGTCGAATGATACGATGACGGCGCTATTTGGCTTTGGTCCGAAGCTCTATCCGTCTTTCGAAGACATCTTCTCAAAGAATCCCGATCGTGCATTGCCTCAACCCTCCATTGACGAGATCCGCAAGGCATGGAAAGAGACACACGCCGCCCTCAACAAGCACTTCGAAAAGCTTTCCGTGGACGAATGGCTGGGAAAACACACCGCCATGACGGATGAAGACCTTGCAAAGGAACCCACAAGAAATAAGTTGAGTGTATTGATCAGTCGCACGAATCATGTGTCGTACCACATGGGGCAATTGGTGCTGACGAAGGGTAAGTAAAACCTTCGTAATTTGGGGAATGTCACGATTCCTGACCCTGTTTCTTTGTATCGTGGTGAAGTTCGCGATTGCGCAAGATTACGTCACCAACGGAACAATAAAAGAAGAAGAAGGATACCTTGAGGCTGCGTTAAAAGAATACAAAAAAGGACTGCCATTACCGGCCGCTCTTAATGGTGTTGCGTCGATTGAAGTAGCCGTTGGCAACTACGATTCCATTCTGTTTTTTCTCGGTCAAAGTCGATCACTCGATTCGACTTCAACCAATCTCGTAAAGAACTACCAGGTTGAAGCGAAATACTGGCAGGTAAAAAACGACTACGACAAGGCACTGGGATTTCTTCAACGAGCGTTAGATCTCGCCGTGTCACTGAAAGATGTTCGGAGCCAGGCGATCATTCTCAGCAACATGGGAAATCTGTACTTTAGCCATGAGCCCGACCAAAAAATAGTGCGCAGTTTCTTCGAGCGCTCCATCGCTCTTTGTGATTCGTCTGCTGACGCCAACATCCTTGCACGAAACTACGCACGTCTTGCGAATAGCCACTTCGTGAGTGGTGATGTTGATAAAGCCAAACAATATCTCGAACGTGCAAAGAAAATAACGGACCTCTCCGGCAATCTTCCGTTGCGCGCGTACGTCCTGTCGACTATTGCCATCAACCTGTTCGACGAAGGCAAGTATCGTGAATGTATCGAGTTCATGAAGGAACCTATTCGTATCCGGCGAGAGCTTGGCCAGCTGAGGCAATTACAGAACGATCTTTTGAATTTATCGGAGACGTACATGATGGTGAAAGACTACAGCAACTCCCAGAAAGCTGTCGATGAAGGAATGTCTATCAGTAGTTCGTTGAAAGACGTCATTTATCTCAAATACTTCTACGAACGTGCGTCGGCACTCGACTCCGCTCAAGGGAATTACAAGGGAGCGTTTAAAAACTACAGGTTGTCGATCAAATATAAAGACAGTGCATTCTCCGCGCAGCAATTAAAAGATGTGAAAGACATTCAACAGAAATACGAAGCCGAACAGAAAGAAAAGATCATTGCAGAAAAAGAATTGGAGATCGAACAAAATAAGTATCAGTTGGCTACGGTAGCAGGACTTGCAATTACGGCGATCCTGTCGTTGGTGGTGGTCTTCTTAACCAAACGTGCGAAAAGCAGGAGGCGTCAGACCCAACTGCGGTTGCAAACGATCATAAAGACACAAGAAGATGTTCAGCAACGAATCGCACGCGACCTGCACGATGGTATTGTACAGATCCTGGGAGCTGCGAAAATGTCGCTGCAAGCAGTTGGACCAACAACAGACCAGTCGGCTGTTCAAAAACATATTCGCAATGCTTCCAACATTATGGATGAGGCTATTAATGAGACCCGATCTGTATCGCACGAGATCCTTCCCTACTCGTTAATTAAAGATGGACTCGTCTCGGCATTCGAAGATCTCTTTGCAAGAAGTCTTCCATCGTATAAGTTCGATCACTCGATGTTTTCGATCCATGTGAACAATGACAAGACAATTCACATCTATCGAATCGTCCAGGAACTCGTAAACAACGTTAAGAAACACGCGCCCTCGGCACACGCTATTATAGTTCTCATCAGCGATTCGGCTACGATAAAATTATACTTCTCCGACAACGGGCCCGGCTTCGAGGGATCAGCGTCGGACGGCGTCGGTCTCATCAATATCCAAACGCGCACCGACTTGATGAACGGAATTTTTAAAATAACATCGCGTGTGAATGCAGGGACAAAAATCGAAGTAATCATTCCGTTGTGACAACCCGCATCTTCATCGCCGACGATCATCGCCTCATGCTGGCCGGACTCGCGACATTGATCGAGAGCATTGAAGGCTTTTCACTTGTCGGGAAGTTTCATTCAGGAAAAGAACTGATCGAAGCCCTTCAAAAAACTTCTCCCCACCCGACATCTGTATCGTCGATATCGAAATGCCCGGAATGGATGGAGTTGAAACCGTGAAAGCCATTCGACAGCAGTTTCCGGATCTGAAAGTGATGGCTCTTACGATGCACGACGAATGGCATTTCGTAAACAAGATGATCGCTGCTGGTGCCGATGGTTATCTCCTGAAGAATGTAGAACGGGATGTCTTCATTGAAACCGTGAATAAAGTTCTCGCCGGTGATTCGTTCGTTACAGAAGGGCTATCGCAAAAGAGAGCGCAAAGTAATGTTCACGATGAATTAACGGATCGCGAAAAGGGGGTCCTCCGCCTGATCGTCAAGGGAAAGAGTAATAAGGAGATCGCCGACGAATTGTTCATCAGCGCACGGACGGCCGACACGCACCGGACCAACATCAAGCGAAAGTTGAAGTTCACATCCCTCTCGCAGCTCATCCAATACGCCAAAGAGCAGGGTTTGTAACAAATACGGTAATTACCGTATAACCCGGGTGTTGCTCTTCCAGTTACACCCTCAAAAACCAATCTATTTTATCAAGATGAAAAAGACATTTGTCGCCATCCTGGCCGTGTTAACAATCGCGAGCTGCAACCAGGACGATACCCCAGTCGAAACCACGGGCAGCCTCTCCTTTGTTGTAAGCGGATCGGGTCCGGCACGGACGGACCTCGCCCCCGATAAGCTTGTGATCAGTGTTGAAGACGGCCAGGGAAAAACGATCTTCGACAATAAGACCTTTGACTTAACACAAAGTGATGCCGGCTACGCCACTCTGCCGCTTCCCTTCGACAACGGTGACTATCGCATCACGAAGTACCTCGTTATTTCCGGAACGACGGCAGCTTATGCTACGCCAAGATCTGGTTCGCAAAAGGCTAGCCTGGTAGACTTGCCGTTGCCATTCGACTTTACCGTTGTAGCCGGTCGTGCCAATACGGTGATACCAAAAATCGTCGGCATCTCGTCGCAAGATGCTCCACCGTCATTCGGTTATGGAGACTTCGGTTATAACACTCCCCGGAAGTGAAGCCCAGGAGTGGATCAACGTTCGCGTGAGGCTCGAGATAACTGTTGGCGGAGTGTATTACCCAAACATTGATGCCATCTATACTGTGCACGGTTACGATGAAGCCGACACCGAAGTTTGGTCGCAAGATTACAACTACATCGGTCCCGAAGGAAACGACCTTCGAATCAAAGTTGGCTTTCATCACTACAAGATCGAAACAGAAAAATGGGGAAAAACATTGACGCAGCTTTACTCTGCCGCAAGTCTCTACGAAAGAAGAGTGAGAGAGGGAGAAGTTCCGGTTACGCAAGCCTTCCAGACAGATGTACAGCCGAAGAGAGTCGCGAGCACAGTGACATCATTCACACGCATACAACATGGAGAGGTGGTGACCGAACCATCGACTAAGACAGAGTACGAGTATATTAATGGTCGCATTGATATCATCAGGACGTCTGTGTGGTCTACCGAAGGACAACATTTTATCGACCAAAATAAGAGTGAATTCACTTACAGCGGAAACCTTGTTAAGAAGATCGTCACCTATTATGCCGATAATCAATCGGGTTATGTAGAAGACAATTACACATATGATGCTGATGGCAATGCGACTCACATTCAACACAAGCCGTCAGGAAATAATATCACTTCGGATGTCGACTTGGTTTATTCCGGCGGCGGAAGAAAGGTGAACGCTGTTTACAAGTTTTCAAATGGAACTGGATTTGAATACGAAGTTGTGAATCAATACGGAAGCAACAAGTCGGATAAGACTACTCGTTATGGCGAACTGTGTAGCAATGGAGCTTACACGTATGATAAGAATATCAACCCGTTGGGTCTCCTGGGCTATGTTGACTACCTGTTCAGGAATTATTCGATCAGCAACAAGTTGACGGAAGATGTTGATTACGTTGGATGCGCATTTCCTTCGCTCGTACCTGAGTGGTACAGTTATGTGTACGATGCGGATGGCTATCCCCTAACGCAGGAAACGCATTATAGAGGTACAAACCTGACGATGACAGTCGAATATAATTACCAGTAACAAGTAACCGTAACCGTAAGAAGAAAAGGAACGAATATCTTATTCGTTCCTTAAGCTTTTTATGGGATTCGATGTAGCTGTGCGAATGGTCTGAGCGCTGAGGGTTATAATCGCCACGATCAGCAGCGTAAGTCCGCCAACCATAAACACCCAGGCGCTGATCTCCGTTTTGTATTGAAACGACTCCAGCCATTTGTCAATTGCATACCAGGCGGCAGGTGTGGCTATCGCGAAAGCGATCACAATCAGCAACACAAACTCTTTGGATAAAATTAAGACCAGGTTCGAGACGGTGGCGCCGAGGACTTTGCGAATACCGATCTCTTTCGTTCTTGCTTCGGAGATGTAAATAACAAGACCGAGAAGTCCAAGCAGGCTAATGATCAAAGAAAGTCCAGTCGCCCAGTTTAGCAATTGAGATGTTTGTTTCTCTCGTTTGTAGAATGAGGCGATGGTCTCGTCGAAGAATGAATAATTGAATTCCTGCTCAGGATAAAGAGCGTGAAATGCTTTGTCGATACCGGCAATTGATTCCTGCCATGAAGTTTCACGGGTAGGATCCAATGCAATATGAAAGAAACTATCGCCGCGACTGGTGCCAAACATCATATTGTCTATCCGCCTGTGAAGGGATCCTTCATGGAAATCCTTCATCACGCCAACAATTGAAATTTTGTCACCATTTCGTTCGATCAGTTCTTTCTGAAGTGCATCGATGGGTGTTTCGAAGCCGAGGTTTTTCGCATAAGTCTCATTGATCAACGCTTCCTTGATATTCGGACCCTGCCGGATATTGCGGCCAGCAACGAGACTGATGTTGTAAACCTTGATGTAATTCGGGTCGCCCCATCGTATCTGAACGTTCGGACTGATATCCTCCTTGCCGTTATTGTATTTGACGCTTGTGAACATGGCACCTTCGGTTGCGGGAGCCACGAATCCGGTGCTGACCAACTGAACGCCAGGAACCGCGCTGACCTCATTGACCAGTCTATCTACGTGACTTTGCACTGTGTCGCGGGGAATTTCAAAGTTGATGATAGCATCCTTGCGATAGCCAAGATCCTGGTTGAGTGAGTAGCTTATCTGCTTGCTGATCATCAGAGTTGAAATCAGAAAAAATTGCGCGATAGCAAACTGGCTTACGGTAAGAATTTTTCTTAGCGCGGCATTTCTTGTGGCCCAGCCAGCAAATGCCTGGTTTTTCAGAACCACGGCTGGTCTAAATTTTGAAAGGACCAGTGCCGGATAAAATCCTGCAATCAATCCAACGATTACCATGAGGCCGGCGGGCATTAGCAACAGTGTTGGCCGGCGAGCGATATCGAATTCAACACCCGAAGGAATGAAATCGCCAAACAATTGCAACAACAATGGTGTGATGGCGATGGAAATAATAGTTGAAACAAATGCAAGCACTACTGTTTCAACCAAAAACTGGCTGATGAGTTGTTTGCGGGAGCTTCCAATCGTTTTACGAATGCCTATCTCTTTTGCCCTATGCGATGCCTGGGCTGTTGAGAGATTTACGAAGTTGATACATCCCAACAAAAGCAGGAAGGCCGCAAGAACAAACAGGGCATACAAGGTTGACATACTTGCAACGCGTCCTTCGAAGTCAACATAGAAATTATTAAAGTGCACGTCGTTTAATGGCTGCAATACGAATGCACGAGTATTAGCGGCATCTTTATTGGCTTCGGGAGAATACTTGTTGAGCAAGGCATTCAATTGCTTTTCGATTGAAGCCTTGTCGTTAGTGGGCGACAGTTTCACCCATGTCTTTGAATAGCTCATCCAATCGTCCCACTTTTCCATCATGAAGTTGTGGCGCAGGCTTGTTTCGAAGATGGTTGAGTATGAAATGAAGTCTTTCCCCGTAAAGGCAGTTACCTCATTGAGGTCTTTTACAACGCCGGTGATCTCGACATCTACACTATTATATATGAGTCTCCGGCCGGGCAGATCGATCGCGGCAACCCCAGGGAAATATTGCTTCGCGCGACTTTCTGTAAGGACAACCGAGAATGGTTTACTGAGAGCGTTAGATGGCGAGCCCACGATCCATTCGAAAGGAATAATTTGAAAATAGTCGTTCACGGTAAAAACGACGTCGGCTTGCTTCTTGAACAGCTCCGGTTTGTTTGCGCGGATTGCGGAGACTTCCGCGGTAGCGTCTCCCTGGAATTGCATAACCGGAATTGAGAAGTCGACGCCAGTAACCTCGGTCATGATCGCGTTATACACCGGCGAAGGAACTGCCGGTGAGTGAGCCTCCATATTGTTGAACTTCATATCCATCACAACACGATAGATGCGATTGCTGTCGGCTTCGAACTTATCGAAGCTGAACTCATAGTTAACAATGAGGAAGATGACGAGCGAGGCGCTGATGCCTATAGAGAGTCCGAAGACGTGAATGAAGGAGAAGAACTTATTCCGCCAGATGTTGCGAAAGGAAGTGATAAGGTGATTCTTGAACATAGATCAAGAGCAAGGTTAAAGTTTCGGTAATGCAGGGCATGAATACTAAAGTGGTGCCAGAAAATTACTGCGAATGATGAGGAATTTCGGTGGTGCGAATGGTCGCGTCGACCGGATGTGAACGATGGTGGTCGGGGACGAGCACGATTATTTGAGTCTAAATAAGGCGGGCTTTGCGTCAGGGCGGCTGCGTTCAGCGGCGCGATAAAGCAAAATAATTTTTAAGAGGAGCCCTGCCAGGATGCAAAGTGGGTAAAGAATATAGGGCGGCATTATTTCAATTGTTTTTCAGTTTTCCTCGGTCGAAAGTCCAGTTGACCAAACGCTAAGGCACGAAATATTTATAGTCAGTCCCATAAAAATCAGATCATCTAGCTTTATATATGCTTCAATTGCAACAGCCCGTTTACTCGCTGCAACGATAACTGAAACAATAAAGGGTAATGACGCTGGAAGCACGGTTAGCAATAACCAATTCCACAACCTTTCCTGTTTATAAAAAACTTGCTTTAAAAAATGCATGGGCCGGATTGCTCGTAAAACGAACAACTCAAGCCCATACGCACCAGAAAGATACGGAACGTTTACCCCGTGTATCGCCGCCAAAATAGAATCATGGCGAGATTGTCAGGAAAACCGGTGCGAGCAACAGTCGCTTTGAATGATTTATCGAACTTAACTACGTGAATCTCACGCCTGAAGGGCCCGAGTATACTCAGTGCTCTCCACTCCTCTCTGCTCATGAACATAATCGTTGCATACCCTGCGTATGCCTTCTTCTAATTCTATCTTCGGATACCATCCAAGGTTGTTGATCTTACTCGTATCCAACTGCTTCCTCGGCGTTCCGTCGGGATACTTCGCATCGAAAACAATCTCACCCTCGAATCCAACTTCATTCTTAATCATTTGCGCCAGCTCCGCGATTGTCAGATCTACACCAGTACCAACATTAACAATCTCCGGGCTGTCGTAGTTATCCATCACGAACGCACTTGCGTCCGCAAGATCGTCCACATGGAGAAACTCACGCCTCGGCATACCGGTACCCCACACAACTACTTGCGAAGCATTCTTCTCCTTCGCATCAAACATCTTCCTGATCAGTGCCGGGAGTACATGTGAATTCTTCAGGTCATAATTATCATTCGGACCATAAAGATTTGTCGGCATGAGGCTAATGAAGTTACAACCATACTGGCTCCGGTACGCCTGGCACATCTTTATACCAGCAATCTTCGCAATGGCATACGGTTCATTCGTCGGTTCAAGGTATCCACTCAGCAACGACTCCTCTTTCAGCGGTTGAGCCGCGAGCTTGGGATAAATGCAAGACGATCCGAGAAACAACAACTTCGATACACCGTGCACGAACGACTGATGGATCACATTCGACTGGATCATCAGGTTGTCGTAAAGAAATTCACCGCGATTGGTGTTGTTGGCATGAATGCCTCCAACTTTTGCGGCAGCCAGGAAAACATAGTCGGGCTGCTCGGTTTCAAAGAAGCGAGCCACCTGCAACTGGTCTCTGAGATCGAGCTGGCTCGAGTTTCTCAGAATGATGTCGTCGTAGTCGAGGTTCTTCAGCTTGCGATAGATTGCAGAGCCAACCATTCCCTTGTGGCCGGCGATAAAGATCCTTGCGTGTTTTTCCATTAGAATTCGCTGTTAAAAACTTCAATTCCGTTTTGTGCCAAAACTTTGTCGCGGGCCATGGTCTTAAGGTCAGCCTGCATCATGTCTTCTACGAGGGCATCGAGATCGTACGACGGTGTCCAACCCAATTTTTTCTTTGCCTTTTCAGGATCGCCGATCAGCAACTCGACTTCTGTAGGTCGGAAGTAATTGGCATCGACCGCCACGATCTCTGTACCGGGCTCGAGTTGATATTCGGGGTTTGTGCACTCAACAACTTTCGCAACTTCTTCTTTGCCGCTGCCCTCGAAGCCAACAATTATTCCAACATGTCTGAATGCCTTGTCCACAAAATCACGCACGGATGTAGTGACACCAGTCGCGATCACAAAATCTTCGGGCGTTTCTTGCTGAAGGATCAGCCACATTGCCTCAACATAATCTTTAGCATGACCCCAGTCGCGCTTGGCGTCGAGGTTACCGAGATACAATTTATCTTGTAAGCCGAGCGCGATACGCGACACGGCACGGGTGATCTTTCTTGTTACGAATGTCTCGCCACGAAGAGGTGACTCGTGGTTGAATAAAATTCCGTTACATGCGAACATATTATAAGCCTCGCGATAGTTTACTGTTATCCAGTAACCATACAACTTCGCAACAGCATAAGGTGAACGAGGATAGAATGGAGTTGTCTCCCTCTGGGGGATCTCCTGCACCAGGCCATACAGCTCTGAAGTAGATGCCTGGTAGATCTTTGTCTTCTTTGTTAGGCCGAGGAGACGAACGGCTTCAAGAATACGAAGGGTTCCGAGGCCGTCCGTATCTGCAGCATACTCGGGCATGTCGAAGCTTACCTTCACATGCGACATTGCGCCGAGGTTATAGATCTCGTCGGGTTGTACTTCCTGGATAATTCTGATAAGATTGGATGAGTCGGTCAGATCTCCATAGTGGAGTTTGAAGCGAACATCCTTTTCATGAAGGTCGTGATACAGGTGATCGATTCGTTGCGTGTTGAGCAAACTGCTCCTGCGCTTGATACCGTGCACCATATAGTCTTTCGACAAGAGGAGCTCTGCAAGATATGATCCGTCTTGTCCTGTGATTCCTGTGATTAAAGCGGTCTTTCTGGTTGCCATTCTGGTTCGTTTTTAAAGTTTCTTAACTGTGATTAACGAAACACAATACTAGGGTCGAGAAACGCGCTCAGGCAATCAGAAAAGTCTCATTTTCCCATGATTGTTATCATTGGTTAGAAATCCAGTTCGGGGGAAGTTTGTGTTTGATTTATAGGAGAATTTAAGTTTGTTGGCTATGGAGGGCAGGAATCATTCATCAATCGCCAAAGTGATGATCTTTATCATCGACTGTTGGCTTATTCATCTAGCATTTGACCTGGTCAAGTACCAGGGGTTGGACTTTGGGATGCAGGAACTACAGTTCACGACATTCTACCTGGTCTTTAGTCTTACCTGGATCGCATGCGGTTTCTTAAATAAGATCTATCGTCTCGATTCAATAAGTATAGTACAGATCATCAGCGTCAATTTGTTCAACGCATTTCTGACGCACATCATTTTGATGACTCTCGTGTTTATGTCGTTCCATGTGTTCACGATTCATTTCAAAACATTGATCTGGATCTATGGATTGTCGCTCGCATTTATTGCGTCGACCAGGATCGCATACAAACTGATCCGCAAGTACCTGGAGTTCTCCGGCTTCGAAACCCGCGACGTCGTAATCATTGGCATCACAGGCTCCGGCAAATCGTTGCATGACTTCTTTGTTAAGGATCCCACAGCCGGATATCGCTTCCGCGGATTCTTTCACAACGAAGATGTGCCCGGTTATAAGCACATGACTATCGGCGGTTTTGATAATATCAAGGAGTACTGTGTGAAAAACGGTATCAACGAGATCTACTTCGCGCTGCCGCTCACTCATCAGCACCTGCTACGGGAACTTGCCCGTTTCGCAGACGATCAACTGATCCACTTCCGTATCGCTCCGGACTTCAGCAACTTCGCAAGTAAAGGGAATACCTTTATGATGAACTCGGTGCCTGTTCTCACCACACGTCGTCAGCCGCTGGGCATGCTGGCTAACTCTTACCTGAAACGCACATTCGATATCTTATTCTCGTCACTTGTAATCTGCACGGTGTTCCCAATCGTATTCCCGGCAATTGCGCTGGCGATCCGGCTCGACTCGGAAGGGCCGATCCTCTTCAAGCAGCTTCGACCTGGCAAACGCAATAAGTTGTTCGAATGCTATAAGTTCCGTACGATGAAAGTGAATAACAATACAGAGGTCCAGGCTTCGAAGAACGATTCGAGGATTACGCGAGTAGGTGCATTCCTCCGCAAAACCAATCTCGACGAGATTCCACAGTTCTTTAATGTTCTGTTCGGCAACATGTCGGTAGTTGGACCTCGTCCGAATCTCGTTTCACATCTCGAAGAATATTCAAAGACGATGGAGGGCTACAAAATTCGTCACTTCGTTACTCCCGGTATTACCGGATACGCACAGGTAAACGGCCTTCGTGGTGAAACGCGTGAACCCGGTCTTATGGAGAAGCGTGTTGAATACGATGTTAGCTATCTCGAGAACTGGACTCTTGGACTTGATCTCAAGATTATTTGGCTCACTGTATGGAACATGGTGAGGGGCGACAAAAAAGCATATTAATGGATAGGAGACCTATATTCGGCTCGGTTATCACCCTTGGATCGTACAACACTTTTCTCGACAAGATCATCGACCTGGCAGGGCAAAAGATACCGTCGTATGTATGTTTCGCGAATGTTCACATGGTGGTGGAGGCAAGTCGTGACCATAACTTCATGCGTGTAGTAAACCAGGCAACGATCGTGGCGCCTGATGGCAAACCACTGTCGGTGTTCCTGAAGATGTTCCACAATATTAAACAGGATCGTGTTTGCGGGATGGATCTCCTCCCCGACCTGATGCGTCGTGCCGAGGAAAGCGGTCGTTCAGTTTATTTCTATGGTGGTGAACAACATTGCCTGGACAAAATTGAGGCGAAAGCAAAAAAGCAGTTTCCGAATCTGAAGGTTGCGGGGTTGTATTCACCGCCGTTCCGTGCGCTGACTGAAGAAGAGAAAACAGAAGATATTGCACGCATTCGCGATTCTGGTGCAGACCTGGTGTTTGTTTCGCTGGGTTGTCCGCGCCAGGAAAAGTGGATGGCGGAGAATGTTAAGAAATTGAATGCGTGTTTTCTTGGTCTCGGGCAGGCATTTACTGTTTACGCAGAACTTGAAAAGCGCTTGCCGAAATGGATGCGCGCGCTTGCGCTGGAGTGGGTTTATAGATTGGTACAGGAGCCGAAGCGCTTGTGGCGGAGATACCTGTTTACGAATGCAGAGTTTTTGAGATTGACAATGAAGCACGCGCTCTCCCGTTAGCCTATATATACATATAAAGTCTCCCAGGTGTTGAGGGCTTCAGTTATGCTGGAGCCCTCAGTTTTTTAACTTAGTTGAAGTACGGTCGTAAGTCCTTCCGGGCACTCAACACCATAAGACACTATCTCATAAATCCCCGTCGATGACTCCTTATTATCCGCATCAACCTGGTAAATAAAATATCCCCTGTCATTTTCCTTAATGAAAGAATCCAACTGCCCGATGTCTTTCTCTCTTTTGACAACATCTATAACCCCAGCTTCGATACCTTTGTCAAAAATGTATAACCCCGCCATTGACCTATAGACGAGTGTCTTAAAAACGTGTGAGAGCTCACTGTTGTCAAGGATCTTAACGATACCCGCGTAACTCGCAACGACAATACTGAGTGGCTTAAGTATCGTTGGCAACACGGAGTAATAATAGGCTACTTCAATTCCCTTGATTCCTTCTAAAGACTTGTAAGTAATTTTAGAATGCTTCCCCGCGCCAAAAATATAAATGACCTTATTATTGATTGGCGAAAGTTCCGAGATGCGTTCTACAACATACTTATACCGACTGACATCAACCTGCTTATCATACTCGAACTCGGTATTGTGATATCTTTTGAGTGAACCGGAATGACGTGTTAGCGGAGTTTCGTCCATGTCTCTCAGTCCCTTTTTAAACTACGCCTTGCAAAACCTAAAACTATTTTCTTAAGCCATGAGAAAATCGCCTTTCGTGCAAAGACCGAAAAAAAGCATATAAAGACGATAGTAAAACTTAAAATGGTGTTGGCCAAACCTGTTATCCCCACCGTCTTTGAGAAAAAACTCAAGAGCGTTACCGCCAGGATTGTGTAGTTCAGCCTGTCGTGCAACAGTTTAGTCGCATCGTTCAAAATTCGTTCTTGCAATGAAGTCACAAAAGGAGATTGACCTTCGGGGTTGCTTTGCAGCCGCACAACAAAGCCGAGGCCTTCGTATCGCTTGTTTAATTTATAGTAAGAATTGACCGCGATATTGATCATATCCTCGAAAAGCTGTTTACCCTCGGTCGTATCTTCGTATTCCGTCATATGCATCGCGAGCTTTGTCGAATACATGATCGCCGACGAATAATGCCCGGTTTCAAAGTGGCTAAGGGCAGCAACAGCATATGGAATAATCGGCTGGTCGGGATCAATAACCTGACTCAACGGATTGGCCGACACGAGACCGACTACCTTCTCATATTCCTGCCTCTCGAATGCTTGAAGTATCTCTTCCACTTTCGGATTTTACCCAACCAATATAATTAAAAAATTAAAGGGCTTCCTTTTCAGAAAGCCCTCCGGTTTAGGTTTGGGTAAGGTAGGTATGACTAACGATAAAACGTTTGATCCTCCCACCGATAATAAATGGAAATACTTTCACATAATGACTCACCAACACCGACATGCACGCCGTAAGTCCCAGCAGCGCCCTCGAAAACACATTGAGCTTCGCATATTGCGGGGGACAACAAAATAATCTCTGCCATCGCATCAACGGCAATCGTCGCGTGGGGGAAGGTACCACAGAACCACGACGCCCCTATCACCCGCGCATAATTCTTCATCGTACTCGATACACCACCGAATGTCTTGTTGTAACCGGGTATGTCCAGGTTCTTGATCTTTCCCAGGAATGCAATCGACGCCACGAAATGCCAATCGTCGCCGATGCGGTTGCGCAACGGTACCGACTGCGCCAGCTTGCGATCCATGAGTCCATAGAACATCGCACCATGCAACACTTTAAAATAATAATTGATCACTCGCAGATGCGACGAGTCCTGCTCCATCGTAAAGTCTCTTTCAATCAACACGAGCCTCCTGCCTTGCCAGTATTTCACTTGTCCAGATACCAGTGCATACTCAGTATTACTAGAAAGAAAGTCCACATACTTTTTCAGGATGCCATGTGTCAACGTATCGTCGTCGGCGATCCACATAAAGTAATCACCTGTTGCGTTATCCAATACAAACTGGTAATTGGGACTTACCCCGCGATTCACGGCTTGTCTGAAATATTTCACAACACCGGGATGACGGACCGTCAGACTCTTACATATCTCTTCGGTTTCTGTGTCGGTCGAACAATTGTCGGATATAATTATTTCCAGGTTATCGTAGTCCTGGTTGAATACCGAAGTTATAGCTTTTAATATTTTCTTGCCGCCATTATAGGTTGGCAGTCCGATGGACACCTTTGGTTTTTTTACCTCGCTCCCTCTACCATTTCTCGTTTTCATAACAACAAAACATAACGTCTCCTCAACCGGCAGCCTCCATTTCGTGGATATATTTGTTATTCCATTTATTCGCCGATGCATGTTTCAATGCGATCGCCTTGTTATAGATAGTAAGTAAAAGATTGTAATTACGCTCGGGCGTGAAATACCTGAGATACGTTGAGCGAGCGCGCTCCGAAATTGCATCTACATCAACTCTTTCGTGAAGAATGTCGTCCATGCGACGAGCAAGATCGCGTTCGCGACCTGGATCGAACAGCAAACCGTTCACGCCATCACGTATCAGCTCAGCCATCGCGCCATGATTCGACGCGATCACCGGCGTACCTGCCGAAAACGCTTCGATCATCGTAAGCGGCAAGCCTTCATACCACAACGACGGAAACACCAATGCCGCGCATGCCTTCATGTGACTTATCACCGTTGCCTTGTTCTGTGGCCCGAGATAAACAACGTTCGGATTCACTTTCGTGTGATCGATCACTTCCTGTCGCAGAGGTCCATCGCCGATGATGATCAACTTGAACGGCATGAGGAACGCTGCCTGCAGCAAAGTTCTAAGTCCCTTCTCCTCCACCAGTCGGCCCACGAACAAGAAATGATCGCGACGACGTTGCTGACTCATTCCACAATCCGAAACTGAATTCGGCTTCACAAGAACTTTCGATGCCGGCAACGGCATTCGCGCCCCGATGAATTTAGTTTTTGCGAACGATGTCAGCGCAATATAAAAATCAACCTTATAACGCCATGTTCCCACGAGGTGATGGAATGCTACAGCAAGAGCAAGTATGGCCGTCTCGATCACCGAGTCCCTATACACACCTTTAAATACCGCGTCGAATGGAAATACCGAACGAAGACTCTTCTCGTAAACAAAATTTTTATGGAACAACGTCGCACTCGGGCAGATCAACCTGAAATTGTGCAGCGTCAAGACTACAGGCACCCGATGTTTGTTCGCCACCCAAAACACCGCCGGCGAAACAAGCGGAACAAAATTATGAACGTGAATAACGTCGGGCTTGAAGTTTTCAATTCTTCTGCTGATGAGTTTCGCACTCAACGGATTGTAGAACAATCGAAGCCCGCTCAGACATTTACTCCAAAAACCGCCAATCACCGAGTTGTCCAGAACGATCTCCTCAACCTGGTGTCCAAAACCCCGCAGCAATTCACCCTCGGTATTAAAAACCCCGTCTTCTCCGCCGGCTTGCTTGTATTTATTATGTATCAATAAAATTCTCATTACTCAAATCGATTAAAGGCCAATCAACAACTTCGCTTCCACGAGCTTTCGTATCGCAACTTCCATCACACTATAATCCAATCCCGACTTCTCGCAGATATCTAACACCGTATATGCTCCATCGGAATAGTTCAGCAGCCAGAGCATCGCCATCTGAACATCTTTACCTGAATGATCTCCACCTACACTGTCATAAAGTCCCCGTTTACCGAGTTGCGGCTCACACTTGGGATTTACATTCAGGTATCGCCGATTCATTTCCAGCATCTGCAGGATCCTCGCGTACATGTCGAGCGACTCTCTTAGTGTATCTGCGTTGATCAAAGAAAGATCGTCGGCCGACGTGTGATACTCCGGATATTCAGCATACGATGTTCTCGTTAAACAACCCACAGGTAAGTTGAAACCTGGTGAGCAAAACTGGCGCTCGTCGTAGCCATAAGGATTAAATGGCCTTACTTCAAAATCGACGTGACTAAGTTTCAATACAGCTTGCACAACATGATCGATATCTGCATGTCCTTGTCGTGATTGTTTGTAAGTGAATACGCCAGGTCTTCCGAGCAATGATGCGACCAATCCATGCTTTATGAACCTGGTTCTCCGCTCGTTCAGCGAAAGCCACGTGATCGCGCCGATCGTTCCCGGTATAAATAAAAACCGGTAGGAATATCTATGTCTCTTTTGTGAAAGCTTTTGAGCCAGGAATGCACTGACTGCAATTCCGGAAAGGTTATCGTTGGCCAAAGAAGGATGACAAATGTGGGTCGATATCAATACTTCATCCGTGGTTTCACCGGGAATGAAATACTCACCGAACGTCATGTATCCTTTTTCAAGAGAAGCGTCTATGAACACTTCATAGTTGTCCTCCGGAAGATTATTCAGTTGATTAAACGCCATGCAGAATCCCCAATTCTCTTCGTAGTAGGAAGTTCTGTATGGAATGAGATCTGGTTGATTCTGAATGGTATGAACGTGTTTCTTCAATTCATCCAATGATATCGTTTTGTGGATCGGCACACTGTAGTTGAGTATGTGAAGATTACTATCAGCGAAGTCGATGATCTTCTCGCCATTGCCGTTTTTGATCCATGCCTCACGGATGTTCCATTCTTTTGGAACTGTCCAATCGAAGACCTGCGTGCCGGTCGGAATTTCATATCGATCAAGCGGGATGATCTCCGAAATAATGTCGAGTGTTTTTCGAACGCCGTTGCCGGTAATGCTCCGGCAGATTGGAAATAGGCGGCTGATGAAAGTCATCATTGGGTCTAATTCCGCAGGCTTTTCTACTGTCTCTGGCCTCTCTATTATATATGTGTCGGCTTCCATTTGGGTTAGACGGGTAAAACGTACAGATCCGGGTAATTCCTATCCCTTTCCGCCTGGGTCGTAACCTCGAATGGTAAACTGATATCAAACGCCGGGTCATCCCAGCGAAATCCATAGGCCGCGTCCGAATGATGATACTCCGACACCTGGTACATCACCACGGAGTTATCGCGAAGCGTAAGAAAGCCATGAGCGAATGATTTTGGAACATACAATGCGAAGCCGTTCTCTTGCGAGAGCTCGACCTTTACGTACTCTTTGAATGTCGGTGAATAAGGTCGGAGGTCCACGATGTAATCCAGTATGGCACCATTCACACAACTTACCAGTTTCTCTTCCTGGTAAGGCGGTGCCTGGAAATGCATACCCCTGAACGTTCCCTTATTTTGATTATAAGAGATGCTGCACTGAACAACCTTCGGGTTGAGCCCATGCTCCACGAATTCCCTTTGACAGAATGTTCGCTGAAAATATCCGCGCTCGTCCTGGTGTCTCTCCGGCTTGATGAGGTACGCGCCCCGCAATTTCGTTTCAACAAAGATCATAAAGCCTACATTACTACTTTACTCATGTAAAAGGCTTCCGCATATCGCGTGGTAGAAGCCGACTCAATTCCGCGTAGCCGCATCAACGAAAGGAATGTTTCGCGATCGAACCATTGTTTGTTTGTCTGCGATGGATAGCCATTCACTATGTTGTCGACTTTCCGTTTGGCGACAGGTTCAGGAATTGTTACAAATACGTTCGGGTGACCTAGGTCACCTTCATACTTCGGAATCTCATATTCCAGGATCGTATGATCACGGAATGTATTCCAGGTCGTTTCCGCCAACATCTTATGGTCCTGGTGGCGATCGTGACGAGCATGTGTGAAGATCACGTCGGGCTTGAATGCCTTCAGATCTTCGAAATGTTTTTTAACGTCGGCGGCCACGAATGGAAGATGGCCGTCGTGGAAGTCGTGTATCACGATATCCTTCTTCGGTGCGCCTTCCAGGAATACGTCGGCGCACTCCTTGGCTTCCTCGCGTCGAACCTCATTCGATGTGAAGATGACCCACTTCACCGCGTCTACCTTATAATCCTTTAAGAGTTGCATGATGGTACCCACCACAACCAATTTCAATATCATCGCAATGAGCACCGAGCATTAAGATCCTGATCCCCTCCGTACGGGTTGTAAGTTTGAACGGCAACATTTTAAGCTGAGGCCTTCAAAGCTGGTTGTTGTTTACTTTCTCTTTTCCATACTTCCCAGGGTGTGTCACCCTTCGAATGCATGTCGTCAAGCATCTGCTTTTCTTTAAATGTGTCCATGGGTATCCATGTGCCATTGTAAGTATGAACACCGAGTTCGTCCTTGCGCAACAACTTCGGCAATGCGTCGTCGACCAGGTCTTGTCCGGGCTCCAGGTAATTGAAGATGTCTTTATTGAAAATGAAATATCCTGCGTTGATCCACATACCGGAGCTGGCGAGTGTCGTGATGTCGCTCACCGATTGATTTCCTTCGTTCAGTTTAACGACGTGGAAGCTTCGTGTGGGTTGAGTGACCATGAACATGCCTGTCTTTTTTTGTTCATGGAATTTCTCGATCATGGCGTCGAGTGGCATGTCGGTCAATGCATCCGAATAGTTGGCGAGAAAACATTCTTCGCCATCGAGATATTTTTGAACCGAGAGCAGCCGCTCACCTAACGTAGAGTTGATTCCCGTATCGGCGAAGGTGATCGTCCAATCGTCAATATCCTTGTTGATGAGATTGACGTAGTTACCTCCTTTCGCGTACACGAAATCGTTCGAGGTATACTCATTATAGTTAACAAAATAATTTTTTATAACATCGCCCTGGTAGCCGAGACACAACACGAAATCTTTGTGTCCATAGTGCGCATAATATTTCATGATATACCACAGGATCGGCCGATAGCCGATGGGTACCATTGGTTTGGGGATTCTTTCTGAAAATTCTCTGAGCCTCATGCCCTGCCCGCCACAAAACAACACCACTTTCATAAAGCTGAAATCTTTTATCTCGTAAAATGGATTCTGACTCCAATTTCACTCGTTGCCGGAATCCATTCAATGATAAATGTGGTGGTGAAAAAAGACTTAAATCATTGATTAAGGGGACTACACTAATTCACTATAGGGTTCATATATAGTTACCTCAGGTATAGGAACTACGAACTGTCCTCCCCCATTCTTTGATGTAGGAGAGCGACTCCATGATCTCCATCTTCAAATTCCAGGGCATGATGAAGACGTAGTCGGGTTTGGTTTCACGGATCTTTTCCGGTGCGAAGATCGGAATGTGCGCACCAGCCATATAGCATCCATGTTTACGCGGATTCCGATCGACAGTGTAGTTGATGAAGTCGGTGCGAATGCCGCAATAGTTGAGTAAAGTTGCCGCCTTGCCGGGAGCACCATATCCTACAATGGTCTTGCCCTTTCGCTTGGCTGTAATGAGGAACTCGAGAACATTCCATTTCGTGCTCATTACACGTTGTGTGAAGTCGGCATAGTAGTCCATATCGGTAATGCCGGTCTCGTGCTCACGCGCGAGCAACGCAGGAACCGCCCTTGATATGCGCTTGGTCGCATCATCCCGGTGCTTTGCATAAATCCTTAGTGAACCGCCGTGTGTCGGCAGCTCTTCAACATCGAACAAGATCAGATCATGATGCGAGAAAATGCTGTTCACCGTAGTGAAAGACAGGTAAGAAAAATGTTCGTGGTAAATGGTATCGAACTGGTTGCCTTCGATCAGCTTCAGCAGGTGAGGAAATTCCATCGTAATCGTACCATCGGATTTCAGGAATTGCTTCATCGCCGAAACGAAGTCATTGATGTCCGGCACGTGCGCGAGCACGTTGTTACCGATCAACAGGTCTGGTTTACCATATTTTGTGATCAGTTCAGGTACAACTGATGTTCCGAAGAACTTCATCTCTGTGCGAATATCTTTCTCGATAGCTGCGTTGGCAACGGTATGTGCAGGTTCAATACCGAGCACGGGAATTTGCTTCGAGCGGAAGTACTGCAACAAATAACCGTCGTTACTCGCAATCTCAGCTACCAAACTGTTTTTGTCGATGTCACACCGGTTAATGATATACTCTGCGTATCGTTTCGAGTGATCGAGCCACGAATCAGAATAGGAAGAGAAATAAGAATAGTCTCTATATATAATATCAGGAGTCACAAATTCTTCTACCTGCACCAGGTAACACTCAGGGCACACATAGGCATGCAGCGGGTAGAACCGCTCCATCTCATCCAATTTGCCCGGCTTCACAAAATCTTCACATAACGGCGACATGCCAAGGTCAACGAATGTTTGCTTGAGGGGCGTTTTGCAAAATCTGCAATTCATATTTTTCCGATTCGTATTTTTTTATTTGTTCAAAAGTAAGTTCAATGAGTTGGCTCGAGTCATCCAGGTAAGATGCTCGCTTATACCATTCAATTGTAGTCTCTATAGTTTCTTTAAAACCCCACCTGGATGTCCAACCCAGCTTATGAAAGGCTTTTTCACTCGATACATGAAGCAATGTTGTTTCATGATTGGCGCGCTCATTTCTCAGGTGATACCAGGAGCCATCGCCCCAGCACTCAATCACTTGTTCTACCCAACTCTTTTACATTTCGATTCGATGTAACGTTGGGTCCGAAGTTGAATGCTTCACAATACTCGGCATTGTGTGGTTGTTGAAGCAGCTTGGCTCCGAGCGTGAGATAACCACCCAGCGGTTCGAGCACATGCTGCCACGGCCTGGTGTGCAGGGGATTGCGAACAACAATACTCTCGCGTGCCTGGAGGAAACGAACACAATCGGGAATGATCCTGTCGACTGCGTAGTCGCCGCCACCGATAACATTACCCGCGCGTGCAGATGCGAGTCGCACTCCGTGTTCGTGCACTCTCGCGGGATCGAAGAATGATTTTCGCCAGCAGTGAACCATGATCTCTGCTGCGCCTTTGCTTGCGGAGTATGGATCGTCGCCGCCGAGCTCGTCGGTCTCCCGATAACCGTAGTTCCATTCGGAATTTTTGTAACTCTTGTCTGATGTGATGACCACGATTGCGGCGGGAATGCCCGACTGGCGAACCGCTTCCATGAGATAAGCAGTGCCCATCGTGTTTACTTCCATCGTCTCGAGAGGAGATGCATAACCTGCGCCCACAAGTGATTGTGCGGCGAAGTGAAAAATAATATCCGGCCGGATTCGAAAAATCGACTTCGACAATTGTGTGAAGTCGCGTATATCAGCTATCTGATGCTGCACATAATCTTTCAATTGCAGCATATCGAACATCGCAGGGTTGCTTGGCGGCGGCATAGAATAGCCGTAAACATTGGCGTCCGCCTTTGCAAGCCACAGGGAGAACCAGCTTCCCTTGAAACCGGTATGGCCCGTTATCATTACTTTCTTGTCCTTGTACGCCTTGAGGACGTCCCGGAGATCCATCTTTGTTGTTCTTTACTGATGGAAAGATAAAAGGAGTAAGAACTAACTATCCGTGATGGTCGTTTTACAAAATCATGATCTTTATCATTGATGGGTTTAATTTCTTTAGTTAATTTTTTAACCCATGATAAGTATCTAATTCGGTGATGAATGTTTTTAAAAGTGATGATCTGCGTCATTGAATTAGTAATACAACATATCTATACTCTGAACACTTCACCCGTATAATTCGGTTTTTCACCGATGAGTGTTTCCTCACTTCCTCATTGTGTGGCATCTTTGCATCGCTATTCGGAATTATCAGGTACCCCTCTTAATCCATTAGTAAGTAAAGCGCAAAACTCCCCTCTCCCAATTTTTTCGCTTGTACATGTTGTGCCCTTTTAAGGTGTAATCGGGTTCACTATGTCTTTTTTTTGAACGTGCCAAAAAAACACGATCACAGGAAAACTATGTCCAAACATTAACCGTAATTCATGAAAAAAATCACATTGTCTCTCATGTACTTTGTTGTAGCGCTAATCTTTTTCCGGTGTTCTGATCCAGACCTGGTAGCGCCACAACAAGGTGTAACGGTCGAAGAACTGGTTGCAGGCAGCACTTATCAAACAGGCAACACTTACTATGTTTCTACCGCCGGCAACGACACAGGCACAGGTAGCACAACAAGCCCCTGGAGAACGCTTAAGTATGCCGTTACCAAAGTTGCAGCCGGACAAGGTCATACTATAAAGCTTGCTGCAGGTACTTACGTTGAAAGCGGACTCATAGAAGTTCCCATCGGCGTAAACATCGAAGGTGCAGGCAAAGATCAAACGATCCTCAAAGCCGCAAGCTCATTCTATTATCATCCAGTAAGCCCCGCTTATGCTACGGATAAATTCCTGATCAGCCTCAATGCTGGCAGCTACGTTACCGGCAAGCAGGTTCTCAAGAACTTCACCATCGATGGAGATTCGAAACAATTGCACGGTGGTATCTACGTACACTATCGTTCGAATGTCAACATAGAAAATGTAAAGATCCAGTACACCAACTTCACAGGTATGTGGTTGTGGGACGTAAAAGACAGTGGTCTTAAAACGGTCTCAACTTTAAACTGTTCATGGGCAAGCTCAGGATGGCAGTCTGGTGCGATCAACGTCGGTAACCTCAACAACGTTGAGTTCGACGGTATCGATGTGAACGAAGGTGTTGGTTACGGCATTAAAGGTATCGGACCCAGCGGTTTCAACCAGTTCAACAAGTTCATCATCCACGACTCTAAAGTTTCAGTAAATCCTACTGGCACATGGAACGGCGGATCTGCTCCGAACATCGCTATCGAATTGTGGCAATCCAGCCTCGTCGCCTGCCAGATCTACAACTGCTACGTCGACAACACTATCTCTTTGGTAAACAGCAACGGACCCGCAGCAACCGGCGTTCAATCAATCCGCGTTCACGACAACAACCTCGACATGGACACTCGTTCGAAAGGCGCTGGTTACGCCATCGAGCTCAGTATCCACGACGCAGAGATCGATCACAATTATTTCAACAAAGGACAGCAAGGTATCGCTAACTGGGACAATGCGATGAGAAACTGGAACATACACCACAACATCTTCTATGGTATCACTGGAACTTATCCAGGCGAGATCGTTCGCTCACAGAACAGCGGTCTTCACAACGTGAAGTTGTACAACAACACGATCGAGTTCGTCGGAACAAAAACAGCAAACGTGGTTGGCGTGTACGGTGGCAGCAGCGACAATGTTGACATCAAGAACAACCTTATCATCAACTCGAACACAGGTTACAATTATTATCAGAATCAATTCATCCACCAGGAAAACGGCGCTAGCGTTACTGGCCTGTCGGTTGGAAACAACATCCTTCAAAACATGACACTCGGAAGTCTTGTTGGAACATTACTCAACAATCTTTTGGTTGATCCGAAGATTACCAGGACTGGCGTAAGACCTACACCTTATTATGTTCCTTCTTCCGGCAGTCCGCTGATCGATGGTGGTGTGAACGTCGGTCTTCCTTACAACGGAAGCAAACCCGACATCGGCGCCTTCGAATCCGGTACAACAACCACAACTACACCCACAACTCCAACAACTCCTCCTGCGACCACACCCACTACTCCCACAACACCTACTGGTACGTACTCCGAAGTGAGCCTCGATGCATCGCAGGCTTCACTCACGGGAAAGATGGTGATGGGTAACGACGCAGCTGCCGGCTCTTACTTTGGAGTTCCATCTGGCAACGGCACTAACTACTACATTCCAGCTCCTGCTGCTGCGAACTTCACGTTCACAGCTCCCGCAGCAGGTAGCTACACCCTTTGGGTTCGTGTAAAGTCTTCTAACGATGGTGGTTTCTATGTGTACGATGGAAAAGGTCACTACACAACATGGGGGCGCTGGCGTTCACTCAACCTGGACATGGGGTGAAAGTTACGGACGCTTATTCAGGATCGGCTGTTAGTTTCTCACTCGCAACCGGAAGCAACAACGTCCAGTTCGGTTGGATGAATGATAATGTGCAGGTAGATAAGATTGTGTTCAGTACAAATCCCGGTTACGTACCAAACTAAGCTTCGGTGGGAGCGGACTTTTTGTTCACTCGCCTGTTTGCGTAGTTAACTCGCAGAAAAATGTCATCGTATGGTTGCGGCGCAGGTCTTGTTGCCGCAATCACTATGATACACAAAATAAGAGTTCCAAAAAACGCCACCAACACAATAATCATCGCGTAAGGTGATTCAGGTTGAGCACTGGGAAGGGCCTTCTCCTTCAATACCAGGTGATGACTTTCGCGACTGGCCGGTCCATTGTTGATTCCAGCTTTTGTTTCAAGCATCTTCAAGTGAGCGAGGGCAGCGTTATATTCTGTCGTTGCTTGTTGCTGATTGGATTTCAGTTGCGCGGCAACACTTCGGCTATCATTCACTGGTTGATTGCCCGAGCTCTTTAACCGGCGAATATCGTTGCGGATAGATTGAATATTCTGCTCGTGTCGTTGAATGCGACTGGTAAGCATTTCGCGCTCACGATCGCCTGCAGTTTGTGCGGAAGGCGTTGACTGCTGTGACATTTGAAGTCTTGTCGTTTCGTCGTTCAATTGCTTGCGAAGCACATTAATGATTGAATCCAATTTCTTGTCTTTGGATCCGCCCTGTGCATAGATGCCGGAAAGTTGATCGATCTTGTTGCGAATGGCCTGGATCTTCGTGCTGGTCTTAACATCACTCGACGAACGTTGCTGTGGCGCGGGCTCGCGCTGCATCTTCGAAAATTGTTCGCGAAGGCGTGTAAGCTCCCACTCCTCTTCCGTGATCTTCATTTCATACTCCGCGACCTTGTTCTGCTTTGCTCTTTGAAGGCGAATGTCCTCGGCGGGACCGGATGTTCTTACTTTTGAGTTTGCTTCGTTCAACCCGTCATTCTTTGCTTCAAGATTCTTGCGAAGCCTGTCGACTTCCTCGCGGTAGTAACCAACGGAGTCGTTGGCGATTGGTGCCGGAGCTACCAGTGAGTTTTCATAACGAATATACTCTTGTGCAAGCGAGTTGGATGCGAAGGCGGAAAGAAACGGATCTTCTGTTATCGTCGCGACATCGATCTCGTTAGTTGCCGGCTTTCGCCTGATCAACAAGTCTCCATCGCGAACCCAGCGGCCCACGTTGTAGTCCATATTGTGGATCACCTGGCCAATCGTTGCTTCGGTGGGAACAGTTTCCGATAATAATTCGAAAGATGAAAGCTTCTTCTCCAGTGTTTTCTGAATGGCGGATTTTCTTTCATTAGAATATTGAATGGCCGGCGGACGAAATGCAATCTCTGTTTCGAGATCATGCAACAACAAACGATACGACACCATAGAGGTGATGACTTCAGTCTTCATCGTCTCTACCATATTCTTATAATAAACATCGGGGTCTTTGGTCTCTTCGGGGACGCTGGCTTCAACAATAGAAGTAGACCGATACTGACCTGCTTTCTTCGCAGTAAGGAAATAAGCAGCCCCCCGCGGCCAACATGGGTGCGAGAATTACGATCCAAAGCTTTTTATAAACTGCATGCCACATGACGAGATCAATTGTACCGAACTTCAACTACGCTTGCCCCCGGCGCCATGCTGGCACTTGGGCTTGCATCGGCAGGAATAAGTTCATAATCAATCAATAGGTCGACCCCTGACTTTTGTCTCAGGTAATCCCTGATCTCTTCGAGACGTTTTATCCCAAAGCTGGTTCTTTTCACCATTGCTGCTCACATACGCAATTAGCCTGAGCTTTCCTGTTCGTCTTGCTTTGATCAATGCTGCAGTCTCGTCGAGACGTTTAAACAGCTTCGCCCGAAAGCACGGCCGTTCCTTTTTCGAAAGTCACGAATGCCGACTGGCTAACGGATGAAAGAGAATCGTATGTGTCGTCGGTGAGATCGGCAATCATCGACGCTGCATCTTCAATGATATTATTTACCTGGAGCTTCGATTCATCTTCAGGTCGTTTGATATTTGCACGATAGATGTCGGAACTTGTTCCGTTGCTCGAGCTGAAGAACGCAATGCTGTCGTTCATCGTGAAATAAGCATCGAAGCCTTCTGTATTGATCACGTTGCCAAGATTCACCGGGGCAGACCACCTTGTCCACGTATCGTCCAGCCGGTCGGCGTAAAATATGTCAGACCCACCAAGACCTCGATGGCCATTGCTTGCGAAGTAAAGTCGCTTGCCATCGGCCGACAGAAACGGTGAGATCTCGAAACCTATCGAGTTGATCGTGCTCCCAAGATTTACGGGTTCCGACCACTTGCCACCTTTCTTATGGCTTACATAAAGATCTTCCTCACCTACTCCATCTTCACGCTTCATGGAAGCTATAACAGTCTGAAGATCGGGTACGACGTAGATACCGAAGTACTCTTCGGTTTCCATGAACGGAATGGGTTCGAGAACAGGGGCCGACCACTTGCCGTCGGTCTTCTTTGAAAGGTACACGCCCTTGATCTTTCTTGCGGGCGACGTATTGATCTGATAAATAGTCTGTCCGTCGACACTCGTACCAACAATCGCGTTATTACCGCGATCATTGAAACTCCACGTCCTGGACTTAGCGTTGTTTTCCGAAAACCAGATGTCTGATGCCTCGCCCTGGCAGACCCTCGCAAAGTATAATGTTTTACCGTCAGGTGATAGCAACGGCATGATCTCATCACAAGAGGTTGTATTGATAGATACAGGCAACTTATTCAGCGACTCGAATTCAATATCCTGAGCCGAGACACCACTTAGGAATAACAAATCACAAATCACAAATAATAACAGCCTTACCATAAGTAGTTCTGTTGATTTTTGAAGTTGTTTAGTCTTATACCAAGTACTAACTCGTGACTTCCCGAACCGAACTTCCACTCACCACCCGTTGCGATTTCGAAGGAATAAGCAGCCGTAAACATTTTATTGATGTTGAATCCCAACTGTGCAACGCCCATCTGCGTGTCGCGATACATGAGGCCGGTCCAAACAACATTGTTGATATACACCTTCGCAGCGTAATCGAAGTTCACGCGCCCACCTTCATTCAAATAGCCGACAACACTCGGTTTCAATTGAACATTTTCTGATAACATGAAATTGTAACCAGTTTGAAGTGTTGCCATGTAAATGGAGCTCGCAGTCATCCAGCTGGCATCGCGAAGATCATGTCTCCAAAGAGGCAAGTAACTTACACCAACGTAAAAGTTTTGAGAGTACAGCACAGCACCCGCACGAACATTCAGTTGCGTATTGTTCGTCTTTCCGTTCATGATCTGATCATAGATCGGATCGGGATCCGCACCTGCGCCCAAATAGATTTTGTCGGGATCGATGCGAAGGTTCTCCACCATCGCAGACGTCCCGACAGCCAACATTAATTTCTCTGATATCGGAAAATGAAACGCGTAGTTGATACCTCCACCTCGTCGCGACATCACGCCGAGCTGTTCATCAAACAAGCTAATTCCCATACCGTGAACGATGCCCATTGCGCGAGTTGCATTCTCCGGACGAGTCGTACCCGTTCTGAAACCATTGAGGTTTGCATCGTAAGGTTGATTGAGGCGAAACTGGTACAGCGCATTAAAGAAGCTGGGCGAATTTGCCCCATACGTCCCGAGCTGCGATCTATACTGAAGTTTGATATCACCAAATGGATCAATACCGGTAAATGCCGGGTTGTACACAGCAGCGAATTGAAACGGCTGACCTGTAGTTGGGAGATATTGGGCTTTCGTTGTTAACGAGAGAAACAAAAGGCCAATTGTGAAAATTTTAATCGTTTTCATTACCTGAGGATCGCCACTATTCCTTTATATCTTTTCTGTTGTTGTTTTAAATCAATCGTGTAGTAGTAAGTGTCGGTCGGCAGTTGTTTACCCTGGAATGTTCCGTCCCAGGTGTTTCCGAATCCATTGGCACCAAAAACCATGGTACCTCTCTTATCATACACCCTTATCTCCGCGTCGGCAAAATCTGCACCAGTTATGTCGGTCGGAGCCAGTATCCGCCAGGTGTCATTTGCACCGTCGCTATTCGGCGTAAACGCTGTCGGAATATCGATTTTCGTTACGCCGGAGTTTATACTGATAACTCTCGTTTTAAGATCACTGAAGTCGGTGCCATCGCTCACTCTCACATAAATATCCTTGATGTCGGCACCATCTTCACCTGTTGCTGTCGTTTCAAATTTCACGGAGCGAACGGCATTCACATAGTCACTGATCTTCGCGGCTCCGCTCATTGTGAGCACACCTAGTTGCGCGTTGAATGTTCCTTTGATGTTGGTCCTGTCGGTATACAACAACTTGTCTGCTCCACTTACAAATGACTCGGTAACGAAACCAATCTCGGCAACGGCAAGACTATCATCGTCCTGATCTTCGGCATCGAAGACTTCGGTGAATGCCATTGGATTGCCGGGAGTATATCGAAGCGTATCTGTCGGTTCTTCGAAGGCTGTGATCACCGGCGCTACATTCGGAACTTCAGTGACAGTTACGTTGATGGCAGCAGAGTTCGAGACCACGCCCTTATTATCTTCCACCGTGTATTGGATCGTTGTGGCTCCGAAGAAATCTTTCTTGGGTGTGTATGTCACTATACCCTGATCATTCACCTCGAACAAACCCTCCGGCGCACTGAAAGTTTTTTGAATACCACTCGCGGTGTTCAAGTCCACGGTCGTGGCATCGATAGTTCCGTCGGAGTCTGTATCGTTCGCAACCACGTTGATATCTACCTTAATATTTACTTTCGTCGTCGCGCGATCTTCAACAGCAACGGGTGCGTTGATCGGTTGAACGGCGATGGTGATCTTGGCGACATTAGATACGGCACCGTTGTTATCACTTACGGTGTAGTTGATCGAAACGCTGCCACTAAAATCTTTCTTCGGATCATAAGTCACGATACCGATGTTGTTCACTGAAAATGACCCCTGTGGTGTGTCGCGTGTGTTCTGGATCCCGTTAACAGTTGGATTCAAATCAACCTTCGCCGCATCGACTACGCCATCGCTGTCGGTATCATTCGAAACAACATTCACGGTTATCGGGGCATTCGCACTGGTTGCTCCAGTGTCGTCAACAGCAACGGGTGGTGAATTTACATTCTGTACTGTGATGTTGATCGTTGCCACATTCGACAAAGCGCCAGTGTTGTCGGGAACAACATATTGTTGTGCAGCAATACCCGTGAAGTTATTGGCGGGTGTGTAAGTAACAACACCTTGATTATTCACAGCGTAATTTCCCTGGTCTGTATCGATAGTAGTCTGGATGCCTGCCAATGTTGGGCTCAGGTCGACCTTCGAAGCGTCGACGGTTCCATCGATGTCGGTATCGTTTTGTGTTACCTTGATCGTTACAGCTTTGTTTTTGGTAGTCGTTGCGTTGTCGTTCACGGCAACGGGAGCAATGTTTATCGCCTGCACCGTAATGGTGATCGTCGCGGCGTTGGACACAGCACCGTCGTTGTCCATCACGGTGTAGTTAAGTGTCGCCGTCCCCAGGAACAATGCGATGGGCGTGTAGGTAACAACACCCTGCGCGTTCACGCTGAAGCTTCCCTGCGCCGTGTTTGCTGTATTCTGAACACCCGCCGTCCCGGTATTTAGATCCACCTTCGACGGGTCGATCGTTCCATCGCTATCAGTATCGTTCGCGACTACATTCACGTTAACCGCTTTGTTCAATGTCGTTCCGGCGTTGTCGTTTACCGCTACCGGCGCTGCATTCGCGCTCGTGACAGTTACCGAGATCGTTGCGCTGTTCGAAGGAGCGTCTTCGTTGTCATAAACCTGGTAACTGATAACCGCGGTACCAGTGTAGGTTTCATTCGGCGTAAACTTCACCGAACCTTTGTTTGCACTCCACTTGCCCTCCGGTGACGTAAAGTTCTTTTGGGTCCCTGATAGCGTGAGGTTAAGATCTACTTTGGATGTGTCGATCGTGCCGTCGCTGTCCGTATCGTTGGCGACCACATTGATGTCGACAGATTTGTCATTCGTAGTTGAACCGACATCATTCGCTGCAACAGGCGGCGTATTCACTTTCGTAACATCAATGTGAATTCGGGCAGGGTTCGAAGTCAGGTCAGTCGAATCATTAACGGTGTAGTTGATATCTGCAGGCCCGGAGATGTTCGTAGCGGGTGTGAACGTAACAACACCATCAGCGTCTACCGTGTAATCGCCCTTCGGCGACGTGAACGCAGCTTGTATTCCATCTGTTGCCGGGTCAAGATCTACCGTTGAGACATTCAGATTATTGTCGTCGTCAGTGTCGTTGGCAACAACATTAACCGTTACCAGGGTGTTCTCGGGTGTTGTCGCGTTATCATCGTTTGCTGTTGGTGGCGCTGGCGGTTTGCCAGGGCCGGGGCCTCCAGGACCGGGACCGCCATTACCAGGGCCGTGACCCTGACCATGACCTCTACCCTGGCTGTCCGGTGCAAAGCCGGACAACGTTATCAATAAAAGACCCAACCCAACTGCCAGACTCCACTGTCTTTTTATCATAAAATTTTATTTAAGCCAGAAACCAAAAAGTCTCCGGGTATATCCTGTGAATAATGAAGGCACGATGCTGCCGGGCGGGCAGTTCTTGATCGTATACCTTGTAAAGTTTTTGAGATTGCCGCCTCCTTTAATATTGAAAAGATGTTTCCAATAATTTGCCCACGTCTTTGCCTTGCGGATCTTATGATCACCACCTTCCTCTGGATAGGTGTAAAGAACTGCATCGTAGTTGCAGTATATTTTGAATCCTGTTCGTGCGGCCGTTAATGTGAAATCATAATCAGCCATGTAATGCGGCAGTCGCTCTTCATCGAACAAACCGATTTCATCAAAGACTGTTTTCGGAATGAGAAGTCCGCGCGCCGGAAACAATGAACACTCATGAAGGCCCTTCTGTTGTTCCTTCGAAAGGTCTTCCAATAAATATCTGGACGAACTCCACGTCCAGTTCAGGATCTCGCCTCCGTAGTATGGTTTCCTGCTTACGGAATCGACATCCAGTGCACCGATCAACGCATCCGGTGCAAGCTTCGAACCTTCTATCATCTGTTCGACAAATGTCTGAGATGCAATCGTGTCATTGTTGAGTGTCATCACGGAATCCGCACCCAATAAAAGCGCATGACGAATACCCATATTGATAGAGGCCGTCCAAAATAAATTGCCATCGCCACGAAGCACGGTAACGTTGGGATACCATTCGTTCAATACTTCTTCTGTTCCATCTGTAGACCCATCGTCTACGATGATGATCTTATCTGCACGAACGGTTTGCGTTTCGAGAGAATCGAGACAATCCCTTGTAAACTTCAATCTATTAAATACTGGTATGACTATGCACAACATATTCTTGTGGTTCGTAAACTGTTGGTGTTAACTGACGTTGCTGGTGCTCACGTATTTCTGAAAGTTTAATGTCACTGTCGGGGTCGGTTATCGAAATACGCGATACAAGAAATGCCATAATCACGAAGCCAATTCCATCCATGTACACGAACGTGTCGACTTGCAAAATGAACAACAGGTAAAGCACCGGGCCCAGGAATGCTCCTTCGAGACTCTTTTCTTTATACTTCGTCCTGAAGAAATTATAAGCGCGATACCAGATCACACAAAAGATCGTATAAGAGATCAATCCCTGGCAGATCAATACTTCAAGTGACGTACTGTGCATGTGAAGGTGAAACACCTCATCGGTATTCCAGAGCTCCGCAACATCAGTAATGAGATCAAGAAAATAATGTCCCTTATATCCGTTGCCCAGCAGCAATCCTTCCCGGCTGTTATACAACCAGTCGAGGCCGTCTTTCCAAAGGAACGCACGACCATTGAATGTGGTCACGTCTTCGATGTCAACGCGCTGTACTATTTCTGCCACGCCGGGGAGCAACAACATTTGATAAAGTAAATAGGCGGAGCTCATTAATATCGGTATGAAGAAGAGCGATGCCAGGTACATGCCACGCATAGCAATGATGCGAACCAGGAACATAAATAAGATCACCATGAAGATCATCAGCGCGAGCCGCGAGTTAATCATGTACAACAAGCCGACGTTCATAATGAAAAACCCGATCAACAACATCGACTCGAGGGGCTTGTCTTTATTTGAACGGATGCGGTATGCGACCAACAAATTAAGTATTGCCAGCACGCTCGCGCCGCTGTAAAAGCCATCGAAGAAAGGCATATTCAAACGTCCCTCGATGCTATGTTGGGCGTTCGTAAGTCCCAACCCGAAATACCCGGCGAGGTTTACAAACAACAACAGGCTTAATCCCTTCAGAAGCACCATCGGAAGTTCGTCGAAGTGATGTTCGTTGTATAATGCCACGACGATAAATGAGTGGAATGGTATGATCATCAACAAGGACCTGATGCTGATCATCGCGAGATTAGATTCGGGCAGTCCTTTGTAATAACCAACGAATAATGAGCCAGCGGCAGTCGCGATGTAAACAAGCATTGCGAGGTATACCCAGTTCAGCCGATAGCTTACTTTATTTTTATAGATGAGGTCGATCAGGTAGAAGACGAGTATCATGACGTGCATCGCCATCGAAGCGATGTAACCCGCCGATGGGCTGATACTTGCGGAGATGAAAGTGCCTATACCGTAAACCGGAAAGCTAAGAATGAACAAGCCGTTGATGATGTGCCTCTTGTCCATATGAATGTCAATGCAACATCCTGATTGTGCTCAAAAGTGCTGAAGGGACCATGCTCTTGATCCTGCTCTTCAGTCGCGACTTGCGCGATGTATGACACAATTCGAATGTCCGTTTCTCTCTCTCTTTCTCCACCATAATAAATTCCGGATGCACCAGCGGAATCTCTATCTCTTCGCATTTGAGGCCTTGTCCCGGCGAACTGCCTGAAGTGCTGGTTCCATTATTTCCCAATCCTATGTTGCTCACCAGGTTTACCGCGGGTACAATAACCAGGCCCGAGTGAATTCTGCACGCAAACTGCCATTGATAATCCCAGATGTTGCGCCGGCTCGTCACGGGGTCACCGCCTGTGTACATTTTTCCAAACACGTACTGAAAAAGGTCTCGCTCGTAGATGGAAGAATAGCCGGGCGCGAGGTATCGTTTTTTGTCGACCTCGTGGAACAGCGGCATTTTATAATCGTGAAATTTCCAGGCTCGTCTCCACGTTGCCCAACCCCAGATATACGTGAGCCTGGAAAATGTATATGAATATTCTTGTTCGCGATCGTTCGGCTTTTCAAGATTGTTTCCACCGATCATCATCACGCGCGTGTCGTTTCGATATCGATCGAGCAGCTCGGCGCAAAACTGAAAGAATGAACGGGAAGGGAGACAATCATCTTCGAGAACGATCCCCTCCTCTTCATGCTCGAAAAACCAATTTATCGCGGATGTAACTTGTTCGCCGCAACCGTAATTCCGGTCTCTGAAATACGTGTAAACTTTGCAAGGCCAGTCTACGCTTGTCGCGATCTTTTTGACCTCATCATTTCTTTCTTTCTCACCTGGTTTATCAAGACGAGGACCATCGCAAGCAACATATAGTTTATTAGGACGCGCTCTTCTTATAGCCTCAAAGACTTTCGAGGTTGTATCTGGCCTCGCAAAAACAATGAATAATACTGGCGGCGTCTGACGTTTCATACAGGGACTCCCCACTTCCTCAGTTTGGAGATCATTTTGTCTTTCATGAAACCTTGAAAATATTTTTGCTCCGACTCGAGATCCCGGATCATGAACGGCGGATGTTTCAATGGCAACTCTATTTCATTCGCTTGCAGCATCGACGCCTCCGAGTGTTTATTCGAAGTATGAGTTGCATCATTGCCGAAGCCTATATTTTTCACGAGGTTCACCGCAGGAACGATCGCGAGCCCCGAATTCACATACCGCGCAAAATCCCATTGATAGTCCCACCAATCGGCGCGCCCATTACGTCCTACGGTCTCCTCGAATTTCTTCATGCGATAGTGGTGCTCGATCGGGTTCAAAAAGAAACCGTCGAACTGTCCACGATCTTTCAGTTTATTATAGAGTGAGATATTGAAATCAAATTTCTGCCATGCCCTTCGCCACGTCGCCCAACCCCAGATGTGTCCCGAACGGGAGAAGTAATAAGAATAGTCATTGTCTTTCAGCCAGCCATTCAGGAAATTGTTCCCACCAATGTGCATCACGCGGGTATCATCGCGATATTTTTCCAGCAGCTCCTGGCAGTAATAGAAAAAGCTCTGAGAAGGAAGACAATCGTCTTCCAGGATGATTCCTTCCGTTTCATGTTGGAAGAACCAGGTGAACGCGGTTGACGGAGCAACTCCACAGTTCAGATTTTTGTCGTGGAAGAGCGTCTTTACCTCGCAATCCCAATCTACCCGTTCTACCACCCGTCGAGCTTCCTCACAGCGGTCTTGATCGGTCGGCACATGCGGGCGCGCACCATCCGCTGCGATATACAAGCGCGGTGGCTTTGCTTTTCTTATCGCTTCAAAGACCTGCATCGTCGTGTCAGGTCTATTAAAGATGACCATCAAGACTGCCGTCTTCAATGGTTCAAATGATTGCTGCTTATTCATACATTTTCCTCGTCATCTTGTCACCTCGTCCCATGATCATCTCGTCGTTACACATGTTTTCGTAAAAGGAAGGATAATCTTTTATCATCGATACTGCTTTCGCAGCGACACCAGACGGCTTCGCGAATTGATCCACGAACCTGTAAAAGAATGACTGACGTCTGTCGGAATAGCGCACGGATATATCCTGCAGGAAATTTCCGAGGCGGTCGTCAGGAAGTACCTCGATACATCCTGCCGCAAAAGCCGTCGGCAAAAGCATATTCGATCCGTGGAACCCAATCACTAGATGACTGTGAGCATAGATGCGACACCATTCCAGTTCTTTGTCTTCACTCACCTGCAAACTCCGGCTGTCCATAGCAAGTCTTCCGAAGCCGTTGTTTTTACCCAGGCCGGTAACAAAAAATCTCGCGTTCGGAATTCGTTGTCTGATTGCTTTCATGGTTTCGATCGCCAGCTTCTCTTGTTGAGAGGTGACGAGATCGTAACAGAAGCTCTTGAGGTTCTTGAATCGACGCCCAATCCTGTAAAGCCAGTATTCGACTTTCGACCGGTACCACCACCGATCTTCGCGAAGGACGAAAGTGACGGTCGGCTGTTCCTTCGAATAATTCTCCAGGTTGAACGGCGATATGCCGGTCATGCTTTTCACATCGATCTGTGTGAAATCGGGATGCGACCATGCCTTGCTCAACCAAATCTTATCAAAACGCTTGAACTCATTCTTGATAAAATTCGTCAACGACGGATGTTCGCAGGCGAGCTCGCCAAGAGATAAATCGACCACCACCAAATTTCAGAAGCCTCCGCTGGTGCGAGCCACTCGAAGGCACGAGGTATGATAACCACAAGGCCGACGTCCTTTCGCAGGTAATACTGGTAATTGTAAAGCTTCAGCAACACATGCCCATACAGGAAATCGAGTGTGTTCAGCACAACAACTTCTTTCTTCTGTTCGTGGATGATCTTCCTGACTGTGACTTCCTTGCTTCGCGATTCTTTTTTCGCCTTCGAAACAACATCGGCCCACCCAGAAATTAGGATCGACATCGGTATATATTCGTCCGTCGGACTTCCTTACGGAAACATTATCGTTGACACAATGACCGAGGGGAAACGTCTGTTGAAATTCCAGTCCGCAGCTCCTGCACTTGCACTCTGCCATGGTGTACACAGAATGCAGTTGCGTATCGAGTATTGTCGGTGCAACGGAATTGCATTCGGGGCAATAAAATGAATTCTCGGTGAAGGGTTTAATTTCGATCATACTGCTTCTTTTAATTTCCAAAATGAAAGAATGCCACGGATCATCAGCTTAAGGTTCCTGAATGCTTTCTTGAAGAAAAGGTCAACAATGAAGATGCTGATGGTAAATGAGATCATGCTCGCTACGACTGCACCGACAGTGCCGTAGCGTGGTATTAAAAACCAGTTCATACCGATGTTGCTCGCCGCACCGATCACCACGGTGAGCAGGGAGTAGGTGAACATGCTTTCGTTCACTATGAAAATGGACTTGCCAACACCCATGTTGGAGAAGAATAATCTCAATGCAAACAATGATAGGAGGAAACCTGCAGCCTGGTACTCGGCTCCGTACAGCCATGAGATCAGGTCTTCAGAAAAGAAGTAGATCGGTATTGCCATGGCGAGGAACGCTGCGAACATCAGTCGGTAAAAATTCACTAGCCGCGCTTCGTACAATTGTTCGCTGATCGCCTTTGCCTTGCTCACGGCCGGCGTGAATGTGCTCATGAGCACCATCGGCACGAAGCCGAATATTTCTATAAACTTCAGTGCTACCGAATACTGCCCGACTTCGTAGTTGTTCAAAAGATTTCCCAACATCACCTGGTCGATACGCGCCTGTATGTTTAATGCTACTCCGTATAATGCCAAGGGCCATGTCTCCCTCAACAGGCTCCACGCAAGGGCCTTTTTGAAATCCCACCGCCTGAGCTCGCCGGAGGAGCGCGTGTAGGTGAAGATATAACCAGCAGCATTCAACACGGCGTTGATGGCAACGATGACCGCAAACCAGATCAATGAGAACTGAAGCAACACATGCCGATCTTCGCGAGGCTAATAGCCAGGTTGATGAACATTTGTGTTCGAACAACTTGCTTCGATCTTACCTGCGACTGGTAGAAATAATTGATGACCTCGAAACACTTAAAGATCTCGGCCGAAGCGATAATGAAAATGAGTATTGATGTAAAACGACTCTTGTCGCATGAAGACCATGAAGATCACCATCACAAACAATCAGTACGAGAGATCCGGCGAGTCGGAGTATCACACCGGTGCCGAGCAGTTCTTCTTTTCGTTCGGGATTTCTCGAGAGCTCACGAACAAGTATCTGCTCCAGCCCGATCGTAGACAACGCCGAAAAAATTCCAACAAAACTTATGGCATAGTTGAGAAGACCGAACGCCTCCGGACGGAGGTAACGCGCAACATAAATCCCGACAACCATCCCGGCTGCAAGGGCGAAGCCCTTCTCCATGATGAGCCAAAAGGCATTCTCAGCGTATTTTCTGAACCGTTGAATTAATTGAGTGAACGAAGATTGACCGACAGCGCTCCCAACTCCTGACTCCCGACTCCTATCTCCCTGTATCATGAGTAACTATAGCGGTATCCATTCATCGGTGTGCGGGCATCATTGAACAGGATGCTCACGTTCTTGATCTTGTTGTCTTTGAAAAGCCTGTTGATCTTTTCGAGATGTGCGCGACTTGTGTAGTTCGCACGAACAACATAGATATTAGAATTCGTATACTTCAAAAGGATGATGTATTCCGAAACAATACCAACGGGAGGCGAATCGATAATAACGGTGTCGTACATTCCCTTCAACTCGTTAATAAGATCCTCCATGGCAGGAAGGGCTATAAGATCCAGCGGGTTCGGCGGAACCGGTCCCGATGTGATCACGTCCAATCCTTCGATTAATGTGGGTTTTATGATCTCCTCGATTGTATGATGGCCGATGAGGTAAGTCGATAAACCAGTGTCGTTCTTTAAATGGAAGTGTGAAGCTACACGAGGCTTACGCATATCTGCATCGATGATCACTGTTCTGCGTCCCGACAATGCGAGTGACGCCGCGAGATTGATCGAGCAGAACGTTTTTTCCCTCACTTGCAATCGAAGATGTAACACCGATTACACTGTCTTGCAGGCCATGCGTGAGATACTGAAGGTTTACGCGCAAAGACCGGAACGACTCCCCTACTTCATTCTTTGAGTGAGCGATGACGGTTGTTGAACGATCCTTTCTGCTTCCATGAGCAATGCTTCCAATAGTCGGGATCATTGTGGTGGCCTCAAGCTCTTCTAATGTTGTAATACTGTCTGTGAAGAAGTCTCTTGCGATGATGAGACCGAATGCAAACATGAATGCTATTATGATAGCACCTGTGAGTATCAGTTTTCTGTTGGGTGAAATCGGGCCAGAGCCCAATTTGCTTTGCACGGTCCACAACTGTTTTCTCCGATGTATTCGACGCGATGGCAATTCCCGCCTCCGCGCGTTTCTCCAGCAAGTAATTGTAAACATTGTCGTTGAACTCAAACCTGCGCTGGATATTAACCAATTGTCGTTCGCTGCCGGGCAGTCGCGAAACGGTGCCTTCTATTTTACTGATCTGTTTATCCAGATCGGCGATAGCAATCCTCGTGGTACCGACAAAACTGTTAACATTATTGAGGAGCGCTTTCTTTTGATTGGCGATCTTCAAATCGAGTACCTCGGTAACGGGGTTTCCTTCCTTCGTGCTGTACTTCAAGCCCGTCCGTTCCTGGGTCAACTTCGACATCTCGAGCAACATGCTATTGAGCACGGGGTCTTCAAGTCCGAAGGCGGAGGGCGATTCCATACCCGAGAGATTATCGCTATTCAGCGAATTCGAAATCGACTCATAGTATTTCAGTCTTATATCGAGCTTCGAACGATCGGTCTCGAGTCTTTCCAGGTTTCTCGAAAGATTTTCGGCGGTGGCACTGATGTCGAGAACATTGTTCTGCGAGCGAAATGATTCAAGCGAAGCTTCAACAGTCTTCAGTTCGGTAGAAACTCCTTCAAGCTGTTGATCGATGAACGCGATGGTCTTCAAACCGAGTTGAGTACGTTTCTCAACTTCATTCTTCAGGTAGACATCCAGCAAAGTATTGACGAATGCGATCTCCTTATCCGGATTCTTTCCCTTAATGGTGATCTCCCACCATTTTAGAATCGCGGGCTATCGGCTTGATCTCCAGATTTTCGGTGTATGATTCAGTCATCGCACCGAGATCATGAATAATGAAATAATATTTTCCTTCGTCGTTACCGACTTCGAAAGGCTCGTTGAATTTTACGTGGAACTTCAGGTTCTCATGAACGAATGGCTCGTTCATCATCCATACTGAATGGATATCAACATTCTTTATCGAGGATCCGGATTTTCCAGTACTGAAGTTGTAAGTGCCCGCATTCTCTCCCTCTGCGTGGAGTGAAAATGTTTTGGCCGAAGTTCTTTCGATATAAATAGGAACGCCAACGATCTGGTTGGCGGTGGAGTCGAGCTCTATTGTGAAAGGGAATTGCTCCTCATACACCTCGACAGCGTTGAAATTTCTCTTTTGGTGATAAGAAACTCCAAAGTCAAGCTTACGAAGTGCTGTACCAACGATGTTATACGATTTCAGAATTCCGATCTCGTCGTCAACTTCGTTGCTGGCACCCAGCAGCTCCATTCCCTTCATGAACTTCTCGCCCTGCGCACCATTTTGTCCAGGGCTATCGAGGAGCAAAGAAGCTTTTATTTTATAAATGTTGTCGGTGGTGGAGAGATATAACCATGCTGCTGGTAAGAGCACCAACAGTGCAATCACAAATATGTACCATCTCGATATTAATTTTCCGATCAGTGCCCTCAGGTCCAACTTCCCATTCATTGTATTATCTATTTAATTTCCGCTGTGAGTACTTACATAACTCATTATTAACACTGTTGTAGTTGCTGCACCAAACAGGAAAGTTGCGATTTCCAGGTTCGAACGATTCGACCTTGCTCGCAAGGGTGCTACGTAAAGCACATCACCGGGCATCATAAAGAAATACGGTGATTTAAGCAGGTCTGCATCGTTAAGATTGAGGACAACAACTTCCGAGCCACCGGGTGTTTGGTCGTATCAGCTTAACGGTTTGTCGATTTCCCCACAGGAGTAAGGTCTCCCGCCATACCAAGACCTTCAAGAATCGTCGCTTGACTGTTGAATACATAATAGTAACCGGGATTTTTTACCTCACCGAGAACAGTCACCTTGAAACTGGTGAGCTTCACGATAACGATTGCTTTCGTGAGATACTTATCAGCAGACTTTTGAACGGCTGCCTGCGCTTCTTCGATCGTCATATCTTTTACAGAGACCTCGCCGATTACCGGCACCGTGATCTTTCCCTCCGGATTGATCGTGTAGCCATCCATATAGAAATTGGCAGGGCTCGCAAACATGCTTCCCGACGTTTGAGGATTGAGATTGAACTGGTTGGTAACTGCAGTTTCACCAGGTCCCTTTATTTGTACTGATAGGATATCGGAGGATTGAAGTCTGTATGCACCTCGTTTGTTCTCGATCAGCGTTGGCTTCGTAGTCGAAAATTGTTGGTCCCCGAAGTAGACCAATCTTTTATTATAGTAGCAACCACACAGTGTGCTCAGCAGAACGCAACATGTTATAACTTTTATTATTGAATTAACTCGCATAAGATTTCCTAATACAGGCAAAGTTATTTCGGGTTAAAGAAGGGAGCGATGACGGAGGTCATGACAAAAAGATGATGTTGATCGTCATAGTAAAATGATGATTTGCATCATTGTTGCCGTGGTTTTGTGACTACACTATGAGCAAAGAAATTTTGACAACGACACTGCCCGAAAAATCGCCTGAAATAGCGTTTGAGCAGCTAAAACACCTGCTTCATCTTCATGAAACGCTGGCCCAAAATTTTCCGGATGTGGTAATAGGTACCCCTCAACAGGAAGATGGAGTTCGCACGATTAGGCGGAAATATGACGGAAATCACTGATTTGGCCTTTACAAGTGCCGATTCCATTGTGAATAATTTTCCACAGCTGGAGGGGGATACTCTCCCCATTATAAGAAGAGCATTTCACGGTGAAAATGTACAGCTCGAAGGCAAGGCGGGTGAACACTATTATAATATCAGGGCTATACCGATGCGCAAGCCTAACGGTACCGTGGACGAAGTCCTTTGTGTCTTTCGCGACATCACCGAACAAAAGAAGATGGAGCAAGGACTTATCGCTGCACTCGATCGTGAGAAAGAGCTCGGTGAACTCAAGTCGCGTTTCGTAACAATGGCCTCTCACGAATTCAGAACTCCTCTCACTGCTATACTCGCGTCAACTTTTCTTCTCGAAAGCTATTCAGGTGACGACTATAACAAAGAGAAGATGGTTCACACCAATCGCATCAAGAGGTCGGTAAACAACCTCACGAACATCCTCAATGAGTTCCTCTCTCTCGAAAAACTTGAAGCCAATAAAGTAAGTGTCGTCCATAGCGACATCAATGTTCCCGAATACATCCAGGACGATCTCCTTGGCGAGGTCGAGCTCATTAAGAAAGCTGGCCAAACAATCGAATATCATCATTCCGGAAAGACGATCGTTCATCTCGATCACCATCTGCTGTGGAGCATTCTTACAAACCTCATTTCAAACGCGATAAAATATTCGAGACCCGAAGCGGCTGTCAAAGTAAGCTCTGACCTCGACGATAAAAGACTCATGATCAAAGTGGAAGACCGTGGGATCGGCATTCCACAAGACGAACAGAAGAACATCTTCGGACGATTCTTCCGTGCACGCAACGCTACGAACATCGAAGGAACTGGTCTCGGTCTTCACATTACACAAAAATATGTTGGACTCCTCCGCGGCACCATCAGCTTCGACAGCAAGCTGGATGAAGGAACAATTTTCACAGTGAATATACCCGATGGAAGGAGAACAGACGCGAATGAAACAAGTTTAACAGAATCATTTAAAATATGAGTCATAAGATCGTAGTTATCGAAGACAGCATAGAGGTTTGTGAAAGCATTGCCTCTATCCTGAAGCTTGGCAGGTACAACGTATTGACGGCCAACAACGAAGACAAGGCATCGAGCTTGTTCAACAAAATCATCCCGACCTGATATTGTGCGACATCATGATGCCGGAGCTCGATGGATACGGCGTCCTCCACATTCTTCAGAAGGATCCCGTTACCGCCAACATTCCATTCATCTTCCTCACCGCCAAAGCGGAGCAGAAAGACTTCCGCCAGGGAATGAACTTCGGAGCCGACGACTACATCACAAAGCCCTTCGATGGGCTCGAGCTGTTGAAGGTGATAGAGATGCGCCTGAAAAAGAACGATCTCATCAAGACCACGTTCCACAACAACATCGCAGACATCGACGACTTCTTCAACAAAGCGAAACAACTCCCCGACTTTCAAAAACTGTCGGCCAATCGTCGCTCGAGACTTTATAAGAAGAAGGAGTTTGTATTTATCGAAGGTCAGCAACCGAACTATCTATACCTGATTGCAAAAGGACTGGTGAAGACCTATAAATCCAATAACGAAGGGAAAGAATTGATCACCGGTCTTCATGGAGAAGGAAAATTTGTAGGCTTCGTTCCGTTGCTCGAGAACAAATCGAATAATGAGAGCGCGGTCGTGGTGAAAGAAGCCGAGATCTACTTGATACCGCAACAGGATTTTCTCACAATGATCTACACAAACAAAGAGATCGCGAAGAAATTTATTGCAATGCTGTCGAGCAATCTTTATGAAGCCGAGAATACGATGTTCGACCTCGCTTATCAGTCTGTTCGTCAGCGCGTCGCTACTGTGTTGCTCAAACAGATCGAGGCAGATACGACGGCCAGCAAGAATACCGATGCAGCGCCGATGGTGCTCGTACCACGCAAAGATCTTTCGAAGATGGTCGGCACGTCGACCGAGTCATTGAACAGAACACTGGCCGATTTCAAAGAAGAAGGACTAATCGAAATACAAGACAAGGGCCTTAAAATTATTCAACGCTCAAAGCTTGAGCGCGCGAGAAAATAATAACTACCACCGATCTATATGGAAGCTAAAACCACAAGGAGAAAAGCGAAAGTTAAACCTGCTCCCGACCTGAATGGTCATACCAACGGCCAATCGAATGCCCGCCTCAATGTTAATTCAGAGAACGGAGAACACATAGACTCCAAACGGCTACTGCAGGTGCTCACGGAAGTGAAGAATGGAAATTTCTCCGTTCGCCTTCCTGTAGACGAGACCGGCATGTATGGCAAGATCTGCGATACGCTCAACGAGATTATATCACTGAATGAAGATATGACCCGCGAGTTCAATCGCGCCAGCGTAACAATCGGAAAGCAAGGTAAGCTCACGCATCGCCTCGATCTGCCCAGCAAACGCGGGGCATGGAACGAAGGCATGGTTGCGTTGAACTCACTCATTTCCGATCTCGTGCATCCCACGATTGAGATTGCGAATGTGATCAGCTCGGTGGCGAAAGGAAATCTCTCGCAAGAAATGCCGGAACAGATTGGTGATCACCGCCTCGAAGGTGAATTCCTTCGAATATCGAAAGAAGTGAATCACATGGTGAAACAGTTGAATCTCTTCTCGATGGAAGTAACCCGCGTTGCACGAGAAGTAGGATCGGAAGGTAAGCTCGGTGGACAAGCGAAGGTGAAAGGTGTCGGTGGTGTATGGAAAGATCTCACGGACTCTGTAAACCAGATGGCGGGTAATCTTACGAACCAGGTGCGAAACGTTGCCGAGGTAACGACAGCCATTGCACGCGGTAACCTGTCGAAGAAAATTACGGTGGATGTAAAAGGTGAAATGTTGGAGCTCAAGAACACAGTCAACACACTCGTGGATCAGCTCAACTCATTTGCATCGGAAGTAACTCGTGTGGCCCTTGAAGTGGGTACCGAAGGACGACTCGGTGGACAAGCAACTGTGAAAGGTGTAGGTGGTACATGGAAGAACCTTACAGACTCTGTAAACCAGATGGCATCCAACCTTACAGGCCAGGTGCGAAACGTTGCGGAAGTAACGACCGCGATCGCCCGCGGTAACCTGTCGAAGAAAATTACGGTGGATGTAAAAGGTGAAATGTTGGAGCTCAAGAACACGGTCAACACACTCGTGGATCAGCTCAACTCATTTGCATCGGAAGTAACTCGTGTGGCGCTTGAAGTGGGTACCGAAGGACGACTCGGCGGCCAGGCTACAGTGAAAGACGTTGGTGGTGTTTGGAAGAACCTTACAGACTCTGTAAACCAGATGGCATCCAACCTTACAGGCCAGGTGCGAAACATCGCGAGTGTGACAACGGCCGTGGCGAAAGGCGACCCTCTCGAAGAAAGTAACGGTGGATGTACGAGGCGAAATGTTGGAGCTGAAGAACACGGTGAACACGATGGTGGACCAGCTCAATTCATTCGGTTCTGAAGTAACTCGTGTGGCACTTGAAGTAGGTACTGAAGGAAAGCTCGGCGGACAAGCGAAAGTACCCGGCGTAGGTGGTACATGGAAAGACTTGACCGACTCTGTAAACCAGATGGCATCGAACCTTACCAACCAGGTGCGTAACATCGCCGAGGTAACGACGGCGGTTGCGAAAGGCGACCTCTCGAAGAAAATCTCAGTGATGTGAAAGGAGAAATGTTGGAGCTGAAGAATACTGTGAACACGATGGTGGATCAGCTGAACTCATTCGGTTCTGAAGTAACTCGTGTGGCACGTGAAGTGGGTTCGGAAGGACGACTCGGTGGACAAGCCGTGGTACGCGGTGTCGACGGTACATGGAAAGATTTGACAGACTCAGTAAATAAAATGGCCGACAACCTCACCAACCAGGTGCGAAACATCGCCGAGGTGACGATCGCTGTTGCGAAGGGTGACTTGTCGAAGAAGATCACGGTGGACGTTCTTGGTGAAATGTTGGAGCTGAAGGAAACCATGAACACCATGGTGGATCAGCTTAACTCATTCGCATCTGAAGTAACGCGTGTGGCACGAGAAGTAGGTACAGACGGTAAGCTTGGTGGTCAAGCAGAAGTGAAAGGTGTTGGTGGTGTGTGGAAAGGTCTGACAGACTCGGTGAACCAGATGGCTGGTAATCTTACTGCCCAGATCCGTAACATCGCCAACGTATCAATAGCGGTTGCGAATGGTGACTTGTCTAAGAAGATCACGGTGGACGTACGCGGAGAGATCCTCGAGTTGAAGGAAACAATCAACGTCATGGTGGACCAGCTTCGTGGTTTTGCTTCCGAAGTAACGCGCGTGGCGCGAGAAGTAGGTACAGAAGGTAAGCTTGGTGGCCAGGCATTCGTGCCGGGTGTTGGTGGTACATGGAAAGACTTGACCGACTCTGTAAACCAGATGGCGGGTAACCTTACGGGCCAGGTGCGAAATATCGCCGGTGTAACAACGGCTGTTGCGAAAGGTGACTTGTCGAAGAAGATCACGGTGGACGTAAAAGGAGAAATGTTGGAGCTGAAAGACACCGATCAACACGATGGTGGAGCAGCTCAACTCATTTGCATTCGAGGTAACGAGGGTGGCGCGTGAAGTGGGTACTGAAGGTAAGCTCGGTGGCCAGGCCGAAGTACGCGGCGTTGCCGGTACATGGAAAGATCTTACAGACTCGGTAAACCAGATGGCATCCAACCTCACAGGCCAGGTGCGTGGTATTGCGAAAGTTGTGACCTCGGTTGCGAAAGGTAATTTGAAACAGAAATTGTCGATCAACGCGTTGGGAGAACTTGCCCAGTTGACGGATACGATCAACGAGATGATCGATACCCTAGCGGTGTTTGCCGACCAGGTAACAACGGTGGCGAGAGAAGTGGGTGTTGAAGGTCGATTGGGTGGACAGGCAAGTGTGCCTGGTGCTTCCGGTACTTGGAAGAACCTGACGGAGAACGTAAACCAGCTCGCTGCGAATCTTACAACCCAGGTGCGATCCATCTCCTGAAGTTGCAAGCGCGGTAACGAAAGGTGACTTGACCCCGAACCATCCGCGTGGATGCGAAAGGTGAGTTGGAAGCTTTGAAAGATACGATCAACCAAATGATCACCAACCTTCGCGAAACGACGACGAGAACGAAGAACAGGACTGGCTGAAATCCAACCTCGCGAAGTTCACGCAGATGTTGCAAGGTCAGAAAGACCTTCATACTGTGACGAGACGGATCCTCTCGGAGCTTGCACAGGTTGTGAATGCTCACTATGGCGCATTCTACATCCTGCAACAGGACGAAGAAACAAAAGAAAGCAAGCTTCGACTGTTCGAGTCTTATGCATACAAAGAAGAACAACATATACCGAAAGAGTTCGCGATCGGCGAAGGTCTTATCGGCCAATGCGCGTACCAGAAGGAAAAGATTTTGCTCACGAACGTTCCTCAACGTTACGTGAAGATCAATACGGCACATGGAAAGATCAAGCCATCAAGCCTTATCGTGCTCCCGGTTGTGTTCGAAACAAAAGTGAAAGGTGTGATTGAGCTTGCATCACTCGATGCATTCAGCGAAACACACATAGACTTCCTTGGACAGTTAACAGAGGTCCATCGGTATCGTGTTGAATACGATCGAAGCGAACTCCAGAACTGAAGAGCTTCTGATCCAATCACAATCGCTTGCTGGTGAGCTGAAAACGCAACAAGGCGAGTTGAGGAGAACGAACGATGAATTGCAAGACAAAGCATTCCTCCTTGTAAAGCAGAAAGATGAAGTGGAAGCGAAGAACAAGGAAGTTGAAGAAGCCCGCAGGTCGCTCGAAGAAAAGGCGGAACAGTTGACGCTGACTTCTAAATACAAATCTGAGTTCCTCGCGAACATGTCGCACGAATTGAGAACACCGTTGAACAGCTTGTTGATCCTCGCACAGCAGCTCTTCGAAAACCAGGATGGAAATCTTACTCCGAAGCAGGTACAATATGCAAGAACGATACATGCTTGCGGAGACGATTTGGTGCAGCTGATCAACAACATCCTCGATCTTTCGAAGATCGAATCTGGTCACATCACTCCGCATATTTCGAAGTCGTCGATCGCAGAGATCACTTCGTTTGCAGAGACTACATTCAAACCAATCTCGGAGGCGAGAAAGCTTCGTTACAGGATCGAGACCGACACGAATCTTCCCGATATCATCGAGACAGGACGTACCAACGTCTCAACCAGATCATCAAGAATTTGTTGTCGAATGCGTTCAAGTTTACGGAGCAGGGAGAAGTTATACTTCGCATCTTCATCGCGAGCAAAGGCTGGAGAAGAGGCAATCCTTACCTCGATACAGCCGACCAGGTGATCGCATTCTCCATCAGCGATACCGGTATCGGTATCTCGCCAGAGAAACAACAGATCATCTTCGAAGCATTCCAGCAGGCCGAAGGTTCTACCAGTCGTAAGTATGGCGGAACGGGCCTCGGACTGTCGATCAGTAAAGGTCTTGCCGAATTACTTGGTGGATCGATCGAGATCGAGAGTGAAGAAGGCAGAGGTAGCATATTTACTTTATATCTGCCGATCAGGCCATACCTCCAGGCAGGCGCAACGATCGCGTTGACGCCATCGGCTAAAGACGAACGAGTTCAAAAAGTACTTGCAAAGGTTGCTTCCTCCATTCCCGCGCTTGTCGGGAAAGAGCTTGTCCTCAACCACTACGGCGATACCGTGAATGAAACAGGTGACGACCGCAACAGTATGCAATCTCACGAACGTTGCGTTTTGATCGTCGAAACAGATCCAGAGTTCAGCAAGAAACTGATCGAGAAAGCCCACGAAATTGGTTTGAAGGCTATCATGGCAACCAACTATCTCGAAGTGTTCGACTTTACCAACAGGTTCGATCCGATCGCGGTGATCATCGACTTCGAAGGAAAAGATTCGACAGCATGGAAGGTGATCAGCTTGCTGAGACATGACCTTGCATTGCGACACATACCGATACACGTAGTGTCGTCGGAGCAGAATCGCGATGCCGCACTGAAGCGTGGCGCGAAGACATTCGTTGCACGCGACAACGAAAGCAGCTCGGCAGATCTGAAGGCACTCTTCCAGGACATCGTTTCATACGGTGCTAACAGAACGCGAAACGTGATTGTAATCGGAAACAATGAGACAGATGTAAATCGTACAGCCAACGCATTGCGCGATGAGCTCGTGAAAGTAACGGTGATACCGCAACTCGAAACAGAGCTGGATGCACTGAACTCAATGGCTTACGATTGTGTCATCGTCGATCATCCATGGGCGCAGCCTATGGGCGATGAGTTCCTGCGAAGCCTTAATGCAAGAAAGGAAACCCCGGCACTCCTGTATTGATCTATAGCGAGAAGAGCCAGGATGATCTACAGCTCGCCGACGCGACTTTTGATCCCACGATCATTGCCGTGACGGATTCCGAGCCGTTCGAAAATTTATTAGAAGAAGCCATCTCCCATCTGCATATTCGTCATAAGTCGCTCTCGCCCGAGAAACGTATGGTTATCGAAACTATTCATAACCATCACGATATTCTCGCCGGCAAGAATGTACTGGTAGTTGACGACGATGTGCGAAACCTGTTTGCAGTGACAACCATTCTCGAAAGGTTCCAGATCAACGTGCTAACCGCCGAAAGCGGGAACGCGGCGATTAAAATGGTCAAGGACAATTCGCAGATTGAAATGGTTTTGATGGATATCATGATGCCGGAAATGGACGGTTATGAAACAACGCAGAAGATCAGGAGTGATCGACGTTACAGCGATCTGCCTATCATTGCCGTGACAGCCAAGGCCATGAAAGGTGACCGTGAGAAATGTATCGATGCCGGCGCTTCGGATTACATTGTGAAAACCCATCAAAATCGATCAGTTGTTATCACTGATGCGCCTATGGTTCCACAAATAAAATAAACATGCAACCAACAAAGATCCTGCTTGTAGACGATCGTGAGGACAACCTGATGTCGATAGAGGCTATTCTCGGCCAGGATGGATATGATTTCTTTCGCGCCTATTCCGGCACGGAGGCACTCAAGATCCTTCTTGCCGAAACCGACTTCGCCCTCATACTCATGGATGTGAAGATGCCCGTGTTGAATGGATTTGAGACGGCTACCTTGATCTACGAAAGAGAACGACTAAAGTCGATACCAATCATTTTCATTACTGCCAATAACTATGGCGATGACAATGTATACAAAGGCTACCAGGCTGGCGGTATCGACTATATTTTGAAACCTATTAACCCACAGATACTGCGTGCAAAAGTTTCTGTGTTTGTGAACCTTTATCGCGCCAAGACGATGCTCCTGGAGCAAGAGCGCAAGCTGAAATCTATCAACGACAAGTTGAACGAAGAGATTAGTGACCGCAAAAAGTCGGAAGAGAAAGTGAGGTATATGAACTTTCAGTTGATCGACAAGATCGACCAGCTCGAACGTGCTAACGAACGTCTCAAGCGACTACGATTGATTGCTTCGAACGAAGTCACGCTGCCGTTGGAAGACATCAGTCGCAGCATCGAAAAGCTGACCACCAAATACAAACATTTGCCCGACGATGCGGAGTGTCTGAAAGCTGTTGAATCTGCGATCACACAGATCCAGGCAGCGTTGCACGACATCCCGGAACTCGCCAGTGCCCGCCGAGATCATCGTGAGTGTCCCGTAGGGACCCTTGCTCTGTAGACCCGCAAACGCCGAATGTTTTTTACGGCCCCGGATGGGGCCGATGTTTCATTCCGGCGGAAGCAAAATATATCGTTCGTCGAATTCCACGTCAAAATCTTTCAGCATACCGCGATATTCATCGGTGAACACAATCTTTCGGTGATGCTCTTCCTGATTTTCGATATACCGCGCGACGATCGGCACCAGTTTCTTGTCGTAAGAGAATGCGCCATAACCACTTTGCCATGCAAATGGTGATTCGCAAAATCGATTTTCATTAATCCATGACGACGTCTCCCCTTTTAACATTTGCATGGTATCGGAGATCGATTTGGTTGGATTGAGACCAAAGAAAACGTGGACATGATCTTCGATGCCATTCACCGCCAGCGGTCTGTGCCCTAAATAATTCATTATTCCAATCATGTATTGAAACAATCGCGGTCGCCAGGTCCTTATGCAATAACGCAGCCCTGCGCTTTACTGCGAACACCGATTGAATGTGGATTTGCGTGTACGTGTTTGCCATAATCTTTTTAATGCAATTATGATCGCCAATCGACAATAATGGCGACGGAAAACCTGACAATCATTTCATCCGCCCCGTACGGGCGCGCGGTCATTCGGCGTTTTATTGGTCTACAGAGCAGATGTCCCGAAGGGACATTATTAAAAGAATGTAAAAGGAGAGCGTTCATCTTCACTTTTCCCTGATCCGTCGACAAGCCGGCAATTTCCTAGTGGCCGAGCGTATTTAGCCTGTATTATCATAAAACAAACTTATGAACAGACTAAAGATCTCCGGTTTATCGTCGCCATGACCTTCCTCATTTGGTCATGCGATCAAACGAACGAAGGAATTAACTCGCAGTCGGTCGAGAAACTGACAATTGATGTAGCGCAGACCTCCGGTCAAACTGGCCAGTGGCACCGACTTCAACATTTCAGGAAGTAGCTCTTGCGATAGCACGAAGGGTGGCGGAAATTTCGGCCCACACGGTCCTCACGGACATGGCGGTCCCGGTGGTCCCGGCGGACGCAACGCAGGCATTCTCGATGGCCTGAACCTTATCGCACCAACCGATGAACTCCTTGCAATCGTGGATGCCGAAAGTGCCAGCGACATTCGAGGACTTCGCGTTTCACAAAACGGCGGCGCCACTATCACTAATTACGATGCGAATGGAAACGAGGTGACCCTATCGTTACCCGGCAAAAACGGCCCACAAGGATGCAGCTTCAGCGGACAACAGTTTCCCGCAACAGACTCTCCTCCTCTCGAAGATCGCAAAGACTGTTATCGACTTCGGAAGCGGCGTAACATTTAAGCGTGACACAATCGAGATCACAAGAGCCGGCAAGATCGTTATTGAAAGAAGCATTAACGGCACAACCATCACCGAAACGACGACCTTCGAAAATTATACAGTGGATGGAATCAAGATCGAAGGCACCAAGACACGTACCTCGAGCTTCGATGAATCGACAGGCAATGGCTCTTCGACAACCTCCGTTTCAAATGGTAAGATCACACTCACAGATGGAACGGTCGCAACATGGACTTCAGAACGATCACGCGTTTCAGACCTCGATGCCGGAACCGTGACGACTGACGTAAATGCCTCCGTAGTTGCCAATGGCACTACCATCTACTCGCACAACACAACCACTCCCCTTGTTGAGAAGCTAAACTGCGGAAAACCTGGTCCTGTTAGTGGCGTTGTAGCATCTGTTTATCGCACCAACAATATTACAATCGACTTTGGAAACGGATCTTGTAACAATAGAAGTGTTACAATCACTGTTAACGGTGTTACAACCACCAGAACGATTGGCGAGTAAAGGCTATAACTGAGTATAATAATCTACACGAGATAAGTGGTTAGTTAATGCCAGTGGGCCTCGGTTCACTGGCATTTGTTTTGGAACGCCTCTGCGAAGAGGAGCATGCGGCGAAAGATCATTTATTATATATCCCATTGGGAAGACTGGCATTGGTTTGCTAAATACATCATTATTGGACCGGTATGGTGTGGCTTTGCATTAAAGCTAGATCACTCTGGTTCTTTACATCGTCGAACCAGGAATAACATTCGGCGGCTTCCATGGCGAAACAAAGAGACAGACCTATAAACAACTTCCACCCGGCTCTTATCCAAAAAGCATTTACATCAATCCACGACAGAGTTTCACCGAGGTAGAAGAAAATGTCTCGTTGGTTGACTTCGACTATCCCATTGCGGCGAAGCCCGACGTAGGTCAAATGGGGTTGATGTTCCGTAAGATCGAATCGCATCAGCAGCTCAAGCAGTACCATGAGGCGATGAAGGTCGATTACATCATCCAGGAATTCATCGACTATCCCCTTGAGGTCAGCGTGTTTTACTATAGACTGCCCGGAGAAGCCAATGGTCATATCACCGGTTTTATTCGGAAGGAATATCTCCAGGTTATCGGCGACGGAAGAAGTACACTCCGCAACCTGATACTAAACTACCAACGCGCGCAATTTCTCACAGCCGAGTTATTGTCAAAGCATCAATCGAAGCTCGATAACATATTAAAAGAAGATGAGTCATTTATTCTATCCGATGCACTGAACCTCAGTCGTGGTGGGCGGCTTGTGAACTTAAATCACGAGATCGACCAGCAATTGCTCAGCGTGTTTGATGAACTCAGTCACCATACAAATTTTTATTACGGTCGCTACGACATCAAGTGCTCTTCCATTGAAGCCTTGAAACAAAAAAAGAACTTCTCGATCCTCGAGTTCAACGGATCTGTTCGTCCCTGGGGTTCGTGGTTTGTGGGCATCAATTCAATTGAAAGGACCCGCATTGCGAGAAAGTTCTTCCTGGAGTGGGGCTTCGGCGTGAGTTGGTACAACTTCAAATTCGAGAACGATAAGCTCCGAATGGCCAAAGACGCCGGCGGCGTGATCTTCTCTAACGATCAGCGCGACGTGGACTTCATTAAGAGCAAGCTCACGGCAACATACATCAACGCTTCATTCGTGCCAGTGATCGACTTTGGTGGTCATAGCCGCAAGCCCATGATATTTACCGGCATGAATGGCGACTCTTTCAGGATCGGTGTTGGCCCTTACGCAGGATATCGCATCGATAGTTACACGAAGCTTGTATTCAAGGAGGATGGCGACAAGCATCGCGAAAGAGATCACGACAGCTATTACCTGAATAACCTGAGATATGGATTAAGGTTGCAGGTGGGTTTCGGAGCGACAGATCTCTTCTTCAACTATGATATGAATGAAGTGTTCGCAACGAATAAAGGACCGCAGTTACATTCGTTTAGTTTTGGTCTCACTTTCTAAAGCGATTACCAATTCGTCGTACCATTGCTGTCCATACTTTCTTACGAGAGGCTCACGCAAAAACTTATACAACGGAACTTTGAGTGCCTTACCATGAGAACACGCGGCGGAGCAGATACTCCACTTATGATAGTTAACCGCTTCGAACTCCCGCTTCTTGGTAATACGGATTGGATATAAATGACACGAGATCGGCTTGCGAAAGCCGATCTTGCCGTCTAAATAAGCCTGCTCGATACCACACTTTAAAACACCTTGCAGATCGTAATGAGCATAGGCACATTCGCGGCCGGCAATCGTAGGTGTTGAATAGTCACCATCTTCATCGAAGACGTACGGACCCTGTGCTTCGATCGCCTTCCTCCCTTCTTCCGTGAGATAAGGTTTCACCTCCGACTGAATGTCTTTCATTGCCTGGAGTTCATCATTCTCGAGCGGCGCACCTAGGTCGCCTTCCACACAACAGGCCCCTTTACATTTCTCGAGGTGACAGACAAACTCGACGGTCTTTATATCATCTGAAACGAGTACTTCACCAACTTTTATCATGAGTCAAACAAATCAAATTGAACATGGTGTGTGGCATCTACAGCATCCTGTATGTTACGGGTCGCCACATTTTGCGAATAGAACCCCATATAGTAAAGGGGAAGTTCCATGAGACCCGAATCGATCTTATGAGCCGACGTGCTCCCGTTGAATCCCATACCAAGAAGATTATTCTGGTAGATCATCACCATTCGCTTATAGAAAGTCATATTGCTGTCGACATTCTTATCGAGTCGATCGAGGTTGTCGGTACCCAGAAATTTCTTGATACGATCGCGGCTTTCAACCAGGTAGAATTCGTAGTTGATGCGGTCGTTGAGTGCGAAGGTGAATGGTATCAAAAAAGAAAATCCCTTCTCCGAAAGTTGCCTGATGACATTAAAGGGTGTCTCGAGGGAAAACGCGTCGCACAGGCAAATAACAGCCGACTTATAACTTCCTTTTGTCGGAGGCACATACAGGTCGAGCCGGCTCATGACGTCCTCAGGCTTGCCATCGAGGAGAATGACGTTGCGATTACGGAAATATCTATTGACCCGGATCTTCAGAGTGTTGAGTCGGTCATGGTCGTGCTCGCAAAAGACAAAACGAGAGATGGGAATGTCGAGTGAAAGGGACATGAGTGCTGCCGAAGGAAAGAGCTCCTTACGGGCGCCCATGGAGTAGAGACCGTTACCAGCGTAAAGGTCTACGAAAATGATGTCGTCCACTTTACCGGCCAGCTGGCCTACGAAGGAAGTGAGGTATTGTGAGATGATGTTGACCTTGGCTTTCACCCATGGCTCGGCCGCGACTGACGGAAGATTATCGTTGGGGAAAAGAAGATCGGTCATAACAATCAATAAATCAGGGTCTTTTAAAATTCAGTTAAACTTTAGCATCAATTGTAAGTCGCAATCGGAATTAATTATAAGGAAAATTGTTTCTAAATATTCCACTTATGCCTCAAGTGGACAATTAAATTGCGTGGATGATTGATTTTTTGCAGAGTCTGAACGAGCCCCAACGCGAAGGCGTGATCAATACTGAGGGTCCGTGTATGCTGATAGCCGGCGCCGGGTCCGGGAAAAACAAGAGTACTTACGTTGCGCATCGCCCAGTTGATGTATAACCAGAACATTGATCCGTTCAACATTCTGGCGCTCACTTTTACCAACAAGGCGGCCAAAGAAATGCGCGACCGTATCGAGAAGATCGTGGGTGGCGAAGCGAAAAATCTTTGGATGGGAACCTTCCACTCGGTGTTCGCCCGACTGCTTCGCGCCGAAGCGGGAAAGCTCGGATATCCAAGCAACTTCACGATCTACGATACCGACGACTCCCGTTCACTTATCAAGTCAATCGTGAAAGAAATGGGTCTCGATGAGGCTCAGTACAAAGCAAGCACCGTACATAATCGTATCTCTGCAGCCAAGAATCGATTGATCTCCTGGCAGGACTATCAGAACAACGCCGTTCTTATTGCCGACGACAGTTCGAACATGCGTCCAGAGATAAACAACATCTATAAGAACTACTCACAACGTTGCTTTAAGTCGGGTGCGATGGACTTCGACGATCTGCTGTTCAACACCGACAAGCTTTTCAAAGAGCATCTTGACGTTTTAAACAAATACCAGCATCGTTTTAAATACGTGTTGGTCGACGAGTTCCAGGATACCAACCTTTGCCAGTACGAGATTGTACGGAAGATAGCTTCGGTGAACCGAAACATCTGCGTTGTGGGTGATGATGCCCAGAGTATCTATGCCTTTCGCGGCGCCGATATCTCCAACATCCTGAACTTCGAAAAAGATTATTCAGACCTGCGAATCATCAAGCTCGAACAGAACTATCGCTCGACGAAAACTATCGTTGATGCAGCGAATTCTGTGATCGCAAAAAATAAAGCGCAGCTCCCCAAGAATGTGTGGACCCAGAATGAAGACGGACAACTGGTGGAGCTTATCAAAGCAGTATCGGATAACGAAGAGGGAAAGCTGGTGGCTACATCAATCTTCGAAGAGAAAATGCAGTCGCAACTTAAGTTCAGCGACTTCGTGATCCTGTATCGTACCAACAGCCAGTCGCGTGCTATTGAAGAAGCACTGCGGCGGATGAACATCAAGTACAAAGTTGTTGGTGGTCTTTCATTCTATCACCGGATGGAGATCAAAGACCTGTTGGCCTGGCTTCGGTATTCAATCAATCAGCAGGATGAAGCATCCTTCCGTCGTATCATCAACAAGCCTAAACGCGGCATTGGCGACTCAACGATCGATAAGATCATTGTAGCAGCTAACGATCACGCGATTTCTATTTGGGAAGTACTTGAAAATGCACCGCATTTTGTTGGCGGTCGTGCTGCCGGTCCGATCGATGACTTCGTGACGAAGATCAAGCGCTTTCAAATCGACATTCAGGCCAAGGACGCCTACGAAGCCGCCGCGGAGATCGCAAGATCGTCGGGTTTGCTGAAGGACCTTTACGAAGACAAGACCGTTGAAGGCCTGAGCCGCTACGAGAACGTACAGGAATTGCTGAACGCGCTCAAAGAGTTCGTCGACGATCCCGAAAGAGAAGACAAGAGCCTGGGGTCATTCCTCCAGGAGGTGTCGCTCATCACCAGCACCGACGAGGATAAGGACCACGATCCCGACAAGGTTACCATGATGACCATTCACATGGCGAAGGGTCTCGAGTTCAAATATGTGTATTTGGTTGGCATGGAGGAAGATCTCTTCCCGTCGCAAATGATGCTGAGCTCGAGGGCCGAATTGGAGGAAGAAAGACGATTGTTTTACGTGGCGATCACAAGGGCACAGAAGCGACTGTTCCTCTCCTATGCGCTTACACGCTATCGTTTTGGCAGGCTGAAGAACTGTGAGCCCAGTCGTTTCCTCGACGACGTAGACGCACGCTATATTAAGGTGAGTACGAAGTTCGCCAATATGATGGACTTGCCTACCCCGAATCCAGGCTATGCGCGGCAGTTTGTTACGGGCATGAAGAAGACCATCAGCTCGCAACCGGTGGTGAAACAGACGACCTACAAGGCCCCTGTAGACTTCACGCCCAGCGATACCGCAGGGCTGAAAGAAGGTATGAAAGTTGAGCACCCGAAATTCGGCTTCGGCACGGTGGTGAAGCTGGACGAGTCGGGCGCCGACCGGAAAGCCCGGATCCACTTCGCCGATTTTGGAGAGAAGACATTATTACTTAGTTTTGCTAAACTCAGGATTCATGAGAACTAGCCCCCGCCTTCGCTGAAGCTACGGCGGGCACGGCACTGAAATCAATCAATCGAAACAATCATTCATGGAATACAATACAATACGTGGCCCTATTACGCTCAAAGAGTATGGCCGTAACGTTCAGAAGCTGGTAGACTATATCCGCGAACAGCCGGATAAGGAGAAGAGAACAGAGATGGCCTACACATTAATTGAGCTCATCAAGCAACTTGCTCCAATTGCCAAAGACACCCCAGAAAATCCCCAGCGCAACTGGGATGACCTCTATATCATTGCCGACTTCAATCTTGACTTAAATAGTCCCTACCCGATCCCTGATCGCGAGGTAGTGTTCAAGAAACCAGCGAGGATGACCTATCCACAGACCGATGTGAAATACAAGCACTACGGAAAGAACGTGGAGCGGTTGATCAAAGAAGCCTCGAAGAAAGACAGCCCCGAAGAACGCGAAGAAGCGGTTATCTATCTCGGTAAGCTTATGAAGACTTTCTACTCTAACTGGAACAAAGAAAGCCTCGATGATACCGTTATCGTGAGAGACATTCGTAACATATCGAACGGTGCACTCAACGTGAACATCGATAAAGTGAAGGAGGACAATCTCTTCGAAAAGTTATATCGCGAAAAGAAGAAGCCTCACGGACAAGGCGGGAATGGCGATCGCAATGATCGTAACGACCGTGGAGATCGTGGTGGAGATCGCAAGCAACGTCACGGTGGAAAACAATTCAACAGGAACAGGGGACATAATAACCAACACCGCAGAAGGGATCAATGAGTTCGTTCCGGATCAAGGGCGGCGTAAAGCTCAAAGGAGACATCCACCCGCAGGGAGCCAAGAATGAAGCTTTACAAGTATTATGTGCGCCCCTTCTCACTGCAGACCCAGTTACTATTCACAACATTCCCGACATCATTGATGTCAACAAGCTCATCGAGCTTTTGGGAGACCTCGGTTGTAAAGTGGAGAAACTCGCTAAGGGTTCTTTCAGGTTTACGGCTGCAAACATCAACACAGAGTATTTAAAGTCGGACGAATATCGCAAGAAGGCGTCGGCGTTGCGTGGATCAGTCATGTTGCTGGGTCCTATCCTCGCCCGCTTTGGATCGGCCAGTATTCCGAAGCCCGGTGGCGATAAGATTGGTCGTCGCCGACTCGATACACACTTCCTGGGGTTTCAGAATCTCGGTGCGAAGTTCAAGTATGAAGCCGATGGCAATCTTTTTCATATCGATGCATCACACCTTACGGGCAAATACATGTTGCTCGATGAGGCATCGGTAACAGGAACGGCCAACATTCTGATGGCTGCTGTGCTTGCCAAAGGAACGACAACGATATACAATGCTGCGTGCGAGCCTTACTTGCAACAACTCAGTGCGATGCTCAATCGCATGGGTGCCAAGATCAGCGGCATCGGTTCCAATCTCTTGAAGATAGAGGGTGTAACGAAGCTCAACGGCACCGAACACACTTGTTTACCTGATATGATCGAGATCGGCAGCTTCATTGGCCTTGCGGCGATGACGCAGTCGGAGATCACGATCAAGAACTGCAGGATCGATATGCTAGGATTAATCCCGGAGATCTTCAGACGTTTGGGTATCAAGATGGAATTTCGTGGCGATGATATTCATGTTCCTGCCCAGGAACGTTACGAGATCGAGACGTTTATTGACGGTTCTATATTGACGGTTGCCGATGCGCCGTGGCCCGGATTTACTCCCGACCTATTGAGTATTGTACTGGTGGTGGCGACACAAGCGAAGGGCACGGTTCTCATTCATCAGAAGATGTTCGAGAGTCGTTTGTTCTTTGTTGATAAGCTGATAGACATGGGTGCGCAGGTGATCTTGAACGATCCTCATCGTGCTACGGTAATAGGTTTGGACAGGAAGTATTCCCTGCGGGGAATAAAAATGTCGTCGCCTGACATTCGTGCGGGTGTTGCGTTGTTGATCGCGGCGCTGTCGTCGCAAGGAATCAGTGAGATCTCGAATATTGATCAGATCGATCGTGGCTACCAGGATATTGAAGGAAGGTTGAAGGCGTTGGGTGCGCAGATTGAGCGAATTAACTGAATCACAAATCAATCTTCAATCCCACAGGGCAATGATCCGACCCCATGTACTGATCATAAACCTCCGCACCCTTCACACTATCAACGAGATTTTTCGTGACCAGGAAGTAATCAATCCTCCACCCTACATTCTTATCGCGAGCGAACGTCACGTAATTCCAGTAAGTGTATTTTACCTCTTCTGGTTTCAATAACCGAAACGTGTCGGTGAAACCGGTATCCAGTAATCTCTGAAACCCGTCGATCTCGCGTTGGGTGTATCCCGCCGATTTATTGTAATTCTCTTTGGGTCTCGCGATATCTATCTCTTTGTGTGCCACATTCAGATCACCACAAACAATCACAGGCTTTCGTTTCGCAAGCCAGTTAACATAGTTGTTAAACTGTGCATCCCATTGCTCACGATAATCCAAACGTGCAAGACCATCGCCGGCATGGTGTATAAACTGTCACAAGAAAATAAGTAAGAAACTCGGCGGTGATCACCCTTCCCTCCTGGTCATAGTCCTCGAGACCGATGTCGTACGTAACGTTGATAGGATCTTCCTTCGAAATAATAGCGGTGCCGGAATAACCTTTACGGCGCCTTCGAAGAATTTACATACACATGATATCCCGTGAGAAGCTCCAGTGTACTCGCTACTTCATCCTCCGCTCCATTTGTCTCTTGTAAGCAAAGAACATCGGGGTTCATTGCCTTACATCTTTTAAAAAATCCTTCTTGATAATGGCACGAATGCCGTTGACGTTCCAGTTGACGAGATGCAGCAATGCCATTCCTAGAATATATGTCTTACAAACGCTTCTAATCGCCTCGTACTCTGAAAGACCTAATTGATTGTACAAATGCGCAGTTGCATGATTCCTGTCTTCGGCACGCATCCAGAACTCGCGCTTGTCGCTACCGGGGAACAACGCACTGTCTTTTTGTGACTGGTGCTTGAAGATTGCTTTGCGTTTACGCATAAGTTCGTCGGGACTCAATGGTACTGCCCATTTCGATCTCGTCGATGTCCCACTCCTGCCATGCACCACGATTACAACCATAACATAACAATCTTTCATCCACGCCTCACCTTTCAGCTTATCGAGAGCTCTGAAGATTGCTTCGAGACAAACACGGTGTGTTCCGTGTGGATCCGAAAGATCGCCAGCAGCATAGATCTGGTGTGGCTGCACTTTTTTGATGAGATCAACAATTATATTAACATCTTCATCGCTCAAACGGTTTCTTCTTCACCTACCAGTCTCGTAGAAGGGCATGTCGAGGAAGTGTGCAAAATCATCGGTGATACCGGCACTGCGGCAACCTGCTTTTGCTTCACCACGACGAATGAGCCCTTTGATCTTAAGTACTTCCGGACTATCAACTTGTCCCGGAGTTTTCTCGCGCAGCTCTTTTACAATTCTGCTGATAGAACTTCTCTCCTTCATCACGACTAAGGCCGAACTGTTGATTGAAGTCGCGAACGAAGTCGGCAAAACGAATGGCATCCTCATCGAATACTGCAATGTTACCGGAAGTCTGGTAGGCAACATGAACTTCGTGACCTTGATCGACCAACCGGATGAACGTACCGCCCATTGAGATCACATCGTCGTCGGGGTGAGGACTGAAATGATGGCGCGTTTAGGAAATGTTCGCGCGCTCCGGACGATTCGAATCGTCGGCGTTTGGCTTACCACCTGGCCAACCAGTAATAGTATGCTGAAGCTCGTTGAATACACGAATGTTGATATTGTACGCTGAGCCGAATTCGGTAAGCATGTCGCCCATACCGTGCTCCATGTAATCCGTATTCGTGAGCTTAAGGATCGGCTTCTTGATGTACTGACACAGCCAAACCACGGCGCGACGAATGAGCTTCGGATTCCATTCTATGCTGTCTACCAACCACGGAGTTCTGACTCTTTGTGAGCTGTGAAGCTGCTGCGTCGTCGAGAACGATCTCCGCGTTGGGATGATTCTGAACAAATGTTGCGGGGATCTGGTCGGTGACAGGTCCTTCAACTGTTTTTTTGATCACTCCGCCTTTGCCTTCACCCCATGCCATAAGAATGATCTTCTTCGACTTGAGGATGGTACCAACACCCATGGTGATCGCCTTCTTGGGTACGTTGGCTTCACTAAAGAAATCGCTGGCCGCATCGATGCGAGTTACCTGATCGAGCGTGATCATACGGGTGCCCGACTTTTCCGATGAACCTGGTTCGTTGAACCCGATGTGACCGGTGCGGCCGATACCTAATACCTGGAGATCGATGCCACCGAGGCGGTCAATCTTCTCGTCGTATTCCTTACAATAGTTCGCCACGCTGGTCTTTGGCAACGTGCCGTCGGGAATGTTGATGTTTTCTTTGGGGATGTCGATCGAATCGAACAGGAGCTCATTCATAAAACGCACGTAGCTCTGAAGCGAGTCGGGTGGCATCGGGTAATATTCGTCGAGGTTGAATGTGATGACATTCTTAAAGCTCAGTCCTTCTTTTTGATGCATGCGCACCAATTCGGCGTACACTCGTGTGGGTGTAGATCCGGTGGCAAGACCGAGGATACAGTTCTTACCTTGTTTGGCTTTCGACCGGATGAGGTCGGCAATCTGTTGAGCTACAAATGCCGATGCAGCCTCTGACTTTTCGAAAATTTTTACGGGGATTTTTTCGGAGATACCTGTAACATGATCTGAAAAACTTAAGCTGGCAAACTAATATAATTTACTTCGGAAACGAAACTTTACCCATCGAAACGGATGGTACTTTGCTGCGATTTCCGAAATCAACCGAGCCGCCGGCGAGGGCCTCGTTGGCGAGCACTGCGAATAGCACGGCCCTCTTTTGCATCGCGTCGATGCCGAGGTCGGATGTTGTAGTGAACGTACAGTTTGGCAATAGCTCCGAGATCCAACGAGTCATCAGTGGATTGTGAGCGCCACCACCGCTAAGGAATATCTTCTGTGGTTTATTTTTTGTGGCAAGCTTGATTGCGCCGGCAATAGTTTCAGCACTGAACCGTGTGAGTGTAGCAATGATATCTTCTTTTGGAACGGATCTGCCTTTTAGTGCCCTGTTAAGATAGTCGAGGTTGAACAACTCGGGGCCGGTTGTTTCGGAAACGGAAGATCGAAGAACGGATCTTTCTTTAGCTCCAAAAGAAGATCATCATTTACACTTCCTGATAATGCAACCACCGAATCTTTGTCGAATTGTTTTGAGAAAAAACTTCTCATCGCCTGGTCGATCATCGTATTTCCAGGACCGGTATCGGTAACGAAGAGTTTCTTCAAATAAGTGAAGTTTCCAACGCCTCCGATATTGAGCATGATTCGATCTTCATTCTTGCTTGAGAATAACAGGTAGTCTCCATAGACTGCCAACGGCGCACCCTCTCCTCCTGCTGCGATATGCTTCTGACGAAAGTCACTCAGTGTAATGATACCTGTTGTTACTGCGACGTGATCGCCGTCACCAATTTGTAAAGTTGAATTAAACCGACACTCCAGGTGTAACTGCCATTGGCGCATGAAAGACCGTTTGTCCGTGTGAAGCAATGATATCGACCGACGATGCTTTCAGTTTCCATTTTGCGAGTGCCGACAATATCATGTTTCCATGAGTGATGGCGAGCCATGCATTCAATTCACTAAGCAGCTTGAATTCGATATTTGATTTTGCGAAGACTGCGAGTATTCGTTTGCGGATATCGTCATTGTACGAACGGTGATGAATTTCCTTACGACGACTTTCGTTTTGACTCCTGAGCCTGTGATGTTACACAATGCGATGTCGAGACCATCGAGTGAAGTACCCGACATGAGGCCGATGATAACGCGGCTTTTTTTGGAAGATATCTTATAAAGTTTGCGGATATTGTCGTTCATGGAACAATTCAGGACAGAGCTAACCATTGTACCGAAGCCGATGATCGACCATAGGACTTCGATAGTGACAACGGGCTCTTGTTTTTCGGATAATATCGGGCAAAAGCTTGCTGAAAAACAAGTTCGGTGTTGTTGTGAATCCCTTAGGCACTCGTTACAATCCCCTTTCGATACACAAAGGGTTGATGATGAAAGTACCCGACGATGATCTTTTTGTCGAAAGCGACGGAGTATGGAGACATTTCGATTTTCACTCGAAGTTTTTCGCGGCGACGAAAGATGGGTTGCGGATACTCTTGCAAAACAGTTGGCTCCCCGAACATCGGATATTATCATTATCACTTATGGAACAAGCTGGGTTTATAAACATAAGCTGACTGGAAAAAATTGTTGCTAACTGCCACAAGCGTACCCAGTCGGAGTTCGAGAAGATCCTGTGACGCCGGAAGAAATAGTCGGGTCATTCGAAGCATTTCAGAAAACAACAAAAGCCCGCCTGATCGTAACGCTGAGTCCGGTGCGACATATCAAAGACACTCTTGAGTTGAACTCCGTTAGTAAATCGATACTCCGTCATGCGATCCATAACTTTAAAGATGTTGAATATTTTCCGGCGTACGAGATCATGATGGATGACTGAGAGATTATAGATTTTATGAACGCGATTTGATTCACCCGTCGGATGTTGCGATAGATTATATCTGGGGAAAATTTGGTGAGCGATATTTTTCTGCCGAGACGCGAAGTTTAAATGAGAGATGGCAGAAGGTGTTGAGGTCGATTAATCATAGGGTCTTTAATGAGGGTACGGAAGAGCATAGGAAGTTTTTGGAGGGCGTTCTTCGTGAACTAAAGGCACTCAATGGAGTGTTGAATCTTTCAAAGGAAATCCAGGAAATCGAAGTCATATCAATGCCTAACCGTCCTCATCAATTCAACCAGCCCCTACCTCCTTCAGCACGCTCATAACCCGGTCGACTGGTACGAGTGGGGACCGGAAGCGCTGTCGAAGGCCGTAAGCGAAAACAAACCGATACTCGTCAGCATCGGGTACTCCGCCTGTCTTTGGTGCCACGTCATGGAACGCGAGTCGTTCTAAAAATCATGATACTGCTAAGGTCATGAACGACAGTTTCGTCTGCATTAAAGTAGATCGCGAGGAACGTCCCGATGTAGACCAGGTTTACATGGAGGCAGTGCAGGCCATGGGCATCAACGGCGGCTGGCCTCTCAATGTATTTCTTACACCCGATCAAAAACCATTTTATGGAGGCACCTACTTCCCGCCACCAAACTGGAAAAGCGTGCTCTCGCAAATATCTGTAGCGTTTCAACAGCGGCGCGACGAGATCAACAAGTCAGCACATGAGCTCGCCGAACATTTGAAGCGCAGCGACCTCCAACGATTTACCGCGGAGCCAGGCAGAACCTTCGAACAGTCGACACTCGACAACATGTTCGTTACACTCGACTCACGATTCGACAATGAATTCGGTGGCCTCGACAAAGCTCCGAAGTTTGTAATGCCAACCATCTGGATGTTCCTGCTTCGTTACCATAAGATCACGGGCAACCAGGAGGCACTCGACATGGTGACGATCACATTGAGGGAAATGACGCGTGCAGGTCTTTACGATATAGCCGGTGGCGGATTCGCGCGATATTCCGTCGACGGGCAATGGTTCGCTCCACACTTCGAAAAGATGTTGTACGACAACGCGCAGTTGCTCACACTCTACTCAGACATGTATCGCGTCACGAAAGACGAGTTCTTTAAAGAAGTCGTTGATGAAACTTTCGAAATGGCTTCAACGCGAGATGACTCACAGCGATGGCGGTTTCTTTTCTGCACTCGACGCCGATAGCGAAGGCGTTGAGGGAAAGTTTTATACATGGACGCATGATGAAGCGAAGGACGCGTTGGGTGTCGACTACGAAGAGGCTGCAATTTATTTCGGTGTAACACAACAAGGTAATTGGGAACACGGGTCGCAACATTCTCACGCGCGACGTAAGTGTTGCATCCAACAAAATGATCGCGCGCTGGAAACAGAAGCTGATGGACGCACGGAGTAAAACGAATACGTCCGGGCCTTGACGACAAAATTCTCGCTGGCTGGAACGCGATGACAATTCGTGGACTTGCCGATGCTTACGCGGCATTTGGCAATACTAAGTTTCTCGATGCGGGCAACTTCGTTGCATGTCATTCATCGAAGACAAGATGATGAACGATGGCAAGATCTATCGATCATATAAGAGCAAACGATCGACAACGGAAGGATTTCTGGAAGACTATGCATTCATGATACAGGCTTACGTGTCTCTTTACCAGGTGACATCAGATGAATCGTGGTTAACGAAGTCAAAAAAAATGTGTGAATCTGTGGTGACGAATTTCTTCGATGAGTCGGATGGTTATTTTCACTACACATCATCGGAGGCGGAAAAACTGATCGCGAGAAAGAAGGAGATCTTCGACAACGTGATCCCCGCATCGAACTCCGTGATGGCAACGAACCTGTTTGCTGCTTGGAACGATGTTGGATATCGACAACTGGAAAGACATCGCTTACACCATGGTAAGTAAGCTTGTGAAAACGATCGAGGCGGAGCCTGGATATCTTTCAAATTGGGCGATGTGCCTCGCGATGATGACCAGGGGAGTTTCGAAGTGGCGATCGTTGGACCTCGCGCTCCGGAATTCCTTCAAAAGTTTTCCTTACAATTTCTACCGTTCGCCTTCGTCCAGTCAACGAAAGAGAAGAGCGCCCTTCCCCTATTACAGGGCAAAGAACCCGTGAATAATGCTACGACTATCTACGTTTGCTTTGATCGAACTTGCAGGCTGCCCGTTTACTTCCATCGAAGAGGCGTTGACTCAATTGAAGTAATTGAGAGATTTCTTTATATAGCAAATAATGACGGAAAGGAAAACCGAATTTGTGGACATTATGCTGCCGGTACCAATACCGCAGTTGTTTACTTATAGAGTGCCAATTGATTTAACCGGCAAAACGCAACCCGGCCAGCGTGTTATCGTTCCTTTCGGTTCAAAAAAAATTCTCACCGGGATCATATCAAGAGTACATGAAAAAGCCGCCCCTGGGCATCGAGGCTAAGTCGGTGCTTGAGTTGCTTGATGAGTCGGAGGTGATCACCGACCAGCAGTTCCGGTTGTATTCCTGGATGGCCGACTATTATATGTGTACACCGGGCGAAGTTTTGAACGCTGCATTGCCCGCCGGGCTGAAGTTGTCTAGTGAGTCGATGATACAACTTCACCCGTCATTCGATGAAGAAACAACTACGTTCGATTTCTCCGAGAAAGAAAGATTGCTTCTTCATAAATTAAAGCAAGGTGTGATCGATTACACAGAGGCCGCGAAAGTTCTGGGAGTAAAAACGATCTACAGCTTACTAAAATCATTATCGGCCAAAGAGGCAATCATTCTCTACGAAGAAGTAAAGGATAGGTATAAACCAAAGACCGAAAAGAGGATCAGGCTTTCCGATCAATATCTAAAGAAGAAAGATCTCGAAAAGTTGTTCGAAGTAATATCGGCAAAGCCGAAGCAGGAAGCGGTGTTGCTGAAGTATCTCCAGCAAGTTCAGTGTTCACTCATCCGGACCTCAATAAAAAAGGTATTGCAAAAAATGAACTCCTGGACCACGAGATCTCCGAGTCATCAGCAGCAACACTCGTAAAGAATAAGATACTCGAAGAATTCGAGGTAGTGGTTCCGCGATTCAAACCTTTCGAAGGAACGCCCGCCGCTCCAGTGCTCCTCACCGAAAAAACAGGAAGAGGTGCGCAACAACATACTCACCGGCTTCGAAGAGAAAGGTACTGTACTTCTTTACGGCGTTACCGGCAGCGGTAAGACCGAGATTTACATCGACCTCATTCGTCGCGCTCTCGAAGGCGGCTCACAAGTACTGTATCTCCTTCCCGAGATCGCACTTACCCACGCAGATCGTCGAGCGCATGAAACGCGTGTTCGGAGAAGAATGGGCATCTATCATTCACGATTCTCCGACAACGAACGTGTCGAGGTCTGGAACGGCGTCCTGCAGGGGAAATTCCGATTCGTAGTCGGTGTTCGCTCCTCTATCTTCCTTCCGTTCGATGACCTCGGTCTTATCATCGTCGATGAAGAACACGATCAATCCTACAAGCAACAGGAACCATCGCCGCGTTATCACGCACGCGACGTTGCCCTCGTGATGGGACAATTTCATTCAGCAAAAGTTCTGCTCGGCAGTGCGACGCCTTCACTCGAATCCTATTACCAGGCGATGCACGGCAAATATCATTGGGTCGAGCTCAGTCAGCGTTTTGGTGAAGCTTCACTACCAGATATCGTTCTGGCCGATCTTGTTGCCGAACGAAAGATGAAGACCAACAAAGGCTCGTTCTCCGGCTTGCTTCTTCGCGAGATCGGCGAGCGTGTAAAGAAACATGAACAGGTAATACTCTTTCAGAATCGTCGAGGGTATGCACCGGTTGTTCAATGCGAAGATTGTGACTGGGTTCCGAAGTGCATCACTGCTCGGTGAGTCTCACGTATCATCAATACCGACACGCGATGGTTTGTCACTACTGCGGCTACCGCGAAGAGCTTCCGAAGCAATGTCCAACATGTTCGTCCGAAACGGATACTCACTGTCGGCTACGGAACGGAGAAGATCGAGGAAGATATGCAGTTGCAGTTTCCGGATGCAACGGTTGGGCGAATGGATTTCGACACCACGCGAACGAAGACGGGCTACGAAGAGATTATCGAAGCATTCGAAACAGGCAAGACGGATATTCTCGTGGGCACACAAATGATCACGAAGGGCCTTGATTTCGACAACGTAACGTTGGTTGGAATTTTCGATGCCGATCGCATGATGCATTTCCCGGACCTTCCGTTCTTACGAACGGGCATTCCAGTTGATCACACAAGTGAGTGGTCGCGCCCGGCAGAAGATCGCGAAAGGGAAAGGTGATCATACAGACCCACAATACGAAGCATGAGATCTTCGGCCTTCGCCCTTCGCAACGATTATCGTGGATTTTTGGATGTACAGTTACAGGATCGCGACACGCATCGATATCCGCCCTTCGCTAGATTGATCGAGATCACCTTAAAACAAACAGAGAAGCCGGTTGTTACCCAGGCAGCGACAATATTTGCGAACACATTGAAAGAATCACTTCAAGGCGTTCGGATCATGGGGCCCGGCCGAACCTATGGTGAGACCGGGTAAGGAATGAATACTTAATGACCATTTTGGTGAAGATCCCCAGGATCAAGGGAAGCTAGCAGAGATCAAACGCGTCTTAGCCTCACTTGCCGACAAGTTGGTAGAGGATAAAGCGTTTAGAAAAGTCAGGGTTGTGTTTGATGTTGATCCTGTTTAGAGGTTCTCAAGTAATCCTTCGCGGTCCAGCATGTCCATGTGTTCAACAAAACGCTTATATGCTTCGGGAAATAAATCCTCTGGCTTGGTCGTGCGCAGGATCTCTTCAACAATTTTTTGACGCTCTTCTGTAGTCAGATTGCGACCATAGTCATCTGAAAGTACTTTTTTCTTTTTCATAAAATTATAATGTTAATTATTTGTGCTTACTAAACTACTATGAAGTCATAGTAGACTCCAGATCGAAAAGTCTCTAATTTTCCTTTTGTGTGCCCCCTGAACGTGAAACAGTGGCACAATAAAATTGTAATAATCTTTGATTAGCTTCTGATAGTAGGCTGTTCTTACTGAATTGCTTCCGTCAATATGAACAGGTGCGCGTGATTTTATATACAGAATGATTCATGCGCGTCTAAAGTAGCGCGTGAATCACCCTACACACAGTAACTTATCGGATTGAAATTAAGATTGTAAGGAAAACCTTACCCTAGAATATCCCACGATTCATTTAATATCGGGCAACGTTTGATGCGCCGTAAGATCGAACTGGCACGGAACAACCGACACATAGTTATTCGCTATCGCCCACTCATCATTATCCTCACCCTTATCGAAATTCACAAAATTCCCCACCATCCAAAAGTAACGGCGTCCATTCGGATCAAACCTTTGATCGAAATCCTCCACCCACTTCGCATTCGCCTGCCTGCAAACACGAATACCCTTCACCGGCTCCGCCTGTTTTCGCGGGATGTTCACATTCACGCAACACCCTTCGGCAAGCCCTTCGCCAACACCTGGCTCGTTACACGCTTCACAATCTCTTTCGTGTGCGAGAAATCCGCCTGTGTGACTATAATCGCACAGCGAAAAACCTATCGCCGGTGTGCCCTCGATCGCGGCCTCTATCGCCGCCGACATCGTTCCTGAATACAACACACTGATCGACGTATTACTTCCGTGATTGATGCCACTCACGACAACATCCGGCTGCGTTCGCCCTTCAAAACAAAATGTCGCGCAATCTTCACACAGTCCGCCGGCGTACCCGAACATTCGAAAGCCCTCACTCCTTCGAAGAGAAAATTTTCTTCCAATCTCAAGGTATCTCCTACCGTAATGGCATGACCCATTCCCGACTGCGGGCCATCGGGCGCAACCACCAGCACGTCACCGAGTTCCATCATCGCCTCTACCAATGTGCGAATACCGCGTGATGTAATTCCGTCGTCGTTAGAAATAAGAATGAGGGGGCGCATGCTGCTTGATTTTAAGCATGCAATATAGTTACTGAAACAATGAGTTGTAATACTCGACGATCTTCGTCAGGTCGCTCTTCACGTCGAAGTCGAGGCGATTAGTTTTGGCGTACTTCTGAACATTGTCGCCTTTATTGCCCATCGCGTAAAGCCAATCACTTTCTTACCGACGAACTCTTTGATCTCTCCATTCCTGTCGAGCAGGTAGTACTTGTAGACGAGGACGAGCCGAGTGTAGGATCCGTAATAATAAAATGAAGAGTAAGTCCGATACTCCAATGCTTCGCGCGAAAGCAACGTCATCTCGCCTTCGGCGAGCAGCTCAAAGAAAACCGGTGACTTATATCCACCCTGCGCCGCAAAGGGCAGTGAAAAGAATCGACGATACTCATGGGTCAACGCATCGAAGATCTCGATGAACACAACCTTACGTGCTGTGAATGTTTCAACCTGATTTTGATTTTGAAACTGGACGAGATCTGCCTGGAGGTTGTACTTGATCTGTCCTTTCAATGTGTCTCCGCCTTCGAGGATAACATAACCTTTATGCCATTGCTCGAAAGAAAAATTACTCGTCTGCTGGCCGTAACCGACTGATGCAATCAACAGCAATGAAAAAAAGACAACTCTTTTCATCAACCTTTTAAAATCGAATGCCCGAGCTTATCGCGTTTTGTACGGAGATACTTTTCGTTGTGCGGGTTCGGCGCAACTTCTATCGGAACGTTCTCCACAATTTCAAGACCGTAGCCCATCAAGCCTACACGCTTCTTCGGGTTGTTGGTGATGAGCTCATCTTCGAAACTCCGAGATCGTGAAGGATCTGTGCACCAATTCCGTAATCACGGGTTGTCCATATCGAAGCCGAGTTGAAGGTTGGCTTCCACTGTATCGAGACCTTCCTGTTGCAATTTATAAGCTCTCAGTTTGTTGAGAAGGCCTATGCCACGTCCCTCCTGTTTCATATACAACACAACACCTTTTCCTTCTTTCTCAACCATCTCCATCGCGTTGTGAAGCTGCGGACCGCAGTCGCAACGACACGATCCAAAGATATCACCAGTAACACACGATGAGTGAACACGAACAAGCACCGGTTCATCTTTATCCCATGTTCCTTTTATCAACGCCATGTGAATTTCTTGAAGTGCCGGTTTCTTCATAAGCCACCAGTTGAAAATCACCATGTTCCGTAGGCAGGTTCACTTCAACCTGGCGTTTGATCTGCGATTCGGTTTTCATCCGGTACGCGATCAGATCTTTTATAGTGACAAGTTTCAGGTTGAATCGATCTGCAACCTTACGAAGGTCGGCCAGGCGCGCCATCGATCCGTCTTCGTTCATGATCTCCACCAACACACCAGCCGGTCTGAAGCCAGCCATCCTTGCGAAGTCGATCGCCGCTTCGGTGTGACCGGTGCGACGCAATACGCCCCCGGTTTTTGCCTTCAGCGGAAAAATATGTCCGGGACGTCCGAGCTCTTCCGGTTTTGTTTCGGGATCTGCCAATGCTTTGATGGTCCTAAACCTGTCGTGCGCGGAAATACCTGTCGTACATCCGTGACCGATCAGGTCGACAGAAACAGTAAACGCCGTTTCGTAGACGGCAGTATTTTTTCCGACCATCATTTCGAGGCCGAGCTCTTCGCAACGCGTTTCTGTGATGGGTGCACATATGAGACCACGTCCATGCGTGGCCATAAAGTTCACGATCTCGGGGGTGATGCATTCGGCAGCGCAAATGAAATCGCCTTCGTTCTCGCGGTCTTCGTCGTCGACCACCACAATCACTTTGCCGTTACGGATATCTTCTATCGCGTCCTCTATTCGATCTATTTTAATCATGTCCAAAATTCAATGTTCAATGTTCAATGCTCAATGTTAAACATCATCCGGGTAAAATGAGTTTCTTAACCTTGTTGAAGTATCCCCGAAGAAAGTCGTTGTATGATCCTTCCCATGGAAGCGGAGATGTCTTTCTTGGCGTTCTGAAGGTGAAGCTGTAGCTCCAAAAGATCTTCGCGATCCTGATCGGTTTTGCTTTCTTGCATCTGCTTCAAACCATCGTCGATCATTTTCATCAGCACACCTAGCTTCAGTCCTGTCTACCACCTTATGCGCTAAGCCGATTCATATTCGTCCCCGATGAAGATCTTATGTTCTTTCCATCCATCACTCACGGTGTATTTCGAAACGATCAAGGTTGCGAGGTACGTTTGGAGTTGTTGTGGAACAGCAGCCATAAAAGTTTCTGGTGTTGGTACCTGTCCTTTTGCTACTTCAATTTTATAGAGATCCAACAATTCCATGTGATTTTTCGAGACGAAATTCACATCATCAGTTTCGTAAAACAGATATTGATAGACGAACTCGCTTTCCGATTCCTTCTTGTTGCCGATGTTAATAAGCACTTTACAGAAATTCTTTCTCGAGATCTTCAAGCTCCCTCGATGAGTCGTAAAGAAATGATTTCGAGAGCTCGTGAATTTCCGCAAAGGTGAGTGGTGTCTCGGGTTCAAGAGCAAGCCGGCTGATCTTCTTTCTTCGATCGTCGTTCTTTAATAAGGATCTTGTTGAGCTCCGTATTTAAAACTTGCAGCGAGATGGAAAATATTTTTCCTACTTCCTGTAAGTATGTTGTTCGTTTTAGATAATCGGGTATCAGCGACACCGACTTCAATATATCCTGGATCGTTTCGGCTTTCTTCAACGGATCATTGCCGGCTTCGCCCAACAACAGCCCGGCCTTGAATGTCACGAAGTCCTTCGTGTTCTCCTGCAAGAATTTTTGAAACTCGGTCGATCCAACTTTTCTCGAATAACTGTCCGGATCTTCACCGTCGGGGAACAATACCACGCGCACGTTCAATCCGTTTCAAGTAACATGTCGATACCACGAAGCGCGGCTTTGATACCGGCTGCGTCGCCATCGAACAACACAGTAACATTTTGAGTAAACCTGCGGATCAATTGCACTTGCGAAATCGTCAGTGCCGTACCCGACGAGGCCACCACATTCTGCACATCGCTCTTGTGCATCGAGATTACATCAGTGTACCCTTCTACCAGGTAACAATTGTCTTTCTGACGAATAACATTCTTTGCCTGGTACAGTCCGTAGAGTACATCGCTCTTGTGATAGATCTCAGTCTCCGGGGAGTTGACGTACTTCGGTTGATTTTTATCCTTACCGAGCATTCGGGCTCCGAATGCGATCACCTTACCCGAAAGATTATGGACCGGGAAGATCACGCGTCCACGAAAACGATCGTACGATGAACCATCTTCCTTCTTTACTACAAGGCCGGTCTTCTCTAACAGATCTTTACTGTATCCTTTTTTGGATCGCTTCCTTCGAAAAATTTTCCCACCCCTCGAGCGCATAGCCGAGCTCGAACTTCTGTATGTCGCGATCGTTAAATCGCGCTCACGGAAGTAGCTCAAACCCGATCGATTGCCCTTCGTCGCTGGTCAGCAATATGTCTTTATAATAGTCCTTCGCAAAGTTCATGAGCACGTAGAGACCTTCGCGCTCGCTTTGTTGTGCCAGGTACTGATCGCTCGCCTTGGTTTCGGCAATCTCGACTCCATATTTTTTCGCGAGGTAACGAAGGGCCTCAACATACGCCATGCCTTCGTGCTCCATCACGAAAGTGATGGCGTCGCCGCCTTTGCCGCTACTGAAATCCTTAAAGATCCCTTTGCCGGGAACTACGTAAAACGAAAGCGGTTGTTTCATTAGAAAACGGGCTCAACGCCTTGTAATTGGCGCCCGACTTTTTGAGCGTCACGAAATCGCTGATCACGTCGACAATGTCGATGCGGTTTTTGATGTCGTCTATGGTGTCTTTTGAGATCATTGTCGGGTCTCAAAGATAGCACACGAACTGTCCATTACGCGCGCATGCGGGTAATCCGGTTTTTTGCGGCACGGGACTGCCCGGATAAACCGTGCAGTGACAGTTTGAGTATCATGGTGTAACTTGCCCCGTTTTTACCGCCCATGAAGATTCAAGAAAAAGACATAATAAAAGCCCTCTCGACCGTTAACGATCCCGATATCAAACGCGACCTCGTAAGTCTCAACATGATCAAGGACGTTGCGGTGTCCGATAAAGCTATTTCATTTACCGTAGTACTCACAACACCCGCCTGCCCTCTCAAAGACCTGATCCGCAGGGAGTGCGAAGCCGCTGTGGCGGACAGTTGCCGGTGAACAGATCGAGATCAACATCAAGATGACTTCGTTCTGTGACGACCCTGCGCGATAACGCACCATTACTGCCCGGCGTGAAAAATATTATTGCCGTCGCATCGGGTAAAGGCGGCGTTGGTAAATCGACAGTGACCACCAACCTCGCGGTGTCGCTCGCGATGGCCGGCGCTAAAGTCGGGCTCATAGATGCCGACATCTACGGACCTTCGATACCGTTGATGTTCAACACAGAGAAAGAACAGCCCGCCGTGAAAGTCGTGAACGGAAAAAACATCATCATACCGCTGGAACAATATGGCGTTAAACTGCTTTCAATTCGGATTCCTGGCCCAGGCCGACAGCCGCTAATCGTTTGGCGTGGACCTATGGCCAGCTCGGCCCTGAAACAATTCATCAGCGACGCCGATTGGGGTGAGCTCGATTATCTATTGATCGATCTGCCTCCCGGTACCAGCGATATTCACCTCACACTTGTGCAAACAGTGCCCGTTACCGGCGCCATCATTGTTACAACACCACAAAAGGTAGCGCTTGCCGATGCAACCAAGGGCGTGCAGATGTTCAGGCAGCCACAGATCAATGTGCCCATTCTCGGTGTTGTCGAAAACATGTCGTGGTTTACACCGGAAGAGCTCCCGGACAATCGCTACTATATTTTTGGTAAGACGGCGGACTGAACTTAGCTGAGAAATTTGACGTTCCCTTCCTTGGACAAATTCCCCTGGTACAGGGCATTCGCGAAAGCGGCGACAGCGGTTTGCCTGCAGCAATGAAGGAAGGAATCATGGCAGAAGCGTTTCACCAACTGGCAGAATCCGTTGCTCGTCAAATTGCCATCCGAAATGCTAACTTTGTACCGTCCAGGAAAAGTCGAGATGAATGCATGATATGAACACCACCACACTTACACAGAGGATCGAAGAGTCGCTCAACAGCATCCGACCTTATCTCGAAGCCGATGGCGGCAATGTGAAGATCCTCGAGATCACAAAAGACAACGTTTTGAGACTTGAGTTTGTCGGTAACTGTGGTAACTGCGCCATGTCGCACATGACGTTCAAAGCCGGCGTCGAAGATGCGATCAAACGCTCGGTTCCCGAGATCAAGACCATAGAGGTTGTAAATTTGGTGCAACAACACTGAGTTTGTCGACAAATTCACTGCAAAGGTCGGTTTAGCCCAATAAACCATCCCTAAGACCGTTAGATTTTCAAGTAAATTTCCTCTTGTGAGTGCTGTTTGCCGGATCCTGATTGTTGTTGCAGCCCTAATGTTCACCGTCGTAAGTCATGCACAGATCCGGTGCGCAACCGACATCATAGAAAAGAAAGCCCTTCTTAAAGACCCCAACTTCCGCACCAACTTCGAGATGTGGATGGGTAAAAAGATCGCCGACCAAAAGGTGAAAGGTCTCATTGGTGGTAGAACCGCCTCCGCACCGTATGTCATTCCTGTAGTCGTACATATCATCACAATGGAGAGGCGCTTGGGTCGGGCTCTAACATCCCGGATGCACAAGTACAGTCGGAGATCCGGGTGATGAATGAAGACTACAAAACGACTGAACGCCGATGCAGTAAATACACCCGCCGAATTTCTTCCCGTAGCATCAAGTATCGATATACAGTTTGTTCTTGCGAAGCAGGATCCGGATGGTCTTCCAACCAACGGCATCACGCGAACACTCGGAACCAGAATTCATACACCACGACGAACGACGTCGAGCTCAAGTCATTGTCTTACTGGCCTGCCGAAGACTATCTCAACATCTGGGTCACAAATCTTGGTGGTGGATTTCTCGGTTACGCACATTTTCCGATAACAACTCTGCAAGGAACCGATCCTCCCTACGATGCTGCAACCGACGGCGTGGTTATCCACTACAAAGCCTTCGGTTCGTCAGCTGATGGCTCATTTAGCCTTCTTCCGCAATACAATCTTGGTCGTACAGCAACGCACGAAGTTGGTCACTATCTCGGGTTGCTTCATGTGTTCGGAGACTTCAGTGGTTGTGGAACAACAGACTATGTAGATGACACCCCGGTTCAATCCGATCGCACGTTTACGTGTCCAACGGGTCCGCTCACACAGTGCACTCATCACGTGATGTATCAAAACTTTCTCGACTATACCGATGATGCGTGTATGAATCTTTTCACCCGCGGGTCAGATTGCGAGAATTCAAACGGTGTTGGAAAATAGTCCGAGAAGGGTAAGTCTTCAATCTTCGCTCGGAGCGCAAGATCCAGTTGTTTTAAATCTCGACCTCGAAGCAAAAACTGTCGTTGCGCCATTTACTATCACGTGCGGTCAGTCGATTGTTCCGCAAGTCACCGTTCGAAATCGCGGAACAACAATTATCACCTCAGCAACGGTGAGCTTCATCGTGAACGGATCGACGCTTGAAACAAAAACATTCACTCTTAACCTCAACAATCTCGATGCACAGACGCTCAGTTTCAATACGATCAATCTCGTTGAGCCGAGCACCAACAGCATTTCCTTTAAAATCATCCAGGTAAATGGTGGCACCGATAACAATACAAGCAACGACATTGCATCGATATCGTCGCAAGTAACCACACGTGTCAGCCCCCCTTTCCTTGAAGCATTCAATAGTACTCCTGCGGACTGGCAGATCATCAACCTGGACGGCGGCACAACATGGGTGAACATCACAGCGCCGAAGGCTACTTCGGGCAACAAGGCGATGTATGTAGACCTCTACGATTACCAAAGCCTTGGAGCAAAAGATCAACTCATCTCACCGTTTCTTGATATACCTGCGGGCGATGCAATTCTGAAGTTCGATCGCGCTTACGCGATGTTTCCTGGTACAACCACAGAGACAATGAAAGTCCTTGTGTCCGTTGGTTGCAGCACGGATCTTTCGGCAGCCGATGAACTTTACAGTGCATCCGGGACCAACCTTGCAACGTCGGCAACACAATCATCTGAATTCATCCCTTCGGGTGAATCACAATGGACATCTACCGGTATTTCATTGTCGCCTTATGCAGGCAAGACCGTACGGATCATATTCGAATCGACTAATGCGAATGGCAATAATCTTTATCTCGACAACGTGCAGGTGAACACCGGCGAGATCAACGACGTGAAAGTTGTTTCTTTCGTAGCGCCGGGACCGGTGTTCTGTGATCCTAAGACGAAGCCTGTTGTTGCTGTTCAAAACCTGGGAACGCAAGTCGTAACCCGACTGCTGGTCGTTACCGAAGTGAATGGTGTAGTGACTTCATCCCAGACATTGACTGGTCTTTCATTGTCATCTGGTGCACTGGCAGACATCACTCTCGAAGCGTTGAACCTCAAGCAATCTACAAACACTATTAAGATCTCGATCAGCAATCCGGATGCAACTATCGACGACAATCCCAACGACAACGGTATTACCGTTACAAGAATATTCAATTCGAGCAGCGATGACATTCCATTGCGACAAAACTTCGACGGCAACGCTTTGAGTTGGACCATCTTTGCCGACGGCACACAACTGAAATGGCAATTGACAACCACCAGCACGTATAAGAATAGCATGGTGTACAAAGCTTTCACGAACACAGACGTCGGTGAAGAATCGTGGCTGGTCTCCCCCGTTCTTAATCTCACGAAGGCAAGCCAGGGCAGCATGTTCTTCTCCAGCAGTTACGGTGCGAGGTTAGGATTTAGTGACGACCTGAAAGTAATGGTGTCGGGGGACTGCGGTGTTACGTACAGACCAGGTGATCTTCGACAAAGCAGGACGCGACCTCGCCAATCAGACGGTAGACACCGAATGGAAACCCACTGCCGAAACTGATTGGACCAGCAATTACATTTCAATCAACGACTTTGCCGGCAAGAACAACGTGAGGTTTGCTTTCGTAGCAACGAATGGCAACGGCAATGACATCTTTCTCGACAACATCGAGTTCTTTGTGGAGGACAATCCCGATCCACCTAAAACGGAGCAGTTGTTCTCGGTCTATAATTCAGAAACGAATCCGTACGAGTTTTACATCACATTCAATCTTCCCGAGAAACAGGATGCGCGGTTAGTTGTCATCAATTCCATTGGCCAAACTCTTATCGATAGCAACCTACCAGACGCGTTGAACCAGACCTACACAGTAAATTTATTTGGACAGAGTACAGGTGTGTATATTGCCCGCCTCATAACATCGTCATTAACCACGAGCTCAAAGCTTTTCGTCGGGAAGTAGCATCGTCACCTCGTCATCTCGTCATCTCTTCACCTCTTCTTCCTATATTTGAGCATGAAGAAAAAAAAGGTCGCCATCCTTTTCGGGGGCCGTTCTGTAGAACATGGAGTTTCCATCAATTCGGCAAGGAACATCTTTGAATACATCGACCGCGAACGATTCGACCCATTCCCGTCGGCATCTCAACCAGCGGCACGTGGCACCTTAACACGGAGGTTTCAAAAGACATAGAACAAGGGCGACCACTGAGCCTCTCGCTCAATCCATCGAAACCCACATTTCAGACTTCCGACAAAACTATCGAGTTCGACGTTGCCTTTCCCGTACTTCACGGAACCGACGGAGAAGACGGATCGATACAAGGTGTCTTCAAGGCGATGTCGATACCAATGGTAGGCACCGGCGTTCTCGGCTCATCTGTTTCGATGAACAAACTGACTTCGAAACGACTACTCGAGAAAGCAAACATTCCGGTGGCCCCCTACCTCACCTATTCGTTTGCCGAGAAAAGCTCCAATGTCGTTCGAAACGATCGTGAGCACCCTTGGACTTCCGTTCATGGGTAAAGGCCACCAGCCTCGGTTCATCCGTCGGAATTTCGAAAGTGAAGAGCAAGGAAGATTTCTTACCAGCTGTCGAAGAGGCATTCCGTTACGACAACCAGCTAATGGTCGAAAAATACATCAAAGGTCGCGAGATCGAATGTGCCGTGTTGGGCAACTATCCTCCGGAAGCGTCGCTTCCTGGCGAAATTGTTATCAGCGATCGTTATGAATTCTATACCTTCGATGCAAAATATGTAGACGGCGCTGCGGTGAATATCGTGGTACCGGCAAAGCTCGAACCCCGCATACAGGAAGAAATACGAAGGTTATCAGTGAAAACATACCAGGCTGTGCATTGTGAAGACTTTGCCCGTATCGACCTCTTCTATGCCGACGATGGAAATATTTATATCAACGAGATCAATACTATACCAGGCTTTACTAATTCAAGCATGTACCCGATGATGTGGAAAGAAAGAGGCGTTTCTTTCACAGATCTCATTTCGAAGCTGATCGATCTTTGCGTGGAACGCGATGAGAAATCGAAAAGGATCGAAACAGATTTTAAGTCATCGCTAAAATTCTAAACTATACGAATGCGGATTTGGGATTTCTTTAAGAAGAACACACTCGGCGGGAGTGCTGGCTAACATTGGCGTTGCCTTGTGTGTCTTGATCATTATCGGTATCTGTTACTTCTACATCTACCTGCCGAATTCGACTTGCCATAATTGTTCAATCACCGTACCCGACCTCACCGGTATGAAGTACAGTGAACTCGAATCATTCTTAAGCACGCACGACCTGCGCTTCGAAGTTGAAGATTCCGTTTACCATGATCAGTATCCTCCGCTCACCATCCTCCGGCAGTTTCCGAAAGCCGGTTCTATCGTAAAGCCCAACCGGATAGTTTATGTCTCGATCAATCCGGTGATGCCACCAATGGTGCCAATGCCTGACCTTGCGGACCCGAACAACACGACGTCGCGCATTGGTGCAGAGGCAATTTTAAAAAGCAATGGATTGAAACGCGGCCGCGTCATTCAACGGCCACGATAGGGACCTGAGCCTCGTGCTCGAAATGAGATACCAGGGCAAAAAGATCGAAGCGGGCACCCGCATACCTAAAGGCTCTGTGATCGACCTTGTGGTGGGTGATGGCAATGGACCAAGTGATTTCGTTCTCGAGTCGCTTCTCAATAACACTTATAGCATGGCGAAGTACAAGCTCGAAGGCTGGAGTCTTCGCCTTGGGGAGGTCTTTCCTTCGAACACAGATACGATTACCGACGATCTCATCGTTTTCAAGACAAATCCGCTTCCCGGCGATTCTTTGAGGGCTGGCGACCATGTCGACCTCTACGTTTGCCCGAAGGACAAGATCCCTGAAGAAGAGTTGGAGGAGCCGGACGACAAGACCGAAAATAAACCGTGACGCTGAGAAGGGCTTTCCTACTCCTATTGTTATTGGCCATGCCGTATATCGGTTGGTCGCAGGGCATTACAGTCGTTGGTCTTCCTCATTCAGATAAGCAAAAGAATAAGTCGAAGTCGGGTGCGCGAACACAGGCGCTAGTTCTGCCCTTCTGGGAAGATTTCTCCGACACCGAAACCTCTTACGCCAATGAAGATCTATGGCAGTACGGCCGTTCGATCCTGGTGAACACTGGCCTCCCGATCAATCCTCCATCTCTTCGTGTAGCTACATTCGACGGAATTGATTCGTTAGGCAAGCCTTACAGTTCAACCGACATTCTTGCGAAAGGATATGCGGACAAGCTTGTGTCGAACCCGATAGACCTTACAGCCATTCCCGATGAGAACATGGGACTCGGTCTTTCTTAGCTATCAATACCAGATAAAAGGTTTGGGTGAAATACCCGATGATGGCGATCGCCTGCTGGTTTCATTTCTTGATAAAGATTCGAGGTGGATACCGGTGGATACAATCAACAACGATGGAACTATAGAGACGAACCTGTTCTATACTTCGTTCGTGCAGATCAGCGATCCGAAATATTATCATTCAGGATTTCAGTTCATGTTTCAAAACTTCGGACGGAAGTCTGGGCCGTACGATGCATGGCATCTCGACTACATTATCTCAATAAAAAAAGAGGGGCTGGCGACAATTCATTTCCCGACCGTACGATATCGACTCCGCCAACCAGTTTATTCGGCAAATACTGGATCATGCCAGTCGATCATTTCGTTGCAAACAATGGCGTGATGACAAAGCCTTCATTCACTGCTACGAACCTCAGTAGCGTATTTCCCCAGCAGCCGTTCGATTTTTCAAGCTCTGCTACCATAACGACCTGGACAAATAAAGACAGTGTAGGAACATTTCAGATCCTCGATGTCCATGATAGCGCCTTTAGCACCCCACTGACGTTCGGAACTTTTAGTACTTCAATGGAAAAGATCCTGCCTGATCTCCTGACGGAAGCAGCAACGGCAGATTCGATCACCGTTGACTATAAGCTTTGGATAAGCACGAATGATTAATAAGTCGATCGTTCCCGATCCTAAGGGAAACAAGGGTGGTGACTACGATCCACGCATCTATTCACCAATAGATTTCAGGAGGAGCGACACAACCTACGCCGTCTATCGTCTTTCAGACAAATACGCCTACGACGATGGCGCGGCAGAGTATGGCGCAGGGCTTGATCAACCCGGAGCACAATTGGCTTATCGTTACGATCTGCTCGGCGCGACGCAGGAAAATGTCACGTTTCTCGAAATGTATTTTCCACGGTTCGGCGACGAGTCTTCTCAAATAATCGAGATACGGGTCTGGGATACAATTGACAAAGATCCGATCTATACGGAACAAACAAGTTTGCAACGATCTCAGCAAAATCAGTTTTGGCTGAAACAACTTGCGAGGCCTGTGCCTGTTAAAGGTTCGTTCTACATCGGGTGGAAACAGAGTACAGCTGCAATCATTGCCGTCGGGCTCGATAAGAACAACGACACAGCCGACAAGATGTGGTACAACACAGCAGGAGAATGGCTGCAGAACAACCCAGACATCGGAGTTCACGGAAGCCTGATGATGCGACCCGTCTTCGGTCCGGGTCTCAATATCGATCCGAATGGGTTGGAAGACGAAACCTCATTAACGGTGTACCCCAATCCAAGCAATGGTGTGTTTCATTTTCCCGGCAACGCCGAACAGATCTCGGTTTACGACATCGCAGGACGAATGATACCGCACTTCAAAGAAACAACAGAGACCGAGACGATCATCACGATGTCGAATGCAACGCCGGGTATCTACGTTATCAGGGCTCACGTGAGCGGCACGGTGCGCACCGCAAAACTATTGATCAGATAATGGTCTCGATGGGCCGTGGTGTCCAGCAGATCACGAAGATGATCAATGCAATCCATCCCAGGATCTTTCTCCCAAGTGACAGCGGTTCTTCAATTTGCGTTGGCGGATGTGCGACAGGCATTATTCGCCCAATGATCGCTGCAAACAACAACCAACCGCTGTAACCCGTGATGCCGGGAAAGATCAGCAGCGACACATACTGCACGGCAACAATACCCACCGCAACAATCGCAGTCTTTGCCTGCGAGATCCTCATGCTTTCAAACAAAAGAACAACAACGCTATTATAAGTACGATAGCGGCATAGTGTGGAACGGTGTAAAATCCAAGGATGCTCATCGGTTGACCAGGCGTCACCATTCCCAGGGTGGAGTAACCGACAAACAGCACGAATATCACCGTCGCTACGATGCGATGTTTTTTTACTTCCTATCAATCCGTACAACACGTGACCTCCATCGAGTTGACCGATCGGCAACAGGTTGATACTTGTAAACACAAGTGACCAGAACGCTGCGAAGAGGATCGGAAAATGGTAAAGCTCATGATGACTGGGAACACGGGAAGGATCCCCGACAAAATTTTCGAAGAACCAGAAGAGGATGTTGTTGCCCATGACAATGTCCAGCGAGCCCGCGCCAGCTTGTTGGAACTGGGCAGCATGTATCCGCTCAACATAACCGGCATCGGGCAGCGTAAGAAATCCATAAAAGAGTGCTGCAATTGCGACGACAAATCCAGCCAACGGGCCGGCGATGCCGATATCGAAGTTTATTTTTCTTGAATAGATAGCGCTCTTGATGCGAATGACTGCACCGAGTGTTCCCAAAAACATTTCGTACGGAGGAAGAGGAATGTAATACGGCAACGTTGCCTTCACGCGATGATACATGGCGGTGAAGTAGTGACCGAATTCATGCACCGTGAGAATGAGAAGGAAAGTGATAGAGTACGGCAGACCCAGTGCGAAGTCGGCCCACGTATAATCCATGTTGATGGAATACACTGTCTCCATGAAGTATTTTCCGCTCGACCCACCATGAACCGGCAATCGTGGTGGTCATGAATGTTACAACGAAGAGTCCGCCGTGTATGAGCGCCGACTTAAGGCGTTGATTCATCGGAACAGAGAAAAAATAAGATCCGGATGCGTGACGTGAAATGTTTGAATGCCAATAGAGGCTGCACCTTTAAGGTTCGCTAGATTATCGTCGAGGAAAATTGTTTCGCTTGCCTTTAATCCATTCTCGCGCAATACAAATTCGTAGATCGCCGGATCCGGTTTACGCATCTTCATCAGGTGCGAGTAGTATGCTTTATGAAAAAGCGGATCGAGTGATTCGAGACCGTGAGCCTTGTTCACCATCCCGGTAAAATAATCGAGGTGAATGGCGTTCGTGTTGCTCAACAGGAATGTCTTGTATTTCGATTTCAGTTCTTTCAACAACTCGATGCGTTCCGTGGGGATATCCCCGAGCATCGCGTTCCAGTAGTCGTCGAGCTCAAAATCGGTATGGATATTCCCGAACAGTTGTCGCAGGCCTTTCCTGAATTCGTCGTTTGTGATCTCGCCCTTCTCGTACTCGAGGAATGTAGGTGCTGGAGTGGTATACTTCGATAACCTTCTCGACGGAGAGGCCGGAGACGTCAGCAAATTTTTTCAACGTGGAATCGACTGAGAGATTCAGGATGACGCCACCGAGGTCGAAGATTATGTTTTGGATTTTATTATCGAGCACTATCCACTTTTCACTATTCACTATTCACTTTTCACTTCCAGAGTTGTGGGCCCAGCTGGGCATGATCCAGCGACCCCCTGATTATGAGTCAGGTGCTCTAACCAGCTGAGCTATGGGCCCGAAAAAATTCGAGGGTGCAAGTTTAATCAAAAGAGCACTATACTACAACCGTCCCCTACTTTCCCAGCACACTCGACAAGTCTATTTCCGAGAGATTCCCCTCCGTGAGAGGCTTCGAAAGGAACCCGATAACATTTCCGAACGTGGCTGCCCTGTCGCGGTCGAGCGCACTGCTGGAACTGGTGAGGATAATGATCTTGGTAGGCGCGCCCTTCACTTGCTTGCTGTATTGTTCGAGAAAAGAAAATCCATCGATCTCCGGCATGTTCAAATCGAGGAATATCAGGTCGGGGTATTCTTTCAGATTGCTGTCCGACAGGTGGTTGAGTGCTTCTCGCGACGAGCGAAATGTTATAACACGACTGGCAAAGCCGCTTAACTCGATGAATCGCCGCTGGACAAAGAGGTCGATGTCACTATCATCGATAAGAACAACGAGCTCAACCGATTGTGGGGTCATAAATTTTGAGTCGGCTCATAAGATAACCAAGATGGTTCAGAAACCCGGCTTGTGCGTAAGAAAATAAAATAACCCGACGTTAAATGAATTGAAAAATGTGTAAAATTGAAGGTTAAACCGAAAACCCATGAAATTTACTCGTCTCTTATGCCTGGTCATTACTGTGTCTGCCGGCCTGATCCTGTGGTCTTGTGGCGGCTCATCCGAGAAGAAGGATGAGAACTCCAAAGACTTCGAAGCCGCAGAAGAATCTCTCAAGGATCAAATTCAGGATGTAGTTTATAATATACCTTCGCCCTCTGAAATTCCCTACCTGCTCGAAGCAACCGGAGCAGAGTTCAATCAAAGCCTTATCAGCGATCGCAAGAAAGCCGACTCATACGCTACAAAAAGCGACAAAGCTGCTCTCAACCTCGGCGTTTACGCTGCAGATATCGGGTACCTGAGCTCTTACGGAAAAACACAGGAAGCAATCGACTACCTGAACACCGCTAAAACACTCGCCGACGGACTCGGTGTTGTTGGCTCTTTCGATGTCGAAGTGCTGAAACAATTCGAAACCAACATTTCTAACAAAGACTCTCTCGCCGCTGTATTGAACCGCATGGTTCAGAAGACCGACGCTTACCTGAAAGATGACAGCCGCAACAAGCTCGCTGCCCTGATGGTAACAGGTAGTTTCGTTGAAGGTCTTTATATCTCAACTGGTCTCATCAAGTCGTATCCCAAGAATCTTCTTGCCGACGATCAGCGTAACCTCGTTCTCACTCCTCTTATGCGTGTAATCCCTCCAGCAGTCTGAATCTGTTGGCGAGCTTCTTAAGATGCTCAATACCGTTGAGGAAAACGAGATTATCAACTCAATCAAAACAGATCTCACACAACTTGAGGCAAGCTATCGTGCGTTGAATATCGAAGAGCAGATCAAAAACAACAAAGCTAACCTCGTGCTTTCAGACAAGAACCTGGTCGACATTACCAATATTGTCGAAAAGCTCAGGAAGTCGATTACCGACTAACAGCAATGGACACTATAAGATAAAGAGGACCGACAAAACCCGGTCCTCTTTTATTTTAAATTTGATAATATGAGTGAACCGATACTCAACGCCATCATCAAGCTCTTCGCCCTCGTTGCCAAAGAAGATCTTGTAATAAACAGGAAAGAGATCAGATAGAAGCGTTCCTCAACGATCACGTTGGACAACGCTCCGTTGGTCCTCACCTCAAACAGTTCGACGATTACTGTAAAGTTATCGCCAATCACTCACCTCAACAGGAAGCGGAAGACATCCGCATGATCGCCACGGAGATCAACCAGGAGGTTGCTCAAAAGCAGAAGAACGTGATCATGATCGAGCTCTTGAGTATCGTGATGGCCGATGGCACCATCACTCCCCATGAAGAGAGCACCAGTCGTACCATTGGAAATTCACTCAATGTTTCGGATGCCGACCAGGAACTGATCAAATACTACGTGCATGGAAAAAAGAAAGGCGACTTCGAGAGTGAGTTCATTTTAACTGTCGATTCCGATGCCAGCTACAGCGGCAAAGGCAAGCACATCTACCGCGAACATCTCGATGGAGAGATCGCGATACTTTACCTCGCAAGCACGGAAAGTTTCTTCTTTAAATACATCGGCCACACCGATGTTTATCTCCAACAGCGTTCCTCAAAAGCCGGGCAACATTCAACGCCCTCGCAATCGGATCTTTGATAAGATGGGGAACAACTGATCCTGTTTACTACGGCGATATTCTCAGTGTTTTCAAGAAGATCGACAACGTAACACGAACGAGCTTCGAGGCCATCACCATCAACTACACATTTAAGAATGGAAGGTTGGGGCTGCGCGATGTAACGATCAATGAAGAGTCGGGCAACCTGATCGCGCTGATGGGTGCCAGCGGCGCCGGTAAGTCTACCCCTGCTGCACGTATTGAATGGCACCGAGAAACCTTCCAGCGGAAAAGTATTGATCAACGGCATCGATATCCATCGTGATCCAAAAAAGATCGAAGGTGTTATCGGCTTCGTTCCCCAGGACGACCTGCTGATCGAAGATCTCACAGTATATCAGAATCTTTATTTCGCGGCCAAACTTTGCTTTAGTCACCTTTCGGAGAAAGCGGTACATAAGCTTGTGATGCGCACACTCGAAGACCTTGGCCTAATGGAGACCAGGGATCTGAAGGTAGGCTCTCCCCTTCGCAAGACTATAAGCGGCGGACAACGCAAGCGCCTGAATATCGGGCTCGAATTGTTGCGCGAGCCCGCCGTGTTGTTCTGCGACGAACCGACTTCGGGACTATCGTCGCGCGATTCGGAGAACATTATCGATCTCCTGAAAGAACTTTCATTGAAGGGCAAGCTCGTGTTCACCGTTATTCACCAGCCGTCGTCGGATATCTTTAAGATGTTCGATAAGCTTGTGATCCTCGACACCGGCGGATACCAGATCTACTACGGCAATCCTGTTGACGCCGTATCTTACTTCAAGCAGAACATCAATCTCATCAATAGCGAAGAAGGCGAGTGTACACATTGCGGCAACGTGAACCCCGAGCAGATCTTCAACATCATCGAGACGAAGGTGATCAACGAGTTCGGAAACTTCACGATGGAACGAAAGTTCTCGCCGGAGCAATGGAACCAGATATACCAGCAAAGATCGAAGTCACCTATTGTTGAACGATCGAAGGAGGAACCACATTCAACACTCAGTATTCCGAAGTGGTTGAAGCAAACGCGCCTGTTCTCGGCACGCGATCTTCTTTCGAAGCTGAGCAATCAGCAGTACATGGTCATCAACCTGCTCGAGGCCCCATTACTCGCGTTCATCCTGGCATTTATTGTTCGCTATTACAACGTCGACGATCCGTTCAGGGTCGGATATGTATTCAGTAAGAATCTGAACATGCCCGCGTATTTGTTCATGAGTGTAATCGTGGCGCTGTTCATGGGACTCACCGTGAGCGCAGAGGAGATCATTCGCGACCGCAAGATCCTGAAAAGAGAAGCGTTCCTCCACTTGAGCCGAAGCAGCTACATCATTTCGAAGATTGGAATTCTGTTCATGATATCGGCAATCCAAACGGCGATGTTTGTGACTATCGGCAACCTGATACTGGGCATCCAGGGAATGTTCTTCACGCACTGGGCGATCTTGTTCACAGCGTCGTGTTTCGCCAACCTGTTGGGCTTAAACATCTCGTCGGCATTCAATTCAGCGGTAACGATCTATATTCTCATTCCAGTGTTGCTGATACCACAGCTGATACTGAGTGGTGTAGTTGTGAAGTTCGACAAGTTGAACCCCGTTATCGGCAATGAAGCTACCGTTCCATTCGTGGGAGATATCATGGCGTCACGATGGGCATTCGAAGCTTCGATGGTAGCACAGTACAAAGACAATCGCTTCGAGCGACAGTTCTACCCTATGGACAAAGTGATGGCTGAATCGGATTTCAAAAAGATCTACCACATACCCGCTCTCGAAACGAAGATCGCGTTTATTAACCTGAATCTTAAAAGCCCGGAGCCCGGAATAAAAGAAGAGGTAAACAAAAGCTTCATGCTGCTCCGCAATGAAATCGGACGCGAGCTGGAATCGGTGAACAAGACCGACTTCAAGGCGATGGAAAAACTGACAGCCGATGGCTACGGACTCATCTACACTCAGGGAAACAACTAACTTCCTCGAAGCCCTGAAGAAATTTTATGTCAATAAATACAACGTCGCTGATCGTGAAAAAGAAAAAATGATCAACACGATGACGAGCTCATCCGAAAAGGAAGAAGAATTTGAAGAATTGAGACAGTCATATCAGAATGAAGCCATCATGGAGCTTGTGAAGAACATGGCGGAAAACCAATCGCATCATTGAAAAAGAAGGAAGGTTGGTTCAGAAATTCTACCCGATCTACAAAGACCCGGATCCCGATCACATGGTGGACTTCAATGCGCAGTTCTACATGCCCGCGAAACACTTCCTCAATCAAAATATAGACACCCCTGTATTTCAATGTCGGTGTGATCTGGTCGATGACTATCGTACTTGCGATAACATTGTACTACGAAGTGCTTAAGAAAATCGTTGACGGACTAAGCAACATCTCTAATCCTCTGCCAAAACGGATGTAGAATGTTTTTCATCTTTTCGAAGATACTGGCGTTCCTTACGCAGCCGATTGCTGTCGTAGGCTTGCTATTCGTTGTTAGTTGGATTGTAAGAAACAAGCGTTGGAAGAAGATCCTCTTAACGACGGCGTTTGTCATTTTCTTTTTTTGTTCCAATTTACTTTATCGCCAACGAAGTAATGCGTGCCTGGGAAGTCCCGGTGACGCCATTCGCTTCCATCACAAAAAAATATGACTACGGTATCCTTCTTACCGGCGTAACGAAGACAGACATGAAACCGAAGGACCGTGTGTACTTCAATCGCAGCGCCGATCGTGCAACACACACGCTTCAGCTTTACAAGCTGGGAATCATTCGGAAGGTGATCGTCTCCGGCGGCAGCGGCCGTCTCGATGGCGGCGGTGTTCTTGAAGCAGACGACCTTGCCAATTTCCTGAGACTCGCCGGCATCCCCCGATGAAGATATCATCATCGAAGACCAATCAAAGAACACACATGAGTCGGCTGTGATGGTGAGCGAACTTCTGTCGAAGCTCGACGGACCTAAGGAGCTTCTCCTGATTACTTCGGCGTACCACCTGCCGAGATCTTTAGCGTGTTTCAAAAAGGCTGGTGTGAAAGTAGACGCGTTTGCTGCCGAGCCCATAGCCGAAGAACGGCGCTTCAACCCGTATACGCTGTTACTTCCCACGCTGGATGCAATTGGCATCTGGCAGACGTTGATTCGCGAGTGGGTTGGCTTCGTGGCTTATTGGTTTGCCGGGTATGTCTAACCCAGCTATTCGAGAGGTAGTCCCTTCTCTCTCCAGGCTTTAAGGCCGCCAGAAAGGGTAAACACATTTGTGAAACCATTCTCTCTCATGATGCCGGCCGCCTTGCCGCTTCGAACGCCGCTGGCGCAGTAGACCGCGTATGGCTTTATTTTATCGAAACTTTGAATTTTGGTGAGAAACTCGGGGTCTTTGATGTCTATGTTTTGGGAACCTGCAATGTGACCATTGGCGTATTCTTCCGGCGACCTCACATCGATCAAGGCAGCTCCTTGTTCAATCCTGCTTTTAAATTGGTCCGGTTGTATTTCTGGAGCTTCCCCCGCCGGCGAAGAGCATCCGGTCACAAGGAGAATAAAAACGATCAAAATCTTTTTCATATTACTTAATTAAATGAACCCATCCTTTACATTGAACTTCGCCTAAAACGTTCGCTTCAAAATAATAGACACCTTCGTCGAGATCAGCACCTTTCCAATCGTTCCGATAATCCTTCGACTCGTAGACATTTACACCCCACCTATCCATTATTTTTAAACCGATCTTTGCGTCCGACGTGAGCACCGCCGGATCTCCGTAGCGGATCCTAAAGGTATCATTTAGTCCGTCTTCCTCACCAGGCGTGATGACATTAGGTATTTGAAGCGTTATGATCGGAATTTCCCTGCTGACCTGGTAGGCACAAACATCTTTGGTTCCACGAAGGGTTACTGAATAAACGCCGTCTAGCTCATAGGAATGAGTCGTTTCCATTTCGTTGGACGACTGTCCATCGCCGAAAAAGAAAGCTACATCTTCGTCGGGCTTGAGCTTCGAAGTACTCTTGACTTTTAGATAAGGCCGGTTCTGGCAATCATACACTTTCTCAAAATCGAATGACAGGTCAATACTGGGAATAACATTCACTTGAAGGGAATCTGTTCGCGTACAGCCGTCTGCATCAATCATATTCAAGATGTACAAAGTTGTGTCTTCCGGTGACACGGGCGGTTGTTTGATATCCGACGAGAAACGTTTGTCCGTGCTCGTCCATGAATACGAAGCTGCGCCAGTCGCATCGAGATTAGTGGATGAACCGAAGCATATATTTTGATCGGGACCTGCATGCATGTCCGGAACAAAAACATTGATGATGGTCTGAGTGGAGTCTACCGCAGCGCAGGTAGACCGATCAAATGCTTTAAGCTTCACCCAGATATTTTCCAGGCTTTTTATATTGGTGAGGAATAGGATCTTTGTTAACAACAATTTGTGTGGGGCCATCTCCAAAATTCCACTCATAACGTTCGCCTCCAATACCAAATTCTGAAAGACAATTGTATCAGGTATACATATGTTGCGAATGCCAGGTGCCGTAAAACTTATGTTGTTAGTCTGCAAACTGCGCATGAAGAGAAGAAAGGTCGAACTTAAATGCGGCATTGTTACACCTGGTGCTTCCACTGCGGCTGCGAGATGGCGGCACATTGTACGCCGGAAAATCATTTGCGGTTACCGAAGCAACTCGCGCACACGGCATGGTATACGATCCCGCGTTTATCAAAACGACTCGTTCCACCATCGACATGTGTTGGCGATGTAGGGCCGCCGAGAAATGTTCCGTACAACAATTCCTTCGCGTTCGCCGACAGCACCGCGAGGTAAAAATCATGACCCGAAGTATTTCTTTGAAATGGCGTCGGCAGTAACGGGGAGACCGAACGTATCTCCACCGACATAGTTAGCGTCCCCTCCCCAGTAATCCGGAGAGTTAATGGATCCACCCCAACCAGCTACATAAATATTATCACATGCACTCACCAGGAATGCAGTCGGGGAGATGTTAGGGCTTCGACCACCAGTTCCAAAAACTGTTGAGAATACTGTTGACTTAAGATCCGCGGTAAACCGATGAATGAACTGACCGGAGTTTGGATTCGAATAGACACCGGGCGATACCGGGTAATGGCCTTTTGTTTGTCCGTAAGCAACAACATCTCCGTTGCTCGCTACGTCAATAAAGTAAACCTGGTCGTAAGCATTGGTACCAACGTAGGTCTCGTTGATGATTTGGCTTCCATCGGGTGACAAAATCGCGATCCAGCCGTCGATTTGACCGGGTGCCGCTGTGATCTGTCCGTTCATTCCAACCAGGTTGATACTTGCAGTTCCTCCTGCAGCCACAACATTGCCTGAGTCCGTGAGCTTAATAGAATAGGCAGCGTCTGTGCTGTCACCACCAAGCAACCTGGTCCAAACAACCGAGAGATCCGATGCAAGCATTGCAACTACAGCATCGTGAGTTCCTCCATGGTAGTTGGCATTTGGATCGGAGTTGACAACAGGAAAATCTAACGACGCTGTCGTGGTCGAAATGTAAACGTTCCCAGCTGCATCGGTGAGGATATCGCCACGCAACTGGTCGCCATAATTTTTTCCGAGAACGCTTTCTATATGATCGTCCAACAGCTCCCCCGATACGAAATTAATACCGTCGTTGCCTGAGCCGCCGAGATAAGTTCCGTGCAACAACATAGAACCATCGGCACTAAATTTTGCGACAAAAATATCGGTGCCGCCATCGTAAAGTATCCCGGCAATGGGATCAATGGTTTCGCCACCCTTAAAATTGCCAGTTGTTCCGGGGAAATCAGGAGAGCTCGTAGCACCGAGTACCAACAGTTCATCATTTTCATTTACGACGAAACTCTGTGGCGTTTCAGCGCCGGTGCCACCCAGGTAAGTTACATACATCAGGTTGGCGCCCGAGCTATCGTATTTAAGAATGCCGATATCCCATTCACTTCCATTTGCGTGCTTCGTTTGAAATGCACCCGCCGTTGTCGGAAAACCAACCTGGTTGAACTGACCCGACACAATGCCGCCAGAATAAAGATTGCCCTTGCTGTCGAAAGTTGCAGTGTTACCCCAGTTATCGAGGGCGGAACCGGAGTAACTCGAAAAGATCAGCGCGGGATCGATTGATGAGTTCGTAATTGGAATCATATCCTTCAGGAAACACGAATGACACAACGTCGTCATCAATCTCGAACATAGCAGTAACAGCACGCTTATGACCATTGACGATTTGATAAGCGTAGGGTTTCGTTTCAATCACTTCTCCAAGTTTACTTTCGATCACCAGGTCCTCATTTCGAATCTCGATGTGTTCGACTCCTTTGCAAGTGAAACGGACCCTTCGAGCATCAGCACACGGAGAGATGATCCAATCATACTTCATCTGATCGCCCTCCGAATAAAACTTTCAGATCGACACCTCCATACATTCCTGAATACAAAACTTCTCCGAATGCAGTTGCCTTACTCGTCCACTTCGATGGGTCGTTACCATTAAAGTAATTGTAAGTCGTCGGATGTTTTTCTGATGTAGTGATCGAAGGCTTTAGCGCATCGATAAACGCAAGCTCGAATGTGGCTATCGACAACTCACACCCGTTCTATGAGGATGAGACTCGTTCAAAGGATTTATCGCGAATGTCTTTGGTGATTTGCCGTTTTCGGGGATTAATGAATGTTGAACGAAAAAGATACTCGCGTCCTTCAGGAATACTTTCATCTGGGGAAAGTCCGCTCCGAAACGAAATTCGTCAGGCCATTGATTTTTGTTCTCGACGTAATGAACAGGAGGAATTGCTAAAAGAGTATGCCCAACCAGGGATAGCAGAAGAGTCACGAATATCCCCTTACACGCGCCAATCATACTCCAATTTAGTCAAATGCACCGAACGCTCAAGACTCCCTTCTAAGCACTTGCAATGGAGGGGTTGTAATCACTTCCCGTGAGTTCCACCAGCCGATTGCTACGGTGAGGATAATCACTCCTACGCCGATGAAAATCAGCTGTAGATAGTCTGCCGAGAATCCCACGTCGAAAAAAAAAGCGGGTAAGAAGAAATCCGGCGATGAATGCGAGTATGATTCCGGTAAGTGCCGCGAAAAGTCCAAGGTAAGCGTACTCGATCAGCGTGATGCTCACGATCTGTTTCGTTCTCGCTCCTACTGTTCTTAATAAAGCGTTCTCCCGAATGCGTGCAAACTTGCTGTTCATAACGGCGCCTGCCAGTACAACCAACCCGGTGATGATGCTGAACAGCGCCAGGAAGCGAATGATCAGGCTCACTTTGCCAAACAATTCGTTGATGGTGCTCAACACGAGTCTCAAATCGATCAGCGATACATTCGAAAATTTCATAACGAGCTCCTGTTGAAAGCGATTGGCCACCTGTTGATCGTCGATCTTCGTTGTTGCTACCCAGATCTGTGGCGCTGCTTCCAGTACACCGTTTGGAAACACAAAGATGAAGTTTGGCGGATCTTTCGGCCAGTCAACTTTGCGGATGCCACTGATCCTTGCGGCAATCGGAACACCTTGCACATCAAACACCAATGAATCACCAATGGCTACTTCCAAAGATTCCTGCATGCCTTCAGATATCGTTACCCAAACAGAATCTTTCTGGTTCTTCTCGAGATGATGTAGTTTGCCTTCAATCAGTTCCTCGGAATGATGAAGGCTATCGCGATACGTTACACGATACTCGCGCGTGAGCGCCCCAGTTGGGAATATGATCGGATGTGTCGCGCTGGAGTGAATCTATCGTCCTGCCCTTTACTTGCGCGAGCCTGCACGTGATGATGGGAACGAGTTGATTCACGGGCAACTTTTGCTCATTCATCAAATCGACGATTCCCTGTTTTTGCGAAGGCTGTATGTCGAACAAGATCGTGTTCGATTGATTTTCGTTCCCGGTAAAGGATACCTGGTCGAGAAGACTGTTCTGAATAACATTCAGTGTAGCGATGATAAACGCGCCAAGGCCGATCGTTACCAGCAACGCCTGGGTTTGGTTGTTGGGTCTGAAGAGATTCGACAAAGCATGCCGCAAAACGAATGACGCGTTGGCAGGGAAAAATTTTCTTGCGAGGTTACAGGATCGCCAGCGCAACTAATGTCAGTAATCCAAGCGCCGCCATAATGCCCGCCGCAAAAGATAATCCGTAGACAAACTTACCAGTCTGGTATGCCGCCGAAACCACGGGGAACAATACGATCAATGTGATCACCACGATCCTCGCACGTGAAAAAACTTTCTCTCCTTCGAAGTCTGTACGCAACACCGTGAGTGGAGGAACAAATCTTACTGATATCAGCGGAAGCACCGTGAACAGTATCGACACTACAATACCCAACAACAATCCTTCAATCACCGCCGGCCACGAAATACCAAACTGTAATTCAACGGGAACAAGGTCTTTAAACACCAGCGGCACCACCTGCTGCACTCCCACTCCCCAATGCAGCACCGACAATACTTCCCAGAAGCCCCAATACGGCAACTTGTATGAAATAGATATTAAACGCCTGCCACCCCGATGTTCCAACGCACCGTAGAACCGCTACTTCCTCCCTCTTCTCGCGTGCATAAATGTGCACCGAGCTCGCCACACCAATGCAGCCCAGCACCAACGCTACGAACGCCAGCAGCGCGAAGAACCGATATACAGACTTGAAATCACGACCGAGGTCTTCCTTCCGAGTTTCGACCGTCTCCAACCAATGACCGTACTTTCGGAGCAACGGTCGCAACACCTTCTCTTCTTTCGCGGTGACTTCATCAGACGGCGTCTTGAAAAAACGCTTGTATGTAACACGACTTCCGTATTGGATCAGTCCCGTTGAATCGAGCTCTGCATGCGATATATAAACCGACGGTGTGAACGAAGACAGTATGCCTGTTCCTCCAGGAAATCTGCGCACAACGCCAGCAACGCGAAACGTGACATTACCAACTTTCAAAGAGTCGTCTGTACTTACTTCATACTGGCTTGCCAGGGATTCGTCTAGCATTGCCCAACGTCCTTTCTTTACTTTCGAATAAGTGTCTTCGGGCACTGTTTCAATTGCTCCGTAAAATGGAAAGTTGCCTTCAAGAGCAACAAGTCTCTACAAGGCGTGACTGGTGGTTGTTCATGAACATCACCATCGAGGCATCTCCGATTCCGAGGCTTGCTCAAACTTTGTTGAATCAAATGCAGCAAGAACAGCCGGCTCGAATTTCTTATTGCCGTTGGCAACCATGTCGGCGCCAAGAAGCTCTTTCGCGTTGCGATCAAGATCGTTCTGAAGAGAATAGTTGAGCGAACCGATCGACACAACGGCAGTGATACCTGTGATCAAGACGCAGTAAACAACATCAGCCGCGATACATTATGACGCGCATCGCGCCAGGGCCATTTTCCACACCCATCCATCTCTGAGGATGCTTCTTGTCTTGCGCTTTATCTTAATGATATACTCGATCATGCGTTCGTCAATAGTTCTTCGACGATTCTTCCGCCTTTCATTCTTAATATTCTCTCGGTCTTCTGTGCAAGCTCGAGGTTATGTGTTACCAAGACCAATGTTGTTTTTTCTTCCCTGTTGATATCAAACAACAAATTCGTTATGCCCTGTGCATTCTCTTCATCCAGGTTTCCCGTGGGTTCATCAGCAAAAAGTATTTTCGGTGATGTTATGAATGCACGCGCCAAAGCAACGCGTTGTTGTTCACCTCCGGAGAGCTGCGACGGAAAGTGATGAAGACGATCTTCAAGTCCCACGCGCGCCAAAAGATCTTTCGCTTTTCCTTCAATATGTTTCTCACCACGAAGCTCCAGCGGCACCATCACATTTTCGAGAGCAGTTAGAGTTGACAACAACTGGAAATTCTGAAACACAAAACCAACGTATTGATTGCGTATGTATGCACGATCATCTTCACTCATCGCATTCAGGCGAAATCCCATCAACGAGATCACACCGTTGGTGGGCACGTCGAGACCGGCACAAAGTCCGAGTAATGTTGTTTTGCCACTGCCCGAAGGGCCGATGATCGACAGTGTTGTTCCTTGTTCGGCTTTGAAAGAAACTCCCTCGAGCACCGTCAGTTTTCGGTCGCCCGACGAATATGTTTTAGACAGGTTCTCCGCCTGAAGTACGGTTTCTGGCATAATTTTTAAAGAAGGAAAGAAAGTCAATATTCACCACTTTTATAGAATATTTGACAGAACTAGTTACTACCTACTATGGTCGGCAAACTCCTCCTTTTTATTGCATCGCTTGTTATGATGATCGCTCCCGCTCCATCGAAGAGCATTCTGTTTTTCGGCGACAGTCTCACTGCGGGTTACGGGCTATCTACCGAAGAAGCATTCCCGGCTCTGGTAGAGAAAGAACTCAACAAGACTTCGCAGCAAGTGAAAGTTACAAACGCCGGGCTGAGTGGCGAAACATCTGCCGGTGGATTGAGTCGCATCGATTGGATCTTGCGTCAGCCGGTTGACATTTTTGTATTGGAGCTTGGTGGCAACGATGGTCTTCGTGGGTTGCCACTCGATCAGACGCGTAAGAATCTACAAGCGATCATCGATAAAGTAAAAGTGAAATATCCAAACGTGAAGTTTGTGTTGGCGGGAATGATGGTTCCTCCAAATCTTGGTAAAGATTACACGAATGATTTCAAAAGTATTTATCCCGATCTGGCGAGGAAGAACAAGGCTACGTTAATGCCTTTCTTGTTGGAAGGTGTTGCCGGTGATGAGAAGTTGAATTTACCGGATGGTATTCATCCGAACGTTGAAGGTCATAAGATTGTGGCGAGAAATCTGACGAAGATTATAACCCCTCTTTTAAAATAAGATCAACCCATTGACCGTATTGCTTACCCGACGGATGTAGTCCATCAGAGGCAACTAACGACGGATCGTCGAATCCTTTCCTGCTGATATCAGTGATGTAAAAGTATTTTACTCCGTATTTCCCGGTAATATTCTTGCTGACACTATTATAATCATCCAGCTCCTTGGAGATCTTTGGCTGATTTGCTTTCCCAAATGGCGTATATCCGTAGTCTGGTATCGATACAACAAACACATTTTCCTTCTTCCCTTGCGCAAGACGAATAGCGACATTCAACAGCTCTTCGAACTCTTTTCTGAACTGATCGATCGGTTTGCCCTGGTATTGATTATTCACACCTATTAATAAAGAAACGAGACCATATTCAGGTTTGAGGTTCGCGATATTGATCGCGTTGCCCAGGTTATCGGTACGCCAGCCGGTTGTTGCGATGATCTTCGGGGCTTCGATGCTGCGTCCCTTCTTGCGAAGGGCTTCCGCCAGTTGCACAGGCCAACGTTCGGTTTCTGTTACACTTTCGCCGATTGTATACGAATCGCCGAGAGCGAGGTATTTAATAGGTTGCTGGGACATTGCGGAGAATGACGAGAAGAAGAGGAGGATTAAAGCAATCGGTTTCATAATAATTGCCGCCTACGCTAAAAGCTTCGGCGACCGAAGGCGGAGAGAGAGGGATTCGAACCCTCGGTACAGTTGCCCGCACACCGGTTTTCGAGACCGGCCCATTCGACCGCTCTGGCATCTCTCCTTTAGAATCGATCTTCGCAAAGGTAACCGCGTAATTCTTTAGGGTACTAAAATTAAGTCATTTGATGTCGCAACAACCGCTTCAGTTGGCAAAGATTTCTTCCGTTTTTGCCCAAAAAGCCATCACAATTTCTCTCTTAAAATTTGCTAAAAATAACATCTCGTTGAGAAGACGGTTTTTAGACCTTAAAATTTTTATTATTGGTGTCTTTCCTTAATTTGGAAGTTCGATTTAGAGAAGAAACCACAGCCGCACCCTATGAGCTTGGACTTGTTCCTGAGAGCCGACACTTGGCTAGCCCTACTTACACTTTGCTTTCTCGAAATTGTTCTCCGGCATCGACAACATCATATTCATTTCTATTGTCTCCAATAAGTTGCCAGAAGAGCTGAGGCAACGGGCGCGCAACACAGGCCTCGCCCTGGCGATGATCGTCAGGATCTTCTTCCTCCTGGGCATTACCTGGATCATCGGATTTACCGAACCGCTGTTCACGATCCCCAAGAACTTTATCATGCAACACGCAATGTCGTTCAGTGGCCGTGACCTCATTCTCGGTTTCGGTGGTCTGTTCCTCATCGCGAAAAGCACCATGGAGATCAACCATGAAATGGAAGGTGATGACGAAGAGGATAGCGACAAGAAAAAGAAAAGCGGCACGGTGACGATCGGCGGTACGATCGCTCAAATTATCGTTCTCGATATCATCTTCTCTTTCGACTCAATTCTTACTGCAGTCGGTATTGTCGATCCCTCGAAGGTCAGCATTATGATCATCGCAGTCATCGTATCAATCTGCGTAATGATGTTCTTCTCTGGAACGATCAGCCGATTCATTCAGCAGCACCCATCGATGGAAGTTCTCGCATTAGGCTTCCTCATATTGATCGGCTTCATGCTGTTCCTTGAGTCGCTGCATTATGTGATTCCCAAAGGTTACATCTACTTCGCAGTGGCATTCTCAATGCTAATTGAGCTCACCAATATTCGCGTGAAAAAGAAAAAGCGAACCGGTGATAAGTCGAAACCCGTGAAGCTCAAGAAGGGTTATACCGACGAAGAGCTGAAGGAAGCCGTCATCGAAAAAGAATAACACCCATGGATCCCAGTTACCCGATCGGCAAGTTCCAACCAAAGGAATCTTACTCTGCCGAGGACATCAACTCATTTATTACACGCATCGAAACACTGCCCGCGCGACTGGAAGCCGCCATTAAAGGCATGACCGATCAGCAACTCGACACACCGTATCGCGATGGTGGATGGACCGTGCGACAAGTCGTGCACCACGTGCCCGATAGTCACATGAATTCTTATATCCGCATCAAATGGACATTGAGTGAACCAACGCCATTGATCAAAGCTTACGATGAAAAAGGTTGGGCCGTAACGCCGGAGACCAAACTGCCTCCCGACATCTCTATCAATTTCTTAAAAGCCCTCCACGTAAAATGGACAACCCTGATGCGCCTGCTTACACCGGCTGATCTTAAGAAAGAATTCATTCACCCGGACTCCGGTAAGAATGTTCCCCTGGAACGACTCATTCATCTTTATGCGTGGCATGGCGATCATCACCTGGCCCATATCACGACCCTAAAAGACCGCATGGGATGGAAATAGGGCAGACTTATAGTCCTCCCTCTTTTCTATTCAACAAACACCTTGAAACCATCTACCCTGCCCTTTTCAGGACTGTGGATCTGAATGGCGTTCGTCGCGAGCGCATTGCAACGCCAGACGACGATTTTCTTGACCTCGATTGGTTGGAGCAAAAGCCACCGACAGAAAAACTTGTAATCATCTCTCATGGTCTCGAAGGCCACACTCAACGCGCGTATGTAAAGGGAATGGCGAAAGCTTTCTTTGAGGCAGGATTATAGTGTGATCGCCTGGAACTACCGCGGATGTAGCGATGAGATGAATAAAAAATTGCGGTTTTATCACAGCGGCGCGACCGACGATCTCGACGTTGTAGTAAATCATGCGGCAGGCAGATACAAATCAATATACCTTGTTGGATTTAGTTTGGGTGGAAACATCACGTTGAAATATCTAGGAGAGAAAGAAAGAAGAATTAAAGGCGCTGCGGTGTTTTCGGTGCCACTCAATCTCCAGACCAGTTGCGAAAAGATAGGGCTTGTGTATGCAAAACGGTTTCTCAGAAGTCTGAAGAAAAAGGTTATCACGAAGGCGCGTCTCATGGATGGGCTTGATGTCTCCGGTCTCGAGCACGTCTCCACGTTAAAAGACTTCGACGATAAGTACACCGCTCCTCTTCATGGATTCAAAGATGCTATTCATTATTACCAGTCTTGTAGCTCGTTGTATTTCCTGAAAGATATCCGCGTACCGACATTGATCGTGAACGCGAAGAATGATCCGTTTCTTGGTGACGACTGTTACCCGACTCACATCAACAATCCCGCTATTGAATTCGACTATTCCGACCACGGTGGTCACGTCGGTTTTGCGATGTTCAATCAAAATGGACTATATTGGTCAGAACTGCGTGCAGTGCAGTTTATCCGGGCAATAAAATAATGATCGACAGGTATTCATTGACAGTGGGAGCCGATAAAGTAAAGGCTTTCTTTTCGATCGATCCGCATGGACACGAGCGTCCGCGGTACAATGCTGCGCCTTCGCAGCTATTGCCTGTGATCACATTGGGCAGTGTAGGTCTTTCGCACTTCTATTGGGGCACGGCGCCAGAATGGTCGAAGAACAAACCGATAGGCGAAAAGATCATCAATGTTCGTTTGGAACAAATCAACGAAAGGCCAACACTTCGAAAGCAACTGAAGAAATCGCGATGCATTATTCCTGCCGACGGATTTTACGGATGGAAAAAGATCGGCAAGAAAACAGCGGTACCCTATCGCATTGAGCTGAAAACCAAAAGATCTGTTTGCGATTGCCGGGGTTTGGGACGAATACGATGACGAAGAAGGTAACATGATCCACACGTTTATGATGATCACGGTGCCTTCTGCAGGAAGCGTTGCAGAGATCTCGGAGCGGATGCCGGCGATATTAACCCTGGAAGAAACAGCGGTGTGGATGAATTCAGAAACTCCGGAAGAACAGTTGTTGTCTTGTCTTCACGCCACCGAAGCAAAGTTTGAAAGTTTTTCAGTTTCGCCCCGTATCGCGGACCCGAAAGCAGATGATGCTACTTTAATTATTCCCGTACCTCCAGCAGATCAATTTGGCAACCTGACGTTGTTCAGTTAACTGTAAAATTTCAAAATCCGTCATTCTCATCCTTCTTCGCGTCGTCCTTCTTCTTCGGATTAGCGGGTGCATTAGGATCTTTCTTCTTACCACCAAACAATCCCTTCAGCCCTTTCTTCTTCGGAGGTGCAGCTGTTGTGTCGGATGGATTGGGTGGCGGAGCCGCGACCGCTAATGAATCGGGAGCCGGTTTCTTTTTCCAGAACATCAGCTTTTGGAAAAAGTTGCCCTTTTTCTTTCCGGATTTTGCGGCGTTGGCTTTGTTCTCGTTCTGAGTCTGCATCGCAGCACGAACGTCTGGCAACACGAGCTGATCTCGGAAGTACCACATGTAGATGTCCTGGTCTACATTGTATTTCTCTTTTGTCTTCGTGATGGTATATACACTGTCTGTTGGTGCTGCAGTACTATCGACAACATCGCGTTCGGCGAGGATCAGGTCTTCACCTTTGTTGATCTTCAACGAGTCGGGTATTACGGGATACACCGGTTTCATCTCCACGGTTTTGAGACCACGCATTTTCTTGCGATAGGATTCGGGTACGGCGATGAGGTATTTTGTCTTGCTGGCCGTGAGGATCTTCGGAGTAGAATCTTCTTTGAAATAGCTGAATTTCTTTCGGAGCGCTTCTTTGTCGTAGATGAATGAGCTTTGGTATGCGGGGCAGATTAGTTTTTGGGTGCACGACGACGCCAGTAGGGCGACTAGTCCAACGATCAGGGTAAGGGCGCGGGTCATTCGTGCGTGCACGTACTATGCAGAATCAGCAAAAATAACGAAAATGGCGAAAGATTATTCTGTTTGTTGTAAATATTTGATTACAAGGTGATTAAATAGGTATTCTTAAAGTAACTGATTATAACTTCTGACTCATCACCAGGATAAAATAGACTATCTCGAAACTCAGCAGGACGAAGCCACACTAAACTACTTCATTAACTTCTCCCTCACCTTCTTCGGCAGGCCCGCCACAACCAGATCATAAGAATTATCAATCCATTTCTTCACCAGCTTATCCGGAACACCACCATCCATCAACACGTTGATCCAATGTATTTTATTCATATGATATGCTGGCACGACAGACGCGTATTGTTCGCGGAGCTCCGCTCCTATCTCAGGATCGACTTTTAAAGCGATATGTCCGAAGTCATCCACACCAGTGAGGGCAAACATCTTACCCATGACTTTTAACACCAGCGTCTCTGGACCGAACGGTGTTTCTTCCGTAACTCCACGTTTGGCCAGGCAGTAAGTGCGAAAGGATTCGATGTTCACAACATCGGCTTTATCAGCAACTTGAAGATGAGGTAAAGCACACCCGCGAGGAACACAACGATAGAGATCTTATTCACCCCATGCATCATGCGGATGTTGATATTGTTCGGACGATTCGGATCTTTCTTGCGAAAGAAATAACCCCCGACCTCGCCTAAAGAAAAAAATTCTTTCAGGCCACCTTTTTTCTTTTTATCCTCTTCCATATCGATCATGCGTTAGGATCAATCCATACGCCGTCTTCGCGTATCAAACCAATCAATTCATCAACCGCCTGGGCCGACGGCACATTTCGTTTCACCACATCCTTGCCCCGATACAACGTGATCCTTCCAGGTCCGGATCCTACATAACCGTAGTCCTGCATCCGCCATCTCGCCCGGACCATTCACAATACATCCCATGATACCGATCTTCACGCCCTTCAGGTGATTCGTCCGCGAACGGATCTTTGCCGTCGTTTCCTGTAGATCAAACAGCGTGCGACCGCACGAAGGGCAGGAAATATATTCAGTCTTCGAGATCCGGGTCCGCGTCGCCTGCAGGATGTTGAATGCAGTCTCGTTCACAACCTTATCTCCTCCGCAGTTCTCTGCCGCAATAAACAACCCGTCTCCCAGCCCATCAAGCAACAGTCCACCAAGATCGGTTGCTGAATACAACTGCAGTTGTTCAACTGTAAGATCGCGATAAGCATGACCAATGATCACAGGCACGTCGCATTTGTTGTTGATCAACTCAACAAACAACCTGCGTTCCTCCGCCATCCCATGCTTATTGTATGTATCAATCAGCAACACTGCCGTCGGATCTGCATTCAGCATGGTGATCAATGACGCATCCAGATCTTTCAGCGTGCCATAAACAAAATTCAACTGCTCCGACTTCTGCCCGTGATTCCTGTAATCTTTGTGATTGATCAAAGGATACGTCCGCGGTTTATCTTTTTGTGTCAGCCACACATTGTAATTGTAAACCAATCCCAGTGTGCCGGGTATATCGAAGTCAACAACATTATCACCAAGAGAAACATAATCGCATGCCATGTCGGTGATGTTCCACTTGTCCAACGGCACAGAATACTGATATCCGAGTGCAAACAATGACGCGGCAGTAATTTTTTCTCTTCCTGAGAAATCGGCAACCACTCGCGGCACCTGGTGTCCACCAATGTTCAATACTTCACGTGCAGCGCGACGAGTGTAGGCGAATGGATTGATCGGGTAACTTGTGATCTCGGGAATCGGCTCGTGGTCCACGCGGCCTTCGTAACGGGCTGCGAGTGTTTGAGCAACGGGCACTTCCGCCTCCGGCTCTTCCGTTAGCGATACGCGAATCGTATCTCCCAAACCATCTTCCAGCAACGTACCAATACCAACCGACGACTTTATCCTTCCGTCTTCGCCATCGCCGGCTTCGGTAACACCGAGATGCAACGGGTAAGGCTGAAATCTTTCTTCGTCGAGCTTCTGTACAAGAAGACGATACGCCTGCACCATCACCTGCGGGTTACTCGACTTCATCGACAGCACGATGTTATAATAATTAAGATCCTCGCAGATCCGCAAGAACTCGAGCGCCGACTCCACCATACCAAGTGGTGTATCGCCGTAGCGACTCATGATGCGATCCGACAACGAACCATGGTTGGTCCCGATGCGCATCGCGGTTCCGTATTCCTTACAGATCTTAACGAGCGGTGTAAACTTCTCGCGGATCCGTCCGAGCTCTGCCTCGTAAGAAGAGTCGGTGTAATCTATCTGTTCAAATCTTTTCTTGTCTGCGTAGTTACCGGGATTGATCCTCACCTTTTCTACTAGTCTCGCGGCCAGCTCGGCGGCATTCGGAGTAAAATGTATGTCGGCAATGAGTGGAGCGTTGTACCCACGAAGCCTGAGTCCTTTCTTAATGGCTTCGAGATTCTGAGCTTCTTTGATGCTTGGTGCGGTGATGCGAATGTATTCGCATCCTGCCTTGATCATCCGGATCGACTGTTCGATAGACCCTTCAGTATCCATCGTGTCTATGGTGGTCATCGATTGAATGCGAATTGGATTGTCGCCACCAACGCCGACGCCACCAATGTCAACAGCGCGCGTCTTGCGACGGGTGTATTTCACCAGGCTGTTGCAGTAGTGTTGTACCTGTGTAACGGACTTCACATTCATATTATTCTGAAGACTTCATCGTCCTCATCACTTTGTTCGCGAAAACAAAATCATCCAGCTCTTTTACACCCGAGTTAACGATGTGGTCGCTGGATCCTTCCCACAGTTTGGAACCTTTGTAAAGGAACATGATCTTCTCACCAATACCCATCACCGAGTTCATATCGTGCGTAACGACAACAGTGGTGATGTCATATTCTTGCGTGATCTCGAGGATCAGCTCGTCGATCAGGACTGAAGTCTGCGGGTCGAGGCCGGAGTTAGGCTCATCGCAAAACAGGTAGTTGGGATTGTTCACGATCGCTCTCGCGATGCCCACCCGTTTTTTCATACCACCGGAGATCTCTGACGGCATTTTCTTGCTGGCCGCTTCCAGACCCACCCTCTTCAAACAAAAATTGACACGGTCCAGTTTTTCGCCGTAAGGCATTTTTGTGAGAATATTCAGGGGAAACATCACGTTCTGCTCCACATTCTTGGAATCGAACAACGCTCCTCCCTGGAACAGCATGCCGATCTCGCGACGGATCTCGGCCTTCATTTCTTTGTCGGCTTCTGTAAAATTCCGGAGATCGTAATAAACATTCCCGGTATCGGGCTGCACCAGTCCAACAATGCATTTCAGCAACACGCTTTTACCGGTACCGCTGGATCCGATGATGAGATTGCATTTGCCCTTCTCGAATTCATTACCAACGTCGTTAAGGATCGCCTTGCCTGCGAATGATTTCGATATATGATTGATCTTGATCATGATTATTCGAAGAAGAGTTCAGCGAGCAAATAATCGGCGATCAATACTGCAATAATGCTATTCGTTACAGCGGATGTGGTAGATATACCGACTTCCAGCGCGCCTCCCTGCGTGTAGTATCCTTTGAATGACGACACCGACGCAATCAGGAATGCAAATACAAACGACTTCGTAAGCGCAAACGTGATCATCGTAGGATTGAATGCATACCGGATGCCCGTGATGTATTCTGTCGGGGTAACGATGCCTGTCATTGTACCGACCAGGTATCCGCCTGCGAGTGCACACACGCCCGACAAGATCACCAGCATCGGGTACGTGAGCATGGAGGCCACGATCTTCGGCAGCACCAGGTACGAAGACGAGTTGATCCCCATTACCTCCAGGGCATCGATCTGTTCGGTGATGCGCATGGTGCCGATACCACCGGCCATGCTGGAGCCGACCTTACCGGCGAAGATGATGGCGATGATAGTTGGTGCCAGCTCGAGGATGGTCATTTCCCGAACGACCTGCGATATCACGAAGCGCGGAACGAACGGGCTCACGAGGTTTCCCGCGATTTGAACCGTGGTTACAGCGCCCATAAAGAACGCGACCATGCCAATCATTGCCGCCGACTTTATCCCTATCTGGATTGCTTCTTCGAGGGTGAGTTTGTAGTAGGTGGCGAACGTTTCACGGCGCACAAACAGGGTCCCCATGAACATCGCATACCGCCCGAATTCCTTCATTTTATTGTCCTAAATTGCCCCTAAATATAAGAAAATCACGTATGGCCAAGCTTTTGGTTGTAACCGGCGGAAGCAAAGGGATCGGCAGGGCCATCCTGGAGAAATTTGCTTCCCAGGGATTTGATGTCGTTACCTGTTCAAGGAGTAAAACAGACTTCAAAGACGCAAAAGTCAAGGTACACCACTTCGTTGCCGACATGTCGAAAAAAAACGAGGTAAAGGCCTTTACGGATTTTGTGAATTCATTAAAAAGGCCGGTAGACGTGCTCGTGAACAACGCCGGCTACTTTCTCCCCGGGCAGGTAATCGACGAGCCGGAGGGCACGCTCGAGAGCATGATAGAAGGCAATTTATACAGCGCTTATTATACCAGTCGTGGGATTGCACCGGGTATGAGACAGGCGAAGAGCGGGCATATTTTTAACATGTGTTCGATCGCCAGCATCCAGCCATATGCTAACGGAGGGTCTTATGCGATTTCGAAATTCGCGATGCTTGGGTTATCGAAAATGTTGAGAGAGGAATTAAAAGAGTTCGGAGTACGGGTAACCGCGGTGCTTCCCGGCGCGACACTAACTGCAAGTTGGGAAGGAACGAAGTTACCTGGGGAGAGGTTTATGGATCCTCAAGATGTTGCGGAGTCTGTGTGGGGAGCGTATAGTCTGTCACCGAGAAGTGTTGTGGAGGAGATCTTGATTAGGCCTCAGCTTGGAGATATCTAGTCTAGTTTCTAGTCTCTAGTTTCTAGTTGGCTCCGAACCAGAAACTAGAGACTAGAAACTATTCATACCTCAAAGATATTGCAGGGTTCGTCATTGTCGCCTTAAGCGAATGATATAGGATAGTCCCTAAAGACACGAAGAGGCAGATTAATGTGGCGACGGCGAGAGTTAGCCATCCCACGCTAATATGGAATGCATATCCTTCGAGCCACAAATTCATTGCGTACCATGCCACAGGGCAACCAATCGCCGCGGCAATTATCACAAGAATTGTAAATTCTGTTGCCATCAGTCGGAGTAATGCTGGAACCGTTGCTCCCATAACTTTGCGGATGCCAAGCTCCTTTATTCGTCTCTCGGCAGAGTAAGCCGACAGTCCGAACAATCCAAGACAAGAGATGATGATCGAAAGGCCTGAAAGAACATTGAACACTTGTCCGCGTTGACCTTCCGCTTTGTAATAGTTATCCCAATCCTGGTTAATGAACGAGTAGTGATATGGATATTGAGGCGCATACTCTTTGGCGAGCGTTTCGAGAGCGGCAATAGCTTCCGCAGACCGCCCTTCTTTAGCGCGAACAATGATATCGCCAAATTGTGGTTTCGCATCCACTGCCATAATGAAAGGATCGATAGGTGCATGCAAAGATTGAAAGTTGAAATCCTTCACAACGCCGACAAGTTTTCCCTTTCTTCCCTGCACCTCGAGTTCTTTTCCTGCGGTACCGTCGGTGAAGCCCATTTTTTCCGCTGCTTTTTCGTTCACGATGAAAGAAACGGAGTCGCTTGCAATGTTCCTGTCAAACGCACGTCCCTCTACGATTGTCATTTGAAGCGTCTGGGCAAAATCGAAATCTACCCTCATGTTTGAGAACAACAGCTGAAAGTTCGGGTCTTTACCTTGCCAACTGATTCCTCCTGTCGAGTTTCCGACCTGGATCGGGGTCTGGTCGGAGGACGTTACACTTTCCACAGCAGGGTTTTGAAGCAACCGCGTCCTAATAGTTTCATAATGAGAGGCCATGTCGCCTTGCATCCATGAGTAGAAAAGATTCTCCCTTACGAAACCAATATCGCGTGTCTGCATATAATCCATCTGTCGATAGACCACAATGGTGCTAACGATCAAAAATATAGATAACACAAATTGAACAACAACGAGTGTCTTCCTGAATACCGACGCGCGCTTGCCACTCTTGAGTTGTCCCTTTAATACCTGGACTGGTTTGAAGTCTGCGATAAAAATTGCGGGATATGCCCCTGCGAGCAGCGACGTTACCAGTATCAATCCAATGAAAATACTAATGATCTTTACGTCGAGGAGGTTGAGACTGAGACTCTTTCCTGTAAGCTCATTGAATGAGGGGATGACGAGAGCCGCGACCACGACGGCAAATATGGCCGCAACAACGACCGTGATAAACGACTCGCCCATGAACTGCCGGAAGAGTTGTCGCGGCACCGCACCGATAACTTTACGAAGGCCGACTTCTTTCGCGCGCTTGCCAGCCTGTGCGGTAGAAAGGTTCATGAAGTTGATGCATGCAATGATCAACACAAAAATAGCCACGATGAAAAATATTCTCACATACTCGATGCGACCGCCATTCTGCTTGCCTTCAGTAAATTCACCATACAGGTATGTTTCGCTGAATGGCTGAACAAAAAAGTCTGTCTTAGACTCTTTGGTCGTGTGCTCTTACTTCATCTTTAAATTTATTCGAGAATGCAGTTACGTCAACTCCTTCTTTCAGCATCAAAAAAGTTCTCACGTTGTTGTTGCCCCACGAGTCGAGCCAGCCTTTGTTTAGTTCGAAGTACGTTGGAAATGGTAAGAGGAATTCGAACGTCAGAGAATTGTTCGGTGGAAGATCCTTTATTACCGCCGTCACCTGGTAAGAATCCTTTGTGTCTTTCACTATCGTTTTGCCGATGGGATCTTCATCGCCAAATAGCTTCTTTGCATACCGCTCTGTTAATATGATAGAATTTCTGCCCGACAGGGCTGTATTCTTGTCACCCGAGATCATCGGGAAGTCGAACATCAAAAGGAAATCGGGATCGACCCAGCGGCCCTGTTCTTTAAATGATTTGTCTTTGTAAGCAAGCAGCGGGCTCTCTTGCCATGTCCATCGCGAAGCGAACTCTATCTCGGGATATTTTTCTTTTACCTCGGGTGCCATAGGTGCAGGCGTAGCTTCGAAGGTGTAGATCTTGCCACTATATGTTTGGTTCTCCATCACGCGATAGAGGCGATCGATCTTCGAATGGAACTGGTTCACACTCAATTCGTCGTTCACCCAGAGGAAAATCAGCAGGGCGCTGGCCATACCGAACGTAAGGCCCAGGATATTGACTGCAGAAAATAGTTTGCTCCGAAAGATGTTACGGAAAGCGATTAGCAGGTAGCTTTTGATCATAGGTGGAACGATTTTAGAATGTACCGGAAGCGAACGCCAAGGTTACACAGCCGGCAGCGAAATAAAAAACGTAGTTCCTTTCGAGGAGGTTTCAAACCAAATCGATCCCCCACTTTGCTCTATTCCTTGCCGCGAAATTGCAAGTCCAAGGCCCGAACCGGATTTCTTGGTCGTGAAATGGGGCATGAAGACTTTATCGCGAAGGGTCTCATCAATACCACGGCCGTTGTCACGAAATGAAATGATGACGTTGTCTTTCTCTTGCAGTATTTCAACTTCAACCGATACGTCGTCGCCCGATTGCAGGCCATTCAAAATAAGATTCGAAAATATCCTCGACAACAGCTGTTCATCGCCCATCACGAACAATCTCTGCGCTGCCGACTTGAATTTTACTTTGCTGTACAATGCAACCACTTTTTCTACCACCTTAACCACGTCGATGCGATTGAGGATCGGCGCGGGCATACGCGCGAACGAACTGAATGATGTCGCGATCTCGTTGAGTATCTCCAGTTGAACGAGAAGATTCTTTACGGCACCTTCTGCCTTCTCTTTGGGAAAAGAACCGTTGCGCATCAGCATCTCCAGTTGTTGAAGAGTGAGTTTCATCGGCGTAAGCGGATTTTTGATCTCGTGCGCGACCTGTTGAGCCATCTCGCGCCAGGCACTCTCCTTCTGACTTCTTGCAAGCTCGATCTTATTCTTCTCAAGATTGCTTAGCATTCGATTGTATTCCTGCACCATCCAACCGATCTCGTCGTTCGATTGCCAGTTGAGCGGTTTGTTCTCTTGCTTGAGGGTTGTGTTGCTCAACGAACGTGTGATCATCCGAAGCGGAATGTGAACCATCGAGTGGTGATGAACGACAGCACCGTAAACAACAGGAAGATGATAACGAACACGATCAATGTATTCGACAGGATAACGATGCGACTTCGATCGAGCGAATCGCCTGAGTTGAAAAATGGAATACTAAGAACACCCAAGACTTCGCCAGTAGATTCCGACCTCAACAATCGGTACGAGTCGTTGTAGTGAAGTTTACCGATCGTCTCTTCGAGAATAAAACCACTCTCCTTCGACTCGATCCTGCTGATAACATTTGGATTAATGAGGTTCGACAGGATGAGGTTATCGAATATCTGTACCTGGTTCGTAGCTAAGAGATAACCATTGGGTGAAAAAATGGTCGCATCGACACCGGACAATCCGCGGTGGCAACCAACGCATCTTGCAATGGTGTTGCGTCCGTTTGCCCGGAGAGAAACTGCCCGAGTATCGGGGTCAACTGGTCGGCGATTTTGCGGGTCTTGTCGCTAAACTCTGTTTTCAATTCATCTTCGGCCGATTGGCTGGTCCAATACAGTGTGGTGATGCTTACGGCAACCAATGGAATAATGAAGGCGAGGAAAACATATAACTGGATCCGGGTGGCGTAGTTGAGCACAAGAAACCGTCGGATGTTGATCACTATTCCTATTAGCAATGCGATCGTGATGAGTACTACACCGAGCATCGACCAGAACGCTACGTTCGAAGCCAGGAAGAACGATGGATAGATCTTCGATGATATAACCGCGGTGTACCCCGGTTCCCCGGTGATCTTAATATGATGAAAGTTGTAGGCGTCGATTCCTTCCGACCCTTCGGAGATCTGGCCCAGGAGACCCTTGCTAAAATTCGCTTCGTAATTGAATGTTCCGAACGTGCTTACAAGCGTGTCGTTCTTAAAGATCGCGTAGCTGTAATCGGCGGCCTTAAAGTTTTCGGCGAAACGATTGTCGACCAGCAACTCCGGGAACACCGACTCTGGAACGATCTTCTTCAGGCTTAGCTCGAGGGCTATGTATCCCATCGTTCGGGCCTGTCGTACTACGCGAACGATTGCCACGTAGCGCTTTGCGGTGCCTGCATCGGCGCGATTCACGAAGAAGACACCCTTGTAACCGGTTTGACCGGCGCCGGTCTTGTACCTTTCTATATACGAGGAGATATCGGTACGGGAAAGATTATCGATCGGATCGCCTGTAGGACTGTATAGGTGGATCTGAACATCATAGCGATTGAAGTAAGAACTCAAATGTTCCTGCCGGATCTTCTGGCGCAGCGTGCCGCGGCTTACGAATGGATTCGAAAGGCCCGACTGAATGAATGGATCTTGCGCAATTCGTGTACCGACTTCGCTCAACAAGTATTCTCCCAACACATCGCGTTCTACCAAAAAGTTGAGACCAAAACGATATTGGAACTCTGCTGTTCTTTCATTGGTGAACCGTTGGTTGCTGAGGCTGGACTGAACTCCGAAACAAAGAATGGCGAAGATGAGATACAGAAATGTTACGTACGACGTTCTTCGCAGTCCACGTGTCCAGCGTGTGAAATACAGCACGACGAAGTAAACCGATCCGACGGATAACGTGATAAGATAGTGGCGATCGGCCGGAATGTAATACGCGGCAAACAACAATGCTCCGGCAGCAAGTGTTCCAATAAATCGTAGTGGCCTTGAATTGCCTGTGAGTCGATATGCGATGTTCAGCCAAACGTGACAGAACACAAAGCTGGTGACGGAGCCAACAATAACCGACAGGAAAGCGACAACACGCGGGCCATCGAAGAAAAGTGACTGGGTCCAGTCGAGTGTGATCGACGAATCGTGGAAGATGCTTTCGAAAAACAAGAAAGGAAATAAGAAGCCGAAGAACGCAATCGTGAGAGACAATGACGCGGCAATGAATTTCTTTGCAGGCGTCAACTGCATCCACTTTTTGAAGAAAGTGAACTTGCGATAGGAATACAGCAGGTATCCACAGAAGATCAAAACGACAATCGAATTAAGGAAGAGATCGAAGATCGTTGGGTTGAATGCCGAGGAAGCAAAAGCTGACGAATCGAATGACGGTAAGAGGATCCATGCAGCCGGAAACGACGTGGCAATCATTACCACTCGCAAGAATACCAAAAGACCTAATAGCACCCAGAGATTGCGAGACACCCGGAACGTTCCAACCAGGTAAAGCACCAACGCGATGGACCCACACCAAAGATAAAAGACGGCGGACTCAATTCGTTCTCGTTGAAATGGACTTCGAAAAGATCTGCTTTTGGCGTCAGCGTGATCGTCTTAAGCTTGGGAAATATTCGTGGATTATAAACGGTGTTGAGATATCGATTAGTGATCCTGAATCTTTCAATCAATGGGATCACCACCAGCAGTGTTTCATTATTTGGCGTGCCCCAAGCCTTCACTATAAAATCGCCACGCAACGAAGACACGTAGCGTTCCTTTCCGGATTCAAAAAACCACGAAGCTTCAGGCTCGTAGAAATTCGACGACCATGCGATAACCCGGTTGCCCTTGCGAAGAAAGAATGCGTGATTGGTGGTGGTCCATATCGTGGAAGGACTCGCGACAATTTGTTCGGCTTCGATAGAAGCCTTTGCCAATTCGATGCGAAGGTTGTTGTGGATACTCTCGGTAATACGGAGCTGCGAACCATCATTGCCCCGAAGAGCAAAATAAAACACTACTGCGATGAGGAGCAGTACTCCGGAAGCGATGAAAAATATAAGCGACTTACGAAGCAAGCTTTGCAACATTCTTCTTGCTGGTCCTGTACCAGAGAATTGCAAGCACACAGATGGCGAGATATGGAGTTACAAACAAATAAAGGATACCGAAATTGATTCCCGCAGCAATGCCAACCTGGCCATTGCTCAGATTATTCTCCAACGTAGCACGACACATCGCACATTGTGCGGATACCTCGTTAGCAAGACTTCCAAGGATAAATGTCAGGCCGAAGATCAACTTAATTTTACGCAGGCTCATTTGTAGTAGGGACTGATCATTAAGTAAACGATGACACCGGTAACGGCAACGTACAGCCAGATCGGATATGTAAATTTAGCCAATCGGCGATGCCTTTCAAAATTGCGCGAAATCGCCCGGGAAAACGTGAAGAGCACCAGCGGAGTGATGGTGACCGACAACAGGATGTGGGAGATCAGTATAAAGTAATAGATGTATTTCAAAGGGCCTTCGCCGCCGTATTGTGTAGGCTGGCTCGTCATGTGATAGGCCACGTACATCACGAGAAAAGTGGCCGACAGCCCGATGCAGATCTTCATGATCCTCTCGTGGATCCGCTGCTTCTGATTTTTAATCGCCCTTACTGCCGTGATCAGCAAAATGGCAGTAATTCCATTGATGGTTGCGTAGATCGGGGGCAGGAACGACAGGTCGTAGCCATCAATCTGCACACCAAATAGGATAGCAACAATTACCGGGATCGATATCGACAGGGCGATGATGAGCTTCTTGTAGGGTTCTTTGTTCACGTCAGTATTGCTTCAGTAGTATGCGCAGTTCAACGGCGAGTCGATCGGTCTCCTTACGGCTTGTAGGTGTATAGTACCCGCGTATTCTTTTCTGATCATCGACGATCACCACCTTCGAAGAATCGCCAGCCAACAGTAAACATGGTGGCACATTTGAAACATTAATGACAGCATAGTCACCTTCTCGAAGAGCTCTGCCACACGCGCGAGATTTTTCTTGACACTGTTCTCGTCGAGAACAATTAATGTCGCTTTTGATTTTGTCCATCCCCAGGCACTCAGCGCAGAATCGGGAAGAACATATGGGGCGGGTTGTTTGCAGCTTCCGACGTTCACTCCGTCAGACCAATACACAGGCACGTCGAATTCATTCTTCCCGAAGAATCTCAGAAAAATGAAAATCAAGATTGGTAAGGGAAGAGCAACGAACAGGATTAACTTCTTCAACATTTTCAAAAAAGAAAGGGACCCAAAAGCCCCTTAAAATATTTAAGATTTAGACTTAAGATTTAACCTCCAAAGTTCAGGAAGTTGACTTCTGAGAATTTCATTCCTTCGTAAACGAATGCAACGAGCATCCATACAACGAATACCATTGGTAAAACGATTGCCCACATGAGGACCTTTACTTCGTGCTTGAGGTGCATAAACTCGCCAACAATGTAAGCTGCTTTCACAATCGTCATTAAAACGAAGATGGATGTCTTCAAAACACCGTGAGGCATTGTGAAGGCAATAAGAAACTCGAACGCAGTGATGACACCAAGGATCAACGCTACTCTCCAGAGTTGCTTGATCTTCGCTGTATCGGGAGGTAATACTGGTTACTTCGGGTTCGTCGTGAGAATGATGAGCCATATTGATAGTTGTGAGTTTAAACCAGGTAGAAGAACGTGAATACAAATACCCAAACAAGATCGACAAAGTGCCAGTAGAGGCCGACCTTTTCCACCATCTCGTAGCTACCGCGGCGGTTATACATTCCCGTTACTGTTCTAAAATATATCAGGAAGTTAAGGCACACACCGCTAAACACGTGGAACCCGTGGAAACCTGTGATGAAGAAAAAGAAGTCGGCAAAATCCTGCGGACCATACTGGTTCTGCTTAAGATTTGCACCCATTACAGTTATCTCGTTAGTTACTCCGGTGAAGGTGTCGTATACGAGTCTCTTTGTACCGATTCCGTCGCCGACAATAAAGTGTGTCCACTCCCATGCCTGGCAACCAAGGAATGTAAGACCACCAAGGATCGTCCAGAGCATCCACTTTTGTACAGCGATCTTATCCATGCGATGACCCGCTTCAACGGCAAGCACCATTGTTACCGAGCTCATGATGAGGATGAAGGTCATCAATCCAACGAACACCAGTGGCGCTTCCAGGCCGTGGAAGAACGGGATAGCATCGTAGATCTTTTCAGGTATTGGCCAGTATATTGAAGACGCGTGAAAATCAGCGGGGGACCCTGTGTAGGCGGGGTGCATCGAACGCACCATCCCATATGTAATCAAAAGTCCAGAGAACGTGAATGCATCCGACAACAGGAAGATCCACATCATCAGTTTGCCGTAGCTTACACCAAGGGGTGACGAACCACCATCCCAAACACTTACTTCGGGATTACCAGCGTGAGCAGACGGAGCGGAGTGAGAAGACATATCAGGTTTTTAGTTATCGCAACAATAATAAGAAGACGAACAAATATAGCCAAAGGACACCCAAAAAATGCCAATAAGTAGTGCACAATTCTATCTGTAAAAGGTATTTTCGGCTGTTTTTGAATCTGAAAGAATTCACCAGAACGAACAGCACAAGGATGAAGGCGCTGACCAAATGCACTGCGTGTACTCCAGCTAAAATATAGACAAACGAGCCCGACGGATTACCCGAAAGACGTACGCCCTCCTTGCCTAACTGTATCGCCCCTAACACCTGGCCAATCAAAAATACCAGGCCAAGAATCGACGTCAGCACAGACATCAATCGAACGGTTTTCGTATCATCTTTTTTTGCTGCTATGAAAGCCCATTGCATGGTAACACTGCTCAGCAATATGACTACCGTGGTAAACCATAGGATGGACGGTAATTCGAAGTTAGTCCAGTTGCCATCTGCCCCTTCGTACAATGTACGCCGATGTTAGCCCCGCAAAGAGCATGACAACGGTTACAAGAAATATCCACATCCCGAATTTCTTCGGGCTCATTGCCAAAGGCCTCTTCGACTCTTCGACTATCTTAATATCAATCTGGTTCATCTCCATCTCTTTTTCTCCTCTTATACTTTATCCAACAAAAATGCTATCTGAACGATCGGCAGGTACAGGAACGATCCAAACATGATCGTCTTCGCCGACTTTTGACTTCCCGTTTTCATTAACGAAAACGTTGCTGCGAGAAATGCCACACCACACAATGTTGCCACGATAGCCGAATCGATACCGGTTACTCCAAACTTCGCAGGAAGTAAACCGAGTGGTATCAAGAACAAAGTGTAGATCGCTATTTGAATGGATGTGTTGTGGTCTTTACCTCCACCTGAAGGCAACAATTTGAAACCTGCCTTCTTATAATCTTCATCGCATACCCAGGCGATAGCCCAGAAGTGCGGGAACTGCCAGATGAATTGTATTCCGAAAATGATCAATGCTTCGTGTGTGATTGCATTCGTAGCCGCGATCCATCCGAGCAGCGGGGGAAGCGCACCGGGTATCGCTCCAACGAATACCGCTATCGGTCCTACCCTCTTCAGCGGTGTATACACGAAGCTGTAGAGTATCATCGATATTACTGAAAGAATTACCGTCAGCGGATTAGTGTAGATCCATAAGATCACAACGCTCACGAGCAGAACGATCAACGCAAATATCATTGCCTCGTTTACCGACAAACGCTCCGAAGGAAGCGGGCGGTTCTTCGTACGATTCATCAGCTTATCGAAATCCTTCTCGAGGATCTGGTTCACACACACCGACGCACCCGACAAGAGAAATCCTCCGAAGGTGAGCATGGTCAATGTGATCCAATCGAAATCGCCACGAACAGCGAGGCCATAACCGAATGCACAAGAGAAAGCAACCAACATTGACAGACGAGGCTTCAGCAATTCAACATAAGCTCTGAATTTAGAGCGCTGGGTTACGAGAGTTGTTGTATTATTTGTTGCTTCCATTGGTAGTTCTGAACATTAACAACGCCTCAGTTCCAATGGCCATAGCAGCCAGGGTAAGATGAAGGGGTTGCAACACGGCGGGAACGCCGAAATATGCCATTCCCACACCTGTCAAAAACGCCCCCAAAATTAAGATTATTAAGGGTAGCGATAAAGATTTCAGGCCCACTGTTTTGCGGATTTTTGCAATTAAGATGAGCTGAGTTCCGAGCACCGCCCACGAGAACGTTCGGTGATTTATAAACACTTTTCCAACCGCTCCCATCCACTGATCACGCGGCATGTACGAGGAAACCATGTCGATTGCCGTTCGTACCTCAGTACCCAAAAAAACCTGCACGAAAAGCAGGGAATAGCTGCCCACGTCAGCGCAAAAGCTCCTTTGTCCAGTACGGTCTTCTGCTGACTGGAGCGATTCTGAAGATATGCCAGCAACACAACCATCAGCAACGCCAAAAACATGTGTAACGTGATGGTCCACGTTGTGAGATTCGTGGAGACGACTATAGATCCGAACCACCCCTGGAAGATCACGAGCACCAAAACGATTACCGAGGTACGGAATATGGCGGGGTCGGTCTTCCTGAACTTTACTGATCTGTAGGTTAACATCAAAATGAAGAACCCGATCGCAACTCCCACCAGCCTGTTCAGATATTCGATCCATGTCTTCAGGGGATTGAACTCAGTTTCCTGGAGGATCGATTTATCGTTAAGGATCTTCTCTGCGGTGTCTTTGAATCCAAACGCCGACAGGTACTTCGCAAACTTGACATTCTTCTTCTCGCGAAGGGCAGCGTATTTTTCTTTGTAATCAGCCGGAAGCTGGTCGATTGAAGTGGGCGGGATAAAACTTCCAAAGCAGCGAGGCCAGTCGGGACAACCCATACCGGAACCGCTTACGCGAACAATAGAACCAACTGCTATTAAAATATAAACAGCGATCAGGGTTGATAAGCAGAGCTTATTAAATCGCCTGATCGCTGTTGGATCCAATTCGGATATCTCCTAGTGGTGTGCTTTGTCTGGAACTACAATCGGAGCACCTTTCGTCACCTCAAGTTTCACCAGCTCATTCTCATGAGGAAGGTTCGACTCCGGAGTTTCAGAATAAGGTACAGTTTGAGGAATGAAGTCATCCTCTGCACCGGGCTTGCTGTAATCGTAAGGCCAACGATAAACTGTTGGTATCTCACCGGGCCAGTTGCCGTGTTGAGGCAAGCGAGGTGTTGTCCACTCGAGTGTAGTAGCGTTCCATGGGTTAGCCGGAGCCAAACGTCCGCGGAAGATGCTGTAGATGAAGTTGAACAGGAAGACGAATTGCGCAGCGAACGTGATGATCGCAGCGACACTCACCAGCATATTCAGATCGGCAAAACCGCTGAATGTTTCGAAATTCGTCCATGAATAGTAACGGCGGGGGAAACCGGCAATACCGATATAGTGCATCGGGAAGAACACCATGTTCACACCAACGAATGTGATCCAGAAGTGAATAGCACCGAGCTTCTCGTTCAACATGCGTCCAAACATTTTCGGGAACCAGTGGTAAACGCCGGCCATCATACCGAAGAATGACGCGCTACCCATTACAAGGTGGAAGTGGGCAACAACGAAGTAGGTATCGTGCAATTGAATATCAACGGCAGAGTTACCGAGGAACACACCGGTGATACCACCCGTGAGGAAGAACGATACAAGACCGATCGAGAACAACATGCCCGAAGTGAATCGGATGTTACCACGCCAGAGTGTTGTTACGTAGTTGAAGATCTTCACGGCCGAAGGCACGGCAATGATCAGCGTAAGGATAGTAAACACCGAACCGAGGAACGGGTTCATACCTGTTACGAACATGTGGTGAGCCCACACAACGAATGAAAGTATACCGATGAACAACATCGATCCAACCATCGCTTTGTAACCGAAGATCGGCTTGCGTGAGTTGGTTGCAATAATTTCTGATGTGATACCGAGAGCCGGCAACAACACGATGTACACTTCGGGGTGACCGAGGAACCAGAACAAATGCTGGAACAATACGGGGCTACCACCTTCGTGAGCCAATGCCTGGCCGCCGATGTAGATGTCGGAAAGGAAGAATGATGTACCGAAGCTCCTGTCGAAGATCAGCAGCAATGCAGCTGCGAACAGAACAGGGAACGAAAGAATACCGATGATCGCTGTAAAGAAGAACGCCCAGATTGTAAGAGGCAATCTCGAGAACGACATGCCGTGTGTACGCATGTTGATTACAGTAGTAACGTAGTTGATACTTCCGAGCAGCGAGCTAACGATGAACAACGCCATCGATACAAGCCACAGAGTCATACCTGTTCCGGAACCATCGATCGCCTGTTCGAGAGCGCTCAAGGGAGGATAGATCGTCCAACCACCTGATGCAGGTCCAGTGGGAAGGAACAACGATGCAAACATTGTACAGCTCGACAGGAAGAAGAACCAGAACGACAACATGTTCATGAAACCTGACGCCATGTCGCGGGCACCTACCTGCAACGGAATCAGGAAGTTCGAGAATGTACCGCTAAGACCTGCTGTGAGCACGAAGAACACCATGATGGTACCGTGCATCGTTACCAGGGAGAGATAGAATTCTGTGTGAAGCTTTCCTTGCTCTGTGATCCAACCGCCGAGAATTGGTCTCAACCAGCTGAGATCGGCGTCGGGGAACCCGAGTTGAATACGGAACAACACTGAAAGTAAACCACCAATCAACGCCCAGAACATACCAAGCAAAAGGAACTGCTTGGCGATGATCTTATGGTCTTCACAGAAGATATAATTCGTCCAGAAGTTGCCGTGGTGTGCGTGGTCGTCGTGGTGTTCGTGTGATTCTGCGTGTGTATGTGCTGCTGCTGTTGCCATCGCGTAAAAATTCTTAGTTAAGTGTGGACTTTGATTCAGTGGTTGCGGAAGCCTGATTTACACCAGCTGGTTCCATTTCCAAACCGGCTTTGATTCGCGCCACATCGCGGAGTTCTGCCGGTACTCTCTGCAGGTATTCAGGATTTTGCTTGAGCCATGGGGTCTGCGCTTTCTTCCATGCATCGTATTGCTCTTGTGTTTCAACAACCACAAGCAATCTCATTGAGAAGTGACCCTGGCCACAGATCTCGGCGCAGGCCAGCTCATAATTGAAGTTAGGATTACTAAGCTCCTCGCGCATCTGCTCAGTTGTCTTGGTAGGAATGAATTTAAAGTTTGTAACGATACCGGGCACGGCATCCATCTTCACACGGAAGTGAGGAAGATATAAGCTATGAAGCACGTCCTTGGCGCGGATCTTAATGAGAACTTCTTTGCCAACGGGCAAGTGAAGCTCCAGTGCCTTGAAGTCGTCGAATGAATTCTTGTCGGTAAGATCGAGACCAAATTCGTTTGTACCGTCGATCAGCTTGTAGTTGTGACGACCAAGCTCGTGATCTTTTTCACCGGGATAACGGATCGTCCATGCGAACTGCTGCCCTATCGCTTCGATCACCTCGGCGTCTTTGCTTGCGGGGCCAGTGATGTCGCTCCATGCTTCGAGACCACCGAAGATGAGGAGAGCAAGAACGATAGCGGGAACGACTGTCCAAATCAATTCGAGCTTGTGATTGTCGGCCAGGAACTGTGCTTTCCGGGTTTTGCTGTATCGATAAGCGAACGTGAACCAGAACAGACCGATGAAGATGATGGTGAAAGAGACAACGACAACAACCATTGTTAACCAGAAGAGGTCGTCGGTAACTTTACCGTGCACGCTGGCAACGGGAAGCTCGTAGTCTTTGATGTGTGCAAAGCTATACCAGTAGAAACCTATAAGGCTGAAGACAAGGAAGGCAAGGAACAACCAGCCGTGAATACCATTTGCATCTTCATCGATACCTTCATCAGAGCCTTTCGAGACTCCCATCAGGTTCCCGATACGGAAGATCATGTACAGGATGGCTAGCACCAGTACGACTCCAATTCCGATAATCAGGCTCATCATATATTGTTCAATTAAAATGTCAAGTTTCCTAAAGTTCCGAAAAAATTAAATGTGATGGTTCAACGCCTCTCCCATCATAGGATGTTTGTTGGCTACAAGCTGATGCTTCGCAAGTGCGTTGAGTGTTACGAATAAGAACAGCGCAGCGAAGATCAGTAGTGTGCCGATTTCCACAAACCCAAATGCTCCGTGTGTCTTCATAATACCAGGTGTTACCATTTGATAATGGTCGAACCAGTGTCCTACAATTACAATCGGGCAAATTACTTTCAATGTCGATAGATGACGCTTCGACTCTCTTGTCATGAAGAGCAGGAACGGCAGCACGAAATTCATGATGAGGTTCAAGATGAACACCCAGCTATAAGGAGCAGTGTACTTACGTTGAATAAAGTATACTGTTTCTTCCGGAAGGTTGGCGTAGTAGATCAGCATGAACTGGCTAAACCAGATGTACATCCAGAAAATACTGAACGCGAATACGAATTTACCGAGATCATGCAGGTGGTTGGCATTAACTACCTTGAGATAGCCGTTCTCTTTCAATACAGCAACGATCAGCGTGATCACTGCAAGACCACATACCCACCAGGTTGCAAACACATACCATCCAAACATTGTTGAGAACCAGTGCGGGTCGATGCTCATTACCCAGTCCCATGCAGCTATCGAAGAGCTTACAGCAAAGATCACGAGGAATATAGCCGACAACTTACGCGCTGTGTACCAGTGTTCCACACCACCATCAATATCTTCGGCCAGTATTTCTTTACGGATCCAGACAAAGAACATATACCAGAGTCCGAAGAACAGGACCATACGGACGATGAAGAATATCGGAAAGCTACCGGCAGCGAGAGGCCAGTACCACATTCCACTTTTTCCATTGATGATCTCGTCGAAATGCTCGGAGCCTTGCTCGTAAAGCCTGGCGTCAGTCCAGTGGAATACATCACCTTTAACAACGAACCAGAGTATCAACATCGAAATACCGGCGATGGGGATCCACGAGCCCATGGCGAGCGGGATACGATTGATACCGGCCGACCATGCAGCCTGTGCTGCATATTGAATAGCTACGAAGAACAAACCGACAATACCAAGACCACAGAAGAATACTGAGTTAGCCCAAAGTGAAGCATAGATCCGCTTCAGCCAAAGAGGACTGCCGTGCTCACCACCATGCTCGCCTTCGCTAACTGTAGCTTCGTGATGTTCCTGTTGAGGCTCCGCCGCTGCATCGGTACTCGCTACCATTTTCTGTTCAACAGTGGCAGCTGCATGATGCTCCTCTCCTCCTCCAGCAGCTTCGTGATGTTCGGACCCGTTGCCGAAAATAGTACCAAGGACCAGCATCACTACACCCACTACACCGAGGATGATGAGGTTGGTCTTAGTCTTGGCTTGGAAAACGTATCTTTCTTCTTCTAGTACCATTATTGACAGGTTATCGGTAGTCAGTATATTCTAATTATTTCTTCTGAATCGTGGTCTTCACATAACGTGCAATCTTCCAGCGATCTTCAGGAGATACCTGCGATGCATGTGAGCCCATAAGGCCTGCACCGTAAGTGATCACGTGGAAGATGTGCCCTTCTGTAATGCCCGTGTTAGGACCGCTGGCTGAAAGGTTAGCTACGCCAGGAAATTTATCAGATACTTTTCCGTCGGCCTCGCCTTTCACACCATGACAATGCTTGCAATATGTTTCGTAGAGGAACTTACCGCTGGCTTCTGTGTATGCTGCAGAGTCGAGCGGGTTTTTGAGGTTTGCTGTTGCAGCAGGGATCTGATCTTTAGGAAGATTCTGGCTGCGATAGGGCAACCATCCTTGTGCATTACGTTTCACGGTGTTTGCAACAGGCTCGCGCATGTTCATGCCGAAAGGGTTGTAACGGTTAGAGTTGAAGAACTCTCCCTTTCTTGCATCGAGTGAATTCACCCATGCGCCGGCAGTTGTGTCTGTGATCTGCGACAGCGGTTCGTAGGCTACCGAGTGATACATGTTTGGTGCATACTCACGGCCGGGGTTATCACCACCAGCAGTGCAGCCCAGCAGTGTTGCAGCAGCGCCGATGCCTAATAAAACAAGTGTTATATTCTTAGATGCCATGATCAGAAATTCTTTTCATTTACTTCGGTAGCGCCGTTGTCTTTCAAAAGCTGTGCGAGCTCCTGCTTAGACAATTTGTTAGTTGCGAGATCTATCGCCATCACGTGCTTATCATCAGTGCTGCGATTGTCGAACTGGCGGGGCCACTTATATGGTTTCATGTCGCTAACGATGATGAAAGTGATCGCCATTCCCCACGAAGCGAGCAACACCGTGAACTCGAAAGTAACGGGGATGAATGGAGGCAACGACGCATGGTTCTTACCACCGATGATCATCGGCCAGTCGTAACCCAGCATCCAGATCTGGGTAAACAACGCGAGACAGGTTCCTGTAAGCCCGAACATAAAAGCTGCGATAGGCAGGCGGGTACGACGATAGCCGAGAGCCTCATCGAGACCGTGTACAGGGAATGGTGAATAAACTTCTTCGATCTTCACTCCCTTATCGCGAATGCTTCCTACTGCATCCAGAAGGACGTCTTCGTCTGAGAATATTCCGACAACGTAATTTTTATTGTGCTCCATGATCAATGCTTCTTTTCAGATGTTGCTTTGATGATACTCTTTACTTCGGCCATGTTGATCACCGGGAAAAACTTCGCGAACAACAGGAACGCACAGAAGAAGAATCCGAATGTGAATAAATATTCACCAATGTCGAAGATTGTTGGGTGGAACATCGACCAGCTCGAAGGCAGGTAATCGCGGTGAAGCGAAGTAACGATGATCACGAAGCGCTCGAACCACATACCGATGTTTACGATGATCGAGAGCACGAATGTAGCTGACAAGCTTGTACGTATTTTCTTGAACCAGAAAAGTTGTGGTGAAACTACGTTACATGTCATCATACACCAGTATGCCCACCAGTAAGGGCCGCCCATACGGTTAAGGAACGCGTACTGTTCTGCAGGTACTTGTCCGTACCATGCGATGAAGAATTCAGTGATATAAGCGATACCTACGATGGATCCTGTTACGATGATGACGATGTTCATCAACTCGATGTGATAGATCGTGATATAATCTTCAAGTTTGAAAGTCTTACGGGTTACGAGAAGCAGCGTGAGTACCATCGCGAAGCCTGAGAAGATCGCACCTGAAACGAAGTAAGGTGGGAAGATCGTGGTGTGCCATCCTGGTATAACCGATGTTGCGAAGTCCATTGATACGATCGTGTGAACCGACAACACAAGAGGTGTTGAAAGACCTGCAAGGATAAGTGCTACTGATTCGTAGCGCATCCATGTTTTTGCCCCACCGTCCCAGCCGAAGCTGAGTGAGTTATATATCCATGCTCTTGTCTTGTTGCCCATTCTAACGGCGCGGTCGCGAATAACTGCGAAGTCAGGAATAAGACCGATGTACCAGAACACGAGTGAAACCGAGAAGTATGTCGAGATCGCGAACACATCCCAAAGGAGTGGCGAGTTGAAGTTCACCCAAAGAGATCCCCATGTGTTGGGAAGAGGAAGACACCAGTAGAATCCCAGCCAGAGACGGCCCATGTGCATAAGGGGAAAGCTGGCGGCGCAAATAACGGCGAAGATGGTCATCGCTTCAGCAGCGCGGTTGATCGACATTCTCCAACGCTGACGGAACAGCAAAAGGATCGCAGAGATCAGTGTACCTGCGTGACCGATACCGACCCACCACACGAAGTTGGTGATATCCCAAGCCCAACCTACTGTTTTGTTGAGTCCCCAGACCCCTACTCCATTCCAGAGCAGATAACAACCGCAGTAAAATCCAAAGGCGAGAACAACCGCGGAGATGGCGAAAGACACGATCCACAACGTGGTGGGTTTGCCTTCAACCTGGCGGCAGATGTCTTCAGAAACATCTCCAACGGTTTTGCCACCAGTTACGAGATATTCGCGGACAGAAGAGGAAGCTTGCATATACTAATTATCCTTTATTCTAATTCTTAATCCTAAATTCTAACTCCTCAAGCTGGCTTTGCAGCTTTCGTATTCCTGATCTTATTGAGATAGTAGATGTTCGGCTTCACACCGATATCTTCCAACACTCTGTAAGCGCGGGGGTTGCCTGCCTTCTTATCGGTAGGTGCTGCACCATGCTCATCCTTCGTGATCTCGAGAAGCTTGCTGATTGCACTCGCAGGATTGTTCATATCGCCAAACACGATAGCACCTGTTGTACAAGCTGCTGCACATGCTGTGTTGATCTCTCCTTCTTTCACAGGGCGACGTTCTTTCTTCGCATTCAACTTACCGAGTTGGATACGCTGAGCACAGAACGAGCACTTCTCCATAACACCGCGTGAACGTACAGTTACATCGGGGTTCAACACCATACGACCGAGGTCGGTGTTCATTGAAGGGTTAGACTGGAGGAACTGCTGGTTGTCGTGATACTTGAACCAGTTAAAGCGACGTACTTTATAAGGACAGTTGTTTGCACAGTAGCGGGTTCCGATACACCTGTTGTAGGTCATTTGGTTCAACCCTTCTGTGCTGTGTGTTGTTGCTGCTACAGGACATACCGTTTCGCAAGGTGCGTTGTTGCAATGCTGACAAAGCATTGGCTGGAAGATCACCTGTGGATTCTCGGAAGCTTTTTCAAGGCCTGCGTAATCGCCGGCTTGTGCATCACTGCTGTAATACCTATCGATACGCAGCCAGTGCATTTCACGGCGACGGATAACTTCATCTTTCCCAACGATGGCTACATTGTTCTCAACGTTACATGCTACAACGCAGGCTCCGCAACCAGTACATGAGTTCATGTCGATTGCCATACCCCAATGGTGATCATTGTAAGTGTGGCCTTTCCACATGCTGAGTGCGCTCGCATCCAGTTTTTCGTCCCACTTGGTAACCTTAGGATTGTAAGGTCCTTTGCTCTTATCTCTTTCTTTGAATGCCGTTAGTGTTTCTTCCTGGATCACATTAGGGCGATTCATCGATGTGTGATGGATCTGAGTTTGTGCAAGGCGGAAGATATCGGTTGTCTTTTCAACTGTTATGCCGGTTGTTGCCGAGTAGTTCAATGCATTATTCAAACTACCAACCAACGCGAATGCATTCACACCGATGCCATTACCATCCATGCCCATACCAACCTTACCGACTTTGGTACGGCCGTATCCAAGAGCGATACCGAGTGTGCCTTGAGCCTGACCGGGTTGAACGAGAGCAGGGATATTCACGGTCTGATCATTGACCTTGATAGTCATGATCTGTGTTCTTCCTTCCGCAAATTCTTCGTGTTTCATATCGATGCCCTTGTCGGTTGCATCTTTCACTGAGATAGTGACATAGTGATCCCAAACTGCTTTGGTGATAGGATCGGGAAGTTCCTGCAGCAACGGGTTGTTCGCCATTGCACCGGTACCAACTCCGCAAGGTTCGTAGATAACCACTTCGAAGTCAGTGCCTGTTGCTTTGTAGTTAGTCGCAATCCAAGAACCGGCGGCGGCAACATCACTATTGAATGTTACGGGAACTGACTGACCAGTTACATCGAGAACGCCGTCATACAAGCACTTGTCCCAGAATGATTGCTGATCCATGCCATTGCCTGAGCTCGCATGGAACCAGTTGGTCCAGTTCTGTTTCACGAACGAGAAGTACTCAACGTTCTCCTGACCAGCCCAGAGCATAAGGCTTTCCTGTACCTGGCGTGTAGAGAAGATCTTACTGATGGAAGGTTGTGAAATGCTATACGATCCCTTAACAGGTTCGAAGTCGTTCCACGATTCGAGGTAATGATGATCGGGAGCTTTGAAACCACAGAGCGCCGAAGTTTCGTCTTCGGTAGATGCAGTAGAGATCGACAGCGATACGTTCTTCAACGCAGCTGCAAGCTTTGCTCCTTTCGGATGATCGTAAACAGGATTCGAGTTGTAGAAGATGATGGCATCAACTTTACCGCCTTCAACATCTGCAATGAAAGCATCCATTGCTTCATCGTTGCCCTGGCGGAAGTTCATCGGCTTCGAAGTATCGATCGTTGAACCGTAATTGCCGAGCATGTTGTTGATCGCATTCACGATCACCTGAACTGCAGGGTCATTCGAGCCAGCTACTACCACCGACTTACCGCGGTTCTCCCACAGTTCGTTAGCGGCATCTTCGAGGTTCGCTACCTGATCGATCGAAGCAGACAATGCTGCCTGACCTGCTTTCGCAGCGATAAGATTATAAAGTTGTGCTACGATCAAACCTTCCTGTGAAGGCTTAATAGGAGTGCGATAGTCGGCATTAGCACCAGTGAGCGAAAGGATCGACTCGAACTGGTAGTGACGTGACATCTCAGGCTTCGCAACAGATACCGTGCGATTTACGCCGTACTGTTTCGTGAAGATGATCGGAGCAACCCATGTTCCGAGGAAATCGGCAGCAACACTTACGATGGTCATTGCCTTGCTGAAATCATAAGAGGGAATAAAACCAGTACCAAAAGATTGCTGGTTTGCTTTCCAGATACCGTAGCTGGACGACGGGTCGTACTGGATATGCTGAGTTGATGAATATTTTGCTTTAAATGCGTCGATAGCTGCCTTTGTGCTTGGGCTCAAAAGCGTATTGCTAACGATGCGGACCTCTTTCGCTGCACCGAGCTTCTCGATGATCTGTGCATCGACAGTTTCCCACTTTGCTTTCGCGCCAGCTATATATGGAGCGCGAAGGCGCGAATTATCATAAAGAGAAAGAACTGAAGCTTCTACCTGCGCGCTGGTACCGCCCTGCGTTACTTTCGAGAGTATGTTACCCTCTACTTTAATGGGACGACCTTCGCGGGTCTTAACGACGATACTGCAATAGTCGCCGCCATTAATATAAGTAGACGCGTAATAGTTAGGGATACCTGGATCTACATCCGCAGGTTTGTTTACATAAGGAATGGCCTTGCGGATAGGCGCTTCGCAGGCGGCCAACGAAACGGCTGCAACGCTAAAGCCCATCATTTTCAGGAAGTCCCTGCGCGAGTGGCCATTGTCTTCAGGTGCATCACCGAATTCGTTCGACGCATTCTTGATGACCGTTGCGTCGTTCTTCAGCTCGGGAAGCCCTTTCCAGTATGTCTTATTATTACTCATAAATCTTAAATCCTAATAGTGACATTTACCGCATTCCAAACCACCAATCGCCTCAACCTTGATCTTCACATCTCCCCTGTGCTCAGGATCGTGCAGTTCCATAAGCTTATCATAATAAGCATTGCCTTTCGTAGCCACGTCAGTCTGACGGTGGCAGCCGATACACCATCCCATAGTGAGTAGCGAGAATTGTTTTACGCGGTCCATCGACTTAATATCACCGTGGCAGGTTTCGCAGGCGATGCCGCCCACGTTCACGTGTTGTGAGTGATTGAAGTAAGCGAGGTCGGGAAGGTTGTGAACACGAATCCACTGGATCGGTTTTGTTACGCCGCTGTATTCACCTTTGTCGGGATCATAGCCGACAGCTGTATAGATCTTTTTGATTTCAGATTCGCCGGTGTTAGTACCCTGGCGGATCTGTGAATGACAGTTCATACAGATGTTCGGAGAAGGGATGTTTGCATTCTTCGCCTTCATTACACCTGTGTGGCAATACTTACAGTCTATCTCGAACTGACCCGCGTGGATCTTATGCGAGAATTCGATCGGCTGCTTAGGCTCGTAGCCTTGCTGAACACCAACGCTGTAAAGTCCGTCGATAATGGTCTTGAATGCTACGCCTGCAACGATGAACGTGACAACGAATGCGAAGGCTGAGCTTCTCATTACGGAGCTAACTGAGTAAGGAGAGTTAACTACCTGGTCTTCGGTCTCGTTAAGTTTTTGCTGGTTAAGATTATTCTTGAGAACACGTGCTACTATAATAAGAGTAGCGAGGAGCAGCAGGAGAATGATCGCCATACCAATGAAGATGGCGTCGAGGTAGGCTGCGGGAATGCCTGGGTCTGCTGGCTGTCCGGTTGTAGCAGTTGTTGTTGTTGGAGGAGGGGCAGGTGCCTCGATATACGCGAGGATCTGCAGGATCTGCGCATCAGTGAGGTTCGTGAAGGCAGTCATTTGGCTCTTATACTCTGCGAAGAGAGCACCACCATATGAATCACCGCTTGCGATAACTTTAGATGAGTTGTGAACCCAATCTTTAATCCATTGGATCGAAGGAGCGCGGCTGGTTACACCCTGCAATGCAGGACCTATCAACTTCCGGTCTACCGCGTGGCAAGTCTTACAATTTGCTTTAAAAAGCGCCGCACCAGCCGATATTTCAGCGGGTTCTTTAGAGACGGCATCTTGAGCAAATGAAACGAGAGTAGTGGTGAGAACGAGGAGGGTGACCAGGAGAAAAGCCGAGGATCGGTGCTTCATCATCATGATGTTTAGGGACTTCGGTTTTATACGAAGTGCACAAATGTAATTGGCAAACGCATTATTTCAAACAAATTTGCCCTATGGTCGGGGAAGAATATCAACATTTGTAGGGCATAACTACGCAGTGGATTTATGCAATGATATCATCAAGTTTTTCTTTATTTAGAATGGTTTTAAATTAGTTTTCAACTGCATGTCTACCAACACTTTTGCTCCTACCTCTCTAAGTGATTCATTCTATGAGCCTCGTGGTTTCCTGATGAAGGGCAATCACGCTACTGTTGTTGGTGCAGGTGCATTCGGAGGGTGGACGGCGTTATACTTATTGAGAAGTGGAATTAAAGTAACCTTAATTGATGCGTGGGGCTCCGGGAATTCCCGTAGTAGCTCCGGTGATGAGACTCGTGTGATACGATCGACATACGGAGCGAATGAGTTTTACTTCGATCTCAACGCAAGGGCGTTGACGCTATGGAAGGAACACCAGGAGAACTGGAACAGGCATGTGTTCTTCAACACGGGAGTTCTTTGGTTATGTCATCACGAAAAGTGTTCGCTGGTTGATGACTCGATCCCGTTTTCGAAGAAACATAAGATGGAGTATGAATACGTGAGCAAGAATGATCTTGGAAGACAATATAACATAGTGAACACGAATGATCTCGATCACGGGTACTTCGATCCTTACGGAGGATACCTGAAAGCCCGCGAGAGCATGCAGTTGGTGCAAGAGACATTTGTTAAAGAAGGAGGCGCTTATATAAATAGAATGGTGTCGCCCGGCGAGAAGCTGGAAGGAGACGCTATAATACATGCGTGTGGATCGTGGCTTGGCAAAATGTTTCCGAACGAGATCGGCAACAGGATCACGTGCAGCAAGCAAGAAGTGTATTATTTCGGAGTGCCGTCGGATAAAGCGAAGGAGTATGATTCGTTCCCGGTGTGGGTAGATGCTGATGATAAAGACTTTTATTATGGCATACCGGGAAATGCGAGCAGGGGATTTAAGGTTGGAGTAGATCGCAGGGGAAAGCCGTTTGATCCCACGAATGGAGAAAGAATTCTTGAACCTGACGTGCTCGCGCATGCGAGAGGATTTTTATCGCACCGTTTTCCGGGCTTACAAGATGCGCCGTTAGTGGAAAGCAGGGTTTGTCCGTACGAAAACTCTCCTGACGGAAATTTTATTTTTGAACAAAGTAAAGTTGATAAGAAGGTTTGGTTTTTGGGAGGAGGAAGTGGTCATGGGTTTAAGCATGGGCCGGCGTTGGGGGAACTGGTTGCGAAGAGTTTACTTAATACTTAGGGAAGACTTGATCGGAAATCACTGCTTCTCCATCATTGATAAAGACTTCAATTATTGAGTGATCTTCGAATATCTCCAACTTAACCTTCCCATCAATCAACCTTGCAGGAGCTTTCTCGATACTTGGAAACATTTTATTCATCCTATTGAGAAAGACGTTCTTCGTTATCGCATTGTAGCCAATCCAGGTGCCCGAAACCTCTATAGAATCCGTCTTATCGAAAACAACCTTCTTACTTTCAATTTCAACAGCCGGAACTTGCTTCAGTTTCAGATCAGAATCTAAGCTTAACTCTCTTGGCAAGCTCATCCCTCCTCTCCACGGACTCGTCGGAACACTTCCAGCATACGCCCAGTTATTCGCCCATCCAATCATGATCCTTCTTCCGCCTGGTTCATTGTTGTATGTGATCCCTGCATAAAAATCTTTACCGTAATCAACATACAATGGATACCTGGAGGAATCATCAACACTAAACTTCGTCCCATCAAAATCACCAACAAAATATTGCATACCAACGAATGGCCCGCCCTGCGGATGCGACGCGGAGATCAACAGCACCCATTTATTTGAAAGCGGGAACAAATCAGGACACTCCCAGATCTTCGTTGTATCACCAACTTTTCCGAAGTCACTCATAAAATTCCAGCTCTTCAAATCTTTCGATTCATACAAGTTCACTTTATGCTGATCGGGAACAACAGCAGCCATCACCCACTTCTTCTGCGGTTCATACCAGAATACTTTCGGATCCCTGAAATCTTTTCGACCAATGTCGAGAACGGGATTGCCTTTGTACACTTTGAATGTCCGAGCCTTATCGTGACTGACTGCTATACTTTGACTTTGCTTTGTTGACTTGTGAGAAGTGAAGATGGCAACGATGCTGTCGCCACTTACTACTGCACTGCCTGAAAATATCATAACACTGTCGCCTTCGCTATCAACGTACTCTTCGATAGCGACGGGCAGCTCTTCCCAATGAAGAAGGTCTTTGGAGACGGCGTGCCCCCAACTCATATGTCCCCATTTATCGCCGTAAGGGTTGTATTGAAAAAAGAGATGATACTCGCCGTCGTAGTAGACTAGACCGTTGGGGTCGTTGGTCCAGTTTTTTTGAGGGGTGAAATGAAACTTCGGACGGTAATCAGCCTTTTCATTCTTCGCAGTGCATGAAAATAAAACAAGAATGATTACGAGGTATCGCATCAGAAGATAAACTTATACACCGTTGTCGTTTTGTAGGTGTCTCCCGGTTTTAACACCGTGCTTGGAAACGACGGCTGATTGGGCGAGTCCGGAAAATGTTGAGTCTCCAAACAGAACGCTCCTCTATAATTATATGGCTTCCCTCCTTTGCCGGGAGTTCCGCTCAAAAAGTTGCCGGTATAAAATTGAACGCCGGGTTCTGTTGTCCACACTTCCATCTTTCGACCAGAAGCGGGATCGAAAACCTTTGCTGCGAGCGAGAGTTCGTCACCAGCTTTTTTATTGAGAACATAACAATGATCATAACCTGCGCCAACCTTGCCGCCAGCTTTTATCTGTTCATCATTGGCGTTGATGCGTTCGCCGATCTTGTGCGGCGTTGTGAAATCGAATGGTGTTCCTTTAACGGAACGAAGGCCACCGAGTGGAATTAATGTTGTGTCGACAGGCACAAACTTGTCGGCATTGATCATGATCTCCTCATTGAGGATATCACCGTTCCCTTCGCCGGAAAGATTGAAGTAAGAGTGATTGGTAAGATTGACAACGGTAGACTTATCAGTCGTTGCTTCGTATTGGATCTTGAGCTCGTTGGAATCACTAAGGCTAAAAACAACTTTCACGTTAAGATTACCGGGGTAGCCTTCTTCTCCATCTTTGCTGAGATACGTGAGCTGTACGGCCTTGCCTTCGTAGGTAGTTACTTCTTCGGCATTCCATATCACGTTGTGAAAGCCGCCGGGTCCGCCGTGAAGAGTGTTAATACCATTATTGAGAGACAACTTATACTCCTGGCCATCAAGAGTGAACTTACCTTTCGCGATTCGATTACCGTAACGACCGACGGTTGACCCGTAAAAACCTTTACCACCCACGTAATCTTTAGCCGAGTCGTAACCTAAAACGACGTCCGTAAGACCGCCATTTTTATCGGGCAGCTGTATCGACATGATGTGCCCACCAACGTTCGTGATTCTCACTTTCATGCCCTGGGCATTCGACAATGTAAACGTTTGAAATGAGTCAGATGCATCGTTCTTCGGCATGTCAGAGTTGGTATTGGGTTTGGGAGTGCAACCAGCCATCATTACAATGACCAGCAAAACGAGGGTGGTAACTTTTAGTATCATATGTATTACAAGGTAGCTTCCTACCTAACACTTGTAAAGCGCTCCGTAAAATTTTCTTCTATTTCAGGCTGGATTCTCAGAATTTTTCTTCCATCTTGCATCACAATCCAACAGAAAAACCGCCTCGATTTGATCGGGGCGGTTTTGTTTTTAATAGGCCAGAACAAACTAACGATTGTTTAATATATATGTATTACAACGACAACACGATCCTCTTCCTCGACGGGCTATTTGTGAAAGCGAAGGACGCGAAGATGGATCTGTTTGGACAGACACTACACTTCGGCTACGGAGTATTCGAAGGCATTCGCTCCTATCGTACTGTAAACGGAACCAAGATCTTCAAAGCAAGCGAGCACTACGAGCGCCTTCGCCAGAGTGCAAAGCTGATGGGCATACCCTTTCATTATAGCGTAAACGAGCTTACGCAAATCACTTATCACGTTCTCGAAAAGAGCAAGCTGTCGGAAGCATATATCCGTCCCCTTGTTTTTTGCAGCCCGAACATGACACTCACTTCTCCAAAGGAAGTGTCGCTGATGATCACTGCATGGGAATGGGATCGTTACCTCGGCGATAACAACCTGCGCGTTTGCATTTCGTCATACCAGCGTCCCAATCCGAAGTCGGTAAAGATCGAAGCAAAAGTTTGCGGGCATTACGTGAACAGCATCCTCGCTTCGACCGAAGCCAGGCAGCGTGGTTATGATGAAGGCGTGTTGCTCGACATGAACGGCAACATTGCCGAGTGTCCAGGCTCCAACATCTTCGTTGAGAAAGACAATGTTCTTTATACTCCTCCAAAAGGAAATATACTTCCCGGCATTACAAGAGAAACGGTGATCGACATCTGCAAGCATTTAGATATCACCGTGAAGGAGAAAGCAGTCACGCCCGAACAATTTATCGAAGCCGACAGTGCATTCATCTGCGGAACCGCTGCCGAAGTTCTCGGTATCGAATCGGTGGAAGGACATCCTATGGCGAAGCCGTGGAAGAATTCATTAGGTGCAATCATACAGCAAGCTTATAGATGTTTGGTGTTGGATAAATCATATAGTTATACAATAGTTTAAGTGGAACTCAATAAGTACAGCAAAACGATCACGCAGGATTCTACTCTTCCTGCATCACAGGCCATGCTTCATGGCACTGGTCTCACAGATCATGATCTTAAAAAACCTCTCGTTGGAATCGTAAGTACGGGCTACGATGGTAACACATGTAACATGCATCTCAACGGCCTGGCTGCCGATGTGAAGCAAGGTGTGTGGGATCAGGAGCTTGTTGGTTTGGTCTTCAACACCATCGGCGTAAGCGATGGTATCTCGAATGGAACAACCGGTATGCGCTACTCGCTCGTTAGCCGCGAAGTAATCGCAGACTCTATTGAAACAATCGCCGGTGCTCACTTCTACGACGGAATCATTGCTGTTGTTGGTTGCGACAAGAACATGCCCGGCGCTATGATGGCCATGGGGCGACTGAATCGTCCTTCATTGTTGGTGTATGGCGGGTCGATTGCAGGTGGACACTGGAAAGGTCGCGAACTCAATATTATATCTGCCTTCGAAGCGCTTGGTGAAAAGGTAGCCAATAAACTTTCCGACGAAGATTATAAGGGCATCATCGAGAATGCTTGTCCCGGTGCGGGAGCCTGTGGTGGCATGTACACCGCCAATACAATGGCGTCGGCTATTGAGGCGATGGGGATGTCGTTGCCTTTCAGTTCTTCGAATCCTGCAATCAGCAAGGAGAAGAAAGACGAGTGCAAGAACGCCGGCGAGACGATGAGATTACTCCTCGAAAAAGATCTCAAGCCTCGCGACATCATGACGTTCAAAGCATTCGAGAATGCAATCACTGTTGTGATGGCGTTGGGTGGATCTACGAACGCCGTATTGCACCTGATCGCCATGGCGAGAGCGGTTAATATCAAGTTGACACAAGACGATTTCCAAAGAATAAGCGATAAAACTCCGTTGCTAGCCGACCTGAAGCCCAGCGGAAAGTATTTAATGAGTGAGCTTCACAAGATCGGCGGTGTTCCGCTGGTGATGAAGTACTTGCTCAAGAATGGTTTCCTTCACGGTGATTGCATTACCGTTACCGGTAAGACCGTTGCAGAGAATCTCGCCAATGTTGCCGACATCAGCTTCGAAACACAGGATGTTATTTATCCGCTCGACAAACCGATCAAGAAGACAGGTCACTTACAGATCCTTTATGGCAACCTCGCTCCACTCGGTTCGGTAGCAAAGATCACTGGTAAGGAAGGCGAAAAGTTTAAAGGACCCGCGCGTGTATTCAACGGAGAGTTTGAATTAACAGCCGGTGTACAAAGCGGAAGAATAAAACCTGGCGACGTTGTCGTGATCCGTTACGTGGGACCGAAAGGAGCTCCCGGTATGCCGGAGATGCTGAAGCCTACGAGCCTCATCATGGGAAGCGGTCTCGGCAAAACCGTTGCATTGATCACAGACGGAAGGTTCAGTGGTGGCACTCACGGTTTTGTTGTGGGCCACATTACTCCCGAAGCTTTCGATGGTGGATTGATGGCGTTGGTGGAAGACAACGATTGGATCGAGATCGATGTAAAAAAACACCAGATCAATCTTTTAATTGATGAGAAAACACTTGCAATAAGAAGATCGAATTACAAACCCGAAGCACTGAAGGTGACACGGGGTGTACTATATAAATATGCTCAACAAGTAAAGACTGCTGCCGATGGATGCGTTACAGACGAAAACTAAGGTGAAAGGTGTAGGCGTTGCTGAAAAAGCTTCAGTAATTAAGAAAAAAGTTACTGGCTCTGAAATTCTCCTGCAGTGTCTCGTCAATGAAGGCGTCACAACTCTATTTGGTTATCCCGGTGGTGCCATCATGCCTGTGTATGATGCCCTGTATTCATATGCCGATAAGTTGAATCACATTCTTGTGCGTCACGAACAGGGTGCTGTTCATGCTGCGCAAGGTTATGCACGTGCAACCGGTGGTGTTGGTGTGGCTATGGCTACATCGGGACCTGGTGCCACGAACTTGGTAACCGGTCTCGCCGACGCACTGATCGACTCCACCCCTATCGTTTGTATAACAGGACAAGTGTTCGCGCACTTGTTGGGAACCGACGCGTTCCAGGAAATAGATGTTATAAACACAACTATTCCTCTTACTAAATGGAATATCCAGGTGACCGAAGCGAAAGACATCGCTCCCGCTGTCGCGAAGGCATTCTACATTGCGAAGACCGGAAGACCTGGCCCTGTGCTGATTGACATCACGAAGAATGCACAAAACGAACTGATCGAAGAAGTCGATTATCAAAAATGCGAGAGCATCAGAACATATCGTCCCAAGCCGGTGCTTTCGATGGCCCAGGTTGAAACTGCTGCAAAGCTGATCAACAAAGCATCGAGACCTTATATCCTGGCTGGACAAGGTGTGATCTTATCTGGCGCTTCGAAAGAGCTGATTGCTTTTTCGGAGAAGACCGGAATTCCCGTTGCATGTACGCTACTTGGTTTGGGTGCGTTCCCAACCGATCATCCGAACTACGCAGGATTTCTCGGCATGCATGGCAACTACGCTCCGAACGTCAACACCAATGAATGTGACTTGCTGATCGGCATCGGCATGCGTTTCGACGATCGCGTTACTGGTAACGTTGCGAAGTACGCAAAGCAGGCACAGGTTATTCATATCGATATCGATAAAGCGGAGATCAACAAGATCATCAAAGCCGACGTTGCCGTTCATGCTGACGCAAAAGAAGCATTGACTGCATTGATCACGAAGTGCGATAAGAAATCACATCCCCTCTGGATGAAGAGCTTTAAGCATTTGAATGACATCGAGTACGAGAGAGTCATCGACAAAGACATTCATCCCACTGAAGGAAACATAACAATGGCCGAAGTAGTGCACAGGATCTCCGAGCTTACGAAGGGCGAAGCGATCCTTGTTACTGATGTTGGTCAACACCAAATGGTGGCTTCCAGGTATTACAAGTTCAAGAATCCACTCACCAACATAACATCGGGTGGTGCTGGCACTATGGGCTTCGCATTACCTGCAGCTATGGGTGCAAAGATGGGTAAGCCCGATAAGCAAGTTGTTGCCGTTATTGGCGACGGAGGTTTTCAAATGACCGTGCAAGAGCTCGGCACCATCATGCAATACAAGATCCCCGTAAAGATCCTCGTGTTGAATAACAACTTCCTGGGAATGGTTCGTCAATGGCAACAGTTGTTCCATGAGAAGAGATATTCGTTCACGGAAATGTCGAATCCTGACTTCGTAAGATTGAACGAAGCTTATGGCATCTCTGCCGAACGTGTTACAGAACGCGATGAGCTCGACGGCGCAGTGAAGCGCTTCCTCGAAGCCGATGCGTCTCGATTCCTCGAGGTTGTGGTTGGCAAGGAAGATAATGTGTTCCCGATGGTCCCTGCAGGAAGCGGCGTGTCTGAGATATTATTAGAAGCACCGAAACATTGAACATTGAACATTGACAATTGAACAATGATAAAACAAGAATATACATTAGAGATACTCGCCGACAACGAATTCTCTATTCTTAACCGGATAGTGAATGTATTGAATCGTCGTCGCGTTCGTATCAAAAGACTTTTGGCTCACGAGCACGAAGGTGATTTCAAAAGCGGTCGCGCGATACTTTTGCTTTACACAACTGCCGACATGATCGAGAAGGTAAAACACCAGCTCGAAAAGCTTATCGAAGTAGAAGAAGCGATCTACACCGAAGGCAGTCATCTCTTCTATGAACTTTTGGAAAGAAGTAACAATAAACAAGTAATATAATTTAACATGGCACAAATCAATTTCGGTGGAGTCGTTGAAGAAGTGGTTACTCGCGAAGAGTTTCCAATGGAAAAGGCTCTCGCTCTTTTAAAAAACGAAACAATCGCGATCATAGGCTACGGTGTTCAAGGCCCCGCACAGGCTCTTAACCTCCGCGACAATGGTTTCAATGTGATCATTGGCCAACGCAAAGGTTCGAAGACATGGAATAAGGCTGTTGAACACGGTTGGGTTCCCGACAAAACTTTGTTCGACATCGAAGAAGCTGCAAAGCGCGGAACGATCATCCAGTTCCTGTTATCGGATGCAGGTCAAATTGAGCTCTGGCCTAAGGTCAAGTCGCACTTGACTGCAGGTAAAACATTGTATTTCTCACACGGATTTGGAATCACTTTCAAAGAACAAACTGGCATCATTCCTCCTTCTAACATTGATGTTATTCTTGCTGCACCGAAAGGTTCGGGAACGTCTGTAAGAAGGTTGTTCCTCCAGGGAAAAGGTATCAACGCAAGCTATGCAGTGTTCCAGGATGCGACTGGTAATGCGAAGACTAAAGCCATTGCATTGGGTATCGGTGTTGGTGCAGGATATCTCTTCGAAACTGATTTCAAAAAAGAAGTATACTCAGATCTTACTGGCGAACGTGGTACCCTGATGGGCGCTATTGCCGGTATCTTCGAAGCACAATACGAAGTGTTGCGTGCGAAGGGCCACACGCCTTCGGAGGCTTTCAACGAAACTGTTGAAGAACTCACGCAGTCACTCATGCCTCTCGTTGCCGAGAATGGCATGGATTGGATGTACGCCAACTGTAGCACAACTGCGCAGCGTGGCGCTCTCGACTGGAAGAAGAAATTCAAAGCTGCGACGCTTCCTGTGTTCAAAGAACTTTACGAAAGCGTAGCGTCAGGTGCTGAAGCGAAACGTACGATCGACACTTGCAGCAAGCCAGATTATCGCGAGAAGCTCGCAGAAGAATTGAAAGAGCTTCGCGACAGCGAGTTGTGGCAGGCAGGTGCTGCCGTGCGCTCTCTGAGACCAGAGAAAGAGAAAGTGGAAGCTTCAATGATCAACTAAATAAGAGTGAAAAGTGAACAGTGAAAAGTGAACAGTTTACCGCAGACCACTTTTCACTTTTCGTTTTTCACTTTCCACTCTTGACCTG
>JBBCGZ010000025.1:0-72294 GCA_037200305.1 Bacteroidota bacterium
ATGAAGGTGAAGTCGAAGGCCATAGATGAACTGTTTTCTCCCCTTAGACAATATTTTCAAAAAGACAGCTTTAGTCGCGAAGATGTTAACGAAAAGCCTCCCCTTCGGTCGGAGTTATTCAGTACCGACCAGATGGATCAGCACGCTATCCAACTGGCAACGGCGCATGTTGTAACGCACGACGAAGCACCCGAGCAGCTTCTCAAACGTCTCGCCGACAATGAGGAGATCCTCATTCGTGTCACAACATTATTACAAGAGACTGTACGCGAAAAAAAAGCCGTCACTCCTGCCGGCGAATGGCTACTCGATAACTTTTACCTGATCGAAGAACAGATCCGCACCGGCAAAAGATATTTGCCGAAAGGATATAGTAAGGGCTTACCGAAGCTCCGCGGCGGCAACCTCGCAGGCTATCCACGTGTATACGATCTGGCCATCGAGATCATCTCTCACAGCGATGGTCACGTCGATATACAAAGTCTCAGCAGTTTCATCGCATCCTACCAGAAAGTAAGTCACCTAACGATCGGTGAGCTCTGGGCGATACCGATCATGCTTCGATTGGCTCTCCTGGAAAATCTTCGGCGCGTAGCCGCCCGGATTGCTATCGATCGCATCGACGCAGCATTAGCACATCATTGGGCCACTCTTATTATAGACACTGTTGAACGAGATCCGAAAGATCTCGTCCTCATCATTGCCGACATGGCGCGTTCGAAGCCACCGATGGTGAGCGCATTCGTTGCAGAGTTCGCCCGGCGACTTCAATGGAAAGGCCTCGATCTTACTCTCCCCCTGACCTGGATTGAACAACATCTTTCCGGCACAGGTCATAATATCAACTCGATGGTGCTGGCTGAGAACCAGCAACAGGCAGCCGATCAGCTTTCAGTTTCCAATAGTATCAGCAGTCTGCGCTTTCTTGCCAAGACAGACTGGCGTGAGTTCGTGGAAAGCGTCAGCACCGTAGAACAAGTGTTGCGTGAAGACATCATCTATCCAATGATGGACTTCCATACGCGCGATAACTATCGTCACCAGGTGGAACAGATTGCGAAGAAGAGTGATCTCCCTGAACAAGACGTCGCACGTATCGCGTTGCATCTCTCGAAGAAGTCGGCTGCCGAAAATCCGAAAGATGAAAAGCGCAGCCACGTCGGCTACTACTTGATTGGTAACGGAACGTGCGAGACGGAACGCATATCGAAGATCCGTGAAACGTTCTCCGAGAAGTGCGTAAGAACTGCAAAGCAAACGAAGGCTGCGCTTTATGTGATCTCGACTTTCGTATTTACATTCGGAGTCGCCTTCATTCTTTGGAACCAGGTTCCTGAAGAAGTAGCGCCGTGGACTAAGATAGTCACGGGTTTATTGATCATTATCTCGTCAAGTCATCTTGCATTGGCGTTGGTCAATTGGTTCGCGACTTTACTCGTTACACCAAAGCCTTTACCACGACTCGATTACTCACTCGGCGTTCCAAATGAATCGCGAACGCTCGTGGTTGTTCCAACCTTGTTGGCCGATCGCGACCAGGTTGAGCGACTCCTCAATGACCTTGAAGTAAGATATCTCGGTAACAATCGTCAGAACATTCTCTTTGGACTATTGACCGACTTCCGTGATGCGTTGACCGAAACAGCTCCGACGGATGAAGTCCTGTTGAGGATTGCACGCAAGGGAATCCAGGCATTAAATCTCAAATACACCAACAACGAACTTGGCCTGGGGCCATTCTTTCTCTTCCATCGCCGGCGTCAATTCAACCCGCGCGATAAGGTTTGGATGGGTTACGAACGGAAACGCGGGAAACTAGCCGATCTCAATCACCTGTTGAGGCGTAAGGCGGGTGATAATTTTTCGGAGATCGTTGGTGACGTACGTCAGCTCGAATCGGTTCGATATGTAATCACACTCGATACCGACACCCAGTTACCACGCGACTCGGCGTGGAAGCTGATCGGTTTGATGTCGCACCCGTTGAATCGACCCGTACTCGATCCTGTCAAACGAAGAGTGATCGATGGTTACGGCATTATTCAACCACGAATTGCGATCAGTCTTCATCGTGCACAGCGATCGGGTTACACACACCTCAATGAAAGTGATACTGGCATCGATCCGTATACACGAGTCACATCCGATGTCTACCAGGATGTCTTCGACGAGGGATCATTTATCGGCAAAGGAATTTATGATGTAGATGCGTTTGAAGAATCTCTCAACGAGCGCTTTCCTGATAACAGGATCCTTAGCCACGATTTGCTCGAAGGATCTTATGTACGATCTGCTTTCGCGAGCGATGTTCAGTTGTACGAAGAATATCCATCGCGATACGATACCGATATGGAGCGTCGTCATCGGTGGATCCGGGGTGACTGGCAGATTGCACGTTGGATATGGCCAGGGGTTCCAGGTCATTCCGGAAGACGAGAAAAAAATCCGATCTCGGGATTATCGAAATGGAAGATCTTCGACAACCTCCGGCGCAGCTTTGTTCCACTCGCTTTAACATTATTGTTGATTGCAGGCTGGACCATCTTAGGTAACCCTTGGCTGTGGACACTCAGCATTCTATTGATCTGTTTACTTCCACCGATGCTGATGTCTGTCTGGAATGCAATCCGGAAGCCGAAGGAAGTTGCGTTGGGCCAACACATCAACAACGCAATCGGCGCCACTCACAAAAACATTCTGCAATCATTGTTCAATCTCGCATGTTTGCCCCACGAAGCATATCGAAGTGGCAATGCAGTCGTCGTAACGCTATGGCGACTTTATATCAGCAAACAGAGATTGCTGGAATGGGATCCATCTTACTTCACGGCGTTGCGCAGGGGAACATTGGTTACACAAATCATAAAGATGTGGGCATCGCCGTTGATCGCCTTCGCAACTTTTTATGCCATCCGCGAATATGCACCCGGCTCCATCATTTGGGCTGCGCCGTTGTTGTTCGCGTGGTTGATTGCTCCGTTCATCGCGTGGACCCTCAGCAGACCTCACAAGATCAGCAAAGCCAAACTGAACCCCGAACAGATCCAATACCTTCGACTGCTCTCCCGAAAAACATGGTCGTTCTTCGAAAATCTTGTCACCGCCGACGACAACTGGTTGCCTCCGGATAATCTCCAACAATACCCGGTTCCGGTGATCGCGCACAGAACATCTCCCACCAACATCGGTCTTTCGCTGCTGTCGAATCTTGCCGCCGTTGACTTCGGGTACGCAACGGTGTCGCAGCTCATTCAACGCACGCTGGACACATTCAAGACACTCGATAAACTCGAACGTTACAAAGGACATTTCTTCAATTGGTACGACACACAAAATCTAAAAACACTCAACCCACGATACATCTCTTCGGTCGACAGCGGGAATTTCGCCGGTCATTTGCTGACGTTGCGACAGGGATTCTTCGCGTTACCTTCAAAAAAGATCGTCGATGTTTCGTTGTTTCACGGTCTTCGCGACACGCTCAACAACATCATGAGCGTGATCTCGAAAGACGAGAAGAGCAAATTAGTCGAGTTCCAAAAATACTTCGATGCGCGATTCCCCGCATCACTCACTTCATTGACGCAGGTCACCACTTTGCTCGACGACCTGCGAAAACAATACGAAGGATTCGTAGACCTGCAACAATTCACTCCCATCACCGAAGCAGGTTGGTGGGTGAATGCTTTTCACACTCAACTGGAGGAAGCACATGCCGAAGTGCTTTACCTCGTTCCATCTCCTGAAGTATTTACAGAGATACCTACGCTAAAGGATCTTCAAAAACTCGAAGGTGTAGTTGGAAAGGCAGCGCATGACCGCGTACTGTTGCTGCATACACTTGGAGCCCGTTGCTACGAACTTGCGAACATGGAGTACGACTTCCTGTACGACAAATCACAACGCTTGCTTGCCATTGGTTACAACGTGGATGATCATCATCGCGACCAGAGCTTCTACGACTTGCTGGCTTCCGAAGCGCGACTGACCAATTTCGTTGCGATAGCACAGGGAAAAATTCCGGAGGAGAGCTGGTTTGCCCTGGGACGTCGCCTTACCACAACAGGCGACACATCAGTGTTGCTGTCGTGGAGCGGAAGCATGTTCGAATATCTCATGCCGTTGCTGGTAATGCCCAACTATGAAAACACATTGTTGGACGAAACATATGGCGGCACGGTGGAAAAACAGATAGAATACGGACGTCAACAGGATGTACCGTGGGGTGTTTCGGAGTCGTGCTATAATCTTGTCGACAATAGTCTTACCTATCAATATCGTGCGTTCGGTGTTCCGGGTCTCGGTTTCAAACGAGGCTTAGGTCAGGATCTTGTCATTGCACCATACGCTACGGTGATGGCATTAATGATTGAGCCGGTTCAGAGCTATCGTAACCTGCAGCGACTAAAAGACGAAGGCATTGAAGGACGTTATGGATTCTTCGAATCGATCGATTATACACCGGTCCGGTTGTCGAGAGATCAGACGCGCGCGGTTATCCAAACATTCATGGCCCATCACCAGGGAATGGGATTCTTGTCGCTCGCGTATTTATTGTTGAATCAACCCATGCAGCGCCGCTTCGAAGCCGACGTGCAGTTTCAAACATCATTACTGTTACTCCAGGAACAGGTGCCCAAAACAACTGGCTTCTTCACCGGCTCCGCCGACAAAGAAGACATTACACCTGTCGCTGCATCATCCGACATGCGTGTCATCGTTACGCCCGACACAACCATACCTGAGGTGCAACTGCTTTCGAATGGACGATACCACGTTATGGTCACCAACGCCGGTGGTGGCTACAGTCGCTGGAAGGATCTCGCCGTTAATCGTTGGCGCGAAGATGGAACAACCGACCAATGGGGATCATTCTGTTTTATTCGCGACGTCGAGAAAAGTGAATATTGGTCCACGGCTCATCAGCCGGCGCTCAAAGACGCTGACATCTACGAAGCGATCTTCTCACAAGGTCGTGTGGAGTTTCGTCGAAGAGACGGTGATATCGAAACCTACACGGAGATCATTGTGTCTCCCGAAGATGACATCGAAGTCCGACGCGTTCATCTTACAAACCGATCGAAGAACAAAAGGACAATTGAGGTCACCAGTTATTCCGAAGTTGTACTCGCATCAGCTTCGGCCGATTCGTCACACCCGGCTTTCAGCAATCTCTTCGTTCAAACGGAGATCAATGAGGGACAACACGCCATTCGTTGTACGCGTCGACCGAGGTCGCGCGAAGAGCAGCCCCCGTGGATGTTCCATTTGATGAAGATCAACAGTGGTGAACCGAATGGAATTTCATATGAAACAGATCGCGCGAAGTTCATCGGTCGCGGTCGGTCAATACAAGACCCGATCGTAATGCAAGGTCAGCCGTTATCATCTTCACAAGGTTCGGTGCTCGACCCGGTGATGTCGATACAGTACACATTGTCTTTAGGTGCCGGTGAATCTTGTGTAGTCGATATGATCACAGGTGTATCTCCAACTATTGAAGGTTGCCAGGGATTGATCGACAAGTACCAGGATCGTCACATGCGCGATCGTGCATTTGAATTGTCGTGGACACACAGCCAGGTGGTCTTGCGTCAGATAGGTGCTACCGAAGAGGATGCACAGGTATTTGGAAAACTTGCGAGCTCCGTTATTTATCACAACCCCGCGTTGCGCGCATCGCCAAATATTATCTCGAAGAACCAGAGAGGTCAATCAGGATTGTGGCCACATAGTATTTCCGGAGATCTCCCGATCATTCTGCTTGAAGTTTCCGATACGAATAATCTCGCGCTAGTTCGCCAGGTCATCAAAGCACAGGCATATTGGGCTTTGAAAGGACTCTCTGCAGACCTTATCATCCTCAATGAAGATCCGAGTGGCTATCGTCAGTTGCTACAAGATCAGATACAGGGATTGATTGCCGCCGGCATCGGTATCAACACAACCGATAAGTTGGGTCGGATCTTTGTGAAACCGATCGAGCAGGTTTCTGCCGAAGACAAAATATTATTCCAAACTGTAGCGCGGATTATTATTTCGGACGCCCGCGGTACACTGGAAGATCAGATCAACAAACGCGCGACGGCTAAGACAGCGATCCCGATGTTGTCGGCTACGAAAGATTACTCATTCTCGCGCGATCGTGTCGTTGCTCCCAGTGATCTTAAGTTCTTCAATGGGTACGGAGGATTTACGCCCAATGGAAAAGAATATGTGATCGTGTCGCGCCAGGATAAGCCAACACCGTTGCCATGGATCAACGTGATCGCCAATAAGAATTTCGGAACCATTGTCTCCGAAAGTGGATCGGGTTACACATGGGTGGAGAATGCGCACGAATATCGTCTTACGCCATGGAGCAACGATCCCGTTGGCGATGCCGGTGGTGAAGCCTATTACATTCGCGATGAAGAGACCGGTTTGTATTGGTCGCCCATGCCCTATCCATGCAACGGAATGTCGGGTTACATAACGAAGCACGGCTTCGGTTACACTGCATTCGAGCACAGTGAAGACGGCATCTTCACAGAGACAAAAATTTTCGTCGACTGCGATGCGCCCGTGAAATTTGTGTCGATCAAGATCACGAACAAGTCGGGTCGTGTGCGGAAGTTATCTGCAACTGGTTATGTTGAATGGGTGTTGGGTGCGCTTCGTCCAACGTCGATGATGCATATTGTAACAGATATCGATGCAGCAAGCGGCGCCATCATCGCACGAAATGCATACAACGGCGAGTTCGCGACACGCGTAGCATTCTTCGACACCGATGATGTTCAGCGTCACTACACCGCCGATCGCTCCGAGTTCATCGGAAGAAATCATTCTCTCGAAAATCCCGATGCAATGCGTAGAAGTCGCTTGTCGGGAAAGACCGGCGCAGGGTTCGATTCATGCGGCGCGCTGCAAATACCTATGGAGATCGAGAGTGGCCGCGAACGCGAGATCGTATTCCGTTTGGGCGCCGGTAAAGATCTTCACAACACTTTGGATATCATCAAGAAATTCGAAGGCCCTCGTGCGGCCGAAGCATCTTTGAAAAGAGTACAGGAGTTCTGGGCAAACAAGCTCAACGCAGTTCAGATCGAAACACCCGACCCGTCAATCAACATTCTCACCAATGGCTGGCTCATCTATCAAGTGATGTCGTGCAGGTTGTGGGGACGCAGCGGATTCTATCAATCTGGTGGTGCATTTGGTTTCCGCGATCAACTACAAGATGTGCTTGCACTACTCCATATAGATCCAAAAATTACGAGATCGCAGATCCTCATTTCAGCATCGCGGCAATTCCGCGAAGGCGACGTTCAACACTGGTGGCATCCTCCGCTCGGTCGCGGCGTGAGAACACTCTGCTCCGATGATTTTCTTTGGCTGCCGTATGTTACAAGCCGCTATATCGCCGCCACCGGCGACATTGGAATTCTTGATGAAGAAGTTTCATTCATCCAGGGACGACAGCTCAATGTTAAAGAGGAATCGTACTATGATTTGCCCGTCCACTCTGATCAACAGGCTAGCTTGTATGATCACTGCAAGCGTGCGCTGCAGCGCGGACTTCGATACGGCAAACATGGACTGCCACTCATCGGCTCAGGCGACTGGAACGATGGTATGAACATGGTTGGCATCGAGGGCAAGGGCGAAAGTGTTTGGCTGGCGTTTTTCCTGTACGACATTTTGATGAAATTCATCCCCATCGCACAACTGAAGAAAGATTCTTCGTTTGTGAAATTGTACAAAGATCAGGCGGATCAACTTAAGAAAAATATTAATGCTAATGCCTGGGACGATAAGTGGTATCTCCGCGCATTCTTCGACGACGGAACACCACTCGGTTCTTCAAAGAATGAAGAGTGCAGTATCGACTCGATCTCACAGAGCTGGGCAGTATTGTCCGGTGCTGGTTTACCCCGACCGCATCGAATCGGCAATGAAATCCGTTGATCAATATCTTGTGAATCGCAACAAGGATCTCATCCAGCTCCTCGATCCACCTTTCGACAAGTCGGATCTTAACCCGGGTTATATTAAAGGATATGTTCCTGGTGTTCGTGAGAATGGTGGTCAGTATACACATGCCGCTATCTGGATGGTGATGGCCTTTGCTCATATGCGTGACGTTGACAAAACTTGGGAACTGATCCAGCTGATCAACCCGATCGGTCACGGTGAGACTGCTGAACAAACTGAAGTCTATAAGGTAGAGCCTTACGTGATGGCCGCGGATGTTTACGGTGTTGCACCACACACTGGCCGCGGCGGATGGACCTGGTATACCGGGTCGGCAGGCTGGATGTATCAATTGATCGTGGAGTCGTTCCTTGGGTTGCACCGTAGTGGCGACACGATATGGTTCGACCCATGTATACCGAGCGAATGGCAATCCTTTTCTATTAAATACAAGTACCTGGATACCGTTTACAATATCACAGTGCACCAGGGTGCGTCTTCAGAGAACAAGATCAAGCTTGTGAACGATCATATTGAACACAATGTAGTTGTGGAATCTATCAACACATTCTCTTGATTTGTGGCATGTAATCTTCAAATACAGATTTTTAACGTGAGTTAAATCACGGTTCATCTGCCAATCCATCCATTCATCCGCGTTTCTGCAACATCATAAGTAAATCGCTTTCATGGCACGATTTCTACTTATGTATTGATCAGAAACTATTAAAAACTAGTAACCAAATAAAAAGTGATGAAAAAGATAATGATGATTGCGTCGGCGATGCTTCTTGGAGGCGTCGTTGCAGTGCAAGCTCAAGATACAACGAGCTTCAAGAAAACAGATACTTTAAGTTTACAACAGCCTATACAGGCGCAGCAGCCCAGCACACAGCTCAAGGATATGACTGCGTTGAAGTCAACAGAGATCCCTGCAAATTTGCGTGAGACGCTGCAGGCTACTCAGTACAAAGGCTGGGATGCTTCGACTTCGAAGATCTACAGGAACCAGACTAGCGACCTTTATGTGGTCCAAATCGAAGACGGCACCATGACAAAGACTTATCGATTCGATAAGGAGGGTAAGCCGATTATTGATTAAGTGTTTGGGATTGTGTGAAAAAGAGAGGCTTGTAATGCAAGCCTCTCTTTTTTATTGGTCTGTTTCCTTAAGTCTTCTTCAAGGCCTCAGAAATCTTCCCCTGCAAATACTTCAAATGATACTTCGTCATCACATCCTTCTGCTTCGGTATCGCCTTCCGCAGCTTCTCCTCAATATCTTCCAGCTTCTGCATCACAATCGCCGACACATCTCCGGAGTATTTATCCAACCTCTGTGAGTTGCTGATGATCTCCACCAGTCTCCCAACATATAATCTCTGCAAGTTCCGTCGATAGGTTGTGATGGTGTCGTTGGTCCGTAGCTCTGTCCACACCATGCCATCCACGTCTTCCAGGTAATGCATCAAAGGATAGCTCTTCCCCGGAAACGAATTCTGCGCCTCCACTATTCTTATTATTGTGGGCGTGGACATCATTGTGTTCAACACAGTTTCCATCGTGCCACTCACTCGCTGTGACGGCATTTGTCCAAGGCGTGCAACGATCGCCGTATCGAGAAGCCACTTGGGTTCCGAAAAGACCTGACGGGTCAGGAAGGTCAAAGCATCGCGCTGAAGCTGTTCTCCTACCGGAACAAACACCGCTCCCGGCTGATCCATCGTCTTGCTGGTCTCGTACATACCGCCAATGTAGCTCAGCGCATGATCGAGATAATAATTGTATTGCTCTATCACTCCCGAATACATAGTGTTCAGATTCCGATAACCTTCATTTTTCTGATAGGTCCACTTGATCAAGTTTGGAACAACGCGTTGCAGGTTCCTGATACCATACTCGCCTGCATGCATTGCATTGTCGCCAATATCTTCCGACTGCACACGCGGATCGTTGCTCGAAAACTCCGACCCAAACCTGAACTTACTGTCTTTCGATTTGGCGGCGATCATCTTATTGAGCAGCGGCCGTTCTTCTTCGGCGTTGTGTGTTTGCGGAAACCAGCGATAGCCCCACTCGATCGCGTAGATATCGTACGGACCAATTCTTCCTAGCAACCCTTCGAATGGAACACTGTCTTGTGGTTGAGCCACGTAGTTGAATCTCGCATAGTCCATCACCGACGGACATATGCCATTTCTTTTCAGCCAATTCTTGTCGCGAAGATTTTCGACTTTCACAGAAGAGCTCGCTCCATAATTATGTGTGAGGCCGAGTGTGTGGCCAACCTCGTGGGAAGCAACGGAGCGGATAATCGCTCCCATCAACTCTTCGGGGAACTGCATTGCCTGGGCACGAGGATCATTCGGAGCACACTGGACCATATACCACTGCTGAAGTATCGACATCAGGTTGTGATACCAGTTGATGTGCGTTTCGAGGATCTCGCCGCTTCGCGGGTCGGTGATAATTGGACCCGACGCATTTGATATTGATGAAGGCTTATAGACCACGGCGGAATGTTGTGAGTCTTCGAGACTCCAGTTCTCGTTATCTTTCGGAGCTATCTTTCCTATGATCGCGTTCTTGAAACCTGCTTTCTGAAAAGCGACCTGCCAGTCGTTGATTCCCTGGATGATGTACGGCACCCACATCTTCGGCGTGGCCGGATCGATATAATAGATGATGGGTTTCACCGGTTCCACGGTATCACCTAATATATATCGTACAACATCTTCGGGCTTCGGCTCCAGCCGCCAGCGTTTGATATAGCTCACGGTCTTCACTCCTTGCGGATTAGATCCGTAGTCCAGGTAGCGTTCAGTAAAATATCCTACCCGTGGATCGGAGAATCGTTTTCTCATCGCCTTCTTCGGAAGCAAAACGATAGACGTATTCAATTCGAGCGTGAAATTATTGTCCGTACCGGATTCCTGGTAGGTTTTGATGGTGCGTATCTCCAGGTTCAACGGGAACGAGCGAATGTCTTCGATGTAACTTACACTCGACACGTGCGATCCAACTCTCATTGTCTTGCGCGACGATGCATTAAAGAACAGTATCTCGTTGTCGCCATTGACATAGTTCGTAACATCGATGACGCTGCTTTTTCCATTAGGATTGTATGCACCGATACCGAATGCTGCCACAAGCGGCTGAAGGTTGGAACGAAGCACTGCACTGTACATCGAGCTGGACGTATCGCCTGCATTTTCTTCGAATGTTATCCTTCGAAGAAATAACTTGTGACTCGGACCATTCTCGAAACGAATAACTGTATTGTTGATCTGGTCGCCTGCATAACCTGTGTACTCCCTTCGAACACCTGCAGCCCCTTGTGCAATACGACTCACCACTAAGAGGTCGCGACCCAAAATACTGTCGGGTATTTCGAAGTAATAGTTATCGTCTACTTTGTGTACTGTAAATAATCCCTTGCGGCTAACGGCATTGGGACCGATAATGGAGTTATATCGTTGCGGAGCTGACAACTGGTCGTTACCTGCGGGCACCGATGATGGAGCCTCTTGTTTCGGAGTATCAAGCGCAACAATGATGTTCTGCTGTGGATTTTGCGGTTGAGGATTTTGAGCAACCGCTACCCCCGTCCCAAAAATAAATGCTACAAGAAGTCCTTTCATTCGCATCGTTCTCCATAAAACTTAAAGTTGACCTAAAAAATTCTTAACGCAAGAAATACGCCACTTAGCCCTTCGCGAGAGCATAAAAATCGCATTCAGCGACGAACTGTCGTTAACACCGGTAAAGGAATGTCTCCATTTGCCCTTACCACAGGATCAATAGCTGCCGCCGCTAAAAGGCTTATCTTTACTTGATGCAAATGCCGACAAACATCCTTCTCGCAGACGACGATGACGACGACAGGTTGTTGTTTACGGATGTATTGAAAGAGTATGCGAAGGAGTCGGTCGTCACGTTTGCACACAACGGTGAACATCTCATGACACTACTTCGTTCCGAAGAGCTGCCTGATGTATTGTTCCTGGATCTCAACATGCCATTAAAAAATGGTATGGAGTGTCTCGAAGAAATTCGTGGCGATGAAAAACTAAAGGGATTGCCTGTAGTGATCTTTTCGACATCATCACACCCCGGCACCATCAACCAGATGTATGATATCGGTGCACATCTGTATGTGCGCAAGCCTAACGATTACAAGACGCTGAAAAGAACAATCCAGGCGGTGCTAAAAAAAGATTGGGGAAGTCCTGCCAGACCCCCCAAAGAAGATTTTGTTCTACGAGTTTAGTGCGCGAGTTTAGAAAGAAAACTTGTTGGCCAGGACGTTCCTTCTATAAGTAATCCTCCTCAAGATTGTTGTGATGATCCAAATTGGTGGCGCTACTGCGGTAATCAATGCAACCGCCGAAACGTATGGGAAGTCGTTGCTTCTCGATACGGCGATTGCGATACACGCCCAGGCGATAACCATTGGGAAAACGAAATCCTTACAGCGCGCGCATACATAGATGCCGATCAGGCCCGAGAATAAGATCATGACCATTGTAACAGTTACCTGTGTCATAACAGAACCCTGCCAACCCATGTAAACAAATACTGTTGAGAAGTCGGTGATAGTGGCAACGGAAAGCCATCCTGCAAGAAGGCTAAAGGGAACCGACACCCAGTTGCTGTATTCATCACGCAACACTGCGTCGCGCGACAATACCAACATGAAGATGGAAAGACCAAGCATTATAACAATAATGCCGGCGCTCACCCACATGAGTTGCATCCTGAATGTAACGATCCATGCAATGGCCAACAGGTTCACAAACGTGAATGGCTTCGCAAGATTCCTGTACAAAGGATCTTCGGAGCGCGCGGGCATTGCCTGGTATATTCCGTAAACAATGAATGTAAAGTAGATCACACCCCAAATGCTAAATGCATAATCGGATGGTGTGAATAAACTACTGTACCTGTGAGAAACGTCTTCGAGAGATGGCAGTGCAAGGATGTTCGTTAGTGAAGCATAGTTGAAGATTACATTAACGAATACCGCAATCAGCGCAAGCAACCTCCATTCATTAGCGGGTAGCCTTCTGTGTATCATACGTCTTAAGTGTTATTTCGTGATTGTGTGATTGTTTATAAAAATTGTGGATAACTATTCCATTATTTGAATCGCGATTGGGCTATGCTTTTTTCGACATCGATCATCATGAATGCACGATTGAGCGCACTAACGATCTCCATGATCTGTTCGCGCTTCGTGCTAACGACAGCAAGCTGTTCGCCTTCCGGAGTATCGATCTTTACAGCATAACGTTCGCGCAATGCAACGGTGAGAAACAAGCCACCCATTGCCATTATAACCCCGAACCACATTGCAACAATATTCACACTCAGTGGTGTGCCTGTTGGTGACCACGACGCAGGCACCATTTCAGTAAATGAATTAGACAAACCCATGATGGAAAGAACGACCCCGGCGATAAATACAAGAAGTCCCGGAAGTCTTACAGGTTGCAGTATTGCCATCCCGTGTTGCTTGATTGCCTTCAATCGATAAAACCTGTCCTTCACCTGGAGCGTCGACAAAGTAACAACGACATCCTGCCCATCAGTGTAAAAAATCTCCTCAGTAGCCATAATTATCCCCTCATTTCGTATGCTGTTCTGCAATTATCCGGCCATCACCAACACCACTAAAACGGTGATTTTTAAGCAGAAATTGCGTGTTTGTCCATGTGAAATCTTTCCACAGGCACAAACACAGAACCGCCACACTGAGGAGAATTATACTTAACTCCCGTTAAAACGTGTTCTCTGTAATTTTCAAGTCCTATTGAATTCATTCCCCATAAGTGCAACTATGAGGGGACACAACACCACGAATAACATCCTAACACGTGTAACAAACATTGGAATTATTGGTGTGGTACAGTTTTAGTGTATCGGCATTGCGAAGAATGAAGATTCCTAAATGTGTGTGTTATGGAAAATAAAATTGCAATCGAAGTACTCAACGACCTCATCCAGATCAACAACGATCGCATTGCAGGTTATGAGAAAGCAGCAGAGAACGTTGAAAAAACCGACGTGATGCTGAAAACTCTGTTTTATCAAATAGGAGAAGAAAGCCGGGAGTACAAAAAGGAACTCACCGACCGTGTTACAGCACTCGGTGGCGAACCTTCTACCAGCTCTACAACGCCAGGCAAGATCTATCGCGGATGGATGGATGTGAAAGCAACATTCTCAGGTGATGATGCGAAAGCAATGCTCGAAGCATGTGAGTACGGCGAAGACGCCGCTCAGAAAGCCTATAAGCAAGCTCTCGATCGCAGCGAAGAGTATCCTGCAAGTGTTCGTCATCTCATCGAAGATCAGAAGAACATGCTCAAGATGTCGCATGATCTGATCAAGAACAGAAGAGATGAATACAGGGAAGTTCATCATTAATTGAAAGAAGTCTAAAGAAGTCTAAGTTGGCTAAATACTGCTTGATGATCGGGCGAACTGTACATAGTATGAAGTCTACCTTCGCGGTTGTCTCCGTGCTGTGCATCTGCGCCCTGATCTCAAGTTGCAATCACTCGGTCGATAACAGCGAACGACTTGCTAAAAAAGAGAATAATAAACATTTCGAATCGAAGTCATCAGAAAAAGAAGCCGACTTCGTTGTGGAAACGATCGAAGGAAATTTTGCCAACCTAAAGTTTGCACAAATGGCGATAGATCGTTCGGGAAATGAAAATGTGAAGGAGGTTGCTGCGATGATTGAAAAGGATCATGAAAGCCTGATCAGGGAACTGAAAGGCTTCGCCAACATGAGAGGCATCGCAATACCGCTGGAAGAAAATAAGAAGGCTCGTAAAAAACTCGATGATCTCTCAGGCACCCACGACAAGTCGTTTGACGAGAAATGGTGCAACGAGGTAACGAACCGACACGAAGAAACAATAGAAGAGCTCGAAAACATGTGGGAGAAAACAGGAGATGAAGAGCTCAAGCAATGGATCAATAGCGCGCTGCCAGGCTTGCGTAACAACCTGGTAAAGCTGCAGTCATGCCATGAGAAGCTAACTATGTAAATGGTGAGAGTCTCATCGGTTATAGCCGGTCTTGGGAGAGCCGGCTATTTTTTTTTGCCCAATCCGATCAGTCGTTCGGCGGCATCTTAAAGGAAATTGTAAACGTCGTCCCTTGTTTTGGAACGCTTGTCACCTCTACAGACGCCGTATGACTATCTAAAATATTCTTGGTCGAAGTCAATCCCAATCCCATTCCTCCTTGTTTCCCCGTATAAAACGGATCAAACAACTTCTCAATCTCTTCCGGAGGAATACCTTTCCCGTTATCCGCAATTGATACCAACAGGAATCCGTCACGCATCTCGGTGGCTATCTTCAGCACACCTCGCTCCGCCTCCATCGCTTCGGTGGCATTGATGACGATGTTCAATAACGCGATCTTGATCTTCTCTTTATCAACAAGGATACGAGGCAGATCGAGTGCGTAACTTTTTTCGAGCTTCATCCGGTTCAGGTTCAACCTGTCGATCGTGAGCAGCAGGGTTTCATCCAACACTTCGTTAACCGTCACAAGCTCGAGATTAAGATCACGAGGCTTCGAAGAGTTGAGCATTTCACCGATCAGTTGTTCTATGCGATTCGCATTTCTTTCAATGATGTCAGAATAAATCTTTACCGACGGATTCTCCGACGGCATCTCGTCTTTCAGTTGATCCAACGCCAGGTTCAAATTCGTTAGAGGGTTTCTCACTTCATGCGCGATCGTTCTCGCGATCTTTCCCGTCATCGACAAGCGCTCGGCAATCAACATATCTTTCTCAGCCTTTTTGCGCATCGTCTGGTCGTGAATGATTCCCTGGTAACAGCAAAACGAAGAACCCATGTCCTGTATGAAAATACAGTTCACGAGACACGTTTTCTTTTCTGAGTCGTCTGCAAGTAATTGCGTTTCGAAGTCGCGGATCTGCGAATTAGTGTTGAGTGTTGTTTGGAACTGCTTGAAATCTTCCACACGATGAAAGAGATCGGGAACACTGAGCGTAAGCGCTTTCTCGCGTGTGAACTTAAAGAATCGCAAGAACGACTCATTGACGTCGATCAGCTTGTAATGTTCGTCGGCAAGAAATATCTGGTCTATCGAACGTTCGAAGAGTGAACGATATCGTTTCTCTTTTTCATTCAGCTCGAGAATGATCTTCGATTGACTCAACGTGTATCGTATACTTCGCTCAAGCATCGAAGCATTGAGCTCGGTCTTCACCAAATAATCGGCAGCACCGAAGCGCGTGGCATCAAGGTCGACTTTCAAATCGCCCTGGCCGGTGAGCAGGATGCTCGGCGTAAGAACTCCATTCTCTTGCGAGAATCGTATCAGGTCCAATCCAGTTTCACTTCCTAACCTATAGTCGATCAGGAATATGTCGTAGCCACCTGACACCATTTTTTTCCTGGCCTCTTCGGGTCGCGATTCCCAATCCATTTCAAATTTAAACACGGCGCTTTCAGCAAGATATTCGCGCGCCAAAAACACATCGTCCTCATCATCTTCAATCAACAGGACCTTAACAGACGTCTTTGCCATTTCTCTCTCAGTCTATGGGTAAAATAACTATAAATACAGAGCCTTTATTTTCTTCGCTTCGTGCGGTAATGAAACCACCATGGTTGGCGACAATTTTCCGACAGATGGCGAGACCTATCCCCGTTCCTTCGTACTCAGTGCGGCCATGCAACCGTTGGAAAATCGTAAATATTTTTTCGAGATATTTTTCGTCGAAGCCGATACCATCGTCTTTCACTTCAATCCTCGCATATTTCAGCTTCGGCAACTGAATATTGAATTCATTTTGCACGTCGGCTCCACGAACAATTGTGCCAGTAATTTCAACACGTGAACCTGTGTCAGCTTTGTGAAACTTCACGCTGTTGCTGATGAGATTCTGCAACAGTCGTTTGATTTGTGACCGTTCACCACGAACGCTGGGAAGTTTTCCTATCGTTAACGTGGCCTTCTCGCGACGTACCTGGGTTTCCAGGTCATCCTTTATCTCACCAATGATCTCATTGACGTCGAGATTCTCTGTTAACATACCCGGTCGTGAAACACGTGAGAACGACAACAGTTCTTCGATGAGTACTTGCATTCGCGCTGCGGCCGATTGCATACGCGAAACATAATCGGAACCTTGCTCTTCGAGAATGGATTGATACTTGGCCGTTAACCGATCGCCAAACGCACGGATCTTTCGAAGCGGCTCCTGCAGATCGTGCGAAGCAACGTAAGCAAACTGTTCGAGATCCTGGTTGGATCTCTGGAGCTCTGCGGTAAATTGTTGCAACTGGCTTTCGTAAACTTTCTGTTCAGTGAGGTCGATCACTATACCAAGTATGTCGACCTGGTGTGTACCTGGATTTTCTTTCGGACGAGCGACAACCATCAGGTACTTAAAGCGTCCACCGACATCGATACGATAATTCATTTCGAGACGACTTTCGCGCAACTTCACTTGTTCGAAGAATTCAGTAGCCGCTGCTTGATCCTCCGGGTGAGCGTGTTCAATAAACGATAGCCATGTTGGTTGAGTGCCGTGGTCCACTTTGAATATCGGGTACAATCCGCTAGACCAAACTATACTGCCGGTCGATTCATACCACTTCCAGCTTCCCATGTTGGCCAACGTTTCGGCTTCGCTCAATACTAATTCTCGTTCTTCACGGGCAAGTCCCTCCTTCCGGAGATCTTGTATCGACTCACGCAATCTCTCTTCGGCCGAATCGCGGCTGCGTAATGAATCGAGTACACGCGTGAAGAGGAACGTTACGGCAGCAAGGGCAATGAGTGTATACAACAACAGCGCGATCGGGGCCGTGGTCCTGAAGTCAGTTTCATTGGAGACCAGGTTTCGGTACTTCGCTTCTTCATGGTCGGTGATGTCTTGCGCGAGTTTGCGGACCTGGTTCATGTTGTCTTTGCCATGAGCGAGCAAACTGCTCTCGTATCGATCCATGTATAGCGAGCTGCGCCGTGCATTCGATAATATCTGGCTGATGATCGCAAACTGGTTCTCGATCTTGTTCTCGAGGGTGTCGGCTCGCTGCGCCTGCACATCATCGTCTGAAAGCAAGCTGTCGAGCATAGAGATCTGTTCGGGTAATTGCCTGAGCGAAGCGTAGTAAGGTTCCAGATAGGTTGTGTCGCGTGTGAGCTGATAACCACGGTGACCGGTTTCAGCATCGCGTACAGAGAACATTACGGCTTGAATGGCAGTGAGTACTCTATTGGAATGACGGATCAAACGCACTTCGTCCGTATAGTTATTGAGATTACTGAACGTCAGTAAAGCTACTGATATCAGTACGACCAGTATTCCGAGAAAAAATATCCTAACGTATGTCCTACTCATACTGTGGTCTACGATCTACAATTACATTCGATTTTTTGCATTTGCAGGGCATAAATCGAGTAAAAAATCTGGCGTAAAATTTATTGTTGAACTCCTGTAAGTATCACTATAACTGAACTAAAAAACTGTTTCTTATGAATACAAAATTCAAATCAAAAGCACTCTTCCTCGCTACGGTATTAACCGTGATGGCATCGAGTGCACTAATAGCACAGACGTCATCATCAACAACGTCTACAACTACAACCACAACCGACGCGATAACAACGAAGAGGTCGCAAAGAACCGATAACGGCACTAATCCGACTGCACGTGTTGGTATCAAAGGCGGTTTAAACGTCAGCAACCTGTATGTTAAGGATGTAAATGACAACAATGCTCGCTATGGTTTTAATGCTGGTTTCTATGGTCAAATTCTTTCATCTGAAGCTTTTGCTATTCAACCCGAGCTCCTTTGGTCTACTAAAGGTTCTGAAGCTACCTACGGTGGAATCGTAAACTCTAAGGTTCGTTTCAACCTTAACTATATCGATCTGCCAGTACTCGCTGTTTTCAAGCTTGGACCTTCTGCCGAAATTCACCTCGGCCCTTACGTCAGTTACCTTGTTAATGCTAACATAAAGTATAGCGGCAACGTGGGCAACGGTACCGACGAGATCAACAAGAATAACCTTAAGTCTTACGACTGGGGTTGGTCTGGTGGCCTTGCTCTTAACTTCGGTGCTGTACAGATCGGTGCACGCTATAACTATGGCATGGTGCAGATCGCTGATAGCAATTCAGCCAGGGCAATACTCGGTAATTCAAAGAACTCACTTGCACAATTGTACCTCGCCCTCAACTTCAATCAAGATTGATAGCGACTACAGACAAAAAATTAAAGGGTGTCCAAACAGACGCCCTTTATTTTTGTCTTTAATGATTACTAAACGTTGATGTTATAGAGCTTCAGCTTGTTGTAAAGCGTCTTGCGGTCGATCTTAAGAAGCTCCGCAGCCTTCGATTTATTGTAATTGGCTTTCTCCAGTACGTCGATGATCGCCTGGCGTTCTGCACTGCCGGCGATTGATTTCAGGAGTCCAACCTTTTCTTCTTCTACATGCCCATTGGTGCTTATGGGTGTATTGTTAGCATGAACAATCTCCTGGGGCAAACTGTCGAGTTGAACTGTGTCGCCTTGTGTGAGGAGAACAGATCTCTTCACCACGTTGTTGAGCTCCCGCAAGTTACCATGCCAGTAATAGTTCGTGATAAGATCCGCGGCGGCTGCCGAAAATTCCTTGCGCGTTCTTAGTAAGTGCATGATTGGCCTTCACAAGGAAATGATGTGCGAAGTGCATGATGTCTTCTTTGCGTTCGCGCAATGGCGACAATTGTATCTTGAATTCGTTCAGGCGGTGGTACAGGTCTTCCCTGAACTTGCCCTCTTTTACAGATTTATTAAGGTCTTCATTGGTTGCCGCGATAATGCGTACATCGATAGCGATGTCTTTCGTTGCTCCAATACGTTTGATGCGACGCTCCTGGATCACACGCAACAGTTTCACCTGGTTCTCATACGAGAGGTTACCGATCTCATCGAGGAAGATGGTACCCTGGTCGGCGAGCTCGAAGCTACCTTCCTTATCGTTTACGGCGCCGGTAAAGGCACCTTTAATGTGACCAAACAACTCACTGCCTGCAAGCTCTTTCGGAAGTGCACCGCAGTCGATCGCTACAAATGGTTTGTCGGCGCGTTTGCTCAGACGATGTATCGCCTGCGCAACAAATTCTTTACCTGTACCGGTTTCCCCGTGAATGATCACGGAAAGATCCGAGGGAGCGATGAGTTCTACATGACGTTGCACAGTCGTTGCCTGGATGCTGCGTCCAACAATGTATTCCGACGTAGGAGGGCCGCTGTCGCGCGACTTCTTTGAAGTCTCACTCTTGCCGTTTTCAGATTGACTGGTCGGCAGTTCGCCGGCTTTTCTCTTTTCGTTCTTTGAGATGGTTTCCTGGATCGTTACCAAAAGCTCATCTGGATAAAGAGGCTTCGTAACGAAATCACTCGCGCCATAGCGGAATGTTTCCACGGCAGTCTTCACATCGAATAACCAGTGATAATGATGACGGCAGTTTGCGGGCGCAGCAGTTTGATTTTTCTCAATGCATCAACGCCCGTCATATCGGGTAAACGATAGTCGCAAAGCACTAAGGTATACTCCTTCGAACGGAGTTGCTTCAGACCTTCTTCACCATTGTTGGCTACGTCGACGTCGTAATTATTCTTACTAAGGAACCTGGAAAGAACCAGGCAGATGTCCTTGTCGTCGTCAATGATCAATACTGGGAGCATAATGAATCAGATTTAGGAGATTGTCGTTTATGGTTGTTGATTTTGGGATTGCAGTCGTTGCAATGCTTCGGTGATGGACTTATTTGTAAAAGGTTTTTGGAACGAATAAACTAGCGCCAGCCTGTAAGGCTTTTTGCTTTTCACTGTCGTATGCGCTGATCACGATAATCGTTGCCTTCCGATTTCCATCGCTCAACGAAGAGATCAGGTCATACCCTGAACCATCTGTGAGATTGAGGTCCACGAAGATCATATCATAAGAGTTCTCAGCAAGATCCTGCAGAGCGTCCTTGATCGACAAGCAATACGACACCTCCTGCCCACCCTTTTCAAGATGCAGCTTCAGAAGTGTACATATATCGACTTCATCGTCGACAACGAGGACTTTACCCATTTGCAAGTCTTACTTTTCTCAAACGTGATGTTGCCTTATTAACACTCCTGTTCACCTTTACCACCGTAATGGTGTTATCGGCCCCGGCTTTATCGGGAGATTGAAAAGGAAAAAACAGTTTCAGTAATGCAAACACGAGCCCCATCGTCAACACATATCCGAGGGCAAACACACCAAGCAGCACCAGAATCTCTTTCATAATCGTTCGCGTTTTTGTGACGCTTACGGAAAAAGCATGCCACCCCCTTCCAAGGCAGTAAAAACAGATTTTAACTTAAATGTGTGGAAAAAATTCCCCAGAAACTAGGGTGTTTAACACCCAATTTTCAGGCAAGTCATTGCCGGGATTTTCTCAAAACGCCATTTTCCTAATGGCATGAATTTGACGCATTCGCGTTCAAATTAAAATTTGTGAATCATGGGCAATTTACTTTATGCTATCGCAGTAATCTTCATCATCGCGTGGGGTACTCGGCTTCTTTGTGTACAGCCTGGGTTCGGTTGTGCATCTGCTGCTTGTAATAGCTGTCATCGCAATCTTACTCCGCCTTATTCGAGGTGAAAGTGTTTAGGTGGTGGGGGCTAAAAAAGTGACTCGGCATCGCATTTTGAAAGCGGCACTGATCTTTTTGGTCAGTGCTGCTTTGCTTACAGCCATTGCGGGACCAATCATTGGTCGTGTGCTCACCAATAAAGTCAAAGCAAGATTAGAAGCCGAGAACATTCATATCCGTTCATTAAGCGTCAACCTGTTTACCCGGAGCGTAACTTTGAAAGACGTTGAGTGGGAGCAAAAGGCTAAGATCAAAAGCGTGCACGTAAGCGGCATCGATATTCTTACGCTGATCCGCAACAGGAAAATAAGCATTCGAAAGATCACTATCGACGGCGGCTCGCTGGATCTCACTCTCGACTCAACTAAACAAGATCAAAAAAAGGATTCGATCAACATAAGCAGTATTGATATCGGTCGTATTACGATCGCCGACATCGCCATTACCATCAAACGCGACACTGTTACCGAGTACAAAGGCATTGTCGGGATCTCGTTGTACCACGTCGCTCTCGACAGCATGCCCGGTTTCAGAGATCTTTCATCGTATACTTTCAGAAATCTCGAAGCATCCATCAAAGACCTTCGGATCCATTATTCCGGCGCTCTTTATGTTCTCAAAACAAAAGAGTTTGCTTTCAATAAAGAGCTACAAACATTACACATCGATTCGCTGATTCTCGATCCAATCCCCAGTAAAGCCGACTGGGGTAAAATTGTGAAAAGCCAGGACACAAGAACAACTGTTAAGATAGGTGTGCTCGACGCCAGCGGCGTAAAAATGGGCATTCACATGAACGACACGTCAGTTATGGCTAAATCGTTAACGTTGGACGGCTGGTACATACATGCCTACAAGAACAAGAAGTACCCTTTTCGGAGGACGAAGAAATTTCCGTTGCCCATGGAATCATTCCGCGCTATCGGCATCGGTATCGAAATCGACTCTATCAAGCTTCACAAAGGAACCGTCATTTACGAAGAGCTTCCCGTCGAAGGCTATCATTATAGTTGGATCAAGTTTGATGATGTAGAAGCAACGATGAACGCCGTGAACAACCGCGATTACAAAAACTTTTCGGGTTATTCTACCTTGGTGGCCAGGGGCCGAGTGATGAAATCGGGAGAAGTGAAAGCGACATTCAAGCTGCCGCTTGAACCAAAGGCGCGCTACAAAGCCGAAGGAACCATCGCCAACTTGCCTTTGACGGAGCTAAACCCATTACTGAAAGATATGGCCTTCGTGGAGATCACTTCGGGTAAGCTCAAGAAACTGTCTTTTCAATTTGACTACGACGATGACGGCTCACAAGGGCAAGTCCACTTCCAATACGAGGATCTGAAGTTTCTTAGTCTGAAAAAAGATCGCCACATGGATGTGAATGCCTTCAAAACAATGCTCGCTAACACAGCCGTTAAAAACGATAAAACTCTGGATGGCAACATCAATGTAAAACGAGTCAAGCAGAAAGCAGTCTTTAATCTCTGGACCATCTCGATAGTTGATGGTCTTAAGTCTGCGCTCATCCCTGGAAATGGAAAGAAGAAGAGAGAGAAGGAAAAGGAAAAAGAGAAGGGGTAATTAGTTGTGTGCTAAACGAATTCCATTCGGATCTTCGTCAGCAAATTCCAACTCTAGAATTCTGTCGGCTTCTTCAGCAAGTTTATAAAAGTCGTTGTCGCCAAGCTTTTGCTTGCGGGAAGTAGAATTTCGGCCTGCATGTCTCCTCGAGACATTTCGACCGGTGTGTTTGCGGGTGGGTTTGTTCATGACAATATTTTTTCTGGTTGCCTGAGTGGCCCGTAAAAACATGCCAAAAGTAAACCCCGTAGCGTTTGCCACAGGGCCTTTTTTAATGCGTTCGACGTGGAAAAGAACTACAGGAGTGTAGAATTTAGTGATTTTCTACAAATTTTTCGCTCTTCCGGTTCATGGTTCCATAAACATAGTCCCACAGTGGCGACGAAACCCCGAATATGATCTCGCCATCGCGGTAATGGTGAATGCCGTGATTGATCCACAACGTGCGGAAGAAGTTTTTCGGAGCCCTGTGAATGTGCACGAGATAATGTACAAGCAGGTAGGCTCCGTATCCCACCAAAAATCCGGCTGTGAACGAGAAGGCATAGTCGCCCAACAAGAACCTGAAGCCGATCAACAAAACGGTAGCGAGTGTGATACTGAGCAGTGGAGGCATCGCGATCCTGTCCTTGTCCTTAGGATGGTGATGGTGAACTCCATGCATCGTGTATTGAAATTTTGTGCGCATTGTGGTAGTTGTGTCAATATGAAACAAGTACCTGTGCACATTGTATTCAACCCACGTGAAGAAGAGCAATCCACCAAAGAAGAGAGCAACTGTAAGAGGAATTGAGAGAGTGGTATTGCTCACACTCCAGAATAAAAGCCCAACCCCATACAATCCAAACAAAGAGACCGGCACTGAGATGTGCGACCTGGACAGTCTCTCCAGTATAGGATTGTTAAATAAGCGTTCGGTACCCTTATGCTCAATTTTCATAGTTCAACTAGGTTTGTTTTGTTTCTTTCTCTTGTCTCTACGCAATTCTTTCTTTTGTTTCCTTGCGTCTTTCCGGTCGGCTCTCGCCTCTGCTTTTGTTTTTTCTTTCTTATCTCCGTCCTGAGCTTTCTTATCGTCCGCTCCGGTGAATTGTACAGAATTATCAGTATCCCGATCAAACGCTTTTACGAAGGCGTTTCTGAAAATGTTCCATACAGTTGGCCATGTACCAGTTTGTAACTTGTTGAGATCCCCTTCAATGGGAACCTTCGTTGCAAACTGATTCTCCTTCTGGTTCTTAAATACGTCCTTCACCAACCCAACAAATGATTGCCACAGAAGGTTTAGTGGCTGTTCCTTATCATTTTCCCAGTCCACCAGTTTTACACCTACTGCAATCGGTTTCACATATCCAGCAACTATTCCGCTGTCGATCGTGATCTCGGAGTACACGTTGAAAGATCCTTTCTCGACGTCGACTTTCGCATATGCCATGAAAAAGTCGTTCAGTGCCGGCATATTTATCTGCTCAAACTTCAAGTCGAGGTCCATGTCGGGTATTTCCTTCAGGACGTTCATGCCTGCATTGAGCGTAAGCCGCCCCCCACCGATAGACGTGGCCGTCGCAGAAATAGTGGATGGAAGTCGTTCTTCCTGGCCGGACGCGTTGTTCAGATTTAGGGCCACCGCCTGGAGGTCGTCCAGGGCGATCGAAACCTTCGGTTTTGTGGTAAAATTATGAAAGTTAATCGTACCATGCTGAATCTCGAGGCGGTTGATTTTCAGCGGCATGAGATCTTTAATGGGTTTTGTCCAGTCCACACCGCCACCGGCCTGATTTCCAGCAGGCTCCTTGGTCTCTTCATCCTTCGTTCCTTCATGCCCACCGATGAAATTTAGCTTAGGATGATCAAAAACTACTTCGCCAACGACTGCACCGTCGAATAATGCCTTCCATTCTACCGACAGGTCGGTCACCGGTATATCGATAAAAGGCACTTCCTTGTTACCGTCTACCTTGAAGATCTTAAGGCTGTCGATGGAATAGGCACCCCTGTACAGGTGGATATCGACATCGTAGATCGAACCCCTGTATCCTTCCAAATCAGACAGCACCTTATTCACATACCTTGTTACAAAGTAGGGCATTATCATACGCGCCGCTACAAGGATAAGCAGTATACCGCCTATCCAATACCATTTTTTCGATATCCGCTTCTTCATTTCTTCTCCAATTCTACTAGTTGAACTTTCACGGCATTGCTATACGGCTGTATCGCCGCACCTTTAAACTTCGCGTAAGTCTGTGTGAGCTCCGCACCAAACAGGAAGATGACGGTGGAATAATAGACCCATAACAAGATGATCACGAGCGAGCCGGCAGCACCGTACGCCGTATTGAAAGAGCTGTTACCGAGGTAGAATCCGATAAGATATTTGCCGAGTGTGAACAACAACGTCGTGATCAACGCACCCACCCAAACATGGCGCCACCGGATCTTCGCATCGGGCAGGACTTTAAACAGCAGTCCGAAGATCACCGTAACGATACCCAATGAGATAAGGAGGTTCAGACCAGTGACGAGGTATAGGGTAACTCCTTCCATCACTCTCGAAAGCATCTCCTGGAATACTACCAGCACCGTGTCGACTACCAGCGACACGAGTAACACGAATGCGAAACTGATCACCATAGCAAGCGAGAGTAACCGGTTGATAATGTACTTCAGCCAGCCGCGCTCCGGCTTTGCTTTGATTCCCCATATTTTATTGAGACTATTTTGCAGCGACATGAATACTGTTGTGGCACTTACCACCAGTGTTACAATGCCGACAATTTTTGCCCACCAGCCGGTGCTATCGAACGACGCTTGGGCAAGTATTAATTCGATCTCCTTCGAAGTTTCGGAGCCAACCAGCCTGCCTACCTGGTTGATAAGTTCTTCCTGAACGATATTTCTCTCATAAAAAGTAGATCCTATTGCGAGAGCTATGATGAGTATGGCCGGCAGCGAGAATATAGTCGAGAACGCTATCGATGATGCGTAGCTGAATGAGTCATCTGCAAAGAAATCCCTGACGGTATCTCTTAAGATGCTCCACGACGAATGAAAAAATGTTTTCACTGATCATGCGGCTAACAAGAAACATTCCCATTTCAAAAAGTTGATCGTTTCTGCAATGGCGCAAGATGCTGTGCGAAAATGCTACAAAAGATTGTAGACCACCTGCCCCATGCAATTATCAACTCAAGGCAGGATGAAACACGAATGATGATTTCGTCGCTTGGCACGATAATAACGACTGTGAAGAAAAAATCATTGAAAATCATGGAGACCCAGACCCAATCTCCCTTTTACCAACGTTTGTGCCTCAACCTGATTTCCATTTGCCTGCTAGGTATTATTGTTATCTACGGCAAATCCATCATCGTTCCGTTGGCGCTTGCAGTATTGTTTGCCAACATGCTCTTGCCCATAACGCGATGGCTGAATGGTAAAGGGATAAGCAACAAGCCCTTGTCTATCCTCATTCCATTGATCGCGTCGATCTTCGTCGTGGTACCCTCATCTTTTTGTTGTCGAGCCAGGTGGCAAATTTTGTAGACGACGTTCCTGCACTTGGTGAGAAAGGTGCGAAACTGATCGACAATTTTCAGCAATGGGTGGACGAGAATGCACACATCGCGGTGCGCAAGCAGAATCAATACTTCCGGCAGGGAATGGACAACTTGAAAGAACAGGCCCCGAGATTACTGAGCGTTACTTTCGTTTCTATTGCCGGAATGCTGACATACGTCGTGCTGATTCCAATCTTCACCTTTTTGACACTCTACTATCGAAAAACCATTAAGGATTTTTTAATTGGCGTTTTTAAAAACGGCGGCAAAAAAAGTGTCCATGAAGTGCTGGAAGAGTCTACCAGTGTGGCACAGCAATACATCACCGGTTTGCTGATAGAGACGGTAATTGTGTTCACCCTGAATTGCATTGGCTTCCTGATCATCGGCGTCAAGTATGCGATATTTCTTGCGCTGCTCGCAGCGTTGCTGAACCTGGTGCCATATGTGGGCATCCTGGTGGCAAACCTGTTGTGCATGGCAACCACCCTGCTCACAACCGATAACATAGGTGATGTTGTTTGGGTTGGTGTGGTTCTTGGTCTGGTGCAGATCTTCGACAACAACTTTGGCATGCCAATGATTGTCGGTAATAAAGTAAAGATCAATGCGCTCGTAACAATTATCGGTGTATTGATTGGCGGTGCGTTGTGTGGTATACCCGGAATGTTTCTTGCAATACCGACGATAGCCGTGGCGAAGATCGTATTCGATAAAGTGCCGGAGCTCAAACCGTGGGGCTTGATCCTCGGTGATGATAGCCCGGAACCCAAGGGTGCTGAAGAAGCGGAAGCAAAGATTCGTTTCTTCAAGAAAAAGCAAAAAGTGAAGAGGGAAGAAAAACTTGTCAACCAATAGATTAAATTTTTTCAATTATGAAAACAACGAATGTGATACTAGGAATGGCAGCTGCTGCGATGGTTGGTGCTGCCATTGGAATGCTGCTGGCACCTGAAAAGGGAAGTGCGCTTCAGAAAAAAATTAAAGATGAAGCAAACAAATGGATAGATGAAGTGAAGAAGCTCGCGGCTTCCGCGCAGGATACCGGCGACGTGGCTGAGGATGAGGTCAAGAAGATCAAATCGAATCTCAAGCCTATCGTTGAAGACTAAAAATTTTATGGAGGAGCAGGAAAAGCTTGCCCCGCATACGGGGCCGACCGAAAAGCTGATCAATACAGCTGGTCAGATGATTGAGACGTATCGAGACCTCATTAACCTCACAGTGGTGGAGAATGTGTCGCTGGGTGTATCGGTGAGTGTTGTGGGAGTGATTACGCTCGTATTCATCTGCTTTGTGTTGTTGTTTGGTGCGTTAGGCGCGGCCTGGTGGATTGGTGAAGCAATGAATAACATGAAGGCTGGATTCTTCATTGCTGGCTCGGCTTTCCTGCTCCTTCTTTTAATTGTAATTCTCAGTGCAAAGAACGGCCTGATCCCTATGATCAGGAATTTAATGATCAAGAAGATATACGACAAGACCTCATGAGACAGATCGCCAATTATCACGACCTCGTTGCGGAAAAAGCACGTGTTCAGCAAAAGCTTGCTCTTCTGAAGCGCGACGTGCATATAGAGATCGAGGGGATCAAAGATCAGTTCAAACCAATTACCAGGATCGTAGGGATGCTCAGTGGCAATGGAAATCATAAAACCCCTGACACTAAGAGAGAATCGTTGTGGAAGATAGGCGCCGCGCTTGGTGTGGATCTTCTCGTTGGTCCTCAACTGGCGAAGGCAGGAATGCTCACTCATATGGTTTTGCCTCCACTTTTAAAGCGCATCTCCACATCACTTATCAATAGGTTCAAGAAAAAAAAATAAAAAAGTGATGAATGTTTCTACAGTTCTGAGCAACGCTTCACACACTAATTAGAATTTTCTTAAACCTCTCTCATCCATTCATCGACCTAATTAATCTGTTTAACCTCGATTTGAACAGTTTGTCTCCCGGTACTACTACTGCGGCCCACAATTTGAAATCAGGTTTAACAAAAAACTGAAACTGACAATGAAATACACAATCGGAATTATGAGCTTAGGTATGGCCGCTCTCATGATGAATTGCGATTCAAAAGAAAGAGCCCAACTCCAGCATAAAGTAGATTCACTTAGCGCAGAGTTGCAAGCCAGCAAACAAGTAGAAGCAACCATGGGTGAGGTTGGTGTGTTGATCGACTCGATCGACCAGAACCGCCAGGCGTTGCGTACACAAATGGTTGAAGGAACTTCTTACACCGATTATATCAGGCGTTTGAAGGACATCAACAACCACATCACCGACACAAAGAACAAGATCGGTGAGCTTGAGAAAAGTTTGAAGTCAGCAAAAGGCTCTGCCGCTGCTACTTTGAAGAGAATGAAAGAAGATCTTGAACTCCGTTCCAAAGAGCTTCTTGCCCTCCAGCAGGAGATCGAGGCTGAACGTGCAAACAACAGGAAACTTGCAGCTGATCTCGGCTCGAAAGATTCTACTCTCAGTACCCGTGAGGAGACAATCAAGCTTCGTGAGCAAGACATCGCTTCTCTTGAAGGCCTTGTGAAGGACATCAATGAGCAAACTAAAGTGAAAGTAGCTAACCTGTACTATGCACAGGCACAAGCGCTGGAAACTGCAGCTCAAAGAACTCACTTCGCTCCCAAGAAGAAGAAAGAGACCAAGCGTGAAGCTTTGGAACTCTACAAGCTATCGCTTTCCCTGGGAAAGACCGAAGCTGAAGCTCGTATCGCTGAACTTGAAAAAGATCTCGGCTAATTAAGATAACCAACGGTGATCCAACGATCATCGTGCCTTCTGGTGACCCTGCAGTGTAATTACTGCAGGGTTTTTTAAAGAACGTTTTTCAGAGTAACGTTCACTAAACAATCAACTAAAAAAAGTGCTATGAAAACTAACAGATTATTTATCGCAGTGATCGCTCTCTTAATGATTGCAACTGCAAATGTTTCGTTCGGTCAAAACCTGATCAAGGATTGGGAACCGCTGGGTACTCGCGTGGTAGACTATACGCTCGATCATGATGTTGTTTCACTAAAGAACAGCAAAGAAGCTTTCACTGCATTGAGAGTGAAAGTGATGGGTGGAACAGTTAACATGCACAAAGCGACAGTTCACTTTGCCAACGGCGACAAACAAGACATCGATTTCCCGGAAGTACTTACTCCCGAGAACGACGGTAAAGTAATCGACCTTAAAGGCAATGATCGCGTAATCGAAAAAGTAACTTTCTGGTACGACACTCGTAAGACTGCAACAGAGAAGGCTACGATAGAAGTATTCGGCAAGAAGGCTTAAGTAGTAAGGCTTAAGTAGTCTTTCGATATAATAAAAAGAGCACAGCTATTGTGCTCTTTTGCTTTTTCCCATACAGCACTCTGCCTTCCTTTAACCAGCCGCGCCAATCCCTGGTACACAGAAATGTTCATGAACAGGAAATAGTACGGTACGAATAAGACCTTCACCGGGACTTTTTTGTCTTTGAGGAAATATCCAACAACACCCAAAGTGTAAAACAAGACCTGGAGAATTAACACAATCTTGAAAAAAGTAATTTGAATTAGTAATGCATTAGTGATCAATAATAAGAGTAGCGCCAGCGGCGCCAGCGTCCACCGAAGCACGCGGTGTGATACATATTGAAATGTAAGCCACCCGTATTTGAAAAAATTCAGGAGACCCATAAAGTGCCATACTTCGACCAGTCCACCCGCCGAGATCCTGATCTTCCTTTTCTTCTCTTCCTCTATCGAAGCCGATGCTGTTTCCATGGCATAGGCATCCGGTTCGTAAACCACGCGATACCCGGCTTTCGCGATGTTCATCGATAGACGAAAGTCTTCGATATAAACACCGGCAGGAACTTCTTCATAGAATGCGGATCGGACGGCAAGCAATTCTCCTGCGGCGCCAACGACGGTGCCGAACTGCGAATCCCATTTTTTCAGTAATGACTCGTACTTCCAGTAGGCTCCTTCGCCAGAGCCGGCGGCGTTTTCGGAATCGCCCTGCATCACTCGTTTTTTCCCCCGCAACGGCGCCGACTTTGGGATCTTTGAAATGACGAACCAGCAACTTCAGGGCTTCCTTATTAAGAATAGTGTTGGCGTCGCAAAACACCACAATGGGTGTCTTTACCATGTTCATGACCCGGTTTACGGCCGCGTTCTTGCCTTTTCGCCCCTTTTCATGGAAAACCTCGAAACCAGCGTGTTTTCGAATAATATCGGGACTGTTATCGGTCGATCCATCGGTTACAAACCAGTAAAATCTCTTATCAACCGGATAGTCCAGTTGAGCTGTGTTCTGGATCTTCTGTTCCAGGATGTCTGCTTCATTGTAGCAAGCCACGAGTACTGTAACCTCCGGAAACTCATCGTCGGAATACGATGAAGTCTTACGGGGGTTAAATGTTTTCCTGACAAAAACGAGTATTCCAAGAATTACAGGATAGCCCAGGTAGGTGTAAAGAACGAGGCCGAGGGAAATCCAGAAAGTGAACTCGAGGGCTACGTACGGGCCTGTATCAGAGAACATTAGAGAACATTAATTAATGGTACCGTTAAGTGTAAGCGCGTAAAAATCGTAAATTTCAAGTCTTTTCCCTTCAATTTATTGGAAGTGATGTTGCAAGTTGGCTTTAACAGACCTCTTCACAAAACGCAGTCTGCTGTATTGCGTGTTGTGCTTTATTCGCTGCAATTCTGCCGGCGTTCGCTGCTTCAGCCCAGGCACCTACCTTTACGTCGACCGGGATAACGACCGGGACCTACGGCACTCCATATATATATAATGTAACAACCGACCCGGGTCTTAGCGGAGACAGGACCATCACCCTTGCGGCCCCGGTACCAGGACTCACCCTTGTCGATCATGGCGACGGTACTGCGGTACTGAGTGGAACACCCACGGGCGCCGGTACTTTCCCGGTATCTCTACAGGTAACGGACGCGATTGTGCCCGTTCTTTTTTCGACACAAGACTTCGACCTCGTTGTTGCAAAAGCAACATTGATCGTTACTGCCGATAATCAAAGCAGGCCCTATGGAAGCGGGAACCCGGCATTAACATTTTCTTATTCAGGCTTTGTTGGATCAGACACCGAAGCAGTTCTCGACAGTCAGAAACCACACACCGCAACAACGGCGATCAATAGTACCAATGCAGGAGATGTAGCAATCACACTGTCGGCCGATCCCGACAACAACTACGCTTACGACCTTCACAACGGCGTTCTTACCATTACGAAGGTTACGCTGCAGGCAACAGCCGACAACAAGACCAGGCCTTATGGCTCTGCAGACGTTCAGTATACAATAAGTTACAGCGGGTTTGTAAATGGAGACACCGACGCATCGCTTGCCGCAACCAGGCCGACGGCGAATACACAAACTCCTGCAGTTGACGTTGGAACTTATGCGATCAAAGTGACCGGTGGCACCGATACCAACTACAATTTCAATGGCGTAGATGGAAGTTTGATCGTTACACCCGTTACGCTCACGATCACCGCGGATGCACAGTCGAAAACTTACGGCGACGTAAATCCTTCCCTTACTTTTAGTTATGCCGGCTTCGTGAATGGTGACGTAACGATCGATACACCACCTTCAATTTCGGTGACGGGTGTTGATAAGACAACACCAGTTGGTTCTTACGACATTAAACTTGCCGGCGGAAGCGATAACAATTACAACCTCGCGCTAAACAATGGCACCCTGACGATCACAAAGGCCCCGCTCACGATTACAGCGCAAAACCAATCAAGACCATATGGCTCGTCGAACCCAACGTTGACTGTTACTTATTCAGGTTTTGTAAACAACGAGACACAGAATACGCCAGGGTTATTCACACATGCGCTCGATGTTACAACCGCACCGTCGACAGCTACGGTTGGCACCTATGGAATAATTCCTTCGGCTGCGACAGCCGACAATTACAACATCAGCTTCACGCAGGGAACATTGACGATCACCAAAGCAGTGCTTACGGCAACGGCCGACAATCAAACGAGATCTTACGGTGCTTTGAACCCTGCATTCACGATCAGCTATACCGGCTTCCTGAATGGGGATGGACCACTTAGTATTACTCCAGGTACAGGCAGTTCGCCCACAGGTACGTCAGGCGCCGCATTGGAACCTATGCAATCAAACCAAACAAAGACGAATCAGCAACCAACTATTCGTTTACTTACTTTGACGGCATACTTACTATCACGAAAGCTACGCTGACGGCAACGACGTTACCCGCAACGCGCGCATACGGAGCTGTAAATCCTACGTTCACCATTTCATACTCCGGCTTTATGAATGGCGACAACTCTTCAGCCGTCACAACGGCACCGACCATAACGCCTATGGCGACAATTACATCGGACGTTGGTTCTTATGCAGTGAAGTTATCGTTAGGTGCTTCTACTAACTACACATTCAATTTCGTTGATGGCACGCTTACGATCACACAAGCCATAGTGAATGCAAAGGCCGACAACAAAACGAAAGTATATGGCGATGCCAATCCTACCTCAACAATAACTTATACAGGTTTCAAGAACGGTCAGGATGCAACGATACTCGATGTTGCTCCATACTCACGACCAGTTGCAACAATCAATGCGGATCCAACTTCATCTGTAGGGAGCTACTCCATTACCGTCGCTGGTGGTAATCACATCAATTACTCATTCACTTATACCAGCGGCACTATTAATGTTACGAAGGCAACACTGTTGGCTACCGCCGACAACAAAACAAAAGTTTTCGGTGATGGCCTCCCGATCTTCACAGCTACTTACACAGGGTTTGTGAACGGCGACCTGCCGGGCGTGATCAATAGTCCGCCGGCGATGAATACGAACCCCGCTACGAATTCGATATCACCCGTTGGAAACTATACGATTGAAATCAAGAGTGGCTTAGACGATAACTACTTGTTCACTTATGCCTACGGTACGATGACGGTCACCAAGGCCATGCTTACTGCGCGGCCAAGTAATCAGACGAGAACGTACGGAGGCAATATTGCCAGCTATACCGTAGTATATACCGGTTTCGCGCCAGGTCAGACGGAAACAGTTATCGATACAAAAGCGACGGCGAAAGCGATCGTGGATGGAACTACCGACGTGTCATCGATAACCGATGTTGGAAGTTATTCGATTGTTGCTTCGGGCGCGGTTGATGATAACTATGATTTCACCTACCTGCCTGGCACGCTCACAATCACTAAAGCACCGCTGAAGCTGACTGCGGACGCAAAATCGAGAGTCTATGGCGATGCGAATCCAGCATATACAATAACCTACCTCGGTTTCCAGAATGGTGAAACTGAATTGGTGCTTGATGATCCGAAGCCCGTTGCTGCAACTGCACCGACGGTCACTCCCACTTCGCCTGTTGGTCTGTATGATATTACCATAGCACCCACAACGGATAACAATTACCTGTACACTTATGTCGGTGGCAAGCTTACGATCACGAAGGCGGGCCTCACCGTCACTGCTGATGATAAGACAAGACCATATAACACAGCGAATCCCATATTCACGTATCATCTCACCGGGCTGCTGAATGGTGACCCGACAACGGTGGTTATGGGAGTTCAATTCGATTCGCCGGCCGCTATCGCTTCGCCCGTCGGCACCTACAGTATCACACCGAAGAACGGGGTTTCAAATAATTACACTCTTAGTTATGCGGCGGGCACCATTACGATCATAAAAGGAACCCCGATCGTTACGTGGAACAATCCTTCAGCAATCAGTTACGGCACTCCACTGAGCGCAACACAACTGAATGCTACTGCAAATGTGCCCGGAGCTTTTCTTTACAATCCCGTAAGCGGTACCGTTCTCACCGCAAGCGGTGGTCAGGTGCTGACAGCCAATTTTATCCCTTCTGATCTAACGAATTTTAATCCTGTGATCGGATTAACTGTGACGCTCCCGGTAACGAAAGCCAACCCGACGATTACCTGGCCAAACCCGGCAGCCATTACTTACGGAACACCACTCAGCGCAACCCAACTGAATGCCACGTCGAGCGTGCCCGGCACATTTACTTATACACCGGTATTAGGAACACTCCTTAACGCTGGCGCCAACCAACAATTGAAAGTCGACTTTCAACCCAGCGATATTGTCAACTATAATGCTGTAAGCGTAACGCGACAGATAACGGTTAACAAACAAACACCAGTGGTAACATGGCCTGCGCTGGCAAACATCACTTACGGCACCCCGCTTGGACCGACTCAGCAAAACGCAACATTCAATGTTCCCGGAACGGCGGCCTATATTCCCGGACCTGGTACGATCCTTCCCACCGGCGCTAACCAGGTGATCTCGTAAACTTTACACCGACCGATGGTGCTAACTACAGTCCCACCACAGGTACAGCATTGATCACCATCATTAAAGCAACGCCGGTTATTACCTGGCCCAACCCTGCGGACATCACGTATGGAACACCATTGGGTGCAGGACAGTTGAACGCAACCTCCACTGTTGCCGGAACATTCACTTACAATCCCGTTGCCGGAACTGTATTGGCGGCGGGCGCTGGCCAAACGCTTTCTGTAAATTTCACTCCAACGGATGGCGTTAACTACAATTCAGTTCCGACGAAAACGGCAGCGATCAATGTGCTCAAAGCGAATCCTCCAATAATATGGAACACACCTTCAGCGATCACATACGGAACTCCATTGAGTGCAACACAGTTGAACGCAAGCTCCATCGTTGCGGGAAGTTTCAATTACAATCCAACCATCGGCACTGTATTGAATGCTGGCGCAGGTCAGACGTTAACGACCAGCTTTACACCCACTGATGTCGCTAACTACAATCCTGTTGTCACCAACAATAGCATTACAGTTAACAAAGCAACACCTGTGATAACATGGCCAAGTCCAGCGCAGATCAGTTATGGAACTCCGCTCGGGCCGACACAGCAAAACGCAACAGCCGACGTACCCGGCGTATTCGACTACACCCCCACTCCCGGAACGGTATTGTCCACCGGCGCCAATCAAACTATATCGGTGAAATTCACACCTACGGAGACTGCGAATTATAACACCGTAACTAATAAGACAACAACGATCACCGTTATCAAAGCAACACCGGTGATCACATGGGCAACACCGCTGCCGATTAAGGTTGGCGTGGCATTGTCGGCCACACAACTCAACGCATCGTCGAATGTGGCTGGTGCCTTCGTATACACGCCGGCAGCAGGAACATCTTTTGGAGTAGACGGTAACTACACACTACACACTGCTTTCACGCCAACGGATCCGGCAAATTATAATGGTGTTCCCGATACGCAGGTACAGCTCACAGTGAGCAGCAAGGACAACCCCGTTGTTACCTGGGCTGACCCCGCTGCCATCACGTACGGTACCGCTCTTGATGCAACTCAACTCAATGCGACGCAAGTGTGCCCGGTTCATTTGCTTATAGCCCGTTGGCTGGAACGAAACTCAACGCGAACCCGGGTCAGGCTCTTAGTGTAACGTTCACACCAACCGACGGCGTGAACTATAACGCCGTGATCAAGACGGTTCACATCGACGTGAACAAGGCGACACTCACGGCGACTGCGAACAACAGGAGTCGTGCTTATGGCGCCAACAATCCGACATTGCCCGTTACGCTTTCAGGTTTCGTGAATGGAGAGACTTCGACGGTTGTCGACACCGCGCCAACTGCCACTTGTGCAGCGGTTGCTTCTGATCCTGCAGGAACCACAACCGCAATCGTGCCGGCGAATGGCGCCGACAATAATTACGACTTCAATTATGTAAATGGAACACTGACGATCAACAAAGCCACGCTCACTGCGAAAGCGGACAATCAAACGCGACAGTACGGCGCTGCCGAGCCAGACTTTACTATTTCATACACAGGTTTTGTAAATGGCGACACCCCGGCAAACATTACTCCGCCTACCGGATCTACCGATGCGCTGATCACCAGCAGCGTTGGTAACTACACGATCACACTCGCTGGCGGAAGCGCAGCCAATTATAACTTTAGCCGTCAAACCGGGGCACTCGCTATTATTAAAGCGCCACTTTTCGTGATCACTGACGACCAGACGAAATTTACGGCGCTGCGAATCCGCCCCTTACCATACGATATCTCGGCTTCAAGAACGGCGACACGAAGACAAGCATTACCGAGCCGATAGCATCGACCGCTGCCGCAACGGCACCTGTCGGAAATTATGCGATCAATCTCACCGGGGGATCCGGTGTGAACTATTCACTCAACTTCTTCCCCGGAACACTTTCAGTTACGAAGGCTCCATTGACGGCGAAAGCTGAAGACAAGACACGCGTATATGGAGCGGCCAATCTACCCAACAAGATCTTATATACTGGTTTTGTAAATGGCGACATCGAAACAGCCGTAAACATACCGCCAACAATCAATGGCCCGGCGGCTACGCCTGCCAGCAACGTCGATGTTTACCCGATCACACTCAGCGGTGGATTTGCGACGAACTATGATCTTACTCTTCAGAATGGAGCGCTTACTATTACGAAAGCAACCCTGACGGCGAGAGCTGACAATCAATCGCGGGCATACGGCCAGACCAACCCGCAGTTCACAACATCATACAGTGGCTTCGTGGTCGGTGATGATGCTACCGATATCACTGAACCGGTTGGATCTACAGCCGCAACCCCAACCAGCAATGCAGGAACATATCCAATAACATTAGCGGGCGGCGCAGCCACCAACTACAGCTTCGTTTACCAGGGTGGAACGTTGACCGTCACCAAAGCGATACTTAATGCGAACGCCAACGACGCAACACGCAACTACGGCCAGGCCAACCCCACACCGTTTGGCGTCACCTATGCCGGGTTCCTCAATGGTGACGATGTGGGAGACATCACTCCACCAACTGCAAGCACATTGGCAACGCCCACAAGCAACGTGGGTAACTATACGATATCACTCACAGGTGGTTCGGCCCCCAACTATACGCTGGCTCTCGCTTCCGGAACACTTACGGTTTCGAAAGCAACGTTAACAGCGAAGGTTGATAACAAAACAAGACTCTACGGAGCAAGCAATCCTCCGAACAGTATAACATACACCGGCTTCCTTAACGGCGACGACGCCGGCGATCTCATCACTCCGCCTTCATTCGTTGGACCCTTTCCCAACGCATCAAGCCCTGTCGACGACTATACAATCTCTCTCAGTGGCGGTTCAGCAACCAACTACAGCATTATACCGCAAGCAGGAACCCTCACGATAAACCAGGCACCGCTTACTGCAAAGGCAGATGACAAATCGAGAACGTATGGTGCCACTAACCCGGTGCTTACGATCACTTATACAGGTTTTGTAAATGGCGAGAATGCTACGAACATCACCGTGCCTACCGGATCAACAACTGCGATTGCTACTTCGAATGTGGGTCCATACCCTATCACATTAAGTGGAACCACCGGCAACTATGCATTCAATTTTGTAGGCGGAACACTTACAGTAAATAAGGCCACGGCGACAGTAACGGCAGATAATAAAGTCCGCACATATGGAGCGACCAATCCAACCTTTTCACTCACATACTCCGGCCTGATGAACGGTGAAAATTCCTCAGTGATCGATGTGCTGCCCAACGGAGCAACCACGGCAACTGGTACTACCTCTGTGCAAAATGTTCCGATAACCGTTAGTGGGGGAAGCGATAACAATTACGCGTTCACATATATCTCGGGTGTACTTACCATCACAAAGACGCCGCTAACGGCGACTGCCGACGACAAGTCGAGACCGTATGGAAGTGCCAACCCTGCAAATACTATTACTTACACCGGCTTCAAGAACGGCGAAACTGCGACGGTCATAACGCAGCCAACATCTAACACATCGGCCAACACGGCAAGCCCGGTTGGCACCTACTCGATTGGACTTACGGGCGGAAGCGCAACCAACTATCAACTGACACTTACAGGTGGAACGCTCACCGTTGGCAAGGCAGTAATCACAGTAACCGCTGCCAACCAGTCGAAGACCTACGGTGCTCCGAATCCTTCGCTTACTGTGAGCTACTCTGGCTTCGTTAACAGTCAGAGTGTTGCCGACATCGATCAACTGCCGACTGTAAGCACTGATGCAAATCTTGTGACTTCGGTAGCCACGTACGATATCAACGCATCCAGTGCTACCGATGCAAACTATTCGTTCTCGTATGTTCCCGGGGTGTTGACCATCACCAAAGCCAGCCTTACTGCGACAGCTGAGAATAAGACAACAACCTATGGCACTATACCACCTCTCACGATCGCTTACACAGGGTTGATGAATGGTGAAACAGATTCCGTGATCGATCAGCAGTCAACGATTACCACGTCGGCAACGGTAACGTCGGACATCGGAACATACGACATCGAATTATCAGGCGGCGCCGACAACAACTACGACATCACAAATGTTAACGGCACACTCACGTTAAATAAAGCTCCGCTCACAGTGGCAGCCGACAACAAGTCGAAGATCATCGGCTTCGTTAATCCTCCGCTCACGGCCACCTATTCCGGCTTCATGAACAACGATTCACAAGATGTGATCGATGTTCTCCCGACTCTTACTACGACGGCGGCAATAAGCTCCGGTCCCGGCGATTATTCGATCGTTGTGGCCGGTGGTGCCGATGATCACTACGAGTTTGTATTCCAGCAGGGCACACTTTCCGTGATCCTCAACACACCTCCTGTTGTGAACAGCTTCAACATGGAGATCAGTGAAGACACGTCGTTGCCATTGACATTGCAGTTGTTCATCAACAACTACAGCGACGAACCTGGTGGAACCATTAGCAACGTTAAGATAGTAAGCCTGCCTGCCAACGGAGTGTTGTTCAAAGCCGGGCTCGAAAGAGTTTTTGCCGGCGAAGAATTGCCTGTAACAGGCGGGCAGCTTGGCGAGCTCTCGTACCTACCGAACAAAGATTACGCGGGCAATGATTCATTCAGTTGGAATGTGTTCGACGGAACTTTTACTGCTGCGAACAATGCAACAATTACGATCAAGATCAAGGCGGTAAACGATCCTCCCGTGTTGTCAAACATCGAGTCTACCAACCTGCTTTACAACCCCGGCGATGCCCCGGTAAAGATCACAGAAGGAATTATCGTTAACGACATTGACGACGACTTCGCGTTCAGCGCGACGATCACGATCGACCAGGAAACATTCTCGAGTGGCGACAAGCTCGCAGTTACAATTCCGTCGGGCTCTAAACTGAAGCTCACTTACAACGAAAACACCGGTGAACTGATCCTGAATGGTAAGGACACACGCACCAACTACCAGGCATTGCTTAGAGACATTACATTTAGCAGTCCGGTGAACGGCGATGCTGTAATCGGTGACAAGGTTGTGAACATCTTCGTGAACGATAGTCTCGCGAGCAGCAACATCGTTTCACGTACCATTTCAATATCGCAAGTATTCCCTGAGCTCGATATCGTGAATGCCTTCACACCGAATGGCGACGGCGTAAACGATGCCTGGGATTTCCTCAACCTGCAGTCATATTCAACCATCAGTATCAATGTGTATGATATGAATGGTAACAAAGTATTTAATTGCACAACCGATGATTGTGCATGGGACGGAACATTCAAAGGCAAGGCACTGCCCGCAGGTCCTTATGCCTACACGATAGACCTGGACCACAAGAAGAGAACCTATAACGGCATTGTCACTATTTTGAAATGAGGTTGAAGAAAAAAATACTCTTTGCGTTCATTGTAGCGACATCTATAATTTCTGCGAAAGCTCAGTCTGTCGACTTCACACAGTATTACCTCAACAATGCCGGCAGCAACCCCGGCTATACCGGCTCCGAAGAATTTCTCGACACCAAGATGAGCTTCAGGCAAGGCTGGAACACTTTCGGTATCAGGAACAACTACGTTTATGCGAGCGCCTACACCTCGCTCAACAATTCGAAGCGAGGCATACTGAGACAAAACGGTCTGCGTTTATCAGACCCGGAAATATTGAGCAAGGTGCAATCAACAAAAGCAATGCGCCGCAAGCATGGCATCGGTGGAATGGTTACAGATCGCAAACTAGGTCCTTACGAATTGCTTTCGGCCAGCGCCAACTACGCATATCATCTCCCCATTGGGCGTACACTGAGCCTTGGGTTCGGCACAAAGGTTGGCATTCAGAACCAACGCATCGACTTCACTGGCTACACAGTCAGGGACGACGATTATAAGATTGGCAATGGAACTCTTACATCGACTACTGCATGGCGTTACTGGTACTGGGATCCTTCGAACGACCGCGACTTTACTGGTCTCCAGGCATTAGCTAAATCGCAAAACCATTCGAACCAAACTCAGTGGACGGAAGAAATACGTTACGCTGGCAAGATCTCCGATAAAGTTAGCGGTGTTGTCGGTCTGTTCTATATGGACCAGGACGTAGTAGTCCACGGAACTGAAGAATCGGGCAATGCACAATGGCGCTTTTCACAAAGCACTACAAGCAACTTGTGGAAAACTCCTGGTCTCTTCGACGGTTATGGTATCCATACAGACTCTGATATTAAATCAACTACTGCTGCAGCTTTCGCTAACGTCGATTGGGAAATCGTTAACGGCCTCCATCTGCAGCCAGGTGTTCGCTACAACTACGATAAGAAAGATGCGGTGTATGATAGAACAACTTACGGTGGCCTTCAGACAACCGATCCGCAATTGCTTGCGCTCAAGCAATTGGTTTATGCCGATCAGAGTTATGTTTCCGGTGCATCCAAAACCAACTTCACTTACAACGTCACTATGGCTTATAGGCCCAGTGCCCGCATCAATGCGTTTGGAACTTATTCAACAAGCTACAAACCGATTGGTGTTAACGTAACTGGTCTTCCGACTATCAACAATGCACCTGCACTAGATCTCGCGGTTGTAGCGCCCGAGTATACCAAGCATTATGAATTTGGTATCAAGACCACACCGATCGATAACCTGACCTTCAATGTTGTTTATCACAATTCCGACATTAAAGATTACCAGACCAACGTTCAATCACCTGAGTTAGGTGTTAACCGTGGATATCTTGCAACTGCGGAGAAAGTAAATGTGAAAGGTGTTGAGATCGATGCAAATCTCAGGGCAGGCAATCATTTCACGTTCAACGCTTCGGGTGCTTATACCGATGGGAAGTACGTAACGTTTACCAACGCTCCGCTTCCGCTGGAAGACACAGGTTTAACACAAGACGGCAAGCAATTGGCATTTACAGATATCTCCGGCCAGGTGCTTCCCGGTATTTCAAAGTGGGCGACATCTGTCGGTGGTGAGTTTACAGTGAATGCTAACTTCCTCCGTCAGTCGGGTAAGTTCTTCGTCGCCTTCGATACATATTATCGCTCCAGCTTCTCTTCGAGCCCTACTCCTTCGGCGTTCCTGAACATCGACGGGTATGCGATATTGAATGGACGCCTTGGCTTCCGCACAACACCGGGAACTTCGATCACAATCTGGTCGCGCAACCTGACTAACAATAATTACTACGAGCAACTCCTTATTGCGGGCGGAAACGCGGGGCAGTATGCTGGTGTGATTGGCGATCCAAGAACCTATGGAATCACGATAAAACATACGTTTTAAGCCTTTCTAAATATCTACTAATTCGATAGAGTTATGTGAGATAATGTATTATTTTTGCAGGATGAGGGAACGGGTATTAGCGCTTTTCAGAAGAAACCCAGAGGTCGTAACCGGCAATCTTGAATTCAATAAGTATGCGTTATTGCTTCCGGTTGTCATACTCCTCGGTGTGCCGCTGGTCTTCCTCATCCTGCATTATTTCCCTCTCTACAAAGACAGTTTATCCTTCACAGATCTCATCGCAACTCCGTTCTTCATCGCGATGATTGGTGGATTCGTGGCCCAGGTGATCGATGGTGCGCTCGGCATGGCTTACGGTGTGAGCGCTACTACTATACTTACATCATTAGGACTGAGCCAGGCAGCTACTTCAGCAAGCGTTCACACATCCGAAATATTTACCAGCGGAGTATCGGGTTGGTTCCACCTCCGGTTTGGCAACGTGAATAAGAAACTCGTGAAGACGCTAGTGATCCCCGGTGTGATCGGCGCTATTCTCGGAGCTTATGTCCTTTCTTCGCTTTCGGAATACAGCAGCTACATAAAACCTGTAGTGGCGTTATATACTTTTTATCTCGGTGTAAGGATCGTTATGAAAGTATTTGTAAATAATTCCACCAAGAAGCCCATCAAGAGAATTGGCGCTCTTGCGGCAACGGGCGGCTTCCTGGATTCGATTGGAGGCGGCGGATGGGGACCGATCGTGAGCTCTACATTGATCTCGCGTGGAAGAAATCCTGTCTACACTATTGGATCAGTTAACCTCACCGAATTTTTCGTGTCGCTGGCGAGCGCGTTTACTTTCTCGCTGTTCCTCAACATTCAAACTTACTGGCAGGTGATCCTCGGTTTGATACTGGGTGGAGTTGCGGCAGCTCCCGTGGGAGCTATTCTTCCAAAGAAGCTGCCTGTTAAGAAACTCTTTTTGCTGGTGGGAACAATTGTGATCATCCTAAGCACCCGCAATTTTATCGTCAGTGTTTTCTAAGGCTTTCTTAGATAAACCGTTCCGTACGTCGACTCAATAAAATAGTCTTGTCCTTTTCCCGGGTGGGCTGTGATCTCAGTCCAGTTGCTATTGCGTTCGCGCTGGTAGGGAGCTTTGTCGAACTTGATATCCAGGTTGGTTAAGATCTCTCCGTGCTTTGTTCGCGCTGTAATGCCACCGATGTTTGCTGGCACTGTTGCATCCACTTTGCTATACTTCGCTACCACTTTCAACGGTGCGTCGAATGTCTTGAACTCGACCATACCGTATTTGATATCGATCGTCGTTTTGAGATTCTTCGGAACGAACAAGGTCAACTCGATCTTCATCAACAGGGTGTTAGAGATATACGAGTAGTCGCGACCGTTCTCTTCCAAAAACTTTTGGACAGTTGGGTCGTCGACACTCTTTGCTTTGAAAACGATCTCCTGGTCGTCGGCTTTGTGTACCACAACGTGACGCGGAATATTTTCTTTGTCTCTCAACAACGAAGAGATTGTGAGCACGCCGTTGGTGTTTGAAGTCTGCAACTCGAAGTTGGCATCGTTCTCTCCATTGTTGATGCTCACCGTGCCTTTGATCATCACTTCATTCTTGTCCCATGTTTGAATTGTGACGTTCGGATGATCGAAGTCGGCGACGAGTTCTTTTGCGCCGCCGAGAGGAAACGTTTTCTCAATAGCAGTTTGAGCTTGAGTGCTTATGAACACCATTGAGAGTATAGTTACAAGTGTTGTTTTCATAACATTCTTGTTTTAGGAGTCGGGAGTTGGGAGTTGGGAGTTGCAACCCAGAAAGTTGTCTGTCCAAACTCCTAACTCCTAAATCCTATTTTTTCCTCAGATAAACATTGCCATGCGAAGTCGCGAGCGTGATATCCATACCCCCGCCGTTCAGCTTTCCTTCGAATTTGCTGGAGCCGTACTTCACAAACTCGCCAGTCTTCGGTACCTCCACCTTCAGATTTGGATCGAGGAAGATCTCGCCATGACCTGCGCTCATGCTGATGTTGGCTTTTGTTGCGGCAGGCAGTGCGACGTCAACAAGTCCGTGGGTTGAAGAGAAATAGAGGGGTCCTTTTACGTTGTCGTTGAAAACCACTTCGACACGTCCATGTGCGGTGCGGATGTTCGCAGGTCCATTGATATTATCGACCATGATGCTGTTGTGCACCGTAGAGACGTCGAGCTCTCCTTCGAAGTTGCGGATCTTAAAATCGCTGCCATGTGGCGATGTATGACGATAAACCACCGTTACACCTTTTGGAACCAGGATCTTCACGCGGGGTCCGTCCATCTTCTTAAGTTGATATACTTCGAAGGTCGTACCCTTGTCGTTTACTGCCAGGCCGATGCCTGTATTGTCTTCGAGACCGTTGGCGCTAACGGCGCGGAGCCCTTGTGCTCTCGGGTCCTTTTCGCGTGAACCATCGAGTGACGAGAAAACGATCTCGTTGCCTGTAGATCCTTCGATCGTTACATTGTTTACTTCGTTGATCTCGAGACGACCAGTGCTTTTGGCAATCTTATACTCTTGACTGAATGCAACTGCCGTGATTAATGTCAGTGCAAATGTTATTATCTGTTTCATTGTAATATTCTTGATTTGTGATTTGTGATTTGTTATTCGTGATTATTTGAGTTTTCGGAGATATACATTTCCGTATGGTGATTCGAATCTGTACTTAGGTCCTGTGCCCGGCGTTGCTCTTACGAGCATGTGAAAATCTTCTTCGCGGGCGTTGTCTTTATCGACATCCATTTCGAGGTTCGAATAGATGTTGCCGTAATTTGTTTCTGCAACCAGTTCACCGACGTTCTTTTCGACCAGCGAAGCATCTACACCACCGTAAGTTGCCTGCACTGAGAGTGGTCCGTTAAACTCACTCACTTCAACGATTCCATAAATGCATTCAAGGTTGGTGTCGAAACCGCGGGGAACTTTGATCTCCAATTCGATGTCGAGGTCGATGCCCATGTTCACGTTGCTACTCTTGCCGTGCTGGTCCTGGTATCTCTGCCATTCGATCTTGTTGCGGAACACGATCTTCGTATCGCCGTCGGTGACTGTAATGCGATGAGGAATGTTGTCCATGTCTTTGATCTCATTCCTTACATAGACGGTGTTGCTTGAGTTGTTCACGTTGAGCTCGAAATGATCGTCGTGTTCGCCGTTGTTGATCGATACTGTGCCAGTGATCAGTATCTCGTTTTTGTCCCATGTACTGATCTTTACCGGGCTTGGATAGTCGAACTTAAAGCGTATCGATTGTCCCTTTGTTACTGGTATGGTCTTGTTGATCTTAGTTTGCGCACCTGCAACAACTACTACGATCAAGAGGGCAGCGGTGAATAATGCTTTCATTTTTTGCGGAGGTATACTTTTCCATAATTGCAGCTGATCTCGATGTTCACTCCACCGCCGTTGAGTTTACCAACTACGCGGTCGCCATCGCTACCGGTGACGTCGATACTAAATGCGGGGTCAACCAGGATCTCGCCATAAGAAGTCTCCATCTTCATATTTGCTTTTGTTGATGCCGGTATTGTGACATCTGCATAACCATAGACAGAAACTATTGAGATGGGATCCTTGATAGTGGTTCCAAGTGTTGCCTCCACGTGACCATAGATGGTGCGGACAGTAAGGGGACCAGTAACGTTCTCAAGCTCGACACTATTATATTGAACCGACACTTCGATCTCGTTCTCCATGTTCTTGAATTTCGCTTCACCGGCGCCATTAGTTCCTTCGTGTTCGAAGGCTACGATGACTCCTTTGGGAACAAGGATCTTTATGTCGGGAGAGTTATTTTTCTTGAGATTGTAAACGCTAACGACGTCGCCTTTTTCGGATACATTGAGACCCAGCCCGGTGTTGTCTTTCAATCCAAGACTGTTGATGGATGTGAGGCCTTCGGCGCGGGGATCTTTTTCACCATCTCCTTCACGTGTGGTGAAGATGATGTCGTTGCCGTTATGACCTTCTACCGTTACCCTGCCGAGATGGAGCTCGAGACGTCCACTGCTTTTTGAAACTTTATATTCCTGGGCTCTTGCCCCTATTGCGACTAATGCTAACAATATGACTATTAACTTTTTCATTTTCTTTTTTTTATCTGTTACCTGACAAGCGTCGTATGGTTACGACAATTTTAAAATTCCTGAGTATGCTTCGTCTTTCACCGGCTTAATGGCGTTGTTGTCTTCGATGATGCGATTGAGGTCTTTCAATACACCTTTCTCTTTCATCTTCACCATGAGCTGGATCAATGCGATCTGAACAATAGGATCGTCTTGTTTTGCAAGAGAAGCGATCAGGGCCTTCCTTACGTTCGGTTCCTGGTGAAACTTGCTGAGTGCATCGAGCGCCGCGAGACGCACGTTCGTGTTCTTGTCTTCATTCATTGTCTTAACAAGTGCGTTGACGACTTCATCGTCGGCGCGCTCGTAAGTGAGAGCTACGTTAACTCCTCTCATGCGCTGACTTGCAGAGCTTTCGTTACCGATCATTGCAAGCATATCATTTTTGAGACGCAGGTTTTCGGCTGCGATAGAGTCGCGTTGCTTTTGTATGACTGCAAACTCCTTTCTTTGAGTGTTGTACTCGTTCACGTAGTTGCCGATGGCGATACCAGCTGCAACGAGTAGAACAGCAGCAGCGGCGCGAAGGACGGTTGGTGAAAAGAACACCTGTTTTTGTTTCGGGGTGTGCTGTTCCGTAATCTCTTCCTGCAACATTTGTTCGAAGCTTCGTTGAAGCCGGTTGCTGGGACTGATCTGTGAAGACCGATCCATTGCAGTAGTAACCTGCTTCAATTGTTCATATAGAACCCTGACGTCGTTGTTGTTGAGAAGTTCTCTCACCTCTTTGCGTTCCGATTCGGTGAGACGGCCATCTATGAAATCAATAAGTAATCCTTCAAGTTTTTCGCGTTCCATGATCTTAGATCTTTTCCAGTTGAAAATAATGTTCTCTTAATTTTGAAATTGCCCTGTGCACTTTCACTTTGATGTTGGCGACGGTAGTCTCCATCATTTCAGCTACTTCTTCGTATTTCATATGTTGAAATCTTGTGAGGACGAGCAGCTCGCGTTGTTCGTCGCTGAGCATTTGCAGGGACCTATGCAGAAGTTTCTCCTGCTCGTCGATGGTGTGCCCGTCGTTGTCGTCGGCCACCCATTCTCCAACCTTTTCGATATCCATATGATCCGCTTTTTTCTTCTTACTGACCTGGTAGTGGTCGGTGAAGACATTCCGCGCCACCTGGTATATCCAGGACTGAAACTTGTGGCCGGGTTTGTAGCTTGTCCGATACCTGATCATTCGGAGAAACACGTTTTGCGTGAGGTCTTCTGCCAGTTCGCGGTCCATGGTCATGCGGGCCAGGAAGTTGAAAAGACGCTTATTATACCGGTCAAAAAGCAGGGATGCCTGTTGGAGGTCGCCGTTTCGCACGGCTTCCATGATCTGCTCGTCTGTCATTCAGGTCCCTGTTTTGGTCAAGTTTCGGGTTTATTACCGGGAGGTTGTGCAATGGTTACACCTAGAAATTAGGGAAAAATGCTCGTTTTTTCAGAAAAGACAGTCGGGGTTGACTCTATTATTCGATCGTGAGCAACGGAGTTTCGATGGTGTTGCTTTGATGTAGTGCGTGGTCTTTGACCCAAATGAAGAATTTGAGTTTTTGTCCGCCGAGTTGGCGCCATGCGTAGCTTGAAATTCTCAGCGTAACGATCTCTTTCTTCGATGATTGCTTTTGAATTGTCAGCGGTCCGCTGGTATTGTTTCCTTGCTGAAGGTTGGTGATTGGTGGCAAGAGGGTGTCCAGGATGTACCAGTCGCGTATTTCAAACAGGTCCTCCAATGTCGTTGTTGTCCCGTCAGTCTTATGAACCTCATTATTGATCATCACATTACGCCAATCGCGATTGATCCTATAATATAGATAGTGATCGCGGACGGTATCTTCAGACAATATGTTGCTGCTGGAGTTTATATAATAACGTGATGAAAACGCGGGAAGGGAATCGAACGGTGCGTTGTAACGATCTCCATATTTTATCATTTGGGAAGCATCAGTACGATCTAATGGTGTTCCTTCCCATGGAATCATTTCCCCGGTAGTCTTTTTAATATAGTATCCCTCATTAAAAGGGAAGTATCCGTATTCGGGTGATTGGAAATCGAGACCGATGTCACTGTCGCCATCGGTTATGCCGAACGTAATGATCACTGTGTCGGCGGCTGCATCGTTGGAGTCGGCTGTGCCTTTTACAAATGAAATATTTTGGAAAGTCAACTGTGGTTCGATAGGATAGTTTTCCTCTTTGGCGTCGTTGCAATTTGCAAGGGAGAGGATGAGGAAAATAGCAAGCAAACTGAAGAGGAGTGTTTTCATACTGTTACAAGAACAAATTAGGGAAAATTGGAGTCGAAAATCGTCAGGTTTTCTGGGGGCTAATTTTTTGGCGTTGAGCGGAGGAGGAGAGACCTTTGTAAAAGATAAACAATAAGCTTATGTCAATTTCGGATTGGATGTCGATCGGAAGTTTCCTATTGGTTGGAGCAGCTTCTATATGGGGTGGTCTATTTCGGTTTTCACGTTTGGAACATAGAGTAGAGTCTTTGGACCATAAGATTGACTCACTTGCCGACAATTTGAAAAGATTTGAAGAAAAAGTGGAGGCGCGGTTCGAAAAAATCGACCTTCGGTTTGAGAAAATCGAAAACAAAATAGAAAGTCTTCGAATCGATATCCACCAACACGACATTCGTTTCACAAAACTTGAACAGCGTGACAAAATAGCCTAGCGCTATTTCACCAAGAACCTCCCAACAATCAACACAATAAATATCTCGCTAAAAAGAGATTCAATGGTCATCACCGAATTGATCAACGGGGTGACATCGTAAGAAATGTCCATTCCGCACAACACCATAAAGCTAAAACCAACCCGCTTCATCATAGCGATGGTGCGAAGAGGGATATCGACACCGAGGCAATCGAGTTGAAGAATGCAAAGTATTTCATAAAGGCTTCCGAAGCTCATGCCTATCATCATATATAAAGCGGCCGCGCCCCAGAGTTTGATTGGAAGGTCGAGATCGCGTTTGAAGAACTCGCGGATGGTGAAGCCGATCACGAAGCACTCCACCGCCAGCAAGCATACTTGTATAATGACAAGCATGATACGATAAGGCGTTGAAAGCTCCATCGGCCAGAATGGGTTCACGCAAATGAAGCCGGCTACGAACACACCCATGATGAAGATAAAATTGAGCATCACAATGCGGCGACTGGCGGTGAAGTTGCGGAGCATGTCCCACAACAGGAACGTATAGATGCCGAGTGCCATGAAGAAGAGCGTCTCGGCAAGTTCGAGGTAGAGCGGAAAAGCGAGCCAGGTGAAGAGCTCTAATATAAATAGAGTGACAAGTATGGCAGATTGTGCGAAGACGACGCGGCGGAAGTCGCGGATCTTCTCGTTCGTGAGCTCGGTTGCACCGAGGTTCTTAAGAAAGGGAGACATGAAGGGATGACAGATGGCTTCATGAAAATAGGACAATTTGTGTACTTAAAATACAACGAAAACCTTAGCCTACTCTCCCCCCTCTTTCTCCTTCTCCTTCTTCGCCTGTTTCCTGAAATACCCTCTCAGTAAAAAATTATGTTGCAACGCCTCCATATTCTCATCCAGCTTCGCCGAGGCACTTTTAGCATTGTCGATCGTCGATTTTAACTTCTTTGCGAATGTCGTGTCGGCCAACAACACCCCCAACGCATTGTTATCGTTATCCATCTTCCTGATGATATCCTTCAGGTTACTCGAAATCACTCGCGAATTCTCTCCAACTTCCTTCACATTCGACAGCGTTTTGTCAAATGTGTCAACATAAGTGGTGTCGTGTATCAGTTTCGCCAGCAGGCCGTCGCCTTTGTTGATGTCGTGCATCATGCCTTGAAGATCGGCCGTAGCGCGATTGGTGTTCTGGCTGGCCATCTTCAAAGAGTTGATCAATTGTCGCACTTCTGTCGATAGCGCGCCCTCGTGGATCAGCTCTCCCATAATACCTTCGCCTTTATTCAACTTTGCCGTGATCAGTTTCAGGTCTTCCGTAATACTTTTCGTATTCACGCCAACATCCTTAGCAATGTTGAACAGCTCCTGTGTATCTGTTGGAGAAAAAGAATTAATGGTGTCGTAGTCATTGATCACCTGGTCCGATGAGCCTGGCCGAATTACAACGATCTTATTACCAACAAGTCCGTCGGACCCAATGTTGGCGGTCGCATCTTTCCTAATAAACTCATTCTGCTTTTCGCGGAGCGACATTTTCACGACCACTTTTCCTTCTTCAACAATACTTACGTCTTTCACGATGCCTATGCGCACACCCGACAGCCAGACCGCATCGCCGTCTTTCAGCCCTTCGACATTCTTGAAGACGGCCGATACCGTGAATGTTCTGTTGAAAACCGTTCCCTGCTTACCCATGAAGAAGATGGCCATGAAGAAAAGCACCAGCCCGGCTAACACAAACGCGCCGAGTTTTATATTTTGTTTGATCACGTTAGGATCCATAAAATTCATTTAAACATTACACAATACTTATTACTCATTAAAGTAGTCGAAGAACGCACGCAGTTCCGGAGCTTTATTTTTTTTCAACTCGTCGAACGTTCCTTCGAATTTATTTTTACCGTCAAACAATGCAACGATTCGGTCGGCGGTCTGTCGCGCACAACTGATATCGTGTGTGATGATGATCGAAGAGGTCTTATATTTTTCACGAACGTCCATGATCAGCTCATTTAGCTCCTTTGATGTCACAGGATCGAGACCGGCTGTCGGCTCATCGTACAGCATGATCTTTGGCTGAAGGATCAATGTGCGTGCAATGCCGACGCGTTTCTTCATACCACCCGATAACTCAACTGGCTTCTGATCGATCGTACGTGCGAGGCCAACATCGTCCAGTGCTTTCTTTGTCATCTGGTCGAGCTTTTCTTTTTCGTCGACACCAAGATTTCTTTTGATCGGGAACTCTAAATTTTCACGGACCGTCATCGAATCGTAAAGAGCACTCAGTTGAAATGAAAAACCGACTTCCTTTCGGAGGTCGTTGAGATCATCCGGGTCAATCTTCATTACATCGCGGCCCAAAACTTTTATCGAACCAGAATCCGGTTTCAATAAACCGATCATACATTTTATAAGTACCGACTTACCAGAACCCGACCGGCCCACGATCACGAGGTTCTCACCTTCATACAGGTCCAGGTCGAAGCCATCCAATACTTTATTATCTCCAAAAGCAACGTGAAGGTCGCGCACTTCAACAACCTTCTTTCGATTCGAGAGGTCGGCTGGTTTCGATTGTTGTGATTTATTTTCTGCTACCTGTGTTTCCATTACCTGAATAACGTTGTGATCTGAAGACTTATAAGATCTATAACAAAGATTGAGATCATTGAAACGACTACGGCCGTGTTAGCAGCGCGACCAACGCCAGACGTTCCCTTCTCAGAATGATACCCGGCATAACAACCGATCAAGCCCATCGAAAGTCCGAAGAATGCAGATTTGATCAGCGATGAAAACACATCGAGATATGAGATAGAAGCAGTGGCTTCATTGAAATACAAAAGAAAACTCGACTCGTTTATAAAATATACCATTGTATATGAACCGAGCAGGGCAACGATATCTGCAAATACAACCAACAGCGGAAGCATTAACGTAGCGGCTAGCACACGCGACACCACCAGGTAGGCGAATGGTCTCGTTCCCGAGACTTCCATTGCGTCAATCTGTTCGGTAACCTGCATGCTGCCGAGTTCGGCCCCGATGTTCGACCCGAGCTTACCGGCGCAGATCAATCCCGTGATCAGCGGACCTAACGAACGAACGACGGCCTGCGATACCAGCGACGGCAACCATGACTCCGCACCGAACGACGCCAGCGACGGCCGCGACTGCTTCGTAAATACGACTCCGGCAAGGAACGCCGTGAACGCTATCAGGAAGAGCGACTTGTTGCCAAACCGAAAGGATTGATTCAAGGTCTCCCTGATCTCGTAGGGTGGAAAGAATGCCTCTCTAAAAAACCGGGCAACGAAGCGGGAGATATCAGCGAGACGCAGGAGAAATTTCTTAAAGCTCATTTTATATGGACAGCTTAAGAATGCTTTAAGGAAATTACATGCCAGTCCAATTATTCAACATGAGTGTAAGTATGTGCCGCTGCTTGTAGAAAAAGCTAGTCAGTAATTGGGCATATATATCAACACAAGTAAAGAATAATGGCCCCAGAAATTAAGATTCGCGTAAGATTCAGTTCGGTATCGAATTTGGTTTGGCACAAACGATCAAATGTGAGAACGACATGAAGAAGATTGGGATCATTTTAGTGCTTGCCGGCATATCATTAATAGCGGCGCTCTCGGTAGACGTTGCGAAAAAGAACCGGTCGATCCTAACGATCGATAAGGGGATTGCCAGTAAGGAGATTGCTTTCATGAGGTTGTTTACAACTCTCGGTACCGTGCTTGTCATTGCGGGTGTCAGTGCAACGGTGATGGATAAAAGACCCTGACTTATGTCTTCACTAATAAACTATTAAACAATATGAAACAAAGAACAACAAAATCGGTTATACTGCTGCTCCTCGCAATGACATTGAGCTTGGGCAGCTTTGCAGCTCCGACGTCGAACGAAGTAATTCCTGCTGCAACGAATCCTTCCGAATCAGCTAACGCAGCAGAAATGCAACGCCTTACCAACCGCCTGGAAGAAATCAAGGCGATGGATCTTAAGAACATGCCGCGTAGCGAGAAAAGAAAGTACGGGAAGGAAGTAAAACAAATTCAGAAGAAGATGAATGCATTGAGCGGTGGAGTTTACATCTCTGCAGGTGCGCTTCTTGTAGTGCTCATTCTCCTTCTTATCCTTCTTTAAAATTTAATATAGATCGCTGCCCCGTAAGGCAGCGCCAAAGTCTAAAAAAGCGGGCCCGTAAGCCGGTTTTTTTAGATAACTTTGGTAGTCTTCCAGTAAAAGAGGTAGCATAACATTTGTTACCTCTTTGCGTTTTAAGCCAGCTCCGTGACCAGATCAATTCTCCTCTCCCTGCTATTGACCGTGCTGGCACTGGAAATCAGGGCCCAGGATAAACCCATCCGCATCGATACCCTCTTCGTACCCAAAGGCTATATGGTGATTCTCGAAGACACGAGCTTCATCGTTGGAGCCGACACTGTGATCATCGGTCGCCGTGCACGCATGAAAGAAGATCCTTTTCAGAAATCACAAAAATTTTACGACAGCCTGGAAGAAAAAGCAGGACGCTCGCGCGTTACCCGCGAGCTTCACGAAATGCTGATACGAAAACAAAACCGTCCCCAACCGGTGGACAGTGTTGTCATAAAAAGTGAAGACTCTTATAAGAAATATAACGGCATGGTTATCCGGTCGATCAAGTTCAAGACGATCGACCTCCTCGAAGGATCCGTGTTAGATACGGTGCTTGAGGCAACTTCGAAGGTCGGAAAGGTTGTTAACCAATTTCACTCCGATACACGGCACTTTATTGTAAGGAACAACTTGTTGTTTAAAGTTGGCGACCGCGTAGATCCATATAAACTTGCGGACAACGAACGTCTCCTTCGCCAGTTTAAAACCATTCGCGACGCGAGGATCTATTTAAAACCTGCCGAAGGGACTACAGACCAGGTTGATCTTGTAGTCGTTACACAAGATGTGGCTTCGATAGGAGGTTCAGGTACCTACAGTTCTTTAGATCGCTTTGCCCTGGGGCTTTATAACATCAACATCCTGGGCTACGCAAAACAACTTAACGTTACCTACTTTCGGAATACTAACGGATCGCCCGTCAATGGGTATGAGATTTCACTTGTTGACCCAAACTTTGGACATAGCTTCATTCATGGGGGAATAACTTACACCGACAACTATTTGCGCAACCGCACATTGATAACTGCCGGTCGCGATTTCCTGACTCCAAGAATGAAATACGCCGGCGGTTTCGAAGTCTTCAAGACGCATGAGAACTATGTGATCAACAGGAACGACACGCTTCCGCAACCCTATACGCAAGAGAGTGTGGACGCGTGGCTGGGTCGATCTTTTCCCCTCGCACAGCGGACCAATTTCATTGTGGCCGTTCGAACAAACGACTATCGATTCACCAGCAGGCCAGAGATAACTAAAGATTCAAATTTTTACTTCTACGATCGAAACTTCATTCTCGCAGGCCTTACACTTTTCAAAACAAACTACATCAAGGGGTCACTCATCCAGGGCTTCGGAAAAACAGAAGACGTCCCAGTAAACAGCTGGATCGGTACAACGTTCGGTCCCGAATACAACAACTTCACAACGCGGCATTATTTTGATGTCCATGGTGGTATGGGAAGATATTTTCCCCGGCACGGATATTTTTATGGCGAGGTTATAATCAGCGGCTTTCGCACGAACTCCACCTGGGAAGATGGAGTGCTGAACGTCAACGGACGTTACTTCAGCAACCTTTTGAAAGCACGTCGTGCCAAGGTCCGGCAGTTTGTCAACTTCAGTTTCGTAAGAGGATACAACCGGACGGTGTATCAAACATTGCTACTACCACGCGGTTGGCACGACAGCAGGGGGTTTGTTCCTACTGGAATTCAGCGAATGACATTGGGACTGGAAACGGTTTACTTCACACATTGGTGGTATTATGGATTCAAATTCGCTTTATATCATGGAGCAAATTTCAACGTTATCGGCGTGGCGGAAAAGGTCTTCGACAGGAGCAATATCTTTCCAAGTTTGAGAGCGGGTATCCGGATGTTGAACGACAACCTTGTATTCCCAACGCTCTCGATTGACGTCAACTATTACATTCGCACGGCCAACTATAAGCCGAACTTCTCGATTGGAGTTTCAACAAGTCTGCCGCGATTGTTCGGAGCGCCACAAAGCTTCAAGCCCCAGGTTGCACTGTTCCAGTAGGTTGGGCTGTTGCGGCAGGTTTCGACCTCCGTTTGCTTATGTGAACCTTCTCGGCTTCGTCTATCGAGTGTGAGCTGAAGAGATCTTTCTCTTTTTCTGCGAGCTCCGAAAGTCGCACATAAAATCTCTTGAGTACCTCCAATTCTTTAGCAGTGAGATCCTCAACATCGATGAGACGATTACTCGCCAGTTTGTTAGCGGCAATCAGTTCATTGAGCTTTATCTGTACAGCAATTGTGTCTTTGTTCGATGATGTTTGAATCACGAACACCATTAAGAATGTTATGATTGTTGTTGAGGTGTTGATGATGAGCTGCCAGTTTTCGGAATAGTCGAAGAATGGCCCGGTAGCTGCCCAAATTAATACCAGTATGATTGATGCGATCGACGTGGCTGGCCGGCCGGCCGCACGCGTAATAAAGTTGGAGATTTTTTCAAAAGCCTGGGAAAGCTTACTTCCCTTGCCTTCCATTGCCAGAAGGTCTTTTGCATTGACACTGCTGTCAATATTGGTATCCTGTTTCATGATGCTGAAGTTTTGAAAATGTCTTCAGCAATGTACTTATACTTAACGCTATTTGTTAAACACTTGCATGAAAAGTAGTACGCTTACCATGAGCTTTACGCTGGCCGATGCAACGAGGATCCAATCGTTATTCATCATACCAAAACAAATTCTGTTGAATGAAAGCATAGGTTGTTCAGGCTCTACTTTTACTTTCAGTTTTAATTTCCGCGACCTCATGGCCTTATTTCTTAATTTTCTTTTGAATGTCTTCAACTTCTTTGATGAACTTAGACAGCTTTGCATCGGCATAAGTGCCATAGGCATCTATTAGTGTTCCTTTTGTCCCGTCGTTTGTTTCGATGAGATAAAGAATAGCATTGTCGTTTGGATCTGAGTATCCCTCGAAGCGGAAGAAGTTGTCGATCCGCACATCCTCAGGAGAATAGAATTTTGTTTCATCACCTGCCGTAAGACCCTTGCCTGCAATCTTAAAAGATTCGGTGAAGCCCTTCTTAACAGCGATGTTTGTTCCTTCCGACATCGTCATCATTTGAGTTGTCGAATCGTCGGATTGCGGTTTCATTTCCATGTTTGCAGGTTCATTGTCCTGCATACCCATACACCAAAAGTTTGCCAGAGGAAAAAACTTTGTTTTGACGCAAATCTTTGATGCTTTGTAGAATCTTTCACACAAAAAATGTGGAATTAGTTTCTAGTCTCTAGTTGGCTCCGAACTAGAAACCAGAAACTTCAGATTATGCTTCGAGAGCCTTCTGATTTATGTCCATCGAAAGTCTTGTGAGAGTCTCATCTGTCTCCGCCTCTTCGTCTTTATTCTCTTCAAGAAGCTGCGCGCATTGAACCCTGCCCATGAGTGTTGCGAGAGTTCTCAGCGTTCCATAAGCGGAAATGCCGTAGTGTTCAATCTTCTGTGCAGTTGCGATCAGGGCCGTATCTCTCACGGATCCTTTGCTGAAGTCTTCAATGATATCTTCCGCTACTTCGATCAGGCCGTCGATCACGTCGGCGTACACACTGTCGGGTTTGAGGTCGAGCATTTCCAGGCACTTCGTCATTCTTGAAATCTGAAGGGTGGTGTTGTGAACCTGTTGCTCGAATACTTTCTTCAACTCAGTGTGTTGTGCGGCAGCCGCCATCTTCTCATAAATTTTACCTAGACGCTGTTGCGCAAAGTAAACCTCCGTGATCTCCATGTGAAAAACCGATTCGAGCGATTCCGGCTCTACGATTCCAGTCTTAGATTGTGTTTTCATTTTGTTTTGTGATGCGTTTTTATTGTGTGATTATCTTATCAGTCGTCCATTTTCGCCCACCGACATACGATTGCCTGTTACCGAACTCGATAACATTTTGATGTACGTGAGGACTTTGTTCTCATTGTTAACCCAATAGTCTATCTCCAAAGGATGAACGATCATCAGGGCCAGCGTTGGATCATCAAGGCCGTTGGGAAACCATGCGCGCAACATCGGCGTGAACAGCTCTTTCATGCGGTCCCTGTTGATATTTGAAACACTGGCGATACCTTCCACGCTGAGGTAAGTGTTTTCTCCCTCGCAAGCATAAGTGAGGTATACATTGGGATTACTATTGACCTGCGATGTCTTCTCCGAATCTGTCGACGTGAAAAACCACAGGTTACCCATATCATCTACGTCCACATGTGCCATGGGGCGAAAGTGAACTCTCATTTCCTCGAACGTACCCAGCATACACACTCTGCATTTGCTGGTCAGCGCTTTGAGCTTTTCAACATAATTATCCATTATCTTTTATCTATCGGTTGAATTTGAAATACTCCTTAAACTTATTGTCTCTTCCTGCTAAATGATCGGAAAGCATTTTCATTCCCATCAGGCTAAATGTGATCCCATTGCCACCATAACCCAGCGTGAAAAAAGAATTGTCGTACCCAGGATGAGTTCCTATGTATGGCATCGAATCTTTCGTTACTCCGAATGTTCCGGCCCAACTGAAGTCGGGCGTTATTGACATGTCGGGGAATGCCGTTCCGAACACATCCATTAATTCTCTCTCTTTCTGTGGGATCAGCTCGTCGCGACGCGTTGGATTAACGAATGGCTCGTCTGCACCACCGATCAGGATGCGTCCATCGGTTGTTGTTCGCATGTAGAAATACGGATCACTCGTGTCCCAAAACACGGACGTGTAAATCGATGGAGGCACGACTTTCAAAGGTTCACTCACAAGAGCATACGTGCTCACGAGTCTTGACACAGGCTCACGAAGAAACTTCTGTGTTTCGTATCCGGTAGAATACACGACAGTCTTGCAGGTGATCTCGCACTCGTTGTCTGTTATGATCACAGAATGATTTCCATCCATCGTAACCTCTTCCATCGACGTATGATCGAACACCCGAAGGCCATGATGGGTCACAGCATAATGCAGGAGCTGGTGTGCCAACGCGTAAGCATCAACCCAAGCAGCTTTATCAGACACGATCGCGCCAGCGCCATCCATTTGATAATGTTTCAGCAGATCGGCGTGTGACTGCCACTCTACGCCGAGTCCATATTTCTTGCGGCACTCAAATTCTCTCTGAAGCCACTCCTTGTCTTCTTCGGTTCTTGCGAAATAGACACTGTTCTTCATTTCGAAGCCACAGTCAAAATGGTGTTTGTGTACTAACCTCGCGAGCCAGTCGATCATCTCAACGCCATGGAGGTAGGTGTTTACTGCAGCCTCCTCTCCTACTTGATCGATCAGTGAGTACAATGGCTCGTCGAGCTCGTATTGAAGAATGGCCGTCGTTGCCGATGTACTTCCTTGTGATATATCGTTCTTATCAATCAGTATCGTGTTATATCCTTCGCTCGAAAGCTGAAAGGCCATGAGCGCGCCAGTGATTCCTCCGCCAACAACGACGACGTCGCATTCAGCGTCTTCTTTTAACGAAGGATAGCTGTAGCCAAGTCCGTTCTTCAGAAGCCAGTATGTTTCGGATGATCTGAGTTTCATGATGTATTTTTATAAAAAAACCCGTAGCGTCAGGCCACGGGGTTATTAATCAATATTAAAAGTTGATTATTCGCCGAGCTGACCTTTTTCAGCTGCTTTCTTCATTTCCTTGTTAGCGTAAATCGCTACTTCCACACGGCGATTGGCCTGGCGTCCCGACTCTGTATTGTTGTCGGCAACGGGTTGGCTTTCGCCATAACCTTTGGTGGTGATACGCTTGTCGGCTACGCCTTGAATTGAGAGATAGCTTTCAACTGACTCTGCACGCTGGTCCGATAACTTCTGGTTGTGAGAGTCGTCGCCGGTATTGTCGGTGTGCCCTTCTACCAGGATGTTTGTGTCGTCATACTTATTCAAAGTTTGAGCTAGCTGATCGAGATTCGCTTTTGTCGTGGTCTCGAGATCCGACTTATCGATGTCGAATAAAAGTCCTGAATCGAAAGTGATCAGGATCCCTTCACCCACGCGTTCGACTCTTGCTCCTTTGAGATCTTTCTTAAGTTCCTCGGCTTGCTTGTCCATGTGACGACCGATGAGAGCCCCAGTAGCACCACCTACGGCCGCCCCGATAATCGCACCAACGGCAGTGTTGCCTGATTTATGTCCGATCACGCCGCCTATAGCTCCGCCGGCACCCGCTCCGATGGCTCCACCCTTTGTTGTGTTGGTTGCATTACAGCCCATCAACAACTGGCTTAGTATAATCGCTAGTGCCAGGCCAAGGGCTGTTAAAAAAGATATTGCTCTGTTGTTCATATATGTTCTGTTAAGTTGTAGTTAATGAGGTCCTTCAGAAGATTGTTGAATGTCTTTTAGGGACCGATCAACTTTATTTTTTTCTTTAACCAGTTTGCTTCGCAATTCGATTAGAGACTTATTCATTTTATGGTCTGCAGTGGTTAGTCGATTGTCGATCGACACTATTCTTCGATCGAGATCGTTGCTGATGTCACGTAGATTTTGTGCAAGTTTTTCTTTTTCACTTTCCAGGTCTCTCTTTGCAGTGCTTACGGGCACAGCCTTCTCTTCCTTCGGCTCATACAAACCATTGCATCGCCAAAGGATCAGAAGAAAGAGAGTAATTGAAAAGATTGATACGAAGTTTTTCACAACATCTGCGTATAAATCACATCTTTACCTTTTCCGCTGCGCCGTTAATTGTTTCTTTACTACGGCGAGCGATTCCGTCGATCTTGTCGTTGAACTGAGAACGAAGGCTATCGATCGAGTTTTCTACATAGTCGGCAACGTTCTTCTTCACCTTCATAGAACCTCTTACGATTTTTCTTCTTGTTTTTGCTCCACTAAAAGGAGCCATCAACAAGCCAGCAGCAGCGCCTATTGCGATGCCTACTAACAATCCACCCATTACTTTTTTTGCACTCATGATTTTTCAAGTTTGATTTACCATGAGAAAAGATTATGCCAGATGAATTTTTTAAATGGATTGTAAACACTTATGATCTTTTTGTTCAGAGTTGTGGCATGACAACCATGATTTTAGTAGAACGATTTCCCCAAAAAAATTTATGACGGCCTTATTCGTGTCTTTTTTGGCCTTTTTTGAAAATGGTATGAATATTCGCTTCAACCCGTTCGAATAATTACTCTGAAAATCGACCGAACATGGTATCTGCTTCATCCAATTACTCGCCCGAAGAAAACTCAGTTATATTCTTTCGGCATGTAAAGCGCGATCTGGGGATTCCGTCGACCAAGCAAATGGTACGGCTTGTTGACACCGTTCTTGCGAAAATTCAATGCGGGTTGAATGACGAACAATCCAGGCAGCTTGTTTCCATCCTGCCAGGACCTCTTCAACTTTTGGCTGCGAAGAATCGCAAAAACAAACAAGTGACAAGACCAATAGCCCATCTCGACGAGCTGGTGGAAGACGTTTATGAAGAAGACCGGAAGTCAGGTTCGAAAATGTTGAAGACCGAAGTTCACGCCCTCAATGCAGTGGTGGTGATCCTCCGGAAACTCGACAAGTATTTGAACCTGTTCAGCTACAATTTTCTGAGATTCCCTGTCGTGCAGGGAGTGAAGCAGGTACCGGTCGAGTGATTGTTCTTAAAATAATTTAGTCACGAAAAAGTAAGATTATGTTACGTTGGGCATTAACATTTTTCATAGTAGCGCTCATAGCAGCGGTATTCGGATTCACAGGTATTGCGGCTGGCGCTGCGTCGATCGCTAAATTCCTGTTCTTCCTCTTTGTTGTACTGTTCCTTCTTACTCTGATCTTCGGAGCTAGCCTTTTCAAGAAGTAGGTGTTCTTAATCGGAGGGGTTATGAACACAAGGCTAGCAATTGCCTTTGCGTCGATAACTCTGCTCCTGACAGCAGGTTGTAGAAAAGAGGGTGTTCCTTTTAAGGAAGCACAGCCAACCACGATTACAGAACCGGCCGGTGTTCGTCCGCATTATTTTTGGCGGCAGGGCAACTGGGCGTATAGCCGAAGGGCGAAAGGATTGGTGTGGCAGCAAGGGGAATGGGTGCATAAAAGAAAGCACACGAAGTGGGTACAAGGCCGGTGGGTTGAAACCGCACGCGGTAAACGGTATCTGGAAGGACATTGGGAATAACCGGTGTCCTTCTAATGATTTTATAAAAATTCCAACAAATTATTATGACGAAGATCAGCCATCCTGAAAATGTAGCGCAGACCCAAATCGATACTGGCAATGCCAAAACAAAACCCACTAAGTTGGGATGGACATCAGCCGAGACCGAAAAGATCACCAGGACCTTGAATGCACTGTTGGCAAACTATACTGTGCATTATCAAAAGCTTCGCAACTACCACTGGAACGTAAAGGGATCCGACTTCTTCGATCTTCACATTGAGTTTGAAAACCAATACACGCAGGCTTTAAAGAACATCGATGATATTGCTGAGCGCATTCGGATCTTCGGAGAAACTCCCATGAGCGCTCTCAGGGAATATCTCGAGACATCGGAGATCAAAGAAACGACAAGCAATCTCTCTTCGGAGCTCATGGTACGCGAGGTCCTGAGCGACTATCGAATATTAATTCAATACATGTATTCCGTTGTGGAAGTAGCCGCAGAAGAAAAAGATTCGGGCACTGAAGAGATGGTGAAAGTTTTTATCAACCAGCTCGAAAAACGTCATTGGATGCTGAGTGCTTTTTTGGCGAATTGAGCTGTGATGGTAGATAATAGAAATGAAGATTAAACCTCGAAAGGTCGCTACAGTTGCCGGCATCGGCATTCTGGCATTTGTGCTGTTCTTTCTCACCTTGTATGTAATGGTCATCACCGGTGCCACCGGTCCCCTGCCGTCGCGTGACGAGCTCGCGCGTATCGAGAATCCAATGGCGTCGGAAATTTACAGTGCCGACAGTGTTCTGCTGGGAAGATTCTTCCTGCAGGAAAGATCGAACGTTGCATTCGAAAACATTCCGAAGCCCGTAGTCGACGCGCTGATTGCTACGGAGGACGTGAGATTCTATAAACATCACGGCGTTGACTACAGAAGTCTCGGTCGTGTTATGATCAAGACCTTGTTGCTGCAAAATGAATCCGCCGGTGGCGGCAGCACGATCACGCAACAGCTTGCCAAGAATCTCTATTCCAGGAAGAAATACAGCATGCTCTCGCTGCCGATCAATAAGCTGCGCGAGATAGTGATTGCCCGCCGTATAGAAAAAGTCTACGACAAGCAGTCCATCATTGCTCTGTATTTGAATACTGTTCCTTTTGGCGAAAATATTTTCGGTATCGAAGCGGCAGCACAACGATTCTATTCAAAGTCTGTGAAGTCGGTCGACATCGGCCAGGCCGCGGTGTTGATCGGAATGCTGAAAGCAACCTACTCCTACAATCCAAGGATCTTTCCCGATCAGTCGCGCACTCGACGAAACGTGGTGTTATCGCAAATGAAAAAGTACGATATGCTAACGGAAGAGCAGAAAGAGTCATTCTCCGCCGCGCCGATCGAGCTCAAGTATAACAGGATCACACATCACACCGGCCTTGCTCCTTATTTCCGTGAATACCTTCGCGGTGAAATGCTTTCGTGGGTTGAGCAATACAACCAAAAGAACGACACATCACTCAATATATATACCGACGGGCTGAAGATATACACGACCATCGACTCACGACTGCAGCAAGCTGCCGAACAGGCAGTTAGTATACAGATGGCCACCCTGCAAAAGAAATTCGATCAGCATTGGGGCAAGAAAGAACCCTGGACCAACGCTGCCCTCGAGTCGGCTGTGAAAAGATCCGACCGGTATCAAAGTCTTGTTGATAATGGTAAGTCACATAACGAAGCTCTCGAGATCATGAAGCAAAAGTTGCCGATGTCGCTCTTCACTTACCAGGGCGACAAAGAAGTAACGATGAGCCCGCTGGACTCTATCAAGCACTACCTGATGTTTCTCAATGCGGGTGTGTTGGCTGTAGACCCACGCTACGGCGATATCAAAGTTTGGGTGGGCGGTGTTAATCACCAGTACTTTCAATACGATCACGTAAAAGAAACAACGAAACGGCAGGTGGGTTCTACATTCAAGCCGATCGTTTACGCATCGGCGATAGAACGCGGCGAACGTCCGTGTGCATTCATCACGGCAGAAAAAACTGTTTACAACAACATTGAGGGTTGGACTCCCAAGAACACCGACGAAGACAAGTATGGACTGAAGTTCTCGATGCCTGGTGCGTTGGCGTATTCAGTGAACACAGTTTCGGTAAGGGTGCTGGAAAAGGCAGGTATGGACAACACGATTCGTCTTGCACACAAGATGGGTGTGAACAGCAAGCTCGAAGCAGTTCCTTCGATGGCGCTGGGAACGGCCGACATTTCCGTTATGGAAATGGTGACGGCTTATTCTGTTTTCGCAGCAAACGGCAAAGTGATCAAGCCTCATCATCTTACATCGATAGCCACACATGATGGTGAGGTACTCGAGAGATTTCACAACGAAAAACCAACACAGGCAATGTCGGAAGAGACCGCGCAACTGATGTTGCACATGCTTCGAAGGGCCGTGAATGAGGGAACGAGCTCGAGTCTTCGTTCGCAGTTTGGTTTAACTAATGACATTGCAGGCAAGACAGGCACAACGCAATCGAACACTGATGGTTGGTTTATAGGCATTACTCCGAAGCTTGTGGTGGGCGCATGGGTGGGCGGCGACGATCCTTCGATCCATTTCAGAACGACTTCGCTTGGCCAGGGAGCGAGAACGGCGTTACCACTCGTTGGGGAATTTTTGAAACTGGCGAAGAAAGACGCGTCGCTTGATTCGGTGAGCAACGCCAGGTTTGCAGCGCTGCCGGAAAATCTGCAGCGAAAGATTGATTGTGATCTCTATAAGCAGGATAGGAATATATTCCGGAAGCTGAGCGGGAGAAAAGAGAAGAAGCGAGACTTTGGTGAGAAAAAGGAAGGGCTTCTGAAAAGAGTATTTAAAAAGAAGAAGGATTAAACAAACGGGTTGATAGTTAGGAACGGAGTAAAAAATGAAAGGGCGCATGATTGGCATCAGCACCCTTTCTGCGTAGCAATAAAGTAACGTCATTACTTTTTACTACTTATCCATGCCGGGCTTATGAACCCGGCTACACCCCTCTTCTTAAATCTTTTTCTTCCCCGCTATTACCAGAACCAGTCCCACAACGATCAGAACTCCTCCTGTTATCGGTGACCAGTAAACCGGGGTCTTTTCTTCTTTGCTGATCTCGACCTTTCCGAGGTCAACAACTTTCTTTTTGGTGATAATGTTGAAACCAGTGAGGGTTGTCATCAATATCCCGAGCACGATTACTATTGCTCCAAAACTCTTCATATAACCAACTATTTGTTAACGTCTTTGGAAATCCTTATTGGCAAACAATTCGCCAAACGTGCCAGAAGCTTTTTTGGCTCTTTTTTAAAGTTTTTGAAGTGCCCGGTGTAGACGAGAATACACACCGTTCCACAGCCCCGTAATTTAAAATCCACATCGCATCCACATAAAATCTGGTATAGAATTAGAAGGGTCGAACTAGTGAGTTTGAAGAAAGTACTACTCAAAATCTCCCGCATTATTGGCTGGACTCTTTTCACTGTGTTCATTTTATTGATCACAGTAATACTTCTTGTACGCATCCCATACATTCAGAATAAGATGGCTCAGAAGGCGATCGCGTATCTCCAGGATAAGATCAACACAAAAGTAGAGCTCGAAAGGATCGTGATTGATTTCCCGAAGACGATTTCTATTGAAGGATTGTACCTGGAAGATCAGAGGAAGGATACATTAATCTACGCCGGTCGCATTGGTGTAGATGCGTCGATGTGGGAACTATTACATCACAAGATCTTATTGAACAAGATAGAAGTTGAGAACGCTACAGGAAATATCAGTCGCGTTTTACCTGATAGCAGCTTCAATTTCGATTACATCGTAAAAGCGTTCGCTTCTTCCGACACCACCCTACAAACACCCGCTGATACAACGTCAATACCGTGGGCTTTTTCTATCGACGATATTGAATTGAATAAGGTAAAAGCAAAGTATAATGATTCAACATCGCGAATGTTTGTAAAAGCTTACGTTGACGAGCTTGAGATTAAAACTGACAACATCAACTTTGAATCGCTGAAAATTGAACTCGATAAAATCAACATCAGCAAAACAAATATCTCTTATGTTACCGATTCAGCCCAGTATCATTTCACAAATCTGAATCTCGATGCTTCGGACATAAAATACGACTCTACGAATATTGAAGCAGACATCGACGAGCTTTCTTTAAATGAAAAGACCCACAATATCTCACTCAAGAAACTTTCAGGCTTCGCCAAGTTAAAAGGCGCCGACGTAGAACTTAAGGACCTCGTGATAGCTTTCGAAAACAGTGTATTGAAGATAGACGGTGCCGGCAATTATGAGTCGTTGAAAGGCGATGTGACAATCTCCGACTCGCATATCGCGGTTGCCGATATTCTAAAGGTCCAACCGCACCTGCTCGACAGTCTCCCGGTAAACATCCCAAAAAACGCCGTCATCTCGCTTAAAGGGAAAGTTAGTGGTGACACAACTTTTCTCACGATCAAAAATTTTGAGCTGAAAACCCTGGACAGTACGCTCGTCTCATTAAACGGATCGACCAAAGATCTCAATTTTAACATCTTCACTAACCAGAAAGACATCACCACGGTCCTCTCCGATACATTGCTTCCCATTACTCCAAAGTATGTGTCACTGAAAGGAAATGTGAAAGGCTCTATTCGGAAACCCGTCTTCACGGCGCTACTGGCAACAGATCTCGGGAAGGTAAATGCAAACGGCAGTATCGATCTCAGCAACACGGATGCTCCGAAGTATAAGATAAAAGCAGTTGCCCGATCGATACAGGCCGGCAAGTTGGCCAAGCTGGATTCCCTTGGTGAAGTCAACTTCGATGTGGCGGTAGATGGATCCGGTTTCACCACGAAGACGATGCACACCAGGGTAGATCTCCTGGTCCGAGATGTTACTTACAACAGTTACACAATTCGCGACTTCAAAGTCAACGGAGCAATCGACAAATTCCTCTTCTCCGGAAAGGCATCTCTGAACGACGAGAACGTTGCTTTCGAACTTAAGGCAGATCTCAATTACAACGATAAAACTCCATCGTACAAGGCCGAGCTCGACCTCCGTAACCTCGATCTGAAAGGGCTTCGCCTTTCCGAGATGCCTTTGAAGATGCGACTCACGTTGAACGTCGATCTTACCACCAGTGATTTTAAAATAATGAATGGCCGGTTGGACCTGAGGAAGGTGGCTGTATTCAATGGAGAAAAATTGTACGCTGTCGACTCGATGCTGTTTGCGTCACTCGACCAGCAGGGTCATAGTAAAATGTCGGTGCGCTCCGATATACTGAGTGGCGATTTCGAAGGAAGCTTTAACATCTTCAGCGTGTCGGAAGTGTTGCAACATCATTTCGAAAGATACTTTGCTCCGAAAGGAAAGAAGGCCTCGCCGGAAGGTCCTCCACAGAATTTTACGTTCAACCTGGCGATCAGGAATACCGACCTGTTGACGGAAGTGCTCGTGCCCAACCTCGATCCATTCACTCCGGGCGTGATCCACGGAGAATTCGACAGCCGGGAACATAAACTGAATGTTGTCTTTCGGATGCCGAAGCTCAAATACAACGACACTTCGGTGGACTCCCTGGTGTTTCTCGTAAAGTCGGATGCCGATCACCTTCGATACTTCGCGAAGGTCGAAAATCTAAGGATCGATACGATCAAAGTGGAACAGATGAATGTCGCTGGTCGGATTGCTCACGATTCGATAAGAACGACATTCAACGTTCTCGACTCTGCTCACGAAAAGAAATACAAGATACGCGCAAGCATTGCTCAAAAATCAGATCCCGAAAAACCCGGGATAAACATGATGCACGTTCACCTGGACGACAGCCTGTTGTTGAACTACAGTCCCTGGAATGTTCCCAACGACAATTATCTCGCCTTTGGCAACGGCGCGGTTGCAGCAAATCATTTCGAGATCAGTAAGCAAAAACAAAAGGTGATCATGCTCGGCGATACGCGGAAAGATCCGGCTGTGACGATTCATTTCGAAGAGCTCGAGCTCGGAAACTTTACTCACATCATCTCCGGGATCATTCCAGCGAGCGGTGAGCTCAATGGCGATTTCAAATTCAACACATCCGGTAGTAGCGACTTTAGTTCGAAGCTCAAGATCTCCGACCTGACTGTTCTTCAAAAAGTGATAGGAGATCTCTCGCTGGACATGGATCACTCGAAAGATCAATACAACGTTTTGCTCGGTCTTCGCGGCAACCGGACACAACTCGAAACAAAAGGAACGTACGGTGGACCGAAAGGCGCAGCTGTGCTGGACTTGTTGATCGACATCAGGCAACTGAACATGGAAGTCGTCCAGGCGTTCTCGCTTGGCCAGCTCAGCAGCGCTGAAGGATTTATTCGCGGGCAGATCAATGTGAAAGGAAAGCCGGCTCATCCCGATATCGAAGGGGACCTCGTATTCGCCGATGTGACAATCACGCCTACTCTCCTTAAAAGCACATTCGATCTCAAAAACGAAAAAATATCGATCAAGAACGACAACATCACGCTGAACAACTTTACTATCTCAGATGCAGAAAAGAATACAGCGGTACTGAAAGGTTCCATCAATATTAAAAACTATCTAAATCCTGAATTTGATTTAATACTTACGACGAAAAATTTCCAGGTGATCAACACAAAGCAGGGCGACAACGAACTCTTCTATGGAAAGATGAAGTTGAATTCTACATCGCGGATCACCGGAGACGCAAAATCTGCAAAGGCAAACGTAAAGGTCAGCTTCTCAGACGATACAAATTTTACGTACATCGTTCCCACTTCCGAGAAAGGAGTTCTCGAAGCGAAAGGTATCGTCAACTTTGTTGACAAAGATGCGGAGCATGATCCGTTCCTCACTTCCATCGACGCTTCCGACAGCATACAGACTGGCTTCCAGGGTGTGGATGTCAGCGCCGTTATCGATCTGTCTGGCAGAGAAACATTCAACATCGTGATTGATCCAATCACCGGCGACAAATTGACTGTGCAGGGAAATTCCACTCTTACATTCGATATGACGACGTCGGGAGATATGACTTTGTCGGGGCGATATGAAATCAGCAAAGGATCATACAACCTGTCGTTCTACAACCTTGTGAAACGACAATTCGATATCACGAAGGGAAGTTCTATTACATGGTCGGGCGATCCATTGAATGGACAAATGGACATTCGAGCAAGCAATCTCGTGGAGACTTCACCATTAGAATTAGTGTCGAGCCAGATATCGCCCGGCGATCCGCAGGCGAACAACTACAACCAGCGATTACCATTCCTGGTTTACATCAATATCAAAGGCATGTTATTAACGCCCCAGATCAGCTTTAATCTCGACATGCCTGAAGATAAGCGAAATGCTTTCGGTGGAGTTCTTTATGCAAAACTGCAGGACATCAACTCAAGAGAATCAGATCTCAACAAACAAGTATTTGCGCTGATCATCCTGAAGCGATTTATAGCCGATGATCCTGCTGCCGCTTCTGGCGGTGGCGCGGGGAATGCCGCGAGAACGAGCGTGAGTCGAATATTGTCCGAACAGTTGAATCGCCTCACACAAAACGTGAAAGGTGTTCAGTTAACATTTGATATCAAGTCGTACGAAGATGCTACGGTCCAGGGAGGAACACAGGGCACGACGAAGGCACAGTTGGGCGTTACAAAAACTTTGTTCGGAGATCGCCTCGTGGTTAAGCTCTCAGGCAACGTTGATCTCGAAGGACAAGATGCAGGATCAAACAACGTCACGGATTACATCGGTGACCTGGCATTAGAATATAAAATGACGGCCGATGGCCGAATCAGGGTAACAGGATTCAGGAACAGCAATTTCGACATGATAGACGGAGAGCTAACGGAGACCGGCGCGGGACTCATCTACATAAAGGACTATAATACGCTGAGGGAATTATTTAGAGCAAATGAAAAGTAAACGCCCTGACAGCTTAATTTTTCTTTTTCTTCTCGGTGGTTTATTGTTTCAGTCGTGTACTGCAACAAAATATTTAGCCGACGGAGAAACCTTTTATGAAGGCGCGAAGTTCAAATTCCTTCCACAAGGTAATGTCAGAAGACTGAACGGAGTCGAATCCGATCTGCAGCTCCTTATCAATCCAAAGCCTAATAAAAAATTTCTTGGAAGCCGCATCGGTGTCTGGGCCTTCTATCACAAAGGTTTCATCAAGAAGAAGTTCGGTCGCGACCCAGTGTTGATTAAAGATGTAAAGCCTGAGAGAACCGCAGAGATGCTTCAGGCAGAGTTACAAAACGAAGGATACTTCCGATCGACTGTAACAAGCGAAGTCTCGACGAACGTAAAAAGGAAAACGAGCACCGTCATTTACACAGTAATGATCTATCCGCCGTTCAGGCTTCGACACATCGAACAACATCTATTCGACAGCCTTAAACGTCCAAAGATTGTGCAGGCCATGGATGAAAACACACTTGTTAGCCCTAATCGACGATATCGGCTTGAAAGATTAAAAGCTGAACAAGACCGACTCGAAGCAGTTTTAAAAGACAAGGGCATGTATTTCTTCGATGATCGTTACCTGTTGTATGATGCAGACACCACGATTGGGAAACGTCGTATCGATCTCGATTTGCATTTTGAAAAGAATATGCCTCGCAAAGCAACAAGGGTCTACAAGGTTTCGAAGATCCGGATCTATCCGAATTATTCGATCAGCAACGATTCTTTGAAGGTGACCGCCGATACCCTAAAAATTGACGGTTACGAGTACATTGACAACCAGCACAACTTCCGTCCGGAAGTTATTACGAATGTCATTAACCTCCGGCCCGACAGCATGTATCGTCATTTAGATGAAGAATATTCACTGAGTCACCTTATGGGCCTGCGAACATTCAGGTATGTGAATGTGAAATTCAAAGAGATCGATTCGTCGTCACTGAGTGCTGATATTTACATGACACCGTTATTGAAGAAGTCGGTGCGAGCACAACTTCAAGCTGTTTCGAAGTCGAACAACTTCGTAGGACCTGGTGTAGAGTTAACGTTTACCAATCGAAATTTCTTTCGCGGTGCCGAGTTATTCCAGTTCAAGCTTAACGGAGCTTACGAAGTACAGATCAGCAGGCAGAATGCCGGAGCGTTGAACGCAATCGAACTCGGTGCTGAAGCAAGTTTATCGGTGCCGCGATTCATTACACCAGCCGGAATTTTTCACTACCGGTCGGCCAAGTATCTTCCGCAAACAAATTTGAAACTGGGTTATAACCTTCAGCAACGCCTCCAATATTTTCGCCTCGCGTCACTGCACGGTGGTTATGGATACCTATGGCGTGAATCGACATTGAAGACGCATGAATATTATCCCGTAGATGTAAGCTTCGTGAAGCTGAATAAAACCTCGGCGACGTTCGATAGCCTGCTGTTTAAAAGTCCCGTGCTCGCGAATTCATTCCAGAATCAATTTATCCTGGGATCACATTACACGTTCACGTACAACACGCAGATGAAAGAAGATATCGACGTGAAGTACGATCCAAAGGCGAAACGCACTAACAATTATTACTTCTCAGGAACGATAGATATGTCAGGAAACATATTTAGTGCCATCGCCAACATCAACAACATCAAGGAAGAGAACAAAGAGATCTTTGGTCTGCCCTACGCGCAATACATTCGGGCCGATCTCGATTTCAGATATTATCATGACTTCAACAAGAAGAGCAAACTTGCTACTCGATTTATCGCAGGTCTTGGTCATGCATACGGCAATTCACAACAAATGCCATACATCAAACAGTTTGCGGCCGGCGGTTCCAACAGTATACGCGCTTTCCCGGCTCGCTCTCTCGGGCCCGGCTCTTACAACGTAAGGATCGATCCAACTGTCGCGACCCGGACATTCTTCATCGACCAGCGCGGTGATATTAAACTCGAAGGATCTGCTGAATACCGCTTCGACATCATTAAGTCATTTAAGGGTGCTTTGTTTGTTGATGCCGGTAACATCTGGTTACGGACCGCCCGCTCTGCGGCGGACACAACACAGGAATCAATTGCGCGCGAACAGTCGAAAGTTTTCAAACCAGGTACCTTCCTCAGCCAGGTAGCTGTTGGCACTGGAGCTGGTCTTCGCTTCGACCTAAACTTCTTCGTGCTCCGTCTCGATCTCGCTTTTCCCTTGCGTAAACCATGGCTTCCCGAGCATCAACGATGGGTTGTAAATAATATAGATTTCGGCAGCAAGGACTGGAGAAAGCAGAACCTTATCCTTAACATTGCAATTGGTTACCCATTTTGATGGGGAATATCTTCCACACGCCCGCCTAGCACGCCTGCCTTCCAATTCTTAATCGTGGGAAATTTTCTGGTTTGATTTTTAGTGATTTTAATCATCATGAAAAACAAAAAGGTCCTCATTATTGACGACGAACAGGATTTTGGTGTCCTGATGAGGCGCTTTTTTAACTCTAAAAAAATCGATGTTTTTGTCGCCAGCACGATCGCTGAAGGCATGCGAATGCTGGAGGAAGAAAAGCCAGATTACATATTCCTTGACAACAACTTGCCGGACGGACTTGGTTGGGGAAAGACAGATTACATTCTTCTCAATTACCCCCACGTTCATCTCAACCTCATTAGCGCAATGGATGTCCCTAAGACATCCGCGTCTGCTTTTCGGATTTTATATAAACCATTTCTTCATGAAGAACTGGTTGAGATGTTCAAGTAAAAATTTTATCGTAGCGAACTGAAGT